>CAVXEP010000014.1:0-83499 GCA_963760795.1 uncultured delta proteobacterium
GTTTTGCCGTCGAAGGAGAGCGTTTTTTCTTGACTGTCTGTTTCAACCGGCTCTCGTAGCCACAGAGCACTGACATCTATCTTGGGAAGACCGGTTCGGCGTTAAAATTGATAACGCATCTTGAGAAACACCGAATCCTTCTCGTCGAAAAAACCGAAGGACTTGAACTTATTGCGGCCGCCGTAGATCACTGCCGTCAGAGTGAAGCGGAGTTTTTCGTTGCCCGGCGGGGCGTAGCTGAGCGCCGGATTGACCGCGTAGTAACCCGCCGGGTCGTAGGCGAGAAAGACATCCGGCAGGAGCGTGTCGCCCAAGTAGCCGGTGCCGGCGCGAAACGTCAGCGTCGTCGATATTCGTTTGATCCGCTCCATGCTGGAAAACGGCCGAATGCCGTCCTCGTGATTGAAAATAACGCTCTGAAAAAGTTGCACTGACAGATTGAACGCGCGCCAGGGATCGTCGGGGTGGAGTAGTGGAATGAGCGTCGTGCGATCGAGACCGAGAGCATAGCGTAGCGTATGTTTCTCAACGACGCCGTCGGGATATCGGCAGCTCGGCCCGGCGCCTAGCCCGGTGGCGGCGCCGGTCTGGCAATTGCGCCCAGGATAATCCGCAATGTTGTAGGGCTTATGCGGCAAAACAACCACTTCGCCGCGCAGCGTCGAGTTGACCGGCAGCTGCATCAGGGTGCCGATCGGATAGTTGAACTGTCCGGCGACGCTATGGCCGCGGCCGTTGATCAGGTCCAAGTTGATCTTTGTGCCGTTGGGCGGGCAGCGCGGCGGCCCACACAGCACCGGCTGCCCCTTCATCTTGAAAACCATGTCGGCCCCTTGGGGGTTGTAACCCCAGATATAACCCAAGGCGAAATTGAGCTTGCCTAAATTATGCGTCAGCCGGCCGCCGAGTTTCCACGAATCCGCCGACTCCGGCAGCTCGCGCTGGGTAAAGGGCACGACCACCGGCGCCGCACCCAGCGGATTGGCAAACAGCCGGCCAAAGGCGATGCGCGTCTCGGGATGGCTCGACCAGCGACCGTATTTGATGGTGCGATCGCTGGTGTCGTTGCTGCCGACCACTTCATCGACTCTTTGTCTGGCCCGGTCGAGCGCCCCAGGCAGGACAAAAACATCGAGGATCGTATTGGACTCGGGTTGAATCGTGTAGAGCCCGCGCAATCCCCAAGATGGGATTCGGGTCTCGTCCAGGTTGAAAAGATTGGGCGCCGCCGGCGGGGCGAACATCCCGTCTTGCGGGTTGATTATATCGAGCAGCCGAATTCCGTCGGTCTCGCCCCAGGAAATAAACTGCCGCCCCCAGCGCAGCACCAACCGGTCGCTCGGTTTGTAATCCAACACCGCTTCCCACGGCACCGGACTATATTCGTCGTAATATTTATTCGACAGGCCGCTCACGCCGGCGCTCGGCTGCACCGACTGCTTGCGGCTGGTGCTTTCCATTGCATAGCGCGGCTCCTTGACGAACTTCCACGCCAAGAAGAGCTTCCAGTCATCGCTGAACTTGAGGTTGAGCTCCGGCTGGATGGTCAGCCGGTTCATGTCGAAACGGTTCGAAGTATCGAAGAAGCGGCTGCCATGGCTTATCGCCAGCCCCGTCGCGTTTTCGATAAAACCGCCGAATCTCACGTTGTTCTCAATGAACTGCTCGAATCCGCTGCCGCGGAGCGGCGCCGTGGACGTCATCGTCGCCAACCAAACTAACCCCACCCATAAATGACATGTCGACCGCCGATTCATATCACTCCCGTATGGACCTGTTTCTTTCCACTCATGGGCAAGCCAAATGCCACTGTGATTACCGAGCTAATTCATTGGCGACCCATCATAAACGTCAATAGCCTGTATCAAATTCTCCATAGGGATGTGTAAAAAAATACTCACCCGACTCGTCTGATTGAACCGCACTAACCTCAATTAGGCTGACCATCAGGAAGTTACGACAGTAGAGCTTGCCTTTGCTGAAACCAGCCTACCATGGCGCATGGATTGCTAATATAATTCGCTTGCGATAGTGGGTCGATTGGACGAGACGACTCTATCACTCAGTTCCGATTTGCGGGAGCTGGCATTCAATGAGGTTAACCACACAACAAAAAATACACAGGCTTTCCTGCTCGTTCGCGATTTTTGTTTTTTTCTTGCTTGGCGTACCGGCAACGGTTCACGCCGCCGATGCTGACCTCAAACCGGGCGACACTATCGGCCCCAATAGTTGGGAGCGCGCCAAAGGCATGGTCGGCGAGAACCTGCTAAACCGCATTAAGTCGGGCTACAGTTTTAAGATCAAGCAAAGCCGATCCCTGGGCAATCCCAAGGAGTACGACGCCGCAACGAGCCTATATGCGGGTTCGGTCAAATTAGCAGCGAATGGCGAGCTGCTGAACTATGTCGCCGGATCGCCGTTTCCTGAAGTCGCTCCCAGCGATCCGCAAATCGCGCTGAAACTTATTTGGAACTTCTATTGGCGCTGGCTCGGCGACGACTACAAAACCGGCGGCGGCACGGGGGAAGGCAAGATCATCCGCTACGCCATCGAAAAAGATGGCTCGGAAAGGCGCGCAGACGTGCTGCATCACACGATCAGAACACGCGGTCGAGTCACCTTGGACGCGAAGCCATCGCTCCCAGGCTATGAACATATCGACTGGATGCAGCTGCGCGCCGACGAATACCCGCGCGACACGGCCGGGACGACAACCCTGGAGATTCGCTACAGCGATGCCAAGAGAGAAGACGATCTTTATATCTATGTGCCGAGCATTCGCCGCATACGCCGCGCGCCACCGACCCAACGGTGCGCCACCATCGCCCCGAGTGAGTTCAATTTCGACGACATCAACAACTTTAATGCAAAAATTGCTGATTTTAACTATCGTTTTTTAGGCCGGACTAAAATGTTGGGCAATCTTGCTCAGGAACGCGTCCCTTTTGAACGCAAGAGCGGGGACTATCTGCCGTCAAAAGAAAATTGGGAAGTCGTCGAGTCCTATGGCGTTGAGATCTCTCCCAAGGATTCAGGTTACTGTTATCCACGCAAGGCGATCTATTTCGATACGCGAACCTTCGAAGTTCTATGGGCAATGACTTGGGATGGCAAGGGAAACTATTGGAAGGAACAGTTCTCACTGCGAACACCGATAAAACTTGCCGACGGCCAAGAGACCCTGTCCATCGGCACCGCGGTCGTAACCAACGTGCAAAATGGCCGATCGACGTTGGTCGATGCCGTAAGAGCCTACAATCAAGGTTACCAGCCGACGCTTTTCACTCTGGCGACTTTGCAGACGGTCATGCGTGGAGGGTCGCTTCGGTAAGCGGAACACCTGCCGGCGCGCTGAACCAAGGGAGTCGGGTCGCGGTAAATCCGCGACGGGGATTCGCGATGAAAGTTTGCTGGGCACTGCCAGTCATTGTTTTGTTACTAACGGGCGCCTCAATTGCCGGGCAATCCCGGTCCCAGTTACCCCACATGGTGCTGATCGGCATCGGTAAGCCCGGCATCGTGGTACCCCAAGTAAGGGGCCTGTTCGACGGCTTGGAGGAGGCGGGCTACATCGACGGTAAGAATCTTTTTGTTCACCATCTTCGCAGCGAAAGCGCGGCGGAGCTTCGCGATCGTCTGACGGAACTGGTGCGGCGAAAAGTCGACATCATCGTCACTTCGAGCGCCAGCGAAACCACCATCGCCCAGCAAGTCACCAGGGAGATCCCGATTGTCTTCGCCCCTTCGCTCGACCCCGTCAGAATGGGGTTCGTCAAATCGCGCGCTCGTCCCGATACCAATCTCACCGGACTGAGCTATACCCGCAACCAGGCGGACAATGGTAAACAGCTGGCGGTGTTCAAGGAATTCGTACCAGGGCTGCGCCGGGTGACGCTATTTTACGACGGGCGGCCGGCCATCGGCACCCCGGAGTCGATTCGCGCCTCGGTCAGGCGCATCGCTCAACATCTGAACATTCAACTGAGCGAACATCCCGTCACATCCAGCGCAGACGCAGTGAAAGTCCTCCAGCCCATGTCCAAAAGTGCCATCGACGGAGCGTTTCTCATCTGCACCGCGGTGTTCAGAGGGATAAAACCGCTGGCCGATACCGCGGCGCAGATCGGCGTGCCGCTGTTCGGCTGCACGGCAGCCCAGGTCGCGGACGAAGGCGCTCTGATGACCTACACGCCCGATATCTATTTAATCGGCTACCGCGGCGCGTGGTACGTCGACCGCATACTCAAAGGCGCCAAGCCGGATCAACTTCCGGTCGAGGCGCCGCGCCAACTGGAATTGGTGATCAATCTTAAAAACGCCAAAGCGGTCGGTCTAAAAATTCCGCCGGAGCGGCTGATCTTAGCGGACAAAGTGTTTCAATAATGCAAAATCATTCTGGCCGCCTGGCACGGCAGTATTTTTTGGTCTTCGTCGTACTGCTCGGCGGCGGCTTGATCGTCAGCGGCGCCCTCGAGCTCTACTTCCGCTACGGCGAAAGCCGCCAGCAGATCGCCGTGGTGCAAGGCGAGATCGCCAGCAACGCGGCGCGGCGCATCGCCCAATTCATTCTTACCATCGAAGAGCACATGAAGGCAGCGACGGTAAGCAGCGTCGTCGCGCGCCAGGGCATCGGGCCGGCGTATCAGTTCGAACTAGCCAAACTGCTTATGATTGCACCGGCCATCAGCGAACTGCTCGCCATTGGCGCCGACGGCCGGGTGCGGGCTTTCGTCTCGCGCTTTAGGGTCGCGCAAGACGCCGACGAACAGAACCTCTCCAAGGCTGCGAGCTTCCTCCAAGCCAAACAGGGAGTCACTTTTTTTGGTCCGGTCAACTTCGTCGATGAATCTGAGCCATCGATCGCCATCGCGGTGCCCATTGAACAATTTCCCGGCCATGTCATCGGCACACTGCATGCTCAAGTCGACTTGCGCCAGATCTGGGAAGTTGTGCGCGATCTCAAGTTCAGCGATACCGGTTACGCCTACGTCGTGAGCCGCGCCGGCGATCTGATCGCCCATTCCAATCCCGGTTTAGTTTTACAGCGCCTACGCGCGGCGCATTTGACCCAAGTACGGACCGCGTTTCAACCCAACCCGGTGGCGCCCACACCGAGGACGACCATGGCCAAGGACTTTGCCGGGCAGGATGTGCTGAGCTCTTTTGTCTTCCTACCCAACCTTGATTGGGCCGTCTTCGTCGAGCAGCCGCTCAGCGAGGCGCACAAGAGCTTGTATGGGTCGATTCTACGCACCTCCACCCTGTTGCTTATCGGTTTGGGCACGGCTCTGGTCGCCAGCGTCTTCGTCGCCCGGCGCGTGGTCCGCCCGTTGGAAGCTCTGCGCCGCGGCGTCGAAAGAATCGGTTCCGGCGACTTGAACCACCGTATCGAAATCGCAACCGGCAATGAGATCGAAGTGCTCGCCGATGAATTCAACAAGATGGCCGGCGAAATCAAAAACGCCTATCAAGGACTTGAAGATAAAGTGCAGCAGCGCACCAAAGAACTGACGGCGCTTCTCGACGTCGCCGCTACCGCGACTCAGTCCTTCGACATCGACGTGGTATTGCGCCAAGTGGCGGAGAAAATCTCTGAGATCTTCGAACTTTATGCGGTGCTCATCTACCTCTATGAACCCAATCAAACGGATCTGCGGGTGCGCGCTCTGACCGGCTACGCGCCCCAAGAATTCGCGCAAAAATTATTCAAGCGCGGCCAAGGAATTGTCGGTAGGGTCGCCGACACCGGGGAGCCGCTTCTGTTCGCCGATGCGCAAAGCGATCCAGGCTACCTGGCAGCGAGCCAAAGCCAAGCGGCGAAAGAATTGGGCATTCATTTCTTTGCGGGCTTTCCGATCAAATCGAAGGGCCGGGTGTTGGGCGCCATTGTCTGCAATGGCCGGTCGCCGCGCCAATTGACGGAACCAGAGCACCGGCTGCTCACTTCCATGGCGGATCAGATCGGCCCGGCCATCGACAACGTTAACCTGTTTGACGAAGCAAAAAGTAAAAGCGCAGAACTCGAACGGCGCAATCGCGAAGTGGTCGATGCCCTGGAGCGTCAAACTGCGGTGGCCGAGATGCTCCGCGCCATGGCGCACACCCTGAGCGACTTACAAAGTTTTTTCGACACCATGATCGCCGACACCGTCAGGCTGACTCGGGCCACCGGCGGTGTCATTCGCCTGGCGGACAACACCGGCGCGCTGCGCTATGTCGCCCACTATCACAATGGTGCGCATCGCCTGCGAGAGGTCGAGAAGCAGCCGCTACCGGCCGACGAGAACGGCGCGGCGATGCAGGCGTATCGCCAACAGAGCCCGGTGCAGTTTAGCGATGTCTTGGAACAACCGCCGCCGTTGGGCCGGCCGAAATCGACCGCCACGCGCACCGTGCTGGCGGTGCCACTGCTCCAAGAGGGCGTCTCCATCGGCGTCATCGTGGTCTTTCGCCACTTCGTCGAGCCGTTCACCGAGCCGCAAGTGGAACTGGTCACCACCTTTGCCGACCAAGCCGTGGTCGCGATCAAAAACATCAACCTGTTTCAGGAACTTGAGGCGCGCACGCGCGAGCTGGAGTCGGCCAACGATCGCCTTAAAGAGCTCGACAAACTCAAATCCGGTTTTGTCTCGAATGTCTCCCACGAGCTCAGAACTCCGCTCACAGCCATCGGCAGTTTGGTCGACAATATGCTCGACGGTCTAACCGGGCCGCTCAACACCAAGCAAGCGCACTACATTAGCGGCATCAAGGACAGCACCGAAAGGCTGGCGCGGCTGATTCACGATCTGCTCGATCTCTCGGTCATCGAATCGGGCCGCATGGAGATCAAACCCAGCACATTTCAATTATCGTCGCTGATAACCGAGGTTGTCGAGAATCTTCGGCCGGTGGCTCGGGACAAGGCTATCGAACTGGACGGCGGTTCGCCCAACCGCGATGATCTTGCCTGGGCCGATCGCGACAAGGTCACCCAGGTGCTCACCAATCTAGTGACCAACGCCGTCAAATTCACGCCCAATGGCGGCAAAGTCAGAATTTTTGTCGAACCCGTCGAGAGTGGTTACTGGCTCCAGGTCGGCGTCAGCGATAACGGTCCGGGCATTCCACCCGAAGAAGCGGGGAGAATCTTCGACGAGTTTTACCAAATCGGTCAGCCCGGGGGAGAAAAGGCCAAAGGGGTTGGCCTCGGTTTGGCTATATGTAAAAAATTGATCGACATGCATGGGGGCCAGATACGCGTGGAGAGCACCCCTGGGGCCGGCAGCACGTTTTATTTCACCGTTCCTGCGCATGTCGAACAGTCGTCAGTACAAGCTGCGCTGAATTGAGGTCTGTCCCTATGACTGAACCGCAAGAAACCATTCTAGTCGTCGACGACGATCCCTACATCCAAGAAGCGCTCAAAGACCGGCTGGTATCCCTCGGCTATCAGGTCACGCAAGCCAGCGATGGCAAACAGGCTTTAGAGATGATCGGCCGACAAACCCCGCAGATGGCTTTCCTCGATATCGAGATGCCCGGAATGAAGGGCATGGAAGTTCTCAAAGAGCTGCGCCGCCAGGAGAAAGATTTTCCGGTGGTCATGATCACCGCCTACGGCACCATCGACATCGCCGTCGAGGCGATGAAAGAAGGCGCCGCGGATTTTGTCGCCAAACCGTTTAAAGGCAGCCATATCGCGATGGTGGTGCAACGGACGATGGAGCAACAGCGCTTGCGCCGCGGCATTGAAGTGCTGACCCAAGAGGTCGACAAACGCTACCAAATGGTTCCTGGCAAGAGCGAGAGAATGGCCCAAGCGACCCAAGCCGCCAAGAAAGCCGCGGCGACCCGCAGCACCATATTGCTGCTCGGCGAAAGCGGCGTCGGCAAGGAGCTGTTCGCCCGCGCCGTGCATAACTGGAGCGAGCGCCACGACCTGCCGTTCGTGGCGATCAACTGCGTCGGCCTGTCGAAAGACTTGTTGGAAAGCGAATTGTTCGGTTACGAACGCGGCGCCTTTACCGGCGCCCAGCAAAGAAAGAAGGGGAAGATCGAGCTGGCCCAGGGCGGCACGGTATTTCTCGACGAGATCGGCGATATCTCTGAGGAGATTCAGGCCAAGCTGCTGCGCTTCTTGCAAGAACGGGAGTTCGAGCGGGTCGGCGGCACCGAGCTGATCAGCGTCGACGTGCGCATCATCGCCGCGACCAATCGCAACCTGGAGGCCGCAGTCAAGGACGGTAGATTCCGCGAGGATCTATTTTACCGGATCAACGTCGTGCCGATCACCTTGCCGCCGCTCCGCGAGCGCAAGGAAGATATCCCAGAGTTGGCCGAGTTTTTTCTCCGGCGCTTTTCCCAGGAATCGAAAAAGGATTTCCTGCGGATCGCCGACGACGCCCTGGTCAAGCTGTCCGCCTTCGACTGGCCGGGCAACGTCCGCGAGCTCGCCAATGTCATCGAGCGCGCCGTGGTTTTAGGCGAACCGCCATCGATCCAAGCCGACGATCTGCCGGTGGAAATATTAGCTGTGCTCCGATCCAGTCCGGCAAAAACGTCCCTCAATTATCAAGAGACCGTCGACGAATACCGCCGCGAAGTGATCGTCAAAGCGTTACAACAAACCAATGGCAACCGCACCGCCGCGGCTAAAATTTTAGGCCTCGAACGCGCCTACTTACAAAAGCTGCTCAAGTCCTTCTGCATCAAGTGATATATCTCTCGATGATGGTGATACCCATCACCTTCGAGCGCAGCCAAATCACTCATACCGGCGAACGCCGGTATCCAAGAGCGGGTGGCGGCCGGATAAAACCTATAATCCGGCCTTCGCGGGAATGACAGACGAGAAATCAAGTCACCGCTCAGATGGTTTCTACTAGTAGCTCACTCGATTGACGTGAGTGGTTTCCCACACAGGTCTGTTTTCTTTTAGACACTTCGCCACCGCGATTTAATCCAATCGCAATCATCGCGCGATTAGATTTTTCTTATATTTCAATAGCGTGGAGCAGCTGGAAAGAAAAATTCGGCTTGGCACGAGCCATGCTGTAGAAATCGCTCATCCTGAGGAAAAATCGATGCGCTGCCAAATTCTCGTGCCTATCAAGGGCCGCGATCACATCGAAGAGTTTCTGCCCTATCTCGAAGATATGGCTCGACCCGACACCAAGATTGTCTTCTTGGTTCACTTGAACGTTGACCGATTCAGCGAACTTACCCGTCAACTTCTTACGATCCAAAGCGCTAAGCCTGGCGATTTTTCCGGCGCCTCCGTGGCACCGCATGATTCCAGCGAGCCGCCGTCGAACCTCGCGCGCCGAATCGAGCGCGCCACCCGGGAACTAAGCGATCATGGGGCGCAGATCGATGTGAAGTTTTACAGCGGTCGAGTCAAGCCAATCCTGCGCCAGTACAACGAGGTTGAAGCTACAAGTCTGGTAATTATGCGCCCGGCGATAAACCGGGCAAGGCGCTGGCTGCGTAGTCTGATTGCAGCTTTAGGAATTGTCAGACCGGCCATGCCGGTGCGCCTGTGTCACCCGGCCGATTTCACCAGTAGGGACTTATAAAATATCGTTTGCCGTGATTGCGGTTCTATCCCCAGCATAACGAATATGCCGCGGGGGGCGACCAGAGCCGGTAATTTTTTTAAAGTTGTCTAATTTTGGACGGAATTCCGGCTAACCGAAGGCGTAACATGCATGAGCTTATTACCAAACCGTAAATCATAATCGCCCTGCTACAGCTGCGCCAGCCGCACATCACTCAATTGAAGGAGACAGATGGTGACCAACGATCGCTTCCTATACTGCTGCGGTTGCAACGAAGTGCACAAGGTCACACCCTTCGATAAAGCGCCGACCTACGACCTGCAAGGCTCAAGCGTGCGCGAGATTCCGACGGATGACCGGCGCCGCTTCATGGAACGGCACGCGGGTCATGCCATCGAAGAGCTATCGAGCGTGGCCGAAGATTGGTTGAAGCCGCAAAGCGCCATCGATCCCATGGCCGAGAGCTACGTTTTTGTTGCCAACGAACGCTACTTTTTCCTCCTGCACCGTTCGCGCCGCAGCATCGCCGAACCGATCGTCTACCAGGTGATGCCGCGCCAACTCTTGCCTTCGGCCCTCAATCTCGAGGCCCTGAGCCAGTGGACGCGCAGCCTGCGCGCCCATTGGCTGCTTGGCAAAGCCCGGCTACGCCGCAAGTTCGTAGGCGGCCAGTTCAATTAGCTCACGCTGTTTACCCCAGCCGAATCGACGCGCTAAAAAATAATCTTATCCGCCGCACGGCGGAGGTTTTGCCCCTCGCCTTACGGTTTACTATCAACTGCGTAAGCCGGGATATTCGTCCCGTCGCCACGTAGCTGGTCCCTTGGGCTAAAGCGGAAAAATCTTTGATGGGAAACTTGCCGCTCACATAACAGGTCACGCGCTGGTCCATCTCGACGTCGTCGAGCGTGACTTTCGACTTGGCGGCTAATCGCTAAAACTGCTGCGCCTGCAGAAACCGCTCGAAGCGATGAAATATTGCAGCGGCGGCGGCTTGCCATGCTGGTTTTTTCAGTCTTCATCTTCGCAATAGACCGTGCGGCGTCGCGCTGTTCGAGTTTGACCAGCGCTTAGTTGAGGCGAACGACGGCGCGTTGCCGCAGAAGATAGCCGTCCGCAGCATCGGACGGCGCTCCCGCTCTTCTTCATAAACGACCCGAAACTTTCCGAGATCGATGGTTCCCGGAAACGACACCGTGCATCACTTCGCGCCGTGCAGCGCTTGGTAAATCTTCTCCGCCGTGATCGGCAGGCTGGTGATACGCACACCGCAGGCGTCTGCCACCGCGTTGGCGATGGCTGCCGCCGTGGGAATATTGCCGGTCTCGCCGATCGGCATGCTGTCATAAGGGCCCGCTCCGTGCGGCGCTTCCGAAACCGAGCCTTTGAATACCGGAACATCCTTGATGGTCGGGATCTTGTACTCGCCGAAGTGGGTCGTCGCAACTTTACCGTCGTTGATGATCACTTCTTCCATCAGCGTGTAGCCGATGCCGGTCATGCTTGCGCCCTCGATCTGTCCCTGGTGCATCAGCGGATTGAGCACAGTGCCGGTGTTATGCGTCGATGTGAATTTCTTGAGCTCCACACGTCCGGTATCGGGGTCGACCTCGACTTCCGCGACTTGGACACACATGGATGCCGCGTGGATCTTGGCATTATCGTTAAAAGTCGCCTCGACTGTGATCGGCGCCCCTTTGGCCTTGACGATTTCACCGTAGGTGAGTCGTCGTTCCATACGCGGATGCAAAGCCGCGCCTTTTGCCAGGACGACTTGATCCGGTGAAGTGCCCATCTGCTCGGCCGCCGCCTGTTTGATCGCAGCAACGGCCTTCAGCGCCGCCTCATAACCGGCGTTGCCGTAGACTCGCGTCGCCCGGCTGCCACCGACACCGGTATCTTTAGTTCCTTGCTGCGTGTCCAACTGTTGCACTTTGACCTGGCTCAAGGGAATCTTGAGTTCCTCGGCGATGATTTCACTCAACACCGTGTACGTGCCCGCGCCTTGATCGGCCATGGCGGAGGAAATCGTCGCCACGCCTTTTGCATCCAGCGAGATCGCAACCGTGCCGATACCGCCGGCGGGCGTCCACTGCACCAGCGCGATACCGCGCCCAACGTTTTTCGCCTTGGGTTTTTGATAGCCCGAATCGTCCAGCGCTTTCTTGAGCGTCTCGTCGGTCTTGATATAGCTGTACTCCTCGCCGGTCGGATCGATATCGCCGTCGTGCATTAAGTTTTTCTGGCGCAACTTGATCGGGTCCATGCCCAGCTTTTTGGCGATCATGTCCAACTGGCTCTCATTGGCGAAGAATCCCTGGGGGTCGCCGGGCGAGCGCATATGGCCGCAGGGAATTTTGTTGGTGTAGACCATATGTTCCTCGATAAATACGTGAGGAATCTTGTACGGCCCAGCGGACAGGTGCGGGCCGTTGAGAAAGGCGTTGGGCTTAAATGCGCCGTAGGCGCCGCTGTCGAAGGTAAAGCTCATGCGGTGCGCAACCAGGGTGCCGTCTTTTTTTACGCCGGTTTTGACGTGGATGATCGACGCATGGCGCGGATTGCCGGCGATGAATTCCTCTTCGTAGTCCATCACCAGCTTGACCGGCCGTCCGGCTTTTTTAGACAAGAGATAAACCACGGCAAGATCCATGAAATCGCCCTTGCCGCCGAAGTCGCCGCCGATGTAGACGGGATTGAAGTTGAGTTTTTCTTGCGGCAGCTTGAGCGCGTTGGCGACTTGTTCGCGCACGCCGTAGGGCACTTTGCTGCACGACCAGAACTCCGCCGAGCCGTCGGCCGCCGCGCTGACGACGCAGGAATGGGGCTCGATATAACTCTGATGCACCACCGGCGTGGTAAAAGTGTTTTCGACGATCACGTCCGCCTGGCGAAAGCCGGCCTCAGGATCGCCTTTGCCCCAGGTGACGTAGACAAAATCGTTGGTCGGCTCCTTGAGCGGATTGGGCAACCCTTTGTAGTTCATGACATCGGGATGAAGGAGTTTCGCGCCCGGCTTGAGCGCCTCCACGGGATCGAGCAACGGCTCGGTTTCCTCGTATTCGACTTCGATCAGATTCACCGCCTCTTCGGCGATGTCTTCGCTGTCCGCCGCCACCGCCGCGACTTTTTCACCGATGAAGCGCACTTCGCCGTCGGCCAGGATCGGCATGTCATAGAGTCTGCGGCCGATTTTTAGGCCCGAGCAATCCGCCCCCGTGATAATCGCGCGCACGCCCTTGAGTTTTTCCGCCTTGCTGGTATCGATGCGCTTGATTTTGCCCGAAGCGATCGGGCTGCGCAGCAACTTGCCCCAGAGCATACCGGGCAAGGTCACGTCCACCGCATACTTGGCCTGACCGCTGACCTTGAGCTCGCCTTCGATTCTTGGGGTTGGATTGCCGACGACTTGTTTCGTTGATGCCATGGCTGAACCTCCTGCTGCCGTAAATACGTATGTTAGTCATCTATGGACAGGCGGACTCCGCTTCGGCCGGCCATGTTGCATGGAGCGCTCGAAGCGGAGCATGAAATCTGGCTCCCCGGGAGGGACTCGAACCCCCGACCCGGTGATTAACAGTCACCTGCTCTACCAACTGAGCTACCGGGGAAGCAAAAGAACAGGGACATTTTTTAGCATACGATCTTCGCGAATTCTAGTTCATTGGATAGCAATTTTCCCCAGCGCGTCGAGCATTTTCTGCTGATGCGTGGCCGGCCAGTACAGCCGCTGACAGCGGCCGCACCAAGAGAAGCGCTCCTGGGTGGCGAAGACGTAGGGCGGCACCAGTTTTTCCACCGATTCCTTGGATCGCGGTTGCAGCTCGGAGTTGCACACCAAACAACGGCTAAAAAGGCCCGCTCCGGGATTCAAATTGCACGCGCCCATGACCTGGCGCAACTGTTCGACATAGTCGTTGCTTTCAATGAACAGAAACGGCGGCGGCTGTTTGCGCGCCAAGCTGCGATCCCGCGTCAAAATCAACCGGCCATCGGCGCGCGCCGCGCGGATCAGGCCATGGCCGGAGAGATGGCGGCCATAGATGACATCGTAGCCGAGGATGCGCAGCCACTTGGCGAGGCGGCCCAACATCCGATCGGCGGCGAAGGCGATCGGTTTATTACTCATATTGCGAGATTTCTCGATTCACGTTGATTCACGAGCGCTGGGGCCTTACCATATACGTTCTACTCTATGATTGTTAAGCGATCGATCTGGATTGGCATCGTACTTTTCTGGGCTGTGATGAATTTTCTCCTCATCAAACGCCAGACTGTCGCGCCGCCGCCGCTGCTGACGCTGCGCGGCACGGAGAAGATCACCGAAGCCAGCGAAGAGTGGTGGGGCATCTTTTACCGTGGTGAAAAGATCGGCTACGCTTCCCAGGCCATCGTGCCGAAAACCAAAGGCTACAAGCTCAACGATTTTTCCCGGCTCAATTTGAATCTCTTGGGCACCGTCCAGCCCGCCGAGACCCGCTTGGAAATGGAAGCCAACGACGACTGGATCCTGGAGCGCTTCGATTTCGCCCTCAACTCCAAAGAAATCGGCTTCAAGGCGCGTGGCGCGGTGAAGGAAAACAAGCTGACCCTGGAGATTGACTCCGCCGGCCACCGCTCGGTCCGCGAGATTACCTTGACCCAGGCGCCTTACCTGCTCGCTGCGCTCAAGCCCTATGTCGTCACCCAGCAATTGGAAACCGGCAAGAAATTTTACTTTTCGACCTTCGACCCGTCGACCCTGTCCCAGCAGGTAACCACCATCGTGATCGAAGGCCGCGAACAGATCCGCGTCGGCAATCGCCTCGAACCGGCGATCAAATTGCGCCAAAGCTTCGGCGGCATTTCTGTGCTCTCTTGGGTCGACGTCCATGGCCGGACGTTGAAGGAGGAATCGCCGGCGGGTATGTCGATGACCCGGCAGAGCCAGCAGGAAGCGAAAAATCTGCCCTCCCGCGCCGTGCCATTGGACATGATCGCGCAGTCCTCGATACCGGTGACCAAGCAAATCGCCGACGCCAAAACGCTCCCGGCAGTCGAACTGAAACTCGCCGGCGTCGACCTGGCGAATTTCGCGCTGGACGGCGGCCGGCAAAAACTCACCGGCGACCGGCTGGAGATAACCCGCGAAGATCTTACTAAATTCAGCGGCCACGGCGATTCCGGTCAAAGAGCCGCGTCTGCAAACGTTCTTGCAGCCGACCGCTTTCATGCAGTCGGATCATCCGAGCATCAAGACCCTGGCAGCGCGCATCGTCGGCGGCGAACAGAACGCCATGAAAGCAGCGGTGAAACTCAAAGACTGGATTTACCGCGAACTCGCCAAAGAGCCCACCGTGAGCATTCCCAACGCGCTGGAAGTCCTGCAAGCGAAAAAAGGCGACTGCAACGAGCACACCGTGCTGTTCAACGCGCTCGCCCGCGCCGCCGGCATCCCAGCGAAAACCGTTGTCGGCGTCGTCTATCTGCGCGGCGCGTTTTACTATCACGCCTGGTCCGAAGTCTGGCTCGGCCGCTGGGTCGCCCTCGATTCGGTGTTGAATCAATTCCCCGCCGACGTCACCCATGTGAAATTTCTCGAAGGCGAGATCGACCGGCAGATCGATATTCTGCAGCTGATCGGCAATCTGAAAATCGAAGTCCTATGAATAGGTGCCATTATTTTGGTCCGCTGGGCCACTTTTAGATTCTGGATTACTGGCCAGCAACCCAGTCTGCAATCCAAAATCGGCAGATCGAAAATCCAAAATTAATGATTCAACTCATCAATCTGAGCAAGCACTACGGCAAACTCGCCGCGGTGGATAACTTAAACCTTGAAGTCGCGCCCGGCGAGATCTTCGGCTTTCTCGGCCCCAACGGCGCCGGCAAAACCACAACGATCCGCTGCATGATGGGTATTCTCAAATCGACCTCGGGACAAGTTCTGCTCGACGGCCACGACGTTGTCGCCGATGCGCAGAAGGCCAAAGCGATCTCCGGCTTCATTCCCGACCGGCCGTTCATTTATGAGAAGCTCAGCGGCCGTGAGTTTTTGCACTTCGTCGGCAAACTGCACCGGGTCGACTCGGTGCGATTGAGCAAACGCATCGCGGAACTGCTGGAACTCCTGGAACTGACGCCGTGGCAGGACGAGTTGGTCGAAAGCTACTCCCACGGCATGAAGCAACGTCTGGTGGTTTGCGGCGCGTTGATTCACGAGCCCAAGATCCTGGTCGTCGACGAACCCATGGTCGGCATGGACCCCAAAGGCGCGCGCACCCTCAAGGATCTATTCTGCGCTCTGGCCAAAACCGGCACGACGGTGTTTCTTTCGACCCACAGCATCGCCGTCGCCGAGGAGATCTGCCACCGCATCGGCATCATCCGCAAAGGCCGCTTGATCGCCTGCGGCACCATGAGCGAGATCCACGCGCAAACCGATGGCGACGGTAAGGGCAATCTCGAAAGCGCATTCTTAGAACTCACCCGCGAGCAGGACATGGCAGTGCCGGCCGCCCAAGCGCTCTGACATGAGTTCCGTCGCCCTACTGCTCTCGCCGATGTGGCTCACGTGGAAAAACAGTTTTTTCCGCGGCACCCACTCTTGGACGAGAAGACTCTCGCTGGCGCTCCTCGCCGGCCTATTCTGGATCGGCACCTATCTGGTCGTGCGCCGGGTCCTGCGTTACTTCGAAACCGTCTACGAGCTCGGCCCCGCCCTTGCTTATCAATTGCTGTTGATAATCTTGCTGACCTTCCTGTCGATGTTGCTGTTCAGCAATTTGGTGGCGGCGCTGTCGACTTTTTTTCTCGCCCGCGACCTCGACTTGATCCACGCCACGCCGGTGGCGCCCAATTCATTTTTCTTCGCCCGCTTGATCGCCACGACGATCAATTCGTCGTGGATGGTGCTGTTCTTTTCGCTGCCGATCTTCGCCGCCTACGGCTCGGTATTCGGCGGCGGCATCGAGCTTTATTTTTGGATCGCGGTGATTCTGCCGCTATTTTTGCTAATCCCCGCGGCCATCGGCGCATTAGTCACCCATCTGTTGGTCTATGCCATGCCGGCCAAGCGCATCCGCGACCTGCTCTTTTTCATCGGCCTGTTCGCGTTTCTGATCATGTATTTCCTGTTCCGCTTTTCCCAACCCGAGCGCTTGGTGCAGCCGGAGTCCTTCGGCAACTTCATGCAGTTCCTGAGCGCCATGGAGACGCCGTCGTCGCCCTATCTGCCGAGCAGTTGGTTGGCGGAAATCCTCGCCGGGACGATTGTTCAAGCGCGACACCGACCAGGGTTTCTTCTTCGCCCTGTTGGCGAGCTACGCGATGTTTTTACCGGTGGCGGCCAGTTGGTGTTCCAGCGCGGTCTATCTCGACGGCTGGTCGAAAGCCCAGGAATCGCGCCAGGGCCGGCGCAAACTCGCCTGGCTCGACCGCCTGCTCGAAGTGATAACCCGGCCGTTCCCGGCGATCACCCGCGCGTTAATGCTCAAGGACATCAAGACGTTCCTGCGCGACACCACCCAGTGGTCGCAGCTGTTTCTGCTCGCCGCCTTGATCGTCGTCTATCTTTACAACTTCAAAGTTCTGCCCCTCGACCGCTCGCCGATGCCGGCGGGGACTATCCGAACGATTGTTTCCTTCGCCAACTTGGGCTTAGCCGGATTCGTCTTGAGCGCCATCGCCATCCGCTTCGCCTTTCCGGCGGTGAGTTTGGAAGGCAAAGCCTTTTGGCTGCTTCAGACCGCGCCGATTTCGCTGCGAGCATTGTTGTGGAGCAAGTTTTGGATGAACTTCATACCGCTCCTATTCCTCGGCGAAGTGCTAATATTTCTCCAGCAATCTCCTGCTCAAAGTGCCGGGCTGGATGATGGCGCTATCGCTCATCACGATGTTCTTGATGACCTTCGGCATCGCCGCCATCGGCGTCGGCTTGGGCGCGCTCTATCCCAACTTCAACTATGAAAATGCCGCCGAGATTCCCACCAGCTTCGGCGGCGCCGTGTGCATGATCTTCAGCATCGGCTTCATCGCCATCGCCGTCATGATCGTCGCCTGGCCGATCTACATCCTGGCGATGCGCACCTTTCACCGCGGGCGAATTTTTCTGCCCGAGTATACCGTGATTGCGCCGTCACTGCTTGATCGTGCTAGCTGTCACCGTCGTAACAGTCGTCGTTGCCTTACGCGTCGGCATCAAGCACTTGGAACAGTTGAAGGAATAAACTGGCGGCGATCGCTTTGGCAGTACTTAGCCTTCAGGTACCCTATCCCCTTGCGGAAGAGGGTTAGCATGAGGGGAATCACAGCAACCGCAGATAGCGAATTCGACATCGCAGTGAGTGCGACGATATAACTCAAAGGAGTATTCCGTGAACCTCATCCACACCATCTACCAACCGCTCCGGCAACAGTCCGTTTCCAACTATTCTCACCCTGCATGGCCGCGGCGCCAACGCCTTCGATCTTCTCGGCCTCGCGCCCTATCTTTGCGGCGGTCAGTTCTTAATCATCTGCCCGCAAGCGCCGATGGAGACGCCCATCGGGCCGGACCAAGTCGGTTACGCCTGGTATGCCGCCAGCAAAGGCGGCGTGCCCGACACCGATGGCATGTTGGAATCCCAGAAAGCTTTGCAACTTTTTCTCGACGATTGTCTTAAACAGTATCCCATCGACCCCAAGCGCTTCGCCGTGCTCGGCTTCAGCCAAGGCGGCGTGATGGCTTACAGCCTGGCACTGACAAATCCCGAGCGTTTCGCCGGTCTCGCCGCGCTCAGCACCTGGCTGCCGAGAGAACTGACGCCAAGATTGAACTATCAGCGACGCCGTGCAATCGCTGCCAACGTTAATTCAACATGGCACCCAGGATCCGCAGATCGAAGTCGGCCGCGCCCGCGACTCGGTGGCGCGGTTACGCGAACTACAAGTGCCGCTAACTTTTAAGGAATACGAAATGGGCCACGAGATCAGGCCGAAGGGACTTTATGACTTGTCAACTTGGCTGGAAGAAAATGTCAGGGCGACCGGCCGGTCGCCCTGACAAGCATAATCGCTAGGTACGACCTGCCTTAAGCCCGCAGGTAACTCATATCTTTCGCCATCGCTTCGAGACGAGCGACACGCTCTTCCATCGCCGGATGGGTGCTGAACAGCGACGCGAAGCTGCCGCCGCTCAGCGGGCTGACGATGAACATATGCGCTGTGGCATTTTGCGTCGCGTTATTCACTTCCAGCGGAATATTCTGCGCGCCCATATGCAACTTACGCAGTGCGCCGGCCAAGGCCAAGGGGTCACCGGAAATCTTCGCGCCACCGGCATCCGCCATAAATTCGCGCGAACGCGACACCGCCATCTGAATTAACATCGCCGCAATCGGCG
Organism: uncultured delta proteobacterium; assembly: GCA_963760795.1. Classification (GTDB taxonomy): domain Bacteria; phylum Desulfobacterota; class Binatia; order UBA9968; family UBA9968; genus DP-20. The sequence continues at coordinate 18,904 of CAVXEP010000014.1, forward strand.
CGACGATCATCATGAACAGAAGGCCAAAAATACCGCCGCCACCGTTGCCTTCACCTTCGTCACGGCTCCGACCGCCGCCAAAGATCATCCCCCATTGCGCCATCTGCGCCATGAAACTGATCGCACCCGCAAGGGTGGCGGCGATACTGCTGATTAAAATGTCGCGATTTTTTACATGGCTGAGCTCGTGGCCGAGCACGCCGGCAAGCTCGCGCTTGTTGAGAATTCGGCGAATCCCTTGGGTCACCGCCACCGCGGCATGCTCTGGATTGCGCCCGGTGGCAAAAGCATTGGGGGCGTCTTCTGGAATCACGTAGACTTTCGGCATGGGCAATCCGCCCTTGGCCGCCAGCTCCTGCACCAAGCTATACAGTTCGGGATCGTCGTTGGCGGTAATCTGTTGCCCGCCGTACATCTTGAGGACGATCTTATCGCTGAACCAATAGCTGAAAAAGTTCATGGCGCCGGCGAAAATCAACGCCATCACCGCGCCGTTGGGTCCACCGACCATCTGGCCGATCCAAACCACTAGCGCTGTCAAAACCGCTAGGAGAATTGTGGTACGAAAACCGTTCATATCCTTTCCTCCCTTTCTGCGAGGTATCCTACGGAATGGTTAGGTTAAGTCAAGGTACAAAATTTGGCACACTGAGAATGTGCGCATGGCCAGGGGTTAATTCAAGCCCTGTGTTTCAAAATTGCTATGAATTGACCTAATATCGCATAGTTGCCAATTGGAGGGATATGCCATGCGAGTCGGAGTAGTGTTTCCGCAAACCGAAATCGGCGCTGATCCATACTATGTCAAGGACTACGCTCAGGCCGCCGAAGAGCTGGGCTTTGCCCATCTCCTAGCCTACGACCATGTGGTCGGCGCCAACCCGGCGAGCCGGCCCAACTGGAAAGCGCCCTACAGTCACTTAGACATGTTCCACGAGCCGTTGGTTCTTTTCGGCTACCTCGCCGGCGTGACCAGGAAAATCGAATTTTGCACCGGCATCGTCATCCTGCCGCAGCGCCAAACCGTCTTGGTCGCCAAACAAGCTGCCGCATTAGACGTCTTGAGCGGCGGTCGTTTGCGCTTCGGCATCGGTATCGGCTGGAACCCGGTGGAATATGAAGCCCTCGGCGAAGATTTCAAAAATCGCGGCCGCCGCTGCGAAGAGCAAATCGAAGTCATGCGCCAGCTCTGGACGAATCCGACTGTGACGTTCGCAGGCCGCTGGCATAAGATCACTGACGCCGGAATTAACCCGCTCGCCCGTGCAGAGGCCGATCCCGATCTGGTTCGGCGGTAGCGACGAGCGCGCGTTACGCCGGCTCGCGAGATTCGGTGACGGCTGGTTTCCACTAGTCGGACCCGATGAAAAATGCCGGGCGATGATCGATAAGATTCGTGGTTACGCGCAGGAAGCCGGGCGCGACCCGCAAGCAGTCGGCATCGAAGGCCGCATATCCTACGGCCAAGGCGCATCGGAGGCTTGGCGCACAGATCTAGCAGCATGGAACACCCTTGGCGCCACGCATGTGAGCTTCAACACCATGAAAGCGGGACTGAAATCGCCGTCAGCGCATATCGAAGCGCTGCGGCGATTTGCCAAAGCTATTGCCGCGACTTCGTAAATCGAGAGGCGAGTTTAATACCCGCGCTCCAAGTCAGAATTTTTTTTGCGTTCTACGCAGCTAACTGTTCTTCGCTAACTGCCGCACCGCCTCGAATGGATCGCCGCCTTTCGCCGCGGCTCGCTGTAACAGCTCGATGGTTTTGGCCAAGTCCCTGTCCGCCGATTCGTACAGTGACTCGAACAAGTCGAAATCTTTCAAATAAACGACATAGTGCATCAGCACAGCGTTATTGAGCACTTGCTGGCTGAAACCGCGGAAGCGGTGCGCCGGCCGATCGGCGATGCGTCGCGCCCATTCGGCCTTGCTGCGGGTAAATACCTCTTCGCGCAGGCGCAGTTTGTCTTGGCGCGAGAGATCGCTCTTGTACAACACCGTCAAGTCGCGCACGACTTCAGCGACAAAGGCGCCGAACTCGCGCTCTTCGGTCCACCACTGAAGCGCGCGCTTATGTTCAACGCTGTCGGTGCCGAACTTGGCGCGAAAAAAATCGACGGCAGCGCGATGGCCGATGAAGTTGGCGGCGCTTTCGTTGAAAGCGCTCTTCCCCGCCAGGTACAGCGTGTTGTGAAACAGTTCGTGAAAAACGATCTCGGCGAGGCCGACTTTGTCGTACTTGAGCAGATGGGATAGCAGCGGATCGTCGAACCAGCCAAGCGTGCTGAACGCCGCCGAGGTGCGCAGAACGGTGTCGTAGCCGTCGGCTTTTAAGCGCTCCATTTCTGCTTCTGCGTCAGGTTTCGAGAAGTAGCCTTTGTAAGGCACGTTGCCGACGATCAGAAACCACCAGGTGTACGGTCGCAGCTCGGTCTTGGGCGCGGCAACAACAACATAAGTCAAATCGGGGCGGTCGACGTAGGAATAGCTCGCATAACTGCCGCCGACGTTGAACTTGAGGACATCGCGCGCATATTCGCGCACCGCTAGAACGGTTTTCAGCTTCTCCTGAGTCTCGGCGGCTGACCTCCGGCTTCTGGATGTAATCGGCAATCGATTCGCGCCGCCAGAGAATTTTCCCCTCTTCATAGGCGGCGCGTATAACGTAGACGGGCGAGCAGGCGGAAAGCAAAGCCGAAAGAACAAGGGTCAGAACGAGCAAGATACTGACAGGCAAGAGTTTATACGGCGCAAGCACAGGCGAAATTATACCACTCCATCGCAAAAGGAAAAATCTCTCTGATCCGATACCCATCCAGGAACGCAGCGGAGGACCCCTCGTAAGCGACCTTTGCCACTTTTTGCAGGCACACCATATCAGGCGTTGGTTATCTGCTTTCGTCTTTCGCCAACTCATTCATGGTCGGCACCGTATCGTTCTTCTCTTACTCCCCCAATTTATACAACCGCGCCGCATTTTCCCCAAGTATCCGTTTCTTCGCTACGGCAGTCATTTCCGCCTTCTGGATCGGCGCGACGGTGTTGGGCCATTTGCTGTCGGGGTGGGGGTAGTCGGAGGCGTACATGATGCATTGGTCGCCGACGGAACTGACGACATAGGGCAAGGTTTTTTCACCGGGCTCGCAGGAGACGATCATCCGGCCGGAGGTGAAAAGATCGCTGGGCTTGGTTCTCTTTCCCAGATATCTTCCGCCGCAGCAGACCGTCGTAAATCGCCGGTTCATGCTCGCCGCGTTCGTGCAGATCGTCGAGCCGTTCGAGCCAATAGGGCAGCCAGCCGCAGCCGGTTTCCAACAAACCGAAGCGCAACTTGGGAAACAAGTCGGCAATGCCGCCGGCGATGAGCGACACCAACGCCACCGTCAGTGTCAGCGGCATAGCGACGGCCTTGGAGCCGAAGAAGTGATCGAACAAGTCTGCGCCCACCGTCGGATACATGCCGGTGACCGTGTGGATACCGACGCCGACGTCGCATTTCTCAACTCTTTCCCAAAACGGGTAGAGATCGGGATGATCGAGGGTGCGCGTGCCGACGGTGCCGGGCACCATGACGCCGACGGCGCCTAATTGGGTCGCGGCGTATTCGACTTCGTCGGCCGCGGCAAGCGGATCTTGCAACGCGACCACCGCCGCGTAACGCAACCGGCCTTGCGACTCGGCGCAGCGGTCCGACATCCAGCGGTTGTAAGCGCGCGCTACCGCCGTGGCGAGCGCGGCGTCGTCGAAACTATTGATCGACATCAAGACGTTGGGATAGATCACCTGAACGTCGATGCCTTCCCTGTCGAGATCGGCCAAGCGTCCGGCGATATTTTCCATGCCGAAGGACTGGCAACCCGCGAGCCGGCGACTGCCGATGCTCAGCGGTGTCCCCGGTCCCCAGCCCGACGGTTTGATGATCACCCGTCCTTCGATGATGTAAACCCCGCGCCCGTCGTCCAGTTCGACATAACGCGGCCGCTTGGCGCGAAACGCCGGATCGAGATATTCGTCGAACACGACATTAGAAACATGCGTATGGCCATCGGCATCGATAATCATTCTTCGCTCCCTTCGGTCGCTGAGATCGTAAGGGGTAAATCGTTAGGGGTGAGGTTCGATCCGGACTCCTGACTTCCGACCTCTGATTTCTGGCTCCTTACTCCTTACCCCTCACTCCTCACTTCTTAAGTTGATCCAGCTCCCGCACCACTTCCGTGGTCACGCTCCAGTCGACGATATCGCTGGGCTTGATAGTGCCGGCTTTTTGTTTGGTGCTGCGCAACGTGGTCTCGATGAAATCCACCACCGCTTCGTCGGTGGTTCGGCCGGTGTCGCGGAAGGATTTCACCATCTGCGTGATCGAAAGGCGCGCTTCCTTGTCATTTAAATTGAGAAACTGCTTGGCGAACGCCTCGGCTTCGCCGCGGTTGGCAGCGATGTAGCGGCGGATGCGTTCCAGGCCGCGCACGATCGCTTTCACCTCGGCGCGGTCCTGCGCCAGTTTTTTCTTGCTCGTCGCCAGGCCGGAGAACGGCATATCGAAAATCTCCGACGAATCGAACAAGCGGTTGGCGCCCTCCAGCTCGGCCTTGATGTCGTAGGGCGGCCCCAAGATCGCGCTGTCGATGGTGCCGGCGGTGAGCGCGGAATAAAGTGTCCGGCTATCGCCGATCTGCAGCAGCGTCACCTGCTTTTCGGCATCGAGTCCGTGATGCTTGAGTATCAATCGAGCCGCCAGATCATAGGCGCCGCCGAACACGCTGATACCCACCGTCTTGCCCTTCAGATCGGCGACCTGTTTGTACTTGGCCTGAGAGACTAAGTACATCTGCGCCTTGAACATCGAGTAGATGCCGATCACCGGCGCGCCGGCGATGGCGGCGCGCAGCGTGCCGCCCATGGCCGCGGAGTAATCGACGTCGCCGCTCATCAGCCCCTTGGCGGCGATGCTGGTCGACATGTAAATCATCTTCACGTCCAAGTTGGCTTCCTTGAAAAATCCCTTGCGGCTCGCCCAGGCGAACGGCATCTCGGCGATGGTCCGCCCGGAGTAGCCGATCACCGCGTCGCGCGCCTGCGTGTCATGGGAAAGCCCGAGCAACAAGACAAGAATGATGAGGAGCAGATCTCTTTGAGAACGAAAGCATGACACCTCCAATGAGTAGTAGGTTACCGAATAATCTTCTCGGAGTCCTTCGACAAGTTCAGGACGATCGGCAATAGTCCTGAATTGACAAAAACCAGCCGTTCATGCTGACACCTCGACAGCTCGGGACAAAGGCTGTCGAGGGTGCCTGCCCTGAGGCCCCCTGAAGGGTCGAACCGTTCCAAGCTCCACTCATTTAGCAAACGGCCTGACAAGACTGCAAACCAAATCGCCGACGCGAGAGCGGCGCTGCAGCGATTGCCAAACCGTTGAATGATTCCACACTTCGCCTTGACAGTGGAAAAACCTCCCGTATAAGATCGCGCCAACAAGAAAATTGGCATCGCACTGAAAAACACTCTGATCGGTTCATTGCCAAGTATGCCTTTTAAAAAGTCGACGAAAGGAAAATCATGACGAACCTCAGTGGCAAATGCGCCATCGTAGGAATGGGCGAGACCGTGGTGGGAAAGCGTCCCGACGCCACCACCAACTCGCTCCATCTTGAAGCGATCAAGGCCTGCCTCGACGACGCTGGCATCAAAGCATCCCAGGTCGACGGCCTGTTGACCAACCAACCGCTCAACGACGCGCACCGCAGTTACGCCACCAAGCTCTCGCATATGGCCGGCATCGATCCGCTGTTCGCCACCGATCTCGCGCTCGGCGGCGCGACGCCCATCGCCATGGTCCAGCATGCGGCGATGGCGATCGAAGCCGGCATGGCGACCACCGTCGTCTGCGTCCATGCGCGCAAGCGCTCCACCGCCGATCCGACGCCCGGTCATCCGATCCGGCGCGGCGACGAGCATTGGGAGGAGCCCTGGGGCCACTTCGCCGCCGCCGGCGGCCACGCCTTTGCGGCGCAGCGCCACATGTATGAGTTCGGCACCACCAGCGAAGACCTCGCCCATGTCGCGGTGTCGACGCGCTACCACGCGAGCCTCAACAAGAACGCCACGCTGCGCAAACCCATGACCATCGAGGAGCACCAGCAGTCGCGCATGATCGTCGCGCCGCTGCGCTTGTTCGATTGCTCGCTGGAATCCGACGGCGGCGGCGCCGTGTTGGTGACCAGCGCCGAGCGGGCGCGGGATTTCCCCAAGAAAGCGGTGGCGATCTTGGGCATGGGGCAGCATCACCCGCACTTCAGCCTGCTCGATGCGCCGACGCTGACGACTCTCGGCGGCAAGAAATCTTCTGAGGCGGCTTACCGCATGGCGGGGATGAAACCTAAAGATATGCAGTTCGCGCAGATCTACGATTGTTTCACGATCACGGCGATGATCACGCTGGAAGATTACGGCTTCTGTAAAAAAGGCGAAGGCAAGGACTTCGTCAAGAACGGACGGATTACTCTCGGCGGCCAACTGCCGCTCAACACCCACGGCGGCTTGTTATCGCAAGCCCATCTTGAAGGCCAGCTGCACATCACCGAGGCGGTCAAACAACTGCGCGGCAACGAAGTCGAGCCGGAACGGCAGGTGGCAAACGCTAAAGTCGGCATCGTCAGCGGCCATGGCGGCAGCCTTTCTATGCATGCAACGATGATCTTGGGGGCATTATGAGCAAAGACGAACGCGGGCGCGCCGCGCGCCGAGGACAACCCTATCTCGAAGAGCCTGACGCCAAACCGTTTTGGGCCAATTTGCGGGAACACAAACTAACCGCCCAACGCTGCTCGTCATGCCAGAAAATATTTGGCTTCCCGCCGCAGTCGCACTGTCCGCATTGCCTGGCGAACGACTATGAATGGGTGCCACTGAGCGGCAAGGGAACAATCTATTCCCATATCGCCTACCACCGCGCTTGGCATCCGGCGTACCAGGACAAGGTTCCCTACAACGTGTCGCTGGTCGACCTCGACGAAGGCGGACGGCTGGTGACCAACGTGGTCGGCTGCCCACCGGAAGAAGTCAAGATCGGCATGAACGTCGAAGTGATCTTCGAGGACCTGCCGGACTATACGCTGCCGAAGTTTCAGCCGGTGAAATGAGCCGAGTGGATTGCAGAAAAAAGTTCGGAACGCATCGACAGCCTCAGCATGATCGGAAAATCCACAAGGACATCAAAACCCTCCGTTCGTCCTGAGCATTGTCGAAGAATTCCGAGAGAGATTTTCAGCATCCTGAATGCTGGTTCAGCTGGTCTAGATTCCCTCTCGGAGTTTATCCCGGCGCAGCCGCAGGATTCGGGATGACGGCAACTCGCGATCTGTCATTTCGAGCGCAGCGAGAAATCTTTCTTACTGCCTGCAATCAAGTGGAACTCAATCTCAACCATGAACCCCATTGACGCAGGCTTACTTTCTCTCCTGCTCGATAAATTGCCTGATGAATTTGGCTAAGTCAGGAGAAATCCCCGTGGCGCGTTGATAAAGCCGTTCGCCGCTCGCGCCCATTTCAAACCTCGGGCGAAAGCGCATCACCTTCACCGCATCGGCGAGATATTCTTCGTCCTTCGATAGCGACGCAGCGGCTTGCTTCAGCGCGGCTACCGCCTCCTTGGGCGCGCCGGGCGGCAGTAATATCGCCCGGGTCATGTTGGTGCCGGCGATGTTGGCCGCCTTCAAAGCTTCGTACTTGATGCCGGAAGGCGGCTTGCCCAAGACTTGCGTGTAAAATTTCGTGAACGACAGCAGCTCTGGAACATCCGGACTATCGGCGACACCGCCGTCAGCATCGATCAAGTCCGCGTGGTACAGCGCCGTCACTTGGCCGGGTTTTACCATGTTGGGCTCCACCTGCGATCGGTACGCCGGCAGGGTTTCGTCATGATACTGCACTTCGTTGCGCTGCACCGCCAATCGGGCGTCGGCGCTGGAGTTGTAACCGGTCACATAGTCGTACTGCAAACCGAGAAGATCGAACGATAGTCGAAACGCCACGTCCTTGAAACTATCGTTGCTCAGGCCGCCGGCTTTGAACCGTTGGGCCTTTAGAAGATCGCCGGGCTTCTTGATGCCGGGAGCGACATCCGAGCGAATATAAGACACGGTGACTCCCTGGATTCCCGAAATGAAAGCGTATTTCGACAGGTCGGTACGCAGCGCGGGGTTTTTCACCTGCTGATGAAACAGCGCGCCGGTGAAGTAGCCCATGGTCAGCCCGTCGGCTTTGGCGACTTGTCCCAAGAAGTTGGTGCCAATGATGCCGCCCGCGCCAGAAATATTTTGCACGATGACATTCGGTTGTCCCGCCACATGTCTGCCAAGATGGCGCGCCAAGAGCCGGCCCTCGACATCGGTGGGCCCGCCGGCGGCATAATTGATCAAAACGATGAGGGTCTTGCCCTCGTAGAAGGGTTTCTCGGCGGCTAAACTTTGCGTAACCCACGCAATGTAAACGCCGATAACCAACAAGCGAAGACGTAATGAATGATGCTTCATTCCCTACTCCTCTTTTTTACGGGATCAATTCCCCGCAGCTCGCAGTTTATCGCACAGGCAGCGGCTCGACACCGGAGAACTTCTTCAACAAATCGACGACCTCGGCATCGCGAGGCATTTCCTGAATCACTTTGGCAAGCTCTTCGGGCATCAGCGGTGAAGCATCGTCGTTGGCGAGCTTCTTGAACTCAGCGCGAAACTCGGGATCCTTGAACACTTTGCGCATGGCGTCTTGCAGGATCTCCACGCGATCCTTCGGCGTCCCCGGCGGCAACACGAACGGCGACGTCGCCGTTCGAAAGCTGCGCCACATGGTCAGCAGCTTTCGCTCTCTATCGGTTTTGGCGAAACTCTCGATCTCCGGCAGTTGCGCCAGGCGCGGGTGCGGTGGCTTGTCGTCTTTCGGCACGGCGATGATCGCGTGAAAATCCATAATGCCCTTGTCGATCCAGTCGCGATTGCGGGTCAGGACCGAAGTCACGTTATTCGAGCGCGAATCGATCTCGCCGTTGCGCAACGCCACGTCCGCTTCCAGCGAACTATAGCCGGTGACGAACTTAGGCGCTTTAATATCGAGAAAGTACGCGAACAGCCGAGCCGAAACATACGCCACCGCGCCCACCTCCTGGGCGCCGAGGCGAAGCCCGCTCGCCGCGCGCAGCTTGTCCAGTGAATTGAGACCCAACTCCCGCCGCGTGTAGATGACGTTATGGTTCTCGCTCACCGGCGTGCCGAGATAGATAAACTTGTCGATATCATACATGACACCGGTCTCTTTCATGACCTGAAGGCCGATCATCGCGCTGCTGAGCGCGCCGACGGTCAGACCGTCCGGCTTGGCGTTTTGAAAAACCTGGTTGGCCGCCCGGCGTCCGCCGCCGCCTTCGACGAACTCGATAAGCAACGTTGGATTGCCAGGAATATATTTGCGCAGGTAGGTCATCACGACCTTGACCCGCAGCCCCGCGGTGCCGCCGGGGTCGTTATTGATGATCTTGATTGTCTTGCCCTGAAAAAATGGCGCTTGGGAATGAACCGATGGCGGAGCAACCGCAAGCAGATACAAGATGCCGAAAAAGAATGTCGGAAACATTTTTTTCGATCTCATGCACACCTCCGGGATTCAAGAATCATCTGAATCATCACGGGTCAACCAGCCTCACCGGACAAAGCCAGTCGCTCCGGTGGATTATCGAGACGATGGGTTCGACTATCTTCCGCCGTACAACTTGGCTATGAAACCCTCGCCTTCCAGCTCGCCGATCAGACTACGGTCGATAAAATCTTCCGCCCTCAGTTGGCCGGCCTGGGGGACCGTGGCAGCGAGTTGTTTCAACGCCACGGCCATTACCTTTGCGTCCGGTGCGGGAATCTTCTCTTGCACGTCTTTGTAAACCTCAAAGGTTCGGTCGAGGATATCGCGGTCGGCCGTCTTGAGAAATTTTTGCAGCACTCTGACGGTGAGCCCTTTGTCAGTGCGCGCCGTCTTGATACCCTCGATCCAGCCGCGCAAAAATCTTTTCAGCACTTCGCGCTTCGCCTGAACAAACGCTTTGCTCACCACGATGGTGCTGCCGGGATATTGAATCGGCAGCTGGCTAAGATCGATCACCGTATGGAAGCCCAACTTTTCTGCGTGAAACGCCGTGTCGCCGGTAAGGATCGCGCCGTCCACGGCGCCCGCTTTCAACGCGCCGAGCCTTTCGGGAAGACCGCCGGTCTGCATGATCGCGACATCGCGGTCGGGAGTTAAGTTGAAGTGACGCAACGCATCCCGCAGCACTAAATCGGAGAGCGATCCGTAGCGGTCGCTACCCACCCGTTTGCCTTTCAGATCCTCCGGTTTCTTGATCGCCCCGCGGCTCATGACGACATGGAGTAGGCGATTGGAAGTCACACCCACCGCCACCAGCTCGGCGCCGCGCGCCCAGGCGGTGAGGGCGGGGGCTGAACTCATGTTGGCGATCTCCACCTGCCCGGATAACAGCGCCGGCACGATGATTGACCCCGCGGAGATATAAACCGGCTGGATTTCCAGGCCGTATTTTTTGAAATAACCGGCCTGCTCGGCAATCCACAGTGGCGCATAGGTCGGTGACAGCGCCGCATAGGGCACTTTCATGCTCTGCGCAAAGAGCGACGGCGGCGCGGAAACAAACAGGTATGAAACCAGAACGGTGAGTAATTCGAGCTTGCGTCGCGGCCCCATGATCGATCGAGCTTTCAAGCCCCGGCAGTCCTAAGCTGCGCGACTGGCGCGTCTACGAATAATTGCAGCTGGTCGGATCGCGACACCGTCACGTTGAAGTTGTACGCGTTGGAGCGGAACTGCGCCAACGCGAAAGGCTGGGAGTGCGCGGCGACGCCGTGGATGCAGTCTTCCGGCACGATCGTGTAATAATTGCGGATGTGAAATCCGATCACCGCGTGATAGACGCAGTTGCTCGAACCGATGCCGGTGACGATCACCGTGTCACGGCAGGCGCGCAGGTCAAGCTTGTCGAGCACCGTCTCCATGCTCGTCTTGTAGAAACAGTCGTGCGAAGTCTTCTGCACCACCGTCTCGCCCGGCAGCGGTCTTAATTCCTCGACGAAATCGGCGCCCGGGCTGCCCAAGATCAAACCATAGGGCCGGCCGAATACGGTAAACTCCGGATGATCCTTGGTCCGCACCGATTGGACATGAATGATCTTGCCGTTAATCGCGCGGAAGCGGTCGAGCAAGGCGCGAATATTGGCGATGACCGGTTTCATCTCTGGGCCATGGCGTTCGCAGCCTTCCACTTGCATGTCGACGATCACCAATCCGGTGGATTCGGGATTTAAATCGATCATTTCTTCGATCCTCCTGGCGCGCTCTACGGACAATCTGTCTTGAAACTATTCCACAGCCGGGTCCGTGTCGACGGCGCCCACCGCTTCGAGCCAAGGCCGCGTCAAACCGAAGCGGGCGACCTCGCAGTCAATGGCGCCGGAACCGTAGAAGATGACTTTGATTTTGTCGCTGCGCTCCGTGCTCATGGCAACGCCGGGTCTCGCCAATTGAACTTCCTGGTGCGTAAAACCAACCTCAGCGCTACCAAAGTCACGCTGCTTTCTTGTTCTGCCAGAGCGCCATTAACCGATCGCGCTCGTTTTTGTCTAGATGGCTAAGCGCCTGATCGACGATATCCATCCCCACCATCTGGTTCCACGCGCCAATGAGCCGTAGCGTTATCGGCCCCGGCGCGCCTTTGCCGATCTTGGCGCCATTGACCGTGCGGACCGGTACAAATGTCGGGCTGGTACTCGCTAGAAAAGCCTCTTCCGCGGTGTAAAGGTCGTAGGGCGTGAAATTTCCTTCGACGATTTCTAGGCCCAATTGCCTCGCCAGGCCGAAGACCGCCTCCTTGGTAATGCCGCCGAGCACGTTGCGGTCGGACGGCGTGCACAACTTGCCGTTGACCACGAGGAAGAAGTTATGCGCGCTGGTCTCGCTCAGGTTGCCATCGATATCAAGCATCAGCGGGATCGCCCGCGGGTCCACCTGCTTGGCCTCGAAGGATGCCATGTTATGGTTCATCTTGTTGGTAATCTTGGCTTTGGACTCAAGGCACTCTGGCGGTATGCGGCGTGTCGATGGAATGACGATGGGCGCGCCCTCGACATAAAAGCTTGCGAACTCGGGAAAATTTACGATCACCGAATAGACCGTCACGGTGGCCCCGCCGGCCACACGATTGCCCCTGGAAGAACGCACGCCGCGGCTCACCACTTGCCAAAGCGCGAGGTCTTCATTGGCGCGCAACTGCGGCTTATTGCGATCGAGCACTTGCAAGGTAATTTTTTCCATCTCTTCACAGGATAGGCCGCAGTCGATGCGCGTGTACTGCAGCGAGCGGAACAGCCGCTCGGTATGCTCGCGCAAGCGAAAGGGCCTTTGATCAAACGTACGCGTAACGTCATAGACTCCGTCGCCCGCGTTGAAGCCGCTGTCCAAAACCGACACCTTCGCCTGGCTCTCCGGCACAAAGGCACCATTCAAATAGACGATCCGTTCTTCCATCGCTGATCTCCCTTCGAGCCGCGTCATTCAAAGCGGCGACCAAGCTATTTTCTACTGCCCAGCCATCGTCACTGTCAAGCCATGCCCGACTATTCAGCAGGATCTCGTCCAAGTCGTGCCGAGCAGGATGCAAAATCCCTCTAAGTCTCCCTTTACAAAGGGAGACATTCAAATGCCCCCGTTGGGCAAAGGAGGGAATTGAACAAGCGATACTCGTGAAATTCAATTACTAAGGTGGAACTGACTGTGATATTGCCGCGGCCTATTTGGCGAAAAATATCTGGCGAAATTCGTTGCTCAGACTCTTCGCCTCCTCCGCGCTGGGATTGTCCATGATCACCATGTTGGGGGCGACTTTCTCCGCACCTTGAATCGGCGGGTAGACGCCGGGGAAGAGCACGAACTCGCCGTCCTGGGCAATCAATTTTTGGCCGTCCGGCGAAGCCGCGTATTCGATGTAGAGACGTGCGGCGTTGGGCCGGGCCGCCTTCGCGGCCAACGCCAAATGGTTGGGATCGGAAAGGTACTTGTCGAGAATGGAATAAGACACTGGCCCTTTGTACTGCTTGACGAACTTGATGTAAGCGATCCCGACATGAGCCTCGCCTTTGATGACTGCCGGTGTCACCGGTGCCAGCGACTCGACCAACAGCGGCTGCTGTTTGGCGAGATTCTTTACGTAGTCGCGCCACTTTGCGCCCATGAGTTTTTCCAGGTTCCAGAGAAATTTCGCTGTCGTCGTATGCCGCGATGGGTCGGGCATGCTGATCTTGCCCTTCCACTTGGGCGCCAGCAGTTCCTCCAGTGATTTCGGCGCTTCGGCGGCCTTCACCAGATCGGTGTTGTAAAGAATGCTGATCGGCAGCAGGCGCCAGGGTGTGATCAGCGCATCCTTCTCCTTGAACTGTTCGGGGAATTTCTCCGACGAGGGAGGAATGTAACGGGCAAAGAGCCCTTCTGTTTTCATGATCGCCATCACGTCCCAACTCGACTCCACCACGTCGAAAGCCGGACGGCCGGCGCGCCACTCCGACTGCGCCCGCTCCGCCACGGCCGTCGAGGAACCGCGCCAGTAGTCGACTTTGACGTCGTATTTTTTCTCGAAGTTTTTATGCAGCTCCTCCATCGCCTGAGGCACCACAGAGCCATAAACAACCACCCTGCCCTCTTTTTTTGCCGCCACAATATCGACGGGCTGTGACCGCGCGATCGCCGTGTTCAACAGGATCGATATGAGGAACATAAGCATAAAGCTGCCAGCGTTTTTCATCGGTATGACCTTTCTTGCAAGTAACTAACCTCAGCTATCACAAAACCTCGGCGGCTGCCCTGGGCAATGAACGGTTCGAAATACTTTCACTCATCCATCGGCGAGCTACTTCACCCCATGCGCGGCAAACAGCTTGTCGATATAGCCGCTGTCGTCGAGGCGGCGCAGGATTTGGTCGTCGACTAAGTCTTCCAACTTGATGTTGGCCAATTTTGGATTGCGCTGTTTCATCAACCTCTGGATATTGCGCAAGCCTTCCATGGACGGAAACGGCTTCTTGTCCATGCCGATGAGCATATCGACGAAGCCCTCTTCCGCCTCCCGCTCGCTCACGTGCAGACGCCGCTGTAGCAACTTGATCGTCGCTGCTTTGTTCGGCGCGCCAAGCACGAAGGCGATCCCCTCCATCACCGCCTTCATAAAATTCTCCATGAGCTGGGGATTTTTCTGGATGTAAGCCTGGCGCGCAACGATGCTCGTGCTGGTGATCGGCAGGTTGGTCTTGTGCAGCTCGGCCAGAATCGGAAATCCCTTTTGGGCAAGCCGCTTGCTAAAAACCATATCGAGCACCGTGGCGTCGATGCGGTTATCTTCCAGCGCTTGACTGAGGACCACCTGGTCGCCGAGAACGAGAAATCGGATATCGTCGCGGCTGGTGTCGATTCCCAACTTTTCCAAGCCGAGCACACCACCCATCCACAACGTGCCGCCGATGCTGGTCACGCCGAAGCGTTTGCCGCGTAAATCTTCGGCGCTTTTGATGCCCGGCCGCGCCACCAAGTCGTAAGTCACACGGTTGGTCAGTACCGCGAGAATTTTTAGATCTATGCCCGCTGCCGAAGCGCCGAGCACCGCGGTGCCGCCGGTGTAGCCGATATTCATGTCGCCCGAAGTCAGCGCCGCCACCAACGTCGGCGCGCCGCGCACGAAGATCACTTGCGGCTCGATGCCATATTTTCGAAAGATGCCGTATTCGTCGGCGGCCCAGAGCGGCGCCGAGCGCGGCCCGATGGAAGCGTAAGCGATCGTCATCTTGTTGGGCGCCACCGCCGCATGACTGACAATCGCGCCGGTAAGAATCGCTAAAACAACCAGGATCAGCACTCGCAGGTCAAGCATTTTTTCTTCTCCTTTCGCGATGCTGGCAGTGACGCTGGAAATCGATTACTTGGAGACTGCGCAAGCCGACGAAACTTAACTTAGAAGAAGCAACGGAGACCCGTCAAGGGCAAACCTGGGTAAGCAGAACGATTCCAATTGACAGGATTTTTACCTTTCCTATACACTCCACGGCCTGTTAACCGTCATCTCAAGGAGCACGGCATGAAATTGATCCAACGAATCTTACGAGCGATCCGAAGATCAAAACCGAGACCATTGATCGTTTTCGCCGCTCTAAGCTGGCTCGGCGTTACCTGGACCGGCGAAGCCGCGGCACAAAAAGTGCGCATCGCCATGCCGGCCAAAAGCATGACATTCTTGAATTTCTACGTCGGCGATAAGTTCGGCATCTACAAAGCCGAAGGGTTCGAGGTTTCCTTGGAAGTCATCAAGCCCGACGTCGGCGTCGCCGGCATGGTGGCCGGCGAAATCGACTATACTTCAGCCATCGGCACCGCTATGCGCGCCGCCGCCACCGGCGTGCCGACCAAGGCCGCCATGTTCACCATGGACAGGGTGGTGGTC
The DNA here is from genome assembly GCA_963760795.1 of uncultured delta proteobacterium. Lineage (GTDB taxonomy): Bacteria > Desulfobacterota > Binatia > UBA9968 > UBA9968 > DP-20. The sequence continues at coordinate 34,442 of CAVXEP010000014.1, forward strand.
TACATGTATGCGAAGCCATCGATCAAATCGATCGAAGAACTTAAAGGCGGCAAGACCGTCGCTTCCACCGGTCTGGTGGCAACTCCGACCTACGCCGCCAAGGCGATGGCGCGCGCCCATGGACTCAATCCCGACCGCGATCTCACTTTCGTTTTCACCGGCGATGCCGGCAATTCGCTCACGTCACTGCTCAGCGGGGCGACCGATGTGGCAATGCTGTCCATGCCCTTCAACGTCAAAGCTGAGGAGATGGGCTTTCGCAATCTCGGCAACGCCATCGACTATCTGCAAACTCCCTTTGCCGGACTCGGCGTCACCGAAGCGAAGATCAAAAACAACCCGGCGCAAGTAAAGCGCATGATCCGCGCCACTCTCAAGAGCGTGGAATTTACCAGGGACCCGGCGAATCAAGATAAGGTGGTCGCCCTACTGATCGACGAGTTCAAACTCGAACGCAAAGCCGCCACGGCGGCGCTGCGCGATCTCATCAAAGCCTTCAGCAAAGACGGCACGACTTCGGAAGACGCGGTGAAGTTGGAGATTAGAGACATCCGCGAACAAGCCAAGATCAAAGCGGAGGTGCCGGTAAGCCAGTTGGTCGACTACAAGCTGCTCGAAGAGGTGCTGGCGGAAATGAAAAAGTGAAGGCACCGGCAATGACTATTCATCTTTTTCGCGCCGTCCTCGCGCTGCAATTGCTTGTCGGAACAACTCACGCATATGCGGCCGAAGCCAAATCATCCTGGCAAGTCGAGTGGGAAAAACTCGTCAAAGCCGCCGAGGGCGAAGGCGAAGTCAACGTGTACGTCGTCGATTACCCGAGATTTGCCGTCAGCCAATTTCAAAAAGCATTTCCGAAGATCAAACTAAATATGATCGACGGCCCGAGCGGCCCGGCGCTGTCGTCGCGCTTGATGGCCGAACGGCGCGCTGGCAAGTACCAGGCCGATCTCTACATCGCCGGCCAGGGCACGCATGTTTCGGTGCTCTATCCGGCAAAGGCATTGGCGCCGATGCCGGCGGCGTTCATCCTGCCGGAAGTCAAAGACGAGTCGAAGTGGTTCAAGGGTAAGCATCGCTTCGTCGATCCGGAAACCCGCCACTCGTTTGTCTTCCAGGGCCATCGCGGCCTCTATGTTTCCTACAACACCGGCCAGGTCAAAGCCGACGAGATCAAGTCGTGGGCGGATCTGATCAATCCGAAATGGAAAGGCAAGCTGATCGGCTACGATCCAGCGGTCGCCGGCGTGGCGCGCAACGTGCTTTGGTACGTCTACAAGAATAAATTTCTCGGCCCGGACTTCATGCACAAACTCTACGGCGACATGGAAATCACGATCGCCCGCGACCAGCGCCAACTGGTCGACTGGCTCGCCACCGGCAAAGCCGCGCTCTGCATCGCCTGCGACGACGCTGACATCAACGGCGCCAAGGAGAACAAGCTACCAGTGGAAACCTTCACCCAGACTTTGAAAGAAGGCGACTATGTCGCCGCCGGCCAAGGCGCCATCAGCATGCTCGCACCCCCACCCCACCCAAACGCCGCGCAAGCGTTTCTCAACTGGTTTCTCTCGAAGGAAGGCCAGACGATTTATCAGGAACAGTCGGTGAAAGCAGGCCAGCGAAACGCCAACTCCCGGCGCATGGACATCGCCAAAGACGTGATCCGCCCGGAATACCGCCTGAAAGATAGCGCCGAAGTCTGGGAGAACGGCCCCGAAGTCGACAAGGAAACCGCGGAGGCGACCAAGCTGTTGAAAGAAATCCTCGCCAAGCGGTCGAAGTAATTGGATTCAGGAACGTGTTCCAGTCGTTCAAATCGTTCAAGTCGTTCCAATCGTCACAGGAAACGTAGGGAACCAGAAAATTAACCGCAACGAACGCAATGGGCGCAAAAAATGTCCCTTATGGTAACTAAAATGTCCAAAGGAAATCTATATGCTCTCCCGTGAAGACAATGAACTGCTAACACGAATCGAACCGGGCACACCGATGGGCAGCCTGTTTCGCCGCTATTGGATTCCCGCGCTGTTGGCCGAAGAGATCCCTACACCCGACTGCGCGCCGGTGCGGGTGCGCCTGCTCGGCGAAGAGCTGGTCGCGTTTCGCGCCAGCGACGGCAAGATCGGCCTGTTGGGCGAGCACTGCGCCCACCGCGGCACGTCGCTATTCTTCGGCCGCAATGAAGATTGCGGCTTGCGCTGCATTTACCACGGCTGGAAATATGACGTCGACGGCCACGTGCTGGAGACGCCGGCGGAGCCGGCCGGCAGCCAGTTAAAAAGTAAAGTGCGCCACACCGCCTATCCCTGCGTCGAAGCCGGCGGCATCGTCTTCGCGTACATGGGCGGCAGAGAAAACCAGCCGCAATTCCCCAACTATCCTTGGCTCGGCGTGCCGCAACAACAGCGCTATATCGCCAAGAGTTTTCTCGAGTGTAACTATCTCCAAGGCCTCGAAGGCGACTGCGACTCGGCGCACCTGAACTTTCTCCACAAAATGTTCAAACCGGATGCTCGCCGGGAGTTTTTGAGTCTCGTCGATCAAGCGCCGGACTTCGAATTCGACGAACTGGACTGTGGGGTAAGGGCGGCCGCCATTAGAAGGTTGGACAAAGGCGCCACCTATGCGCGCGTCTCCCATTTCATCATGCCGTTTATCGGCGCGGTTCCGGTGGGCTCCATGGTCGACGGGAGATTGGACGGCTTCAAAGCGGTCTATCAGGTGCCCGCCGACAACCGAAACACCTGGCGCTACGACTTCTTTTTCAAATGGTCGCGACCGTTCAGTAAAGAAGACTCCTCCAAGCGTGATTTCGTCGACGCGAGCTATAAGAAACTACGCAACCAGCGCAACAACTACCTGCAGGATCGCGAGCGGCAGAAAACGGTAAACTTCACCGGCATCACCGAGTTCTTGAACCAAGACGCCTGCGCCACTGAAAGCATGGGGGCGGTTGTCGACCGCAGCAAAGAACATGTCGGCGCCAGCGACGCATTCATTTTGCAAGTGCGCCGCTTCCTGCTGCGCGCCGTCAAGGACGTTCAAGCCGGTAAATTGCCGCCGGGATTGATCTTCGAACGCGAGCAAAACGACCTGGCCCATCTGCGCTGCGAGGCCGCGCATCTGCCGGCGGGCGTCTCATGGCGCTCGCTCTACGAGTAACGGCGAGAGATAAATTTAAGCTTGGTTAATCCGAAAAATTCCCGCGCACAGGCGGGACGGCCCAGACCCGTCATTCCGAGAAGTACGAGGATCTCAGAAAATTTCTCCACTCGAGCGAAATGACAGGCCACCAATTTCCCCCTGCGTCTTGGCGGGAAATAATCCGAGACTGACCGGTGCGCGGAGCGCACCCGACGAAACTTTGTGTTCTTTGCGTTCTTTGCGGCCAATTATCCGCTCGTCCCGCCGATCCGAAATTCTACCGATTCAAATATTTTTTCATCAGGCCGTTGATGTAACCTTGGATCGACGGCGACACGACCAGGAGTTGGCGCAGCAGTTGCTCAGTTTCGCCGGCTGAAAGTATTTGCGCATCTTCACCGCTCACCCGCTTCAACTCCAGTTTGAACTCGGCGTCATCCTTCATGCGCGTAAAGCCGTCGCGCAGTTGGTGCAACAAGTGCGCCGGCGTCTTTGGCGCCGCATGCAGGGGCCGACCAACGCTGTCAGTGCCGGCAAATATGGTATAGGCCTGCCACGGCACACCGCTCGGCCGTTGCTCCTTGGCCACATCTTCGAACACCGGCACATCCGGGAACTCGCTGCGCCTTTGGAAGCCACCGTTCGCGCCCAACATGCCCTGCTGCACAAACGGATAGAAACCCTGGCCGATAAACTTCTGCAAGGTTGGTAAAGTCGCGGTTGGATAAATATCGGTTTCGTTGCGTTCAAAGGCGAGCTGAATCTCTCCGCCGCCGGGATAACCTTGCACCCACCGGACATTCCATTTGAGAAACTCCGCGCCCCAGAGAAAGATCGCGTTCCAACTTTCGTCGCCCGAGCGGACACCGACTTTGAGCGGCTCGCCGGCGCCGGTCAGACGCTCCAGGCTTTTTTTTCGGATCAGCGCCACCGACGTGCCGCGCCGCACGCTGCCGAGCGCCGGCCAGCGGGTCAGATCATGCTTGGCCTCTTTAACGCTCATGGCCTGCTGATTGATCGTCGTCGTGCTGGTGTAGTGCAGCGTCAAGCCATCGGGCTTGGCGAATTGCTCGAACCAATTGCTCGCTACCGTTCCTCCCGCCCCCGGCATATTTTGCACCATCATCGTCGGATGGCCCGGAATATAACTTCCCAAGAAGCGCGCCATCATGCGCGCCTCGGCATCGACTCCGCCGCCGCCGGGAAAGCCGGCGATGATGCGAATGGTCTTGCCCTTGAAATAGGCTTCCTGGGCGGACAAAAGATTTGTCTCAGGAAATAGAAGAATACATACGAACGAAACCACGCTATAGCTGAATTTAATCCGCATCGATGAATCCTCCGCGGCATATTTGAGCTGCACCGAAAACTCAGTCGGCGCAGCACCGAACCCCGGATGGGGAGAAACACAACGTCATCGCTCCGGTTCGGGTTCCACGTCATGTCTTTAATGAGTTGATCTCCGACTTGTCAACACAACTACTAAACTTTTCGTTCCGCGATACAATTGCAATTGACAGAAATTTTGCACTTCCATAGACTCCGCCTGATTCCTAAGGAACGAGCAACGCGAGCGGTAGGACAGCGGATGAGAATGGGTAGGACGGCAACGAGCCATAGTCAGCGTTTGGAAGACTATTCTGGCGCTAACCGGTAAAGCGAGAAAGTCGACTCGGGTGCGTTGTTAATGTGACCGCTCAATTGCATCGCGCTCGCTTTTGCGGGGGGCCTTTGCAGATATTAGTCTCGGCAAGAGACCCGGTCGGGCAGCATGCACCGCTAGCGGCCTCCAGAGTGTCATCGTGATAACGATTTGTCGTGCGCAGATAGATGACATCCACGGAATCAAAGCTGTCCTGGCGGCAACTTGGACTGATACCTATTCATCATTTCTCTCGGAGTCATCCATAGCCAGCGTGACGGCTGAATGGCATTCACCGAGCGTTCTTGCAGCCGAGATCCACCGGCCTTCAACCTTCACTGGCGTAGCCAAAAGCGTTTCAAGCGAAATTGTCGGGATGATAACGGCACATTCACAGGGCGAGCTGTTACTCATCACTCGCTTGTATGTACTTCCCACGTATCAACGACAGGGTATAGGGGTAAGGCTGATGGACGAAAGCTTCCGCGCATTCCCTCAAACACGGCGAGTGCAACTGGACGTTGAAGAAGAGAATCCTAAGGGGAGGGCTTTTTATAAAAAACTCGGATTTAACGAGGTCCGTGTCAAAATCGATGATCTCGCAGGCACAAAACTAAACTCCATCGTGTTGGAGAAGCATATTTGACTACTATCTAACCTGCGCTGCGCTCGGCCGCGTCTGAAACGAAACGTTCAGCTCGAATCTATCTCTCCGACGTTTCCCATCGCATCGAACTAATCGATCGCATCCATTTTTCATCGTCGCGCCGCTAAATATTCCGGGAACGGCGGCGTAGAATCGTTTTTCTGAGGAAAGGCATCAGGCCCCTTCGTGGGATCAAACTTCACCCTCCGCCTTCATCCTTAATGCACCACTTCTCCTTGACAGCTCCGCTCGCCCGGAAATATGATCCGCCCAATCGAAGGAGGCCACCCATGTTGAAAACCATCTTCGGCATAGCCGTTATCATGGTGCTGTCGGTGGCAACTCACGTCGCCGCCCAGCCGATCAAGATGACCATCGGCCAGACCGGCATTAATCCCGGCACTGCGCCGTTTATCATTGCGCAGAAAGAAAACCTCTTCGCCAAGCATGGCCTGGAAGTGAAAATCATCGAGACGCAAACCACCGCGGCAGTGCAGGCGATGCTCGGCGGCAGCATGCAGTTCACCATGGGCGCCGGCGCGGCATTTACCACCGCTACGTTGGAAGGCGCGCCGCCGTTCGTCAATGTCGCGTCCTGGATCAACGTCTTTCCCTATTATCTGGTCGCGCGCAAGGAGTTTGCCAAGGTCGCCGATCTCAAAGGCAAGCTCGGCCAGGTCGGTGGGCCGTTCGGCGCCGCGCCCGATGTCGCCATGCGTTTCGGTCTATCCAAGCTCGGCATCGATCCTGAGAAAGATGTGAAGTTCGTGCAGATGGGGCGGCCCGATTGGGCCAACGTGATCGTCCAACTTGAAAAAGGCGATGTCCAGTTCTCCGTGCTACCGCCGCCCTTCGATCGTATCGCCGAGGCGCGCGGCATTCACAAACTCTACGCATTGCCGGACTTGGGCATTCAATGGCAGCAAAACGGCGAGTGGGTGCAAAAATCCTTTCTCGCCAGCAACCGCGATACGGTGGTGCGTGTCGAGCGCGCGCTGGCTGACGCGATGAAGTTCTATTTCAATAATAAGGAGAAGACCATCGCTTATCTCGTCGACTTTCTCGGCACTAGCCGTGAGGACACCGAATACTCTTACAACGCCTACGCCAAATGGGCCGATAAAAATCCCCGGCCGAAACTGGATGCGATGAAAAACACCTTGCAGGCGATCAGCCGCACCACGCCCGCGGCATTGAAAGCCGATCCGGCGGCGTTTATCGATACCACCATCATCGATCAGTTGCTCAAAGAAGGCTACTTTAAGTATTAGCCAAGCATGATGCATCCGCAGCGATGATCGGTCGCCGAACGATCTTGAACGGCGGCACCGCATCCGGCCGAAACCTCGCTCTCCGATCTCATCGGCAGAAAGGCCCGAGTGCATGGGTAAAAAATCTATACCGCTCTTGGCAATCCTCTGCGCGGCTCTGCTGTATCACTCGCTCATGGCGAGCGCGCTTGCGCAGGAACCCTATTACAAAGGCAAGACGGTTCGCTTTCTCATCAACTTTTCCGCCGGCGGCCCGACCGATGTGTTCGGCCGCTTGATCGCTCGCTATTTTTCCAAGCATGTCGCCGGCAACCCCGCGGTCGTGGTGCAGAACATGAGCGGCGCCGGCGGCATCATCGGCGCCAACTATGTTTATGAAATCGCCAAGCCCGACGGACTCACGGTGGGAGTCTTCTCGGGCATGTACCTGCCGCAAATCCTTGGCGGCGCCGGTGTGCGTTACGACCTCAATAAAATGCCGATCATCGCCGGCGCCGCCGAGACTTCGATCGTCTACATCCGTGCCGACACGGAGGTCAAAACTCCATCGGACTTGCTCAAACCGGCAAAGCCGATCGTTCTCGGCGGCTTTACCAGGGAAAACAACAAGGATCTCGCGCTCCGGCTTGCCTTCGATCAACTGGGAGTTCCCTACAAGTATGTCACCGGCTATGCCGGTGTCGCCGAACTCCGTATCGCAATTCAGCGTGGCGAGATCAATGTCACTTCCGAGAGTCTAACCGGATATAACACCGGCGGCTCGCTCATGGTCAAAGAGGGCGTCGTCCTGCCGCTCTATCAAGAAGGCTTGCTCGGACCTGACGGCGATACGGTCGCCGACGCCCGCTCGGACCTGCCGTCGTTCAAGGAATTTTATCGAAGAGTCAAAGGCAGCGATCCCAGCGGGCCGCTGGCCGAAGCCTACAAAATCTCCGGCGGCTCGCGCACCATGCTGCGCTTCATCACCATGCCGCCGAAAACCCCCGGCGAGTTATTGATGCTGGTGCGCAGGGCTTTTCGCGACATCTTTGCCGATCGGGAGTTTCGAGTGGAGTCCGATCGCTTGCTGCAGTTCCAGCTCTTGAGCTTTGTCGGTGAGGACGCGGAGCGTGTCAACGCCGCGGTGTTTCGCGCCGCCACCGGGCCGACCCGGGAAATCGTCAAAAAGATGGCGCGGCAATAGCCGGTAGCATGATTGGCTTCCTTGACATTCTTTCGCTTCGGGAAATATGATCTAAGCGCAATCCGCGACAATCCGAACCGCCACGGGAGTTGAAAAATGGAAACGACCATCGAAGAAACCAACGCCAGGAAGTTAGACGAACTGGAAAACTATTTTCACAGCTACAATGACCTGCCGCGGGAAATTATTTTGAAACACGACCTGCTCCGGGTCGGCCACTGGTTCACCGACGCCGCGCTGGAGTTGGCGTCCCAGGCTCTGGTGAAGTCTTACCGGTTGTTTTCCTACGACCTCATGGCGATGAAGGACATGAAGCGCAAGGAGCATCGCAAGACGCCCGAGTGGTTCACGATTCGGCGCGGCATGTACGGTCTCAGGCCGGTGAGCATTCAAACCTCGCTCGATTCAAACTCACCCTACGTCATCGACGTCGTCGACGGCCAGCCGAAGCTGTTACTCAACGGCAAAGAGATCTGCGAGGTCCATTTTCCCAAGCCGATGAAATACTACACGCGCAAGTTCGACGACGGCACGGCATATCACGAGATCATCGCCTTCGGCTATTTCGTCACGGTGTTTCGCAATTGCCAGTACTGGGGCCCCGATGAAGAATGCCGCTTCTGCGACATCAATATCAACGCGCGCCAGATGAAGGAGTCGAAGGATTTCACCTTCGACGCGCCGGTGAAGCCGGTCAAGTACATGGTCGAAGTCGCCCGTTCCATCGAACAAGACGCCACCGAGGAAGTCGGCTTCACCCCGCCGATGGATTTTCTCATCACCGGCGGAACGATTTTGAAAACGCTGCACGGCAAGAACGAGCTCGACTTCTATTCCGAATATGTCTCGGCGCTCAAGTGGGGCGGCCGGCGGCGCTTCGTCAATCTGCAAACCAACGCCCAAGACAAAGACACCATGAAGCACTACCGCGCCGCCGGCGTGGACTGCCATCATTCGAACATGGAGGTGTGGGAAAAGCGCTTGTTCGAATGGATCAATCCCGGCAAAAACCGCCGGGTCGGCTGGGACGGCTGGGTGAGAAGCATGATCGACGAAGTCGATATATTCGGCGAAGGCAACGTGCGGCCGAATTTCGTCGGCGGTGTCGAGATGGCGAAACCGTACGGCTTCGAAACCGTCGCCGAAGCGGTCAAGTCGACTTCCGACGGCGTCGATTTCATGATGAGCCACGGCATCATCCCGCGCTTCAACCAATGGCGCCGCGAGCCGGGCTCCAACCTGGGCTCCCAGTGGAACCAACCGCCGATCCCGCTGGAATATTATCTTCAACTCATGGGCAACTATTACAACAGCTGGAAGAAATACAATTTACCGATGCCGCGACGCGAATGCGTCCATCCCGAACGGCGCATCGGCTCCGGCCATGGCACCTACGACGACATTCTTTTGTTGAACGAACTGCCGGACTACGAAGAGGCCTGGGACCGCGGCTACAACGAAGGGCTCAAGGGCTGCGTGACGAGACACTAAAAACCGGTTCCAAGGGTTCCAATAGTTCCACGGGTTCCAACCGTGTAACGCAATCCGATCCTCTCGCCCGCTCTGCGAGAGAGGGTTAGGGTACCCTGAAACTATTGGAACGACTGCAACCCGTGGAACAGTTTCGAATGAGGAAAGAATGATCGGCACTGGCACCTTAACCAAGCAAATCGCCGGCTATCTGGCGCGCACCGGCTTCGACGCGCTCGATGACGCTGCGCTGCGCGCGACCAAGGAGCATATCCTTTACACCCTCGGGACGATTCTCGCCGGCTCCAGCGCGCCGGGAATAAAGCAGGCGCTGGCCGGCGCGATTACACTGAGCGGCGGCGCCAATGAAAGTTCGGTGCTCGTCACTGGTGAGAAACTGCCGGCGGCTTCGGCGGCGCTGGTTAACGCCGCCATGGGCCATAGCCGCGAGCTCGACATCAACGACGACCGCATCGCCTACAAATCCAGCGTTACCGTCATCCCGGCGGCCCTCGCATTGGCGGAGAAAACCGGCAATGTTTCCGGCAAAGATTTCCTTACCGCTGTATGCCTCGGCGTCGACTTAGGCATCCGTCTCGGCTTGGCGACCAATCCGAAACCTGTGCATGCCCGCGCCATCGCCCTCGGTCCATTCGCCGCCGCGGCAGGCTGCGGGAAAATTCTCAAACTGGACGAAGACGGCATGCACAATGCGCTCGGCATCGCCTTCTGCCGATCCACCGTCGCCGGCAATAGCACCGTCGCGCCGTCGCTGACCAAACGGCTTGGCGTCGGCTTCGCCTCCCAGAGCGGCGTGGTCGCGGCAACTCTCGCTTCGGTCGGCTATCCAGCCGCCGGCGAAGTTTTGCAAGGCGCGGCCGGTTTCTTCCAGACTTTTTATCAGCAAGAGGGCGACTATGCGCAGCTGCTCGATCAATTGGGTAGCCGCTTCGAAATCGTTCTGGTCGGTCCGAAGCCATTTCCCTCTTGCCGTTACACCCACTGCGCCGTCACCGGCGTCTTGGACCTCGTGCGCAAGCATGGGATCAAGGCCCGCGATATCCAGGAAGTCGGCGTGCAGATCGGCGAACGCGACATGCGCTCGGTGGGCGGTTGGACCGACGATGAGAAGAAAAAGAAACACCGCCCTGAAGGCGTGGTTGACGCACAGTTCAGCATTCCCTACACCGTCGCCGCCACCCTCGTCAGCGGCGGGCTGTCGCTGGAAGAATTCACCGATGCGAGAATTCGCAGCGAAGAAATTCTCGATCTCGCCGCTAGAGTGAAAACCATTCTCACCCCGGAGTTCGACAAAGGCCCGATGGATGTAAAACCGCAAGTCGTCGAGATCGTCATGCGCGACGGCAAAGTATTCACGGCAAAAGTAATCTATCCGAAGGGCAACCCGAACAATCCCGGTGACATCGGATGAACTCGTCAACGCCTTCCGCGGCATGGCGAGCTACGCGGCAAAGCCGTTGGGCGGCGCGAAGATCGACGAAGCCATCGAGCTGGCGCTGCGGTTGGAAGAAGTGGACGATGTCGCGCTGCTCGCGAAATTGCTGACGGCCTAGGCAATGCCGACAGAATCGTTCGGTCAGCAATCTTACTTCTTCACCCTCTCCCGCTGGGAGGGCAGGGTGAGGGCTCTTGTCGCGCACGCCCTCACCTCAGTCCTCTCCCAGAGGGAGAGGAAGTAAGATGCCGACCATGAAATTCAACAAATCAACTAGTGTCTTCTGGTTCATTGCATTACTGGCATCGGCGTCAACGGAAATCACTTTCGCCGCCGAGCCTTTCTACCAAGGCAAAACTCTCCGGGTCATCGTCGCTTCGGCATCCGGCGGCGGCAGCGACATCGTCGCGCGCTTGATGATGCGTCATTTGCCGCGCCATATTCCCGGCAGTCCGACCGTCATCGTCGAAAATATGCCCGGCGCCGGCGAGATCGTCGGCACCAACTATGTTTATGGCAAAGCCAAGGCGGATGGGCTCACCGCTCTGTTCGCCACCGGTACACCGATCAATCAGTTGATCGAACTACCCGGTATCGAATTTGACGTGACGAAAATGCCGATCATCGGCGGCAGCTCCGAATCCGTCGCCGCCTTCGTGCGCAGCGACAAGACCGGCGTCAAATCGGCGCGCGATCTGTTGAACCCGAAAGGCGCCATCGTCATTGGCGGCTCCGGCTACGGTTCGATCAAGGATGTGTCGATGCTGGCGGCGATGAACCTGCTCGGCGTAAAAAGTCCGACTTACGTCACCGGCTACGGCAGCGCCGGCCCAATCCGTCTCGCCTACGAGCGCGGCGAAGTGAATTTCACCCAAGAAACCGCCGTCGGGATATCGCGCTCGGTGATGCCCTGGGTGCGTGAAGGCTGGACGTCCATGCTCTACCAGGTCGGTTTTCTCGACGCCAAAGGCAACGTCGCCAAAGATCCAGTCTGGAAAGAGCTCGGCATCAACGCGCCGTCCATCGCCGAAGTCTACCGGACGATTTACGGCCGGGATGCCGCGGGTCCCGCGTGGGAAGCGGAGAAGGCTTTGATCGGCGGCTACTCGCTGACACGGATGATGGCGGTGGCGCCCAAGACTTCCCCAGCATTAGTCACCGAGCTGCGCAAAGCGTTCCTCGCCATGGGCCAGGACCAAACCTTCTTGACGGAATGGAACAAGAGCCAAGGATCGCCGCCGCGCCTGGTGCCCGGCGAGGAAGCCGGCACGATCGCCGCGTCGATTCTGAAAGCACCGAGAGAAGCGGTGAATATTTTGAAAAAACTCTCGGCGCCGTAAATTATGAAAGCCCGTTCCAATCGTTGAACTCCGAGTCCGAGTTCCCTCGCCCTTTGGAGAGGGTTAGAGTGAGGACGCCACTGGAACCGTTGGAACAGCTGGAACGATTGGAACCTGTTCATTTATTAAAATCATGACCAAACTCGCCACGCTAACATTTACAGTCTTGCTCCTTCTTACTCGCCCGGTTGCCGCCGCCGACAAATTGCGCATCGGCTACGGCGCGCCGTCGGTGGCGATGTCGGTGCTGTGGATCACCAAAGAAGGAAGAGTTTTCGAGAAAAACGGCCTCGACGTCGAAGTGCTTTATCTTGAAAGCGCCTTGGTGCAGCGCGCTCTGATCGCCGGCAACATCGCCTTTGGCGAAATGACCGGCTCGTTGATGTCGGCGCCGAAGCTGCAAGGCGCCGATCTGGTCATGGTCGCGGGCTTTCTCAACAAGCTGCTGTACCGGCTGATCGCCCGTCCGGAAATCAGCTTCGCCCACCGACCTGAAAGGCAAACGAGTCGGCGTGTCGCGCTTCGGCGCCGGCGCTGACCGGGCCACGCGCTTACTAATAACCAAGCTCGGCTTAAATCCGGAAAAGGATTTGACCTTGCTCCAAGTCGGCGGCGCGCCGACGCGCCTGGCCGCGTTAATCGCCAACAGCATCGACGCCACCATCGTCGAACCGCCGGATCATAAGAAAGCCCAGGAAGCCGGCATGCGCCTGCTCGCCAACATGGAAGAGATGAACATTCCCTTCCAGCATACCGGCCTGGTGACGACGCGGGCCCAGCTGGCGAAATCGCCGGATGTTTCCCGGCGCGTGGTCAAATCCTTTGTCGAAGGCATTCATCTGGCCATGACCAACGCCGAAGTTTCCAAGCAAGCCTTTCGCCGCTACATCCGCTTGCAGCAGGATCGCGAACAGGAAGAGTCGCTTGAGGTCCTGCGCAGTTTCCTGCCGCGCAAACCCTACCCGTCGATCGAAGGATTCAAAGCCGTCTTCGCCGAACTCGCCGAGCAAATTCCAGCGGCAAGAACCGCCGACCCCAAAGACTTCATCGACACGAGATTTTTGGAAGAGCTCGACCGCAGCGGTTACATCGACGGACTGTATAGGTAGGCGGAAGGAGTTTTCACCACGAAGGAGGCAGCGCGGCAGACCCACAACCCAAAAAGCCACCGGGATTGCACCACAGAGGCGCGGTGTTCACAGAGCGCGGAATGTATCTTCATCAAGTACTCTGCGTCCTCGGCGTTTCTGCGGTGTGTCTTACCAACTTCGTGCCCCCGCATCGCTGGTAAGTCGCATTCGATCGATGCGGTTCGCCGACTCACCACATTCTACGGGTTCTGCCATTTTGATTTTCCGTGGATGTGCGTAAGCACATGAAACACTTCGTGGTGAATACTCATTCACACAAACCCCGGAAAGACCGTTAAGAGCCATTTGGAGGTTTCATCATGATCTACCTCAGTAACCAAGACATCGCCAAACTCTTGACCGCGAAAGACTGCATCGACGCTCTTGATGACGCGTTTCACGCGCTCGCGCGCGGCCAAGCGGTGTCGCGGCCGCGCACCGATGTCTGGATTCCTTGCGGGCGCGACGACGGCTACTACCGCTGGGGCAGCATGGAAGGCGCCATCGAACCCTGGGGGATTTTTTGCACGCGCATGAAGTCCGATATCGTCACCTGGACGGCGCAAGGCACGGACGAACTGCACTGCGTCGAGCCCGGCACCTTCAGCGGCTTTTTGATGTTGTTCAGCACGCGCAACGGCGCGCCGCTGGCGATGATGAACGATGGCATCCTGCATCACCTGCGCGTCGCCGCCGGCGCCGCGCTCGGGCTGCGCTACCTCGCCCGCGAAGATTCCTCGGTGATCGGCATGCTCGGCTCCGGCGGCATGGCACGCGCCTACCTGCCGGCCTTTTGTGCCGTGCGAAATATAACCAAAGTAAAAGTTTACAGTCCGACCCGAGCGCACCGTGAAAGCTTCGCCGATGAGATGACGAAAGAGTTAGGTATCCCGGTCGAACCGTTCGATCGCGCCGAACCGGTGCTGCGCGGTTCGGACATTGTCGCCACGTGCACGGACTCGAACAAGCTCGTCGTCACCGATCCGAACCTGATCGAAAAAGGCATGCACCTGGCGAATTGCAGCTCGAAAGAATTCAGCTGGGACATCGTCAAGCGCTGTGACATCGTCATCCAAGTCGGTACGGAAACCTTCGGCGCCAAAGGCGGCATGGCGGAGTCCGAGCGCCATCATGGTTGGGCCTCTTGGGTGGTCGGCAGCGCCGAACAGCAAGCGCGTATCCCCAAGCGGCCGGTGAGCAATCTCGACTTCGTCAACTATCCCGCGCTCACCGATCTATTGAACGATCCGGCTAAACGGCGCAGCTCGGCCGAACAGATCACTTTCTTTCACAACCTGGGCTTGCTCGGCTTTCAGTTTGCCGCCGTGGCAGCCAAGGCGTACAACTTAGCCCGTGAAAAAGGCGTCGGTTTAGCAATGTCTACCGATCCGTTGTTGCAAGATATTCGCGATTAAGAAAGCCAATTTTGCCATGCTACAGCTCACAAGTTTGGAGGTTTCCATGAAGCGCGTCGCCCTGGCACTGTTTTTTCTTTTGCTCTCGACGGTTCATCTTCACGCCCAAGCGCCATTCTATCAGGGCCAGACGGTGCGCATTATCGTCGGCTATCTGGCCGGCGACGCCTACGATCTTTGGGCGAGAATCTTCGCGCAATACATGGGCAAGTACATGCCGGGCAATCCCAGCTTCATCGTTCAGAACATGACCGGCGGCGGCGGCTTGATCGCCGCCAACTACGTTTATGGCGTCGCCAAACCGGACGGCCTGACTCTTGGCGCCCTCGGTCCGTGGATCTATTTCGATCAACTCGCGGGGCGCAAAGAAGTTCAATTCGATTGGTCGAAGTTCACCTGGATCGGCACGCCGGAACAAACCGACTCGATCCTAGTCATGAGAATGGATAGTCCATACAAATCTATCGAAGCTATCCGCAAAGCCGCCGAGCCGCCCAAGTGCGGCGCGCCGGGAACCAGCACGACCAGTTACTACGTCCCCAAGTTTTTGGAGGAAAACATTGGATCGAAATTTAACATCGTCACTGGCTATCCCGGCGGCAACGAAGTGGACCTCGCCATCGAACGCGGCGAGCTGCACTGCCGTACCATGACGATCAGCACTTACTTTGCCCGGGAGCCTTACCTCACCTGGCACAAAAACGGATTCGTCCGACCGACTCATGCAAACGCCAAAAAAGCGCGACGGGCGCATTCCCGATGTCCAGACCATTCACGAAGTCATGGATCAATACAAAGTTTCCGAGGCCGGTCGCCGTCTTGCCACTGTCCTGCTCGCGCCCGCCGTCTTCGGCCGGCCCATGGTAGCCGCCCCCGGCGTGCCGCCGGCGAGAGTAAAAATCCTGCGCGATGCCTATCATCGATCGCTCAAAGACCCTGGGCTGCTGGAGGAACTGAAAAAGCGCCGCTGGGTCGTCGATGCCATCGGCGGCGAGGAGATGGCGGCTTTGGCAAAAGAAGTTATTGCCCAGCCGCCGGAGATCATCGAACGCATGAAAAAATTGTTGGGCAGTTGATTTAACCCGGCAACTATTAGGATTGCTTTTTGCCGATCTCCCTGAGCAATTTCTCCCAGCGCTCGGCGGCCTTGTCGTACTGCACCGTCGACATTCCCGCCTCGGGATACCAGAGTTTGTAGGACACCGGTTTGAACACGCTGCCGTATTCCAGGTCGCCGAGGATTTTTGCCGCTTCCGGCCCGAGGAGATAGTCGGTGAGCAAAACCGCCGCATGGGAATGGGGCGCCAGAGCGACGATCACCACGCCGCCGGCGTTTGTCGGCACCACTTCCATCGCCGCCCAATCGATGGGACCGCCCTTGGCTTTCATCTCCAGCGCGTGATCGCGGAAAATGGTCGGCGAGAGCGGGACTTCGCCCGACAACACCAAATCGGCCATGGCCCGGCCCGAGACGTTTTGCAGAGTGATATCCTGGCCTCTGAGCTTCTTAACGAACTCTTCGCCTTTGACATTGAGTATCGAGCCAAGGGTGCGCGTACCGGTCTCGTTGGAGACAAAGCCGATCTTGCCTTTGAGCTCCGGCTTCAATAGATCGCCATAATTTTTCGGGACCGCCGTGGCCGGGATGACGTTGGTATTGTACCCCACGCCCATGTAGGTCTCGCGGTCGATGCCCCAGTAGACCAAACCCTTCGTGGCATTTTCCTTGGCATGCGCCGGATACTTGGCGAGATGCACCGAAGTGTAGGGAATCAGCAGCTTGCTTTCGCGCAGAAAACGCAGTGTCGGCAGCGTCGTCTCGATCACGTCGGCGATGACCTGCTTGGCCTGCGCCTCGGCCGTGACCTTGGTCATGATATCGGTGCTGGTGGCGCGGTACGGTTCGATCTTGATGCCGTATTTGGTCTCGAAGCCCTTGGCGAGGTCTTTGTACGAGCTGCCGGCGAGCGAAGTGTACCAAACCACCTTGCCTTCGACCTTTGCCCCGGCGATCAGCCGCTGCTCGCGGTCGGCGCCGGTGTACGCGGCGAGCTCGGCGAGCGAAATGGCTTTCTTCGCCTGCGCCCAACCATCGGAACAAAATAACAGAGCCGCAATCGCCAACATCGAATATCGAAAGAATTTGTTCATCGTCGCCTCCGACTGCCTACGATTGTGGGTTAAGTTATCGCCTCGGCTGGAAAGGCCTGCGGATAATTTTTACGGGCGTTCTGTTGCGACGAATAACCGAGTTCGACGTCCCGCGCCACCGCCGCCGCTTTGCGCTCACCAGGCGCGCCATAGCCGCCACCGCCGGCGGTGAAAAAGGTTACCGTCTCTCCAGGATGAATTTGCATCTGGCTAAACTTGCCGGGCAACTGTTCGTCTTTGCCGCCGCGCTCGATGCGCGTCTCATTGACCATCGCCGCGGCACCGCCGAGCAGTCCCCATGGCGGGCACTTAGTACGGTCGGTGTTGCGGCTCAGGAAACAATTCTCCAGCGGCTTGAGCCGCACTTCGACGCCGTTGCCGCCGCGAAACTTGCCGGCGCCACCGCTGTCGGTGCGAAAGGCGTGGCACTCGTAGAGCAGTGGATAGTAAAGTTCCTGCAACTCGATAGGCGTGTTTTTGACATCGCCCTGGCACATCGACACCGCGGAGGAAACGCCGTCTTCGAAGGGCCGCCCGCCCCAACCGCCGCCGATAATATTCTGGCAGACGTAACGGCGGCCGGTTTTGGAGTTCATGCCGAAAATCGCATAGCCGCCCATGTCGCCTTTATGCGCCGCCGGCACGCGTTCCGGCAGCGCCGGCGCTAGAGCGCAAAAGATCGTGTCGAGCACCGTCGGCAACGATAGACTCCAGCCGCCGATGGGGGCGGGCCGGCGCGCACTGAGTAATTTTCCCGGTGGCAGGATCACTTTCAACGCGAGAAACGATCCTTCGTTCACTTCACGTTGCGGCGACGTCAGCGCCTTGAAAGCGACCCGCGCGGCGGCCATGCCGCCGGATTCGCCGCAGTTGATAAAGCCCGGCACTTGATCGGCGACTTCAGAATAGTCGATGGTCAGCTCATCGCCGCGCACGACGACTTTGATCTTGAGCGGGATCGTCTTGTTCATCACCCGGCCGTCGTCGTCGAGAAACGATGCCGCTTCGTAGACGCCGTCGGGAATCGCCCGCACCGACTCGCGCACCAGCTTATCGGTCTGAGTCCAGATCGCTTGCACGGCTTCTTGAAAGCGCGCGCCGCCGTATTTGCGGCAGATCTGCTCCAAACGGTCCTCGCCAGTGCGGCAGCAGGCGATCTGCGCCCGCAGGTCGCCAAGCGAAGATTCGGGAAAGCGAATATTATCTTCGATCAAGCGCAGCACTTCCGTATTTGGCTTGCCGCGCTTGTAAATTTTCACCGAGCGTACTTGCAGCCCCTCTTCGTAAACGTCGCGGGTATTGCTCGACCCAAAACCGGTGCTGCCGCCGCCGACATCGATCCAATGGGCGCGCACGGCGAGAAAGCTAACCAGCTCGCCTTCCCAGAAAAACGGCGTGTACACCGCCATGTTGTTCAAATGCTGGCCGCAGATCTCGGGGTGATTGACGAGAAAGACGTCGCCGGGATGAATATCGTTTTTGCCGTAGACTTCGATGCCATCCTGGACAGCAACCCCCAGGTCGGCAAGAAAAATCGGCAGCGCGCCCTCGTTCTGCGACATTGTCCGCCCCTCATGATCGAGCACCGCGACGCAGTAATCCTGCACCTCATAGATCATCATGTTATAAGCGGTCTTCTTCAAAACAGCCGACATTTCATTGGCGGCGGCTTTCAAGGCGCAGCGAATAATTTCTACAGTGATGGGATCGACGGACATAAACACCTCGGAATTTTAAACACAAAGAGCACAAGTTCACATATATGAAATTTCAGAATCGGAGATGTAGCCGCAAAGAACGCAAAGCGCACAAATGAGACTTCCCAACTGTAAGAACGACCGGTTGGTTGCCCATAGATCCCTTTTGCGCCCTTTGCGCTCTTTACGGTTAAACAATCCGATTCCGATTCTTCTTACTTTGTCGCCTATGTGCTCTTTGTGGTTAAACCTCTTCTGTCGCCTCACAACCCCTTGCTGCCCTGCAGCCGGGCGAAGAATCCTTCTTTGCGCAACTCTTGCAACAGACTATTGTCGAAAAACTCTTCCGCTTTGGCGCTCTTAGCACCGGCCCCGCCCGGCTGGGTGGCGAGAAATTTGAGCACCACGCCGATTGCTTTCTCGTCGGTCAACGGCGGCAATGAAAACAGCTTGGAGTAGTATTCGTAACTGCGCTTGGCGATGACCTCGTCGGTGATGCGCATATACTTTTTCATGATCGGCAGGCTGGTCTCGACATCGGTCTTGAGGACGTGAATCGCCTCGACATATGCAATCAACATGCGCTTGACCAGATCGCGGTTACTACGCAGCAGTTCCTTGCGCACGACCAAGCCGGATTGGGGAAAAGGATCAGAACCGGTGGCGAAGTCCGCCAACGGCGTCAGATTGTACTTTTCCGCTTCGAAGCTAAACGGCGGCGCCAACACCGTTGCATCGATGGTGCCGGCGACCACCGCGGCAAGCCGCGGCTGGGTTCCTGGAATAGCCAGGACCGTCACCGATTTCGGATCGATGCCCCAGCGTTCCAGCGCGTTGAGAAAAAAGAAAGTGTTCATTTCGCCCGGACCGACGAGGCCAACGGTCTTGCCAATCAGGTCCTGGGGTTTCTTAACCGTCTTCGGCTGGCCGACGATACTCACCGTCGGCCGATTGGTCGAAGTCGCGATAATCACCAGATCGCCGCCAGCCAAGTTCGCCTGCACCGGCGCCACGCCGGCGCTCTGCGACAGTTGCAGCGCGTTAGCCAGCAACGCCGCCGTGCTGCGCGCCCCGCCGGCGATGCGCACCAGTTCTGAAGTCATGCCATGCTTAGCGAACAACTTCAGCTCATGAGCCACCCAAAGCGGCGCCTGATAACCCAGCTCGCCGCCGTAACCCGCCGTGATCTTGACTTGCGCTCCAAACGCAACCCCATGCAGCGCGATAAATAACCCAAACAGTGTCGCAATAAGTTTTCCGAACACGCCTAACCCTTTACCCTTCACTTCTTACTGCCTCTTCTTCATTGCGCCGCTTCGACGTAGCTCGACGACGAGCCACTAACCACGATCATCGAATCACCTTCTGCGCCCGCGCCAGCACGGTCGGCGGAACCGTCAAGCCGATCTGCTTCGCCGTTTTTAGATTGATGAAGAGATCGATGTTATCGACTCCCTCCACCGGCAAGTCCTTAGGATTAACACCAGTGAGAATGCGCTGGACGTACTTCGCTGACAGGCGACCAATTTCGTGGCGGCTCACGCTATAGCTGGCGAGACCTCCCATGATGACAGAACTTTGGCTCTGGAACATAGTCGGAAACTTCTTGACACTTGCCGTGTCGATGATCAGTTGATTCTGGAGAGCCACATGCGGGTCCGACACTTCGAAGAACGCATCCATCTCCTTGGCGCTAAGCGCTCGTATACGCGCCTGAAGTTCCTCGACGGAAGCGAAATGCCGTTCGAGTAGCTCGATCCCCAGAGGTCGCGCGACTTCCCGCACCAACTTGGCGGCCTGGCTGCCAACAGGACCGCGAGGATCGTAGAACGTCACTACCCGGCGGAGTTTCGGGACCATCTCTTTCAAGATCTCCAGTCGCTTCGCGGTCAGGTCGGTGTCCCGGTAGAACACGCCTGTGAGTCTTCCCCCCGGTTTTGCGAAGCTGTCCACGAGCCCAAGATCAACCGGGTCGGCCCCGGCACAGAATACGATGGGAATGTCTGCCGTCGCCCGCCTGGCTGGCATGGTTACGGAGGATTGCGTTGTATAGATCAGGTCGACTTTCTCTTGTTCGAGATTCCTCGCCGCCTCCTCTGCCACCTTGGTATCGCCCTTCGTATCTCGGATTGTCAGAACAAATTGTTTTCCCTCTTCAAACCCCAACTTCCTTAGTCCGACCCGGAGCCCGTCGATTACCTCGTACCACGGGCCGCCTGAAGTGATGACACCGACACGGTAGACCTTTGGCTGCTGGGCCTGAGCCACAGCCCCAGCCATCACGAGCACGAAAGCGATTAACGAAAACCATGGCCATTTTAGTCCGCGGGGCAGCTTTTGGTCCGCGGGGCCGCTTTTCGATTTTAGATTGCCGGAACAAGAATGGGCAACTCGCCTCCAACATCTTTTGTTCATCCTTTTTTCCCCGAATCGAAAATCGGCAATCGAAAATCCAAAATTGGGTCGCCTAACCCCTTACCCTTCACGCCTTACTTCCCTCACTTCTTCTCCGGCTCATCCTTCCCCACATACGACTGCCGATAAGTTTGCAGCGTCTTACCGCGCAGTTCATAGAGGAATTGAATCACCCGCTCGTTGCTCATGAACTTATCCTGCTCGTAGCGATCGTGATGAACAATCTCGTCCAGCGGCCGGCGCACGCCTTCGGACGGCTGCACGGCCGGATAGCCGATGGGAATGATCAGATAGAGCATCATCAGATCCGGCACGTCGAGAACTTTCTTGAACGGCTCCTGGACGTGAATCGTCACCCACTGGGTCGCCAGACCGAGCGACACCGCGGCGAGATGCATGAACGTGCAGGTGTTCGCCAACCCATCGGTGAGATGAGATTGATCGCGGCCGAAAGTGTGCGCCCCTTGCACCGTGCCCCACTGGCGCCGGCCGTCGCCGACCACGACGATCAACGCCGGTGCCTCGGACCAGCCGGCGCCGCGTCGCTGGCGCTCCACCGCCGCATCGGCGGTCATTTGATAGGCCGGATGGCGCAGCTCGAAGACACGCTGCTGCTCCATCCAGTAAATAAAGTCGGTGTTGTCTTCCGAGTAACAACGGAAGAGATCCTTTTTCACTTTAGGATCTTTGACGACGATATACTCCCAGGGCTGCGAGTTCGCCCCCGACATCGCCCAGCGCCCGGCTTCGAGAATCTTGCCGATATATTCGTCTGGAATCGGATCGGGCTTCAACTTGCGCACGCTCGAGCGGCGCCGGATGATGTCATAGAGTAGATCGTAACCTGAGGTGGTATCTGCACTCATGTTGGAACCTCCAAAGTGTATGGACAAGTGATTTGAAACTCAGTTCTTATAGCCGACAACACCGTGCCGCTTCAATCGTCGTCGGGTCTTATACCCTCGCCCTTTGGGAGAGGGAAGGGTGAGGGCTCTTTCAAGGGCGCAGTCCAAGCCGGTCGTCCATCGGAGCCCTCATCCTAGCCTTCTCCCTGAGGACGAAGGAACCTGATCCGCAACGCTACTCTGATAACTTGAGCGCCGCCAGCAGCGGAGCCATCGAATCCCGCGTATCCAACAAGGTAACTTGATCAATCACCGCTCGCGTTTTCTCTTCGCCCAGTACCGGCGCAGCCAAGCCGAGAAACTTCGCTTCGACATCTTGCCGCGTCATCGGATTCTCAACCTCGCCTTTGGGTGCGATAATCTCCCCGCTACGCACCTGACCGTCCGCAAGCGTCACCGTCACTCGTCCCGCCCAATATTTCGGGAAATGCCGATCGAGCTCCGTGCTGGCGCGGACCGTCACTTTAGTCATCAACTGGCGAACTGGCACGCTCTGTAAATACTCGTCTTCGAATGATGCCAAATCGATTTTTCCTCTGAGCGCCGTCACCGCCATTACATATTGCCCACTCCCCAACGTCGCCGCCCGCAGCGTCGGCGTCGCCGGGCGGTCGATCATGCCGGCGTTTTGCGTCGGCACCGCCAGTTCGATCGCGCGAATCGCTTCCGCGCCAATCGAATATTCGCTTATCAGCCTCAGCAGCGCTTCAACCCCGGCATGCAACTGGCGCGCGCAGGGGTAAGGCTTGAACGCGACATCGAGCAAATGAAACTGTTTGAAGTCTTGAAGAAACTCGAACTTCGGTTCGGCACAAAGGGTGAAACAAAAGCCGCGCGGATCTTCCAGCGCGCGCTTCGGCCCCGTGAGCCCTTGCTCGGTGGCGAGCAAAGCGAGCAGGCCATTTCGCGCCGCGGACCCAAAAGCGAGATGACGCGCCGTCGCGCCTTCCTGTCCGCCGGTGAGCATGCCGCCGGTGTGAAGAGAAGCGATGCCGAGGGCGTTGGTCGTCTTGTCGACCGGCCAGCCGAAGAATTTCGCTCCCGCCGCTGCCACACCGAAGGCGCCGCAAACCGTACTCGGCCACCAGCCGCGGGCGAACAGCTTCGGCGCATCGATGCTCAAGCCGATGCGAGCGGTGGTTTCGTAGCCGGCAATTGCCGCTTCGAGAAACCGCCGGCCGCTGCCGCCATGTTTTTCCGCCAGCGCCAGGAGCGCGGGAACGATCATGCCGCCGATGCAGGTCGCGGCGCCGCCATGAATGTCATCGAGCTCGCCGCAGTGCGCCGCAGTCGCCATCGCCTGCACGGCGTCGAGATACCCGGCGCGTCGAGCCGTTCCAAAGAGCGTCGAATCGGCATTGCCAACGCTCGCCTCGACAGCCAGATTGTACGCCAGCCGTCCCGGCTCCAAGCGCGAACCGGCAAGAATACAACCGAGGGAATCGAGGATGTGGAGCTTGGCGGCGTCGATAACGTCGTGCGGAAATTCTTCGTAGCGTAGCGCTAGGCAATGACGTGCGAGCTGCTCGCTTACAGTGTCGTCGGGCATTGTCCGTATTACTTGTATCGTCTTTTGCGCGATAAACCAGGACGGCGGGTTTCAAACCCGCCCCTACCTATTCTGAGTCTTTTTGTGAGACCTTTGCGTTCTTTGCGGCCAACATTCCGAATCCGAATCTCACTCCTCAGCTCCCCACCTCGATCACCAGCTGGCCGAGTTCGTTCACCTCCATGGTGTCGCCGGGATAGACGAGGATCGTCGCGCCCAACTCTTCGATCACGGCGGGACCTGCTAATTGGTCGCCAGCTTTGAAACCGCTGCTTAGATAAATCGGACAGTCCACCGGCTGGGTGTCGAAGATCACCGGCCGCCGGCCCCGTTCGCCGCGGTCTTCGGCGCGGGACGCCGTCGCCAGGGGTAATTTGTTGTCAAATTTTCCTAACGCGGAAAGACGCAGATTGACCATCATCACCGGCTCTTTCGGCGCCGAGTGGCCATAGTGATCTTGATGCATTTGATCGAAGCGCGCGCGGATCGCGCTGAAGTCGGTGAGCGTGCGCAGATCTTCAGTCACCGGCACCGGCAACGTGTACTCCTGGCCGCGGTAGCGCATGTCGAGAAAGCGCCGCAAGACCATCTGCTCCGGCTTGCAGCCCTCTTCGCGCAGCGTATCTGTGGCGGATTTTTCCAGCACCGCGAACGCGTCGGCGATCTGTGCGCCGCTGGTGTCGGCCAACTCGCGCACGAAAGTCTGCACATAATCATGCTTCAAATCAGCCATCAGCATGCCGAGGGCGGAAAAATGCGCCGGCATCGGCGGGATGATCACCCGCGGCACCGACAGCTCCCGGGCGATGGCGATGGCGTGCAGAGCGCCGCCGCCGCCGCTCGGCACCAGCACGCAATCGCGCGGGTCGTAACCCTTCTCGACCGACACCGCGCGCACCGACAGCGACATATTGAAATTGGCGATGGTGAGAATTCCCAATGCCGCCTCTTCCAAAGAAAGTCCGAGCGGCTTGCCGACCTTTGCCATGATCGCCGCCGCCGCTTGGTCGCGCTGCAAGCGAATGCCGCTGCCGAGAAAATATTCCGGGTCTATTCTGCCCGCGATCAAATTAGCATCGGTAACGGTCGGCTCGACGCCGCCTTTGCCGTAGCAAGCCGGCCCCGGCGCCGCGCCGGCGCTCTGCGGTCCGACTTTCAAACCGCCGGCGGGATCGATCCAGGCGATGCTGCCGCCGCCGTTGCCGACCTCGACGATGTCGACCACCGGCAGCATCATCGGATGGCCGGTGACATAACCGCCGACGTAATAGCTGCTGGTCACCTCGGGATGAAAGTCCTTGATCAAGCTCGACTTCGCCGTCGTGCCGCCCATGTCGAAGGAAATGATATGGCGGCAGCCGAGCGCTTCGCCGAGCCGCGCCGCCGCGATGACGCCGGCCACCGGCCCCGATTCCATCATCGTCACCGGCATTTTCTTCGCCGTCTCCGCCGACATCACGCCGCCGTTGGACTGCATGACGCGAAAGGTGCCGTGAAAACCGGCGGCGCCGAGCATTTTTTCCAGCGAGACTAAATAACGGCGCACCAGCGGCCCGACGTAGGAATTTAGCGCCGTCGTCGAAGTGCGCTCGTACTCGCGGAACTCGCGCAGAATCTCGTGCGACAGCGACACGTAGGCTTCGGGAAACTGTTGGCGCAGCAGCTCGCCCAGCCGCTGCTCATGCGCCGCATTGGCATAGGAATGGAGCAAACACACCGCGACGCTTTCGACGCCGGCTTTTTTTAACGCGTCAATCGCCGTCGCCGCCGAAGTTTCGTCGAGCGCGGTCAGCACTTCGCCGCTAGCATAAAGCCGTTCGTCCACTTCCAGGCGCAAGTCGCGCGGCACCAGCGGCACCGGCCGTTTGAAAAACAAATTGTAACCTTCCGGCCGGTTGCCCCGGCCGATCTCGTAAACGTCGCGAAAACCTTTGGTGGTGATCAGACCGGTGCGCGCGCCCTTGCGCTCGAGCACGGCGTTGATGGTCACCGTCGAGCCATGGACAAAAAAGTTCGCGCCGGCGACGGCGACGTTGGCGCCTGTCAAACAATCGCCGATGCCGCGGGCCAAATCGTCCGGCGTGGTCAGCGCTTTACTACGCGACACCCGCCCGTCGTCATCGACGGCAACTAAATCGGTAAACGTCCCGCCTATGTCAACTGCGATTCTCATGGAGCCTTTCAATCTGCGGTAAAAGATTCTCGACGCGCTGTCATATCCGATCCCCTCGCCCGCTTGCGAGAGAGGGCGAGGGTGAGGGTTTCATAGAAGGGCGACCGCCGGTCGCCCCTACGCGCCCACCAACGACTTCGCGCCGCTCGCCGTCACCTGAAAACTGTCGCCGTAAAGCACCACGCCAACGTCGGACTCGATGGTCACACGCAGCGCCACCGTCATATTCTCATTGAGCGTCGTCGCACCCACGGTCGACGGCACCGACTTCATGCGCGTCACTTTCATTCAAGAACGGCGCTTCCCATTGATTGAGACCGATGCCGTTGGCGAGACCATAGACGGCGGCTTTGGCGTAGAACTCGCCCAGCTCTTTGCGCGCGGTTTCGTCAATAGCAGTCACGGCGCCATTGGGCCGAAGCTGCTTGGCCATCGCCGCAACGATTTCTTGCGCTCGCTCATAGGCCGCCTGAATCTTGCCATCGCCGGTTAGAATAAACGTCCGCCCCGCCTCGGCCCAGTAGCGCTCATGCTGCACGGCGAGATAAAGCGCCCAATGAGAACCGATGCTCGCCGCCTGTTTGAAGCTCGGCGGATTGAGCCGCCGGTCGCCGGCGAGGATGCGAATATCTTCAGCACCCTTGTCGCGCGCCAAGCGATCGATATCGGCGACGATTTCATACTCCTTGCGCCCAGATTTAATAAACCGTGCGGCGCCGGCGCAGACTTCGCTAAGCAGGCTGCCGGCTTCAGACATGGCGCCGAGCTCGCGCGCCGTCTTCGCCACACGCAACGGCGCGACGATGTCATCGCAATCTAGCCAACTCACGTTGGGCAGCGCGGTTTTCATATCCTCCAACTGCGGCAGCGGAAATCCATGACCGGAATCGGCCAAACCGACCTTAGATTTCTCGAAGCCTTTTTCTTTGATCATCTTCGCGCCATCGCTGCCGACCTGATTGGACGCGCGCACGTCTTCGACCCAAGTTAGCGTCTTGGCGAACGGCACATCGCGGCTGCCGATATTGAGCAACATGGAAATCGCGCCATCGCGCGGCACCACGGCGATGCCGCCGCGCACTTTGGGAAAGTAGTTGGTCAGGTAGCAAAGATCGGCGAAGGAATAGTTATCGCCGTAAATCACCAAAGCGTCGAGATCGCGCCGCGCCATCTCCTTGCGCACGGCGTCAAGCCGCGCCTGAAACTCCGCCTGCGGCACCGCCGCCGGATCCCAAGTGGAACAACCACGCTTCAATACTGAATGTCGGCCAAAAATCATATTGTCCTCATCGACTCCGACTCGATCGACGACTTGAACGTCTTGAACGATTGGAACGAGAAGGGTCGCAAGCCGTTCAAATCGTGTCACCTCGTTCAAACCTTTAAACCAGCTTGAACGGAATTCATTCTTTAATATAAATATCCCAAGAAGATTTCATCAACGACTCCGCCTGGTTCTTACCCATCACCACGGTATCGCCGAGCGTAAGATAACCGGTCTCCGGCACATATTGGTTGGGATGAATGATGAAAGTCATCCCTTCTTCCAGTTTGGTCTTGTTGTCATCTTCCAAACTGCCCGGCGCCGACGAACCGCAGCCGAGGCCATGGCCGCGCACGCGCATGAACGGCGGCCGGCAATACTCTGCGTAGCCATATTCAATGAACGTCCCGTTGATCGCCTTGGCCACGGCGCTCGCCGGCGCGCCGGTCTGCGCGGCGGCCATGCCCAAGCCCATCGCTTTGT
Organism: uncultured delta proteobacterium; assembly: GCA_963760795.1. Classification (GTDB taxonomy): domain Bacteria; phylum Desulfobacterota; class Binatia; order UBA9968; family UBA9968; genus DP-20. The sequence continues at coordinate 61,779 of CAVXEP010000014.1, forward strand.
GCAGGATCGCGTACTTCTCGCGCACCACCGGCGGCGGCTCGCCCAACACCACGGTGCGGCAGATCTGCACGAACAGACCGCCGATGCACGGCGTGATCTCGCCGATGATGATATCGCCCGGCTGGACGACGCGATCGGTGGGTGGATGGAGCGCTTGATTGTGATGGTTCGCCACCACCATGCCGAAATTATCTTCGGCGCCGAGCGAACGCATCTTATATTCGACGATGGCGGCGAGCTCATATTCTTTCAAGCCGGGCCGCGCGTCTTCGTGCAAGGCGCTGACGCCGGCATCGGCGATCGCCGCCGCGCGCCGCATGCGCTCCAGCTCGAACGGACCTTTGCAGCGCGCCATGGTCTCGATGATATCTTTGGCGTTCACCGGGGTCTGACCCAGCGCTTTGACGATCTCGTCATGCAGCCCGACATGCATCGCTTCCCGGCCGATAAGCCCAACCTTGCCCGCCAGCTTCGCCACGCGGTCGTGGAAATCCAGGAAAGGCCGAACATCGCCAACCCACGATTCTTCTTGAGCGCGCGGGATGTCCCACGCCGGCGCCAGATAGAGCACCGGCGCATCGTCGAGCGGAACGACCAGCATGGTATCCGGACCGACGCTGATGAAGTCGGTGAGATAGGCAACGTAGTTCATGCGCAAAAAATTATGCCGCCCGGCATCGTGCACCAGCAAAGTTTGCAACCCTTGCTCGCGCATGGCTTGACGCACTTGGGTCAACCGACTTTCAAATACTTTTTGCTCATCCATACTCACCTCGTAAATTTCGCCGCTATTCTCATTAAGTGCACGTATCTAATCAGCTTGAAGAAAGTAGCAAAGTTATCCCCGCTTCACCACCGCTTCGTGGAGGCTAGAGTGAGGGTGCCCGACTAGCGAATGTAGTCGTAGGGGCCGACCTGCGTGTCGGCCCTCCGAACGGGCGGACATTGGAGCGCGGACATTCTTGTCCGCGGTTAATCGCGGGTTGGAAAACCCGCGCTCCCTTATCCGCTCTACCATTGCATAGTTGCCTTATTCATCGAATCAGCCTACTCGCCCGCGCCAGCACCTCCGGCGCAATCGTCACGCCGATCTGCTTCGCCGTCTTGAGATTGATCACGAACTCGAACTTCGTCGGCTGCTCCACCGGCAGATCGGCGGGCTTGGCTCCCTTCAGGATTCTGTCCACGAAATATGCGACGCGCCGGTAGCTGTCCGCTGAGTCCGCCCCGTAGGACATGAGCCCACCGGCATCTACAGCTTCTCTGTCTGGCGTACATCGACGGTAACCGGCTCTTTAACGCAAAGCCGACGATCCGTTTTTGGTTAGCAATCATTAGCGGGCCGCCGGAGCACGTAGAGTCCATCCGGGCGCTGCTTGTTTAGCGCAGCGAATACCTTGTCGAAATCGTCCGCAGCTCGTACCTCCCAAGGCTGAAGAGTCAACTTCAGCGCACGCGCCGCGACTGGGAGAACCTCTTTCACCTCGAGTACACTGGCCCGGAATGGCCGGATCGTAGAGAACCGCGACACGGGCAAGTTTGGGAACGGCTTCTTTGAGCAGCTCCAGCCGCTTCCCGCCTAGTTCTCTGTTAAGGTTTGTAATGCCGGTGACGTTGCCGCCGGGACGGGCAAGGCTTTCAATTAGGCCTGCCTCGACAGGATCGGCCCCACCGCCCATCATAACGATGGGAATCGTCTTGGTCGCATTCTTGGCCGCCCGGATCCAGCGGGTCCCTCCTGCTACCACGATGATATCAACCTTGAGACGCACCAACTCGGCCGCAAGCTCAGGGACCCGATCGACGCTTCCCCTCCGCATATCGGTACTCGATGGCGATGTTCTGTCCTTCTATGTAGCCACGCTCGCGCAGAGCCAGCCGAATTGCCTCGGCACGGGCGGACTCACTAGCTGGATCGCTCGCCGATAGATACCCTATCCGCGGGACTTTCTTCGGCTGCTGCGCCCGAGCTGAGACAAGGGAAGAGCCAAGAGCATCGAGCAAAAAGCTCGCCGAGTGATTTTTTTGTGCATCAGTTTCGCCGTTTCTTCTTCCTCGGCCTCGGATTGGTGAGGCTCGGCGACCGGCGGTCGCCCTTGCCCTCACCCCTGCCCTCTCCCATCGGAATGGGCGAGGGAGTTAAGATCGCTTGGCTCTAAACGATTCAGCCATATTTTTCGTGGGGCAAGTGGTTCCATCTGCTACCGCTCGTGGATTACCGTCATGTAACCAAGTCGCTCATCCCGCTCAATCAAATCGCCCGCGCGCTCGGCCGGCGCGCCATAACCGCCGCCACCGGCGGTAAAGAAAGTCACGCTGCCGCCCGCTTTAAGAGGATGATTGGGTTTCTTCGTCAACCACACGCCGGGATCGTCGGGCGATTGTTTGACCAGCGCCTGGGCCTTGGCGCCGCATTCGCCGTCGAACAAACCCCAGGGCGCGGTGCGCTGGCGTTCGACGTTAATATTCGTGGAAGCGTCGCACAGCACGCGCACCGTCACTTCGATGCCGAGGCCGCCGCGAAATTTGCCACTGCCGCCGCTGCCCTCGCGCAGTTGCTGGCGCTCGATGACCACCGGATAATAAATCTCCTGCATCTCCACCGGCGCGTTCTGGACGTCGCCTTGGCACATCGACACGGTGGCGTTCTCGCCGTCTTCGTGGGGACGCCCGCCCCAGCCGCCGCCCATGATCGTCTGGCAGAGAAATCTTCTGCCGGTCTTGGGATTGACGCCGAAGAACGCATAACCGCCCATGTCGCCCTTATGACCCGCCGCGATTCGCTCCGGCATCGCCGGCGCCAGCGCGCGGAAGATCAGATCGATCACCGTCGGCAAGGTCCGGCTCCAGTTGCCCACCGGCGAGGGCGGCGTGGCGCTCAAGATTTTGCCTGGGGGAATAATAACTTTCAGCGCGCGAAAGCAGCCTTCGTCAATCGGCGCATAAGGACTCACCAGCGACTTGAACGCCACCCGCGCCGCGGCCACCGCGCCGGACTCGCCGGAGTTGATCGAGCCCGCCACCTGCTCGCTGATCTCGGAGAAATCGATGGTCATGTCGCTGCCGGCGACTTCGACTATGACTTTCAGCGGCACCGGTTTGTCGAGATTGACGCCGTCGCTATCGAACAACGCTTCGGCTGCGTATTTACCCGGCTTGATGCGCGCCACTTGTTCCCGCGCCAGAGCCTCGGACTGCCGCCAGATGGTTCGCACGCACTGCAAGAAAGCATTTAAACCGTAACGGCGCACCAGCGCGCCGAGACCGCGGTCGCCGACCCGGCAGGCGGCGATCTGCGCGCGCAAATCGCCGAGGGACGATTCGGCGAAACGCACGTTATCGGTAATGATTTGAAAAATTTCTTGATTGGGCTGCTCGCCACGGTAGAGTTTCAAAGAACGGAACTGCAACCCTTCTTCATAGACTTCCCGCGTGCCGCTGAAACCGAATCCCATGGGCCTGCCGCCGATATCGATCCAGTGCGCGCGCACGGCGAGAAACGCCACCAGTTCGCCTTCATGAAAGAACGGCGTGTAGACCACCACGTTGTTCAAATGCTGGCCGCAGACATAGGGATGATTCATGATCAGCACGTCGCCGGGTTTGAAGCCGTCCCGCCCATGCATGCGCACGCCGTCGACGATGGCGGGACCGAGATCGGCGAGAAAGATCGGCAGCGCGCCGAAATTTTGCGACAAGATGTTACCGTCGGGATCGACGATGCCGACGCAGTAGTCGCGCACCTCGTAGATCATCATGTTGTAGGAAGTCTTGCGCAGCACGGTGGCCATCTCGTTGGCGATATGGGCCAGGCCGTTGCGCACGACTTCGACGGTGATGGGATTGACAGGTGGGTGAGCCATCTATTTCGCAGTTCTTTCGGCGTTACTCTAAAGAGTTTTTCACCACGAAGGACACGAAGAGCACGAAGTTCGGAATATTATCTTTCCGAACCCTTCGTGTCCTTCGTGCCTTCGTGGTGAAAAAGAAATCTGCATGTCACGGGTAAGCCACACAAGACCTTAAACCTCTATTTTTTCTCGTCCGCCACCACCGACCTCGACGCCGAATGCACCGGCACCGTCGCCTCGCGCAGCGAGTAGAGATACTTGATGACATCTTCGTTGGACATGTACTTGCTCATGTCGTAGCGCTCGCGGTGCACCATATCTTTCAGCGGCCGGCGCACGCCATCGCCGCGGGACGAGACATCGGGATAGCCGATCGGGATAATCAGGTAAAGCTTCAGCAAGTCGGGCACATTGAGAATCCGCTTGTGCGGCTCCTCTATATGAATGGACACCCACTCCGAAGTAAGACCGAGCGAAGCGATGGCGAGATGCAGCAGGAAGCAAGCGTTGGCCAGACCGTCGGTCAAGTGCGATTGATCGCGGCCAAAGGTATGCGCCCCCATCACCGTGCCCCACTGGCGCCGGCCGTCGCCCAGGACAACGATCACCGCCGGCGCCTCATGCCAATTGGCCTTGGCCTTGTTGAAGCGCAGCGATTCGTGCGGATCGTTTTTCACTTGATAGGACGGATGGCGCAGATTGTACTCGCGCTGCTGCTCCATCCAGAATATCAGATCCGTGTTGTACTCCGAGTAAGCGTCGCGCAACTCTTTTTTGGTCTTCGGATCGGTGACGACGATAAACTCCCAGGGCTGCGAGTTGGCGCCGGACATTGCCCAGCGCGCCACTTCGAGGATCTTTTCGATGGTGTCTTCGGGAATCGGATCGGGCTTGAACTTGCGCACGCTATGGCGCGTCTTCACCAGCTTGAGCAACATGTCATAGGTTTCGTTGGTACTCGACATTCTAGTTCTCCATGATTCTGAGCCCGAACGATTCACGTTGTTGAGTCTTTGTTTTCGCCCTCGACAGACTGTGTCGCAATGGGCAAATCCCCATGTCATCCGAGCGAGCGAGAGATCTCGTCATCTGCACTTACGAAGGCGAGATTCCTCGGCGTTGCCTCGGAATGACAGTTACAACAGAGTCTCTTCGGCAAAGGGCAAAGGTACTCGACCGGCCGGGCGCCCTACCGCCCCTTCAGCACATCTTCCAACACCGACTCATCGATGAACTCGTTAGGATTGCGCTTCGACACCCCCGGCTTGGTCGCTTCCAGAGTCGCGAGAAACTCGACGATCCCATCGCGCTCGGTGCGCAGCGTGTCCGAGGTGCTCTTGGCAAAATAATCGTAAGTCTTCACCGCCTCGGTCTTCGAGCCGACATGAATATACTTTTCGATGACCCGGAGAGTCGCCTCGCGATTGGTTTTCATGATCCGCACCGCTTCGACGAAGGCGCGCAGATAGCGGCGCACCAGATCGCGCCGTTCCTTCAAGTCGCGCTTGCGCGTGACGATCGACAGCTCGGGATAGCGCATCCCCATGGCGCTCAAGTCGCCCAAGCGCGTGTAGCCCTGAGCCTCGGCGACGAACAGTCCCGGCGGCGATATGATCGTTGCCGAAATCACGCCGCGCTCCAACGCCGTCAAACGATTGCGTTCGCCGCCCAGCTGCAAAAACGTTACGTCCTTATCGGGATTGATACCATTTTTCTTGAAGGCAAAGCGCAGGCCGATGTCGTTGTTGCCGCCGAAGCTGGCGATGCCAAGTTTTTTGCCTCTCAGGTCTTGATAGGATTTGATGTCTTTGGCAGCGATCACGCCGGCCGACATGGAGTTCGATCCGGTGCCAATGATCGTCACATCCGCGCCGTTGAGATTAGCCTGTACCGACACGCCGCCGCTGACATGGGCGAAGTCCAGTCCTCCGGATAGCAATGCCTGCATGCTCTTCGACCCACCCGAGATCAACACCGCGTCGACGTCCAAGCCCGGCCTTCTTGAACTCCCCGCCGTCCAGCGCCACCCAAAATGGAATGTTGTAACCGGCAATACCGGGATAACTGACGGCAATGCGCTGCTGCGCCGAGAGATCGGCACCGCATACCAGCCCTAGGGTAATGACAAAAACAAAAGATATTAACGATTGCATCATGGCTTGGTACCTACTTGAGCGATCAACTTATTCATAGGGATGGATATAAGTCAAATTTTCCAGACTAGAGGAGCCGAGACAAGCACGACCTGCGCTTAGCGCGCGGCATTTAACCTGGCACGGCCGATCAATTGACCGCCTTCGGTTACGGCATCGACGCGCACCACCGCACCGGGCTCGACCACGTCGAACAGATGGTTGGTCCAAAGCCGGAATCCTTGTTCACGACCGCCGGTCACTTGAATGAACGGCGACGCCCAAACCAACTTGCCGTTTTTGTACCAGCGGTGCTGCACGGCTTCTTTCAGCCCCAGGGGCGCTTTGATCGGCGTGATGACATGCAACCGGCGCCCCTGGCCGGCCTCCGCTTCTGTCAGCTCCGGCTCGACAGACTTCGACTCGGCTAGATAATCGCTGCCGAACTGCCCGCCGACCAGACGCAACGGCGCCGGCGGAATAAATGGCCGTGCGAACTCAACCAACGCCACCAGCAAGACCAGTGAGCTCCCGGCGAAGACTCTCTGCCAGCGCTGCAATTGAGCGAACGGCCTGAGAATCGTCGCAAACCCGAGCGCCGCCAGCAGCGCGCTGACACGGGTCGCCCAATTGTTACCGATACTCCACAACACCGGCAGCATGACATTGAGCAGGGCAAATAAATTGAAAGCGAAAAATAGCGCCGTCAGGCCGCGCCGCACCGAAAGATGGCGGTCATAGACGACGTCGAGCGTCGACAGCAGTGCCGAAATCGCCAGGAGCACGACAAAAAGTACATTTTCCGACGACAGGGTCGCGCTACCGAAGTAAATCGGCAAGATGAAGAACAGCACCTGCTGATAGAGATTCTTGTTGAAAAAGTTCACCAGCAGGCGCAGCCGCTCGGCCCAGCGCGCGGAGAGCCAAGGTCGATTGAGTAGCCGTGGCAAATAGAGACTGGAAAGCCAGATAAAGCCGACGTGAAAAACCGTCACGCGCAAAAAATTGTAGTTACGCGCCCCGAGCCACATGATGCCCACGCCCAGGAGCAATGCGTAAGCACTATGAAACCACCAGAGCTTGTCTTTGTGACGCTGAAACCAACTGGCGGGCGGCGATTCAGCTTGCCCGAGCGGCATTGATTCGATGCGTGCGGAATCCGCCATGTCGATGAGGGTAAGGGGTAAAGCGTGAGGCGTGAAGAAATCCGGAGTCGCCTTACCTCTTACCCTTCACCCCTTACGTCTTTTGCAACCTACGGATACAGCTCTTTCAACAAGCCGCTCTTCTCCAGCGTATCGAGAAAGCGCATGTCGACGAATTGCTCAGGCTTGGCGTTTTTCGCGGCGGGCACGGTTTTGGCCAGATCGTCGAGGACGTTGACGACACCAGCCATGTTCACCGCCGGCGTCTTCTCCAAGACTTTGGTCATGTAGAAATCGTAGGCTTTCTGCAGCACCACTTGATCGTTGATCTTGGTGTATTTGGCCAGCGACTTGTAGGTGAACTCTCGGTCGGTGCGCGCCTTATGCACGCCGCGCGTGTAGGCGCGCATGAAACGGTTGATCACGTCAGGCTTGCTGCGGATGATCGAGCCCACCGCCACCAGTGCCGGATTGGGAAAAGCGTAATCCATGTCGGTGATGCTGATCAATTCTTTGAAACCGGCCTTGTCGATGGCGAACTGCGTCGGCGGCGACACCACACCGCCCTCGATGGAACCGCCTTGCAGGCCAGCCGCCACCGTCGCCATGAAGCCGAGCTGGATCAACGTCAGATCCTTATCTGGGTTGATATTGAATTTTCTCAGCGCATAGCGCACCGAAATATCCGGCGCCGAACCGAAGCGCGTGATGCCGATCTTCTTGCCCTTGAGCGCGTCAACGGTTTTGATCTCCGGCCGGACGTAGAGCGAAAAAACCATCTTGTTGCCTGAGTTGCCGATGATTTTCAGATCGGCGCCGGAAAGCGCCGCGGCGATCGCCGAGCTACCGTTGAGCGAGCCAATGTCGATCTCACCGGCGACCGTCACTTGCGCCAGCTGCGTGCCGCTGGGGATCAGGATGATGTCGTCTTGCAATCCTTCCTTGGCAAAGAAGCCGGCATCATGGGCGACCCAGATCGGCGTGTAGGCGCCGCTGATCGAGCTGTAGCCGATGCGAATCCGGTCGGCCGCATGGACCCCGCTAAGGCACATCGTGGCGACGACAATTGCAAACATAATTCGCTTCATTTGCTATCCTTTCAGGAAGTTTTCGCTTTGACTACTAGCGGTCATACTTCATTAATCGACACTTCTTCAACGGTCACGGCGCTAATTTACCAGCCGAGATTTACATATAACGGCATTAACGAAACCAGTCAACGCGAAAAGAGAGCATACTCTAATCCCGGTCAATGATAAATCACATGGGAGATTCGCCGAAGATAGGGACAACCGAATCAAGCGTGTGCATGTTGTTCGATCAGCTCACATGCCGTGGCGGCGCCGTCGGCGTTTTTCAATCGGCCGGCGAGCGTCCGGCAGTTCTCGCCAACCTCTGGCGAACGCAGCAATCGAAGCATGGCATCCGCTATAATTGCCGGCTGCCATTTTGGCGGGGGTAAGAACTCCGCGATCCGCAGCTTCTTCAAATGGGACGCGTTGTCCGGACGATCCGCCCCTTTGGGCAGAACAAGCTGTGGAACTCCGGCAGCCATCGCGCATCCCAGGGTTCCCATACCCCCATGGTGAATCACCAGTTTTACTTGGGGCATCAGCTTCCCGAATGGAACATAGCCGACCCAACTAACACAACCAGGATAATCACCCGGTAGCTGCTCCTTGTGCTGTGCCACCAGAATCCCTAGAACATTTAACGATCGGCAGGCTGCAGCACTAGCGGCATAGAATTCCCCATCTAAATACATGCCCGTGCCCGCCGTGATCAGAATCGGCGTGGCAGATTTATTCACGGCGTTTTGGATAATCTCTGGAATCTCGCCCTCATTACCGTCGTCATCTCGAAAAAAACCCACCGGGGTCACGGTGAACGGCAAGTCAAATTCAACCTTGGCAAACCAGTCGGGCCACAACCCGATTGCGCCCGATGGATACTCAAGCCGGGCATCTCCATGCACGACTTTCTCCAGGCCCAGCGCTGCTCGAGCTCGATCGATGTCAGATCGTAACAGATCGGTGAACAATTGTTGCCGGAGCTTCCAGGTCGCAGCTTGACTGGGAAATCCGAAAACCCAGCGCAGCGGCAAGTGGCTCTTTTCGGCGGCCACGCGCATCGCGGTGTCGAAAAGATCGCGGGTTACGAGAACGGTGTTTCGTGATTGGCACGCCTGCGCAATCAACTCGTAATGTCTGACAATCTTAGCTAATGAATGTTTTCGAATGAATTCTGATACTCCACGAGGATCATTCAAGAGATGCTGATCGGCGATGAATTCTCGGTACTCTTCGGGAGTGTCGACGGGGATGAACTCTAAAGAGGCTCGTTTGGCTATTTCTTCGTAACCAAAATGAGTTATGAGATTGACCTCATGACCTCGCGCTTTGAGCCGGCGTCCAATCTCAATGAACGGCGAGACATCACCCCTCGATCCAACAGAAAAAAGAACCACATTTAACGGTAGGGTCACGTAAGTCCTGCCGTGCGTCCCTACTTGCGCTCCGGTAGATGGGTCTCAGATAAGCGGCTGCCAGTAAGATTCTCGGCTTGCTCTTCGGTAAGTTCCGATAGCTTCTGAAAAATCTGATTTACATCCTCTGAGTTCATTCTCTTAAGTTGTTGCTGCACTAACGTGTCCGCTAGTTCCGCCACCGTGAAGCTGCTGGTGAAAAGCAACGTCGGCGTGAGCTCGGCATCAAACTCAGCGTTCAATCGGGACAGTACTTGCATCGCGATTAGCGAGTGACCACCCAAATTGAAAAAACTATCGTGGACACTGATTTCGTCAAGACCCAACAAGTCGCAGAAGATCGCAGCGACCGCGGTTTCCACCGGAGTGCGAGGACGGATAGCGATCGGAACTGCGGAGTGTCGCATACGGATCTGAGCAAACCGGTCGTGAATCGACGGGACATCGCGCAGCCTCTCAGCGATGGTAGCCAAGAACGTATTTAGGGCGGCCATCTCGGCTGTGGTCATTCCGCCTGGAACCTGCATCGTCACTTTCTTCGACTCGGCCATTGTCATTGTTGGAATGCTCGGTCGGAGAGTAAGTGACCGATGCCGCGGCCGCCGCGACAAGCTGAAACAGCTGGCGATCGGGGAATGAAGTACAAACGACGCCCGGCAGGCTTTTCAGAAACACCACGGCAGGAATATTTTTCGGCGACGGTTTGCACATGATATTGACGGACTTCAATCCGCGCTGTTGTGCAAGTAAGCCGAGATGAGCGATCACTCGGTGCTCCACCCCGCGGCCCAACGCTCGGCAACTGAGCAGAAACGAATCGACGACTAAGCCGTCGTTCTCTGTCTGATATAGGATCGCCCCAACAAGGCCATAATCTCCAAACCGGTCCTTTACATGCACGACCAGGCAATCTGTAGATGCGGCCCCCTGAAGCTGCTTCATTTCCAAAGGCGTGCGCCGCTGCGTCGTCGTATTGAATTGGTTGGTTCTCATTGTCAGTTCGGCCACCCGCTCGACCTCGGGATCGGCCATTTTTGAAATGGTCACCGCCAACTCAAGATTGGCGAGAAAATCGTCGAGCGATGTTGCGTCACGCCGAACCTGTTCGCGCATGAAATGCTCTTGATAGAGTTTCGTGCGTTGCCGGTCCTCGTTGGTCAACGACTCATGATCGAAGGCCCAAACATGGCGCAAGAAGGCTGGAATTTCGCTCGGCACCGGTGGCAACAAAAGAGTCAGAACTTCCGGCAACCTCGCGCGGATCTCGGCACAGACCATTGAATCGTCGTCGAGAAATATAAAACTATCGAGGGAAAGCCCAAGTTCCTGCGACAGGGAGGCCAGGTTCTCCGACTTCGACTGCCAATTGATTCGCCAGGCCACGAGATCCCGTTTCTTCAACAGCATTTCGCTGCGCGCATCGAAAACCTGCAACACTTCTTGTTCATCGTTCTTGCTGCAGAGGGCGACCAGCATGCCACGGCGCTGCTGTGCGAGAACGCATTCCTGAAGAATTTTTCGGCAGGGTTCGAAACTTATCCCTGCACAGCCATCCTCACCGACAACACCGCTCCACAAAGTATTATCGCAATCGAGCACGATGACCTTACGCTGAGGGAGCTTTAACTTGTGCAGCTTACGGGCAATCATCATCGACAAGGCTGTATAAAAACGGGGTGCATAGGGAATGTCGGCCAATAGACTGCCGTGAGGGTCATGATAGTCGGCCAACGGATACAGAGATAAGAGAGCGCCGCTAGTGACGATCTCCACGGCGCTCATTCGTGAGAGCTCCGATGCAAGCCACTCTTCCATTTCAGCCAAGGAGTTGGATTCCCGAATTGAATCTGCAATCGACGGACTAGGCGGGCATAGTATCACAATTAACGGAGCGGCATTCCGCTTCCTGAGCTCGACAACCCCGGCGAGAAAATCGACAACGTTGCGCTTCAATTCTTCATGTGAATCCGGCATTGGGAAGTCATCAGTTGGAGCAACAACAGGCTTTCCATACCAATCTGCAAGGCGTACCAATGCAACATTCACTCCGTTTTGGTTCTTTGCATGCAAGCTCGCTGGGTCGAGTAATTGTTGAAACACCTGGTTGTACGGCGCGAAGGAAATCGCAGCAGTGACGCCCATCTCACGCAGCCAGCATTGAAGCGGCTCTTCCACTGGCTCGGCGACAAAGGTGGCGCAGATCGCCACGTGCAGTCCGGGAGGACCCGCGGCTTCTATCGAATTGTCGTCCACTGTATTCATGAATTACCCTCGTCTACTGAATCATGCATTTTTCGAGCAGAAGCTGAATCGATTGCTTGGCTAGTTGGTTTGGCGGCATCAGAAGCCCCGCGCTCCCACGGGCGATTCGGACACGCGGCGACTCCACCGTCGCTGTTCGTCTGGTTCCAGCCAACGGCGCGAAAGGGTCCTGCGTCGCTGCCAATTTGTTTGTCGCCATACTATTCGCCAGGCTTGGCATCTGCCTACTATCCACGGCGAACCAGCATTGGTAGACTCCCTGATCGGTCTCCAAGATCATGAAAGCGCTACGTTGTAGCAGGTCCAGCGCTGGAGCATCCAAGTCGTTTAAGCGCAGCAAACTCAGTCCGCCTTGCCGGCCATGGTCCCCGGGACGAATAGCCACACTAAGATGCTTATGCTCGGCCTCTCTCAAGAGCTCGGGCAATCGGCGTCGAAGGTCGTCAGGTCCCAAATTTGGTAGCGACTCCAATACTTCGCTATTTTTTGCGCTCACCCTCAGTTCGAAACAATCCCGGTCGATGGACTGGAAAAGCGCAATCATCAACTCGGCTTGTTCAACAGGAGATACACCCTCCTCTTCGTCCGCGACATACGTAACCCCGGTCATGATTCGGCGGTGCCCTCGGCCAAACTTGACCAATAAGTCCCTTGATACCGGAGTCGATTGGTTGTTGCCACGCCATCCCATGGCAGTGACGCCCCACTTTTCGCAGAATCGGTTGGTGGTGGCGATATTCCACTGCTCGCTCCACCGAAGCATGAAGTACGGCAGGTCGGTCCAGTCGTAGGGAGGTGAAGGAATATAAGTAACGACAGATTTTGGTTCGAAATAAACCGAGCCACCCGCTCGGTTTACGCCCAAACAAAAATCGATATGCTCGTGGACACTCAATAGTTGCTCGTCCAGAGTCCCAACAGATTGGAATGTCTCGGTTCGCACCAACATGCAGTGAAACTCTACATAGTCAAAGCGTCTTCTTACCAGCCGCTCTTTTAATTCTCGAATCGGCGTATTGAAAAGATTTTGCTCGTCGTACAAAACCTTCCCCCCAGACTCGTCTTTGAAGTTGACATTTCCACCGGCAACGTGGACAACCCCGGCGCCGATCTCGCCGATCAAGCAGAGCGGTCCGACAACCCAGGCGCCGGTCTCCTCGGCGCAGCGAACCATGGCCTCTAGCCATCCCGGAGTAACCAGCGCGTCGTTATCGATAAAAACTACGTATTTCGTCTTGACCTCTTTCACGCCGAGGTTACGTGCTTGATTGGGCGATATGTGATGTTCCGTAGTGATCAGCAGAAATCCCTTTTCGCTCGACTGCTGTTGAAGGTAGCGTTGAACACGGGAGGGAGCTTTACCGGCAACATAAACGAGGTGAAACGGCAACGGAGTGTTTTCGTAAATGCTCGAGAGGGATCGCTTCGTCAAACTAAAACGCTCTCGTAGCACAACAACTAAAGTGACTTGCGGATCTTGCAATTGGCGCCTCCGATTTCTCACGCACACGGAATTAACCTACTATCCAAGAGCACCGATGGTCCTTTATTTACTCGAGCTTAGCAAGCCAAATGCGCGGCCCATTCGCTTTGCCCGGACTCCGCACCCATGAATTAACAGATATAGCTATCGGCATCCAGGCGTCGACGACTGAGGAGTTTTGTTCTGGAACATTTCTATTCTATCGAATCTCCCTATTGACGGCGAGGCGGCCATTGAATATTGGTACGACAGCTAAAATCCGCAGCGGAGGTATTTTGCATATGCGCATGATCGTCATCGGCACCGGCCCCATCGGCGGCATCATCGGCGGCAGGCTGGCGCGCGCCGGCGCGGACATCACCTTCGTCGACATCGACAAGGAACATGTCAGCGCGATCCGCGACAAAGGCTTGCAAGTCGACGTCCCCGACGGTCCGTTCAACGTCAAAGTAAAGATCGTTTATCCCAACGAGCTCAATGAGATTGGCGACAAGTTCGACACCGGCTTTATCGCCGTGCGTTCCAACTACACGCCCGACGCCTTGAACACTGTCCTGCCCCATCTCGCTGACGACGGCGTGTTGGTGTCCATGCAGAACGGTATCAATCCGCCGCTGCTGCAAGAAAAAGTCGGCGCCGACCGCACTCTCGGAATGGCGATCCGCATGGGTTGCCGCAAAGTCGGCCCCGGCCATGTCCAAACCGACATTCGCGGGCATCTCTACCTTGGCCACCTGCACGGCAAAACCACGCCGCGCTTGCAAGAGCTGCAAAAAACTCTTGACGCCGTTATGGAAACGGAAATCTCCGACAATATCCTTGGCGTACTCTGGAGCAAGCTCACCTACACCTGTCTCGGCTACTACGGCTCGCTGGCCGACGCATCCTTGGCGACAACTTGCACGACCGAAGCCGACCGCCGCACCATCGCCGACTTCTTCGCCGAAATCGTCGCCGTTGGCGAAGCGCTGGGCGTGCGCTGGATCAAACTTGCGGAGTACTACCCAGCCGATTTCCATCCAAGCAACTCCGCCGACAAACGGCTTGCCGCGGTCAATGAATTCGCGAAAACCTGGAAGCCAGAAGACCGCAAAGGCCCGCTGCGCTACGTCCAGAACAAGCTTCGCACCGAAGTCGACTTCACCCTCGCCTACGTCGTTAACGAGGGAAAGAAGCTGGGGATGAAGATGGCGCTGTGCAGCGAGCTGCTGGAGATTTTCCGCGAGTTGGAAGCGGGCAAGAGGCAATTTGGCCAACAGAACTATGAGGAGCTGGTGGCAACAATTAAATGATTCAGCCAAGAGCCCCGGTGGAAAATCAAATACATCGAGAGCCCTGTTATCTTCCTTGGATCCCTGCCAGGTATTGACTGAACCTATCGTTGAAATTCTCAAGCGTCTCACCAAAGGCTTCGGAAAAATTGCGCTGACGATTATTCAACTTGGCGAATTTGCGGAAATAGTCGAGTACCGCGGCCATTCCTTTCTCTTCGATTAATAAATCGATCGCGACCATACCCTGGCCGTAAGCCGCAGGGCGTCCCTGGGTCGTGGTCCAAGTCAGGATATCGGCCTGGGTATGCAGTTGTATCAACGACGGCAGAGCCTGGCGCGCGCTACCGGCGACAACGGAATCCACGACACGCTGGCGACTTTCGCCAAAGTTTTCGATGTTTAGACTATCGAGAACTTTGTAGCCGACCCAATCGGCAAATCCTTCAATCAGCCAGTTTTCCCAACTCGCCGGGCGTCGCGCGGCGAGACTTCGCTGGAGCAGATGGGTTATCTCGTGCGCCAATACCCGAACACGCTCGCTCCATGGGTATCGTCTAAAAGCGATTTCATGAACGAGAATGTTATCGTCAATTGCCACTGCCGCTGCCGTGACGGAGCGCTGCCGAGCTAAAAAAGCGATATTTTCCTGTCTGGCCGCCTCTGGCTGCCGCCTACCGGTACGCTCTTCCGCCCGGCGAGCGCTTTTTTCGAACTCCGCCGCCAAGCCACTCTCAAAAGTTTGATAGTTAGAATAGAAAGTCACGACACCCTGGATCGGTGGGAATTTCAGCTCCCGTACCATCGCCGTGCTGATAGCGGAGAGCACTTCCGGATAGTTCTCGTTGAGCCAATTCACTGAACGAGCAGCGTCCTCGGACGGCGCAGGAATCGGAATCACCTGCGGCGCTGTGGCGCACGCGTGGAGGAACAGGCCACAAAAAACAGCGCAAACTAGCCGCTTGAATGCGCGCATTCACTTTCCTCCTGATGGCTTTCACTGGCCAACGAACCGGGCTTTTATCGTGTTATCTGTATCAGGCTTTGTTTATTTTCGTATTGCCAACGCACTAAGCGAACTTTTATCTCCCAATCGGGGTCACGGGTTCAGCTTACCGTTGCACCATGCATTCAACGAAATGGCTGGTTTGCTTCATGCCAGGCGAAGAACCAGGCGCTTGCCACAGGCATTGACGTGGTTTCGCACAGTAGCGATGGACTGCGAGTGCGTGCCGGTCGCAAGCGCGCGCTCGACACGGGCAATGGCAGGGGCGTGCGTTCCCATGCGTTGAGCAAGCTGCGCCTCGGAGAGACCCGCCTGTTGACGCGCTCTGAGCAAGACATCTAGGAGAACTCCTTCTTCTCGCTCGATGCGTTCGACTTCCGAGCGCACGCCTTTACGGCGCATCAGCTTCTCAACCAATTGATTGTGAGTTCGCATTTTTAATCTCCTTCATTCGCGCCTCGGCTATCTGGCGTTCACACCGATGGCGTTCGTCGCGATTTTTTGAAGGAGCTATGAAGATCAAAGTTCAGCTGCAAATGATAACGAATATGCTACTTACGCACAATTGCCCAAGACAGGGATTCCGATGAACATTGTAGGGGCAGACCCGCGTGTCTGCCCTCCGGAGGGGGCGACCACCGGGGGTCGCCCCCTCCATAGGATTTCAATACTGAAAACTACATAGCTTTCAGAAGCGTTGACATCGAAATAGCCTTTCCACTAGTGTCGATTTCTGTGCAACCAGAAGCGATCGGCAATTCCAATCCAAAAGGACATCAAGCCATGAGCGATCAACTCTACAAAGACTTCCGCCCAAACGAGATGGAGTATCAGTACAACCCGCGCGCGTCGGTGCCGGAGTATCCGGAGCTGGCGAAAGTCCGCGCGGCGCAGGCAAAGAAAGTCCGCGAGACGGCGAAGTCCTGGCTCAATATTTCGTATGGCAGCTCGCCGCGCGAGACGTTGGATATTTACGCCGCCGACAAGCCCGGCGGGCCGGTGCTGGTCTACATTCACGGCGGCTATTGGCGCAGCGGCAGCAAGGAAGACAACTGCAACTTCGTGCCGACCTTCACCAAGCGCGGCGCCACGGTGGTGCTGGTGGAGTACGATCTTTGCCCGCAGGTCACGGTCACCGACATCGTCCGGCAGACCCGCGCTAGTATCGCCTGGGTCTGCAAAAACATCATGCGTTACAGCGGCGATCCGTCGCGCATCTATCGTCTCGGGCCACTCCGCCGGCAGCCATCTCACCGCCATGGCGCTGGCGCATGATTGGACGAAGGAAGGTCTACCGCAGGACTGCATCAAAGGCGCCGTCGCGACATCCGGCGTTTTCGATCTCGACATGGTGATGAAGATCAGCGTCCAGGAACAAGTGCGCATGACGCCGGAAGTCGGCCAAGCTCAATAGTCCGTTTACTCAATCCGCCCATAGTAAAATGCCCGCTGGTGGTCGCCGTCGGCAGCGCCGAGCCCAAAGGCTGGCAGCAAATGTCGGAAGATTATTTCAACTATTGCAAACGACAGGGAATGAACGCCGACTATCTCGTCGTCCCGGGCGCGAACCATTACACCATGTCGGCGAAGTTATTGGACGAGAGCAACCCGCTGACCCAGGCCATGATCAAGCAAATGGGAATATAAACCGAAGAAATCTGTTCCAAGGGTTCCAAATGTTCCAGTCGTTCCAATTGTAAAGCCCATGCGCAATCAAGCTGGCTTTCTCGGTTGAATATGGAATTGAGTTCCGAAACCTTGGAACGTCTGGAACCATTGGAACATTTGGCACGAGTTAAAAGATTTTAGGAGTTATAGACCATGCCCAACGTAAACCTACCGACCGGCGCAAATCTCTATTACGAAACCCACGGCCAGGGCGAGCCGCTGGTGCTGATACCGTCGACGGCGTTTTCCTGTGAAGTGTGGAAGCCGTCGCAGTTGCCGCTGGCGCAGTCGACACAGCTGATCCTGCACGATCCGCGCGGCTGCGGCCGCACCACTGAAACGCAGAAAGTTTACACCATCAATCAGATGGCCAACGATGTCGTTGCGCTGCTCGACCATCTGAAAATTCCGTCGGCGCATCTTTGCGGCCACTCCATGGGCGGGCGCATCGCGCTGGAGATGGCGCTCAACTTTCCCGGCCGGGTAAAGAGTTTGATCATGGCCGCCAGCGGTTCGGGCCAAGCGGCGCGGCCGGGGCCGGACTGCATTCCCGGTCTGCCCCATTGGCTGGTGATCCGTCTGGTCGAAAAAGGCTTCGAGCGCGCGTTGCGCGAGGAGTTCTGCGACACCGATGCATTTTTCACCAAAGACTTTCGCCAACGCCATCCGGAAAAAGTCGAAGCATTTTTTCAGACAGCTTACGCGACCCACGCCAAGCTGCCGGAGTTCATTCATTTGATTATCGCGCGGCACAACTGGGAGGCGACCCATCGTCTCGGCGACGTGCAGTGCCCGACGCTGGTATTTATTGGCGACCACGATTCGGCGCGCAGCAATCATCTCGCTCAAGCCGAAGCGCTCCGCACTCGCATCGCTAAAGCCGAACTACAAGTCTTAAAAGGCCAATCCCACGGCTTTTTCTGGCAAGCGCCGGAAGAGACCAACCAAGCGATTGGCGAATGGGTAAAGAGACATAGCACCAGCTAGGGCCGCCATCTCACAAGCGTATCTACAAGGCGGATGGCCATAAGAAACACCTGGTACGGGAATCTTAATTGCGCGTAGTGCATCGAGACTAACCTCGCCACTTATCCCTCGCGGATCCTGCCGCGGGGTTATTTGCTGCCTCTGTCGAGTTGGCGGCGGATCTCCGGGCACACTGCGGGTTGCCACCCAAACACTTGATAAAATTAATCTTTTTGCCTTTTCCAAATGCGCCGCCTGATAGTGACAGCTAAGCTTATTAGTACCGCCACAGCAGCGCTCCTTGGCACCGCTCGCTCTAGGAATAGCGTTGCATGCAGGAGCACCGGACTTTAAAAATCAATCCCACTCGTCGATGTCAATTGATTTGTAACAAAAAAATGGCTTGTTTTACTTGACATAACGTCCGTATTTAATGCTAAGTTTGGCAAGCCTTTGACCAATACCGAGACGGTGGCCCATGGCAGAGCGGACAACACCAGAGTTCACCTATAGCCGAACTCAGCGGCTCCTCCAGGAAGGCAGCTACGACGATGCGATTGCCATGCTTTCGCGGCGGGTCGAATCGCAGCCACTGGATCGCGCGGCTCGGTTGTTGTTGCTGTTTGCCAACATGTCCAAATTCGGCCCCGGCGAGTTCAAGCAGCAAATTGAAGAAATCAAGTTCATGAACGATTTTTCCGGCAACGAGCGGTATATCGTCCAGCAAATTTTTCTTGTCGGTTTCAGACATGCAGCGCAAGAAGGTCAGACGCTTCAAAAAATTGTCTATCAATGTCTCCTCAGGCGGCTCATGTTGGGGCATCCGCTCGATGTGGCGATTAGCGAGACTCGGGAGATCGAAGAAGAGTGCAGCAACCCATCTTCCGCCGAAGATATCTCTCCTACTTTGGCCATTGCGGAAATGAAACCCGTTGAGGCTGAGCCAGATGTGGCTCCGGTAGCGCCTACACGGATCCGGCGCTGGCGCCAACACGCGATGATAGGAGCGGGCGCGATGTTTACCATCGTTCTTTTAGGCTTCTATGTGGCCACCGAACCTAAAGCGCCATTGGCACAGCAGCCGTCTTGGCCGCCTGCTCTGGTTGACGGCGGTGTTCAAATGGCGACCGGCGCAGATAGCAATCCACCCGCCGTCGTCTTGGCGCCGACATTTACCGCGGAGCCGACAAGACGGCTCATCGTCGGCCAGCTCGGAAAGTTGAACAACGCCTATGCCCGCTGGTCCAAAGCGGATCCCTCCACCAGCGGAACCGTGTCGCTTAAGCTCAGCATCGAACCGTCAGGGAAAATTGCCAAAGTCGAGGAAGTACTCTCCAGACTATCGGAACACCGGTTCCTCGACATAGTCGTCGCCGAGGTAAAACAGTGGAAACTACCGCTGGGCGGTACAAAACCCGCCGAGATCTCGGTGCCGCTGATTTTCATACCGGCTAAGGCCGGACCAGCGCAGCTGGCGGCAGAAGGCAAATCTCGCGGGCTTGGCGTGGCGCGCCAAGACCGCCCGTCAACGCGTACGAGGCTCGCGGCGGTCAAACCCAAACTCGCCGCCACGTCTACCATCCCGGAGAGTGAAACTGAAATCGCCCACACCGTTACGCTCAAACACGCACCGCGCTTCGCCGCCGACGTGATCGAAGAAGTCGGTCTGGGAACGCGCGTGACGGTGCTGCGCAAAGAGCGCGATTGGATCAAAGTTAAGGTGAACGATTCAGGCAAGGTCGGTTATATGCGCAAGGAATATCTGGCGGCCGCCGACACTCTTCGTTAGATGGGTCAAGCTCTCCGCGTTAAAATTCATTTTTCTTGACGGTCTCGCCAGCATCTAGCTGACCGGCGCATTGACACCGACATGGGATGAAATCGCTTTACCATGTTTGCGCAGGAGCCACTCCGCGACAACCAGAGAGATCGCTAATACCAGTCCGATTCCATTAGATACCCAGGTCAGCACCGCGAATGGGCCGGACGGAAGGAAAGGAATGAAGAGGCCGACGGCGGATAGAATAAACAGGGCGCGGCGAAGTGCGCCGATCGGTTGAAATAGATAGCCCACCAGGCCGACCCCCAGCATAACCGTGGCGATCAGCGCGCAAAGCCACTGTTACGGAAACACTCTCCCAGGGACCGATCAAAAGTAGCGCCGGCGACAGAGCAAAAATAAACGGCACGATATAAGCCA
This sequence comes from uncultured delta proteobacterium, assembly GCA_963760795.1. GTDB lineage: Bacteria > Desulfobacterota > Binatia > UBA9968 > UBA9968 > DP-20. The sequence goes on from CAVXEP010000014.1 coordinate 82,248, forward strand.
AGATCCCCAAGCGCATGCACTCCCACCCGGTTTTCATCGGGTCCGCCTTGGCGATGGAAGCCGCGGTATAGGCCGCCAGGCACACCGGCGGCGTGATGGTGCTCAACATGCCGAAGTAGAAAATAAACAGATGCGCAGCGATCGGCATAATCCCCGCCTTGGTCAAGGCTGGGCCGATCAGCACCGCCAGCATGATATAGACGGCGGTGGTCGGCAAACTCAGTCCCGAGGATCATGTTGACGATCGCCGTGAGTACGAGCAAGAGAATGATGCTCGATTGGGCGACGTTCAACAGCGTGAAGGTCAAGGAAAAATCGAGACTGGTCAGCGCCAAAGCGCCGATGATGATGCCGGCGAGTCCGGTAATGATCGCGATATCGAGCAGGCCGCGCCCGGTATCGGCGAGGATGTTGACGATCTCCCGAAGCCAAGTTTGATCCCCGGCGTCAACCAGCCGACGATGAAACAGGAGCCGGTCGCTAACAGGCCCGCGACTTCCGCGCGTTTTGGAATGAAGAACAGAAACGTGATCAACACCGCCAGCGGCACCAGGAAACCGGCCGAGTTGCGCATCACGGGCGCCATTTGAGGCAACTCTTCACGCGGCAGACCGCGAAGCTTATGCTTGCCGGCGAGCAAATCGACTTGCACGAACAGCGCGACGTAGAACAAGCACCGCCGGCACCAGCGCGCGCAGCGCGACTTCGGGATAGGGCATCTGCAGATACTCGGCGATGAGAAAGGCCGCCGCGCCCATGACCGGCGGCATGATCTGGCCGCCGGTTGACGCCGTCGCTTCGACGGCGGCGGCAACATGCGTCGGATAGCCGGATTTTTTCATCATCGGAATCGTCATGGTGCCGTCGACGACAACGTTGGCGACGGCGCTGCCGCTGATGGTGCCGAACAAGCTCGATGACATGATCGCCATCTTGGCCGGCCCGCCGCGGAAACGGCCCATCAAGGCCAGCGACAGATCGGTCAAAAAGGCCGCGCCGCCAACGGCATAAAGCGCATTGCCGAATAAGATGAAGACCAAGACGATCCCCGCGGCGACTTCCAGGGACTGGCCGAAGATCCCGTTGCGGTCGAGATATAGATAGGTCGCGACCCGCTGCACCGACCAACCGCGGCCATAGAAGGGGCCGGGAAACAGATAGGCGAAGAAAGCGTAGAACAGAAAAATCGCCGCGATGATCACCAGCGACCAACCGGTCAGCCGCCGGCACGCCTCGGCGAGGAGAACAATCG
>CAVXEP010000015.1:0-170238 GCA_963760795.1 uncultured delta proteobacterium
CATACTTGCCGAGCCGGCCGACCAATGCAGCGTCGCCTTCGTAAAGCAAGTCTTCACCCTCGCGGCAGCCCAGAGTGAGTTTTTCCGAGTGCGCCAAAATATTCTGCGCGCCCGCAGCTCTTCCTCTTCGCCGGCTTTGAGTTGAGCGCGGCCAATCTCTTCGACTTGGGATTCCAAAGTAGCCCGTTGGCGCGCCGCCGCCGGTCCAAAGAGTCACGTGTTTCGTTGAGCTCACTCCACGCGGTCGTCAGGGCGACAAACTGCTGTTTCATCGCTAGGGTTATGGCGTCGACATCGGCGAAGGCGTCGAGCAGATTTAAGTGGGTTTCGGGCTGCAGCAAGCTGTGATGTTCATGCTGGCCGTAGATATGCACCAAGGCGCCACCGATCTCGGCCAGCACATTGAGCGAGCAGAGACTGCCGTTGAGATAAATGCGGTTCTTTCCCGAACGATTGAGGATACGCTTGACCACCAGCTCGCCATCGAGTTCGAAGCCGGCATCGGCGAGCTTTCTCTCGATGAACTTGGGCACGCCGTCGAACAAAGCCTCCACTGTCGCCTCTTCTTCCTTGTGGCGAATGATTTCCGAGCTGCCCCGTTCGCCGGAGACAAGTCCCAAGGCATTTAGAATAATCGACTTGCCGGCACCAGTTTCGCCGGTGATTATGTTCAATCCCGGGCCCAGCTCCAGTGCCACTTCGTCGATTACCGCGAAGTTTTTTATCCGCAACTCACGCAACATAATCAGGTCGAACTAGCGCTCTCCCCATTTGAGTTTTTCACGGAGAATTTCATAATAACTACGCGACGGCAGCTTGATAAGCGACACCGGTAGACCGAAATCGCGAACCTCCACCTTGTCGCCGTTGTTGAGACGCAGCCCTTTTTGTCCGTCCGGGCTGAGAATCACCGTGTCACCAAAGGAGCGCAGGGTCACGTGAATCGGCGCATCGCTCGGCACGACGATGGGCCGGTTGGTCAGCGTATGGGGGCAGATCGGCGATAGCACAATCGCGCCCAAGGTCGGTTCAAGGATCGGTCCCGCCGCCGCCAGTGAATACGCCGTCGATCCCGTGGGGGTGGAGATAATCAAGCCGTCGGCGCGGTACGTGCACAGATACTCATCGCCGACGTAGGTTTCCAAGTCGATGATGCGGCTGCGCGCGCCCTTGGTGATCACTGCGTCGTTGAGTACGCGGAACCGTCGCAGGCGGCCCTTCTTGCTGATCACCCGCACTTCCAACGTCATGCGCTTTTCCACTCCATAATCGCCGGCGAGGGTTTTGCTGAGCACCGATCTCAATTCGTCCACCGCCACTTCGGTGATGAAGCCCAGGCCGCCCATGTTGACGCCCAAAATCGGCACCTCGGGCCGTTCGACTAGCGGCGCGATATTGAGCAGGGTGCCATCGCCGCCCAGGGAGATGATCAAATCGGCCTGCGTCGCCATTTCCTTCTTGGTACAAGACTGCGCGCCGCGCGGCGTCAAACCATTTTCAACGCAGACTTTTTTGCCGCGCTTCCTGAGCCAGGGGATCAGCCAGCGGACCGTCTCGGCGGCCTTTGGTTCATGGTATTTTGCAACTATTCCAACGGTGCGAATCATGCGGGAAGCGTCTCCAACGGTGAGACTATCACATGGCCAAAAAAAAAGTCCATGACGGCGGAAAATTCCAAACCCGAATTTGGAATCGGAATAAGTTCACCGCCCAGTACATCTCAAATCAGGAAATCTTAAAGCTCGAGTCGATTGAAGCTTGTTTTGGATTTGGTGTTTTTGATCATTAGAATTTGCTTCGAGCTTCGAGTTTCGGTCCGCGCGGCTTTCTCCTTGCGGCAACTTATTTTTAGACGACCAGGCGGCGCAAACGCGAGCTGCAATAATCTACAAGCATGACCAGGGCGATAAGTACTAACACGATGGCCGCCGCTTCTTGATAATGGAAGGTGCGAAAGCTGGTGTTCATTAGATAGCCGATACCGCCGGCACCGATCAGGCCTAAGACCGACGCAGCGCGGATGTTGGTTTCCAGGCGATACAGCGTGAATGAGATCAGGTCTGGCAGGATCTGCGGCACCACGGCGAAAGACAGAATCTGGGAATAACCGGCGCCGGTAGCGCGAATCGCTTCAACCACTCCCTCGTCGATGTTCTCCACCGACTCGGACAACAGTTTACCCAGCACGGTCGCGGTATGAATGGCCAATGCGATGGTGCCGGCGAAAGCGCCCAGCCCGACGGCGGCGACAAAAAGCAGGCCCAGGGCGAGATCGGGTATCGTTCGCACCAAATTTAGCAACAGGCGCACGCCGCGATAGACGGCCGGATGGGGCGAAGTATTGCGCGCGGCTAAAAACCCTAGAGGAAAGGCAACCAGCAGCGCCAGGAAAGTGCCAGCCAACGCCATCTGGATAGTTTCCAAGGTCGCGCCCATCACCGTCTGGGGGAAAGTATTGTCCCACCAACGTTGTCGAGCCCTGGCGTCGGCCTCGGCCAATGGCGCCGGCAATAGCAGCTCACTTAACGAAAGCTGCTCCGGGAAATAGTAGTGCTTCGCGTCGGTGATTTTAGAAAAATCCGGCGCGCAGCATGCGCGCCAGAGTCTGGCCGATCTGCGGTACGCCTTCGATCAACTCACCAGGCCGAATCTTCGCGCCGTGAAACGACCAAACCAAGACCACGAGCAAAATGGCTAAGGAAACGAAGAACCGCCGGCCCCGTTGCGGCCGGACCGGCGCTTCGTTCATGATATCGTAGGCTGTTTCTTGATTGCGATCGGCGTCCAAACGACTGCTCCCGCTGCATTGCCTTGCCTGCGCCAATTTTGTCGCTTGGCGATTGCCCTCCATCACCGCAGGGGGTATGCCATACGCTCCTACGTTCGGATTCTTTGCGTTGCTTTACGTGAAAACTTCCTCCGTGCGCAAACTTCTAAGCCGCCATGCTGTGAGTTTCTCGGTACTTGCTTGTCGCGCTGCTAGTAGTGCGGTCATTATTCGTCGGCCTTTTTCCGTCACCACGTAACGGTGAGTCTTGGGTACTTTGGCAATCAATCCATGCCCGCGCAGTAGCCTTATCTTTCTTCCTACCGCCGCCATCTGATGATGTGCTTTGCGCTTGTCCGAGCTCGCTGTATGGAGCCGCCCCCGCACATCGCGATTGCGAAAACCGTTGATCGTATACTCGCCTCGGCTGACCGCTGCCATCAGTGCCGCATCGGCGTCCCCCATCGGATTGAGCGCGCGATACCGCTGCCTCTTACGCCCTACGGCCCGACACACCTCTGCCGCTTCCGGCCCCAACGCACTGTCGATCTCCACCGCCGCTAGCGCCGTCAAATGCCGATCGGTCGCTTTGCGGCTCACTTCGGCGCGCCGTCCAAAATCGGCCACGCTGCGCCTCAATTCCCGCCACTGATGTTTACTCTGCGGCTTGTTCTCAGCTCGCCGCCATACTCGAAAGCTCCTTCGTGGTCGTTGATCGTCACCTCGTCGCGCAGCACACTCCCCTTGTCATAAAACTTCAATGAATTCTTGTTGACCCAGTGCTTGACACGCACGCCTTCACTGCGCCGCCGCCGATCCGTCACCACCGCGTCGTTGATGCCCACTCGTCCCGACCGCCCCATGTAGCGCATCACCTGCTCGGCTCCCATATGCATCACTGCGTGATGAACCAAAGCCCGATAGATCCGCTCCAGTGCCCCTGCGATCCCTAAACATCACATCGCTAGCATATTCGCTCTGGCTTGCCGTCCAGTAATAGCCTAACTCTATCGGTCGGCTGATTTCCTCGTGCATCGGATGACAGCGCTTGACCAACTCCTCCAACACCTTCGGCCAATCGGTGCCATGCTGCTCTTCGATCAACTCTTGGGCCCGCCCAACATCGCCGATCCATGGAAAACAGTTGTCTTCTTGCCGGTAGGCTATCCCCTCTGTGTCCATCTGTCGCCCTAGCCATTCTCGCCCGTTCACGCAGACCTGGATTAAAAAGGGAAACCACGTCTGTAATCGTAGATGCATAAATCCCAACTCTTCATGCTCCCAATAAAAGTAAAGATGTTTGCACTTCCCCCATTCCAGTCTCAACTCCAACCCCTTAGTCTCGGTGGTTGCCTCGCATCCGCCACGTCCGGCATGGCTCTACACAACTCATCACCGCGATCAGTCCTTGCTTGATCCCGTCGCGTTCCTTGATTCGCCGCGCCTCATCTTCCTTACCCGTTTGGCTCGATGCCAGATAGATCACAGGCCGCTGGTGCTGCTTGCCCAACTCCTCGGCCGCTTGGCATATCCGCCCCGTCAGTCCTATGGCGTATCTCTTAAAATCTTTCCACAACACCCCGGCTTTTCTCAGGTACTGTTCCATCACCACGGGATAGTACAAACACCGCAGCGTCCCTTGTAGCCGCAGCCTATCCCATCCGTGCAGCACTCCGATCACTTCGCTCTGGTGATGTTCTACGAATGCCTTGCCTACTTCGGACTTCGACAATTTCTCTGTGTTTGTTGCCATGACTGCCTCTTACATCATGACTCTGCTTCTGTCACTTTGGTTGCGGCTCTGCTGCGCTAAGTTCTTTGCCACTAAAATTCCAACTCCGAATCTTCTTCACTGTGTCCTCTGCGGTGAATCATTCGGTTCATTCACTGTTTCGCCTTCGCCCAATACCCTGACTCATTGTACTCTTCGGTGGCGAGATTTTTCAGACCGATCTTATCGTAAAGTTCGCCGAGGACGAAATGCAGCGTAGGCTCGTCCGAGTCGGCGTTGATCGCTTCAAGCAAGGTATCCCGGGCCTCGTGGAACAGTTACTTGGACATCAGCAGATTTGCCCTGAGCACCGCCAACGTGGTTTCGGCGCGCCGTGCATGGTTCCCAGTTCGGCCAAACGTTCTTTGACCGCCTGCGCCTCCAAGCCACCGAGCAATGTGAAAGTCGTCTTGCTGACGGCGACGCCTTTTTTCTCGATCGACCAGTAGTATTCGACACCGGCCTGCAAGCGCGACGCCGTTGCCGGACAGGCGATCTTGGTTAGATTGATGTTTTCGGCGCACCAGATTTCTCGCTGCGGGCCAAATACTTTAACCGTGATGTCGTTGGCACGGAGAGAGCGAAAGAAATATGCCGTGACCGGAGATAGCGTCAATACCAGATCGAGGGTAGAAGGTCTAAGCAAACAGTACGGCAAGACGATTCCTGATTACCCGAAAAACCATGGAGCAAAAACGGCAGTTTGTCATGCGCTCTTGTGGTACAGTGAAGGTTAAGGGCCGCGCTCGAGCCGCTTACGGCGCCGCAGTTTCAAGGAGTTTCATTTCCCGCGTTGTTATGCGCCCACCCTATTGGTTTGCCAGATGGCGTAAATATAGCCGAAGCTCAACATTACTTGTACTAAAGGTGCGCCGCATCGGCCTTTGCGCCAATTAGATGGCTTTTCACAATCTAGCTTTGAAAGCGCCGAGGGGCCGGGCACACTGATATGCAGCGCCACCCTAGTTAAAAACAAACTAAAAAGGAAGTTGCCTGGGATTGACCGATAAGCGTCGTTCCCCTAAGTTGGCAGGGACCGCGCTCATCCCGCGCCTTGGCTGTCAGTCGCCATTAGCAATCGGAGGTACAGTGAATCGCCCGAGCATCCTTTACGCCCTGCTGATCTTGGCATTACTCGTCAACAGCACCAGTATTGCCGCCGGTGCGACCGACCAGAGATCGCCAGAGGAGTTGAAGAAGATTCTCGACGCCCCTGACCCCAAGGAACATTCCAAGACGGCGTTGTAGTTGCTTGCAAACCTATTCAGCAATCAAGTATGTGAAGACCGTGCTGAACAAATGTCATCGCGCGTGAACCGGCGGGCCCGATGTTTTCACCCGAACAACTCGCCGATCTCTTAGCCATGCCATTTTTCGCCGGGCTCCATCCGGCGACTCTCAACCAACTGCAAACCGATTTGGAGCCGGTCCATCTACCCGGTGGGGCGCTGCTGTTCGCCGCCGGCGCCGCCGGCGACTCCATGTATGTTGTGCTTTCCGGGCGGCTACGCGTCTCCATCGAACGCGACGATGGGAGCAAGGAAACGGTCCGCGAACTGGCGCGCGGCGATACGGTCGGTGAACTTGCCCTATTGACCGGCGAACCTCGCTCCGCGGCGGTGAGGGCGATTCGCGACACCCGGCTGGTGATGATTTCCCGGGCAGCTTTCGAGAGCGCGGTCAAATCCGACCCCAAACTGTTCGGCCAAATCGCGGTGCAGCTTGCCGGCCGAGAACGGCAGGGGCGCGATGCGATGTTATTGCGGCGCAACCTGCGGACCATCGCGGTGGTGCCGGTTGATACTCATGTCTGTTTACCCGAGTTTACCGCGGCATTGACCCACGCGCATGGAGGCCGTTGGCGCGACGGCTTGCCTGCGCCCGGAAGTTTTGCCGGCCCTTTGCGAATTGCACGGGGCGCCGGCAGCGGCAAATAATAGCGTCGAACACTTGAGCGCCCTGCTGAATCACCTCGAAACCAATCACCGCTTCGTTCTCTACGAGGCCGACCCGGACGTTTCCGAATGGACCGAACTTTGCCTCCGGCAAGCCGATTTGATTCTGTTGGTCGGCGCTGCGGACCGCCCGCCGGAAGTTTCGCGCTTGGAAATAATGCGCAATTACTTTTGCCAAAATCAGATCGCCACCACGATGGAACTCGATTTTGCTCCATCATCCGCAGTTCATCACAACGGTGCGCACCTCACGCTGGCGCGAAACGCTGGATTTCGCGGCGCATCACCATGTTGTGCCGTCGCGGCCAGGCGACATCGCCAGACTCGTCCGCACTTTCACCGGCACGGCGGTGGGACTGGTGCTCAGCGGCGGCGGCGCCCGTGGTTTCGCTCATATCGGCGTCATTCGCGCGCTCACCGAACGACATATCCCCATCGATTTCATCGGCGGCACGAGCATGGGCGCGGTGATCGCCGCGCAACATGCGCTCGGCTGGGATTGGTCCACCATGGCGCAGGTCAACCGCGCTGAATGGCCGCGCTGCCATCCGCAGAAGAATTACACGCTGCCGCTCATCGCGATCAATTCCGGCAACCGCATGGACCGGATGCTGACAAGAATGCTCGGTGACGCAACGATCGACGATCTGCGCACCGACTTCTTTTGCGTGTCGACCAACCTGACCCGCGCCGAAGCAAAGATATATCGGCAAGGTTCGTTATGGAAAGCCGTCCGTGCCAGCGTGTCGATCCCCGGGATCGGCCCGCCGACCATTGAGAATGGTGAAATCTTCGTTGACGGCGGTTTAGTCGATAATCTGCCGGTCGCGGCTATGAAAACGTTTTGCCACGGGAAAGTCTTCGCCGTCGACGTCAGCGAGCAAGCGGAGTTCAAGAGCACGCTGGCGCAAAGCTACGGCGTGTCGGGTTGGAAGTGTCTCTGGCAACGGCTCAATCCCTTTGTCCTCACACCCGACCTGCCGAATATTTTGAATACGTTATACCGCACCACCACGGTCGCCGGCGTGCGCGCCATTGAGAGCGCCAAGGCGCAAGCCGATCTATGCTTCGAGCCGCCAGTCAGCCAATTCGGTGTTTTCGATTGGCGCAGTGTTGATGCCATCATCGACGCCGGCTATCGTTACGCGCTGGACAAGCTTGACGCAAGTTACAGTGAAAAAACTTGAAGGCCGGAGCTAATCGATCGGTCCATAGATCGAGTCGACAATGGCGTCGGTGAGCTCGTCGGTGGCGCCATCGAAAAGTATCTGGCCGTCTTTCAAGCCTATCACGCGGTCGGCGTACTCACGCGTGAGTTCGAGCGTATGCAGGCTCACCAGCGCGGTGATGCCGTCTTCGCGGCAGACTCTTTTGAGAATATCCAAGACGACGCGCGACAATTTCGGATCGAGGCTGGAAACCGGTTCGTCGGCCAGGATAATCGCCGGCTCTTGCATCAAGGTTCGCGCGATGGCAACGCGCTGCTGTTCGCCGCCGGACAGTTCGTCGGCGCGCTTGTAGGCATGGTCGAGCAACCCTACTCGCTTCAAGTTCACCAGCGCGCGGCATCGTTCTTCCCGGGAGAAAATCCTCAGCGTGCTGCGCCAAGCCGGTTGGTAGCCCAACCCGCCCGAGAGCACGTTGTCGATGACGGTTAATCGCTTGACGATATTGAACTGCTGAAAGATCATGCCGATGCGGCGCCGCACATGGCGCAGTCTCGAGTGAGAAAGCTTGAGAATATCGATGACGCCGTTGCTCTTGCCGCCGAGCAGCGCTGCCGGCGCGATAATCGCGCCGGCGTTGACCTCGATCAAGCGGTTGATACTGCGCAGCAGCGTCGACTTGCCCGACCCGGATAGACCGATTACACCGACAAACTCCCCCTGCTCGATCTTGAGATCGACGCCGCGCAGCACCGGCACGGAGTCGCTGTAGGAAGTATGGAGGTCGCGGATCTCGAGGATGGTCACGGCTTCTTTTTCTGCAGCGCGTCTTTGAGCGGGATGCCGGCGTCGACGAACGCCTGGCGCACCGAATCGTAATCCTTATCCGTGGCGCTGACGAAGCCGTCGATCTGATAGAGCTCGCGCAACATTTTTTTGCCTTGGGGATCGCGCGAGAGCTCGATAAAGACATTTTCAATCTTTTTCGCCAGGCGCTCGTCGAGATTGCCGTTGATGACGAGATTGTCAGCTGGAATCGGCTCGGAGAACGCGATGGCGTGAATTTTTTTGACGTCTTCGGGATTTTTCAGGTAGCGCATCCACGCCGTGTCTTCGCTGTCCGGCGAGTTCGCGTAGGTGGCGCCGGCGTCGACTTTGCCATTGAGCACCGCCAGCACCGTGGCGTCGTGGCCGCCGGAGTAAAGCACCTGCTTGAAATCGCGCACCGGGTCGATGCCGCGCTCCTTGAACATCTTGCGCGGAAACACATTACCGGTGGTCGATAGCGCGTCGCCGAACGCAAAGCTCTTACCGCGCAGCTCGTCGAGGGACTTAATGCCGCTGTCGGCGCGGGTAATGATCGCCGCGTAATAGGACGCAATGCCCTTGCGCTCCGACTTGAGCACGACCTTGACGTTGGTTTCGTTTTTGGCAAGCACGTAGGACGCCGGCGTCAGGAATGCGACATCGAGCTTGTTGGCGCGCAGCGCTTCGATGACGCCGGTGTAATCGGTGGCGACGAAAGGCTGGACTTCCATGGCCAACTGTTGGCGCAGGATCTCGACGATCGGCTGGGCATTCTGCATCACCTGCGCGGCATCCTCCGACGGCACGAAGCCGACGCGCAAGACTTTCGGCCGTCTTGGCGGACTCGCCGCAGGCGGACATCAACCCTAACCCAATCAATATAGAGACCATCAATAATCGGTGCGTCATAGGCCGTACCATTGATACTGAAAGCGCCCCCAGGGTGCAAACATCTTGCTTTCCCGCGCGGCGGTGTTAGACGTTTTACGTGCATCGATTGAGTTTTACGTGCTTGCTGATCTTTCATTTTGCTGTCGGGCTGCGCCAGTGTCGACGACGATGTCGGTGCGCGACTTGAGCCAAATTCCTGAAGCGAGCACCAACGGTTTTCTCTTCCCCAGCGCCGACGGCAAAGTCGAAGCCTATATCACCCGGCCGCGCGGACCGGGGCCATTTCCGCTGATGCTGATGCTGCACGGCCATAGCTGGGTCGGCATCGGCGCAGAGCGATTACTGCCCGCGGCGCAATTTTTCGCCGGCGAACTTTGCTATGCGACCTTTGCGTTATCGCTGCCGGGCTACGGCCGCAGCGAATTCGCCGGCAAGCTCTCGGCGGAAACCACCAGGCAGGCGGTTCTCGATGCGGTCGCATTGGCCAAACAGTTACCCTGGATCGATGCCACTCGAATCTATATCTATGGCTTTTCCCGCGGCGCCGTCGTCGCCACCGCCCTGGTCAACCAAATCGACGCGGTCAAAGGCGTTGTGCTGCTGGCCGGCGCCTACGATTTGCCGCGGCTCTATCACGACACCACCAGCATCTGGATCCGCAAACTGCTCAACCCCGACGGCGATGCCGTTCCGAAGCTTAAAAACTATTTGCCTGAGACCGAACGCTGGAGCGCGCCAACCTTGATCCTGCACGGCACCGAGGACGGCATGGTTCCAGTTTCCCAAGCCAATTTACTGCGCGATCAGCTTGCAAAGTTTCGGCAAACCGCACCGGCTGGTATTGCTTCCCGACCGCGGTCATTGGTTGAGGCTCGACGAGATCAAACAACCTGCGATGAGTTTTTTTCAAGCGAACGGTGGCTCAGCGTGTGCCGCGGGCAATCTTGACCTCGTCGGGCGAGTTACGTGGCATTGTGCTGGTACTTGGCATCGTCGGCGCAACTGCACCGGCATATCGGAATCGCTTTGAGCAACGGGCGCGCCGGCGTCGCTCAGATCCGGCAGCGCAAATAATCTTACTGCGGTGGCTGAGCGAGCGTCGCGAATCGCTATCTTAGTGAAATCGGCTTCCCCGCTTCGTCGACGGCAACGTAGATCACTTCAGCCGCGGTCACCTTGACGCGCAACGACGCATCCGTGCCCCGCTCCGCCTCGACGCTCACCTGCACCGTGACCGAAGTGTTCCCCTCGCGAATCACGGTGGTGTAGAAACTCACGACATCGCCGACGTATACCGGCGCGATGAACTCGACTTCGCGCATCGCCCGGGTGACGAAGTTCCGCGCCGCCCGGCGCGCCGCCGCGATGCCTCCGGCCAAGTCGATATGGCTCAAAATCACGCCGCCGAAGATCGTGCCGCGCGCGTTGGTATCGCGCGGCAGCATGGTCACCCGCAGGGTCGGATCGCTGGGCTCAGCCATCTGTGAAGTTTTAATCGAAGCTGGCGGTGAAATGCAACTCACAAATAGCCAGGCGAGAATCACACGGGATAGAGCCAGCTGGCGTATTTTTCCGTGGCCTTGCCTTTGATGACATCGAAGAAAATATTTTGAATATCTTCGGTCACCGGGCCGCGCCGGCCGGCGCCGACCTGGCGGTCGTCGACTTCGCGGATCGGCGTCAGCTCGGCCGCCGTGCCGGTAAAAAACGCTTCGTCGGCGATGTAGATCTCATCGCGCGTGAAGCGTTCCTCGACGACCTGGTAACCTTTGTCGCGCGCCAAGGTGATGATCGATTCCCGCGTGATCCCCGGCAGGATCGATGTCAACGGCGTGGTTTTGATTTTGCCGTGGCGCACGATAAAAATATTCTCGCCGCTCGCCTCCGAGACGTAGCCTTCGGTGTCGAGCATGATCGCTTCGTCGTAGCCGGCCTTTTTCACTTCAGCTTTGGCGAGCACCGAATTGACGTAGTTCGCCGAAGTCTTGCTCTTGGTCATAGTCGCGTTGACATGGTGCCGGGTGTAGGACGACACCTTGGCGCGAATGCCGTTCTTGATGCCATCGTCGCCCAGGTACGCGCCCCACGGCCACACCGCGATGCACACGTTGACCGGATTGTTGGGCGCGTAAATGCCCAATTCGCCGAGACCGAGAAAGGCCAACGGTCGAATGTAGCAGGCCTTGAGCTTGTTGGCGCGGATCACCGCCACCGTCGCTTGGCACATCTGCTCGACGGAATAGGGCAGCGGGAAACCGAGAATCTTCCCCGAGTCCGCCAGCCGCTGCATATGCTCTTGCAGGCGAAATACCGCCGAGCGGCCGTCGGCCAGTTCGTAGCAACGGATACCTTCAAAATATCCCGTGCCGTAATGCAACCCATGGGAAAGCACATGGATCTTAGCGTCCTCCCACGGCACCAGCGCACCATCCATCCAGATTTTTTCGGTTTTGAGCGACATAACTATTCTTTCGAAATCTTGGCTCCAACAAATTTTCCGCCATTGTACGTTCCACAGCGGTTATCATCAAGCGCATAAAAAAGGCCACCCGGTTGCCCGCGGTGGCCTTGACGGTCAAACCGTAAAACTATAACCCCTTTTTCAGCACTGGCGCGGCTTTAAAACCGACGGTACGGCTGGCTTTGATGCTGATCACGTCGCCGGTTTGCGGATTGACGCCCTTGCGCGCCTTGCGCGAGCGCACGGTGAACGTGCCAAAACCGGGAACCTGAAATCGCTTATTCTTGCGAATCGCCTTGGCGATCCCTTCGAAAGTTGCATCGACGGCCTCCCCGGCCGCGAGCTTCGTAATGTTGGCGCTCTTGGCCACCGCTTCGACTAACTCTCCTTTGGTCATTGCCTTTCACCTCCCTGTGATAAGCCCGTGAATATTCCAACCAAACGGCAGCCCCCGCAGCTTCAGAACAGTGGCAGATATTTCCCAATTCGCGGGAAAATGTCAACTCTATTTACAGTGTTTTTGCCGCTTCGTGTAACAGGCCGTAGCGCACGCCTTGATCACTGACAACTACTTGGCTGGCGCCGAAACGTTCCATGATTTTTTCGATCAGATAAGCACCGGCAAAAATCACGTCGGCGCGCTTCGGCTCCAAGCCGACGATCTGCCTTGCGTTGGGCGATGGACTTTTCTTGCAGCAAAGCGACCTGGCGTTTCACTTCGGCCAAGGTCAGAACGCTGCCATGCACCTGGCTGTGGGAATAGCGCGCGAGTCTTTTCTCGATGGCGGCCAGCGTCGTGAATGTTCCCGCGATACCGACTAGCGCGAGACTAGAACCTTGGGAAGAAAATGCCGCCGCGATGGGCGCCAGCGCGACATCCACGGCGACAGCCATAGCGGCGAATTCCGCAGCGTGCACCGGATCAGCATGCAAATAACGCTCGGTCAAGCGCACCGAACCGACATCGATGCTTGCGGCGCGCGTCACACCGTCGTCGTTGCCAAAAATAAACTCCGTGCTGCCGCCGCCGATATCGATGACCAAGAGTTCACGGCCGAGCAGCGACAAGCCGCGCTGCACGGCGAGAAAAGAATATGCCGCTTCTTCGGCGCCGGAAATCACACGGATGTCGATGCCAAGTTTATTAAGAATCCGTGCCCGCACTTCCGCGCTATTCCTAGCATCGCGCAACGCGCTGGTGCCGACGGCAGTGATCGCCTCGACGCCAAGATCGTGACAACGGTCGCGGAATTGGCCAAGGATCTCGATGGCGCGCGCTTCACCGGCGGCGCCGATCATGCCGGTCTGGTCGACGCCCCGACCCAAGCCGGCGATTTCGGCCAAATCATCCAACACACGAAAGCGGCCGGTGTCTCGGATATCGGCAATCAGGCAAAGAATCGTATTGGTGCCGACGTCGATGAAGGCGCCGCGGCACGGGCTCATGGGACGGCCGCCGTTGCTGTGTCAATCGCTTCAGGAAATTCCGCCACGCCGGCGACAACGCCGATTTGGCCCAGCCATGCCGCCAAGTCGGCGAGAGCGCGCTGCGAATGCATTTCTTTTTTCGCCTTGCCGCGTAGCCGCATGGACAATGGCGGCAACAGGCCAAAGTTGACGTTCATCGGTTGAAACCGCTTGCGCTCCGGATCGGTGATATAACGCAACAGAGCGCCCAGCGCCGTGGTTGGCGGCGGCACCAGCAATGGTAGCGACGCGAGCAGACGCGCCGCATTGATGCCGGCGAGCATACCCATCGCCGCCGATTCGATGTAACCTTCGACACCGGTCATTTGGCCGGCGAAAAACAGCGACTCGCGCTGGCGCCATTGCAGCGTCGGCGTCAGATGCTGCGGCGCGTTGATAAACGTGTTGCGGTGCAAGCTGCCGAGCCGGACAAACTCGGCGTTGGCCAGACCGGGAATCAGCGCAAACACGCGGCGCTGCTCGGGGTAGGTCATCTTGGTTTGAAAACCGACGAGATTATAAAGCGTCTGCTCGCGATTCTCCTGGCGCAGTTGCACCACCGCATAGGGACGATTGCCGGTGCGCGGATCGATCAAGCCGACGGCGCGCATCGGCCCGAAGGCAAGAGTTTCTTTGCCGCGGTCGGCCATTTCTTCGATCGGCATACAGCCTTCGAAGGGAACGAAACGCTCGAAGCTATGGGTCGGCACACGCTGCGCCGCGATCAGCGCATCGATGAAACCGTAGTACTCTTCCCGCGTCAGCGGCAAATTGAGATAGTCGTCGCCGCCCTTGTCGTAACGCGACGCCCGGTAGGCGATGTTCATGTCCACCGACTCGGCGCTGACGATGGGCGATATGGCGTCGTAAAAATACAAATGCTCCTCGCCCAATTTCGCCGTCAAGTCGCGCGACAGCTCGGCCGAAGTCAACGGACCGGTGGCGAGAATCACCACGCCGTCGTCAGGTATGGCGGTGACTTCTTGGCGGATAATTTCTACCTGCGGCAACGCTGAAACCGCCGCTGTCAAGGCGATGGCGAAGCGGTCGCGGTCCACCGCCAACGCCGAGCCCGCCGGCACGCGGTTGGCCTCGGCGACGCGCAGCACCAACGAATCGAACTGGCGCATCTCCGCTTTGAGCAATCCCGCCGGCGCCGACAATGAATCGGAGCGCAACGAGTTGCTGCACACCAGCTCGCCGAAGTTCGCCGTCGCATGGGCCTCTGTCATGCGCTGCGGGCGCATTTCGTAAAGCTCCACCGCCACGCCCCGGCGCGCCAACTGCCACGCCGCCTCCGAGCCGGCCAAACCACCGCCAATGATGCGCACAGAATTTTTCATAATCGATTAGCTACCGTGAAAAAACGTCATATTCGAGGTTCGGTTCCGTCGACCACGAACCCTGAATACGATCGCGACCAGCGGAATCTCTACCGTGGAGCGGAGGTCTTTGCAAGCAATTTGTGAACGTAGAAAGTGAAAACGGAAGGGCGAGTTTCAAACCCGCCCCACAGATCCGACGCGCCTTTGCGTTCTTGGCGGTTTGATCTCCGCTGCCGAATCTCTTCCTCGGCTCCAGCGGCACTGAAGCAAACTATTGTTCTGCCACTTGGATCGAGTAGCCACACTCTTTTTTGTAGCAGCGGTGGCTGCGGCCGGTACGCTTGAGCACCTTCTCGACTAAGATCGGGCTGTCGCAGTCGGGACAGGGCGTCGGCATCGGTTTATCCCAGGTGGCGAATTTACATTCGGGATATCTATCGCAGCCGTAAAACATTTTGCCCCAGCGCGACTTGCGCTCTTTGATGTTGCCCTCTTTGCACTCCGGGCATTTGATGCCGAGATCCACCGGCTTTTGCAGGGGCTGAATGTTTTTGCAGTCGGGATAGCCGCTGCAACCGAGAAACTTGCCGAACTTGCCGAAGCGCAACAGCATTGGCTTGCCGCACTTCTCGCAGGCCTCGTCGACTTCTTCCTCTACGGCGATTTCAATCTCGCCCTTGTCGTCGCGCTTGAAGTTCTTGGTGTTCTTGCACTCGGGGTAACTCGGACAGGCGATGAATTCGCCATTGCGCCCCCACTTGACCACCATCAGCTTGCCACACTTCTCGCAGGCGATGTCGGTGGGCACTTCCTGCCGTTTGACATCGCGCATCTCTTTCTCGGCTTTCTTGAGATCGAGCGCGAACGGCGTGTAGAACCGCTTCATCGTCTTGGTCCACTTTTCCTTGCCGTCCTCGATCTTGTCGAGCTGGTCTTCCATGCTGGCGGTGAACTCCACGTTGAGAATGTCGGGGAAACTCTCGACTAGGAGATCGTTCACCAAAAAGCCCAAATCCGTCGGCACCAACTGGCGGCTCTCGTTTTGCGCGACATACTCGCGGTCGAGAATATTGGAAATGATCGCGGCGTAGGTCGACGGCCGGCCGATGCCTTTTTCGTCAAGCTCTTTGATCAACGACGCCTGGGTAAAACGGGGGGGCGGCTGGGTGAAATGCTGGCGCGGCTCGATGGATTGCAATTTGAGCGCATCGCCCTTTTGCAGATCCGGCAGCACGCCGTCGAGATCCTGCACCTCATCCTCATCGTCGTCATTGTTCTGACTGGCGCGCTCGTCGCGCCCCTCGATGTAGACTTTCATGAACCCGTCGAACTTGATCTGCTGGCCGTTGGCGCGGAACACCGCTTCATTCACCGGAATCTCGAAGGCGGTCTGATCGTACACCGCCGGCACCATCTGACTGGCGACGAAGCGATCCCAAATCAAGGAATAGAGCTGAAACATGTCGCGGCGCAGGTAACGCCGCACTTTATCGGGCGTATATTCCGTTGAAGTCGGCCGGATCGCCTCGTGGGCATCCTGTGCGCCTTTCTTCGAGCGAAAGGTGTTGGGCTTGCCCGGCACATAGTTCTTGCCGTACTGGCCTTGGATAAAACCGCGCACGGCGCCGATGGCATCGTCGGAGATCCGCGTCGAATCGGTACGCATATAGGTGATCAACCCCACCGATCCTTCGCTGCCGAGTTCGACGCCCTCGTAAAGGTGCTGCGCCAACTGCATGGTGCGCTTGGGTTGGAAACCCAACTTACGCGACGCTTCCTGTTGCAGTTTGCTGGTGACGAACGGCGGCGCGGGAAAACGGCGCCGCTCTTTCTTTTCAACATCGCCGATCACCCACGACGCACCTTCGAGGGATTTGACGATGGTTTGAACCGTTGCGTCGTTTTCCAGACGAAACTTCTTGTTGTCGACCTTCTGGTTTTTCCATTGAACCAGTTTGGCTTTGAACGGCGGCGGTAAGCGCCCTTCCAACGATGCCGTCAGCGACCAATACTCGACCGGTTCGAAGGCCCGCACTTCTCGCTCGCGCTCGCAAACCATTCGCACCGCCACCGACTGGACCCGGCCAGCGCTTAGACCGCGCCGCACCTTGGTCCATAAGATCGGACTGATCTTATAGCCGACCAGACGGTCGAGCACCCGGCGCGCCACCTGGGCGTCAAATTTATTGCGATCCAACGTCAGCGGATTGGCAATCGCAGCCTGCACCGCCTTCTTGGTGATTTCGTTGATCAGCACGCGATGGACATGCTTGTGATTTTTCACCACTTGGCTGGCGATATGCCAGGCGATCGCTTCACCTTCGCGATCCGGATCGGAGGCCAGATAGATATTCTCTTTGCCCTTGGCGGCTTTTTTCAAATCGTCGATGACTTTTTTCTTGCCGAGAATGACCGTGAAGTCGGGCGCGAAATCTTTTTTGATATCGACGCCAAGCTTGCTCTTGGGCAGATCGATAAGATGGCCCACCGACGCTTTAACTTGAAAATCACGGCCCAAATATTTCTCCAAGGTCTTGGCCTTGGCCGGCGATTCGACGATGACTAGGTTCTTTGCTGGCATAATCGTTAGCTCACAATGGGGACTGATGACGCTTGCGGTCTCGCGTTATCTTTCGATTGTATAGATTTTTCCCGGCAATTGCCTCAAATATCCCTGCAACTCCAGGTCCAAAAGAATTCCGAGCACTTGCGCGGACACAAGCCCGCTGTTTTCAATAATTTCGTCGATCTGCAATGAACGCTCTTGCAGCAGGGCGAAGACTTTCTGCACCGCCGCACTGCTGTTTTGCGGCAGCTGCCGCGCTTCAGTTTTGCCGGCGCCGCCGGTCTGGCGCGCCAACTGGGGCGCGATCTCTTCTATGATGTCGTCAACGGTCTCGACCAACTTCGCCCCTTGGCGGATCAGCCGGTGCGCGCCTCGGCTGCGGCTGGAGCCGACTTCACCGGGAACGGCGAACACTTCGCGTCCCTGATCGACGGCGAGCGACGCGGTAATCAACGAACCGCTTTTTTCCGTCGCCTCGACCACCACCACACCCAACGACAAGCCGCTGATCAAGCGATTGCGCGCCGGAAAATTAAACGTCATCGGCTTGGTGCCCAAGGGCAATTCGGAAATCACCGCGCCCTGATCGGCGATGCGCTGATAAAGCTTATCGTGCTCCGGCGGATAGGCGCGCTCGACGCCGGAACCCAACACCGCGATGGTGCGCCCGCGGCAATTCAATGCGGTCTCATGGGCCATACCGTCGATACCGCGCGCCATGCCGCTGACGACGGTGAAGCCAAAGGACGTCAAGCCGCGCGCCAAATCGCGCGCCACGCGTCGGCCATAGTCACTGGCGCTGCGCGAGCCGACGATCGCCACAGCCTTGTCGTCAGCGTCGGTCAAAGCTCCCTTAACGTAAAGCAGCGGCGGCGGATCGGCGATGGTGCGCAGCCGCGCCGGATAATCGGCGTCGGTGTAACGCACCAGGATAATGCCGGCACTGCGAATGCGCTTGAGATCACTGTCAACTTCGGCCCACTGAGAAAAACCGACAATGCCGTCGATGGCATCGTGTTGCAGGCCTTCGATAGCGGCAAGCTCGCTCGGCGCCGCCGCTAGGGCTCGGGTCGGATCGCCAAAATGGGCGACGAGCTTTTTGAAGCCCACGCAACCCAGTCCTTTAACGCGCGCCAACGCCAGCCACGGCTCATGCTCGCCCGGCATTGCTGTCGATGAGACTCTTTCAGCAAATGATAACGAAGGCTGAATCATGTTCGTCCGCGCTTTGTCAAACCACGCCCCCTACCAACGAGTCACGAATAATAAAATAAATGTTCGGCGAAGGCTAGGCGATAGACGAAATTGATCCGCCGATCAAGTGAAAGCTTCTGTTTTTACAAAACTTTTTACCGCATGGCGCAGTTTATGGCCATGCGCTAACCGGCAAACCTAGCTGCGATGGACTATCTTGCCGAGCGCGATCGCTTGGGCGAGTTACCTCTTCGTTTAATCATTGACGGCTCGCGCCGGGCGCGAAAGTGCAGCCGAATCGGCGCATTGAGAAAGCCCAACTGCTGGCGCAGCTGATTGACCAGATATTTTTGATAACTTTCCAGGATGCCGTCCGGCTTGTTGACGAAGAACGTAAATGTCGGCGGCGCGATGCCAGTCTGCGTGCCGTAGTAAAACTTCACCGGATGGTTGCGAAAAAGCGGCACGGTGTGAGCCTGGACGATCTCTTGCAGCGCTTGGTTCAGCGAAGAGGTCGACACCTTGCGCCGGTACACTTGCACCAGCCGCGCCGCGCTTTCGAGCATTTTGCGCACGCCGAAACCGGTCGCCGCCGAAATAAACGCGATCGGCACATATTCCAGAAACGCCAAGCGGTAATTTATTTCGTCGCGATATTTATCGGTGTCGCCGCCGGTTTGTCGCACCACATCCCACTTATTGACCACCAGCAAAATCGCCTTGCCGCGCTGCACGGCATAGCTCAGGATCTGCGCATCCTGGTCGGTGACATTCTCCGGGCCGTCGATGATATGAATAATTAAATCGCCGCGATCGACGGCATTGAGCGAACGGCTGACGCTGAATCGTTCGATGCGGTCGTCGATACGCGCTTTGCGCCGAATCCCGGCAGTGTCGACGAGCACGCAAGGCTCGCCGCGCAATTCAAAGGGAGTGTCGACGGCATCGCGGGTCGTCCCCGGTGTGGCGTCAACCACCGAACGCTCGAAGCCGAGCAAACGATTGGTTAACGTCGATTTGCCAACATTGGGCCGGCCGACGATGGCGACCCGTAGCGGCGGCGGTATTTTCACCGTGTCGTCTGCTTCGCTGTCGATGTTGGGCGCAAGATGCTGCACCACATCGTCCATCAAATCGGGAATGCCCAAACCATGTTCGGCGGAGATCGAATAGAGCTTGTCCAAACCGAGGGCGTAGAATTCGTAAAGATTGTTTTCGCGCTGGCGCGAGTCGAGCTTGTTGACCGCGTAGAACACCGGCTTGTCGGTTTGGCGCAACTGTCCCGCCGCTTCGGCGTCCAACGGATTGAGCCCGCCCTTGCCGTCGAGCAGAAACATGATGACATCGGCTTCCGCCACCGCCAAATGGCTCTGCGCTTGGACGTTTTCTTCCAACTTGCCGGCGCTGTCGGACTCCAGGCCGCCAGTGTCGACGAGCAAGAATCTCCTGCCGGCCCAGATCGCTTCGGCGTAGTTACGGTCGCGGGTCACGCCCGGCAGGTTATCGACAATCGCCCGCCGTTCGCCCACCAGCCGGTTGAAAAATGTCGACTTGCCGACGTTGGGCCGGCCGACGATCGCGACTATCGGCAGATTACGCGGCAGTTCGCGCGACGCGGTTGCGGCGCAATGACTGGATCATGGTTTCACAATCCCATCTCGGCGAGTGAATTTGGATTCTGCGTCCAGCCCGGATCGACGCGGATGAATAATTCAAGAAAAACCCGGCAGCCGAAAATCTTCTCCAACTCCTCGCGCGCTTGCTGGCCGATCTCCTTGAGCATGGCGCCGCGCTTGCCGATCAAGATTCCCTTGTGCGAATCGCGTTCAGTATGGATGGTCGCAGCGATGACGATGAGATTTTTTTCGGTCTTTTCGGTGAACTCATCGATGGTCACCGCCACGCCGTAGGGAATTTCTTCGCGGGTCAGCAAAAAAACTTTCTCGCGAACGATTTCGGAGGCGAGGAAGCGCTCCGACTGATCGGTGTACTCACCGTCAGTGAAAAACGGCGGCCCTTCCGGCAGCCATTTCTCGACCATCGACAGTACCAAATCGACGCCGTCGCCTTTGAGCGCGCATACCGGCACGATCTCTTTATCCGGCAGCAGCTGAGCGCAGCGCTCCATCAACGGCAACAGCTTACCCTTGGAGACCATATCGATCTTGTTGATGAGGATCAGCACCGGCGTCTCGACGCCGCGCAGAGTCTCGGCGATACGCTCTTCTTCCTGTTTGATCTTGTCATGGGCATCGAGCAGCCAGATGACGCCGTCAACTTCGTCCAAGGTCTGTAGCGCGATATCGACCATGCGCCGGTTCATCAATGAATGGCCGGAGTGAATCCCCGGCGTGTCGAGAAAAACGATTTGCGACGCAGCCGTCGTGCGAATACCGGTGATGCGATTACGCGTCGTCTGCGGTTTGGGCGAGACGATGGCGACCTTTTCACCGAGGATTTGGTTGAGCAAGGTTGACTTGCCGACGTTGGGCCGGCCGACGATAGCGATGTAGCCGCAGTGAAACGGCGTATTTTCCTTGTTCTGGTTATTTTCCTCTGCCATAACTGTCCATGGACGAACTCGGGCATTATGACACTAACGACCCGCCGTGCAAGGTTGCAATAAAAAGCCAATAAATCATGCCGCTTAGACTCACGCCGCAGATGAAACAGCGCCTGACGCGCCGCACTTTGGAGATGGTCCAGCGCGCGCTCGGCTATTTTCCTGAGTTGAAGGACGCGGCGATCACCATCGGCTACACGCGCAAACATTTGGGCAGCGCCACCGTAATTTACCGCAAAGGCGAGCTGTACCGGCTAATTATTAGATTGAGAGTGCGCAAGGTCACTTATCACACCATCGGCCACGAACTAACCCATCTGGTGCAAGGCTTAGCCTACGGTGAGCGCTTCAGTACCCGCAGTGCCGATCCCGAGCGCATCCCGACCGGCGAAACCCAGTGCGATATCTGGACTTTAGCCCGCGACCCGCTATTCCTGGACGACCCGCCGACCTACATAAAAATGCCGCGCATCATGCGCCAACGCTGGCCGGACTACGCCGAGTCGGTGCGCGAGTTATGCATCGCCGCCATCGACAAACGCCACACCCAGCGCCAATACATCCGCTGGCTGGAGCGGGAAATTGGCCAGCTGGCCAAAACTCCGAAACGTGAGAAATCTAGCGACGCAGCGCAGCTGTTTCTGCCGTTCGTGATTTGACAGGATTCGACCTCGCCTAGGGATTCGTACCGACAGCCATCTTTCCGATCAAAGGAGCGCGGATATTCCTGTCCGCGATGCGGGTTGGAAAACCCGCGCTCCTTTTAAATGCGCAGAAGCCCGTTTCAGATCAAAAAGAGATTCAACCGCAAAACACCTCCACGACACGAAAGTTTGGAAAATCTCCGGTCTCGATTTTCGTGTGTTTCGTGCTTTTCGTGGTTAAATCCTGCTTAAGCATTTTTCTGACCTAGCGTCGTAGAATGGGTGGAGTAATCCAAGAGAGCGGGTTTCGAACCCACCGCTACAATCGGATATTCATGTTGCGTTTTTTGCGGCCAATATTCCGAATCGGAATCCCGCTGTCGTTGCTTTCCCTACCCCTGCAAAATCCCGTCGACCTCTTTCAACTCCGCGGCCGTCAGATGCCAGTCCGCCGCTTTCACATTGCTCGTCACCTGATCGAAGCGCTTGGCGCCGGTGATCACCGAACATACGCTCGGCTGCGCCAACAGCCATGCCTGGGCTAACTCATTGACGCCGCGGCCATGATCCTCAGCCCATGCGCTCAACTTGTTCACTAGTTTAAAGTTGCGCTCGACCATGAGGTTTTGCACGAGTTTGACCGACTCGCCGCGCGAGCCCGGCGGCGGCGGTTTGCCCATCTCGTACTTGCCGGTGAGAAAACCGCCCGCCAGCGGATAGTAAGGCACAAAGCCAACGTCATGCGCCCGGCAGTACGGCAAGACTTCGCGCTCGACGCCGCGATTGAGCATGTTGTACTCCGACTGCAAGACGACGAAGCGGGTCCAGCCTCTGAGCTCCGCCATCACGTTAGCGTGGGCCAACTGCCAGGACGCATATAAGGATGAGCCGATGTAATTGACTTTACCCATGCGCACGAGATCGTCGAGACCGCGTAGCGTCTCTTCGATGGGCGTGGTGTCGTCCCAGCGGTGGCAATAAAAAAGATCGATATGATCGCTCTGCAAGCGGCGCAAGCTCTGCTCCACCGCCTGCATCATATGATAGCGCGACGCGCCCCAGCTATTGGCGCTGGTTTTTCTAGGAAAATTGAACTTGGTCGCGACGACGAATTTATCCATACGCCCTTTGAGCGCGTGGCCCAGGGTCGTCTCCGATGCGCCGTCATTGTAGACGTTGGCGGTGTCGAGGAAATTGACGCCGGTCTCGACGGCGGCATCGATCACCTTATTGACCTCGGCCTGTGGCATATCCGGCGAACCGAAGCGGTTGGTGCCCAGTCCGACGACCGAAACACGAACACCCGAATTGCCCATTTGGCGATACTCCATGAAAACTCCCAGTGATTTTTTGCTTGAAGGTTCCGAAACGAATAAATTCGGAAAAAAATTGTCAAACTCTCGCGACTTCTAACATTCACCCAGTGCCGGGTCAAATCGCACATCGAATGGAACGGCATCGCTACTTCAGCTAAAGGTATCTCCATGGCTCACGCTCGAAACTCGTAACGCGAAACCCGACAACCACCCGATCGCCATGGACTTCGCCGCCCAGCTCATCGCCCTCGCTTCCACCGCCGTCTACGCCGCCGGCAATCTCTACGCCCGCGTCGGCCTGGCGCATTCCACACCGTTGGTCGTGACATTGATCTCGTTAATCGTGCAAACGGTAGTCGCCTGGTCGATACTCATGGCGCGCGGCAGCATGCCCGGCGCCGATCCGCGCGCGCTGGCGGTCTTCATCGCCGTCGGCGTCGCTTTGCCGTTTGTGCGCTGGTTGAGCTACACCGGCATCGCCCGCATCGGTTCAGCGCGCTCGTCATCGCTGCGCTCGACCCATCCTTTCTTCAGCGCCGCCTTGGCCATCGCTTTCTTGGACGAACCGGCGCGGCACAACATCATGCTCGGCACCTTGCTCATCGTCGCCGGGATTTTTATTACCTGTTGGGATTCGCAAGATGCGCGAAGCGACGCCAAACCGCTGGACGCGCTATTTCCGCTATCGGCGGCGTTTTTTTCCGGCATCATCCATCCGTTCACGCGCTATGCGCTCACCATCACCAACGAACCGTTGCTCTATGCCGCTGTGGTTGGCCTATCGTCGTTGCTCGCTCTCGGCGGCTATCTGCTGATCACCGGTCGCGGCAAGCGCATGGTCTGGCCAGATCGCCGCGCCCTGCGGTCATTTATTTCGGCAAGTTTATTCGAGACCGTCGGCTTTCTCCTCTTTAGCGCCGCCGTCAGCCTCGGCCCAGTGGTGCTAATCGCACCGATCATGGCGACCACACCCATGTGGGTGCTGATCGGTTCGATCCTACTATTGCGTGATCTGGAAAAAGTTACCCTGCGCACCGCCATCGGCAGCTGCGCCGTCGTCGCCGGCACGATCCTATTGACGTTGAACAGATAAGGGAAAGAATTTAACGGCGAACACGCGAACGGGATGCTAATCGCACCACGCCGCGCGCTACGGCGCCGGAGGGATCGCAGCCGCAGTTCCAACATTCGGAGAACTGCCCTTCGATATTTTCAGCGCAGTTTTTGCAAACCCAAACCTTCTTGACCGACGCCAGGGGCGCCAAAGTTTTCTTAAGAATCGCTTTGGCCTTTACGACTTTCTCATCCTCCACCACCCAAAGCTCCGGCCAGCACTCGGTGGGCGGTAGTTGTCCCGCGGCGCTGATCAGGTCCATTTTTTTCATTACGCACTTGATGCCGAACGTCGCCAGGACATTCTTCAAGTGGCTGACCATCAAGGGGTCCATGGCCGAGTGGATGCGTTTCATGGCAAACGGGAAAGGTTCAGTGAGCGCGCTTCAGCACACCCTCGTTGAGCTTCAAGCGCTCGCCGAGCCAGAGTGACCGCTCCAGGTGATCGCCATAGCCATCGCCGGTGGAGGGATGGACCAACACCGACAGCCCTTCGCGGTTGAGCATCAACCAGGGCACGACCTTGGCAAACTCTTCGTTGGTAAACACCGCTTGATACATGGCATCGAGATGCGGCCCCACCGGTTCGTCATGCCAGCTACCGAGCTGGACGTTGAAGTGCGCCAGTCCGGCACGCACCTTCTCCGCCGCGGCCCGAGTCCGCTTAGGATCGTAGTAAATATGAGCATGATAGCCTTTGATCGTTCGCTCGCTCATGGCACACCTCCGCGTAATGATAATGAGTTTCTATCAAATACGCTGGACAGATTCCAAAGGATCGGAAGCGATGATGAATAATCGATGGAAAAATTACCCGGAAGCTCCCGGCGGGCGCCAGGAATGTGACGGAACGGATTACAAAATTGGCGAGGAGCTATGCTTTAGAAGATTCCGGCGTAATTTCGTCCGGGAACAAGTACTCTTCGCCGGCCGGACCGAAATTGACCAGAATCAACTGCCGTCCCATATTCTCGACGGCCCGAACAAAGGTCCCGTCCCGCGGTAAGATCGTCCCGGTCTTCTGCGAGCGGATGGGTTTGTTGGTTCTTAGTGGATCTCCAGGGCTCATGGCTTCTCCCTCCCGGTGCGGATTAGCTCAGTTTGCTTCCTAGAATGTTTGTCGGTTGTCTATCGAGTTCTCCTAATCCAGATGCCGGACTTTCTATTTATTAGACGCATGTCCCAGCAAAAGTAATGCAAGGTAAATACCAGGACGTTGTGATGTGCGAGGGTATGGCTTAGCGGATTCAATAATTTGGTATATAACCACAAAACTTACCGAAATTAAAGATATTTTTCGTTAGGACCCTTCCCTTCGGCAAAACTTCCAGCGGCCGCCAGCGATTCATCCCATGCTTTTAATTGCCGATGAAATGGGCAGCAATGGCACATTCGTCGTCAAAGGCGGTCAGTTTTGCCAAATCCGTCATAAATTTTGCACGACAATGGCTATTTCATATTACTTACTTGCCCCATACACCCGGTCGAAAAACTTCTCGTCGTCCAGTCGCTTTAGGCAGCTCGCATCGACGATCTATTCGGCTTTGATGGCGGCGGCTTGGGGTTTTGTTCGGCGACGCAATTCATGAGGGTCAGATTGCCGTCCCGAGAGTCTCACTTGCCGTTGGATCAGCGTTAGATGGAATCAACACGTTTCGAACCGAACCTCACCAAGGAGGTAGTGGCAACCAATAGCATGCCTACGATAACTAACACTGCCGCCGATTTAGGGTGGTGGTCTGCTACGCGAGTCACCACTGCGACAAATCCTAGTCCCTTCGTTGCCGCAAACGACTCGGCAAATAACATCCCAATGAAAGCAATTGGTAATACTTCGGAGACAGCGATGAGAACCCGACGAAGCCAGCCTCAAAAAAATAATCCGACGGCTCGATAGAGCCCCGGATCACTGAAGCCGCGAATTACACCTGGGACTAGGTCTGAAACCAGAATGGTCAAACTTGTCGCTATCGTCGCAAGAATCAACCAAGGACCGAGCTTGTCAAACTCGATTTTTGCCAGTTGCTCAGGCGCCATAATTTATCGCAAATCGAGGAATCTGATTATCTCGTAGGTTACCCATTAGGTTTGAGGTCACTTCCCTCCATACACCCGGTCGAAAAACTTCTCGTCGTCCAGTCGTTTTAGCCAGCTAGCATCGACGATCTCTTCGGCTTTGATGGCGGCGGCTTTGGGGTTTTGTTCGGCGACATATTTGATGACGATCTTGAACCCGTCCAGCGTTGGGTAAGGTTTGCGGTCAAGCTCTTCCTGGGCTTCGAGGTAGAAATCTTCGGCGGCTTCGACGTTTTTCAATCGTAGGTTCTTCGCGACGACTTCCTTCACCGACTGTTTATTCTCTTTCTTGAAAATATAGCCGTAGGCCTCAATCGTCGCGCGGGTAAAACCGTCGACGACCTTCGGGTTGGCGGCAGCATAGTCTTTTTTCACCGTGAGGCCGGTGTTCTGATAGTGCAGCTTTGAGCCGTGCATGTTGAGCAGGTTGGGAAAACCTTTGGCGGTCATCACCTTGGTCGCCACCCGTTGCAGCATGCCGGCATCGATGGCTTTGTTCTCCAGCGCCACCATGCGGTCGGGATCGACGCCGGTTTGAATCAACGTGATCTTGTCACGCTTCAGATCGAGGCCCAAGTGTTCGAGGGCGATCAGCGCTGAGATATGCGACGAGCCGCCGAAACGCGCGGTGCCGATTTTCTTGCCCTTCAAATCTTCCGCCCGGCGAATAGCCGGCTGAGTAACCACGGAAAACGGCGAAGTGTTGCTCAGCCCCAGAAAGAAACTCATCTTCTCGCCGGTGGCGGCGAGGCTGACCAACGACGCCGGCGCGTTGGCGGTGATCTGAATCTCCCCGGCTTGAAACATTTGCGCCACCAGCGAACCGCTATTAACCAAGATCAACTGCACATCGAGACCATATTTCTCGTAGAGTCGCTTGTCCTTGGCGACGAACAACGGCGCCATATGCGGCGTCGGCGTCGACAGCGCCACACGCACCTGCTGGAGCTTCTGCGCTTCTACTGGTGAATGAGTAAATAGAGCTGCGAGCAAAAATACCAGAATAGTGACGATCAGGTTCAAGTGAAATCCTCCATTTTGTTCGGCGACGCTTGACGTTAAGTGTAACGGGGGCCGCGCACGCAAGCAATCAGGTATTTGATGGGTTTAGAGAAGCGGTCCGCCGCCACGGCCAACTGCGCAGCACCAGGTCGGCGAGAAACAGCAGCAGCCCGGCGCTCGCCAACGGCCACCAGGTCTCGTGCCCCTGGGAACTTTTCCCCGGCGTCGGCGTGTAAAGACGCTTTAGGCCATCGTGAAACTTTTCCGCGTCGAGCATCTCGCCGCCGGTTTCCTCGGCGAGGCGGCTGAGCAGCGCCATGTTGGGCTTCAGCTCGCGGTACTCTTTGGGATAGGGCGCGATGTACGGCACGGTGGCCACCGGCAACGGCGCCGCGCCGGCTTTGCCCTCGGCGTAAAGCGTGACGAAATGGATGCCCCGCTGCGCCGCTGTAAACTTGCCCTCGTAGCGTCCAGGCGCGCTTTGCTGCAGCGGCTGCTCCCGGCTCGTTTGATTGGGCGCGGCGATGGTCGCCTTGAGTTTTAGATGATTCAAAAACTTGCCGTCTTGGCCAAGTAAATCGCCGACCACCTTGATCGCGTCGCCGTCGCTGTGAAAATCGACGCGCATTTTGCCGTCGAGAACTTTCCGCATGGTGTCGCGGCCGACCTGACTGGCCCACTGGGGAAAAGCGCTCCAGCCGACCCAATCTTTGCCCCAGCGCCCGCTCAAGTCGGAGGTGAACGCCATCACCCGGCCGAGACCGTAACGCCAGGACACCAAAAGCGGGTCCTTGTCGACGCGCATGAGCAGCTCGGCGCGCGGCTTGGGGTAGGTGAGCACGTAGCCGCGCAGCGCCGGCAAATTATTTTGCGGAATGCCTTTGAGCGCGCCGGTGGCGGCGACGATGGTCGGCGCCGCCGATTTTTCAATTAACAGATCGCGCGAGATCAACAGTGTCTCGGTGGTAAAGATCTGCGGGATGGTCTGCGGATCGAGGGCGACATAGCCGCGCCCCTTGCCCTCTTTGGCGATCTCCGCCATCAGCTTCACGTCGGCGTCGCTGCCGATGGACACCGTCGAAACAGTAATGCCGTCGCGCGCCATCTTGGCCACCAGCGCTTGAAAGTCCGCCTTGTCGGTGAGACCGTCGGAGAGCGCGATCACATGTTTGATCGACGCCGTCTTGCCGGCGATGCCGCGATGGGCTTCGACCATCGCTTTGTACATGTCGGTGCCGCCGTCAGATTGCAGATTGGCCAGCTTCTCGGTGATCCACTCGCCTTTACCCACTTGGCGAAACGGCAGCGCCCAATCCCAATTGGCGTCGAAGGCGAGGATGCCCACTTGATCCGTCGGGTTCATGATATCGGCGGCGGCGATGGCGGCGGCCTTGGCGAGATCGAGCTTGGTGCTGCCTTCGCCGCCGGAGCCCATGCTGCCGGATTTATCGATGACAAACAGCAGCGCGACATGAGGCATTTCCAATTTCGCCGGCGGCCGCATGTCGACCGGTAAGATGCGCTCCAGCGGCGTGCGGTAGTAACCGCCGGCGCCATAGCTCTGCGAGCCGCCGACGACCATTAATCCGCCGCCAAAGTCGCGCACGTATTTTTCGATATTCTCCATTTTCGCATGGGTCAGTTGAAATGCCGGCACGTTGTCGAGGACCAATAAATCGAAAGCAGCGAGCTCCGCAAGCGAAAGGGAATGGGCCTCGGGCGCTGCCTCCACCACGGCATAGCCTTGTACTTGCAAGACTCGAGAAAGAACCCGCTGGCTGTCTTTCTGCGCCGACAGCAACAGCACCCGCGGCGGCCCTTTCACTTCGACGACGCCTTGGAGCAGATTGTTTTCCGCCAGCGTGTCGTCCGCCGACTCGACCAAGAGCTCGTAACGGTGATTACCGCGCTCGCTGAGGGTATCGCGGAAGGAAACGTTATTGCTGCCGGCGCTCAAACGCAGCTCCCGCTCGGCGGAAAGCACGCCGTCGCGCAGCAAGCGCAGCCGCGCCGGCGCTTCGCGCAGGCTCTCAATCGCGCCGCGAATCTCGAAGCTCTCGGCGCTGTCCACTTGGCGCGGCAAAGTCAGATCGGCCAAATAAATCTCATTGCGGCCGCGCGACAAGCCCACCGGCAGCGTCCACACCTGCACGCCTTGGCTGCGCAAGAGCGGCAGCACCCGCGCGGTCTCGCCGCGGTTCTCGTTGCCGTCGGAAAAGAGCAATATTCTCCCCTGCCGGCCTTCGCCGATCTGCGCCGCCGCGCCTTGCAGGGCGGCTTGGATATCGCTTTGCTCGCGGTCCTGGTGGGTCGAGAACTCCGCCGGTGGAACCACCTCGCGCGGCGGAAACTCCCACTCCGGTGCGCCGCCAAAAGTCATCAGCCCGGTGCGCGTCGCGGTGGTTTTCAGGCCGGCGGCAAACTCCAGAACCGCGCGCGCCTTTTCCTGTCCCTCTTGACCCACGCTGCGCGACAGATCGACGCCGAAAACCACATCCAAGAGCCGCGGTCGGCTGAAACCAGCGCGGATTGACCAATGCCACCGCGAGCGCCGCCAACGCTCCGGCGCGAAGCAGCATCGGATACATCGACAGCCCCTGGCGATAAGCCAAGAGAATTTCCGCGCCGAGCAGAAGCACAACGGCGCCAAGCAGCATCGGCCACAAAGACCAGCCGCGCTCAACCCGCGCCGCTGTGTCGGTTTTTGCCGCCGATGTACTGGGGTTCAATCGGGAGACAATCTGCGATTCCGCTTCGTCGAGTAGATTCACGGCGAACTGGCCTTCGCGCTGGCGGTCTTTGAAATGCATAGAAACCGGCCTCGAGGGTATCGGCGAAGACCAACGAACCGCCGCTCGCCAGCATTTCTTTTTTGCCGCTCGGCGTGGTGATTTCCACCGCGGCGTCAGTTTGCGCCGCACCGATCTTGAACGGCGCGCCCGCTCGCACGCTTTGCCCTGGAAACTCCAATCGCTGGGGCTGAAACCACTCAAAGATATTGTGAAACATGACTGGAAACGCCACGCGCAACGGCAGATCGGACTGGAGCAAGTCAAAGCCAAGATAGACTAGCCGCAGCTTGGCAGTTTCCAATGCGTAGAGCAGCGGCCCTTGCGCTATGCGTGCCAGCGCGACACCGGTACCATTTTCACGCAACGGCGCGGCTTCGCGCACTTGCAGGTCGGCCAAGTTGAGTCCATCGGTGAGCGGGTGCTTAGCCAGCGGCACGAGTAGTCGTGGATTGACCACTGCTGCTTGCCGCACCAGCGGCGACTTCACCGGCAGGGTATCGATGAAAATAAAGTTCCCTTGGGTTAGCGCCGGCGGCGCGACGCGATCGCAAATCACCACGTCGAACTTACTCTGCATCTGCGCCGCGCCATCATCCCAGCGCGGCAGCGTAGTCAGCTCAATGTTAGCGAAGAAACGAAATAGGTTATTCAAATAGGGATTGCCGGGGCCGACGTAAAGCACGCGCAACGGCGGCATCTCCGCCACTGCCAGATAAGCGCGGTTGTCGGTGGCGAAATCGTCGGCGAAATCGAGTTGCGCCACCAATCTTCCCGCCAGTGCGCCGTCGAAGGGATAAATCAGCACGCGCCGGTCGTCTGCGCCGATGTCGATCTCGGCGCGCAAGATTTGCC
This sequence comes from uncultured delta proteobacterium, assembly GCA_963760795.1. Taxonomy (GTDB): domain Bacteria; phylum Desulfobacterota; class Binatia; order UBA9968; family UBA9968; genus DP-20. The sequence continues at coordinate 30,729 of CAVXEP010000015.1, forward strand.
GTTCGCCAAGGGACAGCGCCAGCGGCACGCGCACCGCTTTGGCCGTATAGTTGCGCACATGGATCAGGATCTCCGCCGGCGCCCCGCGCTCGGGTTGGCGGCGCACTTCGAAGCCCACAATGCCCACATTGCCGACATTTTCGCCGCCACCGGTAACTTTGACAAAACGCAGATGGGGCGCCGCGGCGGCGAATTCCTCGGCGCCAGCGAAGGCACCATCGCTGATCACCGTCACATGGTCGGCGCTGCCACGCTTGAGAAATCCATGAGCGAACAGAATCGCTTCCTTGATTTTCCCTGGACCATCCGTGGCCGACAATGTCCGCGCCAGCTCGCGCAGCCGCGGCTTGTCGGCGGTAAACGGCGCCATCAGGCGCGGCTCGACGCCGGCGCCGATGACGAGCATTTTTTGTTCGGATGAGAGTCTATTGATCAGTGAACTGAATTCCTGACGCAGGCCATCGATGCGGCTGCCGCTTTTGCCCTTGGCCTTCATGCTCGCGCTTAAATCGAGCACGACGACCATGTCGCCCGAGCGCTGGCCGATGTGCAGCAGCGACGGATCGGCGAGGGCGACAATGAGCGCCAGGGCGGCAAGCAATTGGAGGATGAGCAGAAGGTTTTTGCGTAGCAGCCAACCCAAGCGCGTGCCCAGCGGCCGCTCGCGCAGCACCCGCTGCCAAATGAACATCGTCGTGGTGGCGATCTTCAGGCCGCGCGGTTTCAAGCTATGCAAAAACAGGATCAGCGGGATCGCCCCGGCGAGTAACAACAGAGCGGTTGGCAATCCCCAAAGCATAGGTCAGGCCACGCTGCTCACCCGGCGCAGCGTCTGGAGCACGAAATCGTCGAAGGGCACTTGAGTGGTCGTGCGCAGATAGTCGATCTTGCGGCTAGCACAGATGGTTTCGATTTCTTTAAAATAATCCGCCAGCTCCTGTTCGAAGCGGCGCACCAAATCGGCGTCGAGAAAGAACTTGCGCTCGCTGCCGGCCTCAACGTCGACCAGCGCGACATCGCCCCAGGCTTTAGGTTTCAACTCGGCTGCGTCGACGATGTGCACCAGCAAAACTTGATAGTTCTTGCCGGAGAGCTCCTCGAGCGCGGCGCGCCAGCCGCTGGGATCGAACAGATCGCTGACGACAATGACCAAGCCGGCGTGGGGGAATAGCTTGGTAAAGGAATGAATCGCGCCGCGCAGATTGGTTTCTCCCGTGCAGGACAGCTGGGCAATAAAATTAAACAAGCTGAGGATCTGCTTGCGCCCTCGCCCCAAGGTCAGCGGCTTGTGCAAGATAGACGAGAACGCCGCACCGCCGACTCGGTCAAGATTTTTCAGACCGATATAGCCCAACGCCGCCGCGACTTTCCTGGCGTAGTCGAGCTTCGCCGGGCTGCCTTCGGCCATGGAGCGGCTGGTGTCGACCAGCAGATAAATATTCATCTCCTCCTCGGCGGTGAAGACTTTTAACAGCAAGCGATCCAGACGCCGGTAAATATTCCAATCGATGTAACGCAAATCGTCGCCGCGCTGGTAGCGCCGGTAATCGGAAAACTCCAGGCTAAAGCCTTTGCGCGACACCGCATGCTCGCCCTTCGCCCCTGCCCAGCTCAACCGCTTGGCGATCAGGTGGAGCCGTTCGAGCCGGCGTAGGAAATCGCGTGTCGAAGAAAGTTTCGGGTTTTAAGTTTCGGGAATCGGGTTTGGCTGCACTCCAATCGGGAATCTGCTCTGCATGCGTGTCATTTCGAGCGAAGCGAGAAATCTTCGTCCTGGCCATCACAGCGAGCTTCAACATCGCTGCGCTAACCCGCCGCCGTTCTGATTCGAAACTAGCAACCCGAAACTCGAAACTCATATCTGTCACGCCACTTCCGCCACATGGGTGATCAATTCAGCCAAGATTTTTTCCGAACTGACGCCGTCGGCGTCGGCTTCCAAGTTGAGAATCAAGCGATGGCGCAAACTCGGCAGCAACATGGCGCGAATGTCTTCGAAAGAGACATTGGGCCGGCCGGCGAACAGCGCCCGCGCCTTGGCAGCGAGAATGACGCTTTGTAAACCGCGCGGGCTCGATCCATACATGACGTAGCGCTGGGCCAAAGATTCACCGCCGTTTTTCTCTTGTTGAGCGTGGGTGCTCATGATCAGGCGCACCGCGTAGTCCTTGACGACATCGGCGAGCGGCACTTCGCGCACCCACTGGCGCAATTGCAGAATCCCATCGGCGTCGAGTATTTCCCGCAGCGGCGCCGGCGGCGCTGCCGTGGTCAGATCGGCGATGCGGGTTAACTCCGTATGGCTGGGATACTGCAAAATCAATTTGAAAAAGAACCGGTCCACCTGCGCCTCGGGCAGCGGATAGGTGCCTTCCATCTCGATGGGGTTTTGCGTGGCCAAGACCATGAAAGGATTCTCCAAGAGGTGCAGCTTGCCGCCGACGGTGACGCCTTGCTCCTGCATCGCTTCGAGCAACGCCGACTGAGTTTTGGGCGTCGCCCGGTTGATCTCGTCGGCGAGCACCACATGGGCGAATACCGGACCGCGCTGAAACTCAAAAAGCTTTCGTCCCGACGGATCGTCGGTCAGCATGTTGGTGCCGGTGATATCCGCCGGCATGAGGTCGGGCGTAAACTGAATGCGCGAAAAACTCAAGCTCAGAATCTCGCCCAAGCTGCGCACCATCAGCGTCTTGCCCAGACCCGGCACGCCTTCGAGCAGGCAGTGGCCACCGCACACCAGCGCGACAAACACCTGCTCGATCAATTCCTCATGGCCGACGATGACCCGGGCAATCTCCGCCTTGACCTCGGCGAAAGTGCGCCGCGCACTGTCGATGCGTCGTTCGATATCCCCAAGCGATTCCATGAACGGCTCTCCTCAGCTGTGAATTGCACTGATGGTGTACTGGAGTGGTGCAGTCATCGATCCGAAAACAATACTCCTGTATTCCATAACTCCATTACTCGATTTCCACGCTCGCGCCTATCTTGTACCGTCCTCCAACGACAGAAAATATTTTCGCACCGTCTCTTTGAGCGCCGACGGCACCTTTTCCGAATTGAGTTCCTGCTCCGCCTGGCGCCGGTAGTTGGCGACTACTTCTTGCGGCGCGAGTTCGCTTTTCCCCGGTGTCGGCTTGCCTTTGAACACCACGCCGCTGCTCTCGCCATCGCCCAACTGTCCTTGGATCTGAGAGCGCGTGTCGGCGCGAAACTGCGGCAGCGATCTGAGACTGTCGTCGTTTTTCCCCGGTTCTTTGCCGGGTAGGTTGCTGTGATTTTTTTCGCGCACGCCGTCGCCGGCTTCATCGCGCTCGCCGCGGCCGGCCATTTGCGCGGCCTGGTTATTCTCCTTGCCTTGGCCCTGCTGCATCATCTGTTCAAGAAACTTTTGCGCGTCGATGAGTGCGCGCCGGTCCAAGGCGCCGGTCACCTGTTGATCGAGACGGTCGAGCAGCGACTGCAACTCCTGCTGTCCCAGCCCCTTGCCGTCTTCGCGCTGTTGGCGCGCACGGTCGAGCTGTTTGCGCAGCTGCGGCATCGAAGCCAATCGGTCCATCCACTGCTGCGGCGCTTTGACGCCGTCGGGAAGGTTCAGCATGTCGCGCGCCGCCTCGAGCTCGGCTCTTAAATCCTTGAGACTTTGCTCGCTCTCGGCGCCGCCGACCGCTTGGTTTTGCTGCCCGGACTGGCCCGCCGCGTCGAGCTTTTGCTTCATGCCGGCCAAATCTTTCTTGAGCTGTTCGTCGTTGGCTTTCTCGGCGAGGTTTTTCTCCGCGACCTTTGCCAACTCTTGAGCGAGCTGCAAACTTTCGCGCAGCCCTTCGGCTTTAGCTTTTTCTTGAAAGTCGCGGGCGAACTCGCGCAGCTGCTGCGCCAAGCTTTGCGCCACAGCCGACGGCTGCTGAGAGAACGGCTGATCGAAGTCAAACCACAGCAGCGCGAACCAGACCAGCAACAGCGGCACAGCGGTATAAGCCGGCCAGCCTAACCGCCGCGGGAACAGGCTGCGCGGTTGCACCGAGCGCAAGCGGTGTTCGGTTTGTTGGAAAACCAGCTGCGCCGCGGCGCTCCGGTCGCCGCGCCCAGCCAGCTCCCACGCCGTCACCGCGCGCTCGTCCAAGCCGAGCTTGCGGTCTAGTTCGACCAGTGCCCGGGTCGCATCGATCCCGCGCCAGCGCCGGTAATAGAAAAACAGCGGGGCTAATCCAGTCAGCAACACAAAGGGAACAATCCAGCGCAGCCCGCGCAATGGTAAAAAAATATGCAGCGGTGACAACAGAACCGCCAAGCCCAGGGCGACGCCAGCCGCGAGGAAGAGTATCTGCTCGCGCCGCTTTTGCCGTTCCCAGCGCAACAGCTCGGCGAATTTTCGCTCAACTAAAGTCGCATCCGCCATCACCCGGCCAGTTCCTTTCTCAGCGCCCAACGGTGCAGCCGATAACCCGCGCCTCCGAGGAGCAGATGAAAGCCGAAATGAACCCAGCTCGCCGGCAACTGCCAGCCGAAAATCGCCAAGGGCGCCAACTCTTGGCGGCCGAGAAAGGCGACGAGAAACATTACCGGATTAATCGTGCCATAAAACAACGCGGTTATAATGACCAAGACTGCGAACAGGCAACGAACGAACACCTGGCGGTTCTCCAGCCGCCGCTCCCACAGTGCTAGAGCCACCAGGCCCCAAACACCATAGCTGAGGGCGTAGAACAAGAGCAGCAGCATGGTGCCGGCGATGCTGGCGAGCGGCGTGCGCGCGATCGCGCCGGCCCAGGCTAACAACGGCACAAGCAGCAGCACCGAGATAATCACATGGGTGATGAGAAAGTCCCGTTGGCCGCGACCGATCGCTTCAACCGATTGTCCCTCGTCGCGAATCCATAGACGCAGCGGTTTGAAGCGCCAGGGCGCGAACTCCTGATTGGCCACGCGCAGGGCAAAATAAATCAGCAGAAACTGCGCCGTCACGGCGCAGACTTTGAACAAGCTCGCCGAGCCGCTCCACATCTGCGCGTCGAGGGACGGAATGTACAACGAGAAAAACTCCACCGGCGCGAGGATGATGAGAAGATAAAAATAGACCTGGAAACCATGCCCCTCGGCGAAGTAAATCGCGACGCTCTCGCGCCAGATTGGATTACGGGTCATTCTTCCTCCCCGCGCGAAAGCGGGATGATGGCGCGAAACAGCGCGTAGTCCTGGACTTGAATGCGCGGGTCATTGACCTGCACCCGCGGCGCCGGATCTTTTACCCAAGCGAAGAACACCGCCGCGCCGCTGCTCCAGCGGCTATCGCCGTCGCGCGGAAAAAACGACGAATGAAACAAAATGTCGCGGGTCTTGTTGGCAAAACTCACTTCGCGCAAGTTGACACTCTCCGCGCGGCCCGCCGCGCCGTTACTGCCCGCCGGCGGCGCCAAAGAAAATTCTTTGTCCAACCCCGCGCCGCGGCGGATCTCGCCCAACGGGTGGCGCTGCCCCGGCAAGAGTAGCGTGCAGTCGAGCAAATCCTTGCCGCTCTGGTTGTCGATTTTCATGGTCAACTTATCGCCTTGAACGTTGAACTCCGCGCGCAATCGGAAGCTGTCGACGTAGCGCAGGCGAAACAAGCGGTAGTCCCACTCGCGCAACGGTATTTGGAAGCGGCTCACGCCGCCGCCCTCTTGGCTCAAGACCGCCGCTTCCTGCGGCCCGCGCGGCCGGTTCGAGAGCGGCGTAAACTCCATCCAGCCACGTTCCATTTGCAGGTTATACTGGCGCGGCTGGGTGGAAAACAACGCCAGATTAGCCTGGGCGTCGAGGAAGCCGTCGGCGCCGCTCTCCAACACCGTCGACGACAACAAGACACCGTCCGGGATATGACCGCCGCGGCTAAAATAAACATAGCCCGCGGCGCTACCCACCGTCACCAACAAGAGCAGGGAAATCATTGCCTGCATCGTCGCCAACCGGCCGCGCTGCCATACCCAGCTGAGCAATCCGATCGCCAGGAGATAAACCACGATGACGAGAAACAGCGAACCATAGGGCACATAGGTCGAAATGAACGTTGGGCTAGTGATCAGCTGCGTAAAGATCGTGTCATTCCACTCCGCCCGCGCCACCGGCTCCTCGACAGCGCCCGCAGCCAGTAAAGTTTGCAAATATTTCGCCAAGCCCGGCCACTGCGACAACGGCGGCCGGCCGATATCGAGTGACAGATAGATAATCTTACCGCGGCCGCGTGCTGCTTCGACCAGCACCGGCACGCCCTGGGACTGCGCCAGCACTTGGCCCTTGAGTGGCGCCGACACCTGCGCCCAAACATCGGCGATGGTCACGACTTTCTCGTCTTTGCCATGGGCGGGTGTGAAGGCGATGCGCCGGGTGCCGCTGACCCGCACCGGCAGGAAGCGGCCGATCACCGGCTCCTGGTAGAGCGCATAGTTGAGACTGCCGATGATGACCATCCTGCCGCCCGCGCTAAGCCAGGTGTCGAGGGCGAGCAACTGCGGCCGCGACAGATCGCGCAGCGATTGATCGTAGAGAATCACATGGGACACGCCGAGCAGCGCCCGCGCATCGGCGGCGAGTTCGCTTAGGGAAAGCGCAACTAGCCGGCTCTGCGCCGTCGGCCCGAGAGCGATGGGCGGCAGCGAGCCGCTATCGTTGACCAACAACAGCACCGGCGCCGGCGAAAAATTGCGGCGTAGATCGATCTCGCGCGCCGCACTAACACTAGCGCTGGAAAATGAAATGGTCAGCGGCCGGCTGATGAAATCCGGATCGACGGTAAATTGAAGCGTCTTGCGCGACTGCGCGGCGAGAAACACTTCGCGCCGGTACTTGACTGGATAAGGAGTGCCGCCCTTAGTCGCGCCGCCCTTCCAGACCTGCACGTCAATTGTGCCTTCAGCCGGGCGGCCGGAGTTGCTGAGCTCGACTTCTAACGGAAAGGGCCGTCCCAGTTGAAACACGCCGTGGAAGCCGACCCGCGCGTCGATGGCAATTTCCGCACCGGCCGGAACCGCCATTAGCGCTAAACACAGCAAGACGAAAATCGCCGGCGCTGCGCTAGACCATGCGCCGCGCAGAATCCGCTCTTGGAAAAAAAGCAGGAGGGAAAGCCACGCGGTGGAACACCGCGGTGAAATTCTATTCGGAGCAGCCTGTGCGGCTGAAAAGGGCATCGTTCCCTTCCAGGCAGGCCCGCCCCACCGCCACCGGCGATCTAGATGATAAATTCGACGCCGAGAATATCGAACCTGCGAACGCCCGTGGGAGTGCGGACCTGAACTTCGTCCCCCTCGCTCTTGCCGATCAAAGCGCGCGCGATGGGAGAACTTACCGAGATCTTACCGTTCTTCGGCTCCGCCTCGTGATCGCCGACGATTTTGTATACCACCTTGTCCCCGGTATCGCTATCCGCCAAACTGACCGTCGCGCCGAAGAGAACTTTATCCCCGGACAATTTAGAAACATCGATGACCTGGGCGCGGGCGATCTTATCTTCCATCTCGCGAATCTGGAAATCGAGCAAGGACTGGCGCTCCTTGGCGGCGTGAAACTCGGCGTTTTCCGAGAGATCGCCGTGATCGCGCGCCTCCTCGATGTCACGGATGTTCTTCGGCCGCTCGACGCTCTTCAGGCGCTTGAGCTCCTCCATCAAAAACTGGAACCCCTTGCTGGTCATCGGGACGCTTGCATCTGCCATACCGTCAACTCCTAGACAAAATAAAAACCCCTCGGAATCTCTCCCGAGAGGCCTTGAATAAAATCTTAGATTTTCCCCAGCTGCTAAATCTGCAAGCTATTTTACCATCGACGACGGCTAAATCAACCGGCCTTATTGTCAGTCCACAGCCACCAGCTATTTTACCGTAAACGCGCGGCTGCGAGCGTTATTGCCTTCGTCGGATTCGACGACATTGGCATCGCCATCGGCCAGACCAATCACGAAGTAGCGGCCCGGCGCAGTTGCCAGTGGAATCGTCACGGTGGTTGACGCCGCGCTTGTGGCACGCGCTCCCAGCGCCGGCACCACGCGGCTACCGAGCAGGACATCGCCGCCGTCAAATAGCTTGTCCGTCGACAGATAAAACTTCGTGGTGCTGGCGCCACCATCGACCAGGTCGTCGTTTCGAGTGGTATCTTGAATCGCCAGGTTTGCTCCCGCGATTACGGAAGCGGGACTGCGCAGCGAGGAAACGCTGAGATCCGGTCGCGTTACTGTTATCCTGCGGCTTCTTAGGTTGCGCTCGTTGGTTTCCACAACCGCCGTGTCATCGTCGGCCGCGGCGATGATAAAATACCTGCCCAGCGCCGTGCCTCCCGGTATCGTGACTGAGGTTACCGCTGTGCTGCTCTGTTTCATCGCCAACGCAGGCACCACCCTGGTATTGAGACTAGTGTCGCCGGCGTCCTTTTTACCATCGCTGGAGAGATAAAACCGCGTGACCGTGGCACTGGTGGCGTCAACCGAGCCTGAATTCTGAGTGGTATCCTGTATATCGATCGTCGCACCCGGTAATACCGCCGATGGCGCGGTCAATGCTCGCACCGTCAGATTAGCAAAGGTCGCAACCGTCAGTTCCTCGTCGCGGTTGTTCCTTGTGTTAATCTCGCCGTCGTCGGCATCCACAGTAACGACATTGCTCAACGTTCCCTTGGCCGTAGTCATGCCCACGACGACTACCGTCCCGCTAGCTCCGTCCGCCAGGTTACCCAGAGCACAGGTAACCGTAGTCGTCCCGTTACAGGTCCCACTGCTGGGAGTCGCGGAAACCAACGTCACGGTTGCCGGCAATAGGTCGGTCAACACCACATTGGCCGCGCTATCCGGCCCGTTGTTGGTGACCGTCACCGTATAGGTGACATTATCGCCGACTCTGACTGGGTCGGGGGAGTCCACCTGGGTGAGCTGGAGATCGTGGCAAACCGTCACGCAGATTTTTATCACGAAAGCATCGACTCCGCCGTTTCGACTATTATCAATGGTCGCCAGTGAATTGATTACAACATCGGCGGGGAAAGAGACAGAATTCGCGTCGGTCTCCCCGGTGATGTAAATATCGCCGTTGTCGTCGACGGCGATGCCTTTGCCGCGATCGATACCAGCGCCGCCAATGTAACTAGCGTAGAGCAAAGCCGTTCCGGCCGCGTCCACTCCTGCGACAAAGACGTCGATAACGCCGTTGTGCGTATTGTCACTGGACGCAAGCGAACCGAAACCGTTGCCATTGGGAAACGTGACTTGGTTGGAATCGGTCTCACCGACGACATGGGCGATGCCGGCTGCAGTCCACGGCAACGCCGTTGGCCCGATCGGTTCCGCTTCCACCGACGTAACCCGCGTAAACGAGCGCCGTGCCGGAGGCGTTTACCTTCGCGACAAAGCCATCAATGCCGCCATTATGAGTTAAATCCGGACCGACGGTCACGGGAAACGACGCTTCGGTCGAATTGGTTTCACCGGTAACATAAGCCTCGCAGTTGAGCGCACACCCTGGCAGGATGGCGATACCTTTACCTTGATCATCACCGACACCGCCAAGAAAGCCTGCATAAACCAACGCCGTACCGGTCGGATTAACTTTTGCCACAAACGCATCGACGCCACCATTCTGCACGTCATCGAGAGCTCCGGTGACCGGAAAGGTCGCTGCGCTGGAATTGGTATCGCCGGTTAGATAGGCCGCGGCCGCGCCATCCACAGCGATTCCGAAGACTTGATCGGCGCCGGATCCACCGATGTAACTGGCGTATTCCAGTGCTGTACCATTGGCCGCCACCCTGACAACAAAGCCATCGAGTATGCCGCTTTCGGTGCTATCGAAGGACGCCAGCACGCCAAAACCATCCCCGTCCGGGAACGAGGTACCCAGGGAGTTTGTCGCCCCGGCGACATAAGCCCGGTTCGAACTATCCACCGCGATGGCGTTGCCCTGATCGCTGCCGCTACCACCTATAAAGCCGGCGTAGGACAACGCGGTGCCGGAGGCATTCACCTTGGCGACAAACGCATCCGTCCCGCCATTCTGTGTTAGGTCAGGGCCAACGGTCACAGGGAAACTGCTCTGGGTGGAGGTCGTATCGCCGGCGATGTAGGCATTCCCCACGCTATCCACGGCGATGGCTTTGCCCCGGTCGTTACCTGTGCCGCCGAGAAATCCCGCGTAGATCAGGGCCGTCCCCGCGGCGTTCACCTTGGCGACAAAAGCGTCCACCGTGCCGTTGAAGCTTTGGTCCGGACCCGTGACCTCGGGAAATGACGATTCGAGCGAATTGGTTTCGCCAGTGATGTAAGCATTGCCGTCACTGTCCACGGCAATCGCGTTACCGCGATCGTCGCCGCTGCCGCCAATAAATCCCGAGTAGACAAGTATCGCCGGATCGATGATTAAGGGAATCGAGCGATCGTAGTCGGTGAGCTTAAAACCATACTGGTGCGATTCGCCAGCCGCGCTCGATTGCAATTCGTACGCGACGTCAACATCGGCAAGTTCCGAACTCCGCTCCTGGTACGCTGTCGGTTTGTCGTCATTGAGATCGCCCAAGGGCGTGCGCACGGTCAATTGACCGGCGCGGTTTATCGCGACGGAATCGGCGCCTCGGTAGCGCAGTTTGATGGCTGAGGGATCCGCCCCCGGCTTCACAACGAAGAGATATTTCAGCTGGTTGGCGACGCCGGTGAAAACCAGATCGATGCCGGGCCACAAATCGGCGTAGACCAACCGCGTAAAAGTTCTCACAGCCGGCTGCCATTCCTCCGGACGGCCCTTGAAATAACTGATCAGCGCCGTCGACGGATTTTCGCCGTTGGGCCGGATTGCGGGATTGGCATCGACAAAATCGAGCTGCAGCGTCCAACGCGCCGTGGCAACGGGAGCAAGATTATCGCTGGCACTGACAACCACGGGAACTGGTGACACGGCAGCTTGCTGCCGCTGACTGTGCAGAACTACGGTCAACCCGCCGGCCGTGAAATAAATGACTTTGTCGCGTCCGTGAACATAGTACGCCGCCCGCCGATCGAGCTGACCTCGATTCTCAATAAAATAAAGCGGCAGATTGGCCACCAGTCGTTGAGCCATCGTGGTTTTAGACAACCTCGTGGCCGCGGCAGCAGGTTCCGGCGTGGCCGCGCTGGCCGGCACCGCACTGCCAGGAAAAGCTATTGCCGAGAGGAGAAAGACTCTTGTCAGCCCAGACCACTGTCTGAGATAACGCAAACTTGAGATCGCCATAGCGTCAGACCCTCCAGCAATCTTCTCACCTACGCGCCACTGCTGGACCCCGGCGACAGCAGCGATCAAAGCACCTATGCATCGGCTGTCGGTTCCCCGGCTGTGGTAAAAAAATGTCGGCAACCGAAACTTTTTCGAACACGAAATAGCAGTGAAATGACTCAGCGCCGCGCGCCCGGCCCAAACACATGGCAGGATACGCCATGGCCGTCAGCGCTAAACTCCAGCGGCGGCTCGATCTGGCTGCAGGCGGCTTCGCGGTAGGCGCAACGCGGATGGAAGGTGCAGCCGGACGGTGGATTGACCGGACTCGGCACATCGCCTTCGAGCACCACGCGTTCTTTTTTCTTGTTCATGTCGGGGATCGGCACGGCGGAAAGCAGCGCCCGGGTATAAGGATGCTTGGCGTCGCGGTAAATCGTGTCGCTCTTGGCGATCTCGACGACTTTGCCGAGATACATGATCGCTACTCGATGGCTGATATGTTCGACGACGCGCAGATCGTGGGAGATGAACAGATAAGTCAAATGCATCTTCTCTTGCAGTTCCTGCAACAGGTTGATGATCTGCGCCTGGATCGACACATCGAGAGACGACACCGGCTCGTCGCAGACGATAAATTTGGGACTGACCGCCAAGGCGCGGGCGATACCGATGCGCTGGCGCTGGCCGCCGCTGAACTCATGGGGATAGCGATCGAAGTGATCCTCGCGCAGACCGACCTGGTGGAGCAACTCCATCACCCGCTCGCGCTTGGCTTTGCCCTTGGCGAGCTTGTGAATCTCCAATCCCTCGCCGACGATGTCGCCGACGCGCATGCGCGGGTTGAGCGAGGCGTAGGGATCTTGAAAGATAATCTGCATCTCGCGCCGGGCGTCGCGCAGCTCGCGCTGCGACATGGACAGCAAATTCTTGCCGAGAAAATTGATTTCGCCAGCGGTCGGCTCGATCAAGCGCAGGATCGTCCGCCCTAGGGTCGACTTGCCGCAACCCGACTCGCCGACCAAGCCGAGCGTCTCGCCCTCTTCGATCGACAAATTGACGCCGTCAACCGCCTTGACGGCGCCCTTGCCGCGCGAGAATAGTCCTTCTCCGACCGGGAAGTGTTTTTTTAAGTTGCGAATTTCTAGCAAGCTCATCGGCAAAAATCCCATGTCCAGGATAGTGGATCGAGGATCGAGGGTGGCAATCTTCTATCCTCCATCTGCCATCTTCGATTAAACTTCCGCATTGACCCCCAACCTCGTCTCGGAATGCGGGAAATGACAAGCCACCGTATGCCCCGGCTCCTTCTCCACCAACTCGGGTTCGGTCTGGGCGCACAGATCGGCGGCCTTCGGGCAGCGATCGCGAAAGCGGCAACCGCTCGGCAAATGGAGCGGGTTGGGCACCACACCGGGGATCGCGTCCAAGCGATGCCTTTTCGCGCCGCCGGTGCGCGGCAAGGAGTTGAGCAGGCCTACCGTATAAGGATGAAACGGCTTGGTGAAAATCTCCCGCGTATTCGAGCGCTCGACCATCTTGCCGGCGTACATGATCGCGACATCGTCGGCCTGCTCGGCGACCACGCCGAGATCATGGGTGATCAACAACAGAGCCATGCCGATCTTCTGCTGCAACTCTTTCATCAGATCGAGGATCTGGGCTTGAATCGTCACGTCGAGCGCGGTGGTCGGCTCATCGGCGATCAAGAGCGACGGATTGCACGACAGCGCCATGGCGATCATGACCCGTTGGCGCATGCCGCCGCTCAACTGATGGGGATAGGCATCGACGCGGGATTCAGGATCGGCGATCTTCACCAGCCGGAGCATTTCGATGGTTTTCGCTCGAGTCGCCTGCTTGTTCAGCCCTTGGTGCAGCTTGATCGCTTCGCCGATCTGATTGCCGACGGTAAAAACCGGATTGAGCGAGGTCATCGGCTCCTGGAAGATCATCGAGATCTCGTTGCCTCGGATCTTGCGCATCTCCTCGTTACCGAGCTTGAGCAGATCCTTGCCGCGGTAGACGATCTCGCCGCCGACAATTTTCCCCGGCGGCGACGGGATCAGCCGCATGATCGACAACGAAGTGACGCTCTTGCCGCAGCCGGACTCGCCGACCAGCCCAAGAGTCTTGCTCTCGTCGATCTCGAAGCTAATGCCGTCGATGGCGCGTACTTCGCCTTCCGGTGTGAAGAAAGAAGTCTGGAGGTTTTTGACTTGGAGTAGGTCCGCCATGGTGACAAAGTCGCGTTTGGGTTAACTCACGTTGTACGGCCTCCGCGCACCCGATTCAACATGCGCGGCTCCAAAATATCGCGAATTGCATCTCCCATAGCATTAAATCCCAGCACTGCCAACATGATGAGTAGTCCGGGAAACACCGCCAGATGCGGAGGGAAGCGCAATTAAGGGCTGCCCGCGCGCACCATGCCGCCCCAAGCGGGCAGAGTCGGATCGACGTCGAGGCCGAGAAAACTCAGGCCCGCCTCCGCCTTGATCGCCCGCTGCCGTCTGTTCGGCATCGACAAGTTTGAAGCCCTCAACCGCAAAGGAATCTCTGCAAACCCCGTCGCCGATCTCTATACCGTGCTGGAGCACAGCAACCCCGATTCAACCGGAGTCTTTACCGGCAGCCACTTGGGCCAGCGCCCGCAGACTTTTCCCACCTTGGTTAGCTGGCTGAAAATCCGTCTGGCCTAGCGTGCTAGAATTTTCTTTGCTGCCTGCGCACTTGCATTAACAGTTGGCTTTGGTCGAAGCATGACGTAGAATTTCCCGGCATCATGTTATGCACTTATTAAGCAGAATTCTCACCATACTTTCGTACCTGCTGCCGCTTGTACTGGTCGCGGCCATTTACATGGCAATCGACCTCCACCCGACCGTCAGGCGTGCCGCCGAAATTACCCCAGGCAATATTCAGAGTGCGCGGCAGATCCTGGCACAAAACGACCCGCGTAAACCGGCATACCGGACTCGCCAATCACTCACGCTAAACCAGCAAGATCTCGATCTAGCCGCCAATTACCTCGCATACTTTTACGCCAACGGCGGTGCTCGGCTCACCGTAGGCAACGGCAGGATCGATTTGACCGCCAGCCTGCGGCCGCCGAAAGCACCGGTGATTTTTTATTTCAATATCGGCGCGATCCTTTCCAGCGGCGGGCCAGCGCTACAATTCGAGGAACTTCGCATTGGTCAGCTGCCACTGCCAGGGTCCGTTGGCCATTGGTTAGTCAAACTGATCGGCACACAGCTGATTGGAAAAGATGCCTACGACCTGGTCAATGATGCCATTAAGCGAGTAGAGATTAGAAATGGCCAAATCGTGGTTGGCTACGAATGGCCAGCTTCGTCAACCGGCCAACTCACCGCGGCGGTAATTTCAGCAGAGGATCAAGAGCGGCTTCGTGTCTATCAAGAACGTTTGGCGTTAATCAACAGTTCGCCCAAAACACGAAATGTCCCTCTGGCCGAACTCTCCGCCGCCCTGTTTGAACTCGCCACATTTCGCTCACAACAATTCAGCGCCGCAGGTGAGAATCGCGCCGCCCTTGTCGTCCTGGCTTTCTATGTCAGCGGCAATTCGCTCGGCAGGTTATTACCGGCGGCCAATAGTTGGCCGCGGCCGACTGAGCAGGTCGTTACGCTCAACGGCCGTGACGACTTCGCCAAACACTTTATCGTCTCCGCCGCGCTCGCCGCCAGCACCGGCAGCCCGCTTGCAGACGCCGCGGGGCTCTATAAAGAAATCGCTGACTCACGCGCCAGCAGCGGCTTTTCCTTTAGCGATATCGCCGCCGACCGTGCCGGCACGCGCTTTGGAGAGCTTGCCGCCGGAATCACCAGCGCGCAGAAATTTCAGCAACGGTTATCCGGCGGAATTGCTGAAAAAGACATCATGCCCGCCACTGCCGATCTGCCGGAATTCATGCCGGAGGCGGAGTTCAAGCGCCGCTTCGGCAGCGTCAATGGAGTCGAATACAAAAAGATGATGGCGGAAATCGAGCGGCGCGTCGCAGCGTTGCCGATTTACCGGTGAGGCATTAAGACAATTTGGTGGGACATTTCGTACGCCGTTGTGAAGCTAAGTGCATGTCCGTCAAACCGGGGATAACTTATAGTGTTACCTAATTGACTGTCCGCGAAACTTGGCATAGCTCATCCCGACCCATTTGGATTTCCCGCTTTTCATTAAAAGCTTAAAATTTCCCAAGGCGTGTTGAAAAGACCTCCGCCCAAAGGCCCGGTAAAAAACACCATCGGTCTGTTCAAGCTAACCCACGAAGCCCGGTCACAACCCAAGATATTCCTAATCCTCGACCTAGTCGTCGCGGCGATCTCCGACCACCCACTGGGAGGCTACGAGTTAGTCTTGAAAGGTTCCGAACTCTTTGTGAATGGGAAATTAATCGAGAAGGCTCCGCGCAGTAAGGAGCTGTGCTTTATCATACTGTTAAACTTCCTCACTACGGAGACAAGAACAATAAGCGACTACCAGAGCTGCACTGCTTCCTGATTCGGCCTCTGATTCGGCCCCCACTTCTAATTGACAGCACTATAGAGGACCGCACCCGCTATAGCTAAAGGTAGCGAGACAGCCGGGGCGTAAAGTAAGCGTGCATTCGTTCGATGCCTTGTTCGAGAGAAGTTGACGGGAACCATCCGGTTATTTGGCCGAGTTTAGCGGTATCGAAGTGAACGTCGCCGGTTTCAACGTGCTCGTAATTTTCCGGCCATGGGACGTATTCGATTGAGCCTTTCTGCAAAACGCGGACAATCGTTTCAGCCATGGTTCGAAACGGGACCGATCGGCCAAAACCGCAATTGAATATCTCCCCGGCCGCAAATGGCGCCACACCGACGGCAAGGAAGGCGTTGGCAATATCCGTGGCATAAATGTAATCGCGCATCTGATTGCCGTCACCGAAAATCTTGATCGGGATTCCTTCGAGCGCCAATCGCATGAACCAGCCGGGTAGCGAATATTTGCTATGCTGTAATTGTTGACGTTCACCATATGGATTAGTGATGCGCAGAACCGCCGTCTTGAGGCCGTAGAGGCTGGCATAAAGCCGGTGGTATTTTTCAGCCGCGAGCTTATGAACGCCATAAAGAGAAAGCGGCTCAGTGGGATGATCTTCCCGCACCGGCTGGTTAACGATTTTGCCGAGCACCAGCCGGGAGCTCGCGAAAATCACTTTAATATCTCGCTGACATTGGCGACAGAGTTCCAGTAGCTGGAGCGTCCCACGAGCATTGATGTCGAGGTCGTCAAACGGCATGTGAGCGCTGTCGATGTAGCTCACCTGCGCGGCGAGGTGAAAAATAATATCAACATCCGCGATCAACGGGCGAATCAGAGATTCATTTCTAAAATCGCCGATACATAGTGCAATGCCTTCGCGAATTTCCTCGATGTTGGTTAAATTGCCGCCGTAAAGGGGTGCCAAAGAATCGATAATAGTAACTTTGGCGCCGTAACGTACCAGCTTATGCGCGATATTACTGCCGATAAAACCTAATCCGCCAGTTATAAGCACGCGCGTGCCACGATACTCCTCAAAATTAACCATCAAGACTATCCTTGGCTGCGTTGAACCCGACCAAATCCCCGATGATATACAAGGGTCGTCCTTTCAACTCATCGTAGATTCTACCGATGTATTGCCCGATCATTCCCAGGATCGTTAGCTGAACGCAGCCGATGAAAAGCACGATGGCGACCAGCGAGGCCCATCCTTGAACCGGCACGCCCCAGACCGCGTTGGCGATCATGATATAAGCGAAATAAGTTATACATAAGCTCACGCCTAAGAAACCAAGCCAGGTCGCAATCCGTAGCGGCACGTCAGAAAATGACACCACCGCATCGAAGGCTAGCCGCACTAAGCGACCGATCGAATATTGAGATTTGCCTGCCCAACGGGGGGCACGTTTATAATACACCGGCGCCTGTGGGTAGCCGAGCCAACCCACCATCCCCCGAACGAAGCGCGCCCGTTCCCGAAGCTGGTTAAAACTATCCATGGCCCGGCGACTTAGCAGGCGGAAATCGCCAGAATCTAGAGCGATTTCGGTCTTTGTGAGCTTCCTTAGGATGCGATAAAAGATTGAGGCGGTTAGCCGCTTGAAGCGCGATTCTCCGGCTCGTTCAAGTCGGACTCCATAGACGATATCGTAACCTTCGCGCCACTTTTGGAGAAACTCGGGAATCGCTTCGGGGGGGTCCTGGAGATCAGCATCCATCACCAGAACGGCGTCACCTTTGCTCAGGTCAAATCCTGCGGTGATAGCGAATTGATGGCCAAAATTCCTGGTTAATTGAATCAACTTGACGCGAGAGTCGGATTCACGGACTGATTTAATTACATCGCGCGAATTGTCGCCGCTTCCGTCATCGACGCAGATAATTTCATAATCTTTCAGTCCCGCTTGACCCAAGATTTCGGATAGTCTTTGCAAGAGCTCTTGAAGGCAGTCGGCATTGTTAAACACCGGCAGCACTACCGTCAATGTGATAGGTATCCGGGTGGCAATGGCCGTCTCAGGCGACATCATCAGCGAATTCCAATATTCGTGTTTAGATATTCGTCAATCTGAGTCAGAGATTTTTTGGCCGCGCTTATGACGTATTGCGCTCCGATTGGACACCAGCCGAGAAATCGTTCGACGGGACGACACCCGGACAATAACCTTGGAAAGAACACTATGTAGTCCCGCCGGATGACTCGGAGCTCGGCATCGCGCATGTGCTCGATCACATGCTGGGGCTTGACTAAAACAGCATCGCGATCGAACGCACATTGTTTGACTACCCAGCGAGTTACCGGGTTTAGTGGATTGTGCTCGAAGACG
Source organism: uncultured delta proteobacterium (assembly GCA_963760795.1). GTDB lineage: Bacteria > Desulfobacterota > Binatia > UBA9968 > UBA9968 > DP-20. The sequence goes on from CAVXEP010000015.1 coordinate 48,796, forward strand.
ATTAATTTGCCGTTCGCTGCTAAACGACCTGAAAGATCGCGAAAGATATTGCCGCGCTCGCCCACGGGGACATGATGCAAGACTGCCGCCATTACGATGGCATCATAGTCATGATCGAGGCGCCCAAGGTCGCTGGTGAAGCATCCTGATTGTGCAAGACTAGTATCGACGCTGGCAATCGATGCCGCTGAGACATCGTAACCGTGCTGAATCGCGCCTGGAAAGTATTTTTTCAAGGCAGCTGAAAGCAGCCCTACGCCGCAACCGTAGTCGAGAATTTTCTTTCGGCGCCCGTTTGCGCCCAAGGCCGCCGCCATATAGCTGGCCTTATAATCGGCAAAATAATGCGACGTCTCTCCCGAGAGGGCAACACATTGGTCCAGCAACTTGCGATAGCTTTGCCCATATTGGTCGAAATCCGCCACTGAATAATTTCCTCGGCAATTCAAGAGTCGATATGCGACCCGCTGCTGTGTCTAGCATATAGAGCTCCATTGTGAAACCACCGGGGTAAACGATCTTGCCACAATGGGTCATAGTCCCATTGGGCGAAAGAGTGGGTTCTGTGAAAAGAGAAGATTCTGCTGACAAGTCTCTGCCAAAAATAATTTAAACCCTTTTCACTCACAATTACCCCACAATGAACGCCACTCATGGCCGCAGCTTCGGCAGCTACTGGCCTACCAAGATTAAGCTCCGCTGACAGAATGGTTACAGATCCTCCACAGTGTAAGGCCCCCCTTAGTCGGTTAACCTCACGCTATGGCCGCACCGACCTTTGAATTCTAGCGCCGTCATCGGATAGTATAAAGGCCACATTGTCGCGTGCCCTGGTCGCGAATCGGCATTTCCAATGCGATGATCGACACCGGAAGCCATTACTCTCTTTAACGTGAGGTAAGTCTTGCGAAAAACTGCGATCCAGTCGAAAGCGAACCTGAGCAATCAGAGCGAATCCGCAGCTACCGTTTCCTTTGCCTCAAGCCGTGACATTGTTATCTTTTCCATCATTATGTTCGCAATTGCGCTCCGACTCACGGCATTATTCATCCCGCACAACGAGGCAGACGAAGTGATCTATCTGACGCTCGCGGAAAAAGTAACCCAGAACTTTTCCGATTACACGCTTCAGGGCACACCCCTGCTTGCCAAACTGCCTAAAGCGACCTACGATCAACCGATCTTCCTCCGCCCGCCGTTGTTTGTATATTTGCTGGCTTTCTTCGGGATTTTTCACGCCCAAGTTTTTCTCCCGTTACTATCCGCTTTAGGAACTCTGTGGACCACCTCGGCAATCGCCACGAAACTCTCGAAGCAGAATAACCAAATGATTCTCAGTTGCTTGGTATTATCCTTTTGTCCCATCCTACTTTTTTCATCGGTTAGAATTCTCATTGACATTGTTTTGGCTCTATTGGTCAGCCTTTGTGTACTGATAACGATTCTCGCGATCGAAAAAGCGAAAACACCTATTTTCGCGATAGCGGGATTGATCTTTGGTCTGGCCCTCTTGACCAAAGAATCGGCGGTTTTCATATTGCCAGTAATACTTTATTTAATTCTTAGGCCCGGAATTAACCTCCAAAGCCTAATATCAATTGCTTGTTTTGCAGTTGCTGCACTTTTAATTTCCACTCCATGGTTTCTTTATTTTTTTAAAGTCACCGGTTCTTTTGCTCGCGGTGCCGTGATTGATGCGGAATACCTCCAAGTGCCCTTTATCAAGATGGCGGTGGAGAGAAGCTGGTATTTCTATTTCCTGCATGTCGCGCTGATTTCACCGGTTTATTTGTTCGGCTACTTTGAGATCATCGAGCGATTACGCAAGCGCGAGAGTCTTACGGAAGTTATCTGGGTGTTATCTTATTTCATCCCCTTGACCGTTCATGGTTTTATGGGGAATAGCTATCAAACGCGATACATTTTGCCCGCCATACCCGCCCTTGCGCTTCTCACCGCTGCTTCGCTGAATAGGCAAAAGCATTGGGCACAATTGACCGCCGTAGTGCTGCTGGCTTATGAACTATTGACGGGAATCCTCAATTCCGTCGTATTCAAACTCGCCGATGTGTTTTCGCCCTTTCAATTTTTCATCGAGCTTATGTCTTAGCGATTGAGCCGACTCAGCGCAGCGATCGTCTGGAGCGGCGGTGTGCACTATTTTTTCCAGAAAGATTGACTCAACGAGTCGACCAACACCCGCCCGCTGCCGCGTGCTCGGCCCGGACAAATTCGCAGATCCGATTAGCCCAGCATCTAGGTTGGGTTTTCGAACAAAATCTCGGATTCCGGCCGGCCCCGGAATGACGGAAAGGGAGACCTATTGATTGTGAATTCGACGATCGGTAGATGAATGAGTTAGGATTTGAGCGCACCCTACTTGGCAGATGCAGCTTCGACCCGCCGTCGATAAAGCCACTAGCATCAACGTTTTAAACGGCTCGAACGCTTGAACGATTGGAACGTTAAACGCTATTTTTGAAACTGCTCTCGCGGAAAATTCGCCGTCGCCATGACGCCGCCGTCGACGATCAGCGGATGGCCGATGATAAAATTCGAATCATCGCTGACCAGGAACAACGCCGCCTTCGCCTGATCGTCAGCCGTGCCGAGGCGGCCGGCGAGATTCTGAAATGTCCGGCTGCCCGCCACGTCATCGTCGTAACCCACCGGCGAACCGGAGCGATTGGGCACGATGCAATTGACGCGAATGCCGTGCTCCGCCAGCTGCACCGCCATGGCCCGCGTCATGTTGATGACGCCGGCTTTAGCCGCCGCGTAGGCGATGCCGTCGAAGCGGCCGACCAAGCCTGATGTCGAACCGAAATTCAAAACTTTGCCGCCGCGTCCCTGGTTCTTCATCTCCATGGCGACATACTTGGTCACCAGATACGGACCTTTCAAACTGACGGCGATGACCTTATCGAACTCTTCTTCGGTGCTGTCGAAAATATTGGCGTGATCGGTGAGCGCCGCGTTGTTGACCAGGATATCGATGCCGCCGAATTTACCAACCGCTTCTTTCACCATCCGCTGCACATCCCCCGACTTGGAAACATCGCCCAACACTAACGCCGCTTGGCCGCCGGATTGGGTGATCTCGTCGACCACCGCCTGGCCGCGCCCCTCATGCATCTCGGCGACGACGATCTTCGCGCCTTCGGCGGCGAACAGTTTCGCCATCGACTTGCCGATATTTCTGCCCGCGCCGGTAATGAGTGCCACTTGATCTTTGAGCTTCATCTTCAATCCCCTTAATAAAGACTGTTGCGCGCAATCGTAGCGAGCCTATCCGACGACCTGACAGTGTGTCAACTAACGGTCCAACACTTTTCCCTCACTCCGCTTTTTGCAGCACCGCTTCGCGCGGCAATTCGTACTTGGCAATGACCGGCTGATTGGCACCGAACCGGCGGGCAAGGATAAGAATTTCCTTGTCGAAAAACACCGCCGCCCAATCCGGGTCGAGCATGCGCTGAATGACAAAATTTTCCGCCGCAGCGGAGCGGCCACTGGGGTTGATGACGATGCTGTTGAATTTATGGGCGGCCAGATGGCGGCGCCACTTTTCCTCGTTCACTAAGAGGGGAAAATAATCCTCAGTGAAAAACGTCGCCGGATAGGCTTCAGGGCGGTTGTCGACATACACACGCTCGCGCGGATAAAGGCCATAAGTCAAATAGCTGCCGACGTCGAAGGTGTTGAAGATCGGCCCCTGTAATCGCTCGCTCCGGAGAAACTCCAGCGCCGCCAGATTGCCCTCTTTGAGGCCGATGCCAAAGGCGCCGCGCCCGCCGGCAAAAAAAAATGCCGGATTGATCAGCAAAAGCAGAACCGCCACACCACTCACCGTAGCCACAGTGCCGAAGGACGAATTGAGCCAGCGCGAGGACTGCGCTCGCACCATGCCGCGAAAGTTAGCCGCCGTCAGCGGCAACGCGAAGAAAGCAAAGATAACGAAGTTACGGATGGTCCACCATGCCAGCGCGGCGAAAAACAACGTCAAGACAAAGTTGCTTACCGAGAAACTAGTACGGTCTTTAATGATGACGTAAAGCCAACTTAAACAGAGCAGGCCGATGATGACTAAGAAAAAAGTTAGCGGAAGAAACTGAAAGCCTGCCTGAAGAATAGCCGGAACCGAATAGTTTTCGATCACCGGAAATCCATAGCCCTGGAAGATAAACAGCGGATAGACCGCGCCGCGCAACCCCGCGGGATTGATACAACTGGCGCCAACGGTCGCCAGCGCCACCGCGGTGAGAACTTTCCATGGCTGCCTTTGGGAACTTGCTTGGGGCGATCTTTGGGCGGCAAGATCGATGAGCGACTGCAAAAGAAAGACACCGACGAGAAACATGCCGATGAAAAAATAAATATGCAGGTTGACCCAAACGATCTGCAACAGCGGTAGAATCACCAGCCAACGCGCGCCACGGTGGCCTTGCCGGTAATCCCACAGCAGATGCAGGAACAGACCGCTCATGAGATAGCTGAACATTTCCGGTCTAATTTCGGAGCGGGTGATCAGAATCGGCATGACGATGACGGTGCATACAGCTCCGAGAGCGAAGCTGCCATAGCGCACGGCCAGGCGGAAGAAAATCCATAGGGTGGTCACGCTAACAGCGAGAAAAAACAGCGATAGCCCGGCAAAGCCCAGCATACGCTCGACCAGATAGTAGATCGCACCGCTGCCCCAAGAATGATTGACGAACGGATGATCCGGCGTCGTGTAGGCGAAAAGATTGGTGTCGGCTATGAGACCGCTGTGAAAAAACAGCTCGCCGTTCTTCAGGTAGCGGCCGAGGTCGCTGGTGGTGAGATCGACCGGGTGAGCGAGAAAGCCGGTGTAGACAGCGAGCAAAGCTACGGTCAGACAACCTTGAATGAGCGCGCCTATTGGACGCGGCTCAACCGCGGCTGCCGCTGGAGCGGCTTGCCGCCGCGCGGAACGTTTCTTGACCATGAATCGATTACGCTGCGGACAGGACGGATTTTCTGTCAGATAGGCCGCCTGGCGCTGCCGTTGCCGGGCGACAGCGGCTAGATACCGGCCGCGGTCGCCGCGGGTCGTCTTCGGGAACGACACGAACGATGAGCTCCAGATCAGATCTGCAAATCATCCGGCGGTGTCACCGTGTAGACATCGAAGGTGTTGAGCGTGCACGCGAGCATGGCGTAGTAACCGATGGTCGCGGACAACTCCACCATCCCCTTGTCGCCGAACCGGCCGTGGATCGCTTGAAAGGTCGGCTCGCTCACGCGATGGTTATGAATCATCTCACGGACGAAACTGACCAGCTGAGCATCTTCCGAGGAAAACGTTTCAGCGCCCTGCTTTTGGTACACCGCGCGAATGGTGTCGAGGGAGATGCCGGCCTTTTGCGCGTGGTTCACATGGGCGGCCCACTCATGCTTGCAGTCGAGCTCCCGCGCCGATACCAAAGCGGCGAACTCAATGACCTTGTGATCCAAGCTCGACTCGAAGCGCACATAGCTGCCTAGATGCATGGTCCGATAGGCCATCTCCGGGCTATGCAAAAGCGCTTTCCAAGGTCCGCCCACGACGCCACGGCTTTGCGCGATGTCATCGTAGATCTTCTGATCCTCGAGTTTAAGGTCTTCTTTTTTATCGATGGTTGCAATGCGTGCCATATTCTCACTCCGTTCAGAATTGCTGATTTCAGATTCCAAATTACAGAATAAACTAAGCCATTTTTCGCGGTCGAGGTGTTGTCACTCTTTTTGGAAACCCGATGTAGAGGTTCTCACCCGCGAGCGACGTGGTCAACGGCAAATTTGCCCTAAGCCAACTTTTCTTTGAGCCAATGAGTCACGATATCGACCACCTCGTCGTTCGACTGACCTTTCTTTCGGCCCATATGGCCGGCGCCGGCGATGATGCGCAGATCCTTCGGGCTGCCATGCTCCGCCAGTAAGTATAAGTCGCTGATCGGATGCTGGTCATCTTCTTTGCCGTTGATGCACAGAAGCGGTGCGCAAGGTTGATCGATCAAACCCTGCTTGACCAGCGACAAGGTCGGCGCGGTTTTTAGAACTTCCTCCAAGCCCTTCAAGCCGAAAATATACGAGCGCGCGTCGAGCAAGCTCGCCGGCCCCATCAAATATTGCGACGCGGTCAAAGTCAGCGCCGGGCGCAGCCACTCTTCTTGAAAGGTTCGATGCACACCGGCGCCCCAGTTAACCGCGCCGCGCAGCCGTTTCGGTTCGGTATGCGCCAGCTTGGCCGCCCAGTAACCGCCGAAGCTACCGCCCATGCAAGCAATGCGCTTACCGTCGATATCGCTGCGAGTTTCGAGATAATCCATCGCCGCGGAAAAAGTTCGTTCCGCCTTTGGCTCTTGTCCTAGACAGGGATTCTCTCCGGCGCCGGGCATGTCGATGGTAAAGCAGGCGACGCCCGCCTTGAGCAGTACATCGTTGTTGGTGCGCCGGTCTTCTTTCCAACCATCGACGCCGCCCCAGTGCATGACGACCGGCGGCCGATTGACGCCCTTGGGCACCTGCAGATAGCCAACGACTTTTTTGCCTTCGAAAGGAATCTCGCAACGCTCCAGCGGTGGATCCATAGATGGCGCGGCCTTGAGAAAGGTGCGCAGCGCGCCCTGGTAGCAGGACATTTTCTCCGGGCTGCTCGGCACCGGGTAGCGGCCAATGCGATAATATTCGTAGGCGAGATAGAAAGTTTCGCCGGCTTCATTCGTCTTACCCTGTTTTTCTTGGACATCGCCCAACGCTTCGTACTTGGCGCCGAACTTGCCCCATTCGCGACCCCACAGCTCCGAGTCGAGACTGGTGAGATTCTTCAGAACTTGATCGACGTCTTCTTTCTTCACCCGCTCGAACGGATTGATCCGCCCGGCGCGTTGGGCGATATCCGCTTTGATTTCTTCGAGGGTTTTCTCCGCCATGCTGTTTTTCTCCTTATAACTTCGCGCCCGGCTCCTTGGCCAAGGTCTTCAGTGCGATCTTGTAAATCAGATACCCTTCGGCTTGATCGCCAACGCGGAGATCAAACGGCTCGGAGATCTCAAGGGGAAAAAGATCGCGGTCACTTTCGGCCGCTCGACTCATAGTGTCTTGCAGGCGTTGTTCGTGAAGCATGGCTACAGCGATAAGTTTGCCGAGTATATCAATCGACGTAATAGGCTCAATGTTGAACGTTTCCCGGACCGGGCAGCGAAATGTAAATCGGCTTACCCTGTTGCGCGACTGCGATCGTCGGTAGGCAAACAATCGCCGCCAACAAAGCGAAGCGAATGAAGCGCTTCATGAGACTTCTCCTACAGGAAAATCTGCAAGAACCAGGACCGACTTAACAGAAAGAATGCGGCTAGCGCAAGCCGCGCAGACGAGGATCGAGCACTTCGCGCAACCCTTCGCCGACGAGATAGTAAGCCAGCACGGTAACGAAGATGGCAAAGCCGGGAAAGACCGCGAGCCACCAGGCGTAGGTGGTGGTGCTGGCTTCGTGAAGTATCGAACCCCAAGTCACCAGCTCGGCCGGCACGCCGATGCCAAGAAAACTCAGGCTCGATTCGACAAGGATCGCCCCGGCGATGCCGAGAACTACAGAAACGATGACCGGTGCCAATGCGTTCGGCAAAATATGTTTGAACATCACCTTGCGGTCCGTGCCCCCCAGCGCGATCGCCGAGGTTACGTAATCGAGATTGCGAATCCGCAGAAATTCATTTCGGGTAAAGCGCGCGATGCCGACCCAACTGGTCGCGCCGATGATGAACATCGTGAGAAAAATGCTTGGCGGCAACAGCGCCGCGATGGTGATCAATAGAAAAAACGTCGGTATCGACAACATGACCTCGAACAAACGGGAAATGACCAAATCCGTCCATGAGCCAAAGTATCCGGCAATGGCGCCGAGCACGACTCCGATCATGACCGCGATGCCAACGGCGACAAAACCAATCGATAGCGAGACGCGCGAACCATGAACCATGCCCGCCATGACGTCCCGGCCCAACTTGTCGGTGCCGAACCAATGACGCCCAGACGGCGGCTCGAGGGGTTCGAGAAGATTGATGTTACTGGGGCGATACGGAATTGGCGGAAAGAACGACTTGGCGCCTTGAAGTTTCTTGAATTCGGCGTTGACAAGCTCCGCGGGCCATTGGCCGAGCTTCATTCCCACCAAGTAGCTGCGAAAGATCGGAAAATATGACTTGCTTTTATACTCGGTGTAGTAAGGTTTGTCGTTTGCGATGAAATCGGCGAACAGCGCCATAAAGACAAAAACACAGACAACGAAAAAACCCGTGAGCGCGACGGGATTGCGTTTGAAGCGCTGCCATACATCGGACCACAGCCCGCCAGCCTCGGTGGTCTCCGTTGCCATGTCCTGGGTTGTCGAATTCGTCGATGCCATGACCGTTGAAATTCGCTTATTGCGCCCGGCGGCCGAAGGCGATTCGCGGATCGACAACAGCCAATAGCAGATCCGAGATCAAGATGCCGATCAAGGTTAAAATCGACGTCACAGCGAGCAGCGCCAGCACCACGGGATAGTCGCGGGATAAAACGGACTCGAAGCCAAGCTGTCCTAAGCCGGGAATGGAAAAAATCGTTTCGACGATCACGCTGCCGCCAATCATTCCGGGCAAGATGGAGGCGAGCAATGTCACCTGCGGTATGAGCGAATTACGCAGCACATGCTTAAAGACGACGACGCCTTCGTCGAGCCCTTTGGAGCGGGCGACCTGGACATAATCTTGGCGCAATACTTCGAGCATGCTTGCGCGCATATAACGCGACAATCCCGCGAAGCCGTCGTAGGAAAGCAGCACGACGGGCATAAACAAATGCCAAGCATGGTCCGAGAACTTGCGCCACCAGGACCAGTTTTCCGCCGCATCCAGCGACTCCAGGCCGCCGGGCGGGAAAAGATAGTAGAAATCGCCGCCGCAGATAAACACCAGCGCCATGGTCGCCGCCCACACCAGCGGCACGGCGAACAACACGAAGGCGATCAAAGTTGTCGCCTGATCGGCAAAAGAATACTGATGCGTGGCCGAATAAATACCCAAAGGGATCGCCACCAAATACACCACCAGAAGCGACCAAAAATTCAGCTTGAGCGTCACCGGAATACGCTCAGTAATTTTCTCCCAAACCGGCTGGCTGTCTTTGAATGACACGCCGAAGCTCAAAGTGAAGATATTTTGCAACCAAACCGCATATTGCACATAAAGCGGCTTATCGAGACCGTACTGCGCGCGCCACTGGGCCATCGCTTCATCCACCGCGCCGCGTTTGTCGACCGTGATCCCGCCGCTCGCCGCCGCGCCCAGTCCACCCGCAGCGCGAAGCTCTGCGGGATCGCCAGGCGCCAGGCGAACAACTAGAAAGACGATGAGCGTAATACCGATAAACGTCGGTATCATCAGCAACACACGTTGAAAAAAATAGCCGGTCATCAGAAGAATTATTGCGGTGTCAAAGCACTGGCAAATTTTTGATTTCGCGCCGGTACCCACCAATCGATCGGTCGTAACCCAGCGGGGAAAATTTCGACGTCTTGAAACCGGCGATGCACAGCAGAAACCTGTTTCCGAACAAACAGAAAGGTGTAAGGCTGCTCCTCATGCAGAATCTGCTGGAACTCTTTATACATTTCAACGCGTTTCTGCGCGTCGAACTCACGCCGGGTCGTTTCGAGAATCTCGTCGACCCGAGGGTTTTTGTAACTGATCGCGTTCGAACCTTTGTTCGCCGCTTGCGAGGAGTGCCACACCTGATAGGCGTCCGGCTCGTCCGTCGGCATCTGCCATCCCAGCACCACGGCATCGAACTGATGATTTTTCACGTCATTGAGAAAAATTGTCCAGTCAAGCTCTCGAACGCTGGCGGCAATGCCGTGCTTTTTTAGCTCATCGAGCAGTACCAGTGCCACACTTTTGCGCAGCGCGTTGCCGGAGTTTACTTTGATCTCGAAGCGCAGCGGAGTTTTTTTGCCATTGATCATCTTATCGAGCACACCGTCACCGTCCGTGTCTCGCCAACCGGCCTCGGCAAGTAGCGCGCTCGCCTTCAACGGATCATAAGGATAACCGACCAAACTCTTGTCATACTCGGGCCGGAAAAGATAAATATGGCTGTCAACGACTTCGCCTAAGCCGAACAGCACGCTCTTAACGATCAATTTCCGATCCGTGAAATAGGTCATGGCTTGCCGAACTTTTTTATCGCGAAAGATCGGGTGCTCATTATTCCAGCCAAGGTAAGTATAGGTTGGTGAGTAATACTCGTATTTGCGGAATTCTTGGTTGAAGCGAGTGCTGGACGTGCCCCTTACGGCCTGCACGGGCTGCAAGGCGTCAATGTAGTCGAGACTTCCGCTTTTCAGGCGATTCAACGCCGCGTCCATATTATTCACGACGCGGAATTTTAGGCGATCCAGGCGGGGTTGATCGATTCCTTGCTTGCCATTACCCCAATAATCGCGATTACGAATGAGTTCGATCTCGCTGCCGGTTTTCCAGCGGTTGAATTTGTACGGTCCGGACCCCAATGGATTCCGATTGTAGTTCTTATTGAACTGTTCGCCGAATCGCTTCACCTCGGGCGGTAATTTGCTCGCGTCTCCCGCGAGTGCCTTCACCGTTACGCGAGCCAATAGATTATCCGGATCGTAGTGATGGCGGGGCAACAGGACAATGCTGCCGCCTAACACGGTTTCATTTTTAAAGTACGGCTCCTTGGTAGTGAATCGGATCGTGTAAGGATCGAGCAGCTCGGCATCGATCAGGGAATTGAAATAGACGCGGAGGAACGGCGCGTTAACGAACGGGCATTTGATCGCCTTGGCACTGAACAATACGTCCTCACCCGTAAGCGGGCGACCATCCTGAAAGCGCGCGTCTTTGCGTATCTTGAAAGTATAGATCAATTTATCTTTTGAGATTTCCGGCCGCGCCTCCGCGATGTACGGTTGAATATCTAAATTACGCGGATCACGGGTCAGCAAAGCCTCGAAAATAAATCCGGTTATCTCACTGGAAGCCGCGTCGCTGCTGGTCAGTGGATTGAGCTGCTCCGGATCGCTTAGGCTGTGGATGATCAGCCAGTCCCCGGTCACCGGTTTGCCGGCTTCTTCCTTGCTCAGCATGGGTTTGACGCCGGCGATATTCACTTCGGGCTTTTCGCCGCAGCCAGCGATAAGAATTAATGGAATGATGAACCGCCAGCTTTTCGCAAACATCGCTCAACTACCGATCATCTCGATGGGAACTTCTTGGACGTTGGCCGGCTTTTGCTGAGAAAACGATTCGGCGGGGATGGTCGCGTTGAATTCCGGTTCTTGGAAGCGGATTTCTAGCTTCTTGCCTTGCTGTGTTGCCTCGACATTGATCTTGGATGGAAACAAGCCGGCCGGAGTCGTGATGTAGTCGGAGAAGAGCGCGGTCAATTCGAGCACGCCTGTGCCATTGAAGCGCTGCCAACGAGTTGGCACCGGCAGGTGCGAGTCAAAAGCCAGAGTGTCTTTGATCCGGCCGTTGACTGAAAAAATCAGCGAGTTGCCTTCTTGGCGCCACGGCGCCGACGCCTCCACCGGCGGCAAGCCAAGTAATAGCGCCGTGATTTCGTCAAGCTCTAGCGGGATCTGGGTAAGGCGCTGCAAATTCTCTTTGGAGCTGCGGCCGCGCACCAGCACGCCCTCGCGCGGGTGGTAGCCGACGATTTCTTTATCGTTGGCCGTGACGATGAGGATCGCGCCCAGGAAGGATAGCGTCTCCAAACGCAATCGATCCGGCCGCTGCACCAGCACCGCTTCTTCGAAACCGTGTTTGCCCTCCGGTCCGGCGTAGTTGACCCGCGCCAGCGCGCGCACCGAGCGAAACTGCTGGCGCCGTTGGCCCATCGACTCGATCAGCTTGCTCAACTCCCACTGCGGCGCGGGCGCCGTCGGCAAGGCAGGCGGTTTAGCCGTGGTGGCGCAACCAGTGACGATTAACGCAAGAATGGCCAGGGAAACGGAAGACGGCGCGGCGCGGCAGGACGATCAAATCTTTTTCTCCAGCCGCTGGATTTTTTCGCGCACGCGCTTGGTCTGTTCGGGCTCTTTGGAATGCTTCAGCGACTCGCGGTAACGCACCACGGCACGGTCGACCCGGCCAGCCTTCTCGTAGGCATCGCCCAGATGCTCGATGATCGTCGGGTCGTCCACCGTGAGTTCGACGGCGCGTTCGAGCTGTTCGACGGCGCGCGGGTAATCGCCCTTTTGATAGTAAACCCAACCCAAGCTGTCGATGTAGAAACCGTCGTTGGGCGCGATCTTGAGCGCCCGCGCGATCAATTCTTCGGCTTCGTCCAACTGCACGCCCATCTCCGCCCAGGTGTAGCCCAAGTAGTTGAGCGCCGGCGCGTTCTTGGGATTGAGCTCGATGGCCTTCTTCATGCTGGCGATGGATTTGTCTTTGACTTTGTTCTCGTCATAGAGCGCGCCCAGTTGAAAGTGCGCCTCGTCGTTCTTGGGATCGAGGGCGACGACCCGCTCCATCGACTGAATCGCCCGCGGAAAGTCTTTAGTCTTACGGTAGAGCACGCTCAAATAGGCATGGATTTCTTTGCGGTCGTTGAGTTTTTTAATGACCGCCTGCAGAGTTTCGATGGCCTTTTGGGTTTGGTCTTTGCGCTCGTAGAGTTGCGCCGCCTGCACCCGGGCGTCTGCGTAGAACTCGCTCTTCTCGGAAATTCGCTCGAAGGATTCCAGCGCCTTATCGTTGGCTTTGAGTTCGATATAGGTGGCGGCGAGATAATAACGCGCGCGATCGTTTTCCGGATCGCCGGCGAGAACCAGATTGAACTCGGTGGCGGCGCGGTCGTAGTCGCCCTTCTCAAACGAGATCAGACCGATCTTGATGCGCGTGTCGCGCGGATCGGTTTCGCTGCCTTCCAAGCGCTCGAACTGGCGCAGCGCTTCATCGAGCTTATTCTGCCCGACATAGAGTTCGCCCAAGCGGCGGCGCGACCAAACATGTTGCGGATTGACTTGCAGCAGACGCTGATAGGTTTGGATTGCATCTTCGGTCTTGCTTTCGAGCTCATAGACCAGCGCCAAGTCCAGCAACACAGCTTCCGACTTGGGATTGAACTCCAGGGCCTTGCGAAAGCTCTGCTCGGCGGCAAGATAGAGCTTGCTCTTGGCACGCACCCGGCCCAAATAATAGTGGCCCAGAGCCGAGTTGTCGTCGAGTTTGAGCAGCTCGTCCAAATGTTGCGTCGCGCGCGCGTAGTCTTCAACCTGCAAATACAGCGCGCCGGCGTAGAGCAGCGCTTCTTGATTGTTGGGATCGAGTTTGAGCACCGCGTTGTATTCCGCCAGCGCCTTTTGATTATCACCCAGCGCGGAATACAGCCCAGCCAGGAGTAAATGATAATCGACGCTCTTGGGCTCCAGCCGGACCGCCGACTCCGCCTCGCCCAAGGCCTTCCTAAGATCGCCGCGGCGCAGATAGAGCTGGGCCAATCGGAAATGCAAAAAACTGTCCGCGGGACTAGCCTGCGCGGCGGCTTCGAACTCTTTCAGAGCCGGCTCGAATTCGCCCTCGGTGAGCAATAGCTGTCCCTTAAGGAAATGGTTGAACGCCTTGGCGTCGTCGCCAAGGTCAGCTTTGGCTTCTTTGCTAAAGGGCCTTTCGGAAGACCAAACCAAACCGTCGGGAGGGAGCTGGTAATCGGCCACGGCCGTCGCGCAACCGGAGAATATAACTAGCAAAAAGGCTACCCGAAAACTGCGTGTAGACATCGTCGAAAAATGTAACACGCTCACCGGAGGGGGTCAATGTAGAGTGGCTGACGCCTTCATTCACCGCGCCAACTATGGTAATTTTCCTGGCGGCGGCGGTAATTCGCCGCGACCAACTTTCGAGAAGCACAACCCATGGCCAACCCCGCCCACGACCGCGCCGCCAAAGAAGCCGCGGAGTTGCGCCACGAGCTTGAAACCCACAACTATCAGTACCATGTGCTCGACAATCCACTGGTCAGCGATGCCGAGTACGACCGGCTGTTTCGCCGCCTGGTGCAATTGGAAAAAGAATTTCCCGAGCTCGCCTCGGCGGATTCGCCGACGCTCAAAGTCGGCGCGCCCCCGCTCGAGAAATTCACCACCGTGCAGCACACCCTGCCGATGCTCTCGCTCAACAACGCCATGGATGGCGAAGAGCTTAAAGAGTTCGAGGAACGAATCCAGCGCTTTTTGAAACACAGCGAAACCATCGAATACGCCGTCGAGCCCAAGATCGACGGCCTGGCGGTTGAATTAGTCTATATCGACGGCAAATTCACCGTCGGCTCGACCCGCGGCGATGGCATCAACGGCGAAGACATCACGGTCAATCTCAAAACCATTCGTTCGATTCCATTGACCTTGCGAGACCCGTATCGCGAGCGCGGCGAGTCTCACCGCGGGGCTTCTCCGTCAGTTCCGCACCGCCTCGAAATACGCGGCGAAGTTTTTCTTGGCCGCGACGCCTTTCAGAAGATGAACCGTGAGCGTGACGAAGAGGGCGAACCGGTGTTCGCCAACCCGCGCAACGCCGCGGCTGGCTCACTCAAACAGCTCGACTCGACGATCACTGCGAAGCGCCCCTTAGACATCTTTTGCCATGGCATCGGCAGCGTCGAAGGCGCGTCATTCGCAAGCCACTGGGATTTTCGCGAGCGCATTCACGAGTGGGGCTTGAAGCCGGTGCCGCGTGGCAAACTCTGCCGCGGCGTGGACGAAGTCTTGAGGTACCGCGATCAGATGGAAGCCGAGCGCGACACCCTGCCCTACGAGATCGACGGCCTGGTGGTCAAAGTTAACGACGCCGAGCTGCAACAGCGCCTCGGGCAGATCGCCCGCTCGCCGCGCTGGGCGATCGCCTACAAGTTCAAGCCGCGCCAAGCGACCACGCGCATCCTCGACATCGTCGCGCAAGTGGGCCGCACCGGCACGCTTACTCCGGTGGCCAGTCTCGAACCGGTGCCTATCGGCGGCGTCATCGTCAAGAGCGCGTCGCTGCATAACATGGACGAGATCGCCCGCAAAGATATTCGCATCGGCGACACCATCGTCGTCGAGCGCGCCGGCGACGTGATCCCCTATGTCGTCAAAGTCATCGAAGAAAAGCGCAGCGGTGCGGAAAAGCATTTCATTATGCCGTCACGGTGCCCGGTGTGCGGTGCGGAGGTGTTCCGCGAAACAGACGAAGCCGCCTACCGCTGCGTCGGCATCTCCTGCGCCGCCAAATTGAAAGAGAGTTTGAAATTCTTCGGCTCCCGCGGCGCCATGGATATTGAAGGATTAGGCGAAAAACTCATCGAGCAACTGGTCGACCGCGATCTGGTCCACGATGTTGCCGATCTTTACAGTCTCACCAAGGAGCAGCTCGCCGATCTGGATCGCATGGCCGAGAAGTCGGCGCAGAACTTACTCGACGCCCTGGAGCGGAGCAAAAACGCCACGCTGTCGCGCTGCTTGACCGCCTTGGGTATTCGCCACGTCGGCGAAGCGACCGCCAAACTGCTGGCGGAACATTTCGGCGCCCTCGAAAAAGTTGTCGCAGCGAGCGAGGAAGAGCTCGTCGAAATCCGTGAGATCGGTCCCGAAGTAGCAAAGAGCATTGCGCGTTTTTTCCAACAGGAAAGCAATCGTCAGGTGATTGAAAAACTCAGAAAAGCCGGGCTGCAATTCCGAGTTGAAAAGAAAAAAGCCGGAACTTTGACCGGCGCGACATTCGTTCTCACCGGCGGATTGGAAGAAATGTCGCGGCCGGAAGCGCAGAAGCGTATCGAAGCCCTTGGCGGACGGGTTTCGTCAAGCGTCAGCCGCAACACCACCTACGTCGTCGCCGGCGCCGCCCCCGGCACCAAGCTCAAGAAGGCCCAGGAGCTGGGCGTCAAAATCTTAAGCGAACCAGAACTGCTCGAACTGCTGCGCGCCGGTTAATATCGATCGCGGTCGCGTTGCGGCGGCCGTGCGCCGCCACCTGCATAACCGCCGGCCCGCTCGGCCGCGGCGCCTCGGGACGCGCTTCGCTGACGACAATATTGCGCCCTTCGAAGTCGGTGCCGTTGAGCGCGTTCAGCGCTTTCGCGGCTTCGGCATCTGACGCCATCTCGACAAAACCGAACCCTTTGGACCGGCCGCTGAACTTGTCGGTGATGACCCGCGCAGCTGACCACCGACCCATGCTGCGCGAAATGCTCCTGCAGCCGGTCGTCGGTCACGGCGTAGGCGAGATTGCCAACATATAGCTTCGCTGCCATCTTAGCCCTCCTTGTTGGATCGACGCATACTCATCTCGGGATCAATTTGGCCAAAAAGCCGGGCCGCAAACGGGTCTCACGGACGGCAACCTCTCGGCACGCTCTTCGGTACCCTGACCCTCGGAAAAAAACGCCGCTAGGCTACAAAAGTCGCTGGCCGCTTGTCAAATCTTTTGGCTCTTCCAGGTTTACTGTGAAGACGGGTTAACCACGAAGACGCCAAGGACACGAAGGTTTTCGTAGGGCGGGCTTCGCGGACCGGTCGGTCTCGGATTGTCTCGCGCTAGGCATGTCCTGAGCGAGGTCGAAGAGGCGCTATTGCCACAAAGGGATTGAACTCAAAGGTTACCGTCGTCTTGCCGCAGCCAGCAGTCTAGGCTAGATACTTGCGAGAATCCCATGACCAATCCACTGGAAAAAAGTTCCGTCCATCTCAATATCTCGGGCCGGGTTCAGGGCGTGTATTACCGCGCCTCAATGTTACAGGAAGCACAGCGGTTGGGCCTCACCGGTTGGGTGATGAATCGCCCCGACGGTTCGGTGGAAGCGGTGGCGGAAGGTTGGAAAGCGAAAATAGAAGAACTCATCGCCTGGTGCCGTCAAGGACCGCAAGGCGCACGGGTGGCTGGTGTCGAAGTATATGGCAAAAGCCGGAGAATAGTTTTTTCGGCTTCGCGATTCGGCGCGTGTAATGCTCACTTGGCGAGCTTGGAACCCTTGAGATCGAGCGCCAGCTTATAGACTTCCTTCTTCGCCAGTCCGTAGCGCTCACCGAGCAACTCCGCGATCTCCTTCACGCCCATGCCGGTGCCGGCGAGTTGGCGGATCGTCCCGTGCAGTTCCTCGTCGGACACCCGCGCCTCGCCGCTGGTGCCATGAACCATAATCACGATTTCGCCTTTAATGTCGCGGTCGGCGAGCGCGCGAACAACTTCGCTTAGCTTGCCGCGTCGGAACTCTTCGTGAACCTTGGTCAGCTCGCGGGCCACAGCGATCTCCCGGTCGCCGAAGATCTTGAGCATTTCGGCGAGCGAGTCCAAGAGCCGGTGCGGCGCCTCGTAAAAAACCAATGTCGCCGACTGCGTCGCGCAGGCTTTGCAATTTGGTTTTTCGCTCCTGGGTCCTGGCCGGCAGAAAACCTTCGAACAAGAAGCGGTCCGTCGGCAAACCGCTGGCACTGAGCGCCGTGGTCAATGCCGATGCGCCGGGCAACGGAACGACCTGAATCCCGGCCTGAATCGCATCGACGACAATGCGATAACCCGGATCGGAAATCGCCGGCGTGCCGGCGTCGGACACTAGCGCGATGCTGGCGCCGCTCTTCAGGCGCTCCACCAGAGTCCGTGCTTTGCCGCGTTCGTTATGGTCGTGATAGCTGGTCAGCGCCGTATTGATGCCAAAGTGCGCGAGCAAGTGCTGCGTGTGCCGGGTGTCCTCTGCGGCGATCAATTCGACTTCTTTGAGAACCCGCAGCGCGCGCAAAGTGATGTCTTCGAGATTGCCGATGGGAGTTGGAACGATGTAGAGGGTCCCGGCCATTCAATCCACCCCAAGCGGGCCGAGGATGGATAGTGGAGGATAGAAAATGGCGCGCTGCTCTATCCTCGACCCTCCATCCTCGACCATCATTTCCCCCAGTCTCTAGAATAGCGGAAGTCGCGGTCGATGGTGCGCTGCGACACCTTGGCGATCACCGGCAGGCGCCGTTTGAATTGGGAATTCATGATCCGCGCGGCGATGTCGTCGATGAAGCGTTCGGGAAATCCCGCTGGCGACCAGCTCAGCTTTGGTGTAGCGCTGGTCGACCATCAAGTAGAGCAGCTTGTCTACTTCGCGGTAGGTAAAACCCAACTCACCCTCGTCGGTCTGGCCGCTCCACAGATCCGCCGACGGCTCTTTCTGGACGATGACTTGGGGCACGCCGATCGCCTCGGAGAGCGCCCACACTTGGGTCTTGTAGAGATCGCCCAGCGGATTGATCGCCGACGCCGTGTCGCCGTGCAGCGTACCATAGCCCAACAAAAGTTCGGTCTTGTTGCTGGTGCCGAGAACTAAAGCGCTCCAGCGCATCGATTGGTCATAAAGAATCGTCATGCGCTCGCGCGCCATCTTGTTGCCACGCCGGCGCGCGTCGGCATCGGGGAAGCCAGCAAAATAACCGTCGATCTGCGCCGTGATCTCGACCAACATCGACTCGATACCGCTTTTTTGCACGACCATTTCGGCATGGGCCCGGCTATCCGAATTGGAGCTCTTGTAAGGCATCAAGACGCCCAATACGTTTTGCCGCCCTAGAGCCTCAGCAGCCAACATCGCGCTCAGCGCCGAATCCACCCCGCCGGAAAGACCGACCACCACGCGCGCCAGCCCGGTCTTGCGCACTTCATTGCGAATAAAAGCGACGAGAATCTGGCGCAGCAAAGCAGCGTTGGTCGGTATTTGCGTCATGCGGCAGGTTATTTCTTCTTGGCGCTTCTCCGGCCTTGAACTTTTGAACCCTTGAACCCTTGAACGATTTTAGCCCCCGGCCGCTCGCGGATGCGCATCAGCTCGTTGATCGTCAGATCCAAATCTTCGTCGCGCAACAGCGGCGACATGGTGCGTTTGCGCCGCACCGCTTCGAAGCTAGCGTCGACGGCGATGAAGTCCTCGTCATAGTAGCGCGCTTTAGCGAGCCGCTCGCCGAAGGGATCGACGATCTCGGAGCCGCCCCAGAAGCCGACGCCGTCTTCAAAACCGCAGCGGTTGCCGTAGATCATGAACAGGCTGAAGGTTTCGGCATAGACGCGATTGAGCATTTCCCAGTAGCGCGCGTTGTCGTCCTGGCTCTGCTGGTCGACGATGCCGCGGAGTGGGCTCGCCGACGGACAGAGCACCGCCAGGGCGCCGTCCAAGGCGGCTAAGTAAATCGTCGACGGGTGCCAGAGATCTTCACAAATCAACAGCGCCATACGGCCGAACTTGGAGTCGAAGGCGCGTACCCGGTCGCCGCGGGCGAAGTAGCGCTGCTCATCGAACATGCCATAGGTCGGCAGATAGACTTTGCGGTGCACATGGCGAATCTCGCCATCTTCGAAATAGACTGCCGAGTTGAAAAACCTATGATCGGCGCTCTCTTCCACCAGGCCGGCGACGAAGGACAGCTTGCGGCTGAGTGCCATGAGCTGCTTGATTTCCGGCGCGTTGAGCGTCAGCGCCACCGTCGGCACGGTATCGCGCAGCATGTAACCGGTGAGACTCAATTCGGGGAATAACAACAATTGGGTTTTGTCAGCGGCGGCGTGGCCGATGCGTTCTTCATACACGGCCAGGTTGGCCTGGAGGTCGCCAAGTCTTGGGTTGACCTGACCGATAGCGATGCGGATAGACACGGGAAAATCTCCGTCTGCGAGCCAGCTAGAAATAAATTCTCACGAAACTAACATAGGCCTAACCACACTTGCAATTTCCCCCAGTCGCGCTTACCTTGATTGTATCGACGAAACCAAGCGTAACCGGCCATCCAGCCGCAAAACCATGGCAGAAAACGTTACTATTTACGGCCAAGATCTGTGAGCTTTTACTTCGGGAGCCCGTGCGGACTTCACCCGGCGCAAAGTGCCATTCGAGTATGTCAACGTCTTGGAAGACGGCGCCGGCCTTGAGCGCATGAGACAGCTCACCAATGGCCGGCGCAAGATTCCGGTGATCGTCCAAGACGGTAAGGTCAGCGTCGGCTTCGGCGGCACCTGAGAAGTCTGAACTGCCGGCGGTGTCGGCACCAATACGAGAGCGCCCAGGCGAAAATTACCCTTAGCCAAACTCCAAATCCACCCTTGGTTGCATCCATCGATCAACTAATTGCCGAGAAAGTCGGCTTGCTTTTCGGCCGCAACACCGCCGTAACCGGCGTCACCGCCTTACCCGGCGACGCCTCGACGCGGCGCTATTATCGCGTCCACCTAAACGGATCCGGCACGCCGCCGTCGCTGATGTCGATGCAATTGCCCGCCGGCAGCGGACTGCCGATCTCCAGCGAAGAGCTGGCGGTCTTCCCAGACGCTCCCAAGGAACTGCCGTTTTTAAACGTACACCGTTTCCTCGATCGCGTCGGCGTCAGAGTGCCAATTATCTACGGCCATTGGGAAGCCGAGGGCCTGCTGCTACTCGAAGATCTGGGCAATGTCGCTTTGTGGGACCGGGTGCAAGGTTTATCCGAAGCCGAAGTCGTCGCGTGGTACAAAAAGGCCATCGACGAGCTTCTACGATTACAAATTGCCGGCACCGAACACCGTGACGACTCCTGCATCGCTTTTCAGCAACGTTTCGACGAGAAACTCTACGTCTGGGAATTCGAGCATTTTATCGAATGGGGTTTGAAAAAACGGCCTGGCGCAAAGATCTCAACCACTACGCTCGCGACGCTGCGCGAAACCTTTGCCGCCATCGCGCAGACGCTCGACCGCCAACCGCCCTGTCTCAATCACCGTGATTACCATAGCTGGAATCTGATGATCCACAACGAGGCGGTATGCGTCATCGACTTTCAAGACGCCCTGCTCGCGCCGGCGCAATACGATCTCGCCTCGCTGTTAAACGATCGCATCACTGACGCCGTCATCCAACCGCATATTGAACCGCAGCTGGTCGAGTATTATCGCGAAAGAGCCATTGAGCTATCGGGTCGCGCCATCTCGCGCCAGGAATTTTTGGATATCTACCGGCTGTCGGCGATCCAACGCGACTTAAAAGTCGTCGGCCGCTTCTACTATCTCGATCTGGTCAAAGGCAAACCGGGCTATATGAAATTCGTCCCGCCCACCGTGCGCCGGCTCCAGCGCAATCTCGCCCATGTGGCGCAGACTGAGATAATCCTGCCGCTGTTGCGCGAACATTTTGAGGCGATGCTGTGAAAGCGATGGTGCTGGCCGCCGGCCAAGGCACACGCCTGCGACCGATCACTGACGGCATGCCCAAAGCGCTGGTGCCGGTGGCCGGCCGGCCGATGATCGAGTTTGTCGTGCTGCTGCTGCGCCGTTACGGTGTCCGCGATATCGTCATTAATCTGCATCATTTCGGTGCGCAGATCGAAAAACAGCTGGGCGATGGCCAACGCTTCGACGTAAACATCTGCTATTCAAACGAGCCCGAGCTCTTAGACACCGGCGGCGGACTGTTGAAAACCAAGGCGTTTTTACAGGATGGCACGTTCATCGTCATCAACACCGACGCCCTGATCGACGTTGACCTAGCAGCGGTGCTGAACGACCATCGAAAGAATAATGCGGCAGCCACGCTGGTGCTGCGCCCCGATGCCGACGCCGACCGCTATGGCTCCATCGATATCGGCGCCGACGGCCGCATCTGCCGCTTTCTCCAGCACCGATCTCCGGAACCGCCGGTTGGCGCAGTGAGAAAATTGATGTTCACCGGCGTGCAAATTCTCGAACCGCGGATCTTCGACTACATGGATGGCGGCTTAAAAAAATTCAGCACCACCAGGGAGACCTATCCGCGCATGTTGGGCGCCGGGGAGATGCTCTACGGCTATTGTTTCGACGGCTTCTGGCAAGATCTCGGCACCCAAGAACGGATCGCGGAAGCCGAACGGCAGCTCCGCGGCGGTCAGGCACGGCTGCATTATCTGTGAATTGTAGAACGAAAATCGCGGAACCTGGACATTGCCACGTTGCGCGCTAACCGATTTGGCAGATTTAGCGCAAGGCAGCCCAACATGTTCGCTGCTTTGCCGGTAAATCTTGCCAATCTTTCTGGCTGAAAACTTGCTACAATTTTCAGACAGTCAACACTTGAACCGTAACCCACTAGCGATGCTCGACCGAATCATCATCGACCTGCTGCAAAACCAAAACCCGGATGGCGGTTGGGGCGCGCTACGCGGCAAGCGCAGCAACACCGAGGCAACCTCCTTAGCCGTCGCCGCGCTGAAAGCGCTAGCGGACAACGAACTGGCGGAAAACCGCAAACGCGGCGTCGCTTGGTTGGTGCGACAACAAAACCAAGACCATAGCTGGCCGCTCAATGAGACAGTCAAAGAAGGCTCTTGGACAACCGCTTTGGCGATCACGGCGCTCGGCGATATCGCGGAGAACAGCGAACGTGTGCTCGCCGCGGCGCGTTGGCTACTGCAACAAGCGGGAAGCAAGCCGGGCATTCTCGCTGAGATCATCCTGTGGGCCACCGGCAAATCGGGCGCCAACAAACTCAACAAAGATCTCATCGGCTGGTCCTGGGTACCGAGCTCATTTAGCTGGGTGGAGCCGACCAGCTATGCGCTGATTGCGCTGAAAAAACAGCGTGGCCGTCTCGCCGGCACCAACGTTGACGAGCGCATTCGCCAAGCCGATGCGATGATCTACGATCGCATGTGCACCGGCGGCGGTTGGAATTATGGCAACTCCAAGGTTCTAGACTATGCGCTTTGGCCCTACCCGGATATCACCGCGCTGGCATTGATCGCCATGCAAGATCATGCGAACGAGAAAGCCAATCAAGAAAGTCTGCAAGTCCTAAGCAAGATCGCCCTTGAAACCGATTCCGGGTTTGGCCTCTGTTGGGCGGCTATCTGTCTAAACCTTTACGGCCGAGATCATTCGCAGTTTCACAAACGGATCGAAAAACGTTTCGCCGCCACGGCATTCTTGGGTGAGACTAAGACTCTCGCTCTGGCTTTGATCGCGCTGCGGGCCAAGTCCAATCCTTTTCAGATTTAGGGTCAAACGATGCGTCGCCGAGAATTTCTTAAATACACCGCCCTGGGCTCGCTCAGCACGACACTCGCCAGTTGCCAATCGACTGGGCGCTGGCAGCCTGTGGCGTTTCGCAAGAAATCCTCCTCGCGCGTCGCCATCTTGGCGGCCAAGTCCTACGACCAACCGCTCAAGGACGTGATACTGAGAGGTATCAAACTTTGCGGTTTGCAGGTCACAGGAAAAAAAATCGTCCTCAAACCGAACCTGGTCGAATTCGATCCCAAAGGCGTCATCAACACCAATCCGGCGGTCATCGAGGCGACCATCGATGCCTTTCGCACTCTCGGCGCCGCCGAAGTGATCGTCGCCGAAGGGCCGGGCCATCGGCGCGACAACGAATATTTGCTCTCGGCCTCGGGACTTTACGACGTTATACGCGAGCATAAGGTCCGCTACGTCGATCTCAACTCCGACGACGTCCGCGCCACACCGGTGCGCAGCAGCTATACCAGCTTCAAACAACTGTACCTGCCGGAGACACTGTTCAACGCCGACCTGCTGGTCTCCATGCCCAAGTTGAAGACCCATCATTGGGCCGGCGTGACACTGTCGATGAAAAACCTGTTCGGCATCATTCCCGGGACGGTTTACGGCTGGCCAAAAAATATTCTCCACTGGCAAGGCATCGATAACAGCATCTTGGATATCAACAGCTCGCTGCCGTTGCCGCAGTTCGCCATCGTCGACGGCATCGTCGGCATGGAAGGCAACGGTCCGCTGCAAGGCCAAGCGAAGAACGCTGGCGTGCTGATCTTCGGCGACGATTTCGTGTCGGTGGACGCCAGCGCGGCGCGCCTGATGAAACTCGAACCGCGCAAAGTCATTCACCTCGCCAAGGCCGATGAATTTCTCGGCAACTTAGCCTACGAAAAAATCGAACAAATCGGCGAGAAGTTGGAAAGTCTTCAGCAGGACTTCGACATCATCGAAGACTTACAAGATTTGAAAAAATTCAAGGGTTAAAGCCGTCTTGGCAAAGCGCAATTAAGCCGCGCGGCAGCGCAACATTAGTTGCGCGCAGCAATCACACCGCAGGCAGCGCGGTCGCCGGCGTTTCCCGTCGGATCGGTGGTGTCATCGTCAACGCCGGCATGTACGACCAAGGCACTGCCATCGGCGTCAAAGACTGAGTTTGGCCCGGCCCCAAGGGTGACAGCGTCGGTCAGAGCTTCAAAACGGCCGGCGCCATCCTTCGCAACCAGCATGTTCGGCAAATCGCCGGCGTGGGCGCCATCCGGGTTCCGGTAGCCATGTTTCTTCTGCGTTGGGTTAAAATGTCCGCCCGCGCTGGTAAACGCCGGCCCGTCACATTTGCCAACCGCATGGATATGCACCGCATGGAGACCGGCGCTGAGCCTTTTGACCTCCGCTCTAACCCGCACACCGTCGCCGACCTCGATAAACGATGCCATGCCGATCGTCTTGCCATCTTTGTCCTTGAGTTCGGCGGTCGCTCGTTCGCCTGGGCCGACTAGTGCGCAACCCGCTCCGGCAACGAACGACAAGGCGCAAAAAGTTACGATAGCTATCCAGCCATGAAGGTCTTTGAAGCAGCGGCAATATTGCATAGGGAATTCGATACCATCGATCGAATTGGCTAGCAACCAATTCATGACAAATTGGTGCAAAGGTGGCGTCTATTTACCCGCTGATTGCGACGCATCCGGGCCTATGCTAGCGTTCGACGTTATTCGTCATGTCCGCTCTAGCGATATATTTGCCGACGGTGGTTTTCGTCTCCTTGCTCGGCGGCTTCTTGCCATTGATGCGGGCGTTGTCCCAGCGGGCCCTCGCCCTACTGCTCAGTTTTAGCGCCGGTGTCCTGCTCGGCGCGGTGTTTTTTCACATGTTGCCGGAGACCGGTAAAGTCCTTGGCGAAAACGTCGGCCTACCGGTGCTGGCTGGCTTCCTGCTGATCTTCGTCATGGAACGGTTTGTCTTCATCCATGCCTGCGAAGAACATGACTGCGACATCCATCAAATGGGTCTTCCAGCGTTTCTCGGTATTTCGCTGCACAGTCTACTCGACGGCATCGCCCTCGGTGCCGGTCTGATTCTGCCACAGATTGGCCCGATGGTGTTACTCGCCGTGATCATTCACAAGATGCCCGACAGCATGTCGATCTCGTCGATCCTGCTCTCCGCCGGCTGGGAACGCCATAAAGTCGGCAAGCTCAATTTGCTGTTTTCCCTCACCACCCCCATCGGCGCGCTGCTGGCCTTTTTCAGCTTCCGTGTGCTCTCTCCGGAGAATGTCGCCGTCGCCATCGGCTTATCCGCCGGCACTTTCCTGGCCATCGCCACCGCCGACATCTTGCCCCATGTGCACCGCATCGAGCAGCGCAATCCGATGACTCTTGCTTTTCTGGCCATTGGCCTAGCGGTCAGTTGGATGGGCACGCTGTTGGTCCACTGAGCCGGTTGCGGCGAGTCTCACTCGACCTTCACAACCGATACTTTCCACTTAACAGATTACGCCGCACGGTGAAGGTATCGCCCAGGACATGGAAATAGTCTGACAATTTTACATGGCTGCGGTCGTCGTTGAGCCAACGCGCCGAAATGACGCCGATTTTGTAGCCCAGCCGTTGCGCCAGCGCCAGCACTTCGATATCGAATCCCCAGCCGTCGATGGTCGTCTGCGCGAAGATCCGCTCCGCCGCTTCGGCCCGAAAGGCCTTAAAGCCGCACTGGGTATCCCAGATTCCCGGCACCACGGCGATCTGCACAATCCGATTGCCGAGCCGGCCAATGGCGCGCTTGTACCAGGCCTGGGAAATCACTTGCAGCGCCTCGGGTACGTCCTTAGCATTGCGCGACGCGATGACAACATCGTAGCCCTGGTCGAACAGCGGCTTCATTTTGTCAAAGTGAGCAATATCCGTAGAGTTGTCCGCATCGCAGAATAACCGGACCTCGCCTTTGGCAGCGAGCATGCCTTCTTTGACGGTGTAGCCTTTACCGCGATTGTCTTTGCGATCAAGGATCTTTAGTTGAGGCACATCGCGTGCCACGCTGCGCACGATATCGAGCGTTGCATCAGTTGGGCCATCGAGAACAACTATGATCTCGGAACTGAATGGACGCTGCAACAAATATTCCTGCATACGTTGAAGGGTGTTCGGTAATCTCGCCGCCTCATTGTACGCGGGAACGACTATCGACAAATAAGCTCCGGGTTGTGTCAATTATGCATCCTGACTGACTCGGCCTTGGCCAAACACCGAAACCTTAATGACTTAACCTTTCGTCTCCTCGACCCGCCAGAACGGCGGTCGGTCTTGGCAGTGAACCGCTTGGCGGATCATCGTCACAAACTGTCTATGCCGCAGTACAGTAACGTGCTTATCTGGCGGTCGGACTGGAGCGCAAAATGCGCAACGATTCGGCTAAATGTTTGGCGCCCTCTTCTTTGTTTCCAAGTTCCAACTGACCGCGACCAAGGCTCTCGTGAGCTTCGGCATCATGAGGCAAGAGCCTCGTCGCTTCGCGAAAGTAATTTACCGCATCGTTAAGTTTCCCTTGCGCCGCTAAAACCCGCCCCATTTGCAAGAGAATTCGCCCGTCATGTGGATCTTTTTTTGCGGCAATAGCCAAGACCTGCGCCGCCTCGTCAAGGCGGCCTTCGACAGCCAAGATCATTCCCAGTTTGACCCGTGCTAGGTTGCGTTCGGGCGCTAATTCTATGACTTTTCGTAAGTGTTCAACAGCTTCTCGGGTCTGCGCTTGGTTGACTAAAGCGGTAGCCAGATTTTCTCGAGCTTCGATGCTGTTTGGATTGAATTGAACAAACACCCGGTAGTGTTCGAGCGCTTCGGCCATCTTTCCTTGTTTATACAGTAACGCGCCCGCACGTTCGTGGGCATCCCAATGTTCCGGGTTGAGCTCGAGCGCGCGGCGGTATGACGAAACTGCGTCGCCGTAATTTCCTTGTGACTCGGACAGCATCGCGAGATTGTAATAAGCTGAGCTGGTAGGATTCATCGCAGCAGCATTTCTCCATAGAGTCTCAGCGTTTTGCCACAGCGGAATTTGCCGCCAAGTGAGCACCCCTAAAGTGGTTAACCCGGCTACAATGATGGATGCACAGGAAACCAACACCGGGGTTCGCATTCCTCGCACCGCAACAACATAGAGACCGCGTTCAGCACAGGCGCCGATCAACAGCGTCCAGGGCAGCGCGGCAAGATAGGTGAACCGATCGGCGAAGACCTGCTCGACCGGAAATCCGTCCCGGAAAACCGGCAGCAATAGCAATATATAACAGAGCCACAACGGGACTAATGCAGGCCACTTGTGACGCAGGACAACAACGAGTGCGCCGAGAACCATGCTCGCCGCGATAAATAACGCCATAGACGATGCCGTTAACTCGTAAGCCGGCGTCAAACCGATCGGCAATATTGCGTTCCACAAATAAAGCGCCGGTGCGGCAAGCTGATCGAGCGCCCAATGGAGTACATTTCCTCGGTGGGTGGTCAGCTGAGACGGATCCTCATAACGACCGGCAATGACCGCCACGACCGCATACGCACCCGACAGGAGTATATAGGGCGACTGATCTCTTAACGACCGTCCTACGCTACCCGGCATATCGTTTTTCGGACTGCCATCCGCCCTTGCGGCAAAGTGGTGCATGATCGATAAGATCGCAGGCAAAAAAAATCCACTCGGTCCGGCTAAAAGACTAAGCAAAAATGTCGCCAGCGAGGCAAATCTCCAGGCCGCGCTCATTACACCACCTGCCGCGCCGGCGATTGCCTTGAGATAAATTAACAGACTCAAGAGAAAAAACATTGAAGCGATGAGTTCGCCTCGTGTAGACGCCCATGCCACAGATTCGACCCGGAGCGGATGGAGCGCGAAGCTAAGAGCAGCAACCGCAGCGGGCAAACCAAACCATTTCACGCCTGGGTATGCATCGCCCCTTTGCCAGTGAACAAACAGCGCCACAGCGATGTGATAGAAGATCACTGCGTTGACGATATGGACAGACAAATTTATTAAGTGATAGCCAAACGGGTCGGTCCACCAAAACACATGGTTGATACCGAGACTCAACCAGGCGACTGGCTGGAACTGACCGAAGTGAAAGCCCGTGAACATCCATTGAAGCTGGACCCAGCCGAGCCCACGATAGCCCAGGTTTTCGACAAGCAGCCGCGTGTCGGAATCAACAAAACCATTGTTGAGTACCGGTAAAAACACCAAAAAGGTGACCCCAATAATGATCGACGGAAAAACACTCGGCCCCGATAGAATTCGGCAACCGCTGAGGAAAGTCTGCAGCTGTGCCGCAGACGATGGATCAGTCACCGGAGCCGTTCGAGAAACCGCCGGTATGCGGCGCCGAGTTTGCTTCGCCTTCATCTAATTTGTCGAACTGTGATCGAACGATCGAGCGGACGCTTGCCCGCGCCGGTGGTTATTTTTTTTTGCCGGACTTGCGCGACGCCGCCGCCACCGCGAGTTTATTATTCTGCCGGTCTCTCTGGCGCGAGCCGCGCGCAT
Organism: uncultured delta proteobacterium; assembly: GCA_963760795.1. GTDB lineage: Bacteria > Desulfobacterota > Binatia > UBA9968 > UBA9968 > DP-20. The sequence continues at coordinate 77,355 of CAVXEP010000015.1, forward strand.
TTCCAGAGACCACGGCTCCCTTCCTTTGGGAAAACACCTGAAAGATCGTTTCTCCCAGTATCCCGGCGACTAGTGCCAACCAAAATAGCCTTTGGTGAAAATCGCCGTAATCAGCCATGACTCGCTGCTTGAGTGTCCACACGTTCGGCGCCATAACGCCTTGCACTCCGTAATTTGTCGCCGCCACCGCGAATACTACGCTATAGAATAGAGTGCAAAAGACCAGCCCGCGGGCGACCTTTCCTGGCCAACCCGCGACATGAAAGAATGCCGGCAGCCCCAACGCGAGAATTGCATACAAAGGCAGAAAAAAACGGCCCATGCCCCAACCCACTGACCCATGATGCTCCATAGTAACAATAAACAAAAAATGGACTGCCGCTAAAAGTATCAACATATGCCGCACGCGGGGTTTGAGGGGTGCGCCGAGCATGAGGCCGATGGCCCCTAAAAAAAACACCGGAAACGTCCATAGTAAGCCGTACTCCGACTGCCATAGGTAAAATCCAATTTTCTCCCAGGCATTAGACAGGTTAAGGGGCGATGGAAAATTCTGGTCGAACCCGCCGGCCGAATAACCGGTAGCGAAAGGCGATCCAAAAACCGTCGCGTTTGAGATCGGCAGAATCGATAGTGTCGGCAAGAACGCCAACGTGAAACAAACCATGGAGCGGCGCGACGGGCGGCTGACAATTAGGTACACGCAAATCAGCAAAACGATCGGCAGCACCAAATAAGTCGTCACCACGGCGAATGCGAGGAGAAAACCAACAGCCAGCGCACAGAGGGATGCGCCAAGGCCATTGTCGGTTGATCGGCACTGCCAGATAACTAGGCCAAGGAGAATCAGCGCGACCGCCAGACTGTCATGATAGAGCACTCCAGACGCAGCCCACCACGGACTCGAGAAGGCAACCGTCATGCTGGCGAAAGCCGCAGCCAGCCATGGAATTTCCCAGTACCGTCCCAGGACAAAAAGCGCCATGACTCCGAGCGCGCCCAGTGGCGCGGTTAAGCTCCAGACCAAGATTTTCCACACCAGTGGCTCGTGTGTCTCGAATCGCCATCCCAAATGCACGCATACGGCATACCATGGCGCCGCCAGAAGAAATTGTCCGGGGGCATGATTCACATAGTACCTGCCGCCGTAGGGGAAAATATTGAAAAGTTCACGGAAGGCAGCAGTCTTCGTGTCGAAGTTTTCGAACACCCGTTCATTGTTGGCTTCCTTGATGTTGCCATGAACAAAGTGCAACCGACCGCGCTCCACCAGGGCTTCGACCACGGCACCCTGCAGCGCAAACGGACGCTGCTCGACCGTTGCAAACAATACCCAACAAACCAGGAATATGCCGACCGCGGTCCACCGGTCACGCTGTTGCCACTGGACTAAAGAGCCCGCAGGAGAATTCATCGTATCGGCCAAGACGCTAATCGAATTACTGATACTGCCAAACCTTTTCGCCGGTTTGTCGCATGTGATTTTTCACGAGCCAAGTGAAAATCAGCAGCGCTGCGCATGAAAGTTCGCGTTTCTTCGTCGTCAATCTGCTACAGCCTGCCAAGCTTCGTCTTGTCTCGAGAGATGCTCAAACAGAACATACTATTAAATCGCGTTCAAACCCTATTCTCACGTGTCGGCGGTTATCCGCGCCGACTTCATGCTTGTACATGGCCGCGCTTGCGGGTATTTTTGCACAGGGCAAGCCAACTCGTCGGTCGATTTACCAATACGCTGCATGAGTCTTATTGACAATTTTTTGCCGCTTCGGAATGATCTGTGCAGCGTTCATGGGCTGCTCACTGTCCCCAAGATGTTATCCCTGAGGCCTCTCGATTTAACTCTTCATGGGAGGCAAGTTATCGCTCAAGCCGCTTGGTTGTGATCAAAACATCAACACCGAGGGCGTTAGCGCATAACTGTAAAGCCAATCACCGATGCTAGAAACTTCTCGGTATCCCGGCTTACGACCGAACTTGACCGGCATCATGCTAGCCTGGTGCATTTTGGTGTTTATCGAGTTTACTTTTTTCGTATTGATTTCGCGTAGCGCGTTTCATAGTCGCGAATTGCCTCTTGGCGCTCTCCTTCTTCTTTTCAGCGAGTCGGTCACGCTACTTACAATCGTGACTTTTGTCATCGGCGCCGCGCTGGCAACCGGGGGCATCGCTATTCAAAGATATTTCTCCCCTGGGCCTCGGACAATTTGGATCATCCGCTTCCTGGGCACATCGCTAGTTTGGCTAGGCCTCATAGTCTATGGCGCAAGCTGGAGTCTATTCTGGCAAACCGGCAGCTTTATCGGCAAACAAGTGTTCATCTTTTTAGCGCCCCATCCGCTGCAGGTTTTCCATTGGGTCGACTTCGATATAGCCTGTGCCATAGTCGCGGTCGCCGGGGTCGGCGCGTTTGTCCTCACCGTGGCGATTCCGCAGCTGGGTCGCGGCGCATTCGTCAACGGTTCAGCTCCAGTTATTGCGAAGCGGCAACCGAGCGATAGTTGTTTTTGCCATCGGCGCGCTGCTCGGCTTCGTGTACAGCCAAGGCGGCGATCGCAAATCCACAAAGGCTGGGATCGTCTATACTAGAATCCGCGAAAATATCTCCGGCCCGTGGTCTTTTGCGTTCGCCGAATTTGTCAAACCGACAAGTGATTCGGTAACGGGACTGCCCATCGACAAGAGTTTTCGGATATCGCAACGGCCGCTCATGCCGGTCGATCGATACACCGCTATGGCTCGGCAAAAACCCCACCACCAATGGAATGTCGTGCTGCTGACCGTCGAATCGCTTCGCGCCGATCAATTGCGCGCTTATGGCGGTGGTCGAGAGGTCATGCCGGCTCTAGACCAGCTCGCCAGCGAGGCGCGGGTCTTCCTGAACAGCTACACCCAGTCCAGCCACACCAATTACGCTACGATCGTGCCGCTGTCGTCGCATTATCCGTTACGCTCGGCAACCATGTATAGCTACCCGAAAAATCCGACTTATCCACGAGTCTTGATCTACGACTTGCTTAAGGCACTCGGTTATCGCACCGCGATCTTCTCTTCATCGAATGAAAATTGGAGCGGCATGAACAATTATTTAGAAACTGGAAACCTCGATCGATTTATTCATGCCGCCAATTCAAAGAAGCCCACCTATCTCATGCCAGGAGACGCCGGATTCGCCACGTGGGCTCGAGACTCCAATCATGCCGGGAGCCTCGATGACCGCACGACCGTCGATGAAGCCCTTGAATGGCTTGATGGCCTTGGTAACGAACCCTTCTTTGTGGCACTGAATTTTCAGAACAGCCATCTCCCTTACCCCATCCCGCCGGACTTTCCGCGACGATTCGGACCAGCGAAACTCGACTTCACGATTCGCTTCGCCCACTTCCCGAAGGACAAGGTAGAGATCGTCAAAGATGTGTATGCGGATAGCCTGGCGTACGTTGATTCTCAGATTCAGCGTTTTATTCAACATCTCAAACTCAAGAACAAGTGGGACAACACCCTGGTGATTATCACCGGCGACCACGGCCAGGCTTTTTATGAACATGGGTTTGCCTCTCATGCGAGTGCAATCTTCGACGAAGTCATGCGCGTTCCCTTGATCGTCCGTGCGCCCGGACTCAAAGCTGGGCGTGAGAATCGCCTCGCCCAGCATGTCGATATCGCGCCGTCGATCACTGGACTGCTTGGCCTGCCCAATCATCCAAGCTTCCAAGGAATCGATCTCTTCGCCACGCCGGAGAACCCCAGCCGAGCCGCGTACATGGTTGCCCAAACACCGGATGCCTATCAATACGGTATCGTGCGCGCAGGCTTCAAACTCATCTTTGATGAAAGACTGCGAGTACATCGGCTCTTCAACCTTGAAACGGATCCTGGCGAGAAACAGGATGTAGCCACCACCGAGCCAGTGATTGTGAAGGAACTGGCAACCCGTCTAAACACCTGGCGTAAACTCCAAATCGATTATTATTCGGACCCCACGGTCCAAAAGCGCGAGTACCCACCGATACTCAACGATTAGCTGGTCGATCCCATCCCAAAGCGCTGGTGCACCTTGGCAAAAAGCCGGCATCAAAGAAAAAAACCAACCAACGACCGACCGGCAGCGACGCGCTCACGTTTGCATCGCGGCTCGACGGCCGAACACAATTACCATTTCCCCAGATGGGCCGGTGTAGTGTTTATACTCCATGCCTTTGCCCTCGCGCTGAGCTTTGAAACAATCTACGCGCTATTTGGCAACCAGCCGCTGATCGACCAGGACTGGGGGCTGCACTTCCATCATCTGAAATCACTGGAAGCTTTCTGGCGCGATAGCGCTGGTTTGTCGGGCTACAACCCCTACTTCATGGCCGGCTATCCATCGAACACGATCCAAGATTTGAGCGTCAAATTTTTCGAATTCGCTTCGCTGGGACTCGCGACCATCGGATTAGCGCCGGCCCAAGGGTTCAAGATCACCGCATTCCTGGCCATGGCCAGCGTACCAGGGCTGAGCTATTTTGCCGGGCGTAATTTTTTCTATAACCACGAGTCAAGGGACATGATCGCCCTCGGCTCTGCCTCGTTGGGCGCCCTCTATTGGTGGAACTCCTTGCCGCGGGAAATGTTTTTCTACGGCATGATCGGCTTTCCCGTGGCAGCCTATTTCAGCGTCTGGGGAGTGTCCTTGTTCTACCGCTTGGTCATGGAGTCGCCGAAACCGGGGCTACTCCATGTTGGCTGGCTCTTGTTCGCGGCAGTGATTCTCCCATTGCATGTCCAGTCGCTGGTTATTTTCGCGCCGTCGATGATCGCGCTATTGATCGTCCAGCCAAGACGAATGACAGCAATGTTATTTTTTTGGCTGGTTGCAGCGCTGGCGCTTTGCGCCCTGGTAAACTTCCCATGGCTCATAACCGCGTTCAATCACCGTCACGACGACGTTTCTTCAGCCATCGTCGCGCAGCTGCCGCTGTTTGCCAGCAGCGATCCGTTGACGTTCTTGATCGACTATCTCGGCGCCAAGGGGTATTGGACGTTTCGTCCATCGTTTGTCGAAAAAGGCTTTCGCCTCATGCTGTTGATTTTGGGCGTGCTTGGAACCATTGAGTTAATCAAGAAAGGCAACCGCCCTGTCGGCATTGCGCTCACTGCGGGGCTGTTGAGCCTGTTCGTATTAACCTACTTCGGCGCCTTCATTCCTGGTCTGGCGGCTTGGCAGCCGTTGCGTTTCAAGGTCCCGTTCGATCTTTTCCTGGTGATTGGCGCGGCGTATTGCCTCAACCAATGGCTTACCGGTCAGAAAGCGTGGCGCTTTCATCTCGTTCCGGCAACGTTCGCGCTGGGCGGCTTGGCCTTCGCGATCAATCTTGTTCAGACAGAGTCGATGGGCAAGCTGCAACTGCGTACCCGCATGGTTCCGGAAATCACGGCGATTGTCGACTGGGTTGGCCGTGAAACGCCGCGCGACGCCCGAGTGCTGTTCGAAGAATCCGGCGATGAAACCGGCTTTGTCTACGACGGCATCTATCTGTCATCTTTTCTGCCGCACTTGAGCGACCGGCAGTTGATCGGCGGCCCGATCAATATCTACAATGATCGCCACCATTTCGCCGAGTTTCATTCGGGCCAGCTTTTTAAGCGCGACATTGGCACCATTTCTGACGATGACCTGCGTAACTATTTGCGACTGTACAACATCGGCGCGGTAGTCGCTTTTCATCCGGCTTCGATTAAAAAGCTGCTGTCGATACCTGGTCTCGTGACTGTCGATCGGCGCATCGGACCGATCCATCTAATGAAAGTAAATCAGCCGCTGAGCTGGTTTGTGGAGGGTGACGGAAAAGTGCAAGCCGGCGCCAATCGTTTAGAGCTTCACGACCTGAAAGGCAGTGAAATCGTGCTTAAATATCATTGGGTCGCCGGCCTTAACAGCGAGCCTGCCGCAAAGATCGAAGCGGTCAAACTAGCCGACGATCCGATTCCGTTCATTAAACTCATCGACCCACCGTCGTCATTGGTCTTGCGCGTCCAATAGCTCCCGGCATGTCGTCAAGCGCTTACCACTTGGAACCGCGCCATGTTACATCGAGATACTATCTAGCCGGCGAATTCGAGCCGCTTTGCTGCATCAAGCGAACTGCTTCCTGATGGTGCTGCATCGCCTGCGCTTTTTTCCCTTGAAGCGCTAGCAGCTGCGCCAAGCTCTGATGGGCCGGGGCAAAATCGGCGCGCCGTTGCAGCGCTTGGGTAAACGCCGCCTCCGCCTCGGCGTAACGATTCTGCGCCGCGTAGACGCTGCCCAGATAGTAAATCGGCTCGGCGGCCTCCGGACTAAGCGCTGCCGCCTGTTGCAGCGGGGCAACCGCCTCATCCATCCGACCGTTTTTTGCCAAGGCGACGCCAAGATTGAGCTGCGCCCGGCTCACCGACGGATCGAGCGTGATCGCCTTTTGGAAATGTTCCATGCCGGTAGCGAGATCGCCGCCCTCGGCGAGAAGTTGGCCATAGTTGCTATGAGCTTCGGCATAGTTGGGCAATAACCGGAGTGAGTCTTCAAAATGGCGCCGTGCCAGATCGGATCGGCCCTTCTGCATGTACAGATTGCCAAGGTTATAGTGGGCCACTCCATAGTCCGGTTGAATCTCCAGGGCACGCAAGGCGGCGTCGATCGCGTCATCGACGTTACCCTGCTTCGCATAAGCATTGGCCAAGTTATTATAGCCGGCGGCGCCTGGCCCGGATGGACCGCCAAGGGGCCAGTTTACCAACCCGGCTGTGATTGCCAGAACTATCGACGCCGTGATTGCTTGGGACCAATTCTTTTGGCGCAATAGCCGGACAAACTCGACAATCGCTACCCCGGCAAACAATGCTAAAAACGGCACCAGCGGATAACGATATCGGCCAAAGACATAAAACAGCGCCACACTGCCGGCGAGCGCCAAGATCATCGCATGGAGGAGCCACAGCCGGCGCCACTCGCGCCAGGTAAAAAACATCCCGGCAGCGGCAAGCGGCGCAAGTACACCGAAGTGAGCGAGCCACGCCAAAAGTGCCAGCGGCGCCGAGAACTGGCGGTAGATGTAAAAATCATCGGAGTCCTCGATCTCGCGCGCATGCCAAACCAACAACCACTTCCGCCCCAAGAGACTCAGCCATCGACCCGGTTGCGCTTCGATAAAAGCGATCGACTGGCGCAACCAGTAACTGGAAACCTCGCCGGGCGTCAGTGAGTGGCCGGTCGCTCTTTCAGCCAGGCGCTTAGCGTCCGGACCTTCCAGCTGAACCTCTTTGATGAGTTGCCTAACCGATCCGTAGGTTCCGTCGGCAACCGGATTATTGCCGATAAAGAAGTTCGGCCCCAGCTGCGAGGTGGTGAGCTTGAACTCGCCGCCAACGATCAAGTTGCGGATTCCGACGGGGACCAGGACGAATAACAAACCAGCCAGGAAGCAGCCCAGCCAGCGCGCGCGGACCGCCGGCGGTTCGCGAGGAAGCTCAACAAATATCCATATCGCGACAAGCGGAGCCAAGATCAGGGCATTCTCGCGCGACAGGCCCAGAAGTCCCAGCAGCGAACCCACGCCGAGCCATTTCATCAGGTAGTGGGTTCGACCAACATCCACCAGGAGGTAGAGCATCAGACAGAGCAACGTCAAGTCAAGAATACTTTTTTCAATCAACGCGTCGAAAAATATCGCCGGCGCATAAATAGCCAGCACCAAGCCAGCGGCGATGCCCGCCGAACGAGAAAACAATTTATCACCGACAAGAAATAGCAAGGCGCAAGACAACGCCCCGAGGAGGATCTGCAAGAAACGAATCAGCCAGAGGTTGTGGCCAAAAACAAATTGCCAGACGGCGAGAAAATAGGGATATAACGGCGCTTGGTAAAATACCCCGCTGCCAAGCCAGTCACCCGCGGCGATTCGCTGCGCCCACTCGTCGTAAGTCCGGCCGTCGCCGGCGAGGTTGTCGAACAGCGGCATCGCCTCGATCTGCCAAAGGTGAACAAATCGCAGTAGCAGCGCGATCGCAAAGATCGTACTGAACCACAGGGCGGTTGTCTTGGGCGCGAAGCTATCAGCCGCGCGCACTCGGTTCGCGACGGCGTTGGGCCCGCGTCCTGTCAGCCAATCGATCTGATCGCTGACCCATGGCCCAATCGTTTTTTGCCGGCGGACTGCGTGACTCGCCTAGTTGACCTGATCATGGACATCGTGCAATCGGCTTGCTTTTTAGCGGATTATTGCGTTTCATTGAGAATTCGAGTTCAACTATGGCATATAACAGCCTGCAAGATTTCCTTCAAGTTTTGGAGCGTGAGGGCGAGTTGAAGCGGATATCCCATCCCGGTCAAGGCCGAGTTGGAAATCACCGAGATCGCCGATCGCGTGATGAAATCCGCCGGGCCGGCGTTGCTCTTTGAAAACGTCGTCGGCAAAAACATCCCGGTGTTGATCAACGCCTTCGGTTCGACCAAGAGGATGGCGTTGGCGTTGGGTGTGAAGGACATCGAGGAGATCGCCGCCGAGATCGCCAAGCTAATCCAAACCCGCCCGCCAAAGTCGTTCAAAGACAAACTGCAGCTACTCGGCGAACTGGTGAAACTGGCGGGTATCCCGCCGAAGATGGTCAAAGAAGCGGCTTGCCAGGAAGTCGTCAATCGCGATCCTGATCTGAACCTGCTGCCGGTGCTGACCTGCTGGCCCGGCGACGCCGGGCCGTTTATCACTCTGCCGATGGTTTTTTCCAAAGATGCCGTGAAAGGCACGAGAAATGTCGGGCTCTATCGCATGCAGATCTTCGATCAAGCGCACCACCGGCATGCATTGGCATCTGCACAAAGTCGGCGCCAGACATTTTCAGCAACAGAAAGAAAACAAGGGTAAGTTGGAGCTGGCGGTCTGCCTCGGCGGCGATCCGGCGATGATCTACGCCGCCACCGCGCCGCTGCCGCCGCAGATCGATGAGATCCTCTTCACTGGCTTCTTGCGCAAAAAAGGCGTCGAGTTAATTAAATGCCTAACCGTCGACATCGAAGTGCCGGCCAACTCGGACATCGTCATCGAAGGCTACGTCGATCCAGCGGAGCCGCTGCGGCGTGAAGGCCCCTTCGGCGATCACACGGGTTTCTATTCGCTGGCCGATGATTATCCGGTGTTTCACGTGACCTGCATCACCCAGCGGAAAAATCCGATTTATCCAACCACCATCGTCGGCCGTCCGCCGATGGAAGACGCCTTTCTTGGCAAAGCCACTGAACGACTGTTTCTGCCGCTCTTGCGCGTCACCCTGCCCGAGATCGTCGACATGAACCTGCCCGTGCATGGGGTGTTTCATAACCTGGCGATCATCTCGATCAAGAAAGAATATCCGGCCCACGGGCGCAAAGTCATGCACGCTCTATGGGGCTTGGGGCAGATGATGTTCACCAAGACCCTGATCGTCGTCGATCACGACGTCAATGTGCATGATCTCGCCGAAGTCACCTGGGTAGTCGGTAATAATATCGAACCCAAACGCGACACTATCTTCGTCCGACGGCCCGGTCGACGTCCTCGATCATGCCGCGCCGGTGCTCGGCTATGGCTCTAAGCTCGGTCTCGATGCCACGCGCAAGTGGCGCAGCGAGGGTTTCGAGCGGGAATGGCCCGACGCCATCGTCATGGACGAGAAAACCAAAAAACACATCGACGCAATCTGGGAAAAACTGGGACTATGAAAGCCGATACCGTTCGCCAATCCAAATTTATAAACCTAAAAACTAAAATCGCCGCCTACGGCAGCCTTGTGCGCTTTTCTCACACCGTCTTTGCGCTCCCCTTCGCCATGGCGTCGCTCGCCCTGGCTTGGCCGCGACATCCGGTGTCGCTACGCAGTTTGCTTTGGATACTGGTCGCCATGGTCGGCGCGCGCACCGCGGCGATGGGATTTAACCGCCTGGCGGATCGTAAGTTCGACGCCTTGAATCCGCGCACGAAGAACTGGGAGATACCCCAGGGCAAAGTGAAGGTCGGTGAAGCCGTACTGCTCACAGCCCTGGCTTCGGCACTCTTTATTTTCGCCGCCTATCAGCTCAACTGGGTTTGTTTTGTCCTATCCCCCGTTGCTTTGGCGATTGTGTTCTTTTACTCGCTCACCAAGAGGTTTACTTGGGCGGCCCATCTGTTTCTCGGCCTCGCCCTGGCTATCGCTCCGATAGGCGCTTGGTTAGCCGTCGCGCGCCCGCCGTTCGACATCGCCGAACTGCAAATCCCGATTTATCTTGGTCTCGCCGTGGTCTTTTGGCTCGCCGGCTTCGACATCATCTACTCGCTGCAAGACCGGGAGTTTGACGGCAAGATCGGCCTCCATTCGATCCCAGTGCGATTCGGCGTCGCCGGCGCGCTAAGATTGTCGAGCGCCTTTCATTGCGGCACGGTTTTGTTTCTCGCCCTCGTCGGCAGCGCGGCTGCGATGGGGGCTTTTTACTGGCTCGGGTTTCTGGCGGTCACCGCAGTTTTAGTCTGGGAGCATCGCATCGTCACACCTACCGATCTATCGCGCATTGATAAAGCTTTCTTCGACCTCAATGCCTATGTCAGCCTAGGCTATTTTCTTTTCACCCTCGCCGATATTCTGCTGATCTCGAAAAACGGGATCGGTGCATGAGTTTCTCGCTGATCGCACTCCTGGCGTCGTTGGGCGCCTTGGGTGGCTTTGCCGCTGGGCTGCTCGGTGTCGGCGGCGGCGTCGTGATGTTTCCGCTGCTCTATTACGTACCGCCGCTTTTCGGTTTGACGCCGCTCGATGCCAAAACGGTTGCGGCAGTCGTCAGTAGCCAAGTGTTCTTTTCCGCTCTGTTCGGAGGCTGGGCGCATTTGCGCAGGGGGCAAGTTGAGAGTGGCATCACCATCACAGCTGGAGTCGCATCCGCGGCCGGTGCCTTGCTCGGCGCCGTGGCGTCTAAATGGGTATCCGAAGGATTTCTGCTGGTTCTTTTCGGATTGATGACCACAACTGCCGGGCTGGCGATGTCTCTGCCAATGCCTCACCGCAGCGGCAACGAAGCATCGGCGCAATATCTCCCAGTCGCCAAGCTCCCACTAGCCGCTGCCTCCATCTCGGCAGGGGTCGTGATCGGCTTTCTTGGAGCGGGTAATTTTGCTTTCGTGCCGTTGCTCATATACGCCTTCAAGGTTCCCACCCGAGTCGCTATCGGCAGCACACTGGTAATCGGCTTGATGAATGGCACCTTGGGATTCATCGGCAAATTGGCAACCAAGCAAGTGCCGCTGCTGGCTGCAAGCGTCGTCGTCACGGCAGCCGCGCTAAGCGCGCTCGCCGGTGCAAGAGTGCATCGAGAAATAACCATCGGGGTCCTACGGAAAATCTACGCGGTGCTGGTGAGCCTGATCGCGCTCACGGTGTGGATCACCGCGTGGCGTAGGTAGCAAACCCCTGGAGAGAACCAGCCCGCACACGAAATGTTGTAATTTCGAATCACGAGCGCTCAGCGATGGTCGAATTTCACACATTGAATTCGATAATCCGTCGGCGTATGCTCAAGCGTAAAATCATCATAGGGAGGGGTCTGATGAAAACTAGATACTCGCTTGGATTGTTTCTTATGGTGGCCCTCATTGGCGGCTGCGCCAGCCTTCAGATTGGCACTGATTTCCAAGCTGGCCGTAACGCGCTCATAACCGGCAAAAGCGAAGTCGCGCTGTCCTACTTCCAGAGCGTAGCTGAGAAAGACCCTGGGTATCGTTACGGCACCGCGTACCGGCAAGGCGTTTTGAGTTATCTCGGCCGCGCCGAATATTTCGTCGGCCAGCTGCCGCAAGCGCAGAAGACGCTCGAGCGCGCGATCGCCGCCAACCGCGACGAAGATCTAGCCCGCCTCTATTTAGGCCTAACACTTACCCGCACAGGAGAGCGCCAGCGCGGCGTGAGCGAGATTGAGAACGGCATGAAGGGGATTAACGGCTTCTTGGAGTATGTTACCGAAGCCCATCGCTTCTCGTTCGGTCGCTTCTGGGACCCGGCACGCGCCATCCGATCGGCGATTCAGAGCGACTTGGCGATGATTTCTCGCCGGGAATTCGATGTCGAACGGTTAATCGTTTCGGCTGAAGCGATCGGCAAACAGATGGAAGACGAGGTCGATCGCGCCCGTCAAGACGAAACCCGCGAGCTCTCGCGCCAAAACGACGGCGGCTCAGGCAGCAGCCAACCTTAATACTTTAGCGAGCGGCACCCACGGCCAAATCGGCAATTGCGATTGCCGATTTGGCCGTGGAACGATTCGCCGCTACCCCAGAGTTCAGCTATGGTTTATTGACCGTAGAAGGGCCGCAGGTTTTGCTGTCTGGTGTTTCTTTGAAAGTTGTCTTCTTCGTCGACAATCGCCAATAACCGATCGGTAGCTTCGATAATATTGCTTTTCTCCTCGGCCCCTTTCGTCAACAGGAACGCAGACCGCCGGAGCGCCGCGCGGATCAGACCGCGGGTATCCCAGTAAACATAGTTCTTGTAGCCGTCCACCATCACCTTGTTGGCCAAGGTGATTCCACCCTTGAGAGTTTCCACGCCTTTATCATTTTCGCCCAAGCGAAGTTGAGTAACTCCGAACGCGATCCAGGCGATCTCATCGTCCTTGTTCACCACCAGGGCGCGCTGCAATATGGCGTGGGCATCTTGAAACCGCGCTTTGCGATAGTACGCCCGGCCCAGATAGGTCAGGCTGTCTTTATAGGTCGGATCTTGGCTTACGACGTTTTCCAAGGCGACCACCGCAGTATCCATGTCGCCGGCGCGGCCGCGAAGGAATTGCTCGCGCCCCTCTTCGTATCGCCCACCCATGCCAAAGCGTGGAATACTGTGGCTGCAAGCTAGATTCATGATGACTATCATGATCAGCGCGCTGGCGGCCGCGAGCCAACGCCGATAAAATTGCCGTCCAATCATAACCAGACTCCCTAAATCGATGGCTGAAACCTTCTGACTTGACAAAATGCGACTGTAAAAATCGCGCTATCGGTTATTTAGCATATCCAAGTGGCAACTCAATGACAGGTCCACGCCAACACCCAGCCTTAGCCTTACATCATTCAGAGATTCTGACGATAACCCGTAGCAGCCAAACCCACTGCTTTTGCATGCCTGGCCGACAATAAAAAGGGGGAGTCATTGCTGACTCCCCCTTTTGCTTGAAACGTCTGTAAGCTATGCGCTTAGAACGTGTAGCGCCAGTTCAAGAACCACTCCATCCAGTCGCCGCCCTTGCCGTTGCGGCAGTTGGCAGGAGCATTCGGACACACGTCAAGATTATGCGCCGGTTGGTTACGCGCATTTTGCAGGTTGGATGCTTCGGTCCACAGGATGTTGATACCCACGCTCATGCGCGGCGCGATGAAGTACCACAGATCCCACTCGTTGAGCCTGATCGCGCTGCGGTGAAAGTCGCCGCTGTTGAGCGTCGCCGGGCAGGTTATGCCCGTGCTGCCATTACAACCCACCGACAAGTCGGTGCGCTCAAAGTGGTAGCCGAACAAGATCGAGCCAGGCGTCGTCGACGACCCGGTCAACCAGCCCTTGGGACTCCACAGATACATATCGTGACCGATCAGGAATACATTGGCTTTCTTTTGGCCTTGGCCATTGGCTGCGTTGCCGATGCCGGTGCCCCGATCCTCGGATCGTTGCCAGGCGTACATCGACCGTAAGGTATACGGGCCGACGTTCCACACCAAACCGGGACCCTGTTGGATCGTCAGGCCGTCACCCACCGAGTTGGCGCCGGTGCTAAACAGCGTCTGCCGGCCGCCACGGGCGTTGGTCTGGATGCGGTACTGGTTGCAACCGTTCGCCACTGCGCGGTTGTCCGAGTTACAGAACCACGCGCCATACTCGAGGGTTAAACCACTGATCCATTTGTTCTTGACCTGCGAGAACGGCGAAATGTTGAGGTAGGAGTGGAAGTCTTTGCGGTCGGTGTTGAGCTGCGTGCCGTCGCCGCCTTCGCCGTAGGAGTTCATGCCGACTTGGAAGCGGCCGATGCGGCCGGGGATGCCGATGCTCGACAACGATCGGTCATCCCAGGTAAGGGTGATGCCGGAGCTGGCGCTGCCGGTGTTGAAGCCCAAAGCCTGGGTCAACATGTCGTACTCGGCCTGCGCGCCCGTGGCGCCCGAGCCCTGGCGCGCCAAGCTGACCGGACCCGAGTTGGTCGTGTCCATGCCGAACTGCACACTGGGCAGCCAGGGATTGAGCTGGTCGGCATTGAAATAGATTACGCCGCGCTGCAACGGCGTGTTGCCGCCGAAGCCGTCCAAGTCCAGGCGCCAGTCGATCTGCCATAGGCAGTTGTTGACGCACAGATAAAACTCCGGCCGGAAGCGCCGCCCTTCCAACTCGCCCATGCTGCGGCCGACCTGGTCGCGCCCTTGCTCGAAATTGTAGCGCATATGCGCTTCGAACGAATGACGGAACGACCACGACTTGTCGGCCGCTTCGATCATCATGCCGTTGCCGGGACGATACGAAAACGAGGGCATCGCCGCCGCTGCCGCGGTCGCCTCTTTCTTCAACTCGATCTGCGATTCTTTTAGCTGCTGGAGTTCCTGCTCGAGCGCGCTGATCTTGTCACTCACACTCTGCGCTTGAACCGTTCCCGCCGCTAGAAGGAACGCAGCTAGCAAACTCGCTAACCACATACTCTTCTTCTTCATAATACCCATTGCCTCCTTTTGCCTCCCTTAAAATAGCTACCGTTACTTCGTTTGAAAGCGAAATTGCCAGGAAATGACCTGGAAATTGCGACTGTTCTCAAAGGTTTTACTCGAATTATCCCTTATCCGACAATAGGACGTTGGCCTGATTTTCCTCTTGAGCTCGCGGTTAATTCCAAAAATACTAATACCTAAGTACTATAATCTTGGTGAAAGGCTTTATTTTAAAGCCATTCTAGCGATGAAGAGGCTCAAACGAGCCGCCTTTTGACGCATTTTCCCATGGCTGCACGTGCGGTATAGAGCTTGGAATTTGTTTATTTTTATGCGACTTAACGAATTAAATGGTGAACCGTTAAAAATCTCATGATTAGCAATAACCACAAAAATTTCTTAGCAGCGCGATGGCTGGCGATGGGATTGTGTTTTTTATCCGCGTCCTGCGCGCCGCGGATAGTTGAAATGCAGCCGCTCAAGGGGTTCCCCGGCGACACCGTTAGCTTGTCGTTCGAATATTTAGTCGGTTGGCCGCGCGTCGAGATCGGCAACGTGATGATGGACTGGCCGCAGCTCAGGCTTCAAGCCAGCGATCCGACTCGGCGAGACGTTCCTGGGGAAGAACTCATTTGGATCGAAGATAAAATTCTCCATTTCAAGATCCCGGAGCTAGCTCCCGGCGATTATCAAGTCACCATCCACGACGATAAGGGGCCTCCCGGCGATTGGATTTATTCCTTCCTTGAGACCACTGCTTACCTGGTGTTTCCGCCGGTATGGCCCTTCGTCTTGCGCTCTAATCAAGTGCAGGTTGGATTACACGTATTGCCGAAAAACTAACCCACACCTGACTGCCATTCCACTCATGGCAGTCGACAGCGGCACCGAGAATAAGCTTGACTCAGATACTCGTGCATGTATGCTAAAAAGAATCTCACGAAATATCGGGGCTGAATCTATGCCGAAGATAACCATTACACTAATTTTAGTGCTATGCGTGATGTTGCCCGCATGCTCGTCGGTTTCATTGCCGTCTCTGCCATGGTCCGGTTCGGCGGCGAAGGCCGACCCCACGGCGGAAGCGCTCTTCGACGAGGGCACGCGCAATTTCAACGACAAGAAATATGTGCGCGCCATCGATAGTTTCACGAAAATCAAGACCGATCATCCGTTCAGCCCGCTGGTCACCCAGGCCGAACTGATGGTTGCCGACGCTCACTATCTCAATGAACAGTTTCCCGAGGCGATCAATCTGTTTAAGGAGTTCCAGGAGCTGCATCCGACCAGCGAGCATCTTCCCTTCATCACGTTGCGCCTCGGCCAAGCCCACTTCGACCAGTTCACCGCCGTCGACCGCGAACAGAAAAATACTGAACTCGCTAAGGGATATTTTGAAGCGGTGATCACCAAATATCCGAAGTCGCCGCAAGCGGCCATCGCCAAGACCAAACTCGCGCAGACCGTCGAGTACCTGGCCGAGCATGAATTCAGCGCCGCCGAATTTTATTTCAAACAGCAAAAATTTGCCGCCGCGCGCGACCGCTTCGAGGAGATCGTGCGCAAGTACCGAGACACGCCGACGGCGGTCAAGAGCCTGTACTTCTTGGGTGAATGCTATCGCCAGGAGAAAAATAGCCCGCGCGCGACGCTGGCCTATGAAGCGCTGATCCAGCGCTATCCGCAAAGTAAGTACGCCGCCGATGCGCGCACCCAACTAGCCCTGGTCGAGAAAGAAAAAGGCGATCCACTGGATATTTTGTTGATGCGCGACCGCCGCCCCGGCGCCGCTCCCGCTCCTGAAGTGAAGGAAGACCCGGCGCTGGCCAAGCTCAAGGATCTCAACCTGGTGGCCAAGAACGAAGTCGTTTACGAGGAGCCCGGCGCGGAAAAAGGATTTTTCCGCCGCGTCACCGAGAAAATCAACCCTTTTTCGTCTTCGTCAAGCTCGAATTCAAGCGAACCTAAGCCCCAGTCGGCCTTGGATCTAATGGTAAAGAAAACCGAAGCAGCCGCCAAGAGCAACGAGCCCAAAGCCAGCGGTCTTGTCGCTGGTGTCGATCAGTCGTTGCAACAAAGGGGCATCGACAGCCAGTCGCGCCAGGCGACGCTGAAAGCTCCAGCCGCGGATCTACCCAAACCGGATGCTGCGCCGGCGCCGCCAACCGATACCCGCGCGCTCTTGGGTTCCATCGACGTCAATCTGCAAAAGAGCGGGACAAATCCCAACCAAATGCCAAATGCACCGGCAGCGGCCGCAGCATTCAACGACAGCGCAATTGTGCAAGCCGCGGTGGCTCAAGCCGCCACGGCAAATCAGAAACCCCAAAGCGCTCCAGTTAATGACGTTTTGAGCAGCATCGATCAGAAGTTACGCGCTAGAGGGGTCGAACCGGCAAAGTTTGAAGCTGCGCCATCCCCGGCGCAGGTGAAGGAAGCCACGGTTGCCAAACCACAACCGCCGACCGTCGAATTGGAACCCAAGCTCGTCCTGGAAAAAGGGCCGTTGTATTTGAGTCCGAGCGAAACCCAACCGAGCGCCAGCGCTGAACCGGTGCCAAGCGGTGCTCCGTCTCCGGCTAGCGAGCCCAAGCAAGAAAACGCCTCCAGATTGCTGGTGAAGGGACCGGTACAGGCGCAAGCCCAAGTGCCGGGCCAAAAGCCAGCCACTGCGAGAACCCCTGGGGCTGGGCAAGACGATACGCCACCGAGCGCATTCGGACAGATTCAGCAGGATCTCGAGAAGGCCAGCAAGATTCTCAATCCGTTCAACTGGTAACCATCCGCGACGAACCCAATCCCATCGTAACTCCCCGGCGCCATCGACTCTGACGGTCATTTCGCCGTTGGCGCCGGGCGCACGCGCACACCTTCTGTGATTTCGCTAAGCCGCTCGGCAATCACTCTATCGCCGGCATTCAAGCCGTCGCGAATCGCCACTGGGTCGGCGCTCTCGTCGGCGAGTTGCACCGCGCGCCGCGCGGCACGACCGTCGATTATTAAATAGACAAAATACTGGTCGGCCAGCGATTGCAGCGCCGACCGGGGAATCGACAATACCAGCTCTTGATGCGCCAGAGTTAGAGCAACATCGACGACGGTACCGATGGGCAGGGCGCGATCGCGATTGTCGACGCTGATTTCTAGCTGAATCTCCTCGGCGGCGGCGCTGCCTTCTAGGCGCACCACTTTCCCCGCGCGCGCCCCGGCGGGCAATTCCCGGGGGGAAACTTGCGCGGTTATGCCGTCACCAATGAGATCTTTGAATCTCGCCGGCGCTGCGCCAACCAGCTTCAACCTATCGATCTGCGCGATGGCAAGAATCGCGCGCGCCGCAGTGACCGGGGCGCCCGGCGATAATGCACCCACGACCAAACCGCTCACCGGCGCGACGATATGCGCCAGTTGTTGCAGTTTGCGCGCCTGGAGCAACATCGCTTCCTCTTGGGCAATTTGGGCACGCGCCAACTCAAGCTGCGCTGTCGCCGTAGCGGCTTGAATCTCAGCCTGTTCGACGTCGCGCCGGGCAATCAAGTCTCGACGATAAAGCTCCTGGTGGCGCGACAGCTGTTTGTCCGCTTCCGCGGCCTCCTGTTGCCTTTCCTGGAACTGCTTTCTGGTGGCGATGAGTCCGGATTCAACTAGGCGGGTGCGCTCAACGATCTCACCAGAAGACACTGACGCCACCACCGCGCCGGCGGTGACAGTTTCGCCGGTTTTGAATCTAACCTCGGTCAACCTGCCGGCAAGCCGCGATACCACATCGACTTCGGCGCTCGGCTGAAGCTCACCGCTCATGCGTAGGACCACCGGCCGCGACTCTGGCTTGACCTCGGCAACGGCAACGACAATTTCCTTGGCATCGGTAAACCGCTGCCAAGGAATCAGCCCGAAGCGGAATAAACCAAGAGCAAGCAGCGCCAGAGAGCCAGAGACAGCGATAACCGGCCAACGTGGCGGTTTCATCGGTGCTCGCCCGCTAAACCCGACGGCGGCGGGTTGGCGATCTGGCAGCGAAATAAACTTGGCTTTGGACGAAGGTTCACGGCTACAGCATACGCCAAAAGGCCACCGTCTGTTGCCAGACGATGGCCTGTGACGTTCATTGCTTTGGTCCGGCGAGCGCCTACGAAACTTTATGCGTGGTGGGGTTGTCGACGCCGAGATTCGCCGTCATGCCAGCCGCTGGCACAACGCTGGATTTGCCGCGCAAGCGCGCCGGCAGGCCGGTTGCGAGCGTCAGGAGTTTCTCCATGTAAAGATAGACCACCGGAGTGATGTAGAGCGTTAGGATTTGCGAAATGACCAAGCCGCCGACCACCGCGATACCGAGTGGCTGGCGCGCTTCGGCGCCGGCGCCCCAACCGACCGCAATGGGCACGGCGCCGACGATCGCCGCCATGGTGGTCATCATGATCGGCCGAAAACGCACCAAGGCCCCTTCGTAAATCGCCTGGGCCGGCGCTTTACCGTCGTTGCGCTGGGCGTCGAGGGCAAAGTCGATCATCATGATGGCGTTTTTCTTGACGATGCCGATCAACATGATCAAGCCGACGAAGGCATAAATACTCAGGTCCATATTAAAAAGATAAAGTGCGATCAAAGCGCCGAGACCGGCGGAGGGTAGGCCGGAAAGTATCGTTAGCGGATGGATAAAGCTCTCATAGAGAATCCCCAAGACCAAGTAAACGACGAACACCGCGAGCGCTAAGAGAACCCATAAGCTCTTGAGGGACGATTGAAATTCCTGAGCCGTGCCTTGAAAAGTGGTGCTGATCGTACCCGGCAGATTTTCACGCGCAAGCTTGTTGATGGTCGCCACTCCGTCTCCCAAGGCGACCCCCTCGCGCAAGTTAAAAGAGATAGTCACCGAAGGGAGCTGGCCGGAGTGATTAACCGTAAGCGGTCCCACAGTATACTTGAGGGTAGCCAGAGAACCTAAAGGAACCATCGGTTGCGCCGTCGCGGCTTGGCCGGTTGTCGAGCGTATATAGAGCATCGATAGCGCCGATGGGTCGTTTTGAAATTTCGGATCCAGCTCCAAAATCACCTGGTATTGGTTGTTGGGCGTATTGATCGTCGAGACTTGCCGCGTCGCATAAGCGTTCCAGAAAGCCTCTTCGACCTGCCTTGGTGAAATTCCTTGCGCCGTAATCCCCATGGTCGCCATTTTGTCGCGGTCAATCACGACCTGCAACTGCGGATTCTTCAGCTGTAAATCGCTGCCGACATCTTGAAAATCCGGCAACGCTTTGATTTTTTCTTCGAATAACGCGGCGTTGCGGTAAAGTTCCGCTGCGTCCGGACTCTGCAGGGTAAACTGGTAAAGACTGCGGCTGAGTCGTCCGCCGACACGGATCACCGGCGGGTTCTGCAATGAAACGCGAATTCCCGGCACACGCGCCAGCTTGGGTCGCAATTCTCGAATCAGCTGATCGGCATTGAGTGGCTGGCAGGATTTACCCCATGCCCTCTCGGAGCAGACCACCGGCCGCTCTGAGCGCGCCTTGAGTTTCATAAAAATACGGCCGGTATTGCCGGTGAGTCCCACACCGCCAACGCCGACGCTGGAGAAAAATGACTCGACATTGGGATCCTTGGCGACGATGGCGGCCAGCTGCTGCTGGTACCCGACCATTTGTTCATAGGAAACGCCTTGCGCCGCCTCGGTGTTGATCAGCAGTTGACCGGTATCTTCGCTCGGAATAAATCCCTTGGGCACCAAGCCAAACATATAGACGGTCGCAACCAATACCAGCAGCGAGACCACCATAGTCGTGACGTGGTGGCGCATCACCCAGCCGAGTGAACTTCCATAGCCATTATTCATCAGGTCCAAGCCGCGGCCGAGCAGATGATACAACCAACCATGCTTCTGATTATGCGCAGGACGGAGGTAACGGCTGGCGAGCATGGGAGTTAAACTTAACGAGATGAACCCCGAAACCAGAATCGCGACGCAGATAGTGACGGAAAATTCCCGCAGGATTCGTCCGAGCATGCCGCTCATAAACAGCACCGGGATGAAAACGCTCACCAGCGATATCGTCATCGTGACGATCGTAAAGCCGATTTCCTGGGCGCCTTTGACCGCAGCTTCGTAGGGTGGCTCTCCCAACTCCATATGGCGGACGATGTTTTCGAGAACGACGATGGCGTCGTCCACGACGAAACCAACGGCCAGGGTCAGCGCCATCAGCGACAGGTTGTCCAGGCTGTAATCGAGCAGATACATTACGGCAAACGTGCCGATGATCGACATCGGCAGGGCCAAGCTGGGAATAATCGTGGCGGACACGTTGCGTAGAAACAAGAAGATGACGAGGATGACCAGAAAGATCGTGCCGATCATTGTCAATTGCACGTCGTGCACCGATTCGCGAATCGAAACGGTGCGGTCAAAAAAGACCTCCAATTTGATCGACTGCGGAATTTGCGCGCGCAAAGCCGGGAGAATATCCTTGACGGCATCGACGACTTCGACAACGTTGGCGCCCGGTTGCCGCTGTATTCCGAGGATGACGGCCCTTTTATCGTTGAACCAGCTGCCGACTCTGCTGTTCTCCACGCTATCGATCGCCGTGCCGACGTCTTGAATGCGCACCGCCGCGCCGTTGCGATAGGTGACGACCATCGGCCGATAAGCTTGCGCATTCGTCAGCTGCGCGTCTGAAACTAAGGTGTAGGCACGGGTGGGGGCATTCAACGTTCCCACCGGCAGGTCGACGTTACCGCGCAGCACGGCGGCGACCACATCGTCGATGCCAACCTGGCGGGCGGCCAGCTGATTGGGATCGAGCTGGATCCGCACCGCGTATTTTTGCGAGCCGATGACATCGACCTGGGCAACGCCGCTCACCATCGAGATCCGCTGCGCTAAAATCGTCTGGGCAAATTCATCGACGGTCGACAAAGGCAGTGTCGGCGAGGTCAACGCCAATAGCAAAATGGAATTGTTCGCCGGATTGACCTTCCGGTAAGATGGCGGAGTCGGCATATTGGGCGGCAGGTCGCGCGCCGAACGGGCGATCATCGCCTGCACGTCTTGAGCCGCGGCATCGACGTTGCGGCTCAAACTAAACTGCAGAGTTATTTGCGTCCGGCCCAAACTGCTGGTCGAACTCATGGAATCGAGGCCGGCAATGGTCGAGAAGTTTTTTTCCAGCGGCGTTGCCACCCCCGATGCCATGGTTTCGGCGCTTGCCCCGGGCAGATTGGCGTTGACCGTAATGGTCGGAAAATCCACCGTCGGAAGATCGCTTACCGGCAGCGACCTGTAACCCAAAGTGCCGAAGATCAGAATGCCAATCATGATCAGCGTGGTGGTTACCGGACGGCGTATGAATATTGCGGAGATGTTCATGATGCTCCTCTTTTTTCTTCCGCCTTAGCTTTGTCTCTCTTGCCTCGGTTGGCGCCACCCTTCTTCGTCTCCGCCGTGGTTTTCTCTGCCGCGCCGCTCTGGTCCTTGATGTCCACGCGCGATTCCGGGCCCAGCAAAAACTGCCCTTCACGCACGACTTGTTCACCGACGGCCAGGCCTTTAGCGATGATCGCTAGACCTTCGCTCGAGCTGCCCATCGTCACCGGTCTAACCTCGACCCGTTTGTCTTCTTTGACCACGAAAACATACTGGCCGTCCTGACCGACTTGGACCGCCTCGGCGGGAATGACTACCGCATCCCCTTGCGTCTCCAACGTCAGCGCTACGTTAACGAATTGACCGGGCCAAAGCCGTCTTTCCTGATTCATGAACTCGGCCTTCAGCTTAACGGTGCCTGTGGACCGATCAACGGCATTATCGACAAATGCCAATACGCCCTGTTCCGGCCGGCCTTCATCCGATTGGAATCTCGCCTCCGCCTTTAATTTACCGCCAGCCATATGCCTTTTGAGATCGGCCAAATTCTGTTCGGGCACAGCGAACGTGACATTGATAGGATTGATTTGGTTGATGACTACCAGCGGCGCGCCGTCATTGAGCCGAATCAAGTTTCCTTCATTGATCAACAGGCTGCCGATGCGACCAGTGACGGGTGAATAAATGTAGCAGTAGCTAAGCTGTACTTTGGCGTTATCGACAACGGCTCTGTCCGCATCGACCACCGCTTCCGCGGCATCCGCATTGGCTTTGATTTGATCGTATTGTTCGCGCGAGACATATTGCTTATCGACTAACTCGCTATAGCGTTTTAGCTGCTCGCGCATGTTCCTTAACTGCGCGCTGTCGCGCGCCAAAGCCGCCTCGGCCTGTTTGAGCGCTGCTTCGAGCGGGCGTGGATCTACGGTAAAGAGCAATTGTCCGTCTTTGACGTCCTGACCTTCCTTAAAATGAGCTTTCTGAAGCACCCCGGTGACTTGGCTCTTGATCGAAACGGTGGTGTAAGCTTCGACATTGCCAACGGCGCGAAGTTGAATCGGCACTGATTTTTGCATCGCCGTCGCGACCAGCACCGGCACTCCTTCGCGGCCTGGGCCTCGACCACCACCGCCAGCGCTCCGGCCTTGCCCCTGGCCGGCGCCACCTTGGGGTTTTGCCGTCGCGTCGTCTTGGGGTTTCTTATTGAGCGACCAGGATTGATACTGTTGGAAGCCGGCAAAGCCGCCGACTACGATAAGCAATGCTAGGATCCAAAGAGTGCGTTTCATAGGGTTACTAGTATACCCCTTTCTGACGTTGGACCTATTTGATCGAGTTCTGTTTCAAGACGCCGACCCGGGTATCGCCCATGGCGCGCGCCAGCTGCGCGTCGGCAATCTTGTACTCATAAATGGTGCGTACATACGTGGTTTGCGCGTCCGTGTAAAGGGTCTCGGCATCGGTTACTTCGATAATCGACCCGACCCCAACCTGGTAGCGGCCTTGAGCGAGATCGAGGTTCTCCTTGGACGCCCTGGCCGCCGACTCCGTGGCTCTGATGCGCTCCTGGGTTTCCACCACTCTGAGGTAGCTCTGCTCCACCTCCAAGGCGATCAGCTGCCGTCGGTCCTCTTCCTGGGCTTTTACGTTGTAATAATTGTGGAGCGTCTCTTCGACCCTTTGCGTAGTGCGAAAACCGTCGAAGATCGGGATGTTAAGGCTTAACTGAACGAACCAAGCGGGCTGCAACGGAAAGGTGTTGAGATGACGGTGTGGACCACCGGTAGGCCCTTCCACTTCATTGCTTATATGTCGTCTTCCGTAACTGGAGTCAAAAATTAGATCAGGCAGATGGCCACGCCGGGCTGCGGCGATCAATTGGTCAGATGCCTTGCGTTGCGCCTCGAAGCTTTTTAATTCGGTGCGCGTATCGAATGCGACATTTCGAGCACCCGCTAGATTTATGGAAAACTCCACTTCGGGAGAATCTTCGGCCACCGGCTGTTCTGGCAAGCGTGGCGATCCCATCGCGTTGCGCAGAGTGACCCAAGCGACTTTAACCGCATTTTCGGTGGCGATGAGGTCGGCTTGCGCCGTGTAAAGGTTGGCTTCCGCCCGCGCGACATCGATCTTGGCCCGCGTACCCACCTCAAAGAAGCCTGTGGCCTGGCGCACCAGCAGCTCTCGGCTCCGCACGGTTTCCTGGCGCACCTTGACGAGCGCTTGTGCCCCCAAGTAAACATAATAAGCCTGCTTGACCGAAAGAACGATATCCTGAGTCGTCGTCGCGTAGTCCTGTTGCACCGCGCCCAAGGTTTCGCGCGATGCTTGCACGTTGGCCTCGCGCTTGCCGAAATTGTAAAGCGTCATGTTGAAGTTCGCTACGCTGGTGATCGTGTCGGACGCCGACGCGCCGGGAACCGCTGTACCGGTATAAGCAGCTCTGTATAGGTTAGCGAAGGTAACCGTCGGGTAATAAGCGGCCATTTGTTGGCCGACAACCGCCTGCTGGGACAAGATACGTTCATTGGCCGATTTGATCCTCGGATGGTTATCCAAACCGATCCGCACCGCGTCTTCGATGGTCAGCAGTTTTCCAGTTGGTGATAGTGCAGCTTGCGCTCCTGGTACCGCCTGAACCTGTAGCTGAATCTCGGCCGCTTGGGCAACCGCTGCGAGCCCTGCCGACTGCGTCAATGCAAAAGCAATCAGCCATGTTGTAAGATTTTTGGTACGCCCGGTCATACTTTTCCCCCTTACTTAAGCGCGCTAAATTCTATCGGTTTTACCGTTCTTATGCAAAATCAAATCAAAGTGCTAGAGCCCCGTCCACGAGCCATAGAGACACCCTACGCCGAACCCAATTTAGGGCAGGATAGCGAAGATTCGCAGCGGCGCGCCGCTGCCGCCTTTGATTTTCATGGGAATGGCGTAAATCGTCGCGTTTTTTGCCGGCAGGCGGTCCAGGTTAGCGACGTTTTCCAAGATCGACAGATTCGCCGCGCCAAGTATCTGATGCGTGGGGAATTCCTGCGACGGTCCGTGATCGATGCTCGGGGTATCGATACCGACGGCTTTGATACGCCTCTGTTTGACCAGGAATTCGGCTGCCTCTTTAGAAAGCCCGGGGAAATGGAGATTGTCGGTGTCGCCCGGGGTGTCGGTACCGAAGTAGCGTTTGCGGTCGCCCCAGAATTTGCCCCAACCCGAACGAATCAACAAGATCGCGCCGATGGGAATGCGCCCATGAGCTTTTTCCCAAGCGCCAATGTCGCTCAGCTGCAATTTGTAATCGGCATCTTTCCCAACCTGTCGGCTCACATCGATGACGACTCCAGGTCCAATGAGTTGCGACAGTGGAATCTGCTCGGCGGTCCTTTTGCCCTCGGCGAAATGAAACGGCGCGTCCAAGTGCGTACCGACATGCTCCGAGCCGCCGTAGTTATAGGACGAATACCAGAAGCCGCCCGGGGTTTTGCCTTCCGCGACTTTTTCGAGGTGAAAGGGTTTCGCCGTCGGCCAATGATGAGTTTCAGCACTGAACTCGTAGGTCAGATCGACCAGTTTTTTCTCATCGAGCGCGTGCGCCGGGTATGCCATCATCAGCGCGAACGTCATCGCGATTAGCTTAGTCATGACAGAACCTCCCAAAGTTTGATAAGTCTGGCGCGAGGAACTGCTTAGAGATGAGCCGTTGAAAATTTGGCCAAGCAATTAGCGACTGCCACGCAGACTGTCCAACTGACGGCGCGCTTCGGCAAAACCAGGATTGATCTTGAGCGCGGCACTGCGAATTCCTGTTCCGCTTCACCGCGCCGGCCGGCATCGACAAACGCGCGCCCAAGCTCGTAATGCGCCACGTCGTCATCGGGACACAGCTGTAATCCCTGCTGATATAGCGAAATCTGTTCGTCGCGGTTTGTCGACAGCTGGGCCTTTTCGAAGTAGTCGCGGAAGGCGCGGTTGCATTGATCTGAAATCTGCTTCCCCTGCCTCATGGCTTCGAGTTCTGCCCGTTGCCTGGCCATCTCCGCGTTCTGCTCCTTAATCTGTTCCTGTTGCTTCTTTAGGTCTTCCTCCAGATAACGGGTGAGACAGGAGGACAATGGCGCGATACTCAATAGTAACAAGACGACACAAGCCAGCGTGGATTTGTTTCGCGGCAACCTTTTCATGATCTGCTCCAATTTGCCTGAATAACTCGCAAGTCGAGAGACTCTTACGATTGGCTTTCTGCTAGCGCAAGAAAAATCTTTTCCGCCTTGATCGGCAGATCCTTGATGCGCACACCGACGGCGTCGTAAATCGCGTTGGCGATGGCGGGAGCGACCGGGATCAGCGCGCTTTCACCGATGCCCTTGGCGCCAAAGGGGCCGTTGCGGTCCGGCACTTCGACGGCGATCGAATCGATCACCGCCGGCATGTCGCCCAGCGAGGGCAGGACATAATCGACTAAATTGGGATTGATCAACTGGCCGTTGTCGTAGGCGATCTCTTCGAACATCGCCTGGCCCATGCCGGTAATCGCCGCGCCGGCCAACTGCTGTTGACAGCCGAGCGGATTGAGCGCCTTGCCGACATCGACGGCGCTGGCGTATTTCAATAATTTGAATTTGCCGGTGTCAATGTCGACTTCCACTTCGGCGGCGCCGGCGGCGAGAAACCAAAACGCCGAGGTGCTCTTTTCGCCGAACTCGTCTTTAGTCGAAGTCTTCACCTGCCCTTCGCCGACCAAGGTGCCGCCCTGCATGCCAAAGCGCTTGAACATCACCTCGGCATAATCGAGCTGCGCTTCCGGCAGACGAATCTTGCCGTCGGCGAAATCGATTTTGTCTTCCGGCACGTCGTATTCCTTGACAACGATCTGCTTGAGTTGGCGCTTGATATCCTGGGCGGCCAGCTGCACCGCTTTGCCCATGTGAAAGGTCGAACGGCTCGACGAAGTGGTCAAATCGTACGGCACCACGTCGGTGTCGACGCCGAGCACTTGAATGGTCGGCATCGGAATACCCAACTCCTTGCCGGCAATCTGCGCCAGCACGGTCTCCGATCCCTGCCCCATCTCCACGGTCCCGCTATATATAGATAGGCTCGCGTCTTCGTTCAGTTTCACCACCGCGCAGGAAATCGACGGCGTAATCGTCGCCTTGATCATGCAGGCCAACCCTTTGCCGCGACGCAAGTCCCTCCGGTTGAACCCTTCGACGGACTCAGGGCAGGCTCTTGAACCGTTGAACCCTTGAACTTATTCGAATCCCACCCGATCGACTTCGCCACTTCGTCAATACACTCTTTCAATCCCACCGCTCGCAGCGTCTCTTCGGTAACGAACTTATCGCCCTCGTTGTAGCCGTTGTGCTTGCGCAGCTCCACCGGGTCCATCTTAAGCGCCGCGGCGATGATGTCCATCTGCGACTCCACCGCCCACGCCGACTGCGATACGCCGAAGCCGCGGAACGCGCCGGCCGGCGGCTTGTTGGTGTAGACCGAATAGGAATCGATTTTTAAGTTGGCAATCTTATACGGTCCCGCCGCCGTGTAGCCGGATTTTTTCGCCACCCGCGGGCCGATCTCGGCATAGGCGCCGGTGTCGAGATGAATCTCGCACTCGCGCGCGATCAGCGTGCCGTCGTTTTTAACGCCGGTCTTCATGCGGATCACCGCCGCATGCTTGGTGATGGTGTAAAAAACTTCTTCGCGGGAAAGCACCAAGCGCACCGGCCGGCCGGCTTTCTGCGACAACGCCACGGTGATCGGTTCGACCTTAGGATAGACTTTGCCGCCGTAGCCGCCGCCGAGGTAAGGCACGATCACGCGCACCTTTGCCACCGGAACTTTGAAAATATTCGCCAGCTGGGTGCGCACCACGAACGGATTCTGCGTCGTCGCCCAGACGGTGATGCGTCCGCCGGGCTCGACGGACGCGATGCAGGCGTGGGTCTCAAGAAAACAATGCTGCGTCGCCGGCAGCGTGAAGGTATCTTCGAAAACATGATCCGCTTCGGCGAAACCTTTGTCGATGTCGCCGCGATTGAGGCGGAAGTGGGTGCAAAGGTTAGTGCCGTCGATGGGCTTCAAGTCGGCGAGATCGGCAAAACCGGAAGCCGGCAGCTTGACCGAGTCGTGAACCAGCATCGCGCCGGGCTTGAGCGCGTCGTCAATGTTGAGCACCGCCGGCAGCTCTTCATAATCGACTTCGATCAGCTTGAGCGCCGCTTCGGCGGCATCGATGGTCAATGCCGCCACCGCCGCCACCGGATCGCCGACATGGCGTACCTTCTCCGTCGCGACGATGGTCTGATCCTTGAACACCGGCCCGTAAAACGGCTCGATGCCTTGGTCGTGCAAAATGTCATCGCGCGTCAGCACCGCCATGACGCCGGGAACTTTCTCAGCCTTGGTGGCGTCGATACGTGTAATCCGCGCATGCGGGTAAGGGCTGCGCAAAATCTTGCCATGCAACATCCCCGGCACGCTCATGTCCGCCAGATACTGCGCCCGTCCGGTCACTTTGGTTTCGTAATCCAGCCGGCGATAGGATTTGCCGATTTCAGTGGATTCCATTTTTGTTCTCTACAACCTTGATACTCGTGTCCTAAATTCCGTCCTTACGCCTCACCCCTAACGTTCTTCACCGCCTGCATAATCTCCTGATAGCAACCGCAGCGGCAGAAGTTGCCCGCCAGATAATCGCGAATCTCCTGATCGGATGGCTGCGGACACTCATCGAGCAGCGCTTTGGCGGTTAAAATAAAGCCGGACGTACAGTAACCGCACTGCAGCGCGCCAAACTCCATGAACGCTTCTTGAAGCGGATGGAGTTTGTCCTTGCTACTCAAACCTTCGATGGTCTCGATCGCGCAACCGTCCACGTCGACAGCTAACATCGAACAAGCGCTCACCGGCTTGCCATCGACCAACAACGTGCACGCACCGCAAACTTGGATATCGCAGCCCAACTTCGCGCCGGTGAGCCCAAACTGCTCCCGCACTAAGTCCAGCAGCGTCGTGCGCGCTTCGACTTCCACGCTACGCTCGCTGCCGTTAACTTTGAGTGAAATAGTTTTTTTCATGATTTCGAATCAAATTTGTGAAGCACCTTCATTCGCTTTCATCGCCGCGCGCTTCACTAACGTCTTCACGATCGCGCGCTTGTAATGCTCCGAGCCGCGCAGATCGCTCGTGGGGCTGCATTCTTGCGACGCGAGCGAACCTGCTTCTTCCGCTAACTGCGGCGTGAGTTTTTTTCCATTGATCAACGCCTCGGCATTGCGCGCGCGCACCGGCGTCGCGCCGACACAGCCAAGCACGATGCGCGCGGTCTGAATCGTCGCATCCGAATTCACTGTCAGCCGCACCGCCACGCCTGCGCACGGCTTGTCGACCACCGAGCTGCTGGAGAAGCGAATGTATTCGATGCCCGAACGCGCAGGCAGCGGCGGCAACACAACATGGGTAAGAATCTCGTCTTCTGCCAAGCTGGTCGTGTAAAAGTCGAGAAACAGTTCTTCAACCGCAATCGTTCTCGGTCCATTGGGACCGGCAATTTTAACCTTGCCGTCGAGGGCGATAAAGATTTGCGCTAGATCCGTCAGCGCCTCGCCGGAAGCGAGATTGCCGCCCACCGTGCCCATGTTGCGCACGCGGATGTTGGCGACTTCCCGTTCCGCCGCGCACAGCACGGGACATTGTTCTTGCACCAGCGCGGAAGTTTCGAGCTCGCGGTGGGTCACCAGCGCGCCGATGGCCAAGCCTTCACTTGCATCGAAGCGGATGCCTTTAAGCTCGGCAATCTTTTTGATGTTGATTAGTGACGCCGGTTCCAACAATCCCTGCTTCATGAGAATGGTCAGATGCGCGCCGCCGGCAAAGACTTTCGCGTCACTGCCATGCTGCTTGAGCAGCGCACACGCCTCGGCTACAGTCTGCGGTTCCAGGTAGTCGAAGTTTTTCATTGATGGTCAGTCGGATTAAGATCATCTCTCGCAAAGGCACCAAGGCGCGAAGTCATAACGAAGAATAATTTTTGCTAGTTTTCCGACCTTGGCGTCTTTGCGTCTTTGGCGAGAGTAATTCCTTTTCCGATATTATATATACTTCACCTGATCGACGCCGGGGATCTCGACCTTCTCGAAGCGCCAGTGTTCTTTCAACGGCGCGGTGGCGTCGATGCCCATGCCCGCGGTGACCCGCGCTTCGGGGCAGGATGGGTCGAGGGTCGAGCAGGCGATGCGCGGGATGACGATTAAATCCTTATCCGCCTGAAAGCGCGTCGCCATCGCCCAGTCGACTTGCATCGGATCGAAGGGATCGATGTCGTCGTCGACGACGATCACTTGCTTCAAACCGATGCCCATGGACAACAGCGCGAGAATGACGTTGCGCCCTTCGTTCTCCGCGCGCTTCTTGATCGCCACCACGACATGATGGCGAAACGTCCCGCCCGGCGTCATGTTGACGCCTTTGACTTCCGGGACGATTTTTTTCACTTCACGATGGACCACCGCGGCGTTGCCGTATTCGATCAGCGTGTGGTTTTCCGTCACCGGCATGCCGGTGAGCGCGGTCTGCCAGATCGGCTGCTTGCGCATGGTGATCGCGGTCACCTTCAACACTGGCGCCTGCTTGGCGTCGCTATAACAGCCGGGATACTCACCGTAAGGACCGTCCGGCACGCGCTCGCCGGGGATCGTCACGCCTTCGATGATCACCTCCGCCATGGCCGGCACTTCGACATCGATGGTTTCGCATTTCACCAGCTTCACCGCGCCGCCGCGCAGGCCACCGGCGACGTGAAATTCGTCGATGCCGTAGGGCACCCGTGCTTGCGACGCAACGACGATCGACGGCTCCACCCCCACTGCGGTGGCGACCGCCAATCCCTTGCCATTTTCCTCGGCCTTCAAAATCATCCGGCCGAGATGGTGGTCGGCCGGCGCCCAGAGCGATAACTTGTCTTTGCCCAACACCAGCATGCGGTGGACGGAAAGATTGCGAATGCCGGTGTCAGGATCTTTGCCGATCTGCATGCCGATGGTGACGTAGGGGCCGCAGTCTTTGGTCGCGTGGGTGACGATGGGGAGCTTGGTCAGGTCGATTTGCTCGCCGGTCCATTTGATTTCCTTGCACGGACCGGTGGCAACGATCTCAGGCGGGATGCGCTTGTCTTCCAAGGTCATATAGCGCTCGAGCAGCTCGTCCTGCGGCACGCCGAGACCAAGAGCAACGAGTTTGCGCGTCGCGAACAAACCGCCGAGCACGCGCCAGTCGGGATAGTTTTTCACGTTTTCGAACAGCAGCGCCGGCCCTTCGATGTCCGAGGTCTTGCGCATGCCCGCGGCGATCTCATGCTTGACGCTGACCTCGTCTTTAACCAGCTTCAACTGCCCCAAGTCTTCCAGGTGGGCGAGAAAGCTTCTTAGATCTTCAAACATGGAAACCCCTCAAACTTCCAAATTGGAGTGGTGGAGTATTGGAGTGATGGAATGTTGGGTAGGAAATCCGGAACCCATTACTCCAACACTCCAGTACTCCATTACTCCAACCTTCAGCCCATCCGCAACAGCGGCAGCACTTCGTCGACAAATCGCTTCACCTGCCCCGGCTGATCCTGAGCGGTGAAACGCAGCACCGGCGTGGTGATACCCATGTCGAGCCATTGTTGGATTAATTTCGCGCAATCTTTCGGCGCACCGTGAGCGAGCCAGACCTTGATCAGGCTATCCGGCGGATAGTTCGGACCGTAATAATGATTGAAGTAATCCTTGGACTGCTGATAAGCCAATGCCCTGTCGTCGTTGATGTTGACCATGCCGTGGATGGCAACTTCAAAGTTGGACAAATCCTTGCCAATCTCCTGGGCAGTCTGCTCAATAACTATCAGACGCTTGGCCAATTCTTCGGCAGTGACGCCCATGGTAATGTAACCGTCGGCGAGGCGACCGACGCGACGCATCGCTTGATCAACGATGCTGTCGCCCACCTGCTCACGGTCGGGACTGACAGCGATCCAGATCGGCGGCGGCTTTTGTACCGGCTTGGGCACGATGTTGTAGTCGTCGAGAGTGTAATACTTGCCGTGAAACGAAGTATTCCGGTCGCTCCAAATCTGCCGCAACAGCTCGATCCCTTCGCGCATGCGGCCGACCCGTTCTTCTTTTTTCACGCCGAAAGCGCGCAGCTCGCCGTCATGACCGCCGCCGATGCAGACACCGAGCAGCGAGCGGCCTTGAGAGAGCTGGTCCAACGACGCCCACTGAATCGCCAACAAGACCGGATGACGCACCGGGAACGACGCCATGCAAATGGTGCCGAGCCGAACCTTCTTGGTATGGGTCGCCACCGCCGCGAGCATGGTAATTGCTTCAAGCCGTGGTTTATGAATCAAACTATCGCCAAACCATACCGACTCGAAGACACCGGATTGCTCAGCCAGGACCGCAGTGTGAATCAGTTCCTCGACGTCGGTGAGACCGAACAGCGCGCCACGGTTGGGCAGGCTGATGCCCCATTTCACCGGCAGCTTAACCATGGCTTTGTGTTAGAAGAACCGTCACAGGGAGTCAAGCCAATCTTGGCTTGACAGAAACAGACATTTGCGAGCATAGCATACTCAGCGCGCTCGCCCGCGACGGCCAGCGTTCAGCGATTTTCACCTCAAGAAACCGGAGGTTCATGGCCATGTCAAAAGATCTGCGCAGTTATCTCGATGAGTTGTTGGAGAAGCGTCCCAAGGATGTCGTCGTCGTCGACAAGGAAGTCGATCCGGTTTACGAAGTCACCGCCATCGTCGAAAAATTTGAACGTGAGAATAAATTCCCCTTGGTGTTTTTCAAAAACGTCAAGGGTTCCAAGATCCCGGCGATCGTCAACCTCGGCGCCACCTACGAGCGCTTGGCCTTGGCGCTCGGTTCGCCCAACGTGCCGCAAATGGTCCGAGACCTGGCCCATCGGGAACATAACCCGCGGCCGGTAAAAGAAGTCGCCGCCAAGGACGCTCCTTGTAAAGAAGTAATCCTCAAAGGCGATCAAGTCGACCTCGATCTGTTCCCCGTCTTGACCCATAACGAAGGCGATGCCGGCGCCTACATCAACGCCGCGGCGTTGATCTGCAAAGAACGTGGCACCGGCGCGGTGAACGTCGGCATCTATCGCCATCAAAAACAGGGCAAACGACAACTCGGCTTGATGGTCAATCCGGCCAACCATGCCAACTACGTGCGCGCCGAATACGAAGATCACAACGAGCCGATGGAAGTCGCGCTCTGCATCGGCCACCATCCGGCGCTCAACATGGCGGCGGTCAGCAAGCAAGCCGGCGTCGGTTCCGAACTGGAGATCGCCGGCGCATTCCTCGGTGAGCCCTTGGAAGTCGTTAAAGCCGAGACCGTCAATCTGCTGGTGCCGGCCCATTGCGAGATCATCATCGAAGGCATCGTGCCGCCCAAGAAGCGCCATTACGAAGGCCCATTCGGTGAATGGCCGCACTACTATTACAAGGAGGGCGAGCAGCCCTACATCGAGGTGACCGCCATCACCATGAAGAAAAATCCGATCTACCAGAGCATTCACAGCGCCCACATCGAACACAACATCATCGGCGCCGCGCCGCGGCTCGGCAGTCTGCTCAAACGGGTGCAAGAAGTCGTGCCCAGCACCACTGCGGTCAACCTGCCGATCTCCGGCGCCGCCCGCTCGCATTGCTACATCTCGGTGAAAAAACGCGCCGAGGGGGATCCCAAGCAAGCAGCCCTGGGCGCCATCGTCACCGATCCGAATATCAAACATGTCATCGTCGTCGACGACGATGTCGATGTCTTCAACGAAAACCAAGTGCTGTGGGCATTGGCGATGCGGTTCCAAGCCGACCGCGACTTGGTGATCATCCCGAACATCATCGGCTCGCACTTGAACCCCACCGCCTACGGCTACAACCGTATGGAGCGCGGCCCGATGGAGACCAAACTAATTTTCGACGCCACCAAACCGCTGCCGCCCTACGACTTCCCCAAAGAAGCCCAGGCGCCTGACGCGGTATTGAACAAGATCGATCTTAATCGCGACACCCGCCCCTACGAGCCGGGCAAGGACGACAAAATCATCACGGGCAAGTAGCAGCCGAGTCAATGATCGGTATTCCAAATTACAGATTACAAATTCCAAAAGCAGAATCTGGAATATGGAGTCTGGAATATGGAATGTGAAATTTGCAATTCCCTGCGCAGCGAGGACGCATGGTAGAAATCGAGCGGGTCTCGAAAAGTTTTCACAAGACCGTCAAGGAGCACACCACCGAGGTAAAAGCTCTGGCGGAAGTGAATCTTTCGATCCGCGCAAACGAGTTTTTGAGCATCATCGGTCCGAGCGGCTGCGGCAAGACGACGCTGCTCAAGATGATCGACGGTCTGATTCCCTACGACAGCGGCAAGATTTCCATCGCTGGCAAGCTAGTCACCGCGCCCGGTCCGGACCGCGCCGTAGTCTTTCAAACCTTCGCGCTACTGCCATGGCGCACGGTGTTGGCTAATGTCGAGTTCAGTCTCGAGCTGCGCCAGATCGGCGCCCAGGAACGCACCGAGATCGCCCGCGATTGCTTGCAGCGCGTCGGCTTGAGCGATTTTGAAACCCACTATCCCCACGAGCTCTCCGGCGGCATGCAGCAGCGCGCCGGTCTCGCCCGCGCCCTGGCGGTCAATCCGTCGATCTTGTTGATGGACGAGCCCTTCGGCGCCGTCGACGCCCAGACCCGCCAGTTATTACAGGAAGAGTTGCTCGAACTCTGGCAGCGCGAGCGCAAGACCGTGATCTTCATCACTCACAGCATGGACGAAGCGGTCTACCTATCCGACCGCGTCGTCGTCATGACGCCGCGGCCAGGCCATGTCGCCGAAGTCCTCGATGTCCCGCTGGCGCGTCCGCGCAGCGCCGAAGCAGTCCGGCGCGAGCCCAAGTTCGTCGAGTTGACCAATTACATCTGGGATAGCCTCAAGAAAGCGATGGAGAATGGCCATGCAAGCACGTGACGCTCGCTGCCGTCACGAAGGTAAGATTCTGAACCTATGGCGCAATTCGCAAAAGTCCGATTGCTGCCATCCCGAGCAGGCGAGGGATCTCGTCTTTTCTGCCACTTACGAAGACGAGATTCCTCGGCGGAGTTTATCCTGAGCAACGTCGAAGGGCCTCGGAAGGACAGTTGCGACACAGTCTCTTGCGGGAGAAGGTGAGGATGAGGGTACGACCAATGAGGGGTAAGGCAATTGCATAGCCAATTCAAAATGAATGCGCTGTCGATCCTCTCCCTCGCCGCGGTTTGGGAAATCGCCGGGCGCATGGCCGACTCGACGCTGATCCCGCCGCTAACGCAAATCGCCGCAGCCTGGTACAAACTATTGCTTGGCGGCAAGCTCCTGCCCAATCTCGGCGCCAGCCTCTGGACCATGGTCGTCGGCTTTGTCCTGGCGGTCTTAGTCGGCATCGTCATCGGCCTGCTCATGGGCCGCTTCCGCGCCGTCGAGCATTTTCTCGATCTTTATGTCAACGCCCTGATGTCGGCGCCCACCACCGCCTTCGTGCCCGTGCTGATCCTCTGGTTCGGTCTCGGCGTGCAATCGCGCATCGCCGTGGTCTTTCTCTTCGCCGTGTTCGTCGTCATCATCAACACCATGACCGGCGTCAAACAGGTCGACCGTGTGCTGCTTGAGATGGCGCGTTCCTTCGGCGCCAGGGAGAAAGAAACGTTTTTAAAAATCATTCTGCCCGCCGCCATGCCGGCGATCATGGCCGGTGTCCGCCTCGCCATGGGACGCGCGGTCAAAGGCATCGTCACCGCGGAGATGCTGCTGACCCTCACCGGCATCGGCGCCATGATCATGCAATATGGCTCGGCCTTCGCCACCGACGCGCTGTTCGCCGTGATCTTGACGATTTTAATCGTCGCCATGATCGCCATGAAGCTGGTCCAATTGCTCGATCGTCGTCTCACCGGCTGGAAAGTCGAAGTCGCCATTGAATAGTCGATTAAACCAGGAGGGATTCCTATGACCAGGTCACTCGTAAGATTATCCGCCCTACTGATCGTGCTTGCCGTCGGAGTCGCGATGACCGGACCGGCACAAGCGCAGAAAAAAGTCCGCTTCGCTTACCCATCGTCGGCCGACATGGGTGACGTACCGTCACTGCTCGCTTGGGAACAGCTCAAGAAACAGGGCATCGAAGTGGTGCCGGTTTTTTTCCCGAGAACCGATCTCGCCGTCCAAGCGGTGGTCGCCGGCGAAGCCGATATTGGCTCCGCCGCCGGCATCGCCGTCATCAAGGCGGTGGAAAGCGGCATGAACGTCAGGGTAATCGGCGAACAAGTGCGCAACGAATGGCAACTGGTAACGCCGGTGTCGATCAAAGACCCCAAGCAGCTCGACGGCAAGCGGGTCGGTTACCATGCGCCGATCACCGTCACCGAGGCGCTGGTCAAATGGATGGCGCAGCACTACAAGATCGCGCCCAACTGGCTGATTATTCCCGGCTCGGATGTGCGCGCCGAAGCGATCATGCGCGGCCAGCTCGACGCCACCCCGGCGGAGATCGTCGACGTGCTGAATATTTTGAACGCCAAGCCCGGCCAGTTTCATGTCTTAATCTCTTACGCCAAGATCTTCCCGCAACTGATCGGCTCCATGTACTTTGCCCGCGCCGATTACTTGCAAAAAGAAAGCGCCGCCGTCGATAGCGTGATGGAAGCGCTCCTGCGCGCCCACCGCAACGCCGAAGAACGGCCGGCGTCGGTGCGCGAAAACGCGCTCAGGCTGCTGCCCGAGACCAAACCTGAACTGATCGACGCCATCGCTGCGAATTACAAAGACCTGCGCATCTGGGATATCAACGGCGGCGCCGGTAAAGAGCGCGGCGATGCCAGCATCAAGTTTTTCGAGGATGCCGGACTGCTGAAGAAAGGCGCGGTGAGCTTCGCGCAATCCTTCGACACCGGCTCCCTCGACCGCGTGCTCAAGAAGATCGGCCGAAAATAAACGCTCGCATCGATTCACGACCGCATGTGACGCATTCGCAAGGGCGGGTTTGAAACCCGCCCTTGCATGGGCGACGACGAAATGAAACCCAACACGCTCAGACTGCTCTCCCTCATCACCCTTGGCGCGGCCTGGGAGATCGCCGGCCGCACCGGCAACGCCCGCTTGCTGCCGCCGATCTCGAAAGTCCTGAGCGCGTGGTTCGACCTGCTCGTCTCCGGCCAACTCTTTCAAGCCCTCGGCGTAAGCTTGCAGGCGCTCACCATCGGTTTCGTTCTCTCGGTACTGTTCGGTGTCCCGCTGGGGTTGCTCATGGGCCGCTACCGCCGGCTCGAAGCTTTTCTCGATATCTACATGACCGCCCTGCTCACGGTGCCGATGATTTCGTTCATCCCATTTTTAGTCATCGCCTTCGGCCTCGGCCTCCACTCGCGAGTCTGGATCGTTTTTCTGTTCGCCTTCGTCATCATCGCCATCAACACCACCGCCGGCGTGCGCAACGTCGATCCGACGCTGACCGAAATGGCCAAGTCCTTCGGCGCCAAAGAGAGTGAGCTATTTTTAAAAATTATCCTGCCCGCCGCTCTGCCGATGATCATGGCCGGAATTCGTCTCGGCATGGGACGCGCGGTGTTGGGCATGGTCACCAGCGAAATGATTCTCGCCGTGGTCGGCTTTGGCGCCATGCTGATGACTTTTAGCGCGTCGTTCAATTCGGCGGCGCTGTTTGCGACGATTCTGACGATTGTCCTGCTCGCCGTGGCATTGTTGGCATTGATTCAAAACCTCGACCGCCGTTTAACGCCCTGGCGTGCGGCCGCGTGAGGCTTTTTAAATCCGCCGACTTGGGTTACAGATGCACCGAGGCCACGGGCCGGCGTTTACCGGTGAATCAGCCCATCCCTGGAGATTATTTCGTGATGAAAAATCGCATCTTGAATAGACCGCTCTCGCTCCTTTGCGCATTCATGGCAATTTCGCTGGCGCATTCTCATGCCGGGGCGCAAACGCCAATGGAGAAACTGCGCGTCGCCTACACCGTCATCGCGCCGACCCAGGCGACCGTCTGGACCGCCAAAGACCTGGGCCTGTTTGCCAAGCACGGACTCGACGTAGATTTGGTCCTGCTCGTCGGCGCGCCGCTGGCCATCGCCGCCCTGGTCTCGGGGGAAACACCGATCGTCCATGCCGGAGCTTCCGCAGTGGTCACCAGCAACCTGCAAGGGTCCGGCACCGTGCTGGTTGCGGGCGGGGCCAATCGCTTTCCCTACGTGCTTTTCGTCACCGACGAGATCAAACGAGTGGAAGACCTGAGAGGCAAGAAATTTG
Source organism: uncultured delta proteobacterium (assembly GCA_963760795.1). Taxonomy (GTDB): domain Bacteria; phylum Desulfobacterota; class Binatia; order UBA9968; family UBA9968; genus DP-20. The sequence continues at coordinate 115,760 of CAVXEP010000015.1, forward strand.
GCGTCAGCCGCATCGGCAGCGCCGATCACGCCGCGGCAACTACCGTTTTCGACAAGCTCGGCGTCAAGGAGACGGAAATCACCTACGTGCAAGCCGGCAATATTCCAGCGCGCCTGGCCGCCATGCAGGGGAACGCGCTGCAGGCGAGCTTGCTGCAAGCACCGGAAACGCTCAAGGCCAAAGAGCTTGGCTTTCGCGCCCTGCTCGATTTCACCAAGCTCGACGTCGAATGGCAGCAAAACGGCGTCGCCGTCACCCGCGACTACATCAAAAAAAGGCCCGACACCGTGCGCCGCTTCTTGCGAGCTTACGTCGAGGGCAGCCATTACAATCTGACCAATGCCAGGGGCGCACAGAAAATCCTGCAAAAATATCTGGCGATCAAAGACGAAAAGTCCGTCGAAGAAGCTTACAATGAAATCGTCGTCAAGCTGACCAGACGCGTGCCCTATCCGACCGAGCCCGGCATCCAGCTCTTTCTCGACCAACTAAAAGTGAAAAACCCCAAAGCCGGCCAGGCCAAACCGAGTGATTTTACCGACGTAAGTTTTTTGAAGGAACTCGAGTCCAGCGGCTACATCGACAAGCTGTATAAGTAGAATACGCTCAAGTAGTTCAAACCGTCCGAATCTTTCGCAACGATTTGAACGCCTTGAAAGTTTTGAACGGCTTGAACGAAAACCGTGCAAACGTAAAGCCGTTTGCGAATCCACCAAGGCTACGGTTTGTAGATAACGATCCGCAAATCCCTCCCCCGCCCGCCTTCCGGACAAGCGCTGATGGCGACCAAGCAGTCCATTTCCGAGCGGAAGTCGACCCTATCGCCCTCCGGCCGCGGCCGGGTCATCGAGTAGCGCATGCTGCCGCTCTTGGCGTTGATCACCATGGTTTGAAACACGTTGAGCGGGCTCGGCACATCTTCTTTCGCCACGCCGTGGGGCTTGAGCGCCTTGGCAAGATTCTCCCAGCAGCCATGCTTGGGCGCGACGACTTTTTTTCTACCCAATTTTTTCCACACGCCGCCGTAAATTTTGAAAATCTCCTCGCCCCATTTCTTGTAGAAAGACGTGCTGCACATGCCTTTCTCCATATCATGGCTGCCTTTGTAGGTGTCTTTGACGATGGTCTGCATGACGTTGTTGAATTTGGAAATGAGCACGTCGCCAGTCGACACGTAAATTTTCCCCTGGTCGACCTTGGTCCGCGCCTGATCGAATCGCTCTTTGACGTTGTGCAGATTGAACACGGTGTAGTCGGCGGTCGAATGCCCCATCACGCTAATGATCCGGCCTTTCTTGACGGCAAAGGTCGCGCCGCTATTGCTCTTAATGATCGACTCACTGACGATTTTCACGCTCGCCTCCTCGGTGAAACGAAAATAATTTTTTGTAAGTTACCGACTGGTCCCGTCAAAAGCAAGTTAATCCCGCGCCGCGCTGGCAGTTTGATTGACTCTACCGTGGGCTCGTGGATAAATACGCGGCAAGTTGAGCGCAAACCCATGAGCGATCCATCGGCAATCAACCCGTCATCCTCATCCGTCATCCAGGTCGAGAACGTTTCCAAAACCTTTCAGACTTCCGACGAAGACAAAATCGCCGCTCTCGAAAACATCTCACTCGAAATTCATCCCGGCGAGTTTGTCACCGTGGTCGGCCCGAGCGGTTGCGGCAAGTCGACTTTGATAAAATTAATCGCCGGCCTGGTCGGTTTGAGCGCCGGGCGGATTATCTGCCAGGGCGAAGAAGTGCGCGGTCTGAATACCAAGGTCGGCTACGTGCCGCAGGAAAGTAAACTGTTCCCCTGGCTCACCGTGGAAGAAAATGTCGCCTTCGGCCTCGACAGCAAAGGCTATTCGAAAGAAGAGCGCACGCGAGCGAGTGCGCCATTACATTCAACTGGCCGGGCTGGCGGGTTTTGAGAAACGTTATCCCTCGCAGCTCTCCGGCGGCATGGCCAAGCGCGCCTCCATCGTCCGCGCGCTCGCCTACGATCCCACGGTGATATTGATGGACGAACCCTTCGGCCCGCTGGACGCCCAGACGCGCATGATCCTGCAAGACGAGCTGTTAAAAATCTGGGAGCAAAAGCGCCAAACGATCATCTTCGTGACGCACGATCTCGTCGAAGCCGTGGCGCTGGCCGACCGCGTCGTGGTGCTGACGCACCGGCCGGGAAAAATCCGCGACGTCATCACCGTGGCGATGCGCCGGCCGCGCAATATTTTCGAAATCCACCGGCAAGATGGTTTTGACGAAGCCCATGCCCGGCTATGGAATATTTTCCGCCATGAGCTCAATGTGCGGGATAACGGCGCCAACCCGACAACTGAATAGTGACATGAGCACCGATCGACAATCCCAAGTCCGCCGCACGCCGACACTGTCACAGCCTGGCTGGCGCCGGAACTTAATGATTCACGCCATTCGCATCTTCGTCGTCGGCGGTTTCTTCCTGCTCTGGGAAGTCGCCTCGGGCCGCTGGATCGAAGCGTTCTTGATCAGCAGCCCGAGCAAGATCTGGAAGGCGTTTTTGCAGGCCTTTCAATCCGGCGATCTGATCAATAATACCTGGGTGACCTTTCAGGAGATCGGCATCGGCTTTCCCATCGGCGCCTTGACCGGCATCTGGACCGGCTATATTTTCGGCAGGAGCAAAGCGTTGGCTGAGATCTTCGAGCCAATCATCATCGCGCTCTACGGCGTGCCGCGCACGGCGCTGGCGCCGCTGTTCATCGTCTGGTTAGGCATCGGCATCTGGTCCAAGGTCGGCGTCGTCTTCATCCTGGTTTTCTTTCTGAATTTTTTTAACACCTACGCCGGCATGAAACAGCTCGATCAAGAGTTCGTCGATCTGGCGCGGCTGATGGGCGCCAACCGCTGGCGCTTGTCCTTTCGCGTCATCCTGCCGGCGGTGTCGCCGTACATTATCACCGGCTTCAAAACCAGCATCCCGTTCTCGGTCATCGGCGCCATCACCGGCGAATTCATCGCCGCCACCGAAGGGCTGGGCTATTACATCCGCGCCGCCGCCGGTGTGTTTAGAACCGCCGACGTGTTTGTCGGCATCGCCGTCTTGATGATAATCGTGATCCTAATGAACAAAGTTGCCGATCTGATCGAACGGCGCGTGTTGCGCTGGCAGACTCAGACCGAAAGCGTCCAGGTCCAAGGATAAGGAGGTTTCGATGAATAAAAAGCTATGCGCGCTGGCCATCGCCGTCATGGCCTGGGACGCCGTCCCCGTCGGCGCTCAGCAAAAAGAAGAAATTACTATCACCACGGCGGTTTCCAACCTGGCTTTCTCGGCGGTCTGGGTCGCCGAGCAATTGAAATATTTCGACCAGGAGGGCGTGCGCGCCAAAGTCGTCGCCGCCGGCGGCGGCTCGCAATGCCAGAGCGCGGTGGTCGGCCGTTCGGCGCAGTTCTGCGCCTCGTCGTCGGAAGGTTTGATCCTTGCCTACGCCGAAGGCGCGCCGTTGATCGCCGTGCAGTCGCATAACCGTAACATGACCCTCACAGTCGGCGTGCGCAAAGCGATCGTCGATAAATTAAAGCTCACGCGCAAAAGTCCGCTGCAGGAGCGCATGCAGGTGGTGACTCACCTTGGCACCATCGGCACCACCGGCCCCGGCGCGGTGTCGGAGCAAATCTTTCGCTTCATGGCCAACAAGGCCAAAGGCGCCGACCCGAGCAAGTTAAAATTCGCCGCCCTCGGCGGCAATGAACTGGTGCCGGCGCTGATGAACAACGTCATCGATGGCTTCGCCCAATCACCGCCATCGGTGGAGATCACCGAAGCCGCCGGCAAAGGCTACGCGCTGATCCCGTTGGGGCTCGGCGAGATAGCGGAATTCACCGACTATCACTACGAAGTCTTGATGGCCCGCCCCGACTACGCCGAGGCCAACCGCGCCACCACCACCGCGGTATCCCGCGCGATCTCCCGCGCCGGCGCGCTCTACCACAGCAAACCCAATGAGTTCAAAGCCGCCCTGCGCGCCCATAAATTTTCCGACAAATCGAAGCTGGAAGACGATGTTTTCAACCTGGCCTACAGCATGGTCGCCCCGGCGATGCCCAAGTGGGGCAATATGACCGTCGAAGGGTGGAACAAGGTCATCAACTTCGCCGCCGGCGCCGGCATGTTGAAAGACCGCGCGAAGATCCCGACAGCCACCGAAGGATTGTTGTGGACCAACAAATTCATTGGCAAAGCGCCGTAGCCTCGCGGCGCTCGGCCTTCCAGATTACAAATTCAAAATTCCATATTAGGAGACCGCGGCCGTGCGATCCGGCAATCTGGAATATGGAATTTGCAATTTGGCATTCGTTGAGCGCCGGCAAAATTTCAAATTACAGATTCCAAATTCCAGATTGGGAATTTGCCACTGATCGCAGCCCGGCTATTGAATCTGGAATTTGTAATCGGGAATTCGCTGAGCGCGCAGCGCTCAGCGATACCCCATCGCCGCCAGGAATTGTTTCAGCGAGCCAAATCTTAAATAGGGATTGGTCTTCTTCTGCTCGCCGATGGTGGCTTGCTTGAGCGCCGCATAGTTGTGGCCGGGGAACAGAATCGTGTCTTCCGGCAGCGCCATCAGCTTTTGCGTCAGGCTGTAATACATCTGCTCGGCGTTGCCGCCGGGGAAATCCACGCGGCCGCAGGCGTCGATGAACATCGTGTCGCCCGAAACCACCCGCCCATCGACCAAAAAGCACTGCGAACCGGGCGTGTGGCCGGGGGTGTGCATGAGTTCGATCTCGATACCGCCGACGTCGATCTTGTCGCCGTGATCGGTTTTAACCAGGTCCGACGCTACCAAGCCTTTGAGAAACTCCGCCTCGGCCTTATGCACCACCACTTTGGCTTTGCACTTCTCCAACAATTCACTCACGCCGGCGATCTCGACGCCGGCGAACGCGCCGCCGACATGATCCGGGTGGGTGTGGGTGACGAAAGCGTGAGTAATCTCCATGTCGTCCTGGGCCGCGGTTTTGACAATCGTGTCGATCTCCCACGCCGCATCGACCACCGCGACTTTGCGGGTCTCGGTGGAACCGATGAGATAGACGTAGTTCTGCATCGGGCCGATTTCGAGCTGTTTAAAATAAAGCGAAGGATTCATGAGAGCACTGTAGCAATGGCTGCGGAATTTGTAATGTGAAATTTGCTATATGGAATTCGCTTTCAGCGTCCTTTCGCTGAAAGCGATTGGTAGCTAACCCCGTCGCCATTATCACTACTCACCGGCAGCCCCGACGCCGACCAGCCCGGCGCGATGACCGTTCCAGATTGGTCGCGCATGCCGCCGAAGCCGCCGAGTAAGTTGGAAATGTCCTGATAACCGGCTTCTAACAGCATACCCGCCGCCCTAGTGGAGCGCGGACCTGCCTGGCAACCGACGATGATTTTCTTGTCTTTGGCAAAGTTTTTATCGACGACGTTGACGAAGTTCTCATTCAACACCATGCCGCGCGCCGGATCGGCAAACGCCACGGGAATATTCACCGCGCCGGCCGGATGGCCATTGGCAAACTCCTGCGCCGTGCGCACGTCGATGTAGACGACGCTCTTATCGGCGCTTAGAGTTTCGTGCGCCTGTTGTGGTGTGATCTCTTTGATCGCCATAGTCATAATCCATTTCCAAGTTCGTTGAACTTTGAACCTTGAACGTTGAACCGCGCGGTGCGCGCGCTACATCCCCATAATATTGTAGCCGGCGTCGACATGCACGACTTCGCCGGTCACGGCGCTGCCCCAGTCGCTGCATAGATATAGCGCGGTTTTGCCGACTTCTTCGGCGTCGATGTTGCGCTTCAGCGGCGCGCGCTCGGCGACGTGGTGCAGCATGGATTTGAAGTCGGAAATGCCAGCCGCCGCAAGGGTTCGCAGCGGCCCGGCGGATATCGCGTTGACGCGAATGCCCTTTCGGTCCGAGATCATGGGCCAGATAACGCACGCTCGCTTCCAACGCGGCTTTGGCTACGCCCATGACATTGTAGTTGGGAATGACTTTTTCCGAACCCATGTAGGTCAGCGTCAAGACCGCACCGTTGCGCCCTTCCATCAGCGGCGCGGCGTGGCGCGTCAGTGAAACCAGTGAATAGGCGCTGACATCCATCGCCAGATGAAATCCCGCCCGGCTGGTCTGCACATAGGGATTGGCCAGGTCTTCTTTATTAGCGAAGGCGATGGCGTGGATCAAGATGTCGAGACCGCCCCATTCCTGCTTGAGCGTCGCGAAAACTTTCTCGACCTCTTCGTCCTTGGTCACGTCGCAGGGCAAGATAATTTTCGCGCCGATTCCCTCGGCCAACGGCCGCACGCGCTTCTCCAAAATCTCGCCGGCGAAGGTAAAGGCCAACTCCGCCCCCTCGGCATGAAACGCCTCCGCGATCGCCCAAGCGATGCTCCGCTCATTGGCCACGCCAAAGATCGCCGCCTTTTTCCCCTCCAACAGTTTCATGAACGCCTCCCCGCCTATTTTGGATTTTGGATTTTCGATTTTAGATTGTCGGACAGAGAATCCAGAACTCGGAGCCAAGAATTTTCATCCACGCGTGTACTTCCTAATCCAAATCCGTCCGAGTCGCCTTACTCCTCACTATTCACTCCTAACAGTCACCTGATGATTCTACTCGCCCGCGCCAACACTTCGGGTGGTATCGTCATGCCGAGCTGCTTTGCCGTCTTCAGGTTGATGACCAAATCGAACTTCTTGGGCCGTTCCACGGGTATGTCAGCGGGTTTTGTCCCTTTGAGAATCATATCGACGATCTCAGCGGCGCGCCGAAACATCTCTGCACGATCCTCCCCGTAAGACATCAATCCACCTGCCTCAACAAACCGCTCGACAATATACATTGCTGGAAGCCGATTCTTTGTCGCCAGATCTATGATCCGTTTCTCGTGAAAGGCGAAGAACCCGCCGCCTCCCAGCATAAGCGCCTGAGCCCGCTTTTTGGTTGCGGCTTGAAATGCCCCTTCGAAGTCGTCAGGCCCTTTCACCTCTATGGATTGAAGCCCTATCCGTAAAAACCGAGCTACAGGCTCCACCTCCTTCAACTCATCGTCCGCGTTGGGATTGGTCGGACTCCAGAGAAAAGCCACTCGCGCGAGCTTGGGAACCGTTTCTTTTAATAGCTCGAGCCGTTTGCCGTATAGCTCGGCGCCAGCATTGGTCATCCCCGTTATGTTTCCACCCGGATGCGCGAGGTCGGCGACAATACCACGCCTTACGGCATCCGCGCCGAATGCCATGACAACGGGGATCGTCTTGATCACGTCCTTGGCAGTCTGCGCCGCTTCAGTTCCTTGGGTAACGATGACACCACAGTTGAGACGGACGAACTCGGCGGCAAAGTTTTGGAGGCGGTCAACATTGCCCTCCCAATACCGATAATCGATTGTGAGGTTCTGCCCCTCGACATAGCCGAGCTCCCGTAAACGTTGTTGAAATGGCTTTATGATTTCCGCTGTAGCAGAAACGGTGTTCCCTAGATAACATACGCGTGCAACTTTCTTAGGGTGCTGCGCGTCGACCATTACCATCACCACAGCGCAAGACGTGATAGCGATCGGCGACAAGCCCAACCCATTTTGGATTTTGGTCCGCGTGGCCGCTTTTAGATTTTGGATTACCGGAACAAGAATTCCGGACTGAATTCCAAAGTCTGTGTGTCATCGATTTGCCCTAGTTCAATCCAAAATCGAAAATCCAAAATTACTAGCGCTTCCTCGGCTTTTCTTTTTCCCTTTGCCTTTTTACTTTTTACTTTTGCCTTGGCCGCGCAATCCGCGCTGCCAAAGATACTCCGGTTCGCCCATTTGATGACTGATCCAGCGCGCTAGGACGAAAAACAAATCGCTCAGCCGGTTAAGATATTTAATCACGTCGTCGTTGATCATTTCCTCGCGCGATAGGCGCAAGACATCCCGTTCGACGCGCCGGCACACCGTGCGGCACTGGTGCAAGTAGGCGCCGATGCGGCCGCCGCCGGGCAGGATGAAGGACTGCAACGGTTCGAGATCTTTCTGGCACTGGTCGATCCATTTTTCCAGCCGCTTGATTTCATCCGCGCCGACGCGGTACATGCCCGCTTGGAAAAACTCCGGCGGCGTCGCCAGCTCGCTGCCGATATCGAACAGCTCGTCTTGTATCTGGCACAGGACTTCGTCGAGAAACCGATGCCCTTCACCCGATTCGCGATCTTCTTCGTTGAAAACCCGCGCCACGCCGACAACCGAGTTCAGCTCATCGACGGCGCCATAGGCCTCGACCCGCAGCGAGTCCTTGGCGACGCGCTTGCCGCCGACCAGCCCGGTCTCGCCCCGGTCGCCTGTGCGTGTGTAAACTTTAGTGATGCGAACAGCCATGGATCTCAATTCAATTGAGAATGAAAAGTGCAGAATGCAAAATTCAAAATTAAGACAATCGAAACAGCTCCAAATCTATTCCTAAATTTTGCATTCTGCATTCTATCTGCACTTTTCATTTTGCATTCTGTCTTCAGCTCTTCGCCGCCCGCTTGCGCCAGATCAAATAAGCCGGAATGCCCAGGCAAACGATGGCGAGACCGATCAGCGAATCTTTCGGTTTTTCGGTCACCGAGCCCCAGACGATCCACAGGTGAACCAGGACAAAGAGTATCGGCACCAGCGGATAGCCCCAGAGCCGATAGGGCCGTTTGAGTTCCGGCCGCTTGATACGAAGCACGATCACCGAGCCTACCGTGAAAGCGGAGAAAAGTGTGATGACCACGCTGACATAGGTAAACAAAGTGCCCCAAGTATTGGTGAGAATCAGCAGACAACACCACAAGGCCTGGAGCAGAATCGCCTTGGTCGGCGTGCCGAAGCTCGGGTGAACGTAGGTGAGCTGGTGAAAGAAGACACCGTCCTTCGCCATCGCATAATAGATGCGTGGCCCGATCATCGTCACCACGTTGAGCGCGCCGAGAATCGACACCGTGATGATTGCGGTGATCCAGGCTGAGGTCTTGTAGCCGAACAGCGCCGTGGTCGCGACTTCCGACATGCGCAGCGCGCCTTTCATCTCGGTCACCGGCACGGCATAGATATAGACGGCGTTAATCGCCAAGTAGAGCGCGATAACTATAAGCACGCCGTACATCAGCGCCCGTGGCAGGTTCCTATCGGGATCTTCCACTTCGCCGGCAATGTAGGTCACCGCGTTCCAGCCCGAGTAAGCAAAGATCACCGGAATGAAGGCCGCGCCGAACAAACTTGAGTTGCCGATCTTACTCCAGTCGAACAGCGGTTGGAAGTGGCTCGTGTTGCCGTTGCCGAAGAATATGCCGAGTAGAATGATCCCCAGGAGCGCGCCGATCTTCAAGATCGTCAAGATATTCTGCGTCACAGTTCCTTGCCGGACGCCCATACAGTGGAGTCCGGACAAGAGCAACACGACCCCGATGGAAAACAGCGTGCCAATTTTGACGGTGATCGGTATCAACGGTAGAGACAGAGAAAAGATCACTTCTTCCGAACCCAAGATAGGGAAAAAGAATGACATAAAGCCGTTCAAGATGACCGAGAGAAATGCGATGGCGCCGGAAAAAGTTACCAGAAACGAAGACCAGCCGGAGAGAAATCCCATCAGTCTGCCGTAAGCCTCGCGGATGTAAATGTAATCGCCGCCAGCGTAGGGCAGGCTTGCGGCCAATTCGGCGCAAGTCAGCGCGCCGGCAAGAGCCAGCAAGCCGCCAAAAAGCCAGACGAGCAAGACACCGCCGGGGGACGGCAAGGTCTCCGCGATCGCCCCAGTAGAGATAAAAATTCCCGTGCCGATCATATCGCCGGCGATCAGCATCACCGCTGAAAACAACCCGATTTGCCGCTTGAGTTCAGTTTGCGCCATAGCGATTAGAAATACAGGGAAACGGCAAAACAGGCAACGTCGAATCGTAATTTCTGCAGCGAGAAGCATTCATAAGAACTCGCAACAGACAGAACGGGGTAGGCCTTAGCGACATTTAAGCACGGGCGGTTCGCCCGGTGCTAATTTAGATCGATTTATCTTCCCCTCGGTCGGCGCCACACAGCCGCACCGCCCGGCAGAAGCCGCATCAGGTTTTTGCACGGTGACGCCTCGGTGGCAAAACAGCTGCAGCAAACGTTTCAGGGTTACATTTTGAGTTTTAGATTGGCGCCGATAGAGTGCCGCCAACACTCGTTGGCCGAGCGCTTGTATGTAGTTTCTATCCCCCGCGTAGAGAGTGACCAGGTGGCGGCGATAGCGCAGATTCGTCGGATCCAATGCCACACAATAACGAGCTTCAGACAGAGCATCCTGCATGCGGCCGTTTTGCGCCAAAAGTTTGCTGAATTGAAACCTGAGCCTTGGTTCAAGCGTCTTCCAACCTGCGTTACCGCCGATAGACTTGCACTCACGGGATGATATCATCGGGAAACAATGCAATGCCAATCTACTCAACGCAAGTGAAACATGGATCGGCGCAGTCCAACTCGCTAATATCAAGTAAAAGAGGGCGCTTTATCATGACACAATCGTGGTTATCTCTATCACTGCTATTTCTGGCGTTCATATCGACGAACGGCGACGCCCAAGACGCAGCCAAGCGCGATCATCAACGAATGGATCGCCTGCACAATGATCCCAAAGCGTACATGAAAGCTTTGGAGGACCCCAAGCGCGATGAATATCAGAAACCTCATGAGGTCCTGAGCGCGCTCAACATCAAGCCCGGCGAAACCATCGCCGATATCGGCGCCGGCACGGGCTATTTCACATTCCGCCTGGCCCATCATGTCGGCGACAAAGGCAAAGTCTACGCCGTCGACGTCAGCGCCGACATGGTCCGCCACATCAACCGGCGCATCCGCGAAACCAAATCGGCCAACGTCGTCTCCATCCTCGCCGACCTGGACGATCCGCTGCTGCCGGACCAATCGGTCAATCGCTTCTTCATCTGCGACGTCTGGCACCATGTCGAGAATCAAACGAAATATCTCTCGCTGATGAAGAAGATGCTCAAACCCGGCGGCGAGATCGTCATGATCGACTTTCACAAAAAAGAACTCCCCTTCGGCCCGCCGCTGCAAATGAAAATCGCCCGCGAGGATTTGATCAGACAGATGGAAGCCAACGGCTTACGACTCAGCAAAGAACACACCTTCCTGCCGCACCAATATTTTCTGGTCTTCATGGTGAAATAACCGACGGGCGCAGCATGCAGCGCCCCGACAGTTCTCGCAGGGGCGATTTGCATGCGTTCTCTTCTCTGCGTGCCATATGCCCTGAACGCCCTGAGCGCCGTCGAAGGATGCGGCTATTTCTCCCTGATTCCGTAGAATTGGATCGCATTCTCATACAAGATCGCGCCTTTTTCCGCTTCCGACAGTTCGCCATTTTCAATCAACTCGTTCAACTCTTTCTTGCAGGTCGCGGCGTTGACCTCATGTGGAAAGTCGCTCGAATACATGAATGGCTCGTTGCCGACCATCTGCACTGCTTTACCGATTAACGGCTCGCCGCCTTCGCAGCCGACGAAGATGCGCCGCGCTTTGACATGGCGGATGATGTAGTCGCTGACTTTCTCACCGGGCTGTAGTCTTAAATAACTGCCGCGCAAATCGCGCATCACATGAGTATCGTAGGATCGATCGAAGCGTTCCAGGCAGAAAAGCAACCAGGCGACGCCGCCTTCGAGAAAGCCGAAACGAATCTTCGGGAACCTCTCCAGGACTCCGTTGAAGACCAGCGACGCCAGCGAGATCATTTGTCCCAACGGATGGCCAATGGCGTGTACCGCCGCGTAGGGATCGAGGCCGTCCATACCCATGTTGCCATGCACACCGCCATGGATGGCGACGCAGCAACCGAGTTCATTGGCAGCTTGATAAACCGGGAAATAGGTCGGCGTACCCAGCGGCGGCGCGTGCAAACTATTCGACGGCAGCACTGCGCCGCACATGCCGAGCTTGATCACAGCACGGCTAAGCTCATCGGCCGCCGCGCGCGCATTGATCAGCGATTGCGGCAAGAGCGCTAGACCGCAAAAACGCGGACTATGCTGTAAATAGGTCTCGTACATCCAATCGTTGTATGCCCGCGTAGCATCGACCGCCCAGTCGGGATTGACGATATTCGCCGAGGCCACGCCCGCGGTCGGATAGAGCACCGTCGTGTCGATGCCGACTTCGTCCAAGAACGCCAACCACTCCTGCGGCCCGACTTTGCGGTTAAACGCCCCCGGTGGCATGTCGACCAGATGCCCCGCGTGCAAATGATCGAAGGGCGGAAACGGATTGAATGGCTGCGCTTTCGCCTTCTCCCGATACGCCTTCGGCATCCGCGCAATGATCGCCGCTGAATCCTCGGCTACGTGGCCGTCGGCGTCGATGATCTGCCGCTGCTCATTTGTCACCATTGTTACACCTCCTACGCCTTTCGTCAGCGTTCCTTCTCCCGTCTGATACTGTGTTGTTATTGTCATTCCGAGGCCCTTCGACTCCGCTCAGTCTCGTCTCGCGGGAAGGAAAAATACCCAGTGCCCTTCATGAGATAGCAAACCCCACTCCCCACACGCAACGTCTTTCACGATTGCGCCGATCGTTAGGCCTGTCGTATAGAAGCAATGAGCAAAACCCGGAGGTCATTCAATGAAAATCATGGTCGTCGGCAGCAGCGGCTACATCGGCCGCCACGTGGTGAAAAACCTGGCGGCTCAAGGCGCCGAAGTCGTCGCCTTCGACCTCGTGCCCGCGCCGGCGCAGTGGTCGCTGCCTGGCGTGCCGTTCATCCAAGGCAACATGACTAATCTCGAAGAAGTCATGTCGGCGGTATTGGAGAATGGCATTCAGCGCATGGTCGCGCTGGGCTACTACATGACGCCGCTGCTCTCGCCCGAATGCCGCGATCTGTTGAACGCCGCCCGCGTCAACATCATTGGCGTGACCAATCTGTTCGAAGCCGCGCGCTTGGCAAAAATCCAGCGCGTCATCTTCGCCAGCACCGTCGGTATCTTCGGCTACCAAGACGGTTACGGCTCCGAGCCGATCGATGAGAACACCGAATCGCGCGCGCCAAAAAGCCTTTACGGCCTGATGAAGCTGGTCAACAATGGTTTAGCCGAGCGCTACACCAAGACTTACGGTGTCCAGATCGTCAAAGTCCACTCCGCCGCAGTCATCGGCCCCGGCAACACTGCATTTTCGAAACGGATGATCCAAGATCCCGCTCTCGGCAAACCCGGCTTCGCCAACTGGCCGTCCAACGGCCCGCGCAACATCGTCGGCGTCGGCGACATCGCCCAGCTCTACACCAAGATGGCGCTGGCGAGCGAGGTGAAACAAGACACCTACATGGGCACCGGCCCAAGCCCAACCGGTAAAGATCTCGCCACCCTCGTCAAGAAATATCTACCCAGCGCCGAAATCACCTTCGACGAAAAAGCCCGTATTCCAGCCTGGAACTTCAACAACTCTAAGGCCATGAACGAATTCGATTGGAAGATTCAATCGGTAGAGGAAATGGTATTGGATGAAATCAATGGCACAAGGCAAGCGGCAGGATTGTTACGAGTTGGCGCTTCGTAGGATGGGTGGAGCGAAGCGATAGCCATCACCTCAGAAGACGATGGGTATCGGCACAAGATGCCTCCACCCATCCTAGGGGACTAAATCCCACCGCTGCGGATTGTCCCACAGAGTCTCGCGCGGCAAATTCGCGGCCAGATCCTTGCAATCATGAACCTCGTTTACCTCTTCTCGGATATGACAGCCAGCGTCGGTGATCGGAATTTTAATCATTCAAACCTCCAGCCAAGTACAGTCTCACCGATCATGCATGCATCTCTGTTTACGACGTTGTCCCGTGTAGGGGCAACCCCCTGTGGTTGCCCTTCGGGAGGATAAGCGGGGGGCCGGCCTTCAATGAATTAAGTCTTGAGTTGTGGAGTTTGGCGTCTGGCGTTCCGCGAACTCCAAACCCTAGACGCTAATCCGAGTTGAAATAATCGCGAGATTCTATAGAAAAGACAAACCTATGAACTGGCACGACCCCGTAGATTTCGAAGCCGGCAACCACGGCAATAAACCTTTTTCCATCCGTATCCCATCGCTGGTCGTCACCCGCGGCAAAAACGATCGCTTGAACTTTTTGACCGCCATGTGGTTCACCCCCACCGGCGCCGAGCCGTCGCGCATGATCGTGGCGATTCAGAAAAAAACTTTGACTTACGACTTCCTGCTGGAGCGCGGCGAGTTCGTCATGAGCGCGCCCACCGACAAGATGATGGACGTGGTGGTTTTCGCCGGCTACATTTCCGGCCATGATGTCGACAAGTGGGCGGCGGCCAAGCTCACCGCGGTCACGCCGTCGAAAGTCTCCGTGCCGCTGATCGGCGAAGCGATCGGCAACGTCGAATACAAAGTCGTCAAGCAGATCCCTTTCGACGACGGCATGGACTTGTTCGTCGGCGAAGTCCTCGCCACGCATATCCGCAAAGGCGTCATGGAAGGCGAGCTCTATCGCGAGGACGCCAACCCGCTGCTCTACATGGGGACGAAATATGACGAGCAAGGCAAATCCACCGGCAAATACTACGCCCATCTGCAAGGCGTCGGCAAAGCCGATTACGATTCGCCGCTGTTGAAAGAATACCTATCGCGTCCCAAACGCCGGCCGGAGAAAACCGACTGAGCCGGGATTTCCAATCGAACCATGAAGCGGAATATCACTATCCTGACTATTTTGTTTGTCGCACTCGTCTGCGCCGCTACAGTCAGCGTTCACGCCCAGGAGCGCGAGAAGCTGCGCGTCAGCACGCTGTTCATCGGCTCGTCCCTAGTGCCGTTCTGGATCGGCCAGGAGCAGGGAATCTTCGCCAAGCATGGCATCGACGTCGAACTGATCTGGATGCAGTCCAATCTGTCCACCGCGGCGCTGCTCGCCGGCGAAGTCGATACCGCCTTCGGCACGCCGCAGTCGCTATTCGCCGTGCTCGCGGCGAAAAACCCGCCGCCGTTGACCACCATCGGCGCATGGGGTTCCGCTTCGGAGCATTGGTTGGTGGTCAATGCGGCAATCAAATCCGGCAAGGATTTAGAAGGCAAAATCATCGGCGTCAGCCGGCCGCGCTCGGCCGACCACGGCTACACCACGGTCATTCTCGAACGCATGGGCATCGATCCGCGCAAGATCACGTTTCTATCAACCGGCGGTCAGGGACAGCGCGCTGCAGCCGTGGAGGCGGGAACCACGATGGGCAGCTCGTTCAACCGCTATTACACTCTCCAGCTTAAACGAAAGGGGTTTCGCGATCTGGCCAAACTCGAACGACCCGACTATCCGTTTCCGCCGTCGATCTTCGTCGCCAAGAAAGACACGCTGCAAAACAAACGGCGCGCTTTCAAATCCCTGCTCACAGCCATGATGGAGGCGTCGGAACGGCAGAAGAGCAACAAGGAACTTTCGCTGCGGCTGATCCGCAAACATTTACGCATTCAGAATCCCGAAGTCGTCGAGACGGCCTATGAAGATGGCATCACGCTGAGCTATCCTTATTTCACCGAGCGGCAGTTCAAAATCTCCCTTGAGCTGCTCGAAAAAAGCATGGAGCAGCCGGTACAGCTCACCTATAAACAAGTGATCGATCACAGCATCCTCGACGAAATTAACCGGCCAGGAATGAACCGGCCCAACTGATCCGCCGGGCGGATCGGTTGCAGCCATTGGCGCTGTGAAATAGACTCCAAGGCCGTGAGAAATAGGAGTATTACGCTATGAGATTTTCGCTCAAACTCGCCGCTATCGCCGTCGCCATGCTGACAACGCTGGCTGCCGGCAACTTCGCAATGGCTCAGACCTCCGAGGACCTTTGGAAATCTCTTGAGAAACTTCCCGCCGCCGAGCGCGAGAAAAAGCTCCTCGAAGGCGCCAAAAAAGAAGGCGAGATGGTGTGGTACACCAACTCGGGCATCGAGAACGCGACCCGCTACATCCAAGGTTTCAAGAAAAAATACCCGTCCATCAACGCCAACTTCTGGCGCTCAAAGACGCGCCAGGTGACCCAAAGAATCGTAGCGGAAGCCAACGCCGGCAAACACCTGGTCGACGTCATCAAACCGTCCACCGACCTCCTGCCGATTTTACTCGAACGCAACTTAATCGGTAAATACGACACGCCGCTGCGGGCGATCTATCCGGCCCATGCCAAGTCGCCGTTTTACACCAACATGAACTACGCCTTCCGAGTGTTCGCCTTCAATCCGCGCAAGGTCAACGCCAAGGACGCGCCAAAGAGTTGGGACGACTTGCTCCAACCCAGGTGGAAAAATGAGATTCTCTTTGACGAATCTTCGCTCGAAGAAGTCATGGCGATGCTCGGCGCCTGGGGCAAAGATCGAACGGTGAATTATTTAACCAGACTGACGCAGCAAAATCTCATGATCCGCGTCGGCCGCGATACCACGACGCAAATGATGATGGCCGGCGAGGGCAACCTCGCGGTGACGACTTACGCCTACAACAACGAAGGGCTGCGCGCGGCGAATGCACCGGTCGATTGGGTCGCGGAGGATTTGATCCCCGCCTTGATTTATCCGCTCACTTTGGCGCGCAATGCCCCACATCCTCATGCCGCTGCGCTTTTTTACGACTATTTGATCTCGGAAGAAGGCCAACGCTTGATCGCCAGAGAAGGCCGCGTCGTCGCCCATCCCAAAGTCGAGCCGATCTATCCGCGCATGAAGGAGCTGCAAAATCTGCTCGGCACGCCGCGCATCCAACTCAACACACTGGAGCAAAATGCCAAGCTGTTGAAAGACGGCGTGCAGATCCTCGACGAAGTCGTTTTGAAGCGAAAATCTTCAGGGCACTAAACGGAGAAGTTTATGTTTCAAGCTGAGACCCTCGACCATGTCGCCTTCCCGGTGCGCGATCTGCCGCGTTCGGAGAAGTTTTATTTGGAAACCGTCGGTCTGGCATTCATGACCCGGCGCAAAAACGCCGACGGCTCGCCGCGCCATACTTATATGAAGGCCGGCGAGAACATCGTTGGCTTGACCTTGCCGGGCGTCGCCGTGCCGGCATCGGCGAGCGGCGCGCCGCGTTACGCTCTGGCCATGCCGGATGAGCCGAGCTTTACTGCCGCGGTCGAGAGAATTCGTTCCAGCGGCGTGAAATGTTTCGATGTCGAGAGTCCCCCAACGGATTCCCCGATCGTCAAGGCGTTTCAGTTCATCGATCCCGACGACAACCAGATCGAACTTTGCGTGCGCCGCCAACCGCTGGCGGCCAAGGACGGTATTAGCCATGTGATTTTCGAAACCGCCAACCTCGCCCGCGCGAAGAAGTTTTACACCGAAGCGCTGGGGCTAAAGCTTATCGGCGAAGTGCGCGGTGAAACGCTATTCGAATTTCAAAACGGCCAAATGGTCGGCGTCAAGGAAGTCAAAGAACTGTCCGAACGGACCAAAAAGAAAGGCCGCGCCTGCCATGTCGCCTTCAACGTCAGCCAGGAAGATTACGACGTGATGCTCGAACGCATACCAAAACTGGAAGGTAGATCACTCGGCGACTTCCGCGCCACCGACGGCCTGCGCCCGGACGGCGAACGAAGCATTTACTTCTTCGACCCCGACACCAATTATTTACAAATCACCGCCCTCGGCGACAAAGAGGCGGGCATGATCTCCGACGAAGAGAAATGGAAACTCACCGTCGAAAATCGCCAAAAGCAGGGCCGCGGCATCTCTAGCTTCGATAAAGGTGTAAAGATTCAGAAATAGCTTCTCACCACGAAGGACACGAAGATCACGAAGTTCGGAATATTATTTTTCCGAAACCTTCGTGCTCTTCGTGGCGAATTTTCCATTTTGACATTCTCGCAAAGGAAGGCCCGTGGCATTAGAAAAACCGATCATCCCAACCTTCTCCATGAAAGAACGCGACCGGCGCTGGTCGCTGCTGCGCGCGGCCATGGCGCAGGCCAATTTCGACGCGCTCATCGCCTTGCCCCACGAGGGCCATTGGGACCAGTTCGGCTGCGACACGCGTTACATCACCCAAATCGGCGGCACTCAAACTGAAGTAGGCTGCGTGATGCCCTTCGAAGCCGATGTCACCGCCGTGGTGCGGGGCGAAAACGAAATCGAATGGTGGGGCCTGGCACAAGAATGGGTAACAGACATTCGTCCATCGCGCCGTTCCTATGGCGAACCGGTCATCGACCGCTTGAAAGAAGTTCGCGCCGAGCGCGTCGGCGTCGTCGCCCTCTCGGGCATGGTACGCGCCCCGGAAGGCGTCGTGCCCTGGGGAACCTTTGAAAAGATTCGCACGGCGCTGCCGAACGTCAAGTTCGCCAACGCCACCGATGTCATGCAAGAAGTACGCTCGGTGAAAAGCGCCGAAGAAGTCGAGTTTCATTGAGAACGCCGCGGAGATCATCGGCCATGCCAATGAAGTCTTGATCCAACACGCCAAGGTCGGAGTTGGCGAACATGAGCTGATCGCCGAAATGCTGCGCGAAGTGGTGCGCCGCGGCGGCGAACCGATTACCATGATGCTGTTCGGCACCGGCGGGCCGGAAGTGCCCTGGGCGCAGCGCGTGTTCACGACAAGAAAACTCAAAGCCGGCGACTTGATCAACACCGAGGTCGAAGGCAAATACGCCGGCTACATCGCCCAGGCATTGCAACCGATTTCCCTCGGACCAAAGCCAAAAGAATTGGAGAAAATCTACGACGCCACCAAAGTCATTTTCGACCGCATGTTGAAATTTCTGAAACCCGGCATCAGCTTCGGTGCGGTCGCGAAGTTTTACCAGGACGAAGTCGCCGCCGCCGGCTACGAACCCGACGGCGCGCTCATGCACGGGCGCGGTTTGGGCGAAGACGCGCCGATGCTCTGGGGCGCGCGCAAGGATTTTCCCGAAAAAGATCAGCGATTGAAAGAAGGTCATGTGTTCATCCTGAAGCCCGCCTGCAAACAGGGCTTCATGCGCGACTCCATCCGCGCCGGCGACACCGTGGCCATCGAAGCGAGCGGCGCGCGCCGGCTGGGCAAGCGAGATTTGACATTTGTCGCGGTCTAAACATTAGATGCGGTAATTCCCAAACGGAGGATTTCTATGAGCGATGAAAACATCAACCCCGATGCGCCGCTGCATATTCGCGGCTTGAATCATTTAACCATTCCCGTCAAAGAGCGCTATCGCGCTGCGCGCTTTTACATCGTCGCCCTGGGCGCGGAGGCGCACCATGAGTCGGCGCCCGATCGTGTCGCCAAGGGCCTATCACGGTCACTTCAATTTGGCGTACGCATGGCGGCCAATTTCGAGATCGATCTTTTCGAACAAGAGTTTGGCCA
Source organism: uncultured delta proteobacterium (assembly GCA_963760795.1). Lineage (GTDB taxonomy): Bacteria > Desulfobacterota > Binatia > UBA9968 > UBA9968 > DP-20. Next base: position 135,117 of record CAVXEP010000015.1, read on the forward strand.
ACCCGACTGGAACCAGTCTCATCCTCATGTGGCTCTCGATACTTCCGCCGACGACCTTGAAAAATGGGCCGAGCATTTCAATAAATGGCGGATTCCGTTCGTCGGCCCAGTGACCCGCTCGGGAACCAAAGGCGCGGAGATCTATTTCAACGACCCCGACGGCAATCATCTCGAGGTTCATTGCTCCGACGTCCCTGAAGAGAAGCGCAGCAAGTACCACGTCGGCCCCTACGACAAGAGCCTATGCGTCCACAAAGAAGAATGGCCGCCGAAAGAATTAGCCGATGAAGCGGAGCGATTATTCCAAGCCTCGATCACGCGTATGCGCGCGCGTCGAAAACCGCACTGAGACTGGTAGGCAAGTCCGAAAGAATTCTTCACCACGAAGACACGAAGAGCACGAAGTTCGAAAAATTATTGGTCTCGAATCCTTCGTGTCCTTCGTGACCTTACGTGTTGAACAACTTGAACGACTTAAACGAAAGATTTTCCATGTCCGAGCTGTACCCCTACCCTCGCTTCTCCCTCGCCGAACGCGACCGCCGCTGGCAAGCAGTGCGGGCGAAAAGATGGCCGAGCAAAACCTCGACGTCATCGTCACGCCGCAGAACACCGGCCATTCCATGGACTTTCAAGCCAACACCCGCTACTTGACCCATTGCGGCGGCGGCGGCGATGCCGACATCGCCGCGGTGTTTCCCTTGCATGGCGCGGTCACGGCCATCGCCACCTCGGCCAATCCGCGCTGGACCACCACGCAGGAGTGGACAACCGATGTTCGCGAAGCGCGCCGCGAGTACGGCAAGATCATCGTCGAGCGCTTGAAAGAATTAAAGGTCGATCACGGCCGTATCGGCATTACCGGACTGGGCGAGGTCGAGGGCACGCGCACGCCCGAAGGAACGATCCTGCACGGCACCTGGCAAAGAATCCGCGACGCCTTTCCTAATGCTCAACTCGTCGACGCAACGCCGATCCTGGTCGAGGTGCGCTACATCAAGAGCGCCGAAGAAATCCAAGTGTTGACGCAATCGATGGCGATAGTCGAAGAGGGGTACAAGGCGGAGATTGAAGCGGCCAGAGCCCGGCGTCCGAGACTGGGATGTTTGGGCCGCGGCGCAGTACGGCATGATGCGCAACGGCTCGGAGATGCCGGTGCACTGCAACTGGATCTCCGGCAAGAATCCCGTGCGCACCCTCACCCGCCCGAGCATGCGCCTGCTCGAGCACGGCGACTTGATCATCAATGAACTGGAAGCGAACTGGGTCGGCTACCGCGCCCAAGGCGTGCAGCCGGTTTTTGTCGGCGCGGTCAATCCGGTGCATCAAGAACTGATCAAAGTCCAGCGCGAAATTTTCAACCGCGTCATGGAACATTTGAAACCCGGCGTCACAGTAAAGGAGCTGGCCGAACTGACGATCAAGACCGCCGAAAGCGCCGCGCCCAAATCCGGTCCGGCGGCGGGAGCGCGCGGCGATTTGAATATGCATGGCCGCGGCGCCGGCGACGACGGCCCGATTATCACCGCCCATGCCAAGAGCCCGCGCCAACTCGGCGTCACGCTGCAAGAAAATATGGTCTACATCTTCAAACCGTCGGCGGTCGCCGCCGACGGCCAATCCCTCAGCACCTGGGGCGACACCATCGTCGTCACCGCCAGCGGCGGCAAACGCCTCGGCAAACGGCCCCATGATTTAGCGGTGTCGGGTGGTTAGTGAATTCTCGGCTTCACCGCGAAGAGCGGCAGAGCCGCAACCAAAAAGAAGAATGGCCGCAAAGAACGCAAAGGGCGCAAAAATTATCGGGAGTTGTAGGGGCGGGTCTTAAACCCGCCCTCTTGGCTTTGGCGCATCGAGAAATTTGCGTAAGCCGCGCAAATTGTCATGGATAGTCATACGAAGAGCACGAGGATGGGAAAAATATTTCAGAAACCTTCGTGTCCTTCGTGTCCTTCGTGGTGAAAATTTCTTCCATAGTTAGCCGCGGCACCGACAACTTCGAAACCGCTCTCACTTTATTAACCAGCTACGCTTCACTTTCAGCAGAATCAAGACCAACGTCGCGATCGTCATCGCCCAGGCGAACCAGTCGCCGAAGCGGACGTAGTAAGTCGTTTCATCCAAAACATCCACTTCGGTCTGCATGACCGCCGCAGTAAACATCGGCAAGGTTTTGACCAATTCGCCCTTGGCATTGACCAATGAAGTAACACCGGTGTTGGTGACGCGCAGCAAGCTGCGGCGGGTTTCGATGGCGCGCGATTGCGCCAGACGCAGGTGCTGCCAAGGTCCCACCGATTTGCCGTACCATGCGTCGTTGGTGAGATTGATCAGAATATTGGCGCGGGTTTCACTGACGAACTTGCGCACCACCTCGGGCAGCAGATCTTCGTAACAGATGAGCGGCGCCACCCGCACCGCGCGCGGCAAATGAAACACCACCGGACCCGGTCCTGGCGTAAAACCATCGGCCATGGGCAACGCCGGAATCCATGACAACAATTTTGCGAAGGGCAGATACTCGCCGAAGGCGAGTAATACTTGTTTATGATAGCGGGCGAGAATCCGCCCCTTGACTGTCGGTAAAAAAAGCGGTGTTGAAGGCTTTGCCGTCGGGCTGCCCGGGATTGCCGCGAAAACTTTTCGCGCCGAAGATGAAGTAGGCGCGGTCCGACTTGAAAGCCGGCATCACGTCCAACGGCAGCGCCTGCACCCTCTCCGGAATGATCGCCTCGATCGCCGACTCCGGCCAAACCACCAGCGGCACGGCGGGGAGATCGTTGGTGAGCTGGCGGTGCTGGTCGAGGTTTTTTTGCGCCAGCACTGGATTCCATTTCATGTCGATGTCGACATTTCCCTGGACCACGCCGACTGATAATTTGCGCGCGCCGGCCATTTCGTCGCCGACACTCTGCAAACGCTGGAAGCCGTAAACCAGGGCAACGACGATCGCTAAACTAGCGTAAGCCAATGGCAGGATTTTCTTTCTCGGTTCCGCACTGGTGAACAGCGCGTGATAGAGCGCTGCGCTAAACCACATGACGATGAAACCAGTACCATAGGGGCCGACCAGGTCGGCGGTTTGGATCACCCAGAGAAACGTCACCTGGGAGTTGGCGATATACCACGGGAACAAAAGCGGAAAGAGAAATTCGAGGGGCACCCAAAACAACGCCGGGAAAGATCAGCAACGGGCCGAAACCGATGCTACGCACGAGCAGGGCAAAGAGCGCCATCTGAATCCCCTGCAGCGCTGCATACAGCACGAAGACCACGACGCTGACGGCGAACGGCAAGCCGCCGAAGACACTGATCGTATAGGTGAGCCAATGGAAGCCGATCAAGTGCGCCACCAGCCCCATCAACCAACCGTACAAGATCGCATGCTCGTAGACTTTCGGCGCGATCGATGGCCCAAAACAGCGGCACGAAGGCAAACCAAGCCAACGGGAAAAACCACGGTTCGAGAAACGGCGCGGCAAGCAACGCCGCGGCGAGCATCGGCAGCAGGATGTTAGGTAATTTCACGGAATCGGATTGCGCTCGTTACAGAGTTTAGGGAACCGCGACCGGATGGGTGTCCTTGCCGTCGAAGGCCGGTGCGTACACCGCCAACACCACCGTCGCTTCGCTCGCGCCGTTGACATACTGATGGGCGACGCCGCGCGGGATGTGAATGACGTCGCCGGCTTTCAGATCGATGCGCTTGTCGGCCAACACCAGATAGCCTTGGCCGCGCAGCAGGGTCACCGTGCCGTCATGAAGTTTGTGCACATGCAAGATCTCGCGGTCGCGGATCTGCACGATATGCTGGCTGGCGCTCGCCGAGCGGCCGAGATTGGCGACTTTGATATTCTCCCCAGGCGCCAGTGGATTATCGGCGAGGATTTTTTCCAGATCGGTCTCGCGGTATTCATCGCCATACTGCAAATAAAAACGCGGCCCGGAAACGCAGGCGGACAAAAGTCCCAAGCCGGCGGCGAGCAGCAGCGCCAGACTATTTCTTTTCAGACTCAAAATCATAAGCGAGCTCGAGAAACTGCACCAGGATGCGCGCGGTGACGCCCCAAATATCCCAGCCATTGTTGACATAGAAGTGATAACTCGGATGGCCGCCGGGCGAGAGATGGGCATTTTTCACATAAGTGCCGGGCTCCATCAGCGAGCGAATCGGCACCGAGGCGACCGCGCTGGTCTCCGCCAGATCGAGGAGAAAATCGTATTGCGGCGGAATCACGCCGACCACCGGGGTCACGACGATGCCGTAGCCGGCGGTGAATTCGTCCAGCCGGCCGAGCACCCGTACATGTTCCGGCACGACGCCGATCTCTTCATGGCTTTCGCGCAACGCGGTGGCAACCAGATCGGCGTCCCCCGCATGCACCCGCCCGCCGGGAAAGGCGATCTGTCCTTTGTGCGTCGGCATGTTGTCGCCGCGCTTGGTCAGCACGACGTAGTCGCCGTCGGCGCGCTCTTGGATCGCGATCAACACCGCCGCCGGCTTGAGGCTGTTACCCGCGACGATCTCCGGCGTCCGCGATATTAAAGCGGAAAAAATTTTGTCGGTAACCATGGGGGAATAACTTTTGCCGGATGTGCGATCTGTGATAGATACCGTGGCAATTTAGCCAATCGAAAGGCAAAACACTAGCCCGTGACCGAACGTGAAATTCATGCCGCCGTGCGCATCCTGCGCCGCGAAGTGCCCAAATGGGAAACCCCCGTCGTAACCCTCATGGCGGAGACCTACCAAAGCCCGTTTCGGGTGTTAATCTCGTGCATTCTGAGTTTGCGCACCCAGGACGCCACCACCGCGAAAGCGTCGCACCGACTGTTCGCCGTCGCCGATTCGCCGCAAGCGATGGTCAAACTGACGGCGAAGAAAATCGAAAAGCTGATCTACCCGGTGGGCTTTTATAAAACCAAGGCGCGGCAGATTCGCGAAATGTGCCAGACCATCATCGACCGTCACGACGGCAAAGTGCCCGACGAGATCGACGAGCTGCTCAAGTTCAAGGGCGTCGGGCGCAAGACCGCCAACCTGGTCGTCACCTTGGGCTACAACAAGCCCGGCATCTGCGTCGACACCCATGTGCACCGGATTTCCAATCGCTGGGGCTATATCCAAACCGCCACACCGGAGAAAACCGAAGTTGCTCTGCGCGCCAAACTACCGAAGCAATACTGGATCGAGTACAACAACTTGCTGGTGAATTTCGGCCAGCATCTGTGCCGGCCGATCTCGCCCATGTGCAGCGACTGTCCGGTGAAAAAATACTGCCCGCAGTTGGGCGTCGGCGTGAGGCGATAACCATGGCGCAAGCGGTTCCCAAAGGCTACTTCGCGAAAAATATTGACGCCGTCGGCTACCATGATTTGAACGGCAAGCCGGCCTTCAAGTTGGCGATGCAGGAGAAAAATCGCCGCTGGTATCTCTACGTCGCCCACCTTTGGCATCGCGGCTGGAGCATACTCGATGTCACCGATCCGGCGGCGCCGCAATATTGCACTTCCGTTCCAGGGCCGGAAAATACCTGGACCATTCAGATCCAGGTCGCCGACGGTAAAATGATCGCCGGCCTCGAACGCATCGCACCCGGCTGGGGCGGCGCTGACGGCCAGCCATCGGCGGAAGGGTTTTTTATTTTCGATGTCAGCGAGCCGACCGAGCCCAGACAGATCGGCCACTGGAAAACCGGCAGCACCGGCACGCACCGCAACTTCTACGCCGGCGGCAACATGGTTCACGCCGCCGCCGGCGCGCCGGGACTGACAGGGAAAATTTATCGCAGCATCGACATCGGCGATCCGAGTAATCCACGCGAGGTCGGCCGCTTCTCGTTACCGGAACAGGAGGCTGGCGCCGATACCAAGGGGTTAAAATTTTCCTTTCACGGCCCGGCCCATATCGAAGGCGAGCGCGCCTACCTTTCCTACGGCGACGGCGGCGGCATTATCCTCGATGTCAGCGATCTCGCACAGCCGAAGTTGGTGAGCCAGTTGGCCTTCCGCGGCATCACCGCGACTCAAGGAATTCATACCTACCTGCCGCTGCCACGGCGCAAGCTTGCTGTGATCAATGACGAGGCGATTAGGGAGAACGGCGACGAGAATTTGAATCTCGCCGGCATCGTCGACATCAGCGACGAAAAGCGGCCGCGCATGCTGTCGCTCTTTCCCCTGCCAGAACCGCCACCGGAGAGTGAACTGAAGAATTTCTACGAGAAAGCCGGTCGCTTCGGCCCGCATAACCACCATCACCCGAACCACCAAGCCTGTCTCGAAGACCGCGACGACGTCGCCTACTTGACCTACTTCAATGCCGGCTTGCGAGTCTACGACATCCGCGACCCACGCCAACCCAAAGAGTTTGGCTATTTCGTCCCGGCCGATCCAACGAAAAGAATCGGCACCAAGCCGAGTCGACTGGTAGCTCAGTCCGAAGATGTCCTGGTCGACCGCCGCGGCTTCATTTATCTAAGCGACAAGACCCATGGGATTCATATCCTACACGTAAACAAATTCTGGCCGTACCGAGACACGTAAACAGAAACCTCTCGTAGATTGGGTTACCAAAGCGCAACCTAACATTAGTCTGTCATCACCAGCTGAAACCATGAGGCGGGTTATCGGCCGGCGCCCAGATCCGGTGGACTATCCGAATCGGAACCGTCGGGTTACGCTGGGCTAACCCGATCTACGGTACTAAAACCGTCACCCATTGAGTCCTTTCAACGATTTGAACGGAGCGCAGCGTTTGAACGGCTTGAACGATTTGAACGGTAGTTTTCTTCCTAGGGTTTCATCGACTCGGGAAAATATTTTGACGGCGCCCAAACATTGACCGTGAAATTTCGGCAACCTAAAACGCGCAGCTCGCGCATGATCCGGATATAATCCGCCGAATCGATGAAATCTCGCCAATTATCCAGCGTTTCGAAATCGATGGTGATCGCCACGTGGGGCGTCACTTCCAGCGGGTTGCGGTAGTTACGCACTTCGATCACGCCCTTATGGCCCAGGGTGACCGGCAACCAATCGTTCTTCGCCTTGTTGGCGTAAACCGTCAGGTTGGCCTTCTGATCGGGCAGATCCCACTGGATGACGAAATGCACCATGGTCATGTCCTCCTACTGCGTCGCGCGCACGAGGCCGCCATCGATGGCGATGGTCGTACCGGTGATGTAGCTGGCGCGGTCAGATCCGAGAAACACGATCAGATCGCCGGCTTCCTCAGGCGTGCCGTAGCGTCCCAACGGTACCTCCGCCGCCATCTCCTGGTTGATCTCCTCCAGCGAACGGCCCACGCGGTCGGCGCGCGCCTGGTTCAGCTTCTGCGCGCGATCGGTATCGATGCGGCCGGGGCAAACGTTATTGAACAGAATATTGTCGCGGGCTAGTTCCCGTGACAGCGTCTTGGCCCAGCCAATCACCGCGCTGCGCACCGCATTGGACAGTACCAACCCTGCGATCGGTTCTTTGACTGAGTAAGAAGTAATGTTGATCACTTTGCCGCCGCCGACTTTGCGCAGATGCGGCACCGCTTCGCGGGTCATGCGCATGGTGCTCATGAAACTGAGATTGAAAGCATTCTGCCAGTCCTCGTCGGTAAACTTCATGAACTCGCCGGGAGGCGGACCGCCGGCGTTGTTGACCACGACATCGACCCGGCCAAAATGTTTCGCCGCATCGTCGACGAATTTCTTGATATCCTCCGGCTTGCTCATATCCGCGACGATTGCCAAGACGTCGCCGCCGGTCTGTTTGCGAATTTGTTCCGCGGTTTCGTTCAACGCCGCTTGGCCGCGGGCGCAGATCGCCACCTTGGCGCCTTCGCGCGCGAAGCCCACCGCCGCCGCCTTGCCCATGCCCTGGCTCGCGCCGGCGACCAAGGCCACTTTACCTTTGAGTCCGAGATCCATGCGTGCTTTTCCCCCTGGTAATTTTTGAATGTGCCGGATACTAACAAACCTAATGGAAGCGGTCAAAACAGGTCGTAGCTGGAGGTTGGCTCGGCAGTCCGACAGGTCACGGAGCGTCCGTGCTAACGTCAGCCGTTCAAGTCGTTAGGGGAATGAAGCATAAGCAGAGAATCGACAGCACAGTGACAGCGTCAATCATGCTGCCGGACGCAGTTCATGGCCTACCTTTTAGTAGACCGCCGATTTCCGACCGCCGACCTCTGATCTCTGACCACTAGTCTCACTTTTGCGCCCAATAAATATTGTCGCGAAACTGTGGATTGAGCCGCTTGATGTACAGACAGAGCATGCCGTGCACGCCCAGCTGGCGCAGCTTGCGCGGATCGCCGGCGCGCAGCGCGTCTTTTTCTTCGTTCGATAGCTCATAACCGGTCATGACGCTTTCGAAGTCGGCTGACGCTCGCTGGTAGATCGCTTCGTTCATCTTGAGATCGAACAACAAACGACTTAAATCATAACAGCTCACAAACCCTCCCTGACACCCGGCTCTCGGCTAAACTAGTTTCCAGCTGACAAAGCCCCACCCGGTGGCGACGAAGTCCGGCATGTAGGCGGTAAAGCTCGCCTTGGCATCGCCCACTGCGCCGATCACCACCATCCAGTTGAGAAACTCGGTATCGCCCGCCTGCAAGAGATCTTGCACTGAATAGTCAACCAAACTGCGGCCTTTCCCCTGGCGCATGACTTCGAGCAGCTTATGATCGAAACTCTCGTCGATCTCGCCGATGCGCGGCGAGCCGGGGAAATGGGACAAGCCGCCGGTGGCGAGGATCGCCACGCGCTCTTTTGCGCTATGCGCAACTTCACGGATCAGCTCGCCGACCTGATAACAGCGCCGCGGCGATGGCGCCGGGTCGACCCAGGTGTTCACGTAGATCGGTAAGATGGGAATCGTTGGTTGCGGCAGGAGAAAATGGAGCGGGACATTCTGCGTATGTTGCAACTCGACATGCTCGCCATAGGAAAAGTCGATGCCCTTCTCCATGCCGGCGCGGATGATCGCTTTGCCCAGTTCCTGGTGATTTTGATAATCGAACTTATGCCGGGTGAACTGCCCCTGCACACGCTCGGCGATGGTGACAAAAAAAGTCGGGATATTGTTCCAAAAAAAATTGACGAATTGATCGTTGGCAACGACGATCAGCACATCCGGTTTCGCCTGCTCCAGATCGGCGCGCAGCGTTGAAAATGCCAGCCTCCGCGTCTCGCCGCAGCTTCTTCTGCTGCTCCAGAGTCGGCCGGTTGGCCGAGGCCTGCGGCGCCATGCTGTAGTGCAAGTCCATAAAATCTTCCCACTCTTGACCGGGCTCGAGAAGAATATTCGGCGCATGGCTCGCCGCTAAGGCGGAAACTAGGGGCATAGCTCAAACTCCTCCGTGAAGTGAGCGAAATCCTATTCCCCGACCTGAGTAATTGCAACTATGGAATGGAACTATGGAAGGGCGCCATCGCGAAGAGACTATGAGCTGAGACCAGATGCGGGGCTGAGCGGTCGGTTCTTGCTCCGACTAATCGCCAGCCCGATGACCAATCGCTTAAAGCATCCGATAATTGCGCACGGACACCCAGACCGCAACAAAGACAACGACGAGCGAAACAATCGGATGATTCAAAACCCACGCGAGCGACGGTTCAAGAGCATGGCGCGAAATCAATTCGAAGTACCGTGATAGAAGATCCATATAATGCCTCTGTTTGGTTGGTTTCTGGTTATTCTACAGCAACCGGCGTTTCCGAATACCACAAACTAGCCCGATGCGAATTCCTCAGGTCAATCATTGACGCCGCTGTCATCAATCCGCCAAGGGCACCGAGCTCAATTTTTTGAAGAGACTCCAGGTGTCGGCCCGGCGAGTGTCCGGCCATGAGAATCTGCCGTATCAACGACATTCACCTTGCTCACGGTTCCCGCATGGAAGTAATTTTTGGCAGTTTTAGATCGTTAACGCAGGTTTCCCCCAGTTTTCCGTACAATCTTGGCTCGAAGTTGGACAATTCTGAAAGCTTTTCCGCCGACTTTCATTCCGTCATGGTCAGGGCAGCCTGCCGTAAATGACGAGATTCGTGAGGATTTAGTCCGTCCGATGACGTTTCGAGAGTCTGGCACCATGGTTGCTCTATCGTCGGTATGTCAACGCAAACGAAGTATCATCCGATGAAACTTTTACTCGTAACCATGTTTAGGAAAGTTCCCGTGCGCAAGACCAAGCAGCGTGCCACGTTCTGCAAACAATGCGGCACAAGAATTTATTCGTTGACGTTTCTCAAGGCCCATCTCGAGTCCCATCAACGGAAGCCACACTAAACACAAAATGGAGACAAAAAATGGATTTTTCAGTGATCCCGTGGAAAATCTTTCTCGACGCCCTGCAGCACCAGCAACCGAGCACGTTGGAACTTTGGTTGCACCGCTGGCTGTTCACCAACGACGGCGTAATCATGGCGACCACTGCCTGGCAAGAAACAGTGAGCCGAAGGAATAGTGGCACAGCCGATCATGAAGCTCTTCAAGCGTAATTCGATCGACGATAGGCGGCGGCCGGTTGCGGCGCGCTGTAACCATCGGCTCGCGGTGATCGTCGATCCCAGCGAACGGGAATTGACTGAACTCGAAACCATGCTCGCGCGATGTCCCAACTGCAGCCAATGGCATCCTGGCCAAGGACCGATCATGGCGGTGTTAACCAGCCGCCAAGACTCTAGCCAGAATAGTTCCAACCATTACATGCTGTGACCAGACTAGAGGAATCGCCAACCCTAGGAAAGTGTAACCATGGAAGCTTTAAAGGTTGTCCTCCCCAGCGCCGAAAGCAAACCTTGCGTATGCGGCGCCACAATTTTTCGCACAGACGTAACTAGGCCCAGACACGAACCGATCTGGCTCTGCTCGCGTCACTGCGGCGCCTACGGGCTCACCTACGAAAGCGCGCTGCGGCGCAAAGTCAGACTGGATCTGTTGAGTTGGGGTAATCTGCGGCGCCATGCACAGAGGCTGATCGCTGCGGATGAGAAATCCGACGACGAGATTCCTCCGCAGTCCATGACTCTGCGCACCGCACCGGTTTGCGCCACATTGGCAAGCGGTAATCGTTTTGAATCGTGGTGAAATAGCCGGAGGAAAGATCCTCGGCCTGAGTCCGCCCGCTCGCAACATCAATATAAACCGGGAATTCGCGCCGCTCAGTGCCAACTTGATAAATTGATGAGCGCTGACGTCAGTTCAAGCTGAGATTTTTGGCGTTGGTAAAACCTGATATCAACTAGTGCGAACCGTTAGACTGATAAGAAATCCTGTGTTGTAAACATCCCTCACACTGCGCCGCGCGCGCTGGACTGTGCGGCGAAATTTGTTGAAAGCAAGAATTGATCGGTTCGGTTTGTTGGCGCTAGATTCAGAAGGCGCTTGGCTGAAGATGAATATCCCCGCTCTGACCGCTGGCAATACGCAAAATCTTTTGACGCTCAGGACTAATGATGACCGCCGCTTCAGAAACGCCTCCACCACAAAAGCTGCTGATCGAAGTAGCCGCTACAACGTGCTCACCAAGGGGAACGAAAATCTCGACCTTTTCTGACGGTGCGAGATCGGCAACTGGCACGGCACCGACGAAAACCCGAATGGTGCAAGCCGAACCCATGAAACCACCGTCACGCTTGATAACGAGGCTCCCCGTGTACTGGGCTTCCGCTAACAAGTGCGGTGCCAGGATTCGCGAGGTCGGCACCTGGGATGCCTGATTAATGGCGATCGGGGAGGTGGCACACCCCATGAACAACAGAGTTACTAATACGGGAAAGGCACGCATCATGCGTCCTGATAATGTGACTGGTCTCGACGGCTTTACAGTATTCATTAGTTTTTTCTCCTCGGCATGTCGCAAGCCGCCACATGCACGGTAGATCACTCAGTTGTTAAAGGGTTTCGTGCAACGCAGGTTTAGCGTTTTAGCCGGCCGTGCTGACGATTCCGGCGCGAAGCGTTTAGTTCCACGATGCTACAGTTCATCACCCTCAAAAAAATACGACACAACCTTTTCTATCTAATATGCCATCACACCACGAATCTATCATAGAACGATATCGGTAGAAGTTACGACAACCCTACAATTTTTTTTGCGTCTAACAAAGTAATGGCAATGTAGACGGCAAAAACGAACTTCCGCGACTAGAGCGGAAGACGTAACGGATTGGATTTTAAGAGGTAAAAATGTGGCCAGGGACGGAATCGAACAATGGACACGGGGCCTAAAATTAGTATCAAGATATGGATCGACTGAAAATAGCCGTTGCTAACTTATAGGCTGAAATGTACACTTCAGCCATCAAGGGGGTCAACGGCTATGGCACAGGTAAACACGGTAAATGCGCGGGCACAGTTTTCAGATATCATTAATCGGGCGGCTTTCGGCAAAGAGCGGGTCACGCTTACCCGCAGGGGCAAAGAGATCGTCGCCGTGGTGCCGATCGAGGATGTGAAGTTGCTGGAAGCATTGGAAGACAAAATCGATCTTGAAGAGGCGCGGGCTGCGCTGGCGGAGTCCAAGAAGAAAGGCACCGTGTCTTGGGACAAGATCAAGAAAGAGCTGGGCATATAGTTGGCTTACCGGATTGAGTTTACACCCAAAGCCCAGCGCGATTTTAAGGCCCTCGATGGCTCGATACGCGGCCGGATTGCGCGGCGAATTGACTCGTTGGCGGAGAACCCGTTTCCATCGGGTATCAAGAAGCTTGAAGGCGAAGATGAGCTTTACCGCTTGCGCGTGGGCGACTATCGGGTGCTCTATCAAGTGCAAGGCAAAGTGTTGTTGGTTTTGATTGTGGGCATGGGTCATAGACGAGACATTTACCGGCGGATCGGGGGATAGTCATGGCAAAAGGCATCTACGAGCGCAAAGGTTTGAACGGCGACGTTACCTACTACATCCGTTACCAGGTCGACGGCACGGACATCAAAGAGCGCGTCGGCCGGAAGTCGCGGGGGTTCACTCGCGAGATGGCTAAGGATGCTTTGAGAGCGCGGCTCGGTGAGATCACCCAAGGTCGGTTCAATCTGGAGAAAACCCGTAAGCCTATCCCATTCTCAAAACTGGCGGAACGTTACCGCGAATACGGCGCCAGCACCAAGCGCGCATGGGACGACGAAAAGCATATTACCGAACGGTTCGCGGACCTATTCGGGGAGACACCGTTGGCGTTGATCACAACTTGGCAGATCGAGAAGTGGAAGGGTGAGCGCGGCAAGGAGATCAAGCCGGGATCGGTGAACCGCCAGCTAACCGTCATCAAGCATATGTTCAAAATGGCCATCGAATGGGGCATGACGTTGACCAATCCGGCGAGCGCTGTGAAACGCTTACCTGTGAACGATCAAAGAACCCGTTTCTTAACCGGCGATGAAATCCAGGCAATTCTCAAAACTTGTGAAAGTCAGATCACTTCGCCGTGGTTGCTCCCCTCGTGACGCTGGCGCTCAATACCGGCATGCACCAGGGCGAGCTTTTGAATCTGAAATGGGAAGCTGTGAATCTCGCGCAGGGACTGATAACCGTGCGGCAATCGAAAACCCTTCGGCTAAAAACCATCGCAATCAATGCGCCGGCCAAAGATGCGCTAGATTGGCTTGGTGAAAACCGGTATGGAGAATATCTCTTCATGTGGCCGTGGGGCGATAAGATCGGCAAGGTCACTGTTTACGATGCTTTCAAAAAGCCTGTAGCGCGGCAGAGATCACCGATTTTCGCTTTCACGATCTGCGCCATACCTTTGCGTCTAATCTAGTCATGGCAGGCGTGGATTTGGTCACTGTGAAGGAACTCATGGGCCATGTCGGCATCGCTATGACCGTGCGTTACTCTCACCTGGTGCCAGAGCACAAAGCGCAGGCCGTGACCAAATTGAGCGAACGGTTCGACGGATTCAAAACTGAATCGGCGAATCAAAGCGCAATCGTTTCACCGGAACTGAAAGAGGCGATCAATGCAGTTTTGCCGCTGAACTTGGAACAAGACCGGAACGTTTTCTTAATGCGGATGGGACGTGGATTGAAAATCGTTAGTGATGTTAAGAGGTTAAATGTGGCCAGGGACGGAATCGAACCGCCGACACGGAGATTTTCAGTCTCCTGCTCTACCGACTGAGCTACCTGGCCAAAAGAAGTGAACCTGGAATATTGCTTAAAAGTTTCGGCGAGTCAAGTTTGACCTAGGCTTTGGCGAGCTTTTCGACCTGGCGTTCGACGAAATCGATGACTTGGCTTTCGAGGCGCACGCCGTCTAAAGAATTAATTTCTTGGATGCCCGTCGGACTGGTCACGTTAACCTCGGTGAGAAAGTTGCCGATCACGTCCAGACCGACGAAGTAAAGCCCATCCGCGCGCAGAAGCGGCGCCAGCGCCGCGCAAATCTCCCGGTCGCGCTCAGTCACTTCGCTCTTCACGCACTGGCCGCCGACATGAATGTTGCCGCGGGTTTCCGACTCCAGCGGCACGCGTAAGACCGCGCCGAGCGGCTCGCCGTTGAGAACGATGATTCGTTTGTCGCCCTGGCGGATCTCGGGCAGGTAGCGTTGCCCCATCACCAGCCGCCGGCCGTTGTCGGTGGCCGCTTCGAGAATCGAATTGGTGTTGCGGTCCTGGCCGTTTAAGTAAAACACACCGCTGCCGCCGCAGCCGTCGAGCGGCTTGACGATCAGCTCGCCGCCCAGTTCATCCATGAACGCGCGCAGCCGCTCCATATTGCTGCTCACCAGCGTCTGCGGGATCTGTTCCGGAAAGCGCATGGCATAAAGTTTTTCGTTGGCCTCGCGCAGCCCCTTGGGATTGTTCATGAGAAAACATTTGCTCGGGTCGATCAAACTGAGCAGATGAGTGGCGAAGAAAAATTTCATGTCGAAGGGCGGATCTTTGCGCATCCACACCGTGTCGAAGTCCGCCAGCGATCCGGTGGCAAATTCACCAAGTTGGGTGTGAGGGGTGGCACGGGCCAGTTGCAGCCGGCGATAGCGGCCATGGGTGGCGCCGCCGCGCACGAACAGATCGTCGACTTCCATGAAATAAAGTTCATGGCCGCGCCGCTGGGCTTCGAGCATCAGGACGAAGGTGGTGTCCTTGTCGATGTTGATGTTTTCGACGGGGTCCATCACGACCCCGATTCGGAGTTTCCTCATGACGATTGCATCCTACGAAATTTACTCGCGCACGACCCAAGTGCGCGCGACAAAGTCATGCCAGCCGCGCTTCTCAGACTGCCAGAGCACCCAGAGAAAGCCGAGGCCAATGGGCGCGAAGCCCACCGCCGCGAGCCAGCGAAGCGCCGCTTGGCGAAAGCTCGGCGGCTGGCGATCGTCGCCGACGACGCGCAGACCGAGTAACATCTTGCCGATGGTCTGACCGCCCAGTCCATGCATGACGATGAAATAGGCGTCGATCAAGCCCAGCCAGCCCAGCGTGAGGATGGCAAACAGCGCCGCGGCGTTGTCGCCGGAGATGACCTGCCCGTGGGCGCTGAGGCCTACTTTGTAACCAACGTAGGCCATAGCACCCATGATTGCCGATAGCAAAGCGATGACGAACAGATCGATGCTCAACGCATAGGCGCGGCGGAAAAAGCCGCCCCAGCTTACTCCCGCCGGCGATTCTGGCGTTGGCCGCTTAAGGGTGCCGAACCGCGTCAACTCAGCCTGAGTTAGGAACTGCCAATCATCACCCCCGGCATCCTCTTCAACGTCAGGCTTGTTCTCCTCCGCGGTTAAAGAAAAGTTCTCCGGCTTCGGCACACCCAGGAGCACACGGCGATGCAACAGTTTAGCGCCGCACTTGCCGCACAGTTCGTCGGCTGCCACGACTGGAGCTTCACAGTTCTGGCATTTCAAGTTTTGTTCAGCGAACATTTAATTACCACATGCTAAAAGTTGCAGCGCGCCAAGGCAAGCCGAACTAAGTCAAATCGCCCCAAAGGAACTGCACCAAGGACAAAGCAGTCACCGCGGCGGTCTCAGCGCGCAAAATGCGCCGGCCTAAATGGACGCTGTGGAAACCCCGTGCGTTCGCCAATTGCACTTCAGCGCTGCTCAAGCCGCCCTCGGCACCGATGGCGACCAAGATCGCCGTCGCGTTAGCATGGGCCTCATGAATCTGGCGCAGCGATTGCACCGTCTCCTTTCTCCCAGAAAACAACTTGAGCTGGCCGCAGCCAGCACCCTCGACCATCTGCGTCGAATTCGCACAGCGGCATAATCTCCGGCACCTGGGTCCGGCCGCATTGTTTCGCCGCGCTCAGCGCGATCTTCTGCCAGCGCTCGGTGCGATTGGCGATTTTCTTGTCGTCGAGCTTGGGCACGGTAAAACTTGAGGTAAACGGCATGATCGAAGCCACGCCAAGCTCCGTCGCCTTCTCGACGACAAAGTCCATCTTTTCGCCCTTGGTTAACCCCAGCGCCAAAGTCAGCGCCAGCGGCGATTCTCGACCGGCTTCATAGGAGCGGCGAATTTCGAGCTCACCCCGATCGGCGTGGAGGCTGCGAATCACCGCTTCATGTTCCCAGCCGGTGTCATCGAACAGCGTCACGGGATCGCCCACGGTCAAGCGCAGCACGCGGCGCAGATGCTCCAGTTCCTGACCGGCGATGGTCGCGCTGGTCGCTTGGATATTCTCTTTGCGGACGAAGAATCGAGCCATAGGTTGCTAGCGCCGCTGGAGCAGCAAGGTCACCCACTCGCGCGCCCGCTTGCGTTGGACGACGCGAAAGCGCGGCACAAAACAGCGCAGCACCGAGGCCGCCTTGTCATGCAGGATGCCGGACAAAATCAAATACCCGCCAGCCGCAACTCTTGGCGCTAAGGCGCTGGCAAGCGCGACAATCGTTTCCGCCGTCAGATTACCGACCACGACGGAAAATTTTCTTTTGAGGCGGCTAAGCGGGGTGCCGGACAGCTCGACCTTGTCCGCGGCACCGTTGATATGAAAATTTTCCCGAGCGACGCCAAGCGCCACCGGATCGTTGTCCAGCGCCCAAACCCGCTTTGCCCCCAACTTCGCCAACGCGATCGCCAGGATTCCCGAGCCGGTGCCGACATCGAGCGCGGTGAATTTCATCGGTGGCAACAGCGCCGCGACCTGCTCGATAAATTCCAAACAGCCGCGCGTGGTCGCATGGGAGCCGGTGCCAAATGCCATGCCGGGCTCGATGGTAATCACCTGGCGCGAGCGAAACTGCGGCGGCGTTAACCAGGGCGGCGTCAGCCAAAACTGATTACCGACCCGGCTGGGCCGGATAAAGCGCTTCCAAGAATTCTGCCAGTGTTCCGGCCGGGCGATCTGCCAAGACAAGCGCGGCTTGCTGCTGCGGCCTTGGAGTTTGACAACATCCATGACGAAGCTGTGAACCGCGCGCTTAAGCGCCGCCGCATTACGGTTATTGGGGAAATAAGCCTCCACAGCGCGGCGTTTCAAGATGACGCCCGACGAGCCGCTCTCGATCAAAAAGTTCGCCACGGCGTCCAGACAGGCGGCGCTGGTATGAACCGCGAGATGCAACCAAGATTCAGTCACGGTTTTTTATGCCACAGCGATGCCAGTGGATCAATTGATCGATATAAAACTCGCGCGCTGTTATTTCGAGCGCAGCGAGAGACCTCGCCGGGATTTGCGCCGCCGGGTAGAACCGAAGGTTATCGGATGGGGGAATTCCTCCTGCCAAGGCGCAAAGTGACGGGCCGAGGCCCGTCATCCCGAGGTGATACGAGGGATCTCGGAAAGATTTCTCCCTTCGGTCGAAATGACATGTTACTTGTCCTTTGCGGCCTTGGCGGCTTTGCGGGCGATCTTCCGAGGTTCGGATGCAACACTTCTGCGCTTTTAACCGTCCAGCTTGTCAAAATCGCTACTTCCAGATATTGAAAATAGTTACACTGAAAGGAACTGCCGATGAAATTCGCCACGATCAAACCTGACGACCTCGCCATCGTTCACAACGACACGCTGATCCCCATCACCGGCGTCTTAGCCAAGGGAGCGACCATGCTCGACCTGATCGCCCATTACGATCAAGTCAAAGCCGGCTTAGCCGACCTCTCCGCCAAGGGCGGCGGCACCAAGCTCGATCCGAAGCAGCTCAAACCGCCGGTCGAGCGGCCATCGAAGATCTGGGCCGCCGCGGGAAATTATAAGCGCGGCAGCGGCGGACTCGACGACGCCCGCGGCCGCGGCACGGCGTCGAAAACTTCGCCGGAAGAGCTGCTGGAAAATATCTTCTTAAAGCCGCCGTCAGCCATCGCCGGCCCGGAAGACAACATCATCATCCCGAAAAACGCCGACTCGGTGTTTCCCGAGTTGGAGCTTTGCGTGGTCATCGGCAAGCAAGTCCGTAACTTGACCAAAGCGCAAGCGATGGATGCCATTTTCGGCTACACCATCATGCTCGACATGACCGCGCGCGGCTACGGCTTGAGCAAAAATATGTCGGGCACGCGCAGTGTCCGCAAAGGTTTTGAAACCTTTGCCCCCATCGGCCCATGGATCACGACGAAGGACGAAATCGCCGACCCGCATAACCTGTGGATGAAATTGTGGATCAACGGCGAGCTCAAACAATCGGCCAAGACCGACGCCATGATCAACGATATCGCCACGCAAATCAGCTTTCTTTCCCAGGTGACGACTCTGTACCCAGGCGACCTGCTGACGACCGGCAATCCGGACTCGCCGGAGTTTCAAGAGAAACTCAAACCAGGCGATGTCGTGAAGTCGGAGATCGAAGGCATCGGCGCCATGAATCAAGGCGTGGCCAAGGAAAGCTAATCACCGAGCGGATTCAAACATAATGATACATATAGCGCCGTTTCGAGCACTCTGTTACAGCCCAAAAAAAATCAAGGATTTGAGCAAGGTAATCGCGCCGCCCTACGACGTGATCTCCAAGGAAGAGCAAGACAAGCTCTATAAGAAGTCGGTCTATAACTTCGTCCGTCTCGATCTCAATCAAGAAGCCGATTCGTACAACGCCGTCGCCCAGCTGCTCGACGAGTGGCAGAGCCAGGGTATTCTCGAGCGGGATGTTGCGCCGGCGATTTATTTCTCGGCGCACCGCTTCAAGTTAAAAAGCGGCGAGCAGAAAGTCCGGCTGGGCTTTTTCGCCTTGACCGAACTGCAAGATTTTGCCACCGGCGCGATCAAGCCTCACGAAAAGACCCTCGACGCGCCCAAAGAAGACCGGCTGAAACTCATGCTCGCCTGTCACGCCCAGTTGAGCCCGATCTTCGTCCTCTACGCCCAACCGAAACGGACGATCCATATCATCCTCAGCGTCGCCGTCGAAGGCATGGCGCCATTTATCGAAACCGAACTGGACAACGGCGACGAACTCAAACTATGGCGCATCACCGACTCGGCGGTCATCGAAAAAGTCCAGCGGGAAATCGCCGAGCAGACCCTGCTGATCGCCGACGGCCACCATCGCTACGAGGCCACGCTGCGCTACCGCGACCAGCTCCGCGGCGAGCGCGGCCCAGGCAACGGCAATGAAGCGTACAACTTTATCTTGACCTATTTCGCCAATATCAATGACGACAATGTCGTCATTTTGCCGACCCATCGGCTGGTGCGCGGCTTCACCCACAAGCCATTTTTGGAATTGGAAGAAGCGCTGCAAACCTATTTTTACGTCGAGCAGCACCCAAAGACGCCGGAAGGCAAGATTTCGTTTCTCAAAGCGCTCAAGAACACCGCCAAGAAGCACCGCGTCATCGGCGCCAGCTTCAAGCGCGACCCGCGTTATTTGATCCTGCGGCTGAAAAACAAACGCATCATGCAGCGCTTGGCCAAAGACATGAGCGCACCACTCCGAGAACTCGATGTCAGCACGCTGCATCTACTGATCCTAGAGCATATTCTCGGCATGCCCCCCGACCAGCAGGTCAGCGGCGCCACCATCCGTTACTCGCAGGACGAAGAATTAGTATTGCAGGTGTTGGAAAATGAAGACTACCAAGCCGGGTTTATCTTGAACGCCACCAAGGCAGAAGAGATCCAATCCATCGTCGCCGCCAACGAAAAGATGCCGCAGAAATCCACCTACTTTTA
Organism: uncultured delta proteobacterium; assembly: GCA_963760795.1. GTDB lineage: Bacteria > Desulfobacterota > Binatia > UBA9968 > UBA9968 > DP-20. The sequence continues at coordinate 155,176 of CAVXEP010000015.1, forward strand.
CCCCAAGCTAAGCTCGGGCCTGATCGTCAATAAGATCGATCCGGATGGAACAGTCGAGGCGGCTACGAGGTAGTGGTTCAATTTGGTTTTAACGACGCGTCAATGTAGGGGCGGACCTGTGTGTCCGCCCTCTCGGACGGGCGACCACACAGGGTCGCCCCTACAATGTATTTGTGAAACTGAAACATTACCGGATATGGAGGCGCACTGACGACGCGCGAACGAGCCCGTCTTCTCCCTAAAACAGAACGCTGCTTAGTGCATCTCAATCCATATGGCTCCATCCGAATAACCGATTGCGACGCACTCCGCGATCCAGCGAAATTTGCGTCGAAAACTTTGGCCTTGTTTACGACAAATCAAACTTAAGTCTAACCCACAGGCTTCACCAACTGCCCGTCGCCCGGCTTGCCGGTGATCTTACCGTCGAGCATCACAGTCTTGCCGCGCAGGATCGTGCGGATCGGCACACCTTTGACCTTGCGTTCGTTATACGGTGTCCAGCCGACTTTGGTGTAAGTGGTCTCGTTGGAGATCACTGCCTCTTTGTTCATGTCGACGATCACCATGTCGGCGTCGGAACCCGGCAGGAGCACGCCCTTCTTTGGGTAGATGTTAAAAACCTTGGCCGGGTTGAACGACGAGATGCGCACCAAGCGATCGAGCGACAGCTTGTCTTGGTTCACAGCGTCGAGGAACAAACTCAGGTAATCTTGGATCTGCGGTTCGCCGCCGGGGCAGCTCCACATATCGGTCCAGCCGCGGTCTTTTTCCTCCTTGGTATGGGGCGCGTGATCGGTGCCGATCATGTCGATGGTGCCGTCGTTGATCGCGTCCCACAGTCCGTTGACATGGGCCGGCGGCACCCAGAAACCTAAACAGTAGGGCCCCATCTTCTCGACATTCTCCCAGGTGCCCAGAAACATCGCCCAAGGATTCACCTCGCAGCTGCACGGCCGGCCTTCGTCTTTGGCGCGGCGCAGCATGGCGATGCCTTCCGGCGTGGTCATGTGGAGAATATGCAGCGGCGTGCCGAGGGCTTTTTGCATGCGAAACAACGTCGCCATCGCCGTGTCCCAAATGATGCCGTCGTAGTCGCGATAAGCTTTGGCGTAGGCCTGCGGGCTGCGGTCTTCTTTCTTCCAGTAGCGCCCTTCGATCTCGTCCATTAAATCTTGATCGTGCGGATGCACCATCAGCGGCAGGCCGGTGCTGCCGACGGTTTCGAAGCATTTGAACAGTTCGCCGTTATTGTTGATGCCGATGCCGGGCATATGCGGATAGTCGCGGCCGGTGTCTTTGACCATGAAGATTTTGAACGCCAGCGGTCCTTCCTTGGCCAGCCCCGGGATTTCCTCGGGCACCGTGCCGGAGGGATTGTGGTTGAAATCGACAATCGCATTCTTGCTATGATGTTGCACCAACGCGCGGTAGCGCTCCACCGTGGTGGTCGGTGGATTGACGTTGGGCATACCGATGGACGTGGTCACGCCGCCGGCGGCCGCGGCCATGGTCGCGGTAGTAATGTCTTCTTTATGAGTAAAACCGGGATCGCGATGATGAGTGTGGGTATCGACCAAGCCGGGGATGATTTTCTTGCCCTTGGCATCGATCACTTGGTCGGCCGTGTCCGGCAGCACCGGCGACTTGCCAAGCGCGATGATCTTGCCGTCGTTCACCGCGATATCGGCGTCGATGAAACCGCCCGGCGTCCACACTGCGCCATTTTTAACCAGCAAATCCAGCTTAGCCATGAACTTAAATTCTCCCTTCGCCGATTGTGAGAAATCTTTTATATGATCGGTGCTTGACGGAGTCAAATCACGATCTGACTAAGCAAGTTAGGTTCTTCAGGCTTTAGTGTGAATAATGTGCCGCGTTCAGGTTGTTTTGTTCACCACGAATTGCCCGAAGGACACGAAGGTTCCGGCTAATCAACACTCCGAACTTCGTGCTCGTTGCCTGTGGTGAGCGTAGTCGAACCATGTCCTTCGTGGTGAAAACATCTTCACAGTAAAACGCGGAAGAACCGCAAGTTAAGCGCATCAAACTTAGCTTGACTCACTAGGTTAAATCTGAAAATATCGCTGCGCTTCGCCGACCGTCGACCGCAGGAAGCCAAGGAGAAATTCCATGCTAGCCATTTATCTCGTGCTGTTCGCGTTTCTCAGTGTGCCGTTAACCGCGACCGCGCTGTTTGCCCAAAGCGCCCAACTTATAGAAGCCGCCAAGAAGGACGGCAAAGCGGTGATCTACGGCTCACTGGAATCCGACACCATGGATGTCATCGTCCAAGGCTTCAAGAAAAAGACCGGCATCGACGCCGAGTATTGGCGCGCGTCGGCGACCAAAGTGATGGACCGCGCCATGACCGAGTTTCGCGCCGGCAAACCGGCCGCCGACGCCATCGTCGCCGCCGATAACGTCATGCGCCTGATGCACAAGGAAGGCTTCTTTCAGAAGTACGATTCGCCGACCAACAGCGATTATCCCAAGGATGTCCTCGATCCAAACTTAGGACCGCGCTACCGCAATGTCGTCGTCGGCGTGGTCTATAATAAATCGGCGCTCAAGCCGAACGAATACCCCAAATCGCTGGAGGATCTCGCCAAGCCGCTATACAAAGGCAAGATCGTCATGCCCGACCCGACCCAGCATACGACGACGACCCAGTGGCTGGCGAGTCTGTATAAAATCATGGGTAAGGAGAAGGCCGAAAAGTTCATGCGCGACCTCGCCGCCAATAAACCGGTCTGGGTCGAATCGCTCTTGCCGTCGGCGGAACGGGTTGCCAGCGGCGAGTCCCCCGTCGCCATCACCTATATAAAATACGCCTACATCCACGGCAAGAAAGGCGCGCCGGTGGATTATGTCAGAGACGCAAAACTGATCGGCGATGCCAGTTACATCACGCTGGCTAGCAAAGCGCCCCATGCGAATGCCGGCAAAGCCTTCATCGATTACTTTCTCGGCGACGAGAGCATGAACCTGATGGCCAAGCTCGGCGAGTTTGTCAATCGCAAAGGCATACTGCCGCCATTGGCCGGCGCCGACAAGCTCGGCTTCGTCGAGATGGACGATCTCAGCACCAAAGATTTCGCCGAGAAGAAAAAAGAATACACTCAAATATTTCCTGCGCTAAGCGTGTATCCCGTGTCCACTCCTGAAACCACTCTCAGCACCCCAGCGCCGCGCACCTCTGCCTGGAGCCGGTCGCGCATCGGCGTCTTTCTCAGCCAACCGGTCAGTTGGGTGTTTCTCATCGTCGGCGCCATCATCGCCTTTCTCAGTCTCTATCCGACCTACTTCTTGTTCTACGGCAGCCTGACCGACGCGCCGCTCGGGCTGCCGGGAAAGTTTACGCTGCAGAATTACGTGCGCGCCTACAGCGATCCCGAAGCCTATTCGCTGATGTTGAACTCGTTTATCTTCGGCATCGGCTCCTCGGGGCTGTCGGTTCTCTTTGCCCTGGCGCTGGCATGGATCACCATTCGCACCGACGCGCCGTTGCGCCGTTTGTTCGAATTGACCGCGATCATTCCGAATATTCTGCCGCCGATTCTGGTATCGATCTCCTGGGTCATGTTGCTCAATCCGAGCAACGGCCTGATCAACGGTCTGTTCGTGAAGATTTTCGGCATGGAGAAGGGGCCGTTTAACATTTACTCCATGGCCGGGCTGATTTACGTCGAAGCGCTGATCCTGACGCCGCTGGCGTTTTTGATCGTCGCCGCCGCCATGAAGAGCATGGACCCTTCGCTCGAGGAATCGGCGAAGACGCTCGGCTCAGGCGAATTCGGCGTCATGCGGCGGATTACGTTTCCATTGATACGCCCGGCGATTCTCGCCGCCGGGACTTTGAACTTTGTCCGCGCCATCGAAAGTTTCGACACCCCGGCGATCATCGCCCTGCCGGCGCGCATCGAAGTGTTCACGACGAAAATCTGGCGCGAAGCGCTCGGCTCGTTTCCGACCAATCATAACCTCGCCGCCGCCTACGGCGTCGGCATCCTCGCCATCGCGCTGGTGTTCGTCTATCTCTATCGCCGCTTTACTTCGCAGGTCGAGAGTTTTTCCACCGTCACGGGCAAGGGCTTTCGGCCGCATCAAATCGAGCTCGGTCGTTGGCGTTATGCCGCATCGGGTGTGGCCTTTTTGCTGCTTGTCATGCTGGTCGTGTTGCCGATCTTGGTTTTGTTACTGGTCGCGATCCTGCCCTACTACCATGTGCCCACTTGGCAGACCTGGCAGAATCTGACGATGTCGCATTTTCAGTATGTCTGGGCTACGCCGCGAGTGCACAAGGCGTTCATCAATAGTCTCATCCTCGCTCTGGTCGGCGCCACGCTGTGCATGCTGCTCGCCTCCTTAGCCGCTTACATTACCGTTAGAACCAAAATCGCCGGTCGCGGCCTGATCGAAGGTTTGGTTTTCATCCCCTGGGCTTTTCCCGGTACGGCGATGGCGTTAGGGCTCTTGTGGGCCTATGTCGATTTCCCGATTCCTGTCTACGCGACCATTTGGATTATTCTGATCGCCTACGTCACGCGCTTTTTGCCCTACGGTCTGCAGAGCGGTCACCAGCACGATCATTCAAGTGCACAAAGAATTGGAGGAAGCCTCCATCGTCTGCGGCGCCGGCTTTTTGGCCACCTTCCGGCGCATCCTGGTGCCGATGATGCGTCCCGGCGTCATGGCCGGCTGGATTATTCTCGTGACCATCTTCATGCGCGAGTTCAGCGCAACCTTGTTCTTGTACAGCCCCGGCGCCGAACCGCTCGGACCGCTGCTTTATTTTCTCTATCTCGACGGCATGCGCGGCCGGGTCGCGGCCATCGGCTTGGTGATTTCATTGATCTCGGTCATCTTAATCGCCATCGCGCAACGCTACTCGCGCTGGGATACGCATTGACGTCGAGGATCGAGGATGGAGAATCGAGGATGGCGTCGATCCTCGATCTTCGATCCTCCATCATCGACCTGAAATAGAAGCTTCTTGCGGGTTTACGGTAAAAAAGGTTATCACCACGAAGCGAAGCAACGAGTCTCAGCCTACGTCCACAGAATATGAAAAGGATTCGGAAATTCCAACCACAAAGAGCTCAAATGGGCGCAAAATACATTCCAAGAGGAAATCCGAGCGTAGGGGCGTATGGATACCCGCCCTGCGGGTCGGTGGAGCACGAAGTTCAGTGTGTTAGTATCCGAAACCTTCGTGTTCGGAGCCGGTTCGGAGTATATTCGAATTGGCGTGATCTTCGTGGTGAACAAAACGATCTGAACGACACACATGATCCACAGAAATGGCTGATGAGCCAATTAGAAAGGGAGAGATTTAAGTGGAAAAATTATTTCTTAACCGTCGCCTGCGGTGACTATGATCGAACCAAACCTTTACAGGATGGCTCGGTGGAGCCGGAGGGAATCAAACTAAATTACATACCGATGCAGTCGGAAGAAATCTTTTGGCGCATGGGACATTACCGAGAATTCGATGTCTCGGAAATGTCGCTTTCCGCCCATGTCACGATGATCGGTCAAGGCGACTCTCCCTTCGTGGGTATTCCAATATTTCCCTCGCGATACTTTAGGCATTCTTCAGTCTACTACAATGTCGAATCGGGCATAAAAAAACCCGAAGACTTCAAAGGCAAAAAAGTCGGCACGCCGGAGTATGCTATGACAGCAGGTGTCTGGATTCGCGGCTTTTTTAGCGATGACTACGGCGTAAGAGCGCAGGATATGAAATGGTTTCTTGGCGGACAGGCCGATCCCGGCCGAAAAGAACGAGTCAAGCTTGAGCTTCCGCCGGACATCAATATCCAGTCCATTGCCGATGATAAAACGCTCAACGGCATGCTCGAGAGCGGAGAAATTGACGCGCTAATTTCCGCCCGCAGTCCGTCTTCCCTCGGCAATGGGTCGGGAAAGGTGCGGCGCCTGTTTCCCAACTACAAGGAAGTGGAAATCGAATATTACAAGCACACGAAAATATTTCCCATCATGCACATCGTGGTGATTCGCAAAGATGTGTATGAACGCCACCCGTGGGTCGCGCGCAGTCTGTTCAAAGCTTTCTGCGACGCCAAGAACCGCGCCATTGAAACCATGCATATCTCCAACGCCCACGCCTACGCGCTGCCTTGGCTGTCGTGGGAACGGGAGCAGCTCAGAGAAATCTTCGGTCCTGATTGGTGGCCCTATGGCATCGAGCCCAACCGCCACGTGCTCGAATCTTTACTCCGCTACATGACCGAGCAGGGCCTTTTGAAACGCCCGCTGAAAGTGGAGGATATTTTCGCGCCGAGCGCTGTGGGAGAGTTCAAACTGTAGGAACTGATGATCGAAGATTGAGGATGGAGGATCGACAATAGAAGATTGCGTTGCCGAATCGATTTTCCATCTTCCATCCTCGATCCTCCATCCTCGGATTTTCCATGCGTCTCACACCTCGTGCCTCACGCCTGATTCGCTCCGCCCGCATCGGCGCACCTGGCGACATCGGACAAATCCGGCCAGCCCCATGTCATCCCGATCTGCTTCGTCTGCGACGGCAAGTGTTTTTACTCGCCCATCGACGAGAAGCCGAAGCGGACAGTACCCAGCAAACTAAAACGGCTGAAGAATATCCGCGAGAATCCCAAGGTCTCCCTGGTCATCGACCATTACGACGAAGATTGGCGCAAGCTCGCCTACGTTTTGGTATTCGGCAAAGCGCGGATCGTACAAAGCGGCGAGAAACATCGAAGCGCGGTTCAGCTGTTGCGCAAGAAATATCCTCAGTATCGATCCATGGCGATCCATGAGCGGCCAATGATCGCGATTACGGCGAATCGAGATCGTGAGCTGGGGTCAGCCATAAACGGATTTGGACTCGACTGGTAATCCAGAAGCTAGTGTCCTTACCAGAAACTATGATTGCTAAATTATTCATAACATCCCCCTGTGGAAACTGACCCAGCGTCACAACTTTTTGCTGGACACCGGAGCCACGACGGCAGATGGCTGCCTGTTATCGATTCCCCCTTTGGAAAAGGGGGATCAAGGGGGATTTGTTTGTGCGGTGAGGCGGTTTTCTTCGTGCGCGTCACGCTGACCTGTGGGACGATAGGAGCAGCGAGTGAGCAAAAAATCTCCCCTGGCCCCTCTTTTCCAAAGAGGGGTAACCGAGAACTTTGCTAGGTTTTGAGTGGTTGACCAGAATTTGTTGTGTGTCCCACACCCTCCCTGTTCGGACAGAACTCATGCGTCCAGATCAGCTTTCAAAGAGGAATGCGTTACTTGATGCCGAGAGTCTTGATCATGCGCAGAAAATATTTTTCGTGCAGTCCCAGGGCTTTAGCCGCGGCGGCGCGGTTGCCGTGCGATTGCGCCAACGCCTGGGCCACTAACGTCCGTCGCCTCGACTCCATCGCTTCGCGGTAGCTGAGGTTGTCATTCCGAGCAAGCGGCTCTACGGCAGCGATGCGGTTCGGCAGATCTTTGACTGGCAAGCGTCGGACCGTGGCCCAAAACCACGGCGCGCTCGATCACGTTGGCAAGTTCCCGGACATTTCCCGGCCAGTGATAGCCGGTCAGTCTTGCCAATGCGTCGTCCGCCAAAGCCGTAAACTGTTTCTTCGACTCCGCGGCAAAGCGTCGGAGGAAATGCTCCGCCAATGGGCCAATGTCCTCGGCTCTTTCACGCAGCGGCGGCAGCGTGATCGGGATGACATTGAGCCGATGGTAGAGATCTTCGCGGAAGCGGTTTTCTTTGACGGCGCTCTCGAGATCGCGGTTGGTCGCGGCGACGATTCTCACATCGACGCGGATCGGGTCGCGCCCGCCGACCCGGTCGAATTCCCGCTCCTGGAGAAAGCGCAACAGCTTGGTCTGCAGCTCCGCCGACATATCGCCGATCTCGTCGAGGAAAACCGTGCCGCCGTTGGCCAGCTCCAGCTTGCCTTTCTTGAGCTGGTCGGCGCCGGTGAACGCGCCCTTCTCGTGGCCGAACAGTTCGCTTTCCAACAATTCTTTCGCCAAGCCGACGCAGTTGATCGCGACAAATGGCTGGCTTCTGCGCTCGCTCCAGTGGTGGATCGCCCGGGCGAATATTTCCTTGCCGGTGCCGCTTTCGCCCAACAGCAACACGGTGGCGCTGCTCGCCGCCGCCTTGCGCGCTGTATCGACCGCTTCGGCCATTGGTTTACTCTCGCCGATGATCAACCGATGGCGATTATCGGTTTCTGCCGCGAGCAGTTCCCAGCTCCGTTTCAGCGCTTCGCTTTCCAGCGCCTTGCGCACGACGATCTCGAAGTGATTGGCGTCGAGCGGCTTGGTGATGAAGTCATAGGCGCCTTCTTTCATCGCCGCCACCGCGCTTTCGATGGAACCATGGGCAGTGATGACAACGACGGGAAACGCCGTCCCGGCGGTGCGCAAGTGGCGCAGCACGTCGATGCCGCCCATTTTGGGCATCTGCAAGTCCAACAACATCAAAGCCGGCTCATGCTTCTTGATCTCCGCCAGCGCCTCCTGGCCGTCGGCGGCCAAGGCGACCTCGCATCCCAACGCCCGCAAACGCACCTGCAACAGCCGCCGCGCCGGCGCGTCGTCGTCGACGATCAGCACGCGCGCTCCGGTGTCATCTTCCCAGCCTCCACGACGTAGGTTTCCTCTCACTTTGACTCTTGCAGGTTTACTGTGGGGGAGGTTTTCACCACGAAGGCACGAAGGACACGAAGGTTCGGATGATTAAAGTTCCGAACTTCGTGCTCTTCGTGTCCTTCGTGGTGAACAAACCGCTCAAGTTCGCCTGTGCATATTATTCGACAACCTAGCCAGGAACGGTCTCACTTTAGATGCCGGCTGATCTCGGCGAGAAAGATCGTCTTGTCGATGGGCTTGGTGACGTAGCCGCTGCAGCCGGCGGCCAGCGCCTTATCGCGGTCTCCCGCCATGGCGTACGATGTCACGGCGATCACCGGAATTTCCGCCGTCGCCGGTTCGGCCCTTAACTTGGTCGTCGCCTCCAGTCCATCCATTCCCGGCAGCTGGATGTCCATGACGATGAGATCGAACTGCTCCGTCTTAAGAATCTCGAACGCCTCCAGCGCGCTGGTCGCCTCGCGCACCTGATAGCCCTGCGAGCGCAGCAGAAAGATCGCCAGCCGCCGATTCACCGGATTATCTTCAACCAGCAGTATTTTTTCGCCAGCCACATTAGCACCTATCTTAGATTTTGGATTTTCGATTTTGGATTCCAGGAAAAGATCACGCGATCCAATTCGTTCATCGCGCCAAGTCGCTATGACGCTAAGAAAACTCGACGAACAAAACCCATTGACGAATCCTCCGAGCTTTGCGCCTTTGGGGCGAGTAATGATTTCCCGCTTTCCCCAATCCAAAATCCAAAATCGCAAATCCAAAATCAGCGGATGGGTAGGGTAAAGGTAAACGGTTGGCCTTTGCCGACTTCGCTCTCAACCCAAATCTTACCGCCATGCATCTCGACAAATTTTTTCGCCAGCGCCAAGCCCAGCCCGGTGCCCTCCGGTTTGCCCTTGGCACTCGATTCGACCTGCTGGAACTCCTGGAATATCCGCTCTTGTTCCGCTGCCGGTATGCCCGGCCCGGTGTCGCCGACCTCGACGCGCACGCTGCCGGCCTCGCGCTGGGCGCTCACCCACACCTGTCCCGCCTCGGGCGTAAACTTAATGGCATTGCCGACTAAGTTCAAAAGCACCTGCTTGATTCGCGCGCCGTCCATGGAGAACTGCTCCAGACTCTCGTCGTTTTCGACCCGCAGGTCGATGGACTTTCTTGGTTGCCAGCGCCCGCATCGTATGTTGCACCGATTCAAAAACATCCTGCAAAAACGCCGGCTCGAATTGCAGCTCCATTTTGCCGGATTCGACCTTGGCGAGGTCGAGGACTTCATTGATCAGGTTGAGCAGATGCTTGCCGCTGGCCAAGACGTCGGTCATGAACTGCGAGCGTTCATCGTCGGTCACCGTCAGCGAGGGATCGAGCAAGACTTCGGAAAAGCCGATGATCGCGTTGAGCGGCGTGCGCAGCTCGTGCGACATGTTGGCGAGAAATTCCGACTTGTGCCGATTGGCCGCCTCGATCTGCCGGCCCTTGTCTTCGATCTCGCGGAATAGCCGGGCGTTGTGGATCGCCAGGGCCGACTGCGTCGCGAAGGTTTTTAGCAGCTCGACCACCTCGGGGCGAAACTCGCCGGTGGATTTTCGCCGGACCACCAAGCCGCCGATGATGCGATCCTCGCGCAGCAAGGGAACCGCAAGGCTCGCGCGAAAACCGAAACGCCCGAGAATCTCGCGCATGCGCGGCACGTAGGCGCGAGATTGCGAAATATCGGGAATCTGAATCGGCTCCCGGCTCAATGCCGCGCGCCCCACCAACCCGTCGCCAAGACGCGGGGGATTTGCCCGCAAAGCGGTTATCAGTTCTTCCTCCATATGATCGGTGGCGCGCAGCAGGAACTCTTCCGACGGCTCGTCGTACTCGTAAATCGCCCCGCCGTCGGTGCCGCTCAGTTGCACCGCGTGGGACACGATGCGCGTCAGCACGGTTTCGAGATCGAGAGTGGAGCTCACCGCCTGACCGACTTCGCCGAGCGCTTTCAGTTCTCCCACCGAGCGTGTCAATTCGTTGGTTCGCTCTTCCAATTCTTGAAACAGCCGCACGTTCTCGATGGCGATGACGGCTTGATCGGCGAAGGTCTTGAGCAGCGCGATCTGCTTGTCGGTGAAAGGGCTGGACTTCCGTGCGGCGGACGCCGATCGCACCGATTGGAACGCCCTCACGCAGCAACGGTGTGACAAGCATTGTCCGTAAACCCTACTGTACCGCGTCCACGCTTCTGGAAGTCGATCTTGGACTGCTCGGACATCATGCGATATGCATCGTCTGGCGGTCGACGATCGCACGGCCAATCACTGAGCCGCGATCGATGGGCCTAAGCTTCGCCGGGCGCCGGGCGCAGGAGCCATAATGTGCGACGACTCGATAGCATCATCTTCGACGCGAATGATGGAGACATTCGGCGTCTCACAAATGCGCGCCGCGTTTTCAGCAATGACATCCAATACAGGTTGAATCTCCGTGGGCGAGTTGGCGATGGCCCGTAAGATTTCACTGGTGGCGGTCTGCTGCTCCAACGCTTCGGTCAAGTCACGGTTACGCGCTTGAGTTCCTTGAACAGCCGCACGTTCTCGATGGCGATGACCGCTTGGTCGGCGAAGGTTTCGAGCAGCTTGATCTGCGCCGGGGTGAAGGGGCGCACTTCGGTGCGACGCGCGTTCAGTACTCCAATGAGTTCCCTCTGCTGACGAAGGGGAACTGCCAACAAGGTGCGAAACCCGCCGACGGCACCCAACATTGGAAAATCGTTCTGCGCGCGGACGTCGGGAATGTGGAGCGTGCCATGCTCGCGTATCCAGCGAAACTGTGGCTCATCAATACTGATCTCGACGCGGCTAATCGGTATGGGACCAAAATGAGCCCGCGAAACCATAGTGTCGCCCTCACGGAGTCGCAGCAGCACGTCATCGATCCCGCAAACCCGCGCGGCGCTCTCGACGATGGCGTCGAGCACCGGCTGCACGTCCGTCGGCGAGCGGCTGATGATGCCGAGCACCTCGGCCGTCGCCGTCTGATGCTCCAGCGCCTCGCGCAATTCCGCGTTGCGCTCGCCGAGTTCTTTGAACAAGCGCACGTTTTCGATGGCGATGACGGCTTGGGTCGCAAAGGTCTCTAGCAGCGCGATCTGTTTTTCGGTAAACGGACGGACCTCCATCCGACGGATGCGCGATCGCCCCGATCGCGGTGCCTTCGCGCAGCAGCGGCGCGACGAGCACGGTCCGGACGCCGAGATTTACTCCAGCTGCGGCGCTCGGAAATTCGTCTTCGCTCGGCTGTCAGGTCGTGAATGTGGACTGTTCGCCGATCGAGAATAGCTTCGACCACCTATATGGCTGCGGCGTGATGGGCACATCGCGCCACCGGGAGGGATCCATTGAGTGGGCGTTTAAACGAAGAATGTCACCATCGACACGACCAATCGATGCATCGGTTGCTTCACACAACCGCGCCGCACTCTCGGCGATGGCCTCCAAGCACCGGTTGAATATCCGTCGGCGAGCTGGCGATCACACCCAGGATTTCGCTGGTCGCCGTCTGCTGCTCCAACGCCTCGGTAGTCGCGGTTGCGTTCCTGCAATTCTTGAACAGCCGCACGTTCTCGATGGCGATCACCGCCTGGTCGGCGAAGGTTTCAAGCAGCTTGATCTGCGCCGGGGTGAAGGGACGCACCTCGATGCGACGCGCGCTCAGTACTCCAATGAGTTCCCCCTGCTGACGAAGGGGAACGGCCAAGAAGGTGCGCCAGCCACCGGTGGAACCCAACATTGGAAAATCGTTCTGCGCGCGGACATCGGGAACGTGGAGCGTGCCATGCTCGCGCATCCAGCGAAACTGTGGCTCATCAATACTGATCTCGACGCGGCCGATGGGTATGGGACCAAAATGAGCCCGCGGAACCATATTGTTCCCCTCGCGGAGTCGCAGCACCACGTCATCGATCCCACAAACCCGTGCCGCGCTCTCGACGATGGCGTCGAGCACCGGCTGCACGTCCGTCGGCGAGCGGCTGATGATGCCGAGCACCTCGGCCGTTGCCGTCTGATGCTCCAGCGCCTCGCGCAATTCCGCGTTGCGCTCGCCGAGTTCTTTGAACAAGCGCACGTTTTCGATGGCGATGACGGCTTGGTCGGCGAAGGTTTTGAGCAGTGCGATCTGTTTTTCGCGTGAACGGACGAACCTCCGTTCGGCGAATGAGGATCGCTCCAATGGGACTGCCTTCGCGCATGCAACGGCGTAGCAAGCACAGTTCGGATGCCGAGTCGCTTGCAGTCCGCAGCTGGCTTCGGGAAATTCGGTTTCACGACTGGCTGCAATGTCATGAATATGAATCGTCTGCCGGTCGAGGACCGCTCGGCCGACCGGCGAGTCGCGATTAATGGGTCGTACGGTCTGCTACGCGGATGGCATGATCCATAATGAGCCGACTAGCCGCAGACTATCGCCCTCGAGCGAGCCGAATCGATGCATCGTCGCGCTCGCACAGCTCGCGCGGCATTTTCGGCGACCGCATCCAGCACCGGCTGAATATCCGTCGGTGAGCTGGCGATGACACCCAAGATTTCACTCGTCGCCGTTTGCTGCTCCAACGACTCGTTGAGTTCTTGGAACAGCCGCACGTTCTCGATGGCGATCACGGCCTGGTCGGCGAAGGTTTCAAGCAGCTTGATCTGCGCCGGGGTGAAGGGGCGTACCTCGATGCGACGTGCGGTCAGTACTCCAATGAGTTCCCCCTGCTGACGAAGGGGAACGGCCAAGAAGGTGCGAAAGCCGCCGACGGAACCCAACGTTGGGAAATCGTTCTGCGCGCGGACGTCGGGAACGTGGAGCGTGCCATGCTCGCGCATCCAGCGAATACTGTGGCTCATCAATACTGATCTCGACGCGGCGCAATAGGTATAGGACCAAAATGAGCCCGCGAAACCATAGCGTTCCCCTCGTGGAGTCGCAGCACCACGTCATCGATCCCACAAACCCGCGCGGCGCTCTCGACGATGGCGTCGAGCACCGGCTGCACGTCGGTGGGCGAGCGGCTGATGATGCCGAGCACCTCGGCCGTCGCCGTCTGATGCTCCAGCGCCTCGCGCAATTCCGCGTTGCGCTCGCCGAGTTCTTTGAACAAGCGGACGTTTTCGATGGCGATGACGGCTTGGTCGGCGAAGGTTTTGAGCAGCTTAATCTGTTTTTCTGAAAACGGACGAACTTCCATTCGGCGAATCATGATGGCGCCGATCGGCAATACCTTCGCGCAGCAGCGGCACGGCGAGCAACGTCCGAATTCTCGCCAGACCGATCGTCGGCGCGCCGAACTTCGGAGTCTCGTCTTCGCGCTCGGCATGTCATGAACGTGGACGGTCTGTCGGTCGATGAACAGCTCGACCGCGGCATCGATTCACGGTCGATGGGTCGAGTTCACCGACCGCACGTTGGGAGAGATCCGTGACAATGCCGACTGCCGCGAAGAAACTCACCATCAACGCGATAGATCTGACGCATCGTTGCGCTCGCACAGCCTCGCGGCATTTTCGGCCACCGTATCCAGCACCGGCTGAATATCCGTCGGTGAGCTGGCGATGACACCCAGGATTTCACTCGTCGCCGTCTGCTGCTCCAACGCTTCGGTGAGCTCTTGGAACAGCCGCACGTTCTCGATGGCGATCACCGCTTGATCGGCGAAGGTTTCAAGCAGTTTGATCTGCGCCGGGGTGAAGGGGCGCACCTCGGTGCGACGTGCGATCAGTACTCCAATCGAGTTCCCCCTGCTGACGAAGGGGAACGACCAAGAAGGTGCGCCAGCCGCCGGCGGAACCCAACATTGGGAAATCGTTCTGCGTCGCGGACATCGGGAATGTGGAGCGTGCCGTGCTCGCGCATCCAGCGAAACTGTGGCTCATCGATACTGATCTCGACGCGGTCGATCGGTATGGGACCAAAATGAGCCCGCGAAACCATAGCGTTCGCCCTCGCGGAGTCGCAGCACCACGTCATCGATCCCACAAACCCGCGCCGCGCTCTCGACGATGGCGTCGAGCACCGGCTGCACGTCGGTCGGCGAGCGGCTGATGATGCCGAGCACCTCGGACGTTGCCGTCTGATGCTCCAGCGCCTCGCGCAATTCCGCGTTGCGCTCGCCGAGTTCTTTGAACAGCCGCACGTTCTCGATGGCGATGACCGCTTGGTCGGCGAAGGTTTTGAGCAGTGCAATTTGCTTTTCGGTGAAGGGTCGAACCTCTGTTCGGCGAATGACGATTAAACCAATCGGATTGCCCTCTCGCAGTAGTGGGGTGGCTAGCATTGTCCGGGGACCAGTGCGTTCTTGCAGCGCGTTGCTTGAGGAAGCTCAGTATAATCTCAGTCGTACGTCATGAATATGTATCGTCTGCCGATTGACGACGGCACGGCCACCTACATGGCCTCGGT
>CAVXEP010000016.1:0-224394 GCA_963760795.1 uncultured delta proteobacterium
TGTTCTACAACGTCCACAGCGACGCCAACGACGAGCATGGCGATATTAACGAAGCGATCTTGAAAAAATACTGCGTGACCGCGGAGCAACAACAGGCGGCGTTGGCGGCGGCGCGCTTTCGCTGGGAGAATCAGGAAACGCGCCACGATATAATTTATCGGTACTTTGTGTTGGCTGATAGTTTGTAATAGTTAAGATTCCTGCTTTGTCTCTGTTCCGTCATTCCCGCGACGGCGGGAATCCAGTCTTTGCGTAAAATGGCAAAGCTGTTCTTTGTCTATATCACTGCGAGCAAACGTAACGGCACGTTGTATGTCGGGGTAACATCCGACTTGCCCGGTAGGGCATGGCAGCATAAGAATAAAGTAGTCGATGGATTTACCGCCAAGTATGAGGTCGACCTGCTGGTGTATTTTGAACCGCACGAACAGGCGGAGACCGCTATCCTGCGGGAGCGGCAAATCAAGAAGTGGCGCCGTGCCTGGAAGATTCGGTTGATCGAGGAAAGTAATTCACAATGGCGAGATTTATACGACGAAATTGTCTGAGGGCCTGGATTCCCTAAATTCACAAACCAAGTGCAACACTTATTGGATAAGGTGTTGCCATGGGACAAAACTATGAACAACTTTCGCTTGAAGAGCGCTGTACGCTTTGCCGACTTAGCCAAGCCGGGAAAACAATCCGCCAAATCGCGGCAGCTATGGATCGCGCGCCATCGACTATAATGCGCGAGCTCAAACGTAACACCGGCTCCCAGGTTGGCTACCAACCTGCCTACGCTGACAAGCAGGCCAAGAGCCGGCGCTGGAAAGGTAGCCGACTGTTGCGCGATCCCGATCTTCAAGCCCAGGTTCTCACCGGGCTGCGCCAAGGCTGGTCGCCGGCCCAGGTGGCCGGTCGGCTGAAGCAAGAGTACAGACGGCAGGTCATCAGCTATGAGTCGATCTATCGGTTCATCGACTCCCAGATCCGCCGCACCAAGGACTACGACTGGCGGCACTACTTGCCGCGGGGGAAAAGCAAGCGCGGTTGGCGCGGTCGCAAAGGCGGGAGCTCGGTGGATCGTATCCAGGGGCGCGTCTCCATCGATCAGCGCCCGGCCTACATCGACAAGCGCCGACAGCCAGGTCACTGGGAAGCCGATCTGATGCTGTTTGCCAAGTATGGTCAGGCTCTTCTGATGACTCATGAGAGACACTCACGCTTGCTCTGCGTCAGCCGTCAGCCGAGCAAGGCGGCTGAACCGGTAGTGAAAAAACTTACTGAACTCTTCGGTCCACTGCCCCCCTCTATGCGTCGCACTATCACCTTCGATAACGGCACCGAGTTCGCCTACCATCACCGACTCCATAAACTATCGATGCGAACCTTTTTCTGTGATGCTCATGCCCCTTGGCAGAAGGGCGGCATCGAAAACGCCATCGGTCGCATGCGTCGAGGCTTGCCGAGAAAAACCGACCTCGCTACGCTCTCCGATGACCGCTTGCTCTCTGTGGTTCGCTCGTATAATCACACCCCAAGAAAGTGTCTTAACTTCAATACCCCGGCCGAGGTCCTCACCCGTGACCTGTTGCACTTCAAATGTGAATCCACCTTCCCGCCTGCGCGGGAATGACAGTTTGTGGCGTTGGTAGTAATTGGGAAATTGGCGGATTTCTGAAACAGCTCGCATCCGTTGCCTTGAGTCAATTAGCACTCTTGTTTGTGCTCTGTTTGAGTAATGTTTCCGCCCAGCAGCTCGATACTCTCAATGTCTCCTACGCTTCGGTTACCGGCAGCCGCATCCCGTTGTGGATCGCCAAGGATGCCGGCTTGTTCGAGAAAAACGGTCTATATGTGAATCTCGTCGTTATCGCTGCCGGCACCGCGGCGATCGGTGCCTTGGCTAGCGGCGACGTCGAGATCCTCGGCGCACCCGGATCGACGACCATGCTGTCGGCGGCGCGCGGAATGCCGTTTGCGATCATCGGCACCTTCGGTCCGTCGGCGTGGAAACTGGCCGCTCATCCTTCGATTACCGCCGTCGAGCAGTTGCGCGGTAAGACAGTGGGCATTAGCCGGCCGGGTACGACCGTAGAGTTCGCCACCAGGCGGGCGCTGGTGAAGTTGGGGCTCAGTCCCGGCAAGGATGTAAATATTCTCGCCACCGGCTTGGCGGAGTCGAACAAACGCCTTCTGGTGATGCACCAAGGCAAGATCGACGCGACGTTGGTCAGCCCGGATAATCTTTACGAAGCCGAACAAAAAGGGCTGAAGATTTCGATCCTGGCCGATCTGAAAGATCTGGGCATCTACACCAGCGCCAGCGATCTTTCGGCGAAGCGAGACTTTCTGAAAAATCAGCGCCAGCGGGCGCGCGGCTTCATGATGGCGTTTTGCGAGGCGATCGCGCTCGGCCGAGCGAATAGGAACGTAGCGCTCGCGAGTTTCCGCAAACATATGCGCGAGAACGACGCGCGTCGGCTGGACAATCTCTACAAAAACTACGTCGTCGAGTTTCTTCCGACCAAGCCTTTCCCGATGGAAGAGGTAATTCAGGCCGAGATCGAAAATATGACACCGACCGTTCCTGAGTTTCGCGGCAAGAACGTTGCCGACTTCGTCGATAAAACCATCCTCAGCGATCTCGACCGCGAGGGCTTCTTCACACAGCTCGCCAGCAAGTACGGGAAATGATCGTTAGGGGTGAGGGGTAAAGGGTTAGGCGAAACCCCTTTCACGAATTCACATCCCACATTCGCATTTTTTTCGTAGGGCGGTGGGGAGGTCGCCTGACGCCTCACCCTTTACCCCTTACGGTTTTTCCCAGCTTATTGACCTGCTGGGATCGATCGGATATTCCATTCAGATTGTTTGATTAGAAGAGGAGAGTTTTACAGTATGCCGTATTTCGATTTACATCAGCATCTGAAGAATCTCGAAGAGCATGGACTGCTCAGGCGCATTACCCGCTTGATCAACAAGGACACGGAACTCCATCCATTGGTTCGTTGGCAGTACCGCGGCTTGGCGGAAGAAGATCGGCGGGCCTGGCTCTTTGAAAACGTGACCGATGCCAAAGGACGCAAGTACGATATGCCTGTCGTCGTCGGCGCTTTGGCGGGAAAGCCGGAGATCTATTATCTCGGCATGGGCTGCAGTAGCGGCGAAGAGATGGACGCGATGTGGAAAAAAGCTCTGGGCGAGCCGATCAATCCCATCGCCGTGACCAGCGCCAAGTGCCAGGAGGTTGTCATCCAAGGCAATGAACTCGACAAAGAGGGCAACGGTCTCGACCGCTTTCCCGTGCCGATCTCGACGCCGGGCTTCGACAACGGACCCTACACGACTTGCTCGCACTGGATCACCGCTGACTTGGATACGGGGATTCAAAACATCGGCAACTACCGCGGCGAGATCAAAGCCGGCAAGCGTGTCGGTGTGTTTCCCTCGGGGTTGGGCCAAGATATTTATCTGCATTGGCAGAAGGCGGTGCAGAAGGGCGTACATTTGCCGGCGGCGCTGGTGATCGGCGCGCCGCCGATCGTGTCCTATGTCTCGGTGCAAAAAATTCCCTACGGCGTCGATGAGATGGGCGTGGCCGGCGCTCTGGCCGGCGAGCCGATCCCGATGGTCAAGTGCAAAACCCACGACATCATGGTGCCGGCGGATGCCGAGATCGTCATCGAAGGTTATTTGAATACGGAGTTCATCGAGCCCGAGGGACCGTTCGGCGAATCTCACGGCTACATGCATCCGCGCCAGTTGAATCCGTTCATGGACGTGACTGCGATTACTTATCGCAAGGACGCGATCTACACTTCGTGGCTGAGTCAATTGACGCCGAGCGAATCCTCGGTCATTCGCAAAATCGGCTACGACCGCTTGATGCTGGTGCATCTGCGCGACGAATGCCGCATTACTTCGGTCTTGCGCGTCGAGATGCACGAGCCGCTGACCAACACCTACAAGCTGGTGATCATTCAAATGCGCAAGCCCAATGAAGCGGAAGTGTGGCGCGCACTGCACGCCGCCTGCTCGTTTCATCCCGGCGTCGGCAAGATCGTCGTCGCGGTGGACGAAGATATTGACCCGTCCAACGAGGCCGCGGTCTTCTGGGCGATGTGCTATCGCATGAAACCGCACAAGGATGTTCACATCGTCCCCGGCATGGAAAAGGGCCATGCGCCACCGTTCCTGTACGAGCATGAGATCAAGGGCACCGACGTGGTGTCGTACCATTTGCCGGCGGATGAGTCGGCGATGCTGTGCAACGCAATCTTGAAGGAACCGTTTCCTCCGGTGTCGCTGCCCAAGCGCGAGTACATGGAAAACGCGCGCAAGATCTGGGAAGAGTTGGAACTGCCCAAGCTGCGTCCGCAGATGCCATGGTTCGGTTACTCGCTCGGCCAGTGGAGCGATGAGCTCGATAACGAAGCGCAGCTGGCCGTCGAAGGCCGCCACTTCGAAACCGGCGAGAAGTTGAAACAGCTCCGGGTCAAGGTTCGATAAAACTGTTGGCAGTTGTCGGCAAAACCGCCGTGGCTCGAACGAGCCCGGCGGTTTTTTTGTCGGGGGGGAATGGCCGCAGAGAACGCAAAAGGCGCAAAAAATATTCTGTATCCGAAGAAGCGAATATTGTGTTCACCACGAAGGACACGAAGATCACGAAGTTCGGAAAGTTGGTTCTCCGAAACCTTCGTGTCCTTCGTGGCTTCGTGGTGAGAAAGTCTGTTTGTTTATAGACAGAGATAACGTTCGACTTGCGCACCTCAGCCGGTGATCTCGTAGGGTACGTTGGTCGGGCCTTCGAGTCGGCGGTAGGCGCCGGTTTCAAAATTGTAATTGCCCTGCAAGACTTTGCCGGCGACGCGCTCGGAGCGGAGGATCAGGCCGTAGGACTTTGCCGGGCCGCCTTGTTCGGCGTGGATGTCGAATGGCGGCACCAAGTCGACTTTGCCTGGTGTGCCCTGGGTAATGCTCTCGATCTCCAGCTTAGCGTAGCCTTCTTTGCTGCCGTCGTCGACGCGGCGGTAGCGTTCAAGCGTTTCCGTGCCTTCGAGCAGTCCGTAGGCGGTCCAGGAATGGGCGTGATCGTGGATGCTGCCTTTGCGATCGGCGCCGTGCACCACGCCGTTGATGGCAAAGCCATAGTCGGGGTCTTCGTAGAAAAGCAGATTGCGCCGGCCGCCGTCGGTGTCCGGCCAAGTTTTGCAGCTCTGGCGCATGGACTCGTCCTTGACCAACGCCTCGAGCAGGTCGCGCCCTTTGCGCATGCGCGCTTCGGTATCAGGGAGCGCCGTCCAGGCGGCGCGCAGATCTTGAATGAACTTTTCAAATACCTGGGAGTCGTTTCGCTGTCGCCATGATCGCCTCCGTGAGTTTTATTTGATCTCGTAGGGAATGTTGGTCGGGCCTTCGATTTGGCGGTACAGGTCGCCTTCCATGCTGTAGCTGCCCTGCAACACTTTGCCGGCGACCCGCTCGGAGCGCAGGATCACGGCCACTGAGCGGGTCGGGCCGCCTTGCTCGGCATGGATGTCGAAGGGCGGCACCAGGTCTACTTTCCCAGCGTTGCCTTCGGTGACACTTTCCAATTCCAGCTTGGCGTAGCCTGCTTTCGAGCGGTCGTCGACCCGGCGAAAGCGTTCCAGGCTCTCCGTGCCGTCGAGGACGCCGTAGGCGGTCCAGGCGTGGGCGTGATCGTGGATGCTGCCTTTTCGCCCTGGATTACGCACGACACCGTTGATGGCGAAGCCGCATTCCTCGTCTTCGTGAAACAGCAGATTCTTTCTGCCTTCGGTGGACGGCCAGGACTTCGATGCTTGACGCAACGTTTCGTCTTTGACCAATCCTTCGAGCAGCTTCTGGCCTCGCTTCATGCGCGATTCGGTGTCGGGTAATTCTTTCCAGGCGGCCCGTAAATCTTCAATGAACTGTTCAAAAGCCGGTATGTGTTTACTCATGGTCCCTCCTCATCGGAAATACCTCCCGCCAAGGCGTAAAGGCGCCAAGTTCGAAATCGTTGTCATTTCGACCGAAGGGAGAAATCTTTCTTAGATCCCTCGCCTTCGCTCCGGATGACGGGCCTTGGCCCGTCACCTTTGCGGCCTTAGCGTCTTTGCGGGACATATTCCGAGTCTTGATTGCAGCCACGCCAAGCTGCTTCTTGTGTGGTGTATCTTCGTTCATGCCAAAAACCAATAGACCGTAAACTTGGCGCTATTTAATCATTTCCCGCCGGACTTCTTCAAGCAGCCTGAAGTCGACGATCTTGTTGATCGGTGTATCGCCGATGGTTTTGTCGGCGCGTTGAAACTGGTCAATATGGATTTTCAATCCGGCGTTGCTGGCAGTGCCGTCCTTACTGAACGACTTCGCCAGCGATGCGTAGGACTCCTTGGCGGTGGCGCCGTCGACGCGCCATTCCCGTTCGAGGATTTGGATCGTGTCGTCGCCACGTTCGCGGGCGAAGGCGAGACCGCGGTAGAGCGCGCGCAGCAAGCGTTTGGTCAGATCGCGCTTGTCGTTCAACTGGCGCTCGGTGGTGGAAAAGCCATTGCTCGGAAATTCGATGGCATCGCCTAGAAAAAGCAGCTCGCGAAAGCCTTTTTGCCGCAGCAGAACGTTGTCCGGCGGCACGACGACGGTGGCGTCGACCGAGCCGGCGCTGAGCGCGGCAACCCGAGTGCCGGGAAGTCCGATCATTATGAGAATCGCGTCGCGCTGGGCGTCCATGGCTTCGCGATTAAACGCTATCTTAGTGGCCAATTCGATGGTGTCACCGAAGCGGACGATGCCGATGTATTTGCCGCGCAGTTCTTGAATCGATTTGAACTGCGGCTTGGCCATCAAGAAATAATTGGGCCGGGAAGCGCCGAAGAAAATGGTCTTGATCGGCGCGCCTCTGGCGGCCAGGCGCAGCGCCGAGTCGGCGACGCCGTGATAGTCGACTTCGCCGGAGAGAAGCGCATTGTGCGCCAGTTGCGGCAGCATCATCGGCGTGTCGATCTCGATGTTTTCGTCCTTGAAAAAACCGCGATGGCTGGCGACGAACAGCGGCAGATAGCCCATGGACTTGGCGGGCAGAGCGAGACGCACGCGGTCAGCGGCGGTTGCCGCCGGCCGCGCAGGGCAAATCATAACAACAGCGGCGATGAGAAGAATTCGCCCAATCATCCGAGCGTCTCTGCCATCACGATTCTTGCCGCGCCCGAGCTTTCTTCTCTTCCGGGGCTTTGATCTTGTCTAAATTGTTCTTGGCAAAGTCACCATGGCCGACTTCTCTACCAGTCATGCTGAAGCGAGGATTCCCCGCCGGTTCCGCGCGGGCGCCCAAGAGAATCATATATTCGTCGCCGGTGTTGTCGAGCTGGTAGAGTTGCCCCGCCGGAATGGTTACAAGCATGCCGCAATTGAGCGCACGCGACGGCGCGTCAGGAAAGTGAAACGTGCACTGGCCTTGAACGCAGTAAAACTGCTGGTCGGCCGTGTGCTTGTGCATCGGCCCCTTGGTTCCCGGATAGTCGCCATGCACCCAGGTGTGAAATTGGTCCGAGGTGAACAACACCTTCTTACTGTGACCGATCTCCAGTTCCGGTTCCTTCATTATATCGATGAATTCAGCAGCCATGTTCCTGCTCCTTTTCTGGTTTTTTGACGATTTCTCTTAACGCATTGATTCAGACTTTTTGCTTTGGCGAAACTTCTCCCACGCCGCCATGCCGGCTTTGACCGCGCGGACATCGCCGTCGCCACGGTGGCCGGCGCTGCCGACGGCGCCAACGATGACGTTGTCGACGATCAGCGGGAAGCCGCCTGGGATTAAAATAATTTGCCCTTCCATCAGGCTCAGCGCGCTGTGAAAACGCTGCGGGTTGGTTTTTATCTGATCGCCGGATTCGGCGGTTGTCTGTTGCAGTGTGACCGCGCCCACCGCTTTGCCGATGGCGAATTTTACCCAGAACCCCGAAGTTCCGTCCATGGTGTCGAGTGAAATCAGGTTGCCGTTAAAGTCGACCACAGCGATGGCGGCGCGGCCATTCTCGGCCTTGACCACTGCTTTGGCGGCTTCAACGATAAGCCGCGCTTCTTCCAATGGCAGAGCTGTGGGCACGCGGATAATTGGGCGGGCCGAGCGGTCCTCAGCCACAGGTGAAGGTTTTTCTTGTGCTCGAAGGTTAACGACAGAGCCACCGACCGAGGCGATCAGGATAGCGGTGAAGGTTACTGATAGTTTCATCATTATTGTCCTCCCTGGTTCATTTAGTCGCTTGCGCAGCGGCGCGCGCGGCTTGCATCGTCGCGCTGTCGCCGTGGATGCCGACAATGGTTGCGACGTCGAGATTCAACTTGTCCAGCGCCGGGACAAATTCTTTCACAGTTGCGGCCGGTCGCACTTCACCTTTGCGCGGGCTGATATGATCCGCCTCGATAATAATTTTCTCAGCCGGTAAGTAAATGACGACCATGTCTTCGGCGTGAGGCAAGGGCAGGGGATGGACCTCGACGCGGCGCTGGCCGTCGCTGAGGATGCGCGGGCCGCCGCCGAAGGCTTCGATGACGACGCCAGTGGGCTGTTTTGCCAAGCTGTCAGGTTTGCGAGTATGCGGCGCTATGGCGACGCGGCGGTAAAACTCTTTGGCGGAGAACGGGACGACAATGGTCGCGCCGGTGGCCATGAAGGCGCGGATACCTCCCGCGTGGTCGAGGTGGTGATGGGTCGGGATCACGTAGCGAATCGGTTTGTTGGGAAATTTGTCTTTGATCGATTGCACCACGGGCGCAGTGCGTTGGTCGTAAAGCGGTCCTTCGACGGCGATCAAATGATCGCTCATCTCGACGACGATGGTGGCGTGGCCGACGCCTTGGATTTTGTGAATGCCGTTGGCCAAGGGATGCCATTCCACTGCCGGCGGGCGGCCGAAGTCCTGGTAACTAACGTTGCCGGCGACCCGGCGCGTTATCCATTGCGACGCGATCGGTTTGGCGTCGGTTTTTTCATTACGGACTTCCGGCGGAATGACAAACGGGTCGGCGACAAAGGTGAGATTATGCTGGATCGATTTGACCTGTTCCTCTTGTAACGGTTTTCCATTGAGTTCGGTGCGCAAGCTGTACGGCAGCATCACCGCGCCGCTCTTGCGCCAATCGCCATAGCGCAAGACATAGCTGCTGTCGCCTTCGAGCGGATCGTCTTCGAGTATGTCGACTTGGGTCGGAAAATAAGTCTTGGCGTCGATGTAAAGATGAAACTCGTCGTTATTGTCGATGAAACTCAAAACATAATTGCGTTGGCCATTTATGTCCGCATCGGCGCGCCGGCGCAGCGAGCTGTGGCTTGCCGCCGTAAGCAATATTTTTACCGGTGCGCGTTTTTCCTCGCGCAGGCGGGTGGCAAGTCTGCCGGGGTGTAAACGGCTAACCTTCGCCGTATCGGTGGCTCCTTCGCGCAGCGATCCGGTGTCGCCGTCGATGACTTCGACGAAGCGGACGCTCTGATTGCGCGCCGAGTTGCCGCCGTCCCATTCGAGACGGAGGCGCGGCTGGGTCAGGTCGCGGGTTAGCGTGTAGCGAAAGGTGCTGATCTGCCGGGTCGGTCCGAGCGGTTGCGGTGTCGACGACGAGTCAAACTGCTTGCCTTCGCTTTCGATGACTTCGTTCCTTATTGCCCGCAGAGCGTTCATGCCGCCCATCGCTTTGGCGGCCTGGTCGATGATCGCTTTGGCCGATTGGGCTTGAACGCCGTTTGCTGGAAGGGTGAGAGCGATCCATGTCGAGGCGGCGATTAACATTTTGCCGATCATGGTCTCTCCTGACGCAGCTGGTCGAATTTCCGCCTCGATACATCTTCACCGCCAAGATCGTTGCGGAAATCATAAAGCGACGCTTCCCAGGAACCGTACATCGGATTGGGCAGCATGAACCACTTGGTGCCCCATGTGTTGTGTTTATCCGCCGCGGCAGCACGTTGCGCCGGCGTGGTGCGGTACTCGGAGATGAAGTCGGCCAGATCGTCGCCAAAAAGCATGAGCACGCGGTGGGACTGGGCGACGTAGCGGCGCCGGCTCTCCTTATCGCTGCCCCAGTCCGGCCGCTCGTCTCGGCAAAGCACGGTGTCTAAATCGCTCGGTAGTTTGACGCCGGTGGTGGTGAGATTGAGCCTGGTGGCCGCTTCGGTGGGGTGATCGCGATTGGTGACGAAAAATATCGTTACGCCGCGGGCCTGCGCTGCGGCAATGAATTCAAGCGCACCGGGAACCGCCGCGGGTTGATTGCGCTCCTGCCATTCGCGCCAGGGGCGGCTGGAAAAGCGCGCGTTGGTGCGCGCCAGCTGGCTTTGGAACACGCCGGTGTCGATGACGGTTTCGTCGACATCCATGATTACCGCCGGGGGCAGCTTTTGATAATTTTCTTTCTGCGCCGATAGGGCGGTCCAGTTGGGATCGGCGAGAGCGCGCTCCAAGTGTGTCAGGGCGGTGGCGTAAATCGATTGGACAATCACGCGATATTCAACTGAAGTGGTTTGCCAAAGAATCGCATCCAAGCGGTTATCGGCGCGGCTTGGCGCTTCATCCGAAGTAGATGTTACGGCGGCACAGCCCATAACCAAGCTCAGGATCACCAAGAGAAATGACAGCGGCCGGGCGGCGGACTGGCGACCTGTTCGTGAGATCGATGGCATCATCATGAGCGTACTCTCTAGTACGACGCCGAGCGCCGTTCGATTTCGGGAATGATTTCCTGGCAGATCAGATCGATGGCTTCGTCCCAGTTCGGTCCCAACGGCGACGCCATGTCGACGATATCGAAGCCATACGATTTGGCGGCGCGCAGCATTTCATCGATGCCATCGATGCATTGGGCCGGCGTGCCGGCGATGACCGTGCCAACCTGTGTCAGCAGATCGTCGCTGATCAGTTCCATCATCTCGTCCACCGCCTTGCCCGAACGATGAGCGTCGGCGACCGCGTCGGCGGTTGCTTCAGGGACGGGTAGCTTCAGCATGCGCTGCTTGAGCATATGGCCTTGGATGAGCGCGCCGGCAGCCATGGGTTTGGCGTGACGTTTTGCCGCTGGGCCATCGCGGGACACAGAGATATGCAGATGCAAAACCTTGGTGAACTTTCGGCCGTCGTTACGGGCGCGGCGGGCTTTTTCCAACTCCGCCATCGCCAGGTCGATGGCGCCCTGGCGTACCAGCGCGGTTGGGAAAGAAAGATTGCTGACGATCAAACCGTCGCCGATGTCCCAGGCCATCTTGAGCATCTGCGGGCCGGCGGCGGCGACGAAGATTTCCGGCATTTGCTTTGGCGGCAGCCTCAGAAACCCTTCGGCATTGACATCGAGGCGAAAAAATTCGGCGAGATCGGCAAAGGCGCCGAGCTTGACTGTCTTGCCGGCAAACATTTCGCGCAAGAACAAGATCGTTTGCCGCGCCATGGCGACGCGCTTGGTCTTGCGGATCATGTTCGACGACGGCGAACCGGCGCCGATGCCGACGGTGATGCCACGATCACCGGCGAGGTGCGCCAGGGCGGCGAAGCTCGAAGCGAGATCCACCGGTGTGCGCGCCCACGGGTGCGTGACGGATGTACCGACGTGAGCATGGGTCTGACCGACGATGGCAGCCAGAATGACGAAGACGTTTTCGTAGGTCAGGTGATCGGGCACCCAGACTTTGTCGAAGCTATGCTGGGCCATGGCTTTTTTGGCGTAGGCGGCCATTTCCGGGGCGGTGCAGGGTGGATAGAATTGAATTCCAAAGCGCATGGTGGTTTCGGCGAATGTGGTTGGTAACTCTGTAGCATAAAATTGGGGCGGGGTACTAACTAATTGGTTTCGCGCACGGCTGTGCCTGACCGCCAAGCTATGAGAACGATGGTTGCGACTCGAGAGCTGCCGATCGGGCGTCGCCAGCCGAGCAGCGATCATCAAATCGTTCCCGGGACGTGGACTCCGCCTGCCCGATTTCACTATTCGCTGGTGGCGTTGCAGTCCCTAATTTTTGTTAGAAAAATCAGCATAAAAATTACTCTCGCTGTCAGCGTAATGCCCCCACGCTCACCGGGAAAACCATGGATTTATGCTCCACATTAGCCGGCTGTAAAGTAAGACCTTTGCAGAGGTGACGCGTTTGCCCGTGTACCGCCTGTGGTAGACTTGCACCTTTTTATTTCCGCAATGGACAACTCCGACCCGATTGGGACTTGAAATCTCATCATCTTTGTCCGGGATGTCACTGGCATAATTGCTGCTCTGACACCAAATGAAGTTGACGCTGTGATCTGAAGTCCCCGACGTGGTCACCATGGGGCTCAGGGAGCGAGTGGTGAAACCGGCAACTCAAGGTTGCCGATTTTTTTTGTTCGGTTTGGGAAATCGTCGAAGGGAGAATCGAAACGATGTTGCACCGCTTGAAGGAAAACATAGGCCAGAGCGCGGTGGAATTCACCTTGGGGTTCTTACTTCTCTATACCGTCATCATGGCTGTCGTAGAGTTCTCGCACATGTTTTATACCAAGACCACTCTACAGCACGCGATCGCCGAAGCCGGCCGTTTCATGATCACGGGCCAAGGGATTGACCATACAGGAACCGACCCCAACGCTCGTTTGCAAAAGGTCCAAGACAAATTCTGTAATAATCTGATCGCGACGGGTCTTTCCTGCGCCAATGTTTCCTCCCATCTCACGCTGACCTGTGTCGGTGGTTGCGCGCAACCGGCCGGCGGTCCAGGTCAGACCGTAACCCTCACCGCGACATATTCGAGAGGGTGGTTTACCGGAATGTTCAATCATCTATTGCCCAGCATCACTCTTGTCGCCAACACGACCTGGAAAAACGAAGTCTATATGTAGCCGACCCCGGAGATCACCATGAGATTCTTACGCAAATACTTGAGTTCAAGAAAAGGTCAAAGCCTGGTCGAGATGACATTTGGCATCCCGATGTTGATAGGTTTGGGTTTCGGGGTCATCGAAATCGGCAACATGATTAACTCCTACCTGGTGTTAACCCATTTGACCCGTGAAGCCACTAACATTGTCTCTCGTCAGCCTGGAGCAAAGGGCTCGACACAATGGGCGACAAGCGTCAACACGGATTTGAATGCGGTTATCAGCAAGGCAAGCCCGGTCATTAACCCAACCGGCAGCGGCGCAAGAGGGCCGAATCAGTATAAGATTTATTACTCCATGGTCGAATGGAATCCCACCCCAGGTGTTTGCGGCGGCGGGTTAATGACGAATGGCCAGCCGGACAATTACCGGATTCGCCGCAGCAACACCGGTTGGGCCGGCAACGTCACCTGGCAATATGGTTCGCTCAGCCAAAATAGCAACTTGGGTAATGATGGAGATTGCGCCTACCTGCTTTTGCCTGAGGTCAAGAATCTTTCTGCACAGGGGCTTGTCCTTCATGTCGTTGAAGTCTTCTATGATTATGCCCCAAGCAAGTTAACGCCGGTGGAAGGGTTCATCGGTGCTCTCGCGCCCGGAATATTCTATCGCAGAACGGTTTTCATGGATGTCGTCGGCTAACTCGGCAGGTCGTGATGTCACGTACATAGGTCGAGGAAATGATTATGAAACACAAAAACGAAAAGGGCCAAGCACTGGTTTTCATCTTGTTATTGTTCGCCATACTGCTCTTTCTGGTTGGCTTAGCCAGCGACGGCGGGCGAGCGTACTTGGTTAGAGCCTCGATGGCTCGAGTCGTCGATGCCGCGGCGATCGCCGCGGCTGCCAAGGTCAATAGCGGGGGACTAACCGCGGCGCAAACCGCTGCATGCGACTCGGCGCGGATGAACGGTGTCACCAACTGCGGCATTCTTGATGTCACCCAGGTGACTACTAACGACGCCGCGGGCAATCCCAAAAGCGCCGTCAAAGTCACGGCCAACGTTGCCACACCGACTATTTTCGTTGCCGCTGGCAAACTGATGGGTTGCACTACTTGCAGCGTAATCAATGTCTCGGTTAGCGCAGTGGCAGCGGGGGGCGGGACTATCGATCTGGCCATGACTCTCGACGATACGGCTTCTATGAGCGGTGGCGGTTGGCTCGGTCCAATGAAGACGGGCGCCAACGCATTGGTAGACGCACTTTTCCCTGTGAGCGGCTCGACGACCTCCTTGGCCTCCATGGTGCCTTTTCGAGGGATGTTATAACCTGACCGGAGCAAGCGATTGTAAGAAGAGTCAGGAGTATTCAACCGGGCACATTGCATCGCTTACCAATACTACTTCGCAACTCCACAACGCCATCAACGCGCTCCCCGGAACCGGTGGATCCGGCACCAACGTTTGTGAAGGGCTCACCCAGTCCCGCCTCAAACTTTTTCAACCCGGTGTCGCCCGGCCGAACTCACAAAAATTTCTCGTATTGCTGTCGGATACCGACATGAACTACAGCACTGCCGCAAGTTTTGCCTCATGTACGCCAACGTCCGGCGGCACAGCCAATCACAAAGTCAATTTGTTAACCTACAACGTGGCCACAAGACATCAAGAATGGGACAAACGTCGGCATGACCGGGCAAATTGACGGACAGACGGTAAAAGTATTCGTGATATTTTATGGCAGCGCCGGCCCTGCGCCAGCCAACTGTACACCACCGCCGGCAGGTGCGACTTCCTGGGACACCACGCCGCTCAACCTCGGCTCGTTGTATCGCGTCGAGCGCCGGCGACATGTATTTTGCCCCTACGCCCGAGCGATGTAACAACCGCATTTCAGCAAATCATCAACCGATTACCGGTAGTCTTGGTTAACTAATTTGCTACTCTAACATCCGATGAAGTTGACGCTATGATCTGAAAGCCCCGACGTGGTCACCATGGGGTTCAGGGAGCGAATGGTGAAACCGGCAACTCAAAGTTGCCGGTTTTTTTTTGAAAGACCGGCATGACAACCGAAAGGAGAGTTTGTCGTGATCACCGGTCTGATCAGTAGGTTCGCAAGTCGAAAGGTGGCTTTGTTGGCGGTGGCACTGCCGATGATGCTCCTGTTGGTGCTCGCGGCAGTCGAAGTCTCGCGGGCCATCAGCGTCAACAGCACCCTGGTCCAGTTCACGCGCGAAGCGGGATATTTAACCTCTCGGGGAACCGAAGTGAACAGGTCTCTGACGACGGCCATTGCCGCCACGGCGCCGACCCTGCGCGACAACAATAAGCAGCAGTGGAAGGTGATTTACTCCCAGCTACGTCAGCAAGCGGGAAACTCCTGTTCGGCGAAACCCTGTCCCTATCAGGTCGACAGCCGAGTTGAGGCGGGCGACCTTAAAGCACCGAGCACTATCGGGGCGGTCAAAAAACCGATAATGATTTCCGGCATAGACAGTGTCGAGCCGAATCAGGTTTTTCATTCGATCGAAGTGTATTACGACTACCGTCCGGAGTTTCTTGCCTTGGTTGGCAATATCGTCGATCTAAAGTTTTACGAAAAAACCGTTTACACGGACCTCGCAGCGATTCGCTGACAAGGGCGGGGGATGTCAGATATCCGCACAGTGCTCTTATTCGCATTAGAAAGTTTCAAATTAAAAGGGAGTCGGATTAGTAATCCGACTCCCTTTGGTTACCGCGCAGCGAACAGCGTAAACGATTACGCCTAATATTCGCTCTGGCGTGGCTTTTGGATCTGTTGATTATTGCGATTGATCGTTTGCTGGTTCTGTTGAATCTGCTGTTGGTTCGACTCGTATTGTTGCTGTTGTTCTTGCCCCTGCATGCGATCGCCGATCAAAGCGCCGGCGCCCAAACCGACGGCACCGCCGATGGCCGCGCCGGCACCGGGGTGGCCCACGGCCGCGCCGATCAACCCGCCCGCCGCGGCGCCGCCTAACACGCCGATGCCCGCGCCTTTTTCACGGGTCGTCAGTCGGACCGCCGGAACAACCGACGAAGATCATACCGGTGATTCCCAGTACGATCATTCTTTGGCTCATGGTTTTCATACTGCCTCCTATGAATCTATTCAGACCGAGGTTCTTGGTTTGTCGATCGGTAGTGTCATTGCCAAGCCGTTTATCTCAAGTCGACCATAATTCTATCACATCGGGGCACGATTGTAGCGCATTAGTTGCTGAAAGTTTGTCCACGTTGGGCCTAAAGCGCGCGGTTATTTGCCTCGCGCCATGGCTTCGACATCGGCGATGGTCGGTTTGTCCAAGCGAAAGGCCCGGTGGGCGCGCCACTCCAAAACTTCCATCTCGCGGATGCCGCGCTGGTGGTGCGGGTCGGTGGCGGCGAGGTTTTTTGCCTCTTCTAGATTCGCTGCCAGCATGACGTAGACGCCGTAGCGGCCGTCGGTGGTTGGGCCGGAAAACATTAGTCGCCCGGCCTTATGCTGATCGTCGAGCCACTGGCGATGATCTTCGTAATTGCGTTGCTTGTCTTCTTCCCGTTCCGGCAGCGAGCGCGACATGACGAGATACCACATGGTGACTTCTCCTTTTTCCCAGAGCAATTCATCTACGCTGGTAGTCAAATTAACCGGCGCTGCCGGTGAATGTCCTCACTTGCTTCGTCGGTTCGCCGAAGATAAGAAGTGTAAATTGAAGGAGGACCAGCAATGATCATCGATGTCCATGGACATGTATCGGCGCCCACCGAGTTGTGGGCCTACAAGGCGAATATCTTATCGGCGCGCGGCTCCCATGGCCGCGGCGGCGTCAATGTTTCCGACGACGAGATCCGCGCGGCGGCAAATCGCAAAGAAAACTGGGCCAAGGGCCATCTCGACTATCTCAAAGACCACGGCACGGACCTGCAATTGATCTCGCCCCGGCCATTTCAGTTGATGCAATCGGAGAAACCGGCGAAGCTGGTGCACTGGTTCGCCGAGGAGTGCAACAACATCATCGCCCGGCAGATGAAGCTGTTCCCTGGGACGTTTCTCGGTGTCTGCGCCTTGCCCCAGGCGGCGGGCGAGCCGATTCAAAATGTTTTGGCCGAACTCGAACGCTGCGTGAAGTTGGGCTTTGTCGGTTGTTTACTCAACCCCGATCCCTATGAGAACGGCGGCCAAGAAGCGCCGGCGCTGGGCGATCGCTACTGGTATCCGCTTTACGAAAAACTTTGCGAATTGGACGTGCCGGCCCATCTGCACGGCACTGGCTCACGCTCGGAGCGCAGCCCTTATTCGGTGCATTTTATCAACGAAGAGACCATCGCGGTGTTTGGCTTGGTGAACTCCACGGTCTTCCAGGATTTTCCCAAACTGAAAATCATCGTCAGCCACGGCGGCGGCGCGATTCCCTATCAGCTCGGCCGCTTCGAAGCGCCGTCGTTGCGCCGCGGCACCGGCGCGCGCTTTTCCGACGGCCTGCGCAAGCTTTATTATGACACCGTGCTTTACACCGAAGACGCCTTACGGCTCTTGATCAAAACCGTCGGCGCCGACCGTTGCCTGTTCGGCACCGAGTGTCCCGGCACCGGTTCATCCGTCGATCCGGCCACCGGCCGGTCGATGGACAATGTTAAACCGATGCTGGAGAATATCGAAACTGTGACCGCGGCGGATAAACAGAAAATCTTCTGCGACAACGCCAAGGCGGTGTTCAATTTGAAGATATAGCAGGGCGAAGAGTTCAAGCCGTTCAAAACGTTCAAGCGGGCTGAAGAAGCGGTCAAAACAGCTAGCCAATAGAAAATTATGTTATCGCGTGAAGAAAATGATCTTCTGACCCGAGTCGGGCCGGGGACGGCGATGGGGCAGTTGATGCGTTGTTACTGGATTCCGGCGTTGTTGTCGGAGGAGATTCCGTCGCCAGATTGCGCTCCGGTGCGGGTGCGGCTCTTGGGTGAAGATTTGGTTGCCTTTCGCGATTCCACCGGCAGAGTCGGCTTGCTTGGCGAGCATTGCGCCCATCGGGGCACGTCGTTGTTCTTTGGCCGCAACGAAGATTGCGGTCTGCGCTGCATTTATCATGGTTGGAAATACGACGTGGATGGCCATGTGATGGAGACGCCGGCGGAGCCGGCGGCCAGCGACTTTCGCAACAAGCTTCGTCACCTCGCCTATCCTTGTCAGGAAATCGCCGGGATGATTTTCACTTACATGGGCGCGCCGGAGAATATGCCGCTGCTGCCGCGCTACGAATGGGCTGAATTGCAACCAGGCCAGCTGTTTCCGGTGAAGTCGTTTCTCGAATGCAATTATCTCCAGGGCATCGAGGGCGACTTCGATTCTTCGCATACGTCTTTCTTGCACAACAACAATCTCCAAAACGCCGAACGACTGAAACGCGACGGCGCGCCGACGTTGGAAGCCGAGGAGACCGGCTACGGCATGCGGGCGGTGTCGATCCGTAAGTTCGGCGCCGAGCAAATTTACGTGCGCACGAGCCCGTACATCATGCCGTCGTTCAGCATCGTGCCCGGCCCGCCGACGGCCAAGTTCGAGGAAGATGACATTCGCGGCTTTCGTTTCTGGGTGCCCATCGATGATAGTTCTACTTGGCTTTATATTCTGAATATGCGCAAAAAGCCGTTCGATGAAGCCGACCAAAAAAGTTTACGCAGTTGGGTTGAAAGCGATTACATGCGCAAGCGCAATCTGCACAACGACTATCTCATCGACCGCCAGCTCCAGCGCAGGCAACTTTACTCCGGTATCCAAGCGGTCAATGCCGCCGAACAGGATGGTTGCGCCACCGAGACCATGGGGCCGATCTTCGATCGTAGCAAGGAACACTTGGGTTATAGCGATAAAACCATCATCGCCTTGCGCAAATTGCTGCTTGGCGCGCTGAGCGATTTGGCTGAAGGCAAACAACCGCCGCATGTGATTCGCCATGAGCGAGAGCGCGACTTCTCGCGGCTCCGTTCGCTAAAGGCGATACTGCCGGCGAATGACGACTGGCATAAGGTCATGGAAGGGATGGGGAAGAACGATGGCTAACTTAATGGGTTACATTCGTTCAAGCCGTTCAAGTCATTTAAATTTGAATGCTTGTTTATTCTGGCCAATTGCGATTGCAGCGTTGACCGTGTTTTCGTTCGCCTTCAGCCTTTGCCCAGCCGTTGCAGAAGTCGGTGGCCATGATCGGCGCCCGCAGTGGGGCGTCTTGGCCGCTGTGGATCGCCAAGGAAGCGCGGCTTTACGCCAAGTATGGACTCGATGTCGAGTTGGTCTATGCGGTCCACCCGGCGCCCATCGCGGCGGTGATTACCGGCCATGCGGCGATGACTTCGTCGGGCGGCGATCCGGCGCTGCTCGCCGCGGCCAAGGATCCGTCGTTGGTGGTGCTCGGCGGCTTCATGAACAAAGCGTCCTTCGCCATGATCGGCTCGAAAAGCGCCACCGACATGAAGCACTTGTCCGGCAAAAAGATCGGCGTCGGCAGGGTCGGCGATCCGCCCTATCACATGGCGGTCAGTCTGCTCAGGAAATTTCATCTGACGGCGCGCGATGTCCAGTGGGTGTCCATCGGCGTCGACGCCGCGGCTAGAGCGGCGGCGCTGCAAAGCGGTCTGGTCGACGCGGCGTTGATCACCGCGCCGGCTTACTTTCGCTTGCAAGCGGCAGGCTTGCCGGTGCTTGCCGTGCTGCTCGATCACGACGATATTTATGTGTCGACCTATTATTTGTTTCGCCGCGATGCGCTGGGCAAGGAACGCCCCGCGGCCTTGGCTTATATCAAGGCGCATGCGGAAGCGATCAAACGATTTTACGACGACAAAGCCTTCGCCGCTGACGTGATGATCAAGTACGGCGGCACGCGCGACCGCGAGGATGCCAATCGGGTTTACGATCTATATCGCAAAGCGCGCGTGCTCGAGGCGGTGCCCTACGCGCTCAAAGGTTCCATCGACGCGGTGATCGAGCGCCAGGGGCAGGATCTCAAGGGCAGCGACCTGAGCAAGATGATCGATAACAGCCTGGTCGACCAGTTGGTTAAAGAGAAATATTTCGAGACTGTCTTCGGGCCGTCCATTCGTGATGAACAGCAGCGCCGCCAGGCGCAGGCCTTCGGCCGTTAGTTAAGGACTGCGCCCGCCGCTAAAAGTGCTGACGCGGTAATCGGTCGCCGCTGTGCCGATGACCATGACGCCATACATGAATTGTCCGTCGCCCTCGCCGCGCAGCGTGACATTGACGATTTTCTCACCCTTTACCGGGGCGGCGGTGAGGCTGGCAATCTTGCTCGGACGGCCGGATGGGTGCATCTGTTTCACCTTGTCGGCGAATATGTTCAAGGGCACATAGGCGCGCGCTTTGTCGGCGAGCATGGCGTAGCCTTGATCGAGATTGCCGCGGACAAAAGTCGCTTCGGCAAATTCGATGGCGCGTTTGGTGGCGAGCGCGGTGTCATGATCGAAGTTTTCGGCGCAGCCGCCGGTCATGACCAGGAACAGTAGCATCGCGGCAAGTTTCAACATGATTGATTTCTCCGGTTCGTGGCGGATAACTCACTTTTCTCATTGAGCGAATGACGACGAGCGCTAACCTGAATCGCTATCTCTCAGCGGTTATAGCGCGCCGGCAACTCGGTTGCGAACGGCGGGCGGCGCAAGCGCGCCGCGCAGTTGGCATCGAGTTCTTTGGCGGAGCCATTCGTGATGAACGCGACGATCTGATCGCGCGCACAGGGCGATGCGTAGCTATGCGGCGTGCTGCGCAAAATAACTTGGCGCCCATTGGGCAAGCTCTTGAGCGCCTGGGCGCCAAACTCCGCCGGTGTCGCCGGATCGATATCGCCGGAGAGCATGAGCACCGGCGCGGCAGCGCGCACCGGGGTATGATAATCCGGGTCGATCGCGCCGCGCGGCCAGTAAGCGCAAGCTTGTTGGTGGCGGCGCGTGCGATAATCGCCCAAGAACGTGCCGGCGGTGGCGCGTTCCAGCTCCGATTCATCGATGAACGGTATGGACTCGGCGCAGGTGGCGCTAAAATAGGCGCCGAGAAACACGCCAAATTCCGGTGCCGCCGCCGATCTCGTGAGGATTCGCACATAGGGAGACCAGTCGCCCTTGGCTGCGCTGTCAATGATCAGCGGGAGAAGGCTGGCAGTGCGATGACTATAGAGCAAGGAGACAACTTGTCTGGCGAAGACACCGTGCGAAAGCGCCACCGTCTGGATCGCCTTGCTTTCGGGATGGGCCACTGCAAAATTCACCGTCCCCGGTTTAAACCCGTCAAGAATCCGACCGAAGCTCGCAGCGAGATTGGGGTATGCCGAGGCGCAGACGACATCCGCAGCGCAGTCGTGAAACAGCCTGGTCATCGCCTGTTGCGCCGCTAAGGCGAACTGCAGCGGTAGTTTCGCGGGGGGAGCGGCAACGCCGGCAAGAACCGCGGACCGTACATGGTCGGAATAACGCCGCACATATTCCAAGGCGGCGAGCGAGCCATGAGAGATGCCGTACAGGTTAACTTTGTCGTAGCCCAATGCGGATCGGATCTCTTCAAGGTCTTCGATCCCTAGCGGCGTAGTATAATATCTTAGGTCGGCGGTCGGCGCTAATTTTTCCCGGCATGTCTGAACTCTGACGGGGTCGAAAAGCTCAAGAAAAAAATTCTGCACCTCGGTGCGGTCGATTGGAAAATCGCATTGCAGCCCGTTGGAATCCCCGGTGCCGCGCATGTCGACGAAGACCAGGTCGCGCTCGCGGCGCAACTCGCGCATGATCGCATCTTCACCGGCGCTGGCGATGCGCGCCGCGGCTTGTCCCGGCCCGCCGGCCAAATAGAAAACCGGGTCAGCCTTGGCTGCGGAACTTCGTGCCGGCAGGACCACGATATTGAGCCCAATCCTGCGGCCGGTTTGTGCCGCGCGATTTTCGTAGACTTGATGTTTACCGCAGAGCGCGGTTTCCTTGTGTTTGGAAATGGTGCAGGAGGTTAACTCAATGGTGGTCGGTCTCTTCTCGGTGACTGGCGAATGGGTGACCGTTGCACACGAGGAGGCGACCGCGAGAACGATTGCCAGAACAACGAGAGGTGAAAAACCGTCATGCCGGCGCAGGCCGGCATCCAATCTTGGTTTCGTGGATATTTGCACAATCACGTACGATGACTTGATTCCGGCCGGAGTTTAACTTGAGCAGTTCGTCGAAGGGCCGGAATGACGGAAGGGGAGTCGGCTTTCGATCAATATGCTCTAGCGCTGCTCAGCTTGTCACCGTGGGTTACCAAGCTCGCGCCTTGCTAGATGGGCCAGCGCAGCCAGTGCGCCAGGCTCTTGCCCATGATCCATTCTTTGTCGTCGGCTGAGAGAAAGTCCATCTCTTCGGTGAACAGGGTGACGTTTTGCCGATAGGAAATCGGCGATTGCGACAGGTCCGTGCCCCACATGACGCGTTGGGGGCCAAAGGCCTCGACGACTCTACGCACCTGCGGATGGAGCGCGGGATAGGGATAATTCTCGGCGACGTAACAGGGCAGGCAGGAAGTTTTGACCGCGACGTTGGGCAGGCGCGCGAAGCTCAGCAATACATCGACGCCGGGCGTGAGGTCTTTGCCGCGCCACTGCACGTTCAAACCCATGTGGTCGACGATCACGCGCAGTCCGGGGTGGCGCTGGGCGATCATGCCGATGGCTGCCACGGCGAAGGGCGCGAAGATCATCACCGGTATGTCGTAGCGTTCACAGTCGGCCCAAAACCAATCGGCGGTGCCGTCGTCGAGAAATGAATGGGTGCCGCTGTGGCGAAAGCTGATCCGGAAGCCTTTCATGCCCGGCTGTTTGAGCCAAGCGGGCAGCTTGTCTTTGCTCGCCGCATCGTTGAGCGGCACCTTGCCCATGACGGCGAACCGGTCGGAATGTTTTTGCGCCGCTTCCAGCGCGTAATCATTGCGGTAGCCATCCCAGGACGGCGGCACCAGGATCACCCGGTCGACGCCGGCACGATTCATTTCCTCCAGCAAGCGCTCGTAGGTCAGCGGATTTTCCTGGTGCGGTTTGGAAGCGTCCTCTTTGACATGCGGCCGCTCCGAAGTGTCAGCTT
The DNA here is from genome assembly GCA_963760795.1 of uncultured delta proteobacterium. GTDB lineage: Bacteria > Desulfobacterota > Binatia > UBA9968 > UBA9968 > DP-20. The sequence goes on from CAVXEP010000016.1 coordinate 22,937, forward strand.
GCCAAATATGGACTTGGGCATCGGTGATTTTCATGGGAAGGCAACAGGCAATAGGCAGCGGGCAACAGCAAGAAAGAGCGGATTCATGTTCAAGTCAATTATTTTGTCGCGTTGACCTGGCGCAGAATACGATCGTCGAAGAATTGCGCCGGCTTGGCGGTCTTGGCCTCGGGGATGGATTCGGAGAGGAAATCCAAAACGCCTTGCAGCCCTGCTTCAGAAGTGACCAGCTCGCGGCGAAAGCCAGCCTTTTTAAAAAACTCGTAGCTGCGGTCGAGAACGTCTGGATCGGTTTCGTAGGCGTATTTGCCGATGACCTTCATCGAGAAGGGCTTATCGGCGTAGAAGCGCATGATGCCGCTGCGTACGGCGCGGAGCAACGGCACGAGCCTGGCACTGAGCTCATCGATGCGGCTCTTTCGCACCACCAAGCCGACGTTTTGATAGGGCTCGCCGATCAAGCTGACCAAGGAATGAAAGCCGTCGCGCTCGATTCTAAAGCTTGCCGGCGGCGAGCCGACGCCGCCGGCGATCTGTCCGGCGTAAAAAGCCGCGACGATTTGCGGACTGCTGCCGAGCGGGCGAAGCTGCACGTCTTTCGCCGTGAGACCCATTTTTTTCAATGCCACCATCGTCCCATAGGCGACCGGTGTTCCCGGCCGGTCGGTACCGACAATTTTACCTTTCAACTGCTCGACGGTTTTGATTTCCGGACGGGCATAGAAATCCCAGATCATCGTGTTCAAAAGACCGGCGATGAAAGTCACGTCGATGCCGCGCAGTGCGGCGGTGAGGACGGGAGCCGCCGAGACTTGGACGACATCGATCTCGTTGGCGAGCAATGCCGGAATCGCGCTGGTCGATTGCATGGAGAGCACTTCGATGTCCAAGCCTTCCTTGGTAAACGCTCCCGAGTCTTTGGCCATCCACACCGACGCCATGGTCGACGAGGTGCTCAGATATGCTACCCGCAGCGGCCGAGCCTGACGTGAGGACTGCGCCCAGCCAGTAATCGGCATGACGATACTCGCGAATATTCCGGCAATGACCACACCGGTCAGTATTTGCTCGATCGTAGCGTTGTTCTTTGCAAAGCCCATGGGATTGGCCTCCAAGTGTGGCAGCAATTTGATTGAGCGTAAGATAGGGCAGGACGAAGGGTAGCGTCAAGGTAAAATAGCGAGCTTCTCGAACATGAGCGCACTGACCCCACGGTCCTAGAATAGCGCAGCCATTTCCTACAACCTGTGGATGGTCGTCCGGCGGTTAAAATTGTTCCGTGCACATTATTGGCCGCCTGTGGGTGCAAAAGCTCAGGAAAATTACCAAAATTTACGCTTATGCTTCAAGCTCACTCACGGCCCAAGGGTTGCGCTAAGTCAGAGTGAATGCGCGAGCAAATTATCCCGTAAACTTTTTGTCGCTGCTCGCGTCTATCTAGAGTGTTCAGATCGGAAAGGATGGTGGCCCATGAAGAACTCTAACGATTCACTTTTTGGTTTCGCCTTGGCGGTTGTGGCTTTGGTGGCGCTGCTCACGGTCAGTCACTCTTGGGAGCGTTCGGTGTCGCCGTTGACCGTGACTCAATCGAGCGTTAGCGAACTCGGGTTGCGGCTTTCAATGCAGCGTTAAATATCTCGGTTCGCCGCTTCAGCGGCGCCTAGAAGCGGCCCTCTTTCTCCAGTTTCTTCAGGACGCTGTCGTCGATCAATTCTTCCGCCTTCAACTTGCGAATCTTTTCATTGGTCAAGCCGAGCAGACGGATGACGTTGCGAATGCCGTCGACGCTCGGATAGATTTTCTGGTCGTACAGAGTCGGCAAAGTTTTGTAGCCTTCCTCGGCATCTTCCAGTTTCGCCAAGCGCATCCCCTTGGCGACGGCGCGAATGACCTCGGTTTTGTTGGCCGGGTTGCGGACAAAGTTGACCGCGTCGAGCAGGCCGCGAAAGACATTTTCCGCCACCGCCGGCTGCGTGCGCATGAAGTTGCGCCGCGACATTAGTCCCGAGCCCTGATAGGGGATCGGCAGCTTTTCCACGTCGGCGAGCACCGTGTAGCCTTTGTTCTGCAAGTTCTTCCCATGGGCGTAGCCGACCAGCACGGCGTCGACGGTGCCGGCCATGAAACCTTGAACCATGACGGTCTGATCGCCGAGGGAGCGGAACTGGATCTTGTCGCGCTCCGGCGACAGGCCCCAGTGGTCCAGCGTCAGCATGGAAAAAATCCAACCGCCGCCGCTAAGACTGTTGACCCCGACGCTCTTGCCTCTTAATTCCGCCGGGCTTTTGATCTTTGGCTGGGCCATGAACATGCCGGTGAGCCGATTGATAAAACCGGCGACGAAAACCAAGTCGGCGCCCTTCGGCGATGGCGCCAAGATTGGCGCCGGATACCGAGCCCCAGTGAAACTGCGATTCGCCGGAACTCAGCGCCGCCATGCCGATGGGCCCGCTGCGCGCTTGAATGAACTGGACTTCGATGCCGTATTTGCGAAAGTAGCCCTGCTCTTGGGCGACATAGATCGCCGCTTCGCGCTCGCTTACCGAACCGGTGGTGAGGAGGACTTTGGTCAGCGGGGTAGCTGCATGCAGGATATTTGCCGGCGCTGCAACAATAAACAAGATAATGAGCAATCCAAGAGAACGAACCATCATCAAAATAAGTCTCCGTTCATGGCAGTAAATCTCGTTTCCGTCATTCCGGCGTAGGCCGGTATCCAGACTTCGAACTAGACACCCACCCCGCCTGGATGCCGGTTTCCACCGGCATGACGGAGTTGGCGACTCTCATGACTCGTTTAGCCTAGCCTACAGCGTCGGCTGCACCGCTGGACGATCTAACAGCCGTTTCACCCACGCTTTTACATTCGGCAGATCATCACCGATGGTCGCTTGATAGCGGTCGAGCCGGGTGAAAAACGGGATGAAGGTGATATCGGCAAGCGAGTAGTCGCCGGCGATATAGTCGCGCCCGCGCATGTGGCCTTCGAGATACTTCAAGTATTCAACGATCTCGGCCTTGGACTGTTCGACTTTGTAGTCATGGGCGACGAAGCCGCCGGCGCGCTGCAAGCGGGTGTTGCAGTAGTCGACCCAGATGCGCACGCGGGCGCGCTCGCCGAGGTCGCTGGGCATCAATCGAACCGCCGGATATTTCTCTTCGAGATATTCATCGATGATCGCCGACTCGTAGATCACCAAGCCGTCGTCGTCGAGCACCGGCACTTTGCCGTAGGGATTGCGCTCGAGCAAATCCTTGGATTTATTTTTGAGATCGCACTCGATGGTTTCGTAGGAGAGATTCTTTTCCGCCAGGACGATCCTCGTCCTGTGGGCATAGGGTCAGGGACGGTAGGTAAATAACTTCATAAGACCTCCTGGATAGTTGTGATGGCGAATCTACGCCGCTTAGGCGCCTTGGCGCAATAGCAATTTGTTGTACCAGCCGATCAGTTCGTTGTAACGGTCGCCCCATTTTTCCGCCGATGGGATCATGACTTTGCGCTCGCCGACATCGTCCGGCCCTTTGGTCGCGATATTCTTGTGCCCGACCCAGCGGCCATGGCCATGCATGATCTCCTGGCCTTTGCGCGACATGAGAAAGTCGGCGAGCAACGCCGCCGCGTAGGGATGGGGCGGACGGGCCGACATGTAGATCGGTATTAAAGATTTCGCCGGCACATAAGGTTGGGGGAAATTATATTCGACCGGCGCGCCGGCTTTCTTCTTATTGATGGCTTCCTGATGATGGCTGTCGATCTGCATGGAAAATTCGCCGGCGGCCACCAGTTGCGCGATCAACGAAGGGCCGCGCCGCACTTGCAGCTTTTGTTGGCCGAGCCGGGTGGCCAGCTCCAAGCCTTTGGCTTCGCCGTAGTGGTCGATCAATGCCGCCAACCAGTCGTAGGATTCGTCGTCGATGGCCATCTTGCCGGCCCATTTGGGATGCAATAGATCTTCGATGGTGCTCGGCGCCTCTTTGCGTGGAATCATCTTAGTATTGAACAGGAACACCAACGGCGTGGCAAAGATGCCATTCAAATAGCCCTCCTTATCGGCGAAGCCGTCGCGCAGGCCGCTACGATAGGGCGACCGGTAGCGCATGATGGCGCCGGCCTTTTTGAGCGTGTTGACCGTCATGCTGCGGGTGTTGAAGACGTCGAATTGATGGGAGCGCGCGCGGCTTTCCGTGAGCACACGATTGAGCAGCGAACCGCCGCTGCCGGTCAAAGTATTGACCTTGAGAAACGGATACTCGGCTTGGAAGCCATTGACGAGATCGTTGGCGAAGACGCGATTCATCGCCACATACCAGTTGACCGTGCCTTCCTTCTTGGCGCCGTTGACCAGCCTTGTTTGACGCTCGGCTTCGGGTAACTGGTTGATCTCGTCGAGGAGTTTTTCTTCGCTTTGCGCGTGGAGCAGTGCCGGCGCGATGGCCGAAAGCAGTAAGAGCTGCGACAAGTCGGATAGCTGAAATCCTAATGCCCATGGTCAACCTCCTGCTCGATGCCACCGGCGAAGCGTTGGGTGTCGACCACCGCGCGCCATTGGGTGCCCGCGCCGATCTTTAAACCCGTTTCATTGAAAGCATCCACTGAATAGCGAATCTTCCGGCCTTTCACTTCGATAATCGCCGCATTCATGGTGACGCTTTGGCCGATGCGGGTCGATGCCAGGTGGCGCACGTCGATGTGAATGCCGACGGTCTGTTCGTTTTCGTCGAGAAAGGGTTCCGTAAGGTCAGTGCAAGTCCGCTCCATCAAGCTAATCATCGACGGCGTCGAAAAGACATCGGCTTTGAGCTGGCGCGCGCGCATGTCGATGGTGGTTTGATAGGATGCGGTGCGAGTGAGGCCGGGGCGCAGGCTGTCTTTCATGGGGGGAATATAGGGGAGAGGGCATGTCCCAGGCAACAGGCAATCGTCATAAATAGCGCGTGATCATGACCGTGGATCGTGGTATGAGACTTGAAACCACTCAGGAGAAAAATCGATGCTATTGCCGTTTCGCGAACACTTGGACTTTGGGCCGACGCCGTACGATCTTTTGCAGCAAAAAGAGGGGATACCCATTGTCCGCGGCAATGTCGTCAATGACGTGACGACCCTGGAGCTGGGCAAGTGGGAGCGCATGGGGGTACTCGGTTGCTATCTCAATCTGTCCAACCAGCAGCGCACCGATGCTTACGTTTGCGAGATCCCGCCGAGCAGCCAGACCTTGCCGCAACGCCATTTATTCGAAGAGATCGTTTACGTCGCCAAAGGGCGCGGCGCTACGACGGTCTGGCAGGATGAGAAGTCGAAAGTCACCTTCGAGTGGGGACCGGGAGCGATCTTCGCCATTCCCTTGAATTCCACCTACATCCATTTCAACGGTTCGGGCAGCGAGCCGATCCGGCTGTTCGTCGGCACCACTTGCCCGGCCATGATCAATATTTTTCACAATGAAGACTTTATTTTTCGCAATCCGTTCAACTTCCGCGACCGCTTGCACGAGGGCGACGAGTTCCTGCGCTACAACAAACATGTCACCGACCGTTACTGGGAGACCAATTTAGTCCCAGACGTCAATCACTTTCCGCTTGACGATTTCCCGATGAAGGGCAAGAACGTCAAGCATATGCGCTACACGCTGGCTGATACGACTTATGGCTGCCATGTGTCGGAGTTTCCGGCGGGCTGCCGCAGCACTTTTCATCGCCATGGGCCGGGGGCGGTGATCATCATTACCCAAGGCGAGGGCTACGTAGTATTGTGGCGGGATGGCGAGGAGCGCCAGCGCCATGATTTTAAAGTCGGCACGGTCTATTCGCCCAACGATCTCATGTGGCATGGACATTTCAACACCGGCAAAGGCAACATGCGCCACTTCGCCATGCGCGGCGATAGTCCTAAATACAGTCATGACCGATTCCGCAATCCGGCCTGGACGATGATCCCGATGGCCGACGAAGATCCGGCGATCCAACGCGAGTATGTCGAGATTCTCAAAGGCAACGGTGTCGAGGCGGCGGTGCAGGTGGTGGAAGACTGATTCGATAACCAGGCAACAGCCACTAGGTAAGGGAGGAAACCAGATGTTAAAGACTCAAGGCATGCTGCATTTTAGTTTGGCAGTCACAGATTTGGATCGCAGCCGCAAATTCTATGAAGGCGTGCTCAATTTGAAAGTGGTCGAGCAGTCGCCGCGCATGGTGTTTCTCCAGACCGGCGACGACTATTTGATCCTCGCCAAGGGCGACGAACCGCTCAAGTACGACACCAACAAGAGCACGCCGGTGCATCATGCGTTCAAGGTGAAGCCGGACGAGTTCCAGTCGTCCATCGACCATCTGCGCCAGCATGGCGTCGAAGTGTTCAACATCGAAGATCGCAACACCGGCGTGTTTTGGGGACCGCAGGCTTACTTTCTCGATCCCGACGGCAATAAGTTGGAGATTTACGCCGGGCCGGGAGCGCAGAAGAGTTAAAGCGATTAAAAAATTCAAAATTGCTCGGCGAGGTTTTTCATTGTGTAACATTTCAAAGGTAAGAAGCTAAAACTGGAGGAGCCATGAAGCATAGGCCTTACTTGTCGCGATTCGCGCAGCTATTCGCGATCATTGCCGCGGCAATCGCCTTAATGTGCTCAGCCGTAGAACCGTCCCGTGCGCAAGCGCCGTTCTTCCAAGGAAAGACCGTCACCATCATCCAGGGGCGCGATCCCGGCGGCTCGGGAGACTTGCGAACCAAGGCCTTAGTGCCGTTCCTGCAAAAATATCTGCCCGGCAATCCCACCGTCATCATGGAATACATGCCCGGCGCGGGCGGGCGAATGGCCGCCAATCATCTCTACCGAACCGCGAAACCTGACGGGCTCACCATCGGCAATCCGAGTATCGGTATGATTTCTTCCGCCATCCTCGGCGAGGCCGGAGTGCAATACGATATCGATAAGTTCTCCTATCTTGGATCGCCCTACAGCGCCTATCACGCCGTCTTTCTCAGCAGACAACAGGCGGGGTTTAACAGTGTCGAGAAATTGCAAGCGGCATCAGGGGTGCGCATCGGCGCTCAGTCGGTTGGTTTCGTCACCTACAACGAAGGCCGCCTCTTCGCTTATTTGTTGGGTCTAAAGGAACCACGGTTCGTTGCCGCTTACAGCGGCGCCGAGCTCGACCCAGCGCTTATTCGCGGCGAGATCGACGCGCGCGCCACCGGCGCCGACTCCATTACTCAGCGTAACAAAGAGTGGCTCGAAAAAGGTTCGCCGGTGGACTTCCATGCGATCCTCGAAGTTCCCAAAGGCAACAAACATCCGCAATTCGCCCAGTTGCGAGAAATCGAGAGCTTTGCCAAATCGGATTTAGATCGCAAGCTGGCCAATATGGCGCGCGCTTTTAGAATCGCCGGCACGCCGTTCGTGCTGCCGCCGGGAACACCGAAGGATCGCGTCGAAATCATCCAGGCCGCGTTCCGCAAGACGTTTCAGGATCCCGATTTCTCGCGTGATTATAAAAAGATGAGCGGCGACGAGGCAACGCCGCTGCTGCCGGAAAACCATGAAAAGGCGATCAAAGAAATCCCGCGCGACCGCGAGGTGATCGAGCTATTCAAGAAACTCGTCGGCGCCGGACCGCTACCGGCGCGGTGACGCCCCGGATTATTTTGCAGGGGGTATCGAGCTGCCATGTGGTTAGTACGTAACCGAGCCCAACCTGGATGCCGGTTTTCACCGGCATGACGAATAAATTGGACGTCGGCGTACCGCCTCAGCCATTTTATAAAAAAAAACGCGCACTCTTTGGGAGTGCGCGTTTTGCTTAAAGCGTGTTCTGGGTTGATTACTTAGCTGCGCGCGTCGCGGTTAGCTTGGCTCCGCCGCCGTTGATTTCCATGCTATTGCCTTGAACATGTCCGGTGTATTGGACGCCGGCGCCGCTGAAGCTGATTTCTTCACCGTTCAGCTTGCCGTTGATCGGCGTGCTGACATTGCCGCTCTTGATGGTGCCGGTAATCATTTGAAATGTTTGTTTGAGGGCTATCTCGCCCGCGGCGGTTTTCCAGGTGCCCTGGACTTTGGCGGGGACGATCCACAGGTGAGCGGTGCACCAGTTGGTGCAGCCTTCGACCCGTTCGGTCTGATCCGGCTTCCAATCTTCCATGTCGAAAGAGTTCGACACGATACGTGTGCCGGGTTTCAGATCGAGGATTTTCGGACGCAGCTTCAAATTGATGCTCGGCAGCAAGAACATGGTGATGACTTGTGCTTGGGAAAAGTCGCTCTCGAATAAATCGGCTTTGGTGAAGGTGGCTTTGTCGCTAACTCCTTCTTTCGCTGCGGCATTCTTTGAGATCTCAACCATGTCTGGGTTGTATTCGATGCCAAGGGCTTTGGAGCCCTTCTTCGCCGCTGTGATAACGGTGCGGCCGTCGCCGGAGCCGAGATCGATGACGTAGTCTTTGGGCGTGACCTTGGCCATTTCCAACATCTTGTCGACCAGCGCCTGTGGCGTTGGCACCCAAACGACATCCTTGCCGGCCTGGCCGACCTCCGGCTGAAACTCCTTCGCCGGTTGGGCGAAGCTGATGTTGCCGGCGACATTGATGACCAGCGCGGCGCTGACAAACACACTAGCGGTTAATTTCTTCAGATCCATTTCAATCCTCCTTAGCGGGGAAATATAGCAGGCGAAATTAGAATAGTGGAGAGGCCTAAGAAAAAAAATCCCAGCCAGGAGTGAGATTCCTAGAGCGGAACAGTGGCAAGCGCGTGAGCCGAAAATTGTTCACCACGAAGGACACGAAGTTAGGAGACTTACGGAACCGAAACCTTCGTGCTCTTCGTGGTGAGGTTGAATTTTCATCTAGACCTAAGGTCTTAGTTAGGCCACTAGCGCCGCGTCGCCGTCCACTTGGCGCCGTTTTTCGCCATGCCATCGATGGTGTTGCCAGTGACCTTGCCGCTGTATTCGGTCGTGCCGGCGGTGAAAGAAATCTGCTCGCCGTGCAATTTCCCGTTCACCGGGGTTTCAACGCCGCCAGACTTGAGCGTGCCGGTAATGTTCTGAAAGGTCTGTTTCAGGGCCAACTCGCCTTGGCCTAATGTCCAGGTTCCCGCCACTTTTGCCGGCACGATCCACAGATGCGCGGTACACCAGGAGTTGCAGCCCGGTAAACTGGCGGTTTCATCTGGTTTCCAATCACCCATGTCGAAGGTGTTCGAGGCGATGCGCGTGCCCGGTTTGAGATCGAGGATCTTCGGCCGTAGCTTCAGGTTGATGCTGGAGAGCAGGAACATGGTGATCACCTGGGCCTGGGAAAAGTCGCTCTCGAAAAGATCGGCTTTAACGAAACTCGCTTTATCGCTCACGCCTTCCTTGGCCGCCGCCTTTTTCGATAGCTCCACCATGTCGGGGTTGTATTCGATGCCCAGAGCCTTGGAACCGCGCTTGGCTGCTGTGATGACGGTGCGGCCGTCGCCGGAACCGAGATCGATGACGTAATCCTTGGGCGTGACCTTGGCCATGTCGAGCATCTTGTCGACCAGACCTTGCGGCGTCGGCACCCAAATGACGTCTTTGCCGTCTTGGCCGACCTGGGGCTGAAACTCTTCCGCGGCGCGCGCGGACTGTGCCGCGCTGAAAACTAGACAAAGTATTAAAGCTAACAATCGTATTGAAGTATTCGCTGGCATGGCCTCTCCTCGTGAAGTATCTCGCTTTGCTACGGTCCACCTCAATACTCTAAGCAAACAAAAATGTCCAGGAAACCTCCGACCCGGTCCGACGATTTGAACGGCTTGAACGTTTTGAACGACTGGAACGGCCCAGGGTTCTAAGATTCTAATTGTCGGATCGCCGGGATGCGCCACGCGACCAGGGCGGTGAGGACGATGACGATGGCGCCCATGATCGCGACCGTTGTTGGCGCGCCGAGGAAGTGCGCCGATGTGCCGGCGAATAGCGCGCCCAGCGGCATGAAGCCGCGGTCGAGCATGTAGAGACTCAACACCCGGCCGCGCAGTTCATCGGGGACGATCATTTGCAGCATGGTGGCGGTGCTGGCGAGGAAAAACATCTGAAATATACCGACGATTACCAACGTCACCAAAGCCAGCGGAAACCAAGTGATCTGCGAGAACAGGATGATCGCGGCGCCGAGGACGAAAATGCTGCCGACCAAAAAGCGCCCCTGCCTCTTGATGCGGTTGCCCATCGAGGCCAAGGTCAAAATTGCTATTACGGCGCCGATACCGGGGGCGGCCATCAGCAAGCCCAATCCTTCCGGACCGATCTTGAGCACGTCCTTTTGAAACACCGGCATGAGCGTCTGGTAGGGCACGGCGAATATCCGCGGCACGTAAGCGAGCGCCATGAGGGCGAACACCGCCGGCGTCGACCAGACGTAAGCGAAACCCTCTTTGAGATTGGCCAGAGCTGAAGTGTGTCTGGCTTCGGCCCGCTGGGGCGGGACATTCATTCTATAAATCATCCACAGCACGCCGGCGTAGGCCACAGCTTGGACGAAAAAATTCTCGGCCGCGCCAACCCAGGCGATCAGCGCTCCGCCCAACGCCGGGCCTAGCACTTTCATCATATTGAAGCCGCCGGAGTTGATCGCCACGGCGTTGGCCAGCTCGTCTTTGGGCACCGAGCTGGGAATCAAACTCATGCGCACCGGCTCGGTGATGGTCCAAGCGATGCCGGTGATCAGTGTGAAAACAAAAATATGCCAGACATGCAGGTAAGGCGACCAGACCAAGCCGCCGAAGATGACGGCGGTGGCGATCAGCACCCATTGAGTGCCGATCAAGAGTTTTCTCCGGTCCATGCGATCGGCGGCAACCCCCGCCATCGGTCCGGTGACTAAAAACGGCAGCGCGCGCAGACCGTTGAGAGCGCCGAGAAGCACCGAATTGCCGGTGAGATCGTAGATCAGCCAGCCCAATGTGACTTGCTGCACCCATTGGCCGGCGCTCATCATCACCGTGCCAGTCCAGAGATAACGAAAGTCGGCGTGGCGCAGCGACGAAAAGGTGCGCAAGCGAGCGCGTGCTGGAGTTGCTGTGGTTGCGGTGTCGAGCGGCGCTGTTAGTTCATCGTCCAAGTGTCTAGTTTCCAAAACCGTATAGTATCATGAATTTTAATAAGTTCACTTCGTTCGAGAAAATCATCTCTGCTTTCCCGACCCTTGCGGGCTCGGCATCGCTCGGCCTTTGCCAAATACATCGGGTTGGGAGCACTCGTGGCTCTCGCTTGCGGCGATGCCACTCCGATGGGTTCTGTATCGCCTTGGCGGCGATTATTTCATTGCAGCGCGTAGAATCGTTTGGCGTTCTCACTGAGGATTTTGCGCTTGGCTTGCTCGGATAAATCCCGGCGGTGCCAGAACTCGGGGATGTCGACGGCGAATTCGCCGGCTTGGCGTTCGTGGGGGAAGTCGGTCGGGATACATGACATGATCTTCGCCGAGTTCGCGGACGACGGCGTCGAGAGTCTTTTCGTCGGTTTCGCAGGTGACATAGATGTTGCCGCGTTTGAAGTATTCGCTCGGTTTGATGCTCAGTGGAAAATGTTTGCGCTTGCGGTCGATGTGAAACTTTTCGTCCATGCGGTCCATCATGTAGGGAATCCAACCGGCGCCGGCTTCGAGAAAGCCAACTCTCAGCTTGGGAAATAAATCGAACACGCCGTCCAGGACCACGCTGGTGAGCTGGATCATCTGCGCCAGCGGATGTTCGAGGGTGTGGATCATCGACATGGTCTGCAAAAAATCGAAGCCCAAGCCGCGGCTAACGGCGCCGTGCACGGTCAGCGGCACGTTGAGCGCTTCGGCTTCCTTGTAGATCGGGTGAAAGTCTTGGTGGCCGTAGCCTTTGTTGAGCATCGTCACCGCCGGCAGCAGGCCGGCGACCATGCCGAGTTCTTTGACCGCGCGGCGCAGTTCGCTGGCCGCTTCTTGCGGGTTGTGCACCGGCAGCATGGCGACGCCTTTCAAGCGCGGGTCGACTTTGCAGTAGCGATCGGCGAGCCAGTTGTTGTACATGCGCGCGACCACGCATGCCCAATCGGGATCTTGGATAAGACCGAAGGAGAGGCCGGCGGTGGGATAGAGCACGGCGGCGCTGATCTGCGAACCATCGATGAACTCGATCCACTCCTTGGCGGAGATGCGCGTGACTTTATTCAAGCCGCGGACGAAGCCGCGCGGCCAACCGTCGAGGGAGGGAAAGATCGAAAAAACTCCCGAGCGCCGGTGGCCGGTGTAGTCGCCGTCGAAGTATTCTTCCAGTTCCGCGTCGGTCTCCAAGACGTGACCGTCGGCGTCTATGACTTCTACTCCGTCCATCGCGGGCGTTCTCCTGGCAAGAAAATCTGCAGAGCCCTGGCTTAGCATCCGGGCACAATTTTTGTCAACGCAGGGACGTGCGGCAAATCTATCATGCAAGTGAAAGCAGAATCCAGATTCAACTCGGCGAGAATAAACCTGAATTACCGTGTCGGCGAGAAGGACGGTTTAGGGAATCCTGATGTTGCTTGGCGTTGACAGCGCTTGGAAGCGCGTGCTTTAACGGGTCAATCGTATACTTCGGAGAACGCCGGTGATCGACGGTTATCAAATCTATGACGCTGATGCCCACGTCAATGTGGCGCCGCAGATGTGGGAAGATCTGCCCAAGGAGTTCGCGGTGGCAGAAGCAGAGGATCTTATACAATAATCCGATTCGGCTATTTGGCGAAGTGTGAGGCTGCTTCCTGACTCCGTCATTCTCGCGTACGCGGGAATTCAGGTGACGGACAGTGTCCGTCATACCGTTGAAAAACGGTATCTAGGTTGAGGGGATGGACCCCGGTCGTCACCGGGGTGACGATAGAACGGGAATGACGGATAGGCGGGTGACTTTCAGTGAAACTGAATGAGGTACGTCATGTTGCGTAGAACTAAAGCAGTTCAACTAATCTATCTGCTACCAGCGCTTTGGATTTTGCTTAGCTCTGTCCAAGCGCCGGCCCAGACTCACGTCAAGATCGGCATCGTCAGTCCGACCTTCGGGCATGCGCCATTTTACGTCGCGCGGGAGAAGGGATTCTTTAGGGCTGAAGGCTTGGTCGGTGAAGTGATCGTCATGAATCGGGATGACCTGATCTTGCAATCGTTAGTTGCCGACTCGATCCAGTTCGGCAATATTTCTCCCGGCGCATTTTTCCCGGCAAGGGATCAGGGTCTCACGGATCTCAAGATTATCGCCGGTTCGTTTAACGGCACGACCTATTCGATCATTGCCAATGCGAAATTTAAAAGCCTAGAGCAGCTCAAGGGAGCGAAGCTGGCGGTCTCCAGCTTGCAGGCCGGTTCGACGCAAGTTTTGAAATACATCCTTAAACAGCGTGGTCTGGTTTATCCGCGTGATTATAACTTGATCCGCGCCGGTGGCACGACGCTGCGATGGGCGGCGTTGCAAACGCAGCAAGTTGACGGCGCGATTTTAGCGGAACCCGTAAGTGTCATCGCGGTGGAGAAGGGTTTCGTCAATTTGGGCGACGCCTATAAGTTGGTACCGGGATATATGCTAGCTGGCGTATTCGTCCGCGAAGGGTGGGCGGCGAAGAACAAGGATCTGACACTGCGTTTTCTGCGCGCGTTTCACAACGCGTTAAAGTGGTTACACGACAACCGCGCTGAGGCGCTCGATCTCTTGCCGAAGATCACCACTCTGCAAAAGCAGTATGTGCAGAGCGCTTGGGAGACTTATACCAAAGCCGTTTGGCCGCGCGACGGACGGGCGAGCGCCAAAGGCCTGCAGCTAGTGATCGACATGGTGGTTGAAGAGGGATTGCTCAAGAAGCCGGTGAAGCCCGAGGACGTGATCGATCATTCCTACTTGCAGGAGATTGGCGCGCGCTAATTATTTGTTCAAGTCGTTCCAATCGTTCAAGCGGTTCCAATCGTTCGGTCGATTTTGACTGTTGTGGCACGTTTGTATTAAGAGTGGATATGAAAACACGGAGGTGACCATGGAATTGGCGAGGCATCCGGCGCAGAAAATGTGTGGCCGCGTTAGGGTTCAAGGTTCAAAAGTTCAACGGTTCAAGGTCAGAAATTCAGCTTGGTTTATTCGTGAAAAACATTGTTTACTCCTTTCACCGTCTTGGAGGCTGTGACGCAACTGTCATTCCGAGGCGAAGCCGAGGAATCTCGTCTTCGTAAGTGGCAGACAAGACGAGATCCTTCGCTACACTCAGGATGACAGAACTCGGACTTCCGCGCATTGCTCCACAGTCTCTCTAGGGAGAAACGGTGGGATGGGGCGAGGCTATTTTCCAATCGGAGGGGATCATCATGGGAATCATAGACGCCGATACGCATATCGATGAAACCGAGGACACTTGGGAGTTCATGACGGGCGACGATCTCAGGTTCAAACCGACGACACAGTACCCCGCCAATCCCGATCCGACCAAAGTTCCCGACCCGTTATTGGCTGATCGATGGGCGGCGCCAGCTGCGTTTTATCCGCGGCGACGAAGAATCGGGGACGGTGGTGGAATCGCGGGAACTGCTGGATGTCCAAGTCCGGCTCAAACATATGGACCAGCTCGGCACCGATATTCAAGTCATCTACCCGACGGTTTTTCTCATGGAGGCGACCGAGAAGCCCGAAGTCGCCAGCGCGCTGCGCCGTAGCTACAACCGCTGGCTTGCCGATCGCTGTGGGCGATCGGCTGGCCGGTTGCGCTGGGTGTGCCTGCCGCCGCTGCATAATATGGACGAGACCGTCAAAGAGCTGCGCTTCGCCAAAGAGCATGGCGCGTGCGGCGTCTTGAAGAAGGGCGATCGCGAGGCCGACAAATGGATCACCGATCCGTACTTTCTGCCGCTTTACGCAGAGGCGGAAAAGCTCGACCTGCCGATCTGCATTCATACCGGTTCGGGTATCCCGGATTTTTCGCCGGCGCGGGATTTTTCTCTAGCGCAGTTCTGGCGCACTAAAGCCGCGGCGGTCAACGGTATCGAGACCTTGATCGTCAACAACATTCCGGCGCAGTTTCCCAAGCTGCGTTTCGGCTGCATCGAAGCGGGCGCTTCGTGGGTCAACTTTGTCGATTATGACCTGCGCCGGCGGATGAAGTCGCGCACTGGGCGGGTGAGCGTCCTGGGCGGTCCGCCGACGATAATCAAGAGCAATGTCTACCAAGAAAACCGCATCTACGTCACCTGTCAGGTCGATGAAGATTTGCCGTACATCCTGCAATATGTCGGCGAGGACAATCTGATCGTCGGCTCCGACTACACGCACCGCGATCCGTCGATGGAGTTGGAGTTTCGTACACTATTGCAGCAACGAGCCGACCGGGGCGAGATTCCAAAGACGGCGGTGGAGAAGATCCTCTATGATAATCCCAAAGCGTTCTACGGGTTATAGATGATTTGACGGCGCCGCCGGGGAACGGGTGGCTAGCTTGCCGCTCTTTAAAAACCCGCCGATCCGTATTAAGCAATGAAGAAACTAATCCAATCGTAAGGAGAAGCCACCGTGCGCATAATTGACGCTGACACACATATCGACGAAACCGATGCCACTTGGGAGTTCATGACGAGCGGCGATCTGGCCTACAAGCCGACGACCGCTTATCCATCCAACCCCGATCCGAAACTGCCGCCGGCGCGCTATTGGGTGATCGAGGGCAAGCGGCAAGTGCGCTTCATCCGCAGTGACAAGGATTCCGGTACCACCGTTGAGACCCGCGAACTGCTCGACGTCAACGCCCGGCTCAAACATATGGATGAGCTCGGCACCGATATTCAGGTGATTTATCCGACCTTGTTTCTAATGGAAGCGTCGGAGAATCCCGAGGCGAGCACGGCGACGCGGAAAAGCTACAATCGCTGGTTGGGCGAGCGTTGCAGTCATTCGGGCGGCCGCCTGCGCTGGGCATGCATGCCGCCGGTGCAGAAAATCGATTCGGTGCTGGAGGAGCTGACCTGGGCGAAAGAGCATGGCGCCTGCGGCGTCGTGAAAAAAGGCGACCGCGAAGCTGGGAAATATCCCGCCGATCCCTATTTCGAACCGCTTTATGCGGCGGCGGAAAAACTCGATCTGCCGATCTGCATTCATACCGGCTCCGGCATTCCAGATTTTTCGCCGGCGCGGGAGTTCTCCCATGGCCAGTTTATGCGCACCAAAGGGGCGGCGATCAACGGTGTGCTCGGATTGGTCTTGCACAAGATCCCGATGAAGTTCCCCAAGCTGCGCATCGGCTGTATCGAGGCCGGATCCATGTGGACGCCGTTCGTGGCTTACGATTTGAAACGGCAGGCGATCAAGCAGCAGGGGCGCGAGTCGGTGGGTGTTCTCGGCGTGCCGCTGATCGATATTTCAACCAATGTCTTCAAGGACAACCGGATCTGGGTCACCTGCCAGGTGGACGAGGACTTGCCGCTAATCCTCAAAACCGTCGGCGAGGATAATCTCATGGTCGGTTCGGACTATACCCACCGTGATCCGTCGATGGAGCTGGAATTTCGCAAAGAGTTGCAAGCCCGCGCCGACAAGGGCGACATCCCGCAGGCGGCGATTCAGAAAATTCTCTACGACAATCCGAAGGCGTTCTATGCGCTATAGTCTTAAATTAGTATCTATGAAGCACACTCCGTCATGCCGGCGAAAGCCGGCATCCATCTTCGCTTCTCCGACAATAACCCTGGATTCCGGCCTGCGCCGGAATGACGAAATGAATAAGAGAGCGTATAGCGTATTAAGTTGTGACACAGTGAGGTGCGGTTGATGTTAACTATGGCAAATTTAACAGGAGGAGGACATTAAATGATTGTTCTCAGCCCGGAAGGGAAAGCGCAGACCTCGGCGGCGAAAATCGCGGGTATCGCCCAGTTCACCGATCTGCGCGGCAAAGTAGTGGGGCTGCTCGATAACAGCAAACCCAACGCCGACAAGCTGGCGGAGCGTTTCGCGGAATTGTTGAAAGAAAGATACGGCGTCGCCGGCCTGATCACGCGGCGTAAGCTGACCGCCCAGCAAGGAGCGCCCAAACAGTATCTCGACGAGCTCGCGTCGCAAGCCGACTTCGTCATTTGCGGCCTCGGTGATTGAGGCTCCTGCACGTCGTGGAGTGTCCACGACTCACTCGAGATCCAAAAGCGCGGACGGTTCGCGATCACACTGATCACCCACGCCTTCATCGCATTGGCAAAGTCCGAAAAGGAAGCTTTCGGCGCGCCGGATCATCCGGTGCTGGTCGTGCGGCATCCCATCGGCACGGTCAAGATCGAAGATGTGAATGAAAAGGCCGACGCGGCGTTCGATCAGTTGGTAAATATTCTGCTTGCGCCCGAGGCGGCGCGAGCGAAGGTCGCCTAGCAAAGATAGTTTCAAGTTTCGGGTTTCGAGTTTCGTGTTGAACCACGGACTCGGAATCCGAGACTTTTTGTTTTGTATCTGTTCCTAAGTTCGTCATACCGGCGAAAGCCGGTATCCATCTTGGTCTTCGGTTCGCCGGCAACAAACCTGGATTCCCGCTTTCGCGGGAATGACGAATAGAAATTTCGAGTCTATTCTTGAAGGGTGGAATTCTATGGCAACGGCAGCATTAGCAGCGGAACGAGTCGAAATACCGGATGACCTCTGGGAGGCGCAAGCCTTCTTCGAAGAACAGGGCTGGTCCGATGGCCTGCCGATCATCCCGCCCACGGAAGCGCGGGTCGCGCAAATGCTGGCGGCGACCAAGCGCAAAGCGGATGAAGTGATCGGCGCGGTGCCGCCACGCTGGGCGCAAGCGACGGTGGAAAAAATCGCTATCAACGGGGTCATGGCCGGCTGCAAGCCTGAGTATATGCCGACGCTGATCGCCGCGGTGGAAGCGATCACCGATCCCAAGTTGAATCTCTACGCCCTGCAAGCCACCACCGGCGGGCCGGCGGTGATGATCATCATCAACGGGCCGGTGCGCCAACAACTGAACGTCAACGGCGGTTCCAACGCCCTTGGCGAAGGCTGGCGCGCCAACGCCACCATCGGCCGCTTCGTGCAATTAGTGAAGCGCAATATCGGCGGCTCGTATCCGGGCTCCACTTGCAAAGCCACGCTAGGGTGGCCGGGAAAATATTCCATCTGCGTCGGCGAAAACGAGGAAGCGAGTCCCTGGGAGCCGCTCCATGTCGAGCGCGGTTTCAAAGCCGATGAGAGCACGGTGACGGCGATCAGCGCGGATGCGTCGATCCGCGCGTCGGACCTGGACAGCTCGAAAGCGGAAGGCGTGCTGATCAATTTCGCGCAAAAAATGGAAGGCCCTTCCGGGCCTGAGGCGATCATGGTCGTCTGCCCGGAGCATGCCAAGATCATCGCCGACGACGGCTTCAGTAAGAAGGACGTGCAGAAGTTCATTTGGGAGCGCGCCGCGTACCGGATGAAAGATTTGCCCGACGAAACCTTCTTCCAGCGGGTCAAGCGGCGATCCGATCTTAAACTGACTCGCGACAGCATCATTCCGGTCACCGACAAGCCCGAAGATATTCTCGTCATCGTCGCCGGCGGCGATGGCTCGCAGTCGCAGTATATTCACGTCTGGGGGCAGAGCACGCCGGAAGGCGGTTCGACGCGGTCGGTGACTAAAGTTATAAAAGATTAAGGGTTCCAATCGTTCAAAACGTTCCAGTCGTTCCAATCGTGTCGGAAAATCCTCGACCGATAAGCCTCTTACCCTCGCCCATTCCGATGGGAGAGGGGAGGGTGAGGGTCTGATACCCATGTTCATTCGCCTAATCACTCTCTTCGCCGTTCTTTTACTTATTCTTTCTTTGACAGTTACGCCCACCTTCGCCGCCGACAAGCTGCGCATCGGTTACTCCGGCGCTACGATCACCAACTCGATGTTGTGGGTGACTCACGAAGGCCGGCTGTTCGAAAAGAACGGCATCGACGCCGAAGTTCTCTACTTGCAGACCACTTTGGGGCAGACCGCGTTGATCGCCGGCGAGATTCAGATGTGTGTCTACTCGGCCAGCTTGCTCACGCCGGCGCGTTTGCAGGGCGCCGATGTGGTCATGCTGCTGAGCTTTCTGCATAAGCCGATTTATCGTCTGGTGGTCAAGCCGGAGATTCGCTCGGTTGCCGATCTCAGAGGCAAACGGGTAGGAGTTACGCGTTTCGGCACGGTGAGCGACTGGACGACGCGCTTGTTATTAGCGCGCCTCGGGCTCGACGCGGAAAAAGACGTGATCCTGGTGCAAAGCGGCGATGTGCCGGTACTGGTTAATTCGCTTGCCGTGGGAAAATCCATCGACGCCGCGATCATGCAGCCGCCTTATGACAAAAAACTCGCGGCGATGGGTATGCGTGTTCTCTTGAACATGCAGGAGATGGACATCGTCTTGCAGCAGACCGGCCTCAACACCACGCAAAAGTTCATCGCGCGAAATCCAGACATCGTTAGGCGGGTAGTGAAATCGATGATCGACGGCATCCATTTCATGCGCAACAACCCCGCCGTCGCCAAACGCGCCATCGGCAAACACATGCAGATCAAAGACGAGCGCGACCTGGAAGATTCGTATCAACTCCTACGCAGTTTCATCCAACCCAAGCCCTATCCGAATCTCGAAGGCTTCAAACCGATCTTCGAGGAAGCCGGCAAACGTTTGCCCGCGGCCAAGACCGCCAACGCGAAGGATTTCGTCGACACGCGGTTTATCGAGGAGCTAGATAAGTCAGGGTATATCGACGGGCTGTATAAATAATCTGGCTGCAAAACTTCAGTTGCGCACCAGCGGGAAGATTATATGCCGCATCGATTGATCCGAACCGGGCGACGAATGTAAAGTTCGTAGACAGATGAGAACCGGTCTTCACGGATATTGTTGATGCTCGTGAATGTACGTAAAGAGCTTTCAGGCTCTGTTGGATCGCCTTCTCAATTCGTCTTTACAACTTATTGTTCCGCTGTAATAGCGATTTAGATCGAATTCTATGGGCCTTGTTACACGGAAGCTATGAGCTTCTATATTGATAGTGCCACGTGCATGGGATTGCGGGCGCGGATCGCCCTGGGACAACACATGTGAGTCGCAACTGTCCGCTGCATGCTGCGTACCCGATTATTCACTGGAGAGCCACATGCCTTTGTGGGCTTTGCTGATACCGATCGCAGCCACCGCACTGCTAGCTGTTGCCGTCGCGCTACCGGTCGGTGTGGCACTGGCCATCGTCTGCGCACTGGCGCTGATGGGCGCCGTGATCGCCGCGGTTCACCATGCCGAGGTGGTGGCGCATCGTGTCGGCGAGCCCTTCGGTACATTGGTGCTCGCGATCG
Source organism: uncultured delta proteobacterium (assembly GCA_963760795.1). Taxonomy (GTDB): domain Bacteria; phylum Desulfobacterota; class Binatia; order UBA9968; family UBA9968; genus DP-20. The sequence continues at coordinate 43,244 of CAVXEP010000016.1, forward strand.
CGATCACGATCATCGAGGTGGCGTTGATCGTGTCGATGATGCTCGCCGGCGGACCGGACAAGGCCACGCTGCCGCGCGAGACGATCTTCTCTGCGATCATGATCATCTGTAACGGCGTGGTTGGCCTGTGCCTGCTGCTCGGCGGCCTCCGCCACCACGAGCAGTCGTTCCACGTCGAAGGCGCCAACACCGCCCTAGCGACGGTGATCGCACTGGCCACGCTAGCGCTGGTGCTGCCGACGTTCACGACAAGTTCCGCCGGGTCGACCTACACGGTGGCGCAACTAATTTTCGCTGCGATCGCGTCGCTGGTGCTGTGGGCGAGTTTCGTGTTCGTGCAGACCGTGCGCCATCGCGACTATTTCCTGCCGGTTCACAACACGGCTGACGACGCCCTCCACGCGGCGCCGCCGTCGACCCGGCTCTCGTGGGCGAGCTTCGGCATGCTGTTGGTCGGGCTGGTGGCAGTCGTCGGGCTGGCCAAGGTGCTGTCCCCGAGCATCGAAGCTGCGGTGGCTGCGGTGGGCGCGCCGCCGGCCGTCATCGGCATCGCGATCGCGATGCTGGTCCTGCTGCCCGAAATGTGGGCAGCGGCGCGCGCGGCGCGAGCGAACCGGCTACAGACCAGCCTGAACCTGGCGTTCGGCTCCGCGCTCGCCAGCATCGGCCTGACGATCCCAGCGGTTGCCTTCGCATCACTGTTAGTCGGCATGCCGCTAGCGCTGGGGCTGGAGGCGAAAGACCTGGTGCTGCTGGTGCTGACTTTCGTTGTTGCGTCGATCACGCTGGTCTCGGGCCGCACTCACGTCATGCAAGGCGTGGTGCACCTCGTGATCTTCGCCGCTTTCTTGTTCCTGGCGTTCGTGCCGTAACGCTCCCACGCCGGCCATCATGCCACTCGCACTCACCCGCCGCAGCTGTTACGTGTCTCTCGCGACGGCCGTTGCATCGGCTTGCTAATGCAAGCAAATGCCGCATGACAACCGGTTGGGCGCTTCTATCTTATAGGGGAGGAGCTAGGAGTCAGAATTTTATAACTGGCTATCTTTGGATATGCGGCTTCGCGAGCTTACCTTCCTGATATGGGGTGTAGGTCCCTGGTCTTCCTATCTAAACAAATAAACAGACTCCGGAAACATACCATAAGATGGGTAGCGGCTTTGGTCATCGCATTACTCCCGTAAAAAAAGCTTGTCATCTACCAGCGCGTTTTAGTATGACGTTGCCTTCGGAATGTCGAGAGGGGTGATTGTGATTAACGACACCGTCCCTACATCGAAGAGTTCTTGTCGCTGTTCGACCTCCTGCACCAATGGTTCGGGAGGCAGCGGTCGTCGCCAGTATGGTTAGGAAAACTATAGATCGGACACGAACTGTGAATGCGTCTCGCTGGTTTGTCGTCGATCAGATACAAAAAAATGATTTCATCGCTTTTGTAAGGAGAACGATATGGCGCAAGGAACAGTTCATGTCGACGAGAGCGGCGCGGTTCCGAAGATTGACATCTCGATTATCAACGAGAAATCGGTTGAGGTCTCGATCTTTCGCCTCGACCCAAATACTTTTGAAGAAGAACCGGTCGTGGAATTGGGATCCGGCGAGGAAGTAAACATTCCCGTGTGGGTGACGGACTGCCTGGTGGCAAGGATCGGCGCGGAACTGGTCGGCGAATTTGGCGTTTCCGAGGAGTTGCGTGAATGGCGCTTACCCAATGGGGAGCCCGAGAATGGCCACCACTGTCGGTTCCTTGTTGACAATCATCGTGCAGAATCGGTGCGGCTTTTGTGTACGGCAGGCGAAGATGGAGAAACACTGCTGATTCAGGTTCTCGATCCGGGTGCTCAGACCGTCCTGGATTCTTTTTCCGGGGACTATTGGGAGGCGATGATCGGCGACCAGGTCGTCTCGGCATATCAGCCGAGCGCGCGGCTGCCTGTATGGGAGATCGACAACCTAGTCTGTGACTTCGTGCCGGAGCTTGATCCCCTCCATAACGAAAATCTCAATGAGACGAGCGAGCCTCGGCTCATCGATCAACCTGCCATCGGCGAGGTCAGGGCAGTAATGGTGTTCGTTGATTTCTCCGACGTACCGGGCAAGAGATCGCCGGATGAGGCTCGCAAGTGTGTCGTAGGCGAATCGGCCGAATGGTTTCGCCGGGAATCTTACGGTCGGTTGCGTTTCTCGGTTGAGACTCCGCTCCTGGAGTGGCGCCGGATGCCGCGCGCCGCGACTGCTTACGACAAGATTCGCAGTGATGGTGCCGAGCATGCGTCGTATATCACCACTGCGCTGCGACTATTTGCCGCTGACGAGATCGACTTTGCGCAGTATCAAATAGCGTATATCGTGGCAGCTGAAACTCCCGTGGATGCCCCTTATGTCGGAGTGTTGGACCTGTCTCCGACTTTGAGCGCGGGGATCCCGATCGCGACCAACAATGGCGCGGTGCACCATGTAGTGACTTTTGGTCGCGACAGTTACCATCGGGGATTTCGCGTTCTCGTGCACGAAACTGGCCATCTATTTGGATTGCCGGATTTGTATCGGTTTCATCCCGACGCGAGCGGTGCGTGGCTGACGCCAACCGGCGCTTGGGACATCATGTGTGACCTGGATCATGGCTGGCATTTTCTCGGTTGGCATAAGTACAAGCTCGGTTGGCTCGACGAGTCGCAGCTGATTTATTTCAGCTCGGGTGAGCTTTCGGTACGGTTGACTGCTCTGGAGTCGGCTCAAGGCGTCAAAATGATCGTTCTCCCGAGCGAACACTCTTCGCAACTTTATATCGTCGAGATCGCCCAGCCTCTCGGTGATAACGAAACATTTCGCGACAAAGGTTTGTTGATCTACGCGGTGGACGCCTCAGTGGCCACCGGCCATGAACCGGTGAGTGTGCTGCGCTGTGGATCTCGCTCGGAAGATCTCACGGTGGGCATGCGCTGCAACGACTTCGTCGCGCCGGGGGAAAGCCATATCGTGCGCTTGCCCAACGGCGAGCGGGTTGAAGTGTTCAACCGAGAGCGGCATGGCGCCGACTTCGAAGTTACGGTGGTCAGCACGAGCGCTGGGGAACCTGGCGATAGGGAGCCGATACCATGCCGTATCTGTCAAGATGCCGCCGCTCATTCGATATGGGTGAGAGCAACTTAACGTAGCCGCTTCTTGTGGACAATCTGTGAGGATGGGCGTTGATGAAAGTGAACAAGGCTTAGGAGTTCCAATCGTTCAAAACGTTCCAGTCGTTCCAATCGTGTCGGAACGATTCTAATTGCGTACCCTCGCCCGCTTGTGAGAGAGAGCCGGTCCTGAGCGTGTCGAACGAGAAAGGTGAGGGCGCCCTCCAGTCTAGTTATCCTTGCCGCTTGGGCCGCTATTGCTCCACTGCAGAATTCGGCTTCAACCTTAACCATTTCGATCGGTCTAATCTCCCTGTATCTATCTTACGGCTCCCCCGGCAGAGGACCGAAGGCTCGTGGTGGTCGGCGGTGCTTGGTGGCCGCTTCGTAGGCTGAAGCGGCTTTTAGAATCGTTCCTTCTTCGCCCGGACCCGCCCAGAACGCTATGCTTATTGGCAATCCCGGCGCGTCGAGCATCGTGCGCTCGCTGCCGGAAATATTTCGATAGCTGCGCGTGTCGGCGCTGAGGGTGAACTTAGGCTCGTAGACGACCTGATTGAAGCCCGCCGGAACGACGACTTCGGGAATACCGGCGTCGGCGGTGAAGGCGAAGCGATTGCTGGGCCGGCTATTCACTTCGGGTTCCACCGGGCCGCCGATCTTGGGGATTGGAATCGTTGTCAGCGGGTTCACTAACACGTCGAGATTGTTTTCCCGCATCACCTTCAGCACCACGCGCTGCATGACTTCGCGCATCTTGATGCGTTCGGTAATGCCGGCGGAGCGGATGTCGTCTAGGTTTTGCCAATTGATAAACGCCGCCAGCTTGTCGCCGGAGTAGTAGGACGCGTTGGCATTGAGCGACGGCCAGTCTTTGACCCTGGGGTCGTTACGCCGCAGCAAATATTGGCTCAGATGAAAGCGGAAACTCGAGGTGCGCTGAAACAGCGTGACGCGCCTGAGATTCAAATTCGCTGGAAAGGGCTCTAACCCCTCGGCGGCGCGGGCCATATATTCCGCCGGTGACAAAATGCCGCCGCCGGGCGTCTTGCCGATGTTGACATTGACTTTGCTCGCGAACTCGGGGAACTCGGCCTCGCCGCTGCCGGTGGTTTTGTAAAGATACTCGGGCATGTGAAATGGCAGAATTTCCGCTAACGCTTCTTGGAAGCTTGGTTTCAAGTTAGGAATCGTCGGGTCGTCGGGATAGAGCGGATCGACGGATTCGAACAACTGCGCGCCCAATTTGTCGCGCAGGACTGATTTGATCTCCTTATCGATTTGATCGCTGATCGCGGCATCGTTTGGCGTGTGTTTGACCATGTACTCGCGCACGATGCCGATGCGCATGCCCTTCAAGCTCTTGGCTCCGGCAAAGCTGGCGTAGGAATTTTGCGGGAATAATGCCTTCGGCAGCGCGGTATAAATGTCGCGCGGGTCGTAGTAGCCGAGCTTGGGATCTTTCAGAGCGTCGAGCACGATGGCGGTATCTTTGATCGTCCGACAGTGAATACCGGCGCGGTCGATAAACGGGTCGGCGCCGATGCCGCCGCCGAAAGCCATGATCGCTTTGCCGGTGGTCAAGTTGGCGACGCCGTTGTAGGCCGCCGGCACGCGGCAGGAGCCGCCGGTCTCTTCGCATATGGAGCAAGTAACCAGATTGGCCGACACCGAAACACCCGAGCCCGAGCTCGATGCGGCCTGCGCGCCGGCGCGCTCGGTGTCGTAGGGGTTGCACGGATTGCCGGCCCAAGTGCTGCGCGAATTGCCCGCGCCGAGCACCACCGCGGTGGCCTTGGCCGCGCCGCCGGGATCGCCGCTGCCGCCGTTGTATTCGCTCAAGTTGGCTTTGGCGAGAATGATCGCGCCCTTGGCGCGGAGCTGCGCGACGATGGTCGAATCCGCCGGCGCCGCGTCCATCGCGTAGTTCACGTCGGCGCCGCCGGTGGAGCGCATGTCTTTAGCGTCGAAGATATCCTTGATCGAAAACGGCGCGCAGTATAGCGGCATCGCGGCCAAATTAGGATTGGCGCCGAAAAGCCGATCAAGTTCGCGTGCCCGCTCGATGCCGTCGGGCTGGGCGCGAAACGCTTCGCAGGTTCGAGGACAATTGCCGGGCAGGGCTCCTTTGGAGGGATGGAGATCGCAGGTCGCTTTGCATGTCGCCGAGCGTTCGCCGCGGATGTTGACTGTGCTTAGGGAACGCAGCTGCCCGGCATTTTTCACGCCGCGGATGTAGCCGTAGGTTTGCTGTGTGGCCGGATCGGAGATCGTCGCTTGCATGACACCCGGCTGCATCGGTGTGCCGGTGTATTTGCCGATGTCGGGGAAATGGTTTTTCGGATCATTGGCGTCATTGGGATTCACCGGCGCGACGCATTGGCCGTCATAAGCGCGGATGCGGTTGATGTAGGCCTGGACAACTTTCTCGCAGGTGATTTGGCGTGTCTTGATCGCGCGCTGAATGTCTTCGATGCGCGCCTCCTCAAGACGAAACTTCCAGCCTGTTGACGTCTTGGCGGGAGTCGCCGGCTTGGCAACTTGCGCGTTGCTCACTGGCTTCGCCCATGGCAATAGCTCCGTCGCCAGAGCGAAAGCCAGGGTACAAGCGATTATCCGTTCCGGTTTTATCATGGCCGTCCTCCGAGAAACTGAATTGCCATTTTCCTATCACAGATCGGGTTAAACGAGGATTATTTTTCTAAGCGGCAAAGTTGCACCCAACCCTTGGACTTTCGTGGACTTCGGTCTTTGTGTTAAGAGTTTAAATCTAAACATTCCCCGCAGCTTGCTGCGGGCACCATCAAATGGGGAATCCAAAGGGGGCGAGCATCCCCTTTGGTCGCGTGCGGGGTTAATACCCCGTACGCGAAATGCCTTGTTTATTTGTTCAAGCGGTCCGAAGCGGTCATTGCGGTTCGGAAGAGCCGACTGGTTCGAATCAAATTGGGTACACCAATCATGAAGCGAATAATTGAAGGTTTCTTAACGCTGTTACTATTGGCGCCACAGGCTGTTCCTGCCGCCGACAAGATCCGCATCGGCTATTCTGGACTAAGCCCGGCCACCGCGATGCTGTGGGTTGCGCAGGAAGGCAAGCTCTTGGAGAAAAACGGTCTCAATCCTGAGGTGCTGTTTTTGCGCAACAATCTCGGCCAGTCGGCGATGATCGCCGGCGAGATCGACATGGGCAGTTATTCGGCGAGCCTGATGGCGCCGGCGCGGGTGCAAGGGGCGGATCTGGTGATGATTGTGAGCTTTCAACAGAAGCTCAACTACCGGCTGGTGGTTCGACCGGAGATTCGCACGCTGGCGGACTTGAAAGGCAAGGTGCTCGGGGTTACCCGTTACGGCACGGTGAACGATGCCACCATGCGTTTGCTGATCAATAAGCTCGGTCTCGATCCTGACCGCGATGTCAGGTTGATTCAAGTCGGCGATTCCGCGCCGGTGGTCGCGACTTCATTGATCGCCGGCAAGACTTTCGACGGCGCTTTGCTGCAGCCGCCTTATTATAACAAGGCGGTGGAGTCCGGCTTTCGCGTGTACGCCAACATGGAAGATATGGACATTCCATTTCAACAGGTGGGACTCAATACCACCCAGCGCTTGATCGCGAAGAGCCCAGACATGGTGCGCCGCGTGGTCAAATCGATCCTCGAAGGCGTGCAGTTAATCCGCACCAATCCCGCCGTGGCCAAGCGCGCCATCGCTCGCTACATGCAGATCAAGGATGAGAAAGTGCTGGAGGAGTCCTACCAGCAGTTGAAAGGAACTGCGGAAATCAAACCCTATCCCTCCGCGGAGGGTTTCAAGACGATCTTGGACGAGCTGGCGAAAAAACTCCCAGCCGCGCGCACGGCCAATCCTCGCGACTTCATGGATGCACGCTTCATTCAGGAATTCGACAAGTCCGGGTATATCGACGGGTTGTATAAATAATCGAAGAGACCGGCGTATTTTACCACAGGAGGCACAAAAGCACAGCCGCGTCGGAAGCGGAAGTTAGTCTGCAATGCATGCAGAGGGTACAAAGTTGGGGCTTTGGGGCGGGTTTAAGCTTGCCTTCGGCGTTGCTCCGTTCACGGTGGCGAGTTCTACGTGATCATCGACACCGAAGCCGGAATGATGGTAAGTTTCGTGCGCAGTTAGTGACATTCAGCGAATCACAGAGGAGTAAGATTATGACCCAATATATCTTGACGTTAATTTTTGGAGTCTATCTGCTTATGTTGGTGCCGGTGGCCCATGGCGCGCAGGCGCCGGTGCAGTTGCCGGACGGTGAGGGAAAGCCGCTGGTTCAGGGCATGTGTACCGCCTGCCATGATCTCAACCAGCTTACGCGCAGCTCCGGTTACACGCGTGACGAGTGGAAGGAACTCGTCGGCACGATGATCAACTTGTCGGGGACGCCGCAACTCGACAGCATCACAAAATATCTTGAAACCCATTTCCCGCCGAGTGCGAAGTTCGCTCCGACACTGGTCTCTGGGCCGGTGTCGATAACTTTTCGTGAATGGCAGGTGGCGCAATTGGGCCAGCGGGCACGCGATCCCGTGGAGGCGCCGGATGGCTCTATCTGGTATTGCGGGCAATATGGCAATCTTGTCGGTCGGCTCAATCGTAAGACCGGGGAGATTGTCGAATACACCCTGCCGGAAAAGGCCTTGCCGCACAGCGTGACGCCCGACCGTGACGGCAATATTTGGTACACCGGCAATGGCAACGGCACCATGGGCAAGCTCGATCCCAAAACCGGCATGATCACCGAATACAAGATGCCCGATCCAGCCGCCAAAGATCCGCACACGGCGGTGTTCGATTCCAAGGGAACGCTCTGGTTCACCTTGCAAGTGGCGAACATGATTGGCCGGTTGGTGCCGTCGACGGGCGAGATCAAGCTCGTCACCTCGCCGCGGACGAATTCCCGGCCGTATGGCATCAAAGTCGCCGCTGACGGCGCGCTTTGGGTGTCGTGCAACGGCGCCAATTGTTTGCTCAGGGTCGATCCTGACACCTTGGCAATTCGTGAATTCAATTTGCCCGAAAAGACCACAGTGCGCCGGCTCGATATCGCTGCCGATGGAATGATCTGGTACGTCAACTCGAGCCTTGGCCGCCTCGGCCGCTTGGATCCAAAAAACGGCCAATACAAAGAGTGGGATTCGCCTAGTGGTCCGAGCTCCCATCCCTATGCCATCGCCGTCGTCGACGGTATCGTCTGGTACAATGAATCTGCCCGGCGTCCCGATGCGCTAGTGCGCTTCGATCCTGCCACCGAAAAATTCCAAAGTTGGGCGATACCTTCCGGAAACATTTACGCCGGTATGCTCCGACATATGCGGCCGACCCGCGAGGGCAATCTGTTGATCCACCAGACCAGCACGAATCGCATCTATGAGGTGAATCTGAAACCCGGGGCGAAGCGTGTGGCCAACTAGCGGCTAGTGGGAATAGCGTTGGCGGATGACGGAGAGACGACGAATCGATCTGCGCATTGGATATCGTTCCGTCATGCCGGCTCTATCGTCACCCCGGTGAAGACCGGGGTCCATCGCCTCAACCTGGATACCGTTTTTCAACGGTATGACGGACACTGTCCGTCACCTGGATGCCGCGTGCGCGGGACTGACGAATAGAAGGAAAATCGATTTCAATTAGCATATGTGAGATTGTTGGCTCATGAGTCTGATAGATTTATTTTTGGGGTGTTTTCGCGTGAATCTTTAAATTGCACACGGCACTTTTTGGGAGTGGATTATGATTATCGACGCCGATGCTCACATCGAAGAATCCGTGGCGATGTTCGAGCGTTTGGACAAGGAGTTTCAGCCCCGCCGGCCGTTACCGGTTCGACTTGAGCGCGACACGATTTATGGCCGGTACAACGCCGTGTGGCTCATTGACGGCGAGACTTACCCAAAGCTGGTCGGCAAGGGCGGGACGATTTTTCGCACGCCGACGTTGATGGAGGCGGCGAGCCAGAAGCGCGAATCCATCGGCGCTCAGGAGCTTATCGATGTCCCGGCGCGCATTCGCGACATGAACAAGGTCAAGATCGACACGCAGGTGGTCTTTCCGAGCTTATTCCTGACGCACACGGCTGAAGATCTAAAGCTGGAAGCGGCGCTGTTGCGCGCCTACAATTCGTTCCTCGGCGAGTGTGCGACGACGTCGAAAGGGCGCATTCGCTTCGCCGCATTGGTGCCGATTCGCGATGTCGCGGAGTCGATCAAGGAGATCAAACGCGCCGCCAGGATCGGCGCTGCCGCAGTCATGCTGCAAGGCATGGCGTGGGACAAGCTGCTCGGCGATGAAAGCTTGTTTCCGTTCTATCAAGTCGCGGCGGATTTGAACTTGCCGGTTTGCGTGCACCTGGGCTGGGGCTGTCCGGCGTTGACCCGCATCTTCGACGCCACGACAAATTTTTATAGCGCTATTCTGCCGGTGCTCATGGGCTTCAATAGCATCATGAGCTCGGCGGCTTTCGAGAAGATTGCCAATCTCCGGTTCAGTTTCCTCGAAGCCGGGGCGGCGTGGCTGCCGTTCATGATCAAGCAAGTGCGGCGCGACAACATGCGGCGCAAGCTGGCCAAGGATCCCATCGAGTATTTCAACACCGGCAGGGTGTTCGTCAGCGCTGAACCGGACGAAGATCTGACCGGCATCGCGGCTCTTGTTGGCGAAGATTCCTTCGTCCTCGGTTCCGACTATCCCCACGGCGATCCATCGCGCCAGGAAGATATGGTCGCCGAATTCAGAGAACGCAAGGACCTCTCGCAGACGATGGTCGAAAAGATGCTGTGCGACAATCCCAAACGACTTTACGGATTCTAGGTTATCGGCGAGATTCCGGTTGCTCAGAGTAGTCGACTTCCAACCTTTGATCGAAGTGCGGCGCGAGTTGGGCTGCGCTGAACAACCGTCGGTGATCATTGGACTCGGCGCGGGAGAAATTCCCGCCTTCACTTGCGTCCCTGCGAGTCAGCGGCTGGCAGCGGACGGCATCAAGTTGTTGGCACGCAGGAATTCTATGACGAAGGCATCGAAGCCGGCGGGATCTTCGATATTGCAGGCGTGGCCGGTCTTGGGCAGGATTTTGTGCACGGCGCCGGGAATGAGCGACGCGGTTTTCTTGCCGCCGGCCAGCGAGTTGTCGTATTCGCCGTTGATCACCAGCGTCGGGACTTTCATCGTCGCCAGCCGCGGCGTCATGTCGAGACCGCCGCGGGCGCGAAAGATTTGTCCAATCGATTCTCCCGACAGCCAGGGATCGCGCTCGACGAAAGTGTTCAACAGATACTTGCCCAGTTTGGTTTCGGGAAATTCCGGCGCGACCAGTTCGCGCAAGTGCTGGATATGATATTTCTCGATGCCGACTTTGGTGTAGCCGTGGATGCGCTCGTCGATGGAGCCGCCCGGACCGCTGCTGCCGCCGACTAGAATGATGGCTTTGAACATTTCCGGATGATCGAGGCCGAGTAAAATCGCCATGCCCGAGCCGACGCTGACGCCGCCGAGGATCGCTTCTTTGATATCGAGGTCGCGGCAAACGCCGAGCACATCGTCAGCCATGTCCTTGAGGCTAAAGGGCGTCTCCGGTTTGTCCGAGCGGCCGTAGCCGCGAATGTCGATGGCGACGACTTTGAAGTAGGTCGAGAAGTGGGCGATCTGGTACATCCACAGGTTATGATCGAACGGATTGGCATGGACCATGACGAAGGGGAGACCTTCGCCGGAGACTTCGTAATAGATCTTTAAGCCGTTCGAAGTACTGTACATGGTCTAATAAATCCGTTCAAAACGTTCCAAATCGTTCCAATCGTTCGCTCAGGTGGCGCTCGTTCAAGACATTCGAATGCGTTTCCGACGGTTGGAACTATTGGAACGATTGGAACGCTTGGAACCGAGCGATTAATTCGCTTTCCTCGGCCGTTCCTGTTTGATCTTTTCTTTGACTTCGTCGAGCTTCATTACATCGGTGTACTTGTGGTGCATGTCGAACAGATTGACCTTGTGCGACAGCTGGCTGCGGTCGAAGACGCATTCTTCGACGATCGACACATGATAACCGAGCGAGTAGCCGTCGACGCAGCTGGCGCGCACGCAGCCGCTGGTGCTTTCGCCGCAGACGATCAGGCTATCGCAGCCCAATTGGGTCAAGTGCGCCACCAACGGCGTGCCGAAGAAACCGCTGGCGCGTTCTTTAAAAATCACCACGTCGCCGGGCTGCGGTTTGAACTCTTCCTTGATCTCGAAGGCATCGGGATCGATCTTAGCGCGCTGGCGGTTGGTCGCGTTGATCAGGTCGGGCTTGGCTTCTACTCTGGTTTCGCTGGTGGTGTAGAAAACCGGGATCTTCAAGCTGCGCGCCAGGGCGAACAGCTCCTGAGTCGGTTTGATCGCGTTATGCGCATAGACGCCGCAGGAACTCTTGTAGGTGTCGATCAATTCGTGGGGCTCTTTGGCGCCGCCTTGATAAGCCAGGTTGTAGAGATCGATGGCCAGCAGCGCCGGTCTTTGGCCGATGAAGGTTTCGCGATGATAGGGCGTGTAGGTTTTGAGGATTTCCGGTGAGACGATATCTTTCCAGCAATGATCTTCGAAATCGGCAGCCATAATGGGCCTCCTAATGATTTATCGCTTTTCATGTAACTGGAGCGCTGCCGGGTTGTCAAGGAAGCCGGGGCGATTTGCATTGACCGCGCCGGTGCCATTGGTTATACCGGTTGCGGAAATCGTCGTGCTAGTTACGGAGGATCGCTCATGAAAGATAGCCAAAAAGTCATCGTTGACCCGGAGACAATTCGTCAAACTGACCGGTGCCACGGCAGCGGGCGCGCTGTGGGCGCCGCAGTTATTCGCGGCTCAGCCGGGGCGCAAGCGCATCGTCATTCACGGCGAGCGCCAGGTGACCAGCCTCGGTTATCATAACCGGCGCGAGACCGAGCATGTCTCGATGGTCGATGCCGGTCTGGTGACGCAGAATCCGGTGACACTCGAACGGGTGCCGGTGTTGGCCGAGGAATTGCCGTCGGTCAAGAAGGGCACCTGGAAGATCGACATGCAGAAGAAGACGATGGTCACGGTCTACAAGCTGCGGCCCAATCTCAAGTGGCATGACGGCAAGCCTTACACCTCGAAAGATTTCGAGTTCGGCTGGCAGATCGCCAAGCATCCCGAATTTCCCATGCCGGATCGCCTGGTGCCGGAGATGATCACCAAGATCGAGACCCCCGACGATCGCACCATCGTGATTCACTGGAACGATCTCTACAATGAAGCCAATGCGATTCAGTACACCCATGTGCGCGCCTTCCCGCGTCACCTGCTGCTCGACGCTTTTCAAGGCGGCGACATGAAGGCGTTCGCCAATCTGCCGTACTGGAATAAAAACTTTGTCGGCGCCGGTGCGTTTAAAGTCGTCGAGTGGGATCAGGGCAGCCGCATGGAGTTGGAAGCCTTCAATGACTTCGTCTTGGGCCGGCCAAAAATCGACCGGATGACTTTCAAAACCGTCGAAGATACCAACACCAATTTGGCCGCGGTGCTGGCCGGCGAAGTGGACTTCTGCATGCGCAGCACGATCTCCTTCGACGGCGCGACGATCTTGCGCGAGCAGTGGGAGAAGCAAGGCAAGGGCAAGGTGCTGACCAGCCCGGCGTCCTGGACCTGGCTCAACCTGAGCCGCGACAATCCCTGGTTCAACGACGTCAGAGTGCGCCGGGCGCTGCTCCACGCCATCGACCGCGACACCATGACGCAGAATATTTTTAAAGGCGAACGGATCACCTCGCATTTCCCCATGGGCGCGGGCGCGCAAGAGCTATAAAAAAGCGCTGGCGTCGGCGACGATCTACAAGCATGACCCGGAGCGGGCGAAGAAACTGCTTGCCGAGGCGGGCTGGAAGCCAGGCGCCGACGGCGTGCTGGTCAACGGCAAGGGCGAGCGCATGGAGTTCGAGTTCCGCTGCACCGCGGAGCGGCGCGACCATGAGCAGGCCCAAGCGATCATCGCCGACTACTGGAAAAAAATCGGCGTGCGCACGGTGATCAAGAACATGCCCAACCGCCTGCTCAATTCGGCGGAGAACCGCAGCCGCTGGCCCGGCGCCTTCATCGGCTCGCATAACGCGACGGTGGAGGAGTGGCCGGAACGCTTTCACAGCAAAAACATTCCCAGCGCGGAGAACAAATTCTCACTAGAAAATGTCTCGGGCTGGAACGATCCCAAGAAGGACGCCATCCTCGACGACATCAATTCGATCATCACAGCCGAACGCTCCGAACAGCTCCAGGTCGAATACTGCAAGATGTTTAGCGAGGCGCTGCCGCACCTGCCGCTGTTTTTCTCGCCGGAAGTGCTGGTCGTGAAAAAAGGGCTGACCGGAATCACGCCGCGCCAGGAGAGCGGCGGGCAGAATTCGAGCTCGTGGAATACGCATACTTGGGATAAGGCTTAAGACAAGGCCGTTCAAGGGTTCAGATGTTCAAGGTGTTCGATGCGAATTCGTTGAACGGTTGACACTTGAACTTTGAACCGGTCGAGTGCCAGCGTTAACCTGACGCGATCGAAAATATTTATGTTGCTCTACGTTCATTCGCCGGCTATTTCAGACCGTGCCGTTGTTGCTGGTGATATCGGCGCTGATTTTTACGTTGTTGTATCTGATGCCGGGGGATCCGCTTTATCGGATGCTCGAAGGCGTTCCCAACTTGCGGCCGCAGGATTTTGACCGGCTGCGCAAACTCTACGGCTTCGACGATCCGGTTTACCTTCAGTACGGCAAGTGGCTCTGGCAGCTGCTTCAGCTCAATCCCGGCTACTCGCGGGAGTATGGCCAGCCGGTGTTCGATATTATTCTGCCGGCGTTGAAAAATACCCTGGTGCTGACCATCGCCGCGGTGGTGCTCGGCAAAATCATCGCCATCGCGTCTCGGCATCTTTTCCGCGGTGCGGCAGTATTCCATCGGCGACTATATTCTCACCGCGACGACTTTTGTCGCCTATTCGGTGCCGGCGTTTTGGCTGGGGCTGATGTTGATTATCCTATTCTCGGTCAAGCTCGGCTGGCTGCCGACCTCCGGTATCGTCAACAGCGAGCTGGCGCCGGGTAGCTGGGCGGCCACGGTGGACTGGATGAAACATCTGATTTTGCCGGTGGCGGTGTTGGCGATCTCCGAGATCATTCAAGTGCAGCGCTTCATGCGTTCGAGTTTGCTCGAAGTGCTGCGCCAGGATTATTTGACGACGGCACGCGCCAAAGGATTATCCGAGAGCGTCGTCATCGGCCGCCATGCGCTCAAGAACGCGCTGATTCCAGTGGTGACGATCATCGCCGTGACCATGCCGCGAGTGGTCGGCGGTTCGACTGTGGTGGAAACCGTGTTCGCCTATCCCGGCATGGGCCGGCTGCTCTATACGTCGATCATGGGTAATGACTATGTCGTCGCCATGACCGTGGTGATGATCATCGCCGTGACCGTGGTGTTCTTCAATTTATTGGCGGACGTGGTTTACGGCTGGCTCGACCCGCGCATCCGCTATCAGAGTTGAAGGGAAGAGATTTAACCACAAAGAGCACAAAGTTCACAAAAATTGGATTCGGAAATTAGCCGCAAAGAACCCAAAGGGCACAAAAAAGGATCGGGACGTAAGGGTGGGTTTTAAAACCAGCCCGTCTCACTGGTGACAAGTGACAGTCGAAAGTCCATTGGCAATTGCATTGAATCCCATACAAGGCGCCGAGCCGGTGGGCTATTGGCGCGTTGTTTGGCGGCGCTTCAAACAGCACCGGGTTGCCTACGTCGGCTTTTTTTTCTTTGTTACTTTATTAGTCGCGGTGATCGTCGGTCCCTATCTGGTTCCATTTGAACTCGACCAGGTGTCATTGGCCGAGCGCATGCAGACGCCGTCGGCCCGCCATTGGCTCGGCACCGATGAGCTCGGGCGCGACACCTGGGTGCGCATCATGCATGGCGGCCGGGTTTCGCTGACCGTCGGATTGGCGGTGGCGCTGAGTACCGTTCTCATCGGCGGATTGATCGGCATTCTCGCCGGTTATGTCGGTGGCGCGCTCGACAATGCTTTGATGCGTTTGGTCGATACGATTTACACGATCCCGCGCATCGTCTTGCTGCTGGTCCTGTCGAAATTAGCCGGGCCTGGCTTGCTCAACATTATCGTCATTCTCGTCGCCCTGGAGTGGACCAATGCGGCGCGCTTGGCGCGCAGCGCCGTGCTGTCTTTTCGCGAGCAAGAGTTCGTCTTGGCGGCCCAATGCCTCGGCGCATCGCGCTGGCGCGTCATGCTGCGCCACCTGCTGCCCAACGCCCTCGGTCCGTTGATCGTTTCGGCGACGCTCGACGCCGGCGCGGCGATCCGCGCCGAGACCACGCTGAGCTTTCTCGGCCTCGGTATCCAGCCGCCGACGCCGAGCTGGGGCAACTTGCTCACCAACGCCGCGACCAATATTTTTATCGCGCCGTTGCAAGTATTCCTGCCCGGGCTGTTTATCTTTTTCGCTCTGATGAGTTTTAACTTGCTCGGCGACGCCCTGCGCGATGCCCTCGATCCGAAGATGTCGAAGAGTCGGGGATGATGGGTCGAGGATTGACGATCGCGATCCCCGATCGGCGATTTTCGATTTTCCATCCTCGATCTTCTACCCTCCATCCTCGACCCTGTTTTATAACGGTCTGACCGCGTCCCAAGGTTTGATTAGCATTGCCGTGAGAATGGTGCCGAGCACCAGCAAGCCACAAAGTCCCCATAGTGTTGCCGCGTAGCTTTGACTGCGGTCGTAGATTGCGCCGGCGACGACCGGGCCGATGACGCCGCCCCAGGTGTAGAAGAACGCCATGGTGCCGCGGATGGTGGCGAAGTATTTACGGCCGAAGAAGTCGCCGATGGTGGCCCAGACGACGGGAAAGGAGGCATCGATGACAGTGAAGAGAATCGTGAATAGCCAAAGCGGCCAGAGTCCGCCGCCCCAGATCAGAAACAGTATTGACCCCGCCGCGGCCAACATGCAGCCGGCAAGCAGCTTGGGACGATTCATCATATCGGCTAGAGGGCCGATGACGTAGTGGGCGGCCCAGTTCAGAAATGCGAAAGCAGCGAGTAAGTAAGCGCCATGTTCCTGGCTCAAACCCTTCCAGACCATGATCGGTATGAAGTGCACACTGATGGTGCTGTAGGCCGCCACGCGCACGGTCATGCCGATGGTGAATAACCAGAAGACTCTTGGTCTTCATCGCTTGACGCACGCTGGGGTCTTGGTCGGCGGCTTTCTCCTCCGAACCTTTTTCCGACTTGCCGCTGTTGCTTGCCGCCGTTCGCGGCGCGTCGCCGTCGGGCAGGAGCCCCATGCTTTCGGGCGATGGTCGCACGCCGATGCCGATGGGGATGCCGATAACTAAAAATAGCACTCCCGCGATGATGGCGCCCCAACGCCAGCCCCAGTTTTGCACGGCGATGGCGAGTAGCGGCGTCAAGAGCGTGCCGCCGATGGGCACGGCCGAACTGATCACCGTCATGGCGCGGGCGCGGTAACGAATAAACCAGGTGTTGCCCACCGCCATGGAAGCGTGGACGAAGCCGGGCGTGAACGACAGCGAGATGACACCGAGATAGACGATGAGAAAATTTGTGTAGTTGTCGACCCAGGCGAGCATGATGTATCCCAAGCCGCAGAGGATGGTCGCGACGAGAATAATCGGCCGGGGACCGAAACGGTCGATGAGATAACCGACGAAGGGACCTTCGAGAGCACCCTCGGCGCGGGCGAGGGAAAATGCCAGCGAGGTCGCGGCGCGGCTCAAGCCCAAATCTTGGCTGAGCGGTAAAAAGAAAACGGTGAAGCCGTAATTGTGCAGCCCGCCGCCGAGCACTCGCAGCGCCGAGACCAGGCCGACCATGCGCCAACCGATAAAAGTCTGGGATAAAAATTGCCGAAGAGTTTTCAGGGTGATGCCTCGATGTTGCCTAAGCGCTCTGTCGTTTCTCCCAAAAGCGGCGCGGGAAGGCAAGGCAAATATTTTATGACAACGATGCGCAGCACTCAGGTTTGCACCGATGGGAAATATCCGTTAGTTTGAAAATCTACCGTTGGCCCATTGGACACCGCATTGGCATCACGCAACCCAAGTACCTCGACAACTGCGAATACGTCAAAGCCGAAAGTCGCTTTCGCGGCGCTCAAGCATAAAGACTACCGCTGGTTTCTTATCGCCACCATGCTGGCGATGATGGCCGACAACATCGAGCATGTGATCAGCTACTGGGTCTTGTTCCAAAAGTTTCAGTCGCCGGTGCTCGCCGGGTTCGCCGTCATCAGCCATTGGACGCCGTTTCTCCTGCTGTCGGTCTATTTCGGCGGCTTGGCCGACCGCTACGACTGCCGCAAGCTGATTCAAATCGCGCAAATCATGTACATGGGCGTGACGGTGGTGTGGGCGATCTTGTTTTTGACCGATACGATTCAAATCTGGCACGCCTGCGTTCTTCTCATCATTCACGGCATCGCCGGGGTGTTCTGGACTCCGGCCGAGATTCTCCTGATTCATGATATCGTTGGCGGCGACGATTTGCCGAGCGCGGTCAGGCTTAACGCCACCGCGCGCCAGCTTGGCATTCTTTTCGGTCCGGCGGTGGGCGGCGCAATGATGTTATGGTTAGGCGCGCCGGCTGGTCTATTGATCAACGCGCTCATCTACGTGCCGTTTACCGTCTGGTTGATGCTGGTCCCTTACACTGGACACCTGCGCGAGGGCGCGCCGGCGCGCCGCGGGCTGAGATGGCGCGACGCCTTTGCCGTGCTGCGTGAGGTCGCGCAACACCGCTCCATCGTGACGATGATTGTCCTCGGCGGCGCGGCGTCGTTGTTCGTCGGTAATGCGTTCCAAGCGAGCATGCCCGAGTTCGCCCATGATCTCGGCACCGACAAGGCCGACTTTGCCTACAGCGCACTGCTCGCCGCCAATGCCGCCGGTTCGGTTTTCGGCGGGTTTGTCCTCGACGGCAAGCAATGGGTGCCGCCGACGGTGAAAGCGGCGATCGGCTGCGCGATTCTTTGGTGCCTAACGATGACGGTGTTCGCTTTTTCCACTAGCTATCCGCTGTCGTTGGCGTTGTTGTTTATCGCCGGCGCGCTCAATCTGGCTTTCTACTCCATCGCACAGACGATTGTTCAACTAGAAGCGCCGATGCATCTGCGCGGCCGCCTGATCGGTCTGTTTTCGATGTCGGCCTTCGGTCTGCGCGCTTTTAGCGGTGTCACCGTCGGAGTTATCGGCGGTTTGATCGGCGTGCACTGGTCGCTGGCGCTAAGCTCGCTGGTATTGCTGGCGGTGACGTTGGTTTTGTTTGCCTTTGCGCAAGAACGTCAGCCGATTGTCGAGCCGGGGTGAGTGGGGTTCGCAGTCAAGTCCACCCCGAGTTTTCGATTCGTGGCAAAGATGATGTTTGAAATCCCGCGCCGTCGACGGAAGTGAAAGCCGTCATGCCGGCGCAGGCCGGCATCCATCTTTGCTCCATCGATCGCCTCGGTGCCACTATGAAATTATGGATTCCGGCTTCCGCCGGAATGATGGAAATTAGAGTCGATGAACTCGCATCCTTCGATTTCAAAGGCGAGGGTTCACCAATGTACATTTGTTTGCGTCACCCATCGATATTGGCTACTGTCCGAAGATAATCTAAAAGTTTGGAGATTGTATTGGCAACTGCTGAACCGCAAAAAAAGCTTGCCTTCGCGGCGCTGCATCATAAGGATTTTCGCAGTTACTTTTGGACCACGGCGCTGGCGATGATGGCCGACAGTATCGAGCATGTGATCAGTTACTGGCTGCTCTATCAAAAATTCCACTCGCCGGTGCTGGCCGGCTTCGCCGTGCTCAGTCACTGGACGCCGTTCCTGTTATTTGCGGTTTATTTCGGCGCCATGGCAGACCGCTACGATTGCCGCAAGGTCATCCAAGTAGCGCAAATCATGTACATGGGCGTGTCGGCGGCTTGGGCGTTTCTTTTTTGGACCGATACGATTGAACTTTGGCATGCCTGCGTGTTGTTGGTCATTCACGGCATGGCCGGCGTGCTCTGGGGGCCCGGCAGCCAATTGCTGATTCACGACATCGTCGGCCGCGAGCAGTTGCAGAGCGCTATCCGTCTCAACTCGACAAGCCGGCAATTGGGTATTCTCTTCGGTCCCGCGGTGGGCGGCGGATTGATGTTGATCTTCAGTCCCGCGGTCGGCTTGGTGGTGAACACGTTAATATATTTGCCGCTGACGATCTGGCTCCTGACCGTGCCCTACACCGGTCACAGCCGCGCGGGTGCGGCGCCGGCGCGGCGCGCCATTGGTTGGGGCGATGCGCTTCAGGTGCTCCGTGAAGTCGCCAATAATCGGCCGATCGTCACCATGGTCATTCTTGGCGGCTGCGTGTCGTTCTTTGTCGGCACCGCTTTCCAAGCAACCATGCCCGAGTTCGCCCATGACCTTGGCACCGAAAAGGCCGGGTTTGCCTACAGCGCGCTGCTCGGCGCCAACGCCGCGGGCGCGGTCGTCGGCGGCTTTCTCCTCGAAGGCCGAGCGTGGCTGCCGCCCAGCGTCAAGACGGCGTTCATCAGCGCGATCCTGTGGTGCGTCGCCATCGCGTCCTTCGCGCTTTCGGAAAATTATTACATGTCCTTGATACTGCTCTTTTGTGCGGGCGTGTTAAATCTGACGTTTTCCTCGATGGCCCAGACCATCGTCCAGTTGCGCTCGCCGGCGCCGCTGCGCGGCCGGGTGATCGGCCTATACTCGATGGCGAGCATGGGGTTCAAGGCGTTTAGCGGGATCACGGTGGGCGTGGTCGGCGGCTTGATCGGCGTGCACTGGTCGTTGGCGCTGAGCGCGATGGTGCTCATGACGATAACACTGGTTCTTTTCGCCTTCGCGATTCCCGGCTTGAGGCAAGGGGAGTCGGGCTAGTCTGTTCACAACCTTCGAACCGTTCAAAACGTTTGAGGCTCGATAGATTTGACCCGTCGTGGCAAGTCCCAGCGAGTAATTTGACGAATGACTGCAAAAACTAATTCTCCGAGGGATGCGCCGGCAGCCATATCCGCCGGCCGTGTCGCTTTCGCCGCGCTGCACCATCCCGACTATCGCAAATATTTTGTCGTCATCATGTTGGCGCAGATGGGCGACAACATCGAGCATGTAATCAGCTACTGGCTGCTCTACCAAAAATTTCACTCGCCGGTGCTGGCCGGGTTTGCCGTCATCAGCCACTGGACGCCGTTTCTATTTTTCGCCGTCTATTTCGGCGCGTTGGCGGATCGCCATGATTGCCGCCGGCTGATCCAAACCGCCCAAGCCATGTACGGCTTGGTATCGCTTACCTGGGGCATCTTATTTCTCACCGACACTATCGAAGTTTGGCATGCCTGCGCGCTGCTTGTGCTCCACGGCCTGTCGGGCGTCTTGGGCCAGCCCGCTAGCCAACTGATCATTCACGACATCGTCGGCCGGGAATATTTGCAAAGCGCGGTGCGGTTGAACTCCACGGGACGCAACATCGCGGTTCTTTTCGGTCCCGCCGTTGGCGGTGCGACGATGCTTTGGTTCGGCGGGCCGGCCGGTCTGTTTATCAATGTATTGATGTACCTGCCGACGATTCTCTACCTGTTCATCCTGCCCTACACCGGCCATGGCCGGGATGAGCCGAATGCGCCGACAGCCGGCCGGGTAAGTCTCCGCAGCGCGCTGCAATTGTTGCGCGAAACCGCGTCCAATCCGACGATCCTGTCGATGATCTTGTTGGGCGGCGCCACGTCGTTGCTCGTCGGTAATGCATTTCAAGCGCAGATGCCGGAGTTTGCCCATGACTTTGGCCACGATAAGCAAGACTTGGCGTACAGCATGTTGCTCGGCGCCAATGCCGCCGGCGCGGCGGTCGGAGGCTTGCTCCTGGAAGGCACCGGTTGGCTCAAGGCTAATGCGCGTAACGCATCGATCTGTTCGATCCTGTGGTGCATGACCATCGTCGGCTTCGCCGCCGCGACCAACTACATACTCGCGTTGACGCTGCTTTTTGGCTCCGGGATGCTCAACCTGGCGTTTCTCTCGATGGCGCAGACGCTGGTGCAGTTGCAAGCGCCGCCGCAGTTGCGCGGTCGACTGATCGGCCTGTTCAATACTTCGAACAACGGCCTGCGCGCCTTCAGCGGCGTCACGGTCGGCGTCGTCGGCGGACTGATCGGCATTCACTGGTCGTTAGCGATCAGCGCCATGGTGTTGTTGGCAGTGACCATCGCGCTCTTCGCCCTGGTGATTCCCAGCCGGAGCGCGGAGTAGTAGCAGTCGAAAATAAAGCAAGGATTGTGAAAGGTCTTTGGATTTTCTCTGCTAAGCTGCTTGATGGGCGCTTTGGAGGCGGAACTCGTTGTTCTTGAGGGCGCGGTAGCTTTCGAGCAGTTGATTCTTTTCCGCTTCTGAGATGCCCAACTGCGGGCGGCGCACGGTGGCGGTTTTGATCAGTCCTTCGTAGTGCAGCACGACTTTGATGCGCGCGACGGCTTCGACGATCGGTTCGCTGAAGACCAATTCTTTCACCGACTCCAGTTCTTCTTGTATTCTAAAAGCTTCGTCGAACCTACCGGCACGGCCGGCGAAATCCATGGCGCCCCATTTTTCGGTGGCGACGTTGGCGACGCCGATGAGCGCGCCGTTGGCGCCCAATTGATAACACTCGGCGACGAAACGGTCGTTGCCGGTGAGGATTCTCATCGGCGGATTTGTCGCGCTGTAGTTGCTTGGCGGTGCTGGTAAATAATTCTTTATCGAACGAAGCTTCTTTGAAGGCGACGACATTGTCCAGCCGGGCGATGCGGCAGATGGTGTCGGGATCGTAGTAGTAGCTTTTTACCGGTATCTGAAACAGCACGACGGGGAGCTTGGTTTCGCGCGCCAGATCTTCGAAGAAGCGCACTTTCAGATTGTTATCGACCTTGCCCCAGGAGAACAGCAGTGGCGGAAAAATCATCACGCCGTCGACCGCGAGATTTTCCAGATCGTTCATCAGCGCCACCGCTTCGTCGGTGGACTGGGGCGCGATGGCGGCGATGTGGACTTTGCCGGCATCGCGGGCGATCTTGCCGCAGACTTCGTAGACCTGGCGTTTTTCCTGAATGGATAAAACCGGGCTCTCGCCGATGCGCGCGCAGGAAACCAGGCCGGCGACACCGGGAGGGCGGCAAGATGTTTGGTCAACCGGCTTAAGCTCTCGCCATCCAAGGAGCCGTCGTGGTTAAACGGTGTAACGTAGGGGATAAATAGACCGGTGAATTTGTCGTGAATCGCTGCCATGAGATCCTCCAGGGAGAGCGCTTGAATTTGCCGCAGAGCCAAGTAGAACAGAATCCGCCAATGGGTTCAAGTTTTACTTGGTTTGGGAGCATAGAAGACTATGATCAAACAGATTTCACCCAGCGATACGTCCCAGTTGACGGCATCAGATGGCTTGTTCGCGGTCTTCGACGTGCGCGAACGCGGCGAGTACAACGACGGCCAGATTCCGCATGCGACTTCGTTGCCGCGCAGCCAGATCGAGTTTCGCATCGACGCTTTGGTGCCTAACCGAAAAGTACCGATCGTCGTCTACGACGAGGGCGGAAGGCGGGCGGAACTGGCTGCCGATACCCTGGCTGATCTCGGATATCAGGATGTGGCAGTTATGCGCGGTGGCTTAGGCGCATGGGAGAAGGAGCAACGGCAGACCGTCAGCGGCGTCAACGTGCCGAGCAAGGCGTTCGGCGAGCGAGTGCATCACGAGCGCGCAGTGCCGGACTTGTCGCCGGAGGAGCTGAAATCGTTGCTCGACAGCAACAGCGACTTGACGATCCTCGATGTTCGCACGCCGGAGGAATACGGCAGGTTTTGCATACCCGGTGGCATCAATGTTCCGGGCGGTGAATTAATTCTCTGGGCCGAAGAATTGCGCCACAAGCCGGCGGTAATCGTCAATTGCGCCGGACGGACGCGCAGTATCATCGGCGCCGCGGCGTTGCGCCGTATGGGCTTGACCAACGTGCGCGCGCTGCGCAACGGCACCATGGGCTGGGTGTTGGCGGGATATGACTTGGAAACCAAGCCAGCACCAAAATGCAGTGGTACCGCAAAACCAGAGTCAAGCGATTGCGGTGGCACTGGAGATCGCAGGCGATGAAAAGATTGCCTGGACCACGCCGGAGCAACTCGTTGATCTAATTGCGCATGCCGCCGATGGTGTCAATTACATCATCGACGTGCGTTCCGAGGCCGAGTTTGCCGCCGGTCATATTGCGGGTGCGCTCAATGTCCCGGGCGGACAAGCCGTGCAGCGTGCCGATGATTTTGTCCCGGTGCGCAACGGTCATATCGTGTTTGTCAGTAATCAATCGGCGCGCGCCGTGATGGCGGCATACTGGTATGGGCAGATGGGATTCAAGCATGTCAGCGTCCTGCAAGGCGGCCTGGAAGCCTGGCCGGGGAGCGGCGGAAAGCTTGTTACTGTTGTGACAGCGGCTGAGCCGTTGGGCTTCGACTTGGCAAAGCGTAGCGCGCGGATTATCGATGCGACAAAGCTGCGGCAGCTGAGCAGCGAAGGGTCGTTGATCCTCGATGTCAGTACCAGCTTGGAATATGAAAGCGCTCACATCCCGGGAGCCGAGTGGATTTCCCGTGGCTGGATTGACATCAAGCTGCCGGAGCTGGTCCCAGATCGCACGCAGCCGATTGTTCTGACCTGCGCCGATGGGCGGCACTCGATCTTCGCGGCGCGCCAGCTTGCACAGACTTGCTTACAGCGATGTACAGGTTCTCGACGCTGGTGTGCGCGGTTGGATGGCTGCCGGACTTGAAACCGCCGCGGGCCTGGAAAAATGCTTGGTCAAAGCCAATGACGTTGTGTTGTCGCCGTCAATCCGCGGCAACAAGGAAGATATGCTGAATTATTTGAATTGGGAGCTGAAGCTGAAGCACTAACCTGGGATCGGCTCTCCCGCCGTAGACCTCGTCGTGGCACTATTCCCAGCCGAGTGATTGCGTCTCAACAATTGTCGTACTTGGCGCTGGCGAAAAATTTGACCGAGCGACTGACTAATGTCGAATTGCAGACGTTGCATGTTGGCCAGGTCCTTGCCGTAGACATGAACCTCCACAGTATTTTTTTGCGTGGTGTTGAGCATCTGGTGGATGTCGTCGTCCGGCGCGACTAGAGTTGAAACCGTTCCCGCCTTGTTGCTGTTGACTCCGGTTGGCTCTAGTTCGGCGTAACCTGCTTTGCTGCCGTCGTCGCGGCGCTTGAAGCGGGTTTCCTGCAACTCATTATCCACCACGCCCACCAGCCCCCAGGTGTCATGGTTATGGGCTTTGGCGCCGTCGCCCGGACCCCAGACCACCGAGGTGACATTGAACAACCGCGCGCGGTGCAGCATGTAGCGGCCGTAGGTCTTGCCGCCATGGCGTTTGAACTGCGGCTCGATGCAGGCGGGATCTTTGACCAATTCCGCGAGCAGCGGTTTGGCCACGGCGACGATTTTCTCCTGCTCCTGGTAGCGGCCGGTGATGTCGGTTAAATCTTTAATGAATTGTTGCAGCGAGTAAGGTGAGTTCACTTTGATTTACACCACCACGGACATGAAATTCACGAAGTCAAAAAAGTGAGGGCGGGTTAAGTACCCGCCCTCTGATTTCCATTTTGCGATCTATGCGTGGCTCAGTTCCTTCGCATCCGCGCAGGACAAGCTTTGCGGCCAATCGTTCTTACGCCGCCTGCTTTTGCACGCGCGGCAGTTTCGATGCGTCGATGTCATAGAGCCGGCAGACGTTGTCGCAGACGACTTTGCGTTGCGTCTCTTCCGGCAAGTGGCCGAGATCGCGTTGGATGATCTTGATCGAGTTCGGCCAGGTGGAATTGGGATGCGGGAAATCGTTGGACCACATGATGTTGTCCTGGCCCCAGAAGGCCAGGTTCTCGCCGCAGACATGGTCGTTGAAGAAGCAGGCGAAGATCTGATCCTTGATATAGCTGCTGGGGTTGCGCGAGAAGGCCGGCGGATTCTCTTTCTTGAAGCGATTGTAGTAGTAATCCCACTGCTGAAACATCCATGGCATCCAGCCCGATTCATTTTCCACCGAGACGATTTTGAGCTTGGGATTTCGTTCGAGGACGCCGCAGAAGACCAGCTCGAACAACGCGTTGGCGATGTCCATCAGCTTTAGATTGACGCTGCCGCGATAGCGCTCGACGCCCTTGCGGTTTTTGTCCTTGTTGTAGCTGTGGCCGGTGAGGATATGCAGGCTCACCGGCGCCTCGAGATCGGCGCAGGCGGCCCAGAACTTTTCATAATGGTCGGAGGTGAAGGGGATGTCTTTGTGCGGCGCCTGCCAGATGATCGCGCCCTTCAATCCGGCCTTGTGGCAACGCTCAAGCTCCTTGATGCCGTTGTCGACGTTATAAACCGCGATGGCGGGAATGCCGATCAACCGGGCCGGGCCGGCGCTGCAGTAGTCGATGAGCCAGTCGTTGTAGACGCGAAAGCATTCTTCTTGCAGTCCGGCGTCGTCGAGGCCGAAAAGGTCCAAACCTAGCGTCGGATAAAGCACCTCGGCGCTCAAGCCGTCGGATTCCATTTCGCGCATGCGCGCGTTGGCATCCCAGCCGCCTGCATGTTGCTGGAACCCTTCGCCGACCTGGTGCGGCGGAAACAGCGGCGCGGTGTCGCGGTATTTTGCCGACACGCCTTTTTTCCATAGGTCTACCGGTTCCATGACATGGGAATCGGATGAAATGATGAGATCGCTGACAAAAGCCATATATCGATCCTCCTTGATTTGGGACGATTGAGGGATTTAGCCGCACCTTAATAGATAGAAGGTGCGGCTGTCAATTGGCGAAAGACGAGCTGGAGTGATGGAGTAATGGAGTGGTGGAGTGTTGGGTCTCGGTCGGAACCCAGTACTCCAATACTCCATTACTCCAGTTATTCATTCTCGTCCGGTTTGCGCCAGACCGATGCCAACCATGGTTGTTGTTCGCGCGGTAAGCCGGCGGGGCGGTAGTAGTGATCTATCAAGGTGAAGCCGGCACCCGTAACCAGGGCTTGCCAAGTTTGCCAATCATGGTAGGCACCGAAGCGTTCGCCGTTCCAGCCCTCCTGGTCGTCACCGCGCGGGTTGGAGCTGAACAGCACGCCATTGGCTTTCAAAGTCGCCCACAGTTCTTTTAAGACACGCGGCAACTCTTGGCTGGGCACATGGAACAGCGCAGCGTTGGCGAAGATGCCGTCGAAATATTCCGCCGGCAATTGCAGCGTGAGAAAATCCTGATGCCAGACTTCGCAGCCAGTGAAGTTGCGCGCCATCTCGGCGAAGCGCGCCGAGCCGTCGAGACCGACGGGCTCATGGCCCAAATCTTTGAAGGCCTTCAAGTCGCGGCCGGGGCCACAGCCGAAGTCGAGGATGCGAAAGGGTGGCGTGCCGACCATCGCTTGCGACAATGCCTGGATGTTTTGGCTGACGTCATGGTCGCGGGTATCGCGCCAAAAAATTTCGGCGCGCCGATCGTAGTGGTTGACCGTGACCGTTGAAATGCGGCCGAGCTCTGCGCTGCTAAGTTTGGGATCCCTGACCATGATCGCCTGAACGAACCATGGCCAAATTTTGATTGCAAGAGAAGCCGAGCCAGCGGGAGCGATTAGAAATCGTAGCCTTCCCAAAGTTCGGAGGGGCCGTTGCGGCGTTGTTGGTCGAGCTGTTGTTGGTTGCGGTACAAGATTACGGTGGTGAGCTTGGCGGACTGCAGTTGGTTTTGCCGGTCCCAGTATTCGACGACCAGGTGATCGGCATCCTTGCGCAGGTGCTTGAGCCGCCCGTTTTTGCCGTCGACGATCGCCCCCATCGTGCGCAGCCGTTCGCCTAAACTGTAAATATCGGCGCGCCGGTAATTGTCCAAGCGATACGCCCGATTGAGTTGGTCGAGACGCTGGATCTCGGCGGGCTCGTAGCGGCGGCTGAAGGACGTGGTGGCCGCCGCCGGCAGTGCCGGCGCGATGCCACGCAGCTTGTTCCAAGCACTGGCAAAGAACCCCTCCGGGATCGTCTCAAATGGGTTGGGGTGGCTCTCACCGCGCGCTTCGAACACCGTCCCATCGGTCTCAATTTCTAGAACTCTGGGGAATAATTGGGCTAAATCCTGGCCGACGACTCGCAATGCCGTAGCGTAACTGGGCTCGGCGACCTCGGCCCCGGCGATGGCCGTACCGGCGTCGGCTTGCTGCGGTGACATGAGCGAAATTTTAATCTGCTTTGCCGGCCAAGGCAACGACAAAATAATCTGCGTGCTCGAATGTGCGAGGCGGACCTGGTCAAGTAGCGTTGCGAATTTGCACGTGCGGATTGATTAAGCTGGATGGGTTGCCGTCGAGGTAGGCCAAGAGGTTGGTGATGGCTTGCTCGTAGCGCTCCCTGAGAATCTCCACCGTGGTGTAGCCGCGATGGGACATCAAGATGGCATTATCGAAATGGCGCAGCGGGTGACCCATCGGCAACGGTTCTTGGTCATAGACGTCGAGGCCGACGCCGCCCAACTGGCCGCTTTCGAGGGCGGCCAGCATGGCCTTTTCGTTGATGATCGGGCCGCGGCCGGTGTTCACCAGGAACGCGCCGCGTTTCATAGAGGAAATTTCTTTTTCACCGATTAAGCCCGTGGTCTGGGCACTGAAGTGGACATGGACCGTGACGAAATCGGATTCTTTCAGCAGGGTTTCCATCGGCACCGCTTCGGCGCCGACTTGGGCGGCCCGTTCCGGCGTCAGGCTGCGTGACCAGCCCAATACCCTGGTGTTGAAGGCTTTCATGATGCGCGCGACTTCGTTGCCGATGCGGCCTAGACCAAGGACGCCGATGGTTTTGCCTTCGAGCAGCATGCCGGTGAGCGCCGGCCAGCGCTCCTCGCGCATGCGTTGATTGATTTGGGGAATTTTGCGCGCCAACGCCAGGATCAAGCCGACGGTGAGTTCTTTGGTCGCTGCACCGGTATCGCTAGGTGTGCCGGAGATGGCGATACCTCGCTTGGTGGCATTGGCCAAATCCAAATGGACACTGGTGCGGCCGGTCTGCGAGATGAATTTCAACTTCGGCAGTTGGCCGTATTCCTTGTCACTGAAAAACGTCCGTTCGCGCATGAGCAACAGCGCATCGAAGTCGCGCAAGCGCTCGACGATCTTTTCACTGGAGTCCAGCCGTTCGCGCAGGAGCGTGATGTCGGCGCGGGCTTTGAGTTTGGCGTAGGCCGGCACGGTGTCGGCGATCTTCTCGAAGTCGTCGAGAATGGCGATCTTGAAACTGCTGGTTGCCATGGGATTTTATCTCGTCGCGGTCACTTCGACTTCGCAGAACTTTCCTTCCGAGGAATAACCGTCGACGATGACATACTCCATTCGTGGAATTTTTGCCGTTACCTGGCGCGAAAACAACGCTTTCAAGTTCGCCAAATCCTGGCTGCGGTGGAAATAGAATGAAACCTGCGCGACCTTGTCCCAGGAGCTGCCCGCGTCGCTGAGAGAGCCGGTGATGCGCGGCAGAATGTTGTCGAATTGGTCGGCCAACGTCGGCAGCACGGTAGTGACGCCCGAAAGCACCACCACGGAGTCGTAAACCAAGAAGCGGATGGGCACGATGGCTGGCTCGTATTCGACGATCTTTTTTTCCAGATCGGCGCGGGCGGGGCGCATGGCGAGCAAGTCGACGGCGACCTTGGCCGGCGAATCGAAATGGCCCGGCGCGATGTAGCTTGAGCTGGCTGAGCGCGCCTTGCCCGAAAGTACTTTAACCCGCTCGTTGCTGCCGGCGTCTCGGCTGGCCCGGTCGCGGCCCCAGAGCCGCGAGCGCACGGTGTTGTCGAGGGACAAGCCATGGGCGCGTAGTTCACGATCAAAGCGTTGAAAAAGTTCGCGCGCTTCGCTGCCGGCATCGGCGCCGGATGGCGCTTCTCCCGACAGCTCGATAAACTCATGGCCTAGCCAATTGAAGATTCTTTTGCGCATGACGGATTCCTCCGATCTGAACGGCGCGATCCTATTACAGGGCGGCGTTAGGATCAACGCCAATCCTGGTTCGATCGCGCCGGTGACAACGCCGTGGCTGCACCATCGCGCTAAAATCGCTGGCCCGAACAGGCACGGTTATTTTCTCGTGAGGAGAAACAGAAAGTCTTTGACTACCGCGAGCAACGACTTTTCGTAAAATGTTAGCGACAAGAAATTAGCTATCCCGATTGCCGCGACGAAGACAATAAAAAAGAAAAATAACGCGCCTAACTTCGTCAGCATGATTCCCCCTCGCTCTGCCCTCGGATAACCTGCTAGGGCGTTAGTCCACAGCAATTTGCTTGCGCGGACTTTGATCCGGTTGGCGCCGCCTCCCAAACGGTGCGCAGGTCCGGTGAGTAGGGATAGCGGATGCCGTTCTCCTCGAGAATTTTCCCGGTCGCATTCAAAAGATCGGCGCGATTGAACACCATGGTCTCGTGGGTCAATACACCTGACGAGGCAAACTTGAAGCTGATCTGCTCGTCGCGATTGTCGCGCAGCAGTTCGACCAAATGGCGCATGTTGCGCACCGGCACGCCGTTGACCTCGCTCAGTACCGAGCGATTGGGGTCGTCGTAGCCCTTGGTGATCCGATCCGGGAACAGCGGCGAGGCGACAACGATGAGCTCTTCGTCATCGAAGGCCGGCCGGTCTTGGCGCCGGGTCACCAGCGGACTCGGGCGCCGGCCGAATGAAGTCGGGCGTTGGTTGCCGAGCCGTTCGAGGTAATCCTGGGTGGTTTGTGAAAAGACGAACGGTCCGAATATGAAATAGCGCGGACTGGCGTCCATCAAATAAGGGATCACCAGCTCTCTTTGCGAACGCACCGGCAAATCGATCGATATCAACTTGCCAGCGCGGAATACGGTCAGCGGCAGCGAGCCGTTCTTGGCATGCTTCTGGACCAAGTAGGATGCCGACAAACGCAGGTCGTAACGAATGGCAACTTTGCCGTCGCTGTCGATGGGCGTGTCGCCAACTTTGGTGATGACATCCCACTCTTTCAACGGGTAGTTGGAATCGTCGCGGTAAGGCTGCGAGACCATGACGCCGTTGATGCCCTTGGGCAGGCCGAGGCGCTGGCGCAGGGCATCGTTCTCTACGGTTTGGATCAAATCATGAGTCTGCGGTTTGCCGTCGTACACGCCGTCTTTGATGTCGGTGAGAAAATGTTGAATTTCCTCGATGGGAATCAGATAGCCGATGTTCTGGGCGTTTTGAATTAAGCTAAACACCAATCCAACCAGTTTGCCGTCGGTTACCGCCGGGCCGCCGCTGTTGCCGAAATTGAGCGCTGCGTCGACCTGTATGCGCAAACCGGTGGCCTGGTAGTAATAGTCGGTGTACTCGATGCGCGATACGATCCCTTGGGTCACCGAGAGCTCCGTGCCGCCGGTAGGATAGCCGTAGACATTGATGTTGTCTTTGACCCGCGGCAGTTCCTCGGCGAAGGGTAGGGCGCCGCGCTTATCGAAAAATGATTCGTCGTCCAGTTTCAAGATCGCCAGATCCATTCCTGGGGTGATCGCTTCGACCCGCGCCGAAATATGGTTCGCCGATTGGTTCGGTTGCACGTAGATTTGGCTGGCGTATTTCACCACATGGGCGTTGGTGAGAATCCGTCGGCCGTCGATAACCACGCCGGAGCCTTTAACCTGCTGAGGACTATTTTTCGTCCACGGCCGGAGTAAATCCGGGGCATGCTGGACCGCATGAATCTTGACGACCAGGTCGCGTATCTGATCCTGCGCCGAGGCTTGGCGCGCAGCTAGGGCGAAAAGCAGGACGCTGAATAGTCCGGTAACAGTTCGGCGCATGGGTGCTCCTTGATGGATATGTCGTAGAACTTAATTGGAACGGTTCGGATTATATACGAAAAGAGTGGCTATAGGTAAGACGCCTGTGCTTAATCCATCCTTTGACTGGCCGGCAAGGCTCTAGTACACCCGATGGAGCCAACTGAACATGAGCTCCGAGGTTACCGCACTGCTGGCGTCCATTTCTTTTGCTCTGTTTGCCGTCTATGGCTGGCTTGGCCTGCGCCATTCGACGCCGCTAACTGCCACCATCGTTTCCTTGGCCGCGCGCACGATCACCCTTGGCGTAGCGGTAATTTTGTTCGGCGGCGTGCCCGGCTTCGCGATGGCGGCGTTAGTCGTGTTTGTCATCCTCGGCGTGATGCAGACGGGGATCAGCTTGCTGACTTTTATCGGCTTGCAAAAGATCGGCACGTCGCGCAGCCAGCCGCTGCGCAATAGTTATCCATTATGGAGCGCGGTAATCGCTATCTCACTGATGGGTGAAAGCGCCGGCGTCGCGGTCATGCTCGGCACTCTCCTGGTGGTCGCCGGCGTGGTGATGATTTCCTGGAAGCCGGAAGCGGCGCCGCCGAGCTACCGCTGGTGGCATGTGGTTTTTTCTGCCGTTGCCGGATTTCTCGCCGGCGTGGCGTTCCCGCTGCGGCGCTACGGATTGACAATGACCAACGAGCCGGTGTTTTTCAGCTTCGTTGTTGCGATCGTCTCTTTGTTCGGCGCCATCCCGTATACGCTCTGGACCAGTGGAGAGCGGAAACTGGTCTGGCATCGGCGCGCGGTAATCGACTTTTCCCTATCGGGATTCTTCGAAGCTCTCGGCGCCTTGCTGACCCTGATGGCTCTCACCACCGGCCGCGTCGTCATCGTCTCGCCGATCGTTGCCACCACGCCGCTCTTCAGCCTGGTAATCTCGATGATATTCCTGCGCGGCAAGGAAAAAGTCACGGCGATTACTATTCTCGGCACGATCGCGGTGGTTGCGGGGACTATTGCGATTGCGCTGGGACGCTGAATATTCTTGACAGGCACAGCTCACGGGCATAACGATTGGAATCAGCCCGTATTAGTTGGGAAATTCTCAGGAGGCAAACATGTGGTATTTAACTCTGCGCCAGGCAACCAAGCCGCGCGATCAGTGGACGGTGTCGTTGGATCAACATCTTGTCTGGATGAAGCAACAGCATGATGCCGGCAGGATACTTTTTTCCGGGCCGACTACCGACCGGAAGTATGGCATCTATGTGATTCGCGCCGATTCTAAAGAAGAGGCTTCGAAGCTTGCCGCCAGCGATCCCTACACCGCGGCGGGTTTCTGTTCCTTCGAACTGCTCGAGTGGGAAGTGCATCAGATCATGGGCGCGGGGAATTTTACCGCGGCGGGTCTTGGGCACAAGTGACGGATTGGAGTGTTGGAGTAATGGAGTGATGCGGGAATGCGAAGAATTATATCGTTCGGTATTTTTGTCGTTATCAGTTGCTATTCAAACTTTTCGTCTTCCACGGCGAACGCTCAATCGGACTGGAAGAAGCAGTGGGAGACGACAGTTGAAGCCGGTCGGAAAGAGGGAGAGGTCGTCATCTATGGGCCGCATAACCCGGCGTACCAGCAGATCTGGGCGATTTTTCAAAAGTCCTATCCAGAGGTCAAGTTCGCTTTTGTGCCGGGCAAGGGCTCCGAACATGTGCAGCGGATTGTCGCTGAACGGCGAGCGGGAAAGTTTCTCGCCGATCTCATCATGGGCGGTTCTTCGACCTATGCGGGATTCGCGCCGGGCACTTTGGAGCCGCTTAAGCCGCTGTTGATTCTGCCGGATGTGAACGACTCGGCCAACTGGTTCGATGGCCGACTGCACTTCGCCGATGCGCAGAACAATGCCGGGGTGATCATCTCCGGTGAGATCGGCACACGGCGCGGTTCGTACAACACCAAGCTCGTCGATCCCAAAGAGATTCAATCCTGGTGGGACCTGCTCAAGCCCAAGTTCAAAGGCAAGTTGGTGACCTTCGATCCGCGCGTGGCAGGCGGCGGCGGTGAAACTTTTATGTTTTTTTACTACACGCCGGCATTGGGGCAGAGTTTTATCACACGGATTTTGACCGAGACCGATATTCTCATCACCCGCGATCTGCAACAGGGAACCGACTGGTTGGGTCAGGGCAAGGTGCTGTTTCAGATCGGCAGCGGCCAGCCGGTGATGAAAGCGAACAAACAAGGCTTGCCGGTGGACCTGATGCCGCATGCATTGAAGGAAGGCGACATCATGGGCGGCGGTTCCTGCTGCCTCGCGGTGATGAGCAAAGCGCCGCATCCCAACGCGGCCAAATTATTCGTCAACTGGGTACTGTCCCGTGAAGGTCAGATCGCCTGGCAAAAATACGCTGAAGTAAATTCGCTGCGGGTGGACATTCCCAAGACTGACTTGCCGCCGGATGACGTGCCGCAGAAGGGCGTGAACTATTTCATGCTCAACTCGGCAAGATATAACGGCATGGAAGGACGCAAGGCGCTGCATCAGATCGTCGAGGACGCGCTGAAGAAGGCCGGCAAGGCCAAATAGCGGCCGGAGGATTGGCCGCAAAGAACGCAAAGTACACAAAAGAGAATCGAACCTTTGGGTGCCTCATGCGTGCCCTCCGTAGTATGAGATAAGGCGAGGTCCCGATGCAGGAAGTTAGATGAAGCAGATGCAAAAAATTGGTTTGATTGGACTTGGAAATGCCGGGCGGCCGATGGCGGAGAGGATTCTGGCGGCGGGTTATGCATTGACGGTGTTCGACATCGATGCCGCTGCGGTGGCTGCGGTGGTGCAGCTCGGTGCCCAGGCTGCCGACACGGCGGCGCAAGCAGTAGGCGACATTACCATCACTTTGGTGCCATCGTCGGTGGAGGTGCGCAGTGCGGTGTTCGGTGCTAACGGCGCGTACCAGGCGTTGCAGCCGGGCATGGTGTTGGTTGACCTAAGCGGCACTGACCCTGACTGTGCCAGGGAGCTGCAAGAACGGTTACAGGAAAAACGGGCAACCTTTATCGGTGGGACGATTCATGCCAGCGGTGCGCCGGCGGTGGTCATTCCCAAGGGGCAGTTTGCCATTGTCATTGGCGGCCCGAAGAGCCAGATCGAGGCAACGGCAGGCTTTCTAAATCATGTAGCCCAGACCGTCGTTTGCCTGCCGGAACCGTGGATGCCCAAGGCGTTCAAAATCGCCATCATCTTGTACTCGACCACCAACAACATCATCACCGCGGAAATATGTTCGTGGCTGACGGCCCAGGGCGCCGATCCCAAGTTGTTCCTTCAGCTCATGCAGACAACCGGCTCGCCGGCTTCGGCGGCGCGCATGGAAGAGTTCATGAAACGCAACAACAATAACGGCGGCGCGCTCAGCAATAGCTATAAAGATTTCCGCCAGGCCTTGAACATCGCTGCCAAGCTGGAGATTCCAATGCCGTTGGCATCGATGGCGAATCAAATTCAGGAAATGGGCCGCGCAGCCGGCTTCAAGCGCTTCAACAGCCCGGCGGCCATGGGCAAGCTGTACGAGCTGCTCACGGGTGAAGATTTGAGCGGCGCGACCCTGAACTCAGAAAAACGCGTTGTCGAGAACCGCGCGCCCCAAGTGGTCTGGTTAGGCGAGTGATGTCGAGTTTGTCCTATCGACGGAGCGTGTCAATTTCGCCAACGATCAGGCGAGTAACCGGCCAAAGCCGGGGACGGGCGCTTTGATACTCAGCGTTTGCATTACCCACCATAGCGCAGCCGCAGTGGACGCGACCACCGGCAGCCGGGTGTCGTTTTCCAACTCCTGCACGTAAGCAACAGTGCGCCAGCGGCCCTGCAGCAGCAGGCTTTCGGCGCCGGGATTTTGCCGCCACAGTTCGCGGGCGACCTTGTAGGAAGAGTAGTCCGGCAATTTGACCTGGTCGACCGGTTTGGCAACTTCCAAGCCCTTGATCGCCAGCACTTGGATCCCGCCATCGTTATAATATTTTTTAACGGCTTGGTTTATCGATTCTTTATAAGCGGTGGCAATCACGGTGGATTTGACGTTCAAATGTTTGAGCGCGTCGACCGTGGCGCTCATCGCGGTGCTCACCGGCAGACCGACCTGCTGGGACAGCTTGGCGACCACCTCTTGCTCGACGGCGTAACCGCGCTGGGTGCCGAGAGTGATTCCGCCCATGAGAATCGCGTCGCACTCCTCGGCTTTGAAGATGCCGAGGCCCGCGCCGAGGGCGTCGATCGCTTTGTTGAATTCCACCTCCGTGTGGGATTGAACGTTTAGGCCGGAGGAGACGATGGTAAATCCTTCGGGGAGGATTAGATCCCAATCCGACGGCGTTTCAAATACCGATGGCGACAGGTAACCGATGCGCGCTTTCCAACCAGACACCTTGCGCTCCTTTCAACCCATTACTTTCGACCAGCGGTGCAGCCGTTTCTTATCCCATGCGGCAGCGAATAGGAAACGATCATGGTAAAGACATTCGTAGTCCCTTAAGAAGCTATCATTTCGAGTAGAATTCTCACAGTAATTGATACATAACCGAGTGAAAATGCTATTCTAACGTCTAATCGACGAAAGCTAACTGATTCACTGTTGGTCAGGTTTTTAGCAAACGAAAGGATTAATTGCGATATTGGTAATGAATTATGTATTTTAAAAGAGAATTTTTTAGATTCACCGTTCTCTGGATGCACTTCGGTTGGCTGATGGCAGGAGCCATGCTGGCGGCAGTTGGAACAGTTGCCGCGATTGAAGCGCCAGCCGGGGAATTCAATCGGCGCGCCACCGCCACGGCGCAGATCTTAGCCGGAATAACGCCGAACCCCGCCGATCCAGTGTTGAATCGTTTGCTCGAGCTCGATGTTTGGAAAGAACACCAGAAGTGGATGACGGCGCAATGGGCTGAGGTGCGCGGTCGGATCAAGACCGTCGAAGGATGGCGCGATCACGAACTCAAAGTCGTCAATGCCCAGAAAAAGACTTTGCTCTATCCGTTCAGCGGCCCGGATTTTTTCAACGCTTACGCTTTTTTCCCGGATCATTCTCGCTATGTTTTTTTTAGTCTAGAGCGGCCCGGTGCCTTGCCCGATCTCGAATCGGTGACGACGCTACAGTTCGGCAAGCTATTGACCGACGTGCGCGGCGCCTTTCGCGATATATTCGAGCGCAACTATTTTATTACTTCCTACATGAATAAGCAGCTCACCACGCCCTGGGTGCGCGGCACCGTGCCGGTGATGGCGACGATGATGGCGCTAATGAATCGCCGCATCGTGCGCATCGAGCCTCTCGATTTGTTTCCGGAGCTGACCAAAGCTTATGACACGCCCGATGGCAATCGGCCGCGCGTGACCATGCGTGGCGTGCGCATTGAGTTCTCCAATCCTACTGCGCCGGGTGTCCAACAGCTGTATTATTTTTCTTTAGATGCGACCGATAAGGCTTTGGAATATTATCCGGATTTTATCAACTGGGTGGGGCAGAACCGGCCTGCCAGTGCGCTGATCAAATCGGCGTCGTACCTGTTGCACGATAGCCAATTTTCCAGGACCAGGACGATGCTGCTGGAGTCAGCGGATTTATTGATCCAAGACGACACCGGCATTCCCTTTCGCTACATCAACCAATCGCCTTGGCAGGTAAAGCTTTACGGCAAATACCACAGGCCGATCAAGCCGATGGGATATGGTTATCAAAAAGATCTCGACAGCGCCTTCAAGGCGAAAATACCGACCAGCGA
This sequence comes from uncultured delta proteobacterium, assembly GCA_963760795.1. Taxonomy (GTDB): domain Bacteria; phylum Desulfobacterota; class Binatia; order UBA9968; family UBA9968; genus DP-20. The sequence goes on from CAVXEP010000016.1 coordinate 80,045, forward strand.
CTTGCCCTTCGCCTTTGGTTATCATTGGCGCGCCAGCCAGGGTGGCTTGATCTTGGCGAGTAAGGACCGCAATTCAAATTAGCCTGCGCCAATTGTGCATCGTCAGCTGTCTTGTCTTGATGGCACAAAACTGCGCCGCCCAGATCGTCCGCCGCTCGTTTCACACTAGCGACGGCGTGGCGCTTTCCCTCCTCGAATCGGGGCGGGAACATGCTAGCAGCGACAAACTCAAGATCGCTCTCATCCCCGGCTGGTCGATGCCCGCAAGTATCTGGCAGAAGCAACTCGAAGAGTTCGGCCGCAGCTACCATACCCTCGCCGTCGATCCGCGCGGCCAGGGCGAATCGCAAGTGCCCAGCGGACGGTTTCACTGCTGAACGGCGCGCTGGCGATCTTAAAGAGTTCCTCGACCCGCTCAAAAACGTCTTATTGGTTGGTTGGTCTCTAGGCGCCATCGAGTCGTTGCAGTACGTGCACATGTTTGGCGCCGACCGGCTGGCGGGCATGGTGCTGGTGGATAGTTCTGTGGGTGAGGAGCCGGCGCCGGCGCCGGACGGAGCATTTTTGAAAGCGTTGCGCGATGATCGCGACAAAACTTTGGATGGCTTTGTCCGGGCGATTTTCAAGTCCGCTCCGCAGCGATGCCGCAGTGGCGCAGCTGGTCGCCGGCGCCAAGCGCATGTCGGTGGAGCAAAGCATCGCGCTGTTATCCTATCCGTTTCCGCGCAGCCATTGGAAAGAGATCGCTCACGCCTTCAAGAAACCGCTGCTCTATGTCGTCACGCCGCAGTTCGAAGCGCAGGCGCACAATCTTCAGAAAAACCGCCCCGGCACAGAGGTGGAAGTCTTCAAGGACGCCGGCCACACCCTATTTGTCGACCAGCCGGAACGGTTCAATTCCTGATCCGAAATTTGCCGATCGTTCTCGCGACGCTAACGCGTTCGCTACCGGCGGAGACTTGTTTGGTTGTTGCCGGTCAATTCCCAGCGAAGCTAACGTCGGCACAGCCACCCAGAGAGAGAATTCAAAACCTCGGAGCGGCTTTGCTTAACTTTACGGCGCGCCGAAGAAGCGCACGGTGTTGTCATAGAGCAGTTTGCGCTTCTGAGATTCTGAAAGATCCTGCCGTTCGAGAATTTCCAGGGCGGCGTTGTCGCGACCTTCACCATGGGGGAAGTCGGAGGAGAACAGTACATGATCTTCGCCGATCAAATCGAACAGCTGTTGCAGCATGCGGTCGTCGGCTTCGGCGGCGATGAAAATTCTGCCGGATTTGACGTAATCGCGGATGCTGGCGCGCGGCAGGTCGCCGGCGTTCGGCATGCTCAAACCGAACGGATGGGCGCCGCGGTCGAGCGGCAAGTAGTGATCCATGCGCGAGACCATGTAAAAAATCCACTCGGCGCCGAATTCTAAAAACGCCACTTTCAAGTCTTGATAGCGGTCGAGCATGCGGTGGCCGACGATGGCCATAAAGGCCAGCTGGGCCGGCAGCGACATGCCGATGATGTGGCCGTCGTAAATGCTCCGGCCCAACTGCGCCAGCGGCGGATAGCTCATACCCATGTGCACGCACAGCGGCAGCTCGGTGCGGGCGAACTCATCCCAGATCGGCAGGAAGCTCGGATCGGAAAGCAGCCGTTCGCCGGCGGTGCCGAAGACCACCGCGGCGCGGGCGCCGAGGCGCTGCATCTCCTCGATGGCGAGTAATGCCTGGCGCGGCTCGCGCAGCGGCAGCAGGCCCGACCATTTGAGCCGCCGCGGATTCGCGGCGCATTGTTTGGCGACGAAGCGATTATAGGCGCGGCACAGCGCCGCTTCGAACTCCGGGTCGCTGGTCATATGAGCGTAAAGCGTGCTCGGAAAGATCATCTGGACGTCGAAGCCCATGCGATCCATATCGGCCAGCCGTGCGCTCGGGTCGTTGAGTGTCATGCTGCCGACCGAACAATGCTCGCGGTTCATGTTAGCGCCAAATTCGCTTAACACATTGCGCGGCGTGTTGGCTTGTTGGGCGCCGGGGCCGAGAGCGTGGGGCTCCAGCGAACCTTCGATCAGCCAGCCGGCGTTGAAATTCCCCAGACCCGTTGTCGTCGTGAATCGTCACCGGGCGCGGCCGGCGGGCGCGAAACTGCTCGCGGTAAATCTTCCCACATGCTGGGATTGATCGAGCCATGAGCGTCGGCGTCGAAGACGCGGTAACCTTGGAGCATGATCTAAACTCTTCCTTTCGATTGGTGCTTCGAATGATGTGACATGTTCCGTCTTTTTCTAACTCACCACGAAGGCACGAAGAGCACGAAGTTCGGAAAAATATTTATCTGAACCCTTCGTGTCCTTCGTGCCTCCTTCGAAAATACACGTGCAGCGATGATCTCGCATCGATGAACGACTCTCTGTTCCGTCATACCGGCGCAGGCCGGTATCCATGCCCGCCTCCCGCCTCTGGATGCCGGCCTGCGCCGGCATGACGATTCCAAGGAATGAACTCTCGGGAGGGTGCTTCCGGTATTTTCATGCTCTATAGGCGAGCGTAAGCTCACGGACACTTCGTGGTGAATATTCCCTCACGTCAAAATTAGAAAACCATGACTTTACTTCGGTGGTTCAGCGCAGTTTGCGCCGGGCATCGGCCAAAAAGCCGCTTTCTTCAAGACTTCGGACGAAGGCCGGGTTGTTGAGCTGGTTGATATCGACTTGGGTGACTTTCGGATTGATGCGCGCGACGATTTTCTGAACGAGTTTCCAGGCGGCTAGATCGGGCAACAGATCGATGGTCGCCATTTGCCCCAGCACTTTGTACGAGGCCTCGGCATCTTCCAATCTTGGAAAGCGGAAACTTTTGCGCAGGATTTCCGTCACATCGAGTTTGGCGCTGGGGTCGTGAATCAACAGGACTGAATCGACCAAGCCTTTGAGCAACCTGGTGATGGTGTCGGGGTTGTGCGACGGCGAGTCGCGCAGGAAACAGATGGTCGTGCCTTGATAGGGGATCGGCAGTTTGCCGATGTCGGCGAGCACATTGGCGCCGGCGCGTTTGGCGGCTTCGCTGAAGCTGTACGGAATTACCGTGGCGTCGACGCCGCCGGAGCCCAACGCTTGGGTGACCGTCGCGGTATCGCCGAGGATGCGCATCTTGAGATCGTACTTATCGGCATCGATGCCGAGGTGATCCAGGGCGATCATCGTCTGCAGCCAAAAGCCGCCGCCGATGCTTTGCACGCCGAAAGTTTTGCCGCGCAGATCTTCTAACGTGCGAATCTCTTTGCGCGCGACCAGCTCGCGGGGAATTTTTGCCACGGCGGAGGCGACACACTGGAGGCGCATGCCGCCGGCGCTGGCGCTGAGCGCGTTGGCCGGCGAACCGTAGTTGTATTGCACCTGGCCTGAAGCGAGGGTCGACATGCTGAGCGAGCCGTTGCGCAGCTGCACCATGCGGACGTCCAATCCATATTTTCGGAAGGTGCCGCGCTCGACGCCGACCCACATGGGTCCGGCGGTTTCATTTTGGCCGGCGTAGGCGACCAGGATCGGCGCCAGAGGTTGCGCGCGGGCTGCAAACGAAATGAGGAGAAAAAGACTCACCACGAAGGCACGAAGGACACGAAGGTTTCGGATGGTTGTTTTCATATTTGAACCCCGCACCTTTGCGACATTTAGCCTAGATTTTGTAGTAGCGCCGCGCGTTCTCGCCCAGGATCGCGGCTTTGTGCTCGTCCTTTAGATCCTTGCGCACTTGGATTTCGTCGATCTCTTCCAAGCAATTGTCCAGGGAGATTTCATGGGGAAAGTCCGAGGCGAACATGAACGGCGCCGGGCCGACGCGCTCGATGGCGTAGGCGAGCGCTTTCTCGTTGCCTTCGCAGCTGCAAAAGATTTTACCGCTGGTGAAATAGTCCACCGGTTTTCGTTTGATCTTCAGACCGCCGTACTCTTGTTCTCGCGAAAGGCGATCGAGGACCATGGGGATCCAGCAGGTGCCGCCTTCCAAGAAGCCGACGCGCAACGTCGGAAACTCATCGAACACGCCGTCGACGATCATGCCGGTGGCGGCGATGGCCAGAGGCACAGGCATGCCCAGGGCGCGGGTGGCCGGGAAAACCGTGTAGGTGTTGAAACCCAAGTCGCCGTAGCAGCCGCCGTGCACCGCGAGCGCGCAGTCGAGTTTGGCGGCTTCCTCGTACACCGGCCAAAAATGTTTCGCGCTCAAGTGCGGGTTCAGACCATTGGACGGCAGCATGGCGCCGACCATGCCCAGCTCTTTTACCGCCCGGCGCAGTTCCGTCACCGCGGCCGGCACATCCTGGAGCGGGATCAAGGCGATACCTTTGAGGCGCGAGTTGTATTTCATATAGTTCGCGCACAGCCAGTCGTTGTACGCTTTCGCGTAGGCGATCGCCCAAGGTGCAGAAAGCCACTTGCCCGTAGGCGAGCCCTTCGGTGGGGAAGAGCGCGCTGAATTCGAGCCCCATCTTGTCGAGAAACTGCACCCACTTCTCCGGGCCGACGCTGGGATCGAAGGTGCCGGGCTTGCGCTCTTCCAAGCGCGGGGTGTGAAAGCGGTCGAGGCTCGGCAGGACCCGCCGAGGATTCATATGGCCGGTGGTCTTGAACGGTTCGCCGACCAGTCTGATGATCTCGTCGGTGTTTTCCATCACATGACCGTCACAGTCGACAAACTTGTTTGGCATTGGTTTTCCTCCGATCGTTACTCTGTCTTGAATAGTGGGGGCGATGGCCCGCTGTCAAATGGAATTTCTAACCCGTGACTCTAGACCTCAGACTTGTCATCAGCACCGTTCTTGGTTTATTGCTACAACCAAGGAGACGGATCCATGCCCTACGCGAAAGCCAAAGATGGTGTCGAGATTTACTATGAGGCGATTGGGAAAGGCACGCCGTTGTTGTTTTTGAGCGAGACCGCTTGCGACGGCGCGGTGTGGAATCTTTATCAGACGCCGGAGTTTTCGCGCGATCATTGCGTCGTCACGCTGGACTATCGTGGCACAGGCCTGTCGGGAAAGCCGTCAGCGAAATATAGCACAGCCATGTTCGCGGAGGATGCCGTTGCGGTATTGGATCATCTGGGCCTCGACGGCGCCATCGTTTGCGGCCACTCCATGGGCGGGCGGGTGGCGCAATTGCTCGCCCTCGATCATCCGCGCAAGGTCAGTAAACTGATTCTCGCTTCCAGCGGCGCGGCTCATCCGGGCGACCGCGGCATTCCGCTGCGCATCGCCAAGGAAATGGTCGAGTGGGGCTACGTGAAATATGTCCGGGATCACACCATCGTCGTCGGCTGGACCGAAGAGTACGCGCGCAATCATATGAACGAGATCGAAAAATATCTCCAGGTGCGCATGGCCAATCTCTGCCCGGTGGAGTTTTATTTCCGCCATGTGCTGGCGCGCCAGGAACATGACACCGGCGGGCGGCTGAAGGATATAAAAATTCCGACGCTGATTTTCGTCGGCGATGACGATCACTTCGTCGTCAGCGATATGTCGCATCGTAGCGGCGCCGATATCTTGGCCAAGGGGATTGCCAACTCTAAACTGATCGTCCTGCCGGGTGCGCGGCATAGTTATTTCTATACCGAGCCGGAAAAGGTCCATGGCATGATGCGCGAGTTTCTGCAGGAAAATTGACAAAGATTGTTCACCACGAAGGTCTAGCCGCACACCGCAACCGAATTGAAGAATGGCCGCAAAGAACGCAAAGGTGCGCAAAAACCAGATCTGGTAGGGGCGAATTGCGATACGCGCTCGCGGATGACGGCGCGGCGATCGCATGATTGCGCAGACGGAAAACTATCACGGTAGAGCACCAAGTTCACGAAGGAAAGGCAAAAGATCTAGACGGAGGAAGCCATGGCTTACAGTGCAAAAGGCAGAACTAAAAACTTTCCGGTGTTCGACTGCGATAGTCACATTTACGAACCGCCGGAGATTTGGGACAAATATATTCCGCAGAAAAATCGCGATTTTGCCAAGACGCACTTCTATCGGGATTCGGACCGGTTGTTTTTGGTGCGCAACTCGCGCATCAGTTTTCGCGATCCCGACACCTGGAAATATCCCGGCGAGACTTGGCATCCGGGATTGACCAAGAAGATTATCGGCCAGACTCAGCCGGGCACTAAAGACTGGGACGAAACCATCGGCCGCAACAAGAGCGCCCGCGATCCCCACGCGCGGTTGAAAGACATGGATGCCTCCGGCATCGACCAGGTGATGATCTTTCCGTCGACCTTTGTTTATTTGCCGCTGGTGGCAAACGCCGATGCTGCCTACATCTGCGCGCGGGCATACAACGACTGGGCCTACGATTATTGCAGTGCCGACAAGAAGCGCCTGTTTCCCGCCGCCGTGCTGCCGACGCAGAACGTCGATTTCGCCATCGAAGAGTTGCGCCGGGTCGCCAAGCGCGGCTTCAAATCGGCGTTAATCCGGCCGATCATCGCCCAGGGCAAGTATCCGACCTTTCCTGAATACGATCCGCTATGGCGCGAGTTCGAGGAGCTGGGCATCGTCCTCGGCATGCACACCTTCCCATCGCGCGGCGAGGCGATGTCGCCGGAGCTCGACCAGCGCATGGGCGCCAACCGCAAGCGGCTATTTTCCGACGAAGACATCATGGTCTATTCGCCGGGGCAGTTCGTCGCCAACATCATGCAGATCATGGGCTCCAAACAGGCCGGCGACGCGGCCTACGGTTTCATGGCCGAGGCGATGACCTGGACCGGCGTGGTGCTGATGACCGGCTGGCTGGAGAAATTTCCCAAGCTCAAAGTGGCGATCCTGGAGTCCAACTCCAGTTGGCTGCCGCTGGTCCTGGAAAAAGCCGAAACCTATCTCGATCTCTACAAACATATCGGCGAAAAAATCGGCGATCCGCATGAGGTGTTTTACAAACAGTGCTTCATCGCCTTCGAAAGCGACGAGATGATTACGCTGCGGTTATGGGATCTGTTCGAGAACATCGCTCTGTGGTCCTCCGACATGCCCCATCTCGACGCGTCCGATGTCTGGGAAGCGATCGATCATATGGACAAGTACAAAGTGCCGCAAAGCGCGCGCGAGAAAATGCTCGGCGGCAACGCCCGCCGGCTCTACGGCATCGAGCCGGAGCTATGCGTGACCAAGGCGCCGGATGAGTATAAGCCGCAGACGATGTCGCGGTTTGCTTGAATGAATTGAACGCGTTCAAAACGTTCGAGTAGTTCAAGCCGTTCAAATCGTTGACGGAAGAAACTCGGTCGGATTTGTCTGAATGGTTGGAACTGGGGGGCCATGTCGCGCATCTATCCGAAAACGATTTGAACGATTTAAGCGTCTTGAACGGTTTGAGCTTGGGCGGGGTGCTTCCCCGCTCGTCTATCTTTTATACAGCTGCTTGACGAAGCCGGTCGCTTCGACTTCTCGCACCAAACTCGCGTCGACAAATTGTCGCGGATCGGCGCTTGCCGCTTTCGGATCGCGCGGCGCCATTTCGTCGAGCAGGGTTTTTACCCCTTCCGGGGTCGGCAGCAGATTATCGGGATAGGCTGCGGTATAGGTCTGCCAGGCGCGCTCGAGCCCTTCCTGGTCGGAGACGCGTAGATATTTGCCCCAGATCGCTTTCGACTCTTCTTTATGGGTCTTGTTGAAATGAATCGCTTCGATCATGGCGCGGGTGAATTTCAGCAGCAGCGGCCGCTTGGCTTTGACGATCGCCTCGCGCGTTAGCACGCCGTTCCACCAAAACGGAATCTTCAACGAACCGATATCGAACAAGTGGCGGAAGCCCAGCTGCAAGGCCTGGCGCACAAAGGGCTCGGGCATGATGGTGAAATTGATCACGCCCTTGGTCAGCGCGGCGAAGCGCTCGGGGTTGCCGCCGGCGGTGATGATCCTGGCGTCTTTTTCCGGATCGATATTCAAACGGCGCAGAGCGAAGCGCAGTCCCATGTCCGACGTGCTGCCGATACGATTGACGCCGCCGATCTTGCCTTTGAGCTGGTCGGCGGCGGTAATGTTTTGCTGGCTGATGATGTGATCGACGAAGGTGCGGACGATGCCCAGGATCATCACGGTGTCAGCGCCGGCGAGGCGCGAACTGACCAGCGTCGTTACCGAGATCGCCGAGACATCGATTTCGCCGGCGAGCAGCGCTTGCAGGACGATGGGGCTGGCGCTGATGCTGATGATCTCAGGTTCGACGCCGTACTTCTGCAGCAGCTTTTTCTCTTGCAGCACCCAGATTGCAGCGTTGGCCGGGCTGGCGCCGGCCCAGGCGATGCGGATGCGCTCTTGAGCGTGCGCCATGGCTGCTTTGGCACAAGATGATAAGAAGCAGGCTGCACAGTTTGACGATCATGCTTCCTCTTCGGCTAAGGACTTTACAGAATGCGCGAGCTTAGATTGTCATGCTGAGCAACAGCGGAAGCATCCACTTTCATATAATAGCAAGACGAGATTCTTCGCCTTCGGCGCAGAATGACATCGTGCGCACGCTCAGACGATTAATCAATGCTTACCCCGGCATCTCGGCGAGCAGCTTGCCGTAGCCTTTGATCGGGTGGCGCAAGCCGAGACTGAGTTGTGTGCCCCAGGCGCGCGCCGGGCCGGCGTGGACGACGGTTAAACCCGTTTGGTTTTCCAGCCGCTCGACGATCTCCACCGATTTCCATGCCGAACCGAGCATGTAGATGCCATCGGCGTTTTTGTGCTTGCTCGCGACGCTGAGCATGAACTCAAGAACTTTCTCCGGCGGCACTTTAGGAACGTCGGCGAAGGGGGCGCCGATGCCTTCCATGGCCAGGACTTCAAAGCCGGCATCGGTGAAGTAGCGGGCGAAGATGTTGTTCATCTTTTCCGGAAAGTAGCTGGCGCCGACGAATTTCTTCATGCCCAACGTGCGAAAGGCTTTGACGTGATTTTGCCCCGAGGTCCACATGGGCACGTTGTATTTCTTTTCCCAGCTGGCGATGAGCTCCTGTTCCTTCTTATACCCCAACAGCATGAACGGCGGCGCGCCGCTCGGGCGAACCAGATTGGCGCCCATCTTGGCGAACTCGGCGGCTTTCGCCTCATAGCCTGGCATCGAGGTGCTGAACTCTTCCTCGGTGCCGCGGGTGAAGTTCATCGTCGAGTAGAGAAACTTGATTTTGGCGGGTATCAAGGTGTCGAGATCGAGCTCTTGTCCCGCTTCCGGACGATTGGTCGGACGGACGGTGCCGACGACGTATTCTTTTTCATCTGCCGCCATGTTTAATTCCTCCATTTAGAATTACGGTCCGAATCTAATCACTTACAGCGGGCCGCGGTCAAGGGTAGCTTTGCTGGACAATTTGGCGGTGCTTACCTATTATCGGCCTGCCCGTAAGATCGCGCGGCAGGTGAGCGATGGATGAGCGAGTGAACAGAATTGGTTTTATCGGTTTGGGGCGCATGGGCGGCCCGATTGCGCGTAATATCTTGAGCGCCGGTTTCAAGCTCACGGTATACGATTTACTGCCGGAGAACGCCGTCGAGTTGATCGCCCGGGGCGCAGCTTTCGCGCCATCGCCGCGCGCCGTGGCGGCACAGTCGGCGATCGTCGCGCTGGCGGTGGTGGACGACGCTCAAGTGGACGATGTGCTGACCGGGGCCGAGGGCGTGTTCGCCGGCGCCGACCCAGGAACAATCGTCGTGGTTCACAGCACAGTGTTGCCGGCATCGATAAAGCGCTTGGCCGAGATCGCCAAAGCGAAGGATGTCCATGTCATCGACGCGCCGGTTAGCGGCGGCGAGGCCGGCGCTCGGCAGAAGTCGCTTTGTTACATGGTTGGCGGCGACATCGCGTTGTTGGAGCGCTGCCGGGAACTGTTTGCCACGTCCGCGCAGGAGATCATTCATATGGGCGAGTTGGGCAGCGGCGCGGCGGCGAAGCTGATCGTGCAAGTCGCAACCTGTCTCAATATGCTCGCGGCCAGCGAAGCGGAGCTGATGGCGGCGCACTGCGGTCTCGACTTTGGCGCCATGCAGCGCGTGCTGAAAAACAGTTCGGGACAAAGTTTTGTCGTCGACAATTGGCTCGACCGTTTCAAGCTGACGGAGGATCCGCTCGCGATCCGGCGCCGGCGCACCGAAGTGTTTCAGAAAAGCTTGATGCCGGCCCTGGAGTTGGCTCGCCAACTGGGGTTTGCTCTCGACGGCGCGAACTTGGCCGAGCGCTTGATGCCGAGAATCATGGGACTGGAAAAATAGCCCGTGGATGTTCGATGGGAGACACCGTGAGATTTGCCGCGATACTTTTACTGTTGCTGCTGGCCGCCGGCATCAGCCGCGCCGAGGTCTTCAAGGTGGCGATGCCGAGCACGACCCAGGCGGTGCTGGCCTTCACCATCGCCCGCGACAAGGGCTATTACCGCGCCGAGGGGCTGGATGTCGAGCTCATTCTCATGAGTGCGCCCACGGCAAGCCGGGCCCTGTTGAGCGGCGATGTCAGCGTGGCCACCGTCGGCGGCGCCGGCTTGCCGCCGGTGCTGCGCGGGTCGCCGATGAAGTTTTTGTTCACGACTTACAACCGGGCGATGTTTTGGCTCTACGCTAAAGCGGAGATCCGCGACGTCAAAGCGCTGAAGGGCAAACGAGTCGGCGTTTCCGGTATCGGCAGCGGGCCGGACTCCTTGCTGCGCGAGGTTCTGCGGCTCAACGGTCTCGATGCCAATCGCGATGTGACGATTCTTAGTCTCGGCGTCATGCCGACGATTTACGCCGGACTGCAAAGCGGTATGGTGGACGGCGCGATGCTATCGCCGCCGGTGACCTTCAAGGCAGAAGAGGCGGGCTTTCGCGAGTTGGTGGCGTTTCCAAAACAAGATCTGGTCGAACCGCAAGGCGCCATCTTGGTTCGCGATGCTCTATTGCAATCCGATCCGGCCCAGGTCGAACGCTTCGTCCGCGGCAGTTACAAGGGATTTCTCTATCTGAGAGATAACCGCGCCGGATCGATTCCAATCGTCGCGCGCTACTTGCAGGTGAGCGACGTTCAGGCAGGGAAAGCCTACGATCAAGTGGTGCGGCCGGCGCTGACTCAAGATGGCACACTCAGTCCGGACTTGCAGGCCAAAGCGGTGGAGCATGTGCTCAAACGGCTCGATCTCAAGGACGCGCCGCCATTGGCGAAGGTCTTCGACTTCACGCTGACGCGCAAGGTGATGGCTGAATTGCAGAGCAAAGGGTGGAAGCCGTGAGCTTGAATGGGAAGAGATTTAACCACAAAGGGCACAAAGGTCACGAGAGATATTCGGATTGGGCGAGATTGGCCGCAAAGAACGCAAAGTTCGCAAAGGGAAATGATGCTGAACTTGGCGCCTTCGCTGGCGGGAGTAATTTCCGAGGAAGTAATATTTAAATGGCTTTGCAACTTACCATGACCTGCGCGGAGTACGATCGCAGCCGGCCGTTGATCGATGGCACCGTGAAGGCGCGGGACATCGATTTGGCTATTCACGTCAATTCCGATGACCGCAGCCGGCAGCGCGATATTCGCGAGGGCAAGTTCGACATCGGTGAGTTTTTCACCGGCATTTACATGGCCGACCTGGAGCATCGCACACTCGGATTGACGGCGATCCCGATCTTCGTCAAGCGCATGTTTCGCCACTCGTATATCTATGTCAACAAACACTCCGGGATTCGCACGCCCCAGGATCTCCACGGCAAGCGTGTCGGCCTGCAGACCTGGTTCACGACTACGGCCTTATGGGCGCGCGGTATCCTGGCGGACGACTATGGCGTCGATCTGAGCAAAATTTGCTGGGTGGCCAACTGGAATGAAAAAATCGGCAACTGGCAACCACCGTCGTGGCTACAACTTGAGATTGCGCCGCCCGGTGCCAAGCTGCATGACTTGCTGATCGCAGGAAAAATCGACGCCGGCATCACCACCGAAACTTGGGCGCCCTTCGGCCATCCGGATATCGACTTTTTGCTTCCCAACTACGCCCAAGAGGAGCGCGCTTACTATCGCAAGACCGGCTTCTTTCCGATCCAGCATATTCTTGTCATCAAAAACGAGGTGCTGGAAAAGCAGCCTTGGGTGGCCATGAGTATGTTCGACGCCTGGCAATCGGCGAAGCTGGAGTGTTATCGCTGGCTCGAGCGGCAACGAGTTCACATGACCGGTTTGTGGTACCGCTCGCTTTGGGAAGAGGAGCGGGCTGCCGCGGGCGCCGATCCATACCTATGGGGATTTAACCAGAGCTCGCGCCGAAGTGGATAAGATGCTCGAATATGCCTTTCGCCAGGGATTGGTGACCAAGAAGTTCCAGCCGGAGGAGATGTTTCATCCGAGCATGCTGGAGACATGAAAACGGTAAGGGGTAAGGGGTGAAGGGTAAGGCGTCCCACCGCCGCCCCGAAGATCAGATTGGAGAGGTTACAGATGGATTTTAGCGAATTTGTTCACACCGGACCGGAAACGCTAGCCGGGCGATTTTTGCGCCGGTTCTGGCAACCGGTCGCTTGCTCCCATGAGCTTAGCGCCGGTCAGGCGTTGCCGATTCGCATTTTGAGCGAGGATTTTACCCTCTACCGCGGCGCCGGCGGGACGGCTCATCTGGTCGGCAACCGCTGCGCCCATCGCGGTACCCAGCTGTCGGCGGGCTGGGTCGAAGACGACTGCATTCGTTGTTTTTATCACGGCTGGAAATACAACGGCGCGGGACAATGCGTCGAGCAGCCGGCAGAGGGCGAAAGCTTTGCGTCGAAGGTGCGCATTGCCAGTTATCCGGTTAAGGAATATCTCGGCCTGGTCTTCGCTTATCTGGGCGAGGGCGAGGCGCCATCGCTGCCGCGTTATCCCAGGTTCGAATCTCCGGAAATTTCCCTCGACGTCGCCGGTCTCAAACGTATCTGCAACTACTTCAACAACGTCGACAATTCGCTCGACAACGCTCACGTGCGCTTCGTGCACCGGCGCCACCGCGACGCGTCCGAGGACCATGTCGTGCTTGGCGATCCGATTATTTCCGTCGAAGAATCCGACTGGGGCATCCGGCGCTACGTCAAATATCCCGACGGCAAGGATCTGACTTTTTTCTTCGGCATGCCCAACATTAATTTTATCAACGGCCAGGTGGTCGATCCGGTGATCAAGCGGGCTGACGTGATGGTTTTCAAAGTCCCGGTGGATGATGAAAACCATATTCACTTCGAAGTGCGCGCCATCGCGCTCTCCGGCGCGCGGGGCCGGGCGTGGATCGAGGAGCGGCGCGCGCTGCGCGCCAAGGCGGAAGAAGACCGCCCGGAACTGGTGCGGGCGATTCTCGCCGGAAAACTGCGCCTGAGCGATATCGATCCGCAGCGCATCGATTTCGTCATGTTGGAAGATGAGATAGCCCAGACCGGCCAGGGCCGGATCGCCGTGCGCGGCAACGAACACTTGGGCCGCAGCGACCGCGGCGTGTTTCTCCTGCGCAAAATCTGGGAACGGGAGTTGCGAAATCTAGCGGAAGGCCGACCGCTTAAATCTTGGACCTATCGCCCGGACATGGTGCCGACGTATCCGGAGGGGTAGACGAGGAATTAGGTTTGGTTGCTGATTTCGAGTTTTAAGTTCGCGAGCTATAGGTGTCAATTAATCCAAGGCGATCGCGTTAGCACAGTTAATCATCGGTTGCTCCCCCAGACTTCGCCAAGTCTTCGACTTTGATCTTGTCGACATTCATCTTTTCGGCGGCGTTGGTCATCCGTTCCAATACTTCATCGAAACCCAGCGGCGCTGCGTCCTTGGGGCGAAAGCGGATCGGGTTGATGCGCGCGACCACGAAGCTTTTGAGGTACGGACTGGTCAAACCTTTGGCTTTGAGCGCTTCGACTTTTTCGATGACAGTTTTATCGAGATCCATCAAAGCTTTGGCCCGCGCACGGCGAATCTCGATGGCCGAGACAAGAGATTTTTTTAGAAACTGATCCGAGCGTCGCAGGATCGGATGATAGGCGCCGCCGCTGAAGCGGCCGTTTTCAAGATAGCACAGGCCGAGGGTGATCAGCGCGGCTTCCTCGAACTCCAGCGCGTAGCTTTCTTCGCTGGCGTCGTCCAATGTCGCCAGCTCCTGGTACATGCGGATGACTTCCAGGGCGCGCTCGCGCAGGTTGTGCGCCTTCTCCGTGTTCAACGCGAGAATCTGATAGGCGGTCGCCGCTTCGGGGACGACGATGGCGATGACGGTCTTGGCGCCGAGGGTTTTCATCGCCTGCAAGCGATGATTGCCGTTGGGTGTCCAGTAGCGCGTCGGGCTGTCTTTGACTTCTTTACGCACGGTGACGATGGGGTCGAGAAAACGGCCGAGCCTGGCGATGACGCTTTCGAGCTTGCGCGCGTGGGTATCGGATAGGTTGCGTTGGTACGGCGTCGGTTCGACCTGGTCGATGGGCAGAGCGGCGATGATGAGCCAGTGATCGCCGAACGGTTCGCGGTAAGTGGTTAGAACGGTGCCGCCGTCTTGGTCGATGGCATCTTGCAGTGCGGCGACGCTATTGGGCGGCGTGGCCGAAAGAACTTCTTTGGCACCCAACCCAGTCGACTTGCCGGCGAGCTTGCGCCGCTTGCGCGGACCGGCGGATTTTTTCTTGGCTTTCTTGTCAGGCATGGGCGCTGCTTAGATTATTTAATTTTTAGGCTCCCAGTAGGAAGGGCGGGTTTAAAACCCGCCCTTACGAAACCTTCGTGCTCTTCATGCCTCCTTAGAAAATACATCTGAGGGGATGATATGCACAATGAAGCATCCGGCCCGCCATGCCGGCGCAGGCGGCATCCAGCCCATCATCCACCTGGATACCGTTTTCAACGGTATGACGGACTCTGTCCGTCACCTGGATTCCGCCTGCGCGGGAATGACGAATCGAAAAGGGAAGCAACTTCTAGGAATGCGAACCATTTTCACGCTCTGTAGCCGTGCGTAAGATCATGATTCACTTCGTGGTGAAAACCTCTCCACAGCAAATTCAGTCCATTATGCAAATCTACTGTTGCAAGCGTCGGATGGTCGGCATCGCCACGGCGATGACAAATGCCATGCCGCCGACCATCAGACCGCCGAAGGCCACCGCGATCGGCGCGCCGGCGAATTCGGCGATGGCGCCGGCGATCAAGCCGCCGATGGGCATGAGCTCCCAGGCCAATCCATGAATACCCATGACCCGGCCGCGCAATTCGTTGGGTAAGTTCATCTGCAAGATGGCGTGGATCGTCGTCATGTAGAACTGCCCGGCCATGCCCAGGGCGAAGGCGGCGACGAGGGAGAGCGGAAACCAACTCGACATGGCGAACAAGATCAAGGTGACACCGAACACCACCGCGCCATTGATCGCCTGCAAGCCTTTGCCGGGGAAGTGGCTCAAGTAGGCGGCGAGCAGGACTCCGGCCAGGGCGCCGCCGCCGCCGGCACTTTGGAGGAAGCCGAACCCCTGGGAGCCGACATGGAGCACGTTGCGGGCAAACACCGGCATCATGATGACGTAGGACATGCCGAACACGCTGTTGAAAAACGTCATGCCGATGAACACCCAATAGATTTCATTTTGACGAATGAAGCTCAGCCCTTCGGTCATATCTTTGAGCAGGCCGCGGGAGTTTGACGCCGCCGGCTTGCCGGCGAGATGGATGGCGAGCCACAGCCCGATGGCCACGGCCGAAGCGAGGAAACAGACAAAATAAGTCGGTCCGATGCCGACCAAGTAAATCAGCATGCCGGCGACCGCCGGGCCGACCAGCTTGTTCAACTGCCAGATGGTGCCGCCGATGGCGACGGCGTTGGGGATGTCTTCCTTGGGAACCATTTGGGGTAAGAGCGCCATCCGGCTCGGCCGGTCGAATGCGCGCACGCAGCCGGTGAGAAACGCCAATACCATGACATGCCAGAGGGCGACCCACTTGAGCATGACGAGCGCTGTGAGAATCAGAAAGACCAATGCCGAACCCACCTGCGCCCAGATCATGATGCGACGGCGGTCGGCGCGATCGGCGACGGCGCCGCCGAGGAGAGTCAAGGCGACTGTCGGGATCGTAAAGGTCAAGCCGGTGAGTCCAAGCATCAGGGGAGAATTTGTCAGCTCCAGGACCAACCAACTTTGCGCCACCGCTTCCATGTTTTGCGCCAGCACCGAGGCCAACTGGCCGAACCAGTAGAGCCGGTAGTTGCGGTGCTTGAGCGCGCTCAGCGACTGCGCCACGCGCTGGCTGCCGGAGAGCGCGTGCGTGGTGGATTGTGACAACGGCGGTGCGGAAGATTTGCTCATGAGGGAATTGCCGTCCATTGTTTCCTAAATCGGCGGCAGCCGCAACCGAATTGAGGAATGGCTGCAATGAACGCAAGGGGCTCAAAAAAGAATCGGGATTGGTCCAAGGGCGGAATTCGAACACTCCGAAGTTCGTGTCCTTCGTGGTGAGTGTCCGTCGTCCTATTCGCGTTCGCCTGTTGAGGATTCTGCCGCTACCTTTTATGATCCCACGACATCTAACTTGAAAAGGCAAACTCTCATGGCTCAATTCGATTACGATCTATTTACCATCGGCGCCGGTTCCGGCGGCGTGCGCGCCAGCCGCATGTCGGCATCCTTCGGCGCCAAGGTAGCGGTGGCCGAAGAGCGCTATCTCGGCGGCACCTGTGTCAACGTCGGCTGCATCCCGAAAAAACTCCTGGTCTATGCTTCTCATTACGGCGAAGACTTCGACGATCTCCACGGCTACGGCTGGACGGTGGGGGAGAGGCGGTTCGATTGGGCCAAGCTCATCGAGAATAAAAACAAAGAGATTATCCGGCTGAACGGCATCTACCGGAAGATTCTCGCTGACGCCGGGGTGACACTGTTTGAAGGCCACGCCGAGGTGGTCGATGCCCATACCGTTGCCGTCGATGGCAAGCGGATCACGGCGAAATATATTCTCGTCGCCGTCGGTAGCTGGCCGACGGTGCCGAAGTTCCCCGGCTCCGAGTATGCAATTACCTCCAACGAAGCTTTTTACCTGCCGTCGCTGCCGGAGCGAGTCATCGTCGTTGGCGGCGGTTACATTGGCGTGGAGTTTGCCGGCATCTTTCACGGTCTCGGGGCGCAGACCACGCAGATTTACCGCGGCGAGCAATTTCTGCGCGGCTTCGACGATGACATTCGCAAAACTTTGGCCGACGAGATGCGCAAGCGCGGCATTGATCTCAGGTTCAAAAGCCGCATTACTAATATTGAAAAAAGCGGCGCGGTTCTGAAAGCGACGCTGACCGATGGCAACATATTGGAAGCCGATCAGATCCTCTTTGCCACCGGACGCGGCTCCAAGACGCCGGATCTCGGTTTGGAAAAAGCCGGCGTCAAACTAAAAGTAAACGGCGCGGTGATAGTTGACGAATATTCGAAATCCACGGTCGACAGCGTCTACGCCATTGGCGACTGCACCGACCGGATGATGCTCACGCCGGTTGCCATCGCCGAAGGGATGGCGTTGGCCAACACTTTGTTCAACAATCAGCCCACCATGCCGTGCTATTTGAATGTCCCGACCGCGGTGTTCAGCACGCCCAGTTGCGGCACCGTCGGACTCACCGAAGCGGAGGCGATAGAGCGCGGCCATCAAGTCGACATCTACCGGAGTACCTTCAAGCCGCTCAAACACACGCTCACCGGCCGCGATGAGCGTACCATGATGAAACTGGTCGTCGATCAAACCACCGACAAAGTCCTCGGTTGCCACATGGTCGGCGCCGACGCCGGCGAGATTACCCAAGGGCTCGCCATCGCGCTTAACTGCGGCGCGACGAAAGCGCAATTCGATATGACCATCGGCATCCACCCGTCCGCCGCGGAGGAGTTTGTCACGATGCGCAGCAAGGTGGCCGTCTGAGCGCAGCCGGGGCGGGCGGTAAGTTACACTTTTGGAACTGGCAAACATGCCAGCCCAACCGCTGTAGAATTAGCGCGGCGGTTGTTGACTGATTCTTTCGCTCTAGTTTATGATCCGCCAGTTGGATTTCGTCGTCCGGTTACTTGTTTTCGGGGGCGGCCTCCTGCATGCTCTCGCCAGGGAGTTTCGCTGCGATTCGGTAAGCCCAGCAGTATCTCCGTCCGACTTGTCGATTTGGATAACAACGAAGTTTTGCTTTTAAGAGTTACAGTTGTGGGCGCTGACGCGTAACGGTTGGCGCAAAGAGGCGATTCTCGGGCCGAATCGATTGTGCTGAATTGACCATGGCTAAACGACTGAAGATTTGCATCATCAATCCCCAATTCGAACCCTCCTACTGGGGGTTTGAATATGCCTTGCCGCTTTATCCCGGAAGCAAGAAGTCGTCGATGATCACCGGCGCGCTGCCTTATCTCGCCGGGCTGGTGCCGGACCACGACGTCCGTTTACTCGATGAAAATGTCGAGGAGATTGTTTGGCCGGAGCTAGGCGATTTCGACATTGTCGCTGTCACCGGGATGAACGTGCAAAAGGAGCGCATGCGGCAGATCCTCGAGAAGCTGCGCGCGATGAAGCTGTTCACCGTGGTTGGCGGCGCTTACGCGTCGGTGGATGAGAGGTATTTCGATAATCTCTGCGATGTCCTGTTCACCGGCGAGGCCGATGAGACCTGGCCGGAATTTGTCCAGTGCTTTGCCGAGGGGCGCGCCTACCGGACGCTTTATAAGCAAGAGAATCCGACGGATATGCGCAACGTCCCCAAGTCGCGCTACGACCTGCTCAAGGTCGATCGTTATGCTTCGGGGGCGCTGCAATTCTCCCGCGGTTGTCCGTTTCAGTGCGAGTTCTGCGATATCATCGTCACTTTCGGCCGCCGTCCGCGCACCAAGCGGCCCGAGCAAGTCATCGAAGAACTCGATGAAATGCGCCGGGTCGGTTTTTACTCATGCTTTATCGTCGATGACAATTTCATCGGCAATAAGAAAGACGCCAAGGCGTTGCTCCGGTTGATCATTCCTTGGCAGCAGAAGCATGGCTATCCGCTGCGCTTGACCACCGAGGCGAGCGTCAATTTGGCCGACGATGCCGAGTTGCTCGACCTGCTCTACCAGGCGAACTTCCGCTCGGTGTTTATCGGCATCGAAACCCCGCGGGAAGCCTCGCTCAACGAGACCAAGAAATATCAAAACATCCGAGGCGATTCGCTCCAGGCCAAGCTCGCGCGGATTCGCAACGCCGGGATGGAAGTGAGCGCCGGCTTCATCGTCGGTTTCGACAACGACGACGCGACTATTTTTGAAGATCAGTATCGCTTCATTCAGGACAACGGGATTCTTTTAGCGATGGTCGGCATGCTCACCGCGGTGCCCAAGACGCCGCTCTATGAGCGGCTGGAGAAGGCCGGACGCCTGCGGCTCGACGACCCCAATTGCAACATCGTGCCTGCGCAGATGACGCCGCAGGAACTGCAGCAGGGCTACTGGCAACTGCTCAAACGGCTGTACGATCCACAGGCTTTCTTCGATCGCTATTTTCAGATCACTGCCTATCCCGACTTCAAACAGCGGCGCGCCGAGATTAGCATCCGCGCCAACGAAGGCAAGGCGTTGCCGACGCTCGTTTACGGGCTGCTATTGCTGAAGACTCTCGTGCTCGCCCTGATCAAAGAGCGCAGCTTGACCACCGTCGGCGCGGTATATTTAAAAAACTTCTTTCAACGCAGTCTTAAGGTGCGCGCAGATATCATCGGTTTCGCGCAATTCATGAACCGTTGCGTGACCCACTGGCATTTCTATAAGTTTACCCAAGAAGGCACGGCAGGGAAGTTGCGTTTGTTTAACTCTGGGTGAGCGCCTGAACGGCGAGTTGACTCGCCTAGCCGTTGTCAACCGTGAAATCCAACGCGCCAATGTTTTCGATCCCGCCTTTGAGTTTTTCTCCGACGCTCCACTTGCCCTGAAAGGCCGGTGCAATTGGCATTGACGATCGCAATCAGCTCGCCGGATCAGCGCCGCGAAAAAGACCGGGTAACTGCTAATCTTGATTGGCGGGCAATCGACGTATAATCTTGCGGATGTCGAGGACGATGCAGTGGAACCGCCGCCGATGGATCATTTGCACAGCCAGTATCAAGCGCTTCTGGAAATTTCCGAAGCGCTCGCGTCGAACCGGGAACTGGACGAGCTTTTTAGCGAACTCGCGCCGCGGCTGCATCGCGTCGTGCAGTTCGATTTTGCTAACTTGCTGCTCTACGAGCCCGACCGCAAGGCGTTGAAGTCCCATGTTTTCGAGACCCCCGATCCGGCTTACAGCTGTGCTCCGGGAGAGTGTCCGATGGAGGCTCCAGGTAGCTGGGTCTGGCAGACACAACAGCCCTGGGTGGTTTCCCGTCTGGCCGAGGACACCAAGTTTCCAGAATTATCACGCTGGCTGAGCGACCGGGGCGTGCAATCGCTTTGTATTGTTCCGGCTACCACGGCGTTAAGAAATTTAGGGGCGCTGGCTTTTGGCAGCAGGCATGAAGCCGCCTACACTGAGGCCGATGTCGCGTTTCTGCAGCAGGTGGCCCGGCAAGTCGCCGTGGCGATGGATAATGCGCGTAACTTTGCCGAAGCTCAATCGGTTCACAAGCAACTCGAGGACGAACGCGATCGCTTGAGTCTCCTGCTCGATGTCAACAACACGGTTGTTTCGGTGCTCGATTTACACGAGCTGCTCAAGGCGGTTTCCGATTCGCTGCGCCACCTGGTGCCGCACGAGTATGCCAGCCTCTCGCTCTACGACGCGGAATCCCAAACCTTGCAAATTCATGCGTTAGATTTTCCGGTGAGCAAGGGAATGCTCCAGGAGGGGCTCTCCGTCCCCGTCGAAGGATCGCCCACGGGACGGGCGATACAAACCCGCCAACCGGTTTTCATCACGCGCAGCGACATCGAGCAGTTCGGTTCGGACATTGCTCGACGCATACTCGCCGAGGGTCTCAAGTCGGCCTACTGCCTGCCACTGGTCTCCCATGACCGGCCCTTGGGAACTCTGGTGGTGGCGAGCCAAACGGACGAAGTTTTTCCTGAGAAGGACGCACGGCTGCTGCAGACATGTCGCCAATCAGATCGCCATCGCCGTGGAAAACTCGCTGGCGTTTCGCCAGGTCGTCGAGCGGGCGAACAAGCTGACGCGAAGAGAAGCTGTATTTGCAAGACGAGATCCGCACCGAATACAACTTCGAAGAGATCGTCGGCGAGAGTGCCGGCGTTGAGAAGAGTTCTGGATCAACTTCAGACCGTCGCGCCGACCGATTCGACGATCCTGGTGCAAGGCGAAACCGGCACGGGAAAGGAGTTGATCGCTCGCGCGATTCATCATCTTAGCAGCCGCCACGAGCGTACCCTGGTCAAGGTCAACTGCGCCGCCATCCCGACCGGGCTCCTAGAGAGCGAACTGTTCGGCCATGAAAAGGGCGCGTTCACCGGCGCCATTGCGCAACGCGTCGGCCGCTTCGAGCTGGCCCATCGCGGCACGCTGTTTCTTGACGAGGTCGGCGATATTCCGCTCGAATTGCAGCCCAAGCTCCTGCGGGTTTTGCAGGAGCACGAATTCGAACGGTTAGGCAGCTCGCGCACCGTCCATGTGGATGTTCGCCTGGTGGCCGCGACCAATGCTGACCTCACGCAAAAGGTCGCGGACGGCCAATTCCGCGCCGACCTTTATTATCGCCTGAATGTGTTTCCGGTGACGATCCCGCCGCTGCGCGAGCGGCGCGAGGACATCCCCTTGCTGGTGCGCTACTTCGCGCAAAAGTATGCCAGGCGGATGAAACGACCGATCGACAACGTTCCGGTCAAGGCGATGGCCGCGCTGTCGGAATATCACTGGCCCGGCAACGTCCGCGAGTTGGAAAATTTTATCGAACGCGCGGTTATTCTTTCGCGCGGGGCGGAGCTGCAAATTCCGCTTGCCGAACTGAAACAACGAACCAACGGCCACTCGATCGCTGCCGCGAATGGTTTCGCCACCCTCGAGAACGCCGAGCGGGAACATATCGTTCGCGCCCTCAGTGAGAGCAAATGGGTGATCGGCGGAGCTGCCGGTGCCGCCCATCGGTTGGGCATGAAGCGGACCACGCTGCAATCGCGCATGAGAAAGCTCGGCATCACCCGTCCCATCTGACGCCTGTATTTCGGCGCCTGCCGATAACTCGTCACAAACTTCTCGTCACACTCGCTGCCAACGATCGCTTAATATCTTTCGGGTAAAGAATTTAGTTGTCTTTTCCGGCACTGCCCGTTGTTGGCACAATCCTTGTTAGAACAAGCTGGTATATGGCCCAGTCTGCATTGATCATTGGCAAGCGGTGGCCAAAATCAGGATTCAATAAGGAGGAGTCATTTATGTCGCTCCCGCTTGAAGGAAAAACCGCGCTGGTTACCGGCGGCTCGCGAGGCATCGGCAAAGCCATCGCTGAAAAACTCGCCGCCGATGGCGCGAGTGTAGTTATCAACTATACGCGCAATCAGCAACCGGCGCAGGCGATTGTCAGTGCCATCAAGGCGCAGGGCGGCGAGGCCGTCGCCATCCAGGCCGATGTTGCCAAACCCGCGGAGGTGCGCCGATTGTTCAGCGAAGCCGAGAAGGCGATGGGCAGACTCGATATCGTCGTCGCCAACGCCGGTGTCCATATCTCAAAACCGCTGATCGATAACACCGAGGCGGATTACGATTACATTTTCGACGTCAATACCAAAGGGGTGTTTTTCACCTTGCAGGAAGCCGCCCGCCGGGTGCGTGACGGCGGTCGCATTGTCGTCGTGTCCAGCGCCGGAACCAAAATGCATTTTGCCAATATGTCGCTCTATCTTGGCAGCAAAGGAGCCATCGAGCAGTTTGCTCGCTCGCTGGCACTCGAACTCGGCCCGCGCAATGTTACGGTAAACGTTCTCTCGCCGGGATTTACCGATACCGACATGCTGCCGGAAGAGTACCGCGCTTTCGGCGCGAGTTTGTCGCCGTTCAATCGCGTCGGCACGCCGCAGGAAGTCGCGGATGTCTCCGCCTTTCTGGCGAGCGGGGCATCACGGTGGATAACCGGGGAAAATATCCAAGCCGGCGGCGGGGTGGTGTGAGCGCGGGCGAAGTGATTCGCTAACTCGTAACCGTCGGATGACAAGAAGAAAAAAGGACAGATAATATGAAATTTTCACTCGTGCCATTGCTGATCGCCGGACAAACCATTTCCGCCAAGGCCAGACAAGCTTTGCTTGAGAACCGTCTCAAAGATGCGGCGACATTACTGATGCAAGAGTATGGGCTAACTTGCGCTGAGGCGGGAGATCTCCTCAACGTAACCCAGTGCGAGTAGTGTTGCTCGTTTGTTTGGATACTCAAACGATGTGGCAGAGCCGTTGCCCCGATCCTGTACAGCCGGGCCGGCTCAGCTCGGCGTTTGCGACCGATGCGCGTACCGCCGGGAAGCGCGAAGCTAACTGCGTTGACCGCGAATTTCCTGAGGAGTGTTGCTATGGCGCGAGATGAAGAGGCGATTGCCCAAACCTTTCGGAATTACGTGGCATCGTTCCAGAGGCTAAAGCCGGACGGCGTAGTTTCTTATTGCGACGCCCCGTGTTTGTTTATCTCCGCTCAGGGCGTCCGCATGATGGCGGATGCGCAAGAAGTGGCGGCGTTTATCGCCGAGCTAATGGAAAGCCTCCAGGCGCGCGGGTTTTTACGCAGTGAAATAGGCGAGCTGCATGTGAATCAGATGAGCGCCAACATCGCTGTGGTGAGTGTGCAAAGGGTTCGCTACCATGCGGACGGGCACGAGCTTGAACGGCTTGGCGAGACCTACGTCTGGCGCAAAATCGACAACGACTGGAAGATTGTCAGCGCCATGACCCACGACGCCGACCGGGTATTGCGGCTCGGTTAAAGATTGTCGGGCGGCAGAACCGCGCTGGTCGCAGTGAGATTCCTCGACCGAATATTGACCCTATTCGGTTCCATGGCAAAAATTGATCGAGATTGTCGATGAATGTTTCTCTCCCCTCTGAAAGTCGTACATCGCTGTCGACAGCGAGTTCACGCATTATCACCGTCGTCACTGAACGCAGCTGAAGTCTGAGCGTAGCCGGCACGGTTGCCTCGCAGCTCGCCGGGCCCAGACGAGTTTCCCCATCATTAGCCGTTCAGACAAAGCCTTATCGAAGACTCTCCTTCACCCGCTCTGATCAAGCCAACATTTCGGCGCGTGCCGACCGGTCGTCACATTTATTTCGGCGCCAATCTCGAAGCTGAAATGTGCACGGCACTTAACTCTCGTAGTTCCAAACATTTACATCGCGTAAGCACCACAGGACGTTGCTGGCACGCGCCTTGCCATTATCGGTTTTAACGAAACTGGGAAGGCGGTTAGACCGATGAAGTTCGAGAGTATTGTTGTCGCGTTGTTGCTTATAGGCGGGAGTAATCTGTTTGCCCGGGTACTAACCCAGGGATTCGAACCGGCGCTAGCCGGGACGGCGATCGAATGGTCGGCAACCCGAATCAGAACGGCGATTAAACTGGTTCGCTCACATCTTTAAAATTGATCGGCAAGGCGAAGTGGCTGCCAAGGAGACGATGTGATGGAAATTGATAAAAGATGGTTTGATCTCGCAGCAGCGCCTGTGGCGATGCTTGCCGGACTCATTCACGTAGATTCAAATTTTTGTTGGTGCGAGCCAATCATTGAGATAGACGAGATCGGCGAGGAAATTGTCATTCATCGGCAGGTTACCTGGAACTGAGAGGGCAAGAAACGGGAGGATCGGACGATGTCATTAAAACCTAACAACTATTTGCGAGCCTTCATTGCCGCAGGGGTGATCGGCGGTTTCATTCTGTTCGGGTGGATCGCCGGCGCTGGAGCGCAAGATGCCGACAGCAGGGCGCAGCCGCGCTACGCCAGGCTGGAGGCGGGGCTGCCGCAGGTCACATTTACTATGGTCTCGTTCTCGCCGCTAACGGCGCACGGTCAGACCGTGGGTGCGATCGCGATTTATGACGATCCGACGACGCCAAGACCGGTGGATTATCTCGAAGTGTTCGACAGCGGCGGCGCGCTTGTTGTGGTTAACTGGTTCGATCGGTTCGGCATCGAGAGGTTGGTTGTCGACCGGGGACTGCTCGAGGGAGGACAAGAGCTTGAAGGTGTATTCGTCGCGGTGGTTAACGGCGAGGCCATATAAAGCTCGTTGTCCAGCTTATGCTTAAAATCACGGTCGATATCGAAGGCGAGCGCGCGGCCCTTGAACTCGAGGGCCGGCTTGCCGGTCCCTGGGTGCAGGAATTGCGCGATTGCTGGCAGCGGGCGGAAAGCGACGGGCGCCAGATCAGCGTGGTGTTGAAGCAGGTGACGTTTCATCGACGGCGCGGGAAGACAACTGCTTGGCGGAGATGCGTCAACGGGGAGCCGTCCTGGCGGCTGAAGGGTGCATGACCAAAGCGATTGTCGAAGAGATCAGCGGAGGAGAAAAACCATGAGAGAATTTGTTCAAGAAGTGAACGATGGGAATTTTACCGAGGCGGTGCTGAATTCAAAAAAACCGGTGCTGGTGGATTTTTGGGCCCAATGGTGCGGACCGTGCCGTGCCCTCGCGCCGATCGTCGATGAGCTCGCCCAACAGTACGCCGGCACGGCGCAATTCATGAAACTCAACGTCGATGATAATCCGCAACTTGTCGAGCGCTATCGGGTGCAGGCGATACCGACGCTGATACTGTTTCGCGACGGCGAGGAAAAACAGCGCATGGTCGGTGCAGCGCGCAAGGAACTGATCACACAGGCCATCGATGCTCAGGTTGGCGAGAACAATTAGGAGGAAGTGATCATGGAACCAAAGCTGGCAAAGTCAGGGAACACGGAGAATGCAACCGCTTCCAGGGGCGACGAAAAGATCACCTCGCTTTTTCAGCCGGACACGCTGCTGTCGGCCCAATACTTTGACACCCTGCGGAGAAAAACCCGGCTTGAGCCGGAAAAACGGCTCCTGCTGGCGGTCTTAGAGGATGCGATCATTAGCTTCCAGGACAATCTGTTTTCTCAGCGCAGTAAAAACCAGCGGTTGTTCGACGAAGCTGAACAGTGGATCACAACGCCGGGCGGCGAATGGATGTTTTCCTTTGACAATGTCTGCGAATCGCTTGGCTTTAACCCTGAGTATGTGCGCCGCGGGCTGTTGCGCTGGCAAGAAAAGCATCGGCAAAAACCGTCTGCCAGTGGCGCTCCGGATGAAAAACGGCTGGCCAGTTAACTTCGCGCCGGAGATGGCTCGGACGCGGAAAACACAAAGAAGGCTAATAGAGAGGGGACAGGATCATGAATTCATGGGAAATAATCTTTCGTCAGAGCAGGGTGAATAACGCCAGCTATGACGGCGAAGCACTCCCCGCGCAGAATTGGCATTGGCCACGGGGCACCTGGTTTCAGCGCCGCCTGCGCTATCTCCGCAACGGTTACGGCAGATACGCCAGGGCGCTGGCGGAAGAACGCTGGCAATAGTCGATAACGGAGCGGCCATGAAGACAGCGGAAATAAACTGGGAGCTCTTTTGGCAAGTCGCGAGCCAACAAACTAACGCGGAAAAAAACTCCTGGCTCGGGCGCTGGGCATTTGCCGACGACAGCGTAAAGCTGTCGATGCAGCCGGCAAGAACGGAGACGGACGATGCCATCGCAGCGCTGGCGACACGGTGTCCAATAACTTTAGCAGGAGAGGGGTCAGAAGGCGCCAATCGCGATTTTCTGCGAAAAACGGCGCGTCCCGCGTCCTCCTACCTACCAGCGCACGCCAGCAATTGAACGAACTACCTGATGATGTGCTGACAAAAGTTACGCTCTTTTACTACGGAGATCTGCAGGTGGCTGTTGACCAAATGCTCAAATTTTTGGTCGTTACCGAATCCGTGTCAGACAGCTAGCGATCCGCGGTACCGCACGAGGGGCGATTACATGCTCCGATCCAAACTCCGATACTGAATCGCCTCGGCGATGTGCGACGATTCGATAATTTCTGCGCCGGCTAAATCGGCAATGGTTCGTCCGACTTTCAAGACTCGACTATAGGCGCGCGCGCTCAAGCCGAGTTTGTTGATCGCGGTTTCCAGTAACTTCTCGGCATCTTCTTTCACCGCGCAGTAGCGTTTGATCTCCTTGGCGCCCATCTGGGCGTTGCTGTGGAGCTTGGTTTTGTCGAAGCGCTGTAGTTGAATCTTGCGCGCGTCGTTGACGCGCTGGCGAATGACGTTCGACGATTCGCCGGCATCTTTGCTGGCGAGCTCCTGATAGCGCAGGCCGGGGACTTCGACTTGGATGTCGATGCGGTCCAAGAGCGGGCCGGAGACTTTCGAGCGGTAGCGCTGGATTTGCAGCGGCGTACAAATGCATTCCTTCTGTGGGTCGGTGAAGAATCCACAGACGCAGGGGTTCATCGCCGCGACCAGCATGAAGCTTGCGGGATAGTTGATCGAACCCATGGCGCGCGACACGGTGATGCTACCGTCTTCCAAAGGCTGGCGCATGACTTCCAGGACATTCCGACGAAACTCCGGCAGTTCGTCGAGGAACAAGACGCCATTGTGGGCGAGCGAGACTTCACCCGGTCTCGGCACCGTGCCGCCGCCGACAAGGCCCGCATCGGAGATCGTGTGGTGCGGCGAGCGGAACGGCCGGGTGGCGATGATCGCTTGGCCGCCGAGGGTGCCCATGACGCTGTGGATCTTGGTAGTCTCCAGAGCCTCGGCCAATGTCAGATCGGGGAGAATGGTCGGCAGCCGTTTGGCCAGCATGGTTTTGCCTGAGCCGGGCGGACCCACCAGGATGACGTTGTGACCCCCGGCGGCGGCGACTTCCAGGGCGCGTTTGACATGTTGCTGACCTTTGACGTCGTTGAAGTCGGCGTTGTATTGAGAGTGCTGGCTGAACAGATCGTCGAGGTTGGCGCCGGTGGGGATGATGGTTCCGGTGCCATTCAAAAATTCGACCACCTGCGGCAAGTCGCGCACGCCCAGCACTTCGAGATCGCTTACCACAGCGGCTTCCGAGGCGTTTTGTTCGGGGAGTATCAGCCCGCGAAATTTTTCTTTTTTGGCGGCGATGGCGATCGACAGCGCGCCGCGCACCGGTTTGACGGTACCGTCGAGGGAAAGCTCGCCGATGAGAAAATATGAGTCGAGGAGAGTTTTATCTAAGGTGCCCTCGGCGGCGAGTATACCGATGGCCATCGGCAGGTCGTAGGCGGAGCCTTCTTTTTTGATGTCGGCAGGCGCGAGGTTGATGGTGATGCGCTTGGCGGGAAAGGTGTAGCCGCAATTTTTAACCGCGGCGCGGATGCGGTCCTTGCTTTCCTTGACCGCGCCTTCGGGTAAGCCGACAGTCGCTAGTTGCGGCAAGCCGGAGGCGAGATCGATCTCGACCTCGACGCGGAGTGCATCGATACCATAAAGAGCGGCGCTGTTGACCTTGGCGAGCATATCCGGTTGTGAAGGTGCCGTACGCTAACAAAGGCGGCTCTCGAGCACAAACGGATTGATAATTGATAATTGAGAATGGAAAATGACCGGATGGGCCATGCTAGCTGCGCTGCTGTTTTTGCCGAGTGCGCTAGAACTTGTCTTTCTTGAAGGACTTCAAGGATGACGGCCGGCCGCGCAGGACATCGTCGCCGGTGACCCGGTCGAAGACATGGACGCCGTGATTGTGTAGCAAGGTGGTCTGCGATACCGCTCGTTTGGCGCCGGCGCGGCACTTGTCGCACTTATTGAGCGGCTTTTCGGAGACCTTCTGGAGAGCTTCGAAGCGATGGCCATTGGTGCATTCGTATTCGTAAAGCGGCATGTTCTGTGTCTCTAGCTACCATATCGATGACAGTGGCTCAATCTTGGCTGTTCTTGCCGTGAAAAATATTTCTTGGTATAAGACTTCATGTTTGCTTTGAAACAATCGGTGTGCGTCCTCAACCCAGGCCCAGGTCTGGGTTTTTTTTTACTTCGGCGCGGAGGTGACCCATGTTAGAGCAGGAAGTCCTGCCCGTTGGTCTAACTTTCGACGATGTCTTGCTGATCCCCGCCGAGTCGGCGGTGCTGCCGAAAGATATCGATGTGTCGACCCGCCTGACCGATCGCATCCGCCTCAGTATCCCGCTGGTCAGCGCGGCGATGGATACGGTGACCGAATCCAAGGTCGCCATCGGCATGGCCCAGGAGGGCGGGCTCGGCATTATTCACCGCAACCTTTCGGTTTGGGCTCAGGCGGCGGAGGTCGAGAAAGTCAAAAAATTCGAGAGCGGCATGATCAGCGATCCGATCACCATTGCGCCGGATCAAAAGATCTCCGACGCCCAGGAGATCATGACTCAGTACGGCATCTCAGGTCTGCCGGTGACTAAGAACGGCAAGCTGGTCGGCATTCTGACCAATCGCGATTTGCGTTTCGAGCGCCGCCTCGACCGCAAGGTCTCCGAGGTGATGACCAAGGATAATTTGGTGACGGTGCGGCCGGGCGTCGATCTCGAGACCGCCAAAGAATTGCTGCACCGCCATCGCATCGAAAAGCTGCTCGTCGTCGACGACAATTTCGAACTCAAGGGGCTGATCACCGTCAAAGACATCCAGAAGACCATTCAATATCCCGGTGCCTGCAAAGACCTACGCGGCAGGCTGCGCGTCGGCGCGGCGGTGGGCATCAGCGATTGGGAACCGCGGGTGGAAGGGCTGGTGCGCGCGGGCGTCGATTTGATCGCGGTGGACACGGCCCATGGCCATTCGAAAAATGTCCTCGATGTCGTCGGCCAAATTCGCCGGCGTTATGCCGATCTCGACATCGCCGCCGGCAACGTCGCTACCGGCGAGGGCACGAGCGCATTGATCGAAGCCGGTGTCAACGTGGTCAAGGTCGGCGTCGGTCCCGGATCGATTTGCACGACGCGGATCGTCTCGGGTGTCGGCGTGCCGCAGATCACCGCCATCGGCAGTTGTGCCAAGGCTGCGGCAAAGCATAACGTTGCCATAATCGCCGACGGCGGGATTAAATTTTCCGGCGATATCACCAAGGCATTAGCCGCCGGCGCGCACTCGGTGATGATCGGCAGCCTGTTCGCAGGGACCGAAGAGAGCCCCGGCGAAACCATCCTTTATCAAGGACGCACCTACAAAGCCTACCGCGGCATGGGTTCGATCGGCGCCATGGGGCAGGGCAGCCGCGACCGTTATGGCCAGGCCGATGTGATGGATTCCAACAAATTGGTGCCGGAAGGCATCGAGGGCCGGGTGCCTTACAAGGGGTCCCTGTCGTCAAATATTTTACAACTGGTGGGCGGCTTGCGCGCCGGCATGGGCTATCTCGGCTGCATAGAGATCGGCGCGCTCCATAGCAAAGCTAAATTCATGCAGATCACTTCGGCGGCGCTACGCGAAGGCCACGTGCATGATGTGTTTATCACCAAGGAAGCGCCCAATTATAGAATAGAATGATTGTCGTCCTCGATTTCGGCTCCCAGTACACCCAACTGATCGCCCGCCGTATCCGCGAGTCCAAGGTCTACTGCGAGATCCATCCATTCAACGTCGCGCTTGAGAAAATAACCGCGCTCGATCCCAAAGGAATCATCCTTTCCGGTGGACCGGCGAGCGTCTATCAAGACGACGCGCCAAGGGTTTCCGCCGAGCTGTTGGCGCTGCCGGTGCCGTTTCTCGGCATCTGTTATGGCATGGGTGTTGTCAACCTCCACTTCGGCGGTGCCGCGGCGCGCGCCGATCGGCGCGAGTACGGGCCGGCGCAACTGGTCATCGACAACGACAGCGATTTGTTCCACGGTTTTTCCAAGCACGAGACCACCCAGGTGTGGATGAGTCATGGCGACAAGATGACGAGCTTCCCCAAGGGCTGGGACATCCTGGCTCATAGCGACAACTCGCCGATCGCTTCCTTCGCCGATCCGACGCGGCGCTTTTTCGGTTTGCAGTTTCATCCCGAGGTGGCGCATACCGAGCGCGGCCGCCAAGTGCTCGATAATTTCGTTTTTCGCATCTGTGGCGACCGGCCCGAATGGACCATGGAGCATTTCATTGAAAGCGCGGTGCGGAAAATTCGCCAGCAAGTGGGCGATGGCCGGGTGCTTTGCGCATTGAGCGGCGGCGTCGACTCTTCGGTGGCGGCGACCTTGGTGCATCGCGCGATCGGCGAGCGGCTGATCTGCGTGTTCGTCAACAATGGGCTCTTGCGTAAGAACGAAGCCGAGCATGTGTGCAGTTTATTTGCCGAACGATTCGGCGCGAGCTTTCGCTATGCCGACGCCACCGAGCCGTTTCTCTCGGAACTCAAAGGCGTCGAAGACCCTGAAGTGAAACGCAAGCGGATCGGCTACAAATTCATCCAAATTTTCGAAGAAGAAGCGCGTAAGCTGGGCGAGATGGAGTTTTTGGCCCAGGGCACGCTCTATCCCGATGTCATCGAATCGGTGTCGGTACTCGGGCCGTCGGCGACGATCAAGTCGCACCACAATGTCGGCGGCCTGCCGATTGACATGAAGTTCAAACTGATCGAGCCATTGCGCGAACTGTTCAAAGACGAAGTGCGCGTGCTCGGCAAAGAGCTCGGCCTACCTCATGAGATGATCCAGCGCCAGCCGTTCCCTGGACCCGGACTGGCGATTCGCGTGCTCGGCGAAGTCACCGAGGAACGCTTGAAGGTTCTCCGTGACGCCGATGTCATTGTCCTTGACGAGATCACAGCGGCGGGGCTGTACGACAAGGTCTGGCAATCGTTCGCCGTGCTGCTGCCGGTGAAAACCGTCGGCGTGGTCGGCGACGAGCGCAGCTATGAGAATGTCGTGGCGCTGCGGGTCGT
Source organism: uncultured delta proteobacterium (assembly GCA_963760795.1). GTDB lineage: Bacteria > Desulfobacterota > Binatia > UBA9968 > UBA9968 > DP-20. Next base: position 111,846 of record CAVXEP010000016.1, read on the forward strand.
CGACAGCCAGGATGGCATGACCGCCAACTGGGTGGCGCTGCCGTTCGATTTACTCGGCCGGATCTCCAACCGCATCCTCAATGAAGTGCGCGGCGTCAACCGCGTAGTCTACGATATTTCCTCCAAGCCGCCCGCCACCATCGAGTGGGAGTAGGTCACTCGACGGTTGCTTGCCGTTGGCGAATCGGCCGTCAAAAGTCCAGCTAACGCAGGAGTTGTGAACCGATGTCGAATGAGAACAATGAGATCGTCGCGATCGATGGTTGGGGCATTACCCCCGGATCGCCGGAGGTTGTGCGCTTTCTCGAGGGGCCGCAGCGCCGCTTAACCGAGGTGGCGCTGGCGGTGCGGATCTTTTGCGAGTTTATCCGCGGCTTTCGCGCGCTCCATTTTGCCGGCCCCTGCGTCACCGTGTTCGGCTCGGCGCGCTTTACCGAAGTCAATCCTTACTATCGCATGGCGCGCCAAGTGGGCGCCGGTCTGGCCACCGCGGGTTTCACGGTGATGACCGGCGGCGGCCCGGGGATCATGGAGGCGGCCAATCGCGGCGCCAAAGATGTTGGCGGCCGCTCCATCGGATGCAATATCGTTCTGCCTCAGGAGCAGGAGCATAATCCTTATCTCGACCACTGGGTTACCTTCCGTTATTTCTTCGTGCGCAAAGTCATGCTGGTGAAATACTCCTATGCGTTCATCGCCTTCCCTGGTGGTTTTGGCACCATGGATGAGATTTTTGAGACCGCGACCTTGATTCAGAACGCGAAGATTCGTGAGTTTCCGTTGGTTCTGATGGGCAAGGAGTTTTGGGCGCCGTTGGTCGAATTCATGTCCGAGCGGTTGGTTAAGGCGCGGACAATCGACGCTATCGATCTTGAACGGATCACCGTCACCGATTCCGCCGACGAAGCGGTCAGTGTGATCACCGAGGTGGCCAAGCGCCGCTTCGGTTTGACCTACGGCGCGCACATGAAACGGCACTGGATCTTTGGCGAGCGTGGGTCGGCGTAGGGTGCACACGTCACGGACGATATCTACCGGCTCTACAGCCGCACCGCAGTGAGGCGTACGCCCTCGGCCAACGCATCCCTCTGTTGGATCGCGGCCGCTTGATGAAACTCGGCAGCCGGGAGGATGTTTTTCAACAGTCCGGCAAACGATCTGGTGGCCGCAATAGTCGGCTGCGAAAATCGCCTCACGGCAATCGTCGAAGCGTCGGATGGAAAATCCACTAGAGTTGTGATCGGTGCGCTAGCGATACCGGTATCGGGGAATTTTTCTGTGGGATCGCGGGAAATCTCTGTATCCGCGCCAACGCTGTGCGCGTCATGCCGGCTGTGCCAGGCCGGGAGAGCCCCTTTCGATTTGACGGAAAGATCCGGGAGATCTTCAGCGCCCGCGAACATCACCGCATGGTTATCGATTGCCCCGGGTTTGAGCTGGTCGGCTCGGTAGAATGGGCGCCCGGTCAGTTCTGCGGTCTGAGTGAGCCAATCGCGATGACGGTTTCGTTAGAACTCAGCGCGATTCATGTCATCTTAGCTGACAGCTCTCTTTGATACCGCGTTGCGGGTTGAGCACTGCCAACCCGCCATTGTCTTCAGCGAGCTTGCAGGCGTAGGCGACCGCGGCGCGGAGATCGTCGCTCTCCAGATCGGGGTAGTGTTCGAGGACTTCTTCAGGAGCAAGGCCTTGGCACAGCGCGTCGAGAATGATCGCGATATGTATTCGAGTCCCGTAAATGTAAGGACGGCCAGAGCAGATTCTGGGATCGACTCGCACGCGGGAGATCAACTGTTTATCGGTCATGTTTAACGCACAAGTTCTGGTCGTGGATGGTTCGAATATCATAATCATACAACGCTTGGATAGTTTAGGGCAAGAACCAAACAATTAGCCGAGAAATTATTTTGCTTTCAAGAATACCGGAGGTCACATCAGGGACCGTCCTTTCCGCCAAATCGGTCTTCCCGGAGATGAAGTAAGAAAAGAGTCGCAAAATTATCAACATCTGTGCCAGGATCTTTTGAGCATAAAGGGCAAAATGCTCCGAAGACGGTGACGTTGTAGGGGCGTTTTATCAATCGCCGCTACTTGCAGATGCCGGATGATCTGCCGGGCACGCTGGTTTTTCTCTGGTCATCCGAAAGTGACTTCATGATTGGATAGGCGATTGTGGTGGATGGGGGAAGGGTATTTCACTGAGATAAATTCCGGAAGCGTCGGATAGGCATACCGTGCATCGGCCGCCGTATCCGCTCTTTCGTTTTCTGGTGGACGCGGCGGCTTTCGTTGGCTATATTTCGCCTATGGCTGAACACGATCACGATCACGATGAGGGTTCCAATCTTTCCGAGATGGAGCTGCGGGTGCGCGCGCTGGAAACGATTCTCGTCGATAAGGGATATATCGAACCCACGGCGCTCGATCGCATCGTCGAGCTTTACGAAACCAAAATCGGTCCGCATATCGGCGCTCAGGTAATCGCCAGGGCGTGGAGCGATCCTACCTTTCGCCAGTCGCTCCTAGAGGACGCGAGCAAGGCGGTCAATGCGTTTGCCCAAGCGGGACACGTGGGCGAGCACCTGGTGGCGATCGAGAACACACCGCAGCTGCACAATATGATCGTGTGCACGTTATGTTCCTGTTATCCCACCGACGTTCTCGGCCTGCCGCCGATGTGGTACAAGTCCTTCGCCTACCGCTCGCGCGTCGTGAAGGATCCCCGCGCGGTGCTGGCGGATTTCGGCGTCGCGCTGCCGGTTGAGACGGAGATCCGGGTTTGGGATTCGACGGCCGAGACCCGCTATTTGGTTGTGCCCATGCGTCCGGCCGGAACCGAAGGCTGGAGCGAGGCGCAGCTTGCCAAGTTGGTTACGCGCGACAGCATGGTCGGCACCGGTCTGCCAAAAAACCCAAGTGAGGTGACGTGATGGACGGCGTCCACGACATGGGCGGCATGGACGGTTTCGGTAAGGTCGAGCCCGAGCCCAACGAGCCGGTTTTTCATCATCGCTGGGAGGGACGGGTGCTGGCGATGAGCCGCGCGATTGGCGTCTTCCGCGCTTGGACCATCGATACCAGCAGGCATGCCATTGAGTTGATGGCGCCGTCGTTCTATTTGAACCGCCCCTACTACGAGAAATGGTTTGTGCGTAATCAAAACTTGCTCATCGAGCGCGGTTTGATCGACGCCGACGAAGTTGCCGCCGGTCGGGCCTTGCGTCCCGCGAAAAATGTGAAGCGCGGGCCATTCACACTGGACGATGTGGATAAGGTCACCAAGCGCGGCTCGTTTTACCGGCCGGCCCAAGGACCGGCTCGATTCAAAATCGGCGACCGCGTGCGCACGAAGAACATTCACCCGCAGACGCATACGCGTCTGCCACGCTACGCGCGCGGCCACGTCGGCGTAGTCGAGCGCTTGCATGGCACTCACGCCTTTCCCGATTCGGTAGCCGCCGGTAAAGGCGACGATCCGCAGTGGCTTTACACCGTGCGCTTCGATGCTCAAGAGCTTTGGGGCGCCGACGCGGAGCCGAAGTTGAAAGTCTCCATCGAAGCCTTTGAACCTTACCTCGAGCATGTCTGAATCATTGATCGAACCTGAACCCGCCCGGCGCGCCGCGGAAGCCGTTCCAGGCATCCCGCGTGACGCATCCGGACCAGTCTTCCGCGCGCCCTGGGAGGCCCATGCTTTTGCCATGGCGCTGGCGCTGCACGAAAAGGGTCTATTCGCCTGGCCTGAGTGGTCCGCGATGCTTGGCGAGGAGATCAAAAGAGCGCAGGCCGCCGGCGATCCCGACACCGGCGAAACGTACTACCGCCATTGGCTAGCAACGCTCGAACGCATGGTTGCAGCAAAAGGCGCAACCTCGGCGCAAGCACTTGAGCAGCATTACCAAGCCTGGGAGCGCGCGACGCAGCGCACGCCTCACGGCAAACCGATTGAACTTAGGCGCGGAAGACTTTCGCAGTTGAGGGGCTGGACCAACGCGGTATTGCCGCAGGTAATTGAACAAAGGCAGGAGATCATCATTATCTCGCCGTCCACTCTCGCATTAAATGACAATTCATTGATTCGCAAGATAATCTTATCGCGCGGTTAATGCATGGCAAGAGCCTAGGGGTGGGTATTGACCGAGCCTCCGGCTCGTCTCGCTCAAGGCGTTGCTATGGGCGAGACGAGCGGGCGTTTTAGACTGGCTACTGAATCGGCGTCGGCACCGGAATGTTATACAACTTCGCGACGTTTTCACGCACCAGCTTGGCGCGTACCCCTGCGGGCAGGGTACCCAGGTCGCGGGCGATGACCTCGCGCGACTTGGGCCAGGTCGAGTTGCCGTGAGGGAAGTCGTTGGACCACATGCAGTTGTCCTGACCCCACCAGGTCAGCGTGTGGCCGCCGACGGCGTCGTTGAAGAATGTCGTGTAGATTTGTCCGTGGAAGTATTCGCTCGGCAGCTTCTTGATCGCTAGGCCTGCGCGATTGGCGCCGTGGCGTTTGAAGTAGTAGTCCCACTGCTCCAAGACGAACGGAATCCAGCCGAGCTCGTTTTCGACCAGGACTATTTTTAGTTTAGGAAAGCGTTCCAACACACCGGAATAGATCAGGTCGTAAAGGCTATCGACCGACTGGAACAGTTTCATATTGACGCTATTGTGCTCGGCGGTCATGCCGGTGGGCGTGTCTCCCTGGCCGAAGGAACGGCTGCGGCTGTAGCCATGGCCGCTCAAGATATGCAGGTTGACCGGCATGTTGAGATCCTGAGACGCGGCCCAAAACTTGTCGTAGTGCGGCGAAGAGAACGGCAGTTCGGGCGGCGGCACCTGCCAGATCACGGTGCCGCGCATCCCGGCCGCGCGGCAGCGCTCCATCTCTTTCACCGCGCCGTCAATGTCGTACATCGACAGCATGGCGATGCCGATGAGCCGGTCAGGCGCGGCGCTGCAATAGTCGATCAACCAATCGTTGTAGACTCGTGCGCAGGCAGCCTCCAACTCGTGATCCTCGAGGCTCAAACACTTCAAGCCGTGGGTGGCGTAGAGTACCTCAGCGCTGACGCCGTCAGCGGCCATTTCGGCGACCCGTTTGTTCTTGTCCTGGGCGCCGCCCGGTGTGTCGTTGGGACGCTGGCCGCCGAAGTCAGGAGCCCGGTCCTTGAATTGTTTCGGCAGTTCTCGTTGCCACAGCCCCGCCGGTTCGATGACGTGGGAGTCCGACGAGATCAAGACTTCGTTGATGGTGACGTTGTTATCTTTGCCGTAGGTTCTTTCGAGTATACCCATAGGTTTTTGCTCCTTTTCTTCTCTATTCAAATAACTCAGGCGCAGGGTAGGGTGCAAGAGGGGCTGTACTGTATGGAGAATGGAAAATTGAGAAATAGAGCATTAGCAGAGCGTCGAGGACAGTCTTTTTGTTTTGCAACGGCTTCGAAACGTTGTTTAGGCGATTCTCAGTGTGCTAGGACGCGAGTAGACAAATCGGAGTTACATTCTGACCTGGCGTTGGGTGCGACCATTGGGTAAGGCGATTCGTGAATCGCCCCTACAGAATTCCCGATTTGGACCAAGGCAACGTGGAGGATCTGTGAAAGCAATGGCGACGGAGTCAAATGGCAGCGGCATACATAAACGTAGGTCGATTCGTTTGCAAGGATATGATTATTCTCAGGCGGGGGCCTATTACTTTACGGTCTGCACAAGGGATCGTAAATGTTTGTTTGGTGAGGTAGTGGATGGGCAAATACATGTGAACCGAACGAGACAGATCATTCAGACAGTGTGGGATAATTTGCCGCAATTTTATGAAGGCATCGAACTGGATGCATTCGTGATCATGCCCAATCACGTGCATGGGGTTGTCTTGATTGGTGAACCCGTAGGGGCGATTCATGAATCGCCCCTACCACCTATGCCCATTGCAGAACGCCGGCGGATGCTGTTATCGAAGATTCTCGGCCGATTCAAAATGGTTACGGCAAAACAGATCAATGCATTACGCGGATCGTCAGGCCAGCCTCTGTGGCAACGTAATTACTACGAACATGTCATCCGTGACGACCAATCCCTGAAGCGCATTCGACAATACATCGCCGACAACCCGGCACAGTGGAAATTCGATTTTGAAAACCCGTACGTTTCAGCGTCGGAAAGTAGGGCCGATTCATGAATCGCCCGTCCGTTGGTCGGAATCAATTCCATGCCTAAGAGTCTAAGAACCTTCCTTGACGACATGCGTCGAGCCTATCCGAGCGAGGTCGTGTCCGTATTCCAAGACCGTCAATCCGCTCACCTACGACATTACCGCCATCGTCAAGCAGCTTGGCGCACTGAAGAAATTCCCTGTGCTGATCTTCGAACACCCGCTCAATACTCATGGCAAGCCGACCGATATGAAGGTGGTCATGAGCGCGGAGAATTCGCAGAAGAAAATTCAGGTCGCATTGGGTTTGCCTGCGGAGATGAATCGCGCTGAGATGGCACGCGAGTGTTTGCGCCGGGAGGCGGGCAAGATCGGGCCGGTGATTGTCAGTAAAGATGCGGCGCCGGTGAAGGAGATTATTCAGACCGGCGAGCAAGTCGATCTCTACGAACTTCCGTTGCTCAAGCACCACGAGATGGATGGCGGGCCTTATCTCGACATGTCGAGCGTCGCGAATGACCGCAACAGCGGCGTCTACAACTGCTCCTATCACCGCATGGAAGTGAAGGATCGCAACCACACCGGCTTCTTGATGACGCTGCAGCATATGTGGCGGATTTTTCGCGGTTACGAAGAGGCTGGCGAGGAATGTCCGGTGGCGACCGTCATCGGCCATCATCCGGCCTATCAAATGGGCGCTTGCTACGGTGGGCCGTTCGACATCAGCGAGTACGACATCATCGGCGGTTACATGCAGGAGCCTCTGCGCTTGACGCCGTCGGAAACTTGGGGTGAACGACTGCTGGTACCGGCCGACGCTGAGATCGTCATCGAAGGGGCGCTGCTTCCCGGTAAGCGCATGGTCGAAGGACCGTTCGGCGAAGTGAATGGTTATCTCGGCGTGCAAGGCTACCAGCAATCGGCACATTACGAAGTGCGCGCGATCACCCGGAGGCGCGGTGCGCTGCACACTTCGATCCTTACGCCCGAAGGGGACAAACCGTGGATGGATCTGGCGCGCGAGGGCGCTTACCTGCGCCGCGCTAGCGAAGCGGTGCCGAGCGTGCTGGCGGTCTGCACCAGCGGCAGGCATGCGCTGCTCAACGTTTTTATTTCAATGAAAAAAATGTCCGAGGGCGATCCCGGCCGCGCCGCGGCGGCGGTGTTGACCTGGGACTGGTGCAAGAATGTCTTCGTCTTCGATGAAGACATCAACGTCTACGATCCCACGGAGATCCTCTGGGCGATCGCGACTAGAGTGCAGCCGCACCTGCAAGTGTCGATCATCAAGGAGATCATGCGTGGCAGCTTGATCGACCCGTCCATGGTCGATGCGCGGAAGACTTCCGCGATGATCGTCGATGCCACCAAACCCTTGGACAGACCGTTCTCACCTGTGTCGAAATGCCCCGACGACGCCATGGCGCGAATTCGCATTGAAGACTTTGTGCCGGGCGAAGTCCTGCAGCATATTCCCATCGACCGGACGACTTATTGGGCTTGATAATTCGTTCAAGGTTCAAGGGTTCAAAAGTCCAAGGCCGGATCGCCGAAGCTAGCGTGAACTTCCGATTGAACCTTGAACTTTTGAACCGTTGAACGAATAGTATTCTGAATTATGTCCGGGATCTTCATCAGTTATCGCCGCGAAGACAGTGCGCCCTATGCTGGCCGGTTATGTGACCGGTTGAGCCAGCATTTTGGCGGGGACCGAGTTTTTATGGATGTCGATGACATTCCGCCGGGGACAGACTTCGCTGCACATATCAGCGCCAAGATTGGCGCTTGCGACGCGCTGCTAGCGGTGATCGGCAAACAGTGGCTCACCACTCGCAACAGTGGGGGCCAGTTGCGCCTTGGCGACCCCAACGATCTGGTCAGCCGCGAAATAGCGCTAGCCTTACAGCGCCGCATCCTCGTCATTCCTGTGCTGGTCGAAGGTGCGAGCATGCCCAAAGCCGCCGAACTGCACAGTGATTTAAAGCCCTTGGCGCAGCGTAACGCAGTGATCATTAGCGATCACGATTTTCAAGGTGATACCGCTAAGCTGATAAAGGCGCTCGAAGCGCTGCCGGCACTGCGCAAACAAACGCCGCAGGGTACCGATAACTGGAAAGCTGAATTGCGCCAACGGTTGCGGCGGCGGCTGGTGTGGAAGATTCCATTGATCATTTTGCTCGTCAGCTTCGCAATCTGGTGGCAGTGGCGAAACAATGCCGACCCGCCCTTGAGCAGTGCCGAACAGGCGGCCGCCGACAAGAGCGCGGCGGCATTGTCTGGCACCTGGAGTGGCGATGTGACTTACCCATGGGGTGATAAGTACAGCGAAAGATTTCTGTTCACTGCCGAGGGAGCGAAGCTATTTGGCACAGCGACGTTCCTGGCTTCCAAGCGAGCAATCGAAGATGGGCGGATCGTAGGCGCGACGATTCTATTCAAAGTCAGATACGAAGAAGTGAGCGGCGGCGACTCGCGCACCCGTTTGAACAGTTACGAGGGCACGCTCTCGGGAGACCAGATTCAGCTGCGGGTCTTCGACGATAAAGGTAGCCCGCCGGTGGAATTCAGATTAGCCAGAAGCGCCGATGACGGCACGGCGGTCGATGCTGCCAAGCGATAATCTTGAGCCAATGCCGCGCGCTTTGACTTGACCCCCAGGTAACCAGTCGATATTCTCGCCGATAATTTCATGGATCAAGAAATAATCTCACGGCTAAAACAACGCGTCATCGCCGAGGGTCTCGACGCCATCGTTGCCATGTCGCCGGAAAATGTCACCTATGTTTCCGGTTTCGTCGTGCCGTCCCAGTCGCTGATGCGCTGGCGCCATGCGGCTTGTATTGTCACGGCGGACGGCAGGATTTCCATGGTCGCCATCGACATGGAGGCGACTACGGTAAAGGCTCACGCCGGCATCGACGATCTGCGGATTTATCGCGAGTTCAGCGACGATCCGATGGAAAAGCTGGCGGAGGCGTTAATAGATTTGAAGCTCGATCATGGCAAGGTCGCCATCGAGATGGAGTTTTTACCGGCAAAGGATTTCGCCACGCTGCAAAAGCAGTTGCCGAGCGTGCACTGGATCGCTGCGGATTCGATTTTCAACAAGGCGCGGCAGATCAAGACGGCCGCCGAACTCGCGTTACTGCGCTCCCTGAGCAAGCTCACGGATAACGCGATCGGCACGGCGTTGCGCTCCGCCAAGATCGGCATGAGCGAGATGGAGCTGGCGGGCACGTTGCTGACGACGCTGTTTGCCGGCGGCGCTGAGAGTTACAAGCTGATGATTATCGCTTCCGGCGAGCGCAGCGAGTTCCCCAACGTCGGACCGAGCGAGCGTAAGCTTAAACATGGCGACATCATTCGCATGGAAATCTTCGGCCAGAAGAGCGGCTACCTCACCGGCGTTTGCCGCACCGCGGTGGTTGGCGAGGCGACGCGTGAGCAGTACAAGATCTGGTCTAATTTGATCGAGTGCAAATATCTGGTCATGGATCTAATTAAACCCGGGGCGAGCTGCGCGGAAATCTACCGAAAGTTTCTTGAAAAGTTCAGCCAGCTGGGCTTCGCGCCGATCAGTTTCGTCGCCCATGGCATCGGCCTACACCTTCATGAAGAGCCGTACATGGGGCGCTACGGCAATGAGATTGTCGAAGCCGGCATGGTCGGCGCTTTCGAACCTCTGGTTTACATTCCTGGGCGCTTCGGCATGCAGAACAAAGACATGTTTTGCGTGACTGACAAGGGCTGCGAGCTGCTTTCCGATGTGACACCGACAGATACTTTGTTGAGAGTGGGATAATGCCTTTTTTCAGCGACTTGAACATAGGTTTGGCCGTCGACCTGGCCTCTGCCGCAGCGGGCGAGTGGATTTCGGAGACAAATGAAAATTACCAAGATCGAAACGATTCCAATCCAGTTACCGACGCGGCGCGTGCACCAGTGGGCGAGTCTCACCACGCCGATCGGTGTTTATGTCATCATTAAGCTTCATACCGACGAGGGCTTGATCGGCCTCGGCGAAGCGCCGGTGTTGAAAGACTGGGGCGGCGATCATGGCAAGTATTTCGGCGAGACGCCGCAGACGACGGCGCATATCATCGGAGATATTCTCGCGCCGGCGTTGGCGGGCCAAGATCCCGGCCGTTTCGAATTGATTCACGCGCTGATGGATAAGGCGGTGAAGGGCTATCCATACTGTAAAGCCGCCATCGACGCGGCGCTCTATGATGTTGTCGGTAAGGCTCTCCATGTCCCGGCGTACCAATTGCTCGGCGGTTTGTATCGGGAGCGGATTCCGATTGCTCACAGCCTGGGTTTGATGGAGATCGAAAAGGCGGTGGACGAAGCGCTGCAGGCCAAGGCTGAAGGCGTGAAGACCATCAAGCTCAAGGGCGGCGTCGAGCACAAGCGCGACGTCGAGCTGGTCAAACAGATTCGTCAAGCGATCGGTCCTGACTTGAATATCTGTGTCGACGCCAACCAAGGTTATCCGACCGCCAAGACCGCGGTGAAGATCATTAGGGAGATGGAAATATATAACCTCCTCTACATGGAACAACCGGTGGAAGGCATCGATCAGATGGCCGAAGTGACGCGCCGCGTCGATACCCCGATCATGGCCGATGAAAGCGCCTGGACAGCGCAGGACGTTATCGAGATCATTCAGACGAAAGCCGCCGACGTGATTTCAATCTATACGACGAAACCGGGCGGAATGTTCAAGGGCAAAAAGGTCGCTGCCGTCGCCGAGGCGGCGGGTTTGAAATGCAACGTCAACGGTTCGGTGGAAACCGGAGTGGGCAATGCCGCCAACATCCATCTCGCGGCATCTACCGGCGTGGTGACCTACGGCTGCGTCGTGCCGGTGTCGACGCCGAAGGGCAAAGGCAAGGGTGGTATTGCCGGCATATACTATCAGGACGATATTATCACCGAAGCGTTCGACTTCGCCGACGGCGATGTCATCGTCTCGTCCAAGCCTGGACTCGGGATCGAGCTGGACGAAGATAAGATCAAGCATTACCGGGTGAAGTAGGTTGCAACCTCTTTGATTGAGTCAATTAACGATATAACCGTACAAGGAAGTTCTGCCATGCCTGCGCAAGCCGGTATCCAGGTGGGACACAGGGAACGAAGATGGATGCCGGCCTGCGCCGGCATGACGAGAGGAACGGAGCGTTGGCGCAGAACCTGAATTCCTGCGTGCGCGGGAATGACGAGCGGGAATGGATCGGTTCGGTAATTCCAATTCTCTAAATCTATGACCATCAAGAAGATCGCGATCCTCGGCGCCGGCAACGGCGGCTGTGCGGCGGCTGCCGATCTAACGTTGCGCGGTTTTCAGGTCCGTTTATTCTCGCGCTCGGAAAGCACCACGGTCAAACTGGGCAAGCTGGGCGAAATTGAATTAATCGAAGGCGGCGTGAGCAAGAAGGCCGCGCCGTTCTTCGTCAGCCCGCATTTGCCGCCGGTGGTGCGGGGCGTGGATCTCATCGTTGTCACCACTCCAGCGGTCGGCCACGAGTATTTAGCCAAGGGAATCGCCAACTACTTAACCGATGGTCAGAAGGTTCTTTTGAATCCCGGCCATACCGGCGGCGCACTGCATTTTGTCAACTTGTTGCGCCAAGCCGGTTGTGCGGCCGACGTGCAGCTTTGCGAGACGGTGACGCTCACTTACATTTGCCGCATGCCGCAGTTCGGCCGGGTGGAAGTCTACCGGCGCACGACCAACCTGCGTTGTGCGGCGTTCCCGGCTAAACACACGGCGGCATTGGTGGAAGAAATTCACAGCGTCTTTCCCAACGTGGTCCCGGCTGCCAATGTGATGGAGACGGGCTTCTCCAATATCAATGCGATCATGCATCCGGCGGGGATGCTTGGCAACGTGGGCTGGATCGAGAAGAGCGGCGGCGATTTTCTCTATTACCGCGAAGGTATCACGCCGGCGATCGGCGCCTGGATCGACGCCGTCGATCAGGAACGACTGGAAATTGTCCGTCGGCTTGGCTTGCAAGCGTTGCGCTTTGTCGACATTTTTCACCAGGCTGGGCTGACGACCGCTGAAGCGCGCGATACTGGTTCCGCATATCAGGCAATTCACAACAGCGAGCCTAACTTTACCATCAAAGCGCCGCCGTCGCTCGATCATCGCTATATTCGTGAAGATGTCGGCTACGGGCTGGTGCCGATGGCGGAGGTCGGCAAACTGCTGGGCGCCAGGAGCCCGGTGATGGACGCGCTGATCACGCTGGCGTCGACGGCGCTTGGCGTCGACTTTCGCCGGGACGGTTTGACCCTGGATAAGATGGGGCTCGCTGGCATAGCGCCGGAAGCGCTGCCGGCACTGCTTGCCGATGGCTTTTAGGAGTTCTTATGCGTGTCGGACTTTGCTTTGACGGCTTTTATTCGATCCAAGAGATGATCGAGTTGGCGCAACTGGCTGACGATATCAGCATGGATTCGATTTGGATGTCGGATCATCTATGCTTTCGCGATTCCTTTACCACCGCGATGGCGCTGCTCGCGTCCACCAATAAGATCAAAGTGGCGGCTGCGCCAGCGAGTCCCTACTCGCGCAATCCAATGATCACGGCGATGGCGATCGCGACCATGGACGAATTCGCGCCGGGCCGAGTGATCGGCAGCCCCGGCACAGGCAACGCGGCGGCGCTCAAGGAAGCCGGCATGGAGTCGCCTCATCCGCTCCAGACCATGCGCGAGTATGTCGAGATTTTGCGTGGTTATTTGCAAGGCGACACCGTCAACTTTCACGGCAAGATGTTTCAGATCAACGGCGCCAAGATGGGTTTCACACCGTCGACGCCAATTAAAATGTATATCACCGCGGTGCGCTCACGCATGCTGCAATTGGGCGGCGAGATCGGCGACGGCGTTTTGCTCTCAGCGGGATGCGCCGCCGGTTACATTCGCAAGTGCGCCGATGATATCGCCGCTGGCGCTAAGAAAGGCGGCAAGTCCGCTGAGGATGTTGACGTCGCCGGTTTTGTTACCGCGGCGGTATCGGACAGCGTCAAGGAAGCGATCGAAGCCAACAAACATTTTCTTGCGTATATCTTTCGTAACGTGCACCACGCCGAGAATATTCGCCTCGGCGGCGGCCATGTCGATCAGGAAGGACTCGCCGCAGCGGTAGCAAAACGCGACTGGGAAGCGGCAAAGAAATTCATCAGTGACGAAGTAGTCTTCGCCCACTCGGTTGCGGGCACGCCAAGCGACTGCGCCAAACAGCTCGAAGCTTTCACCAAGGGTGGCCTCGATTTGCCGATCGTGCTGCCGACCGGAACTCAGGAGGCGCGCAAGCGCGTGGTGCGCATGGTGCGCGAGATTGTTGGATAGCTAATTGACTTGCTCAGAGAGGTTCACCTACGAATCTGTCATGCCGATTTGTCTAATGCACCCTAGGAGGTCGAGGTACCATGTTGCAAGACTTTAAACTGTTGATCATGCTTGCGCTGCTGTTAGCTTCTGCCGTTGCAAGTCCGAGGGCAGGGCGTCAGCCTCGAGGCTGCCAAGAAGGAAGGCAAGGTCTTGGTCTACGGCACGATCATTCCCCAGGTGATGAAACTGATAGAGGCCGGCTTCGAAGCGAAGTATGGCGTCAACATCGAGTACTGGCGCGGCGATGCGACCAAGGTGGTCGACCGGGTTTTGACCGAATGGCGTGCCGGCAAACCGGGCTTCGATATGGTGATCGGCGCGCGCGGCCCATTGTCGCTGGCCAAAGCGGACGGGGTCTACGCTAAGTTTACCCCGGCAAGCGCGGCGAATTTTCCCGCCAAGTTTCGCGACAAGGATGGCCAATTAACCGCATGGCGCGTTACCCCAGTGGGGATTCTCACCAATACCGACTTGGTAAAAGCCAACGACATGCCCAAGAGCTGGGACGATCTGCTCGATCCCAAGTGGCAGGGCAAGATCACCATGCCTGACCCATCGCGCCACGCCAGCACGGCGACTTTTTTGTGGAACTTGCAGAAGATCAAAGGGGACAAGTGGATGGAATTCGTGCGGGCGCTAGCCAAGCAACGGCCGCTACTGGTCGAATCCTATTCGTCGGTGCCCAACGCCATCGTCCGTGGCGAGGCCGCGCTAGGCATTTCCTATATTCAATACGTGCCGCAGACCAAAGGGCCAATCGGCTTCGCACCCATCGATCAGATCCTCGCCGATCCGAGCGACTCGGCGATTAGCGCCAAAGCCGCCAATCCCAATGCGGCGCGCTTCCTGGTCGATTATCTGTGTTCTCCCGAAGGTCAAAAGAAAGTCGCCGAGACTCATGAGTTCGTGCTTTCGCCCGGCGTCTATCCGGCGATCAAAGGCGCCGACCGGATCATGGCCAATTTGACCTTGCTCGAGGATCCGAGCTCCGAACAGCTGCAGAAACTCCTTAGCGATTTTCGCCAGTTGTTCATGGCTAAATAGCCTTACACAATGACACCCCTGCTTGACTTAGCCGGGTACGGTCGATACGTTCGGCACGGTTCGGATAAATTGGAGGAATCGATGAAAAGCGGCAAGACACTTTGGCTACTGTTTCTCAGCTACTTCGCGCTCGGCGCTGCGCCGCTGTGGGCGCAAGCGGTCAACGTCGAGGCGGCCAAGAAGGAAGGCAAAGTCGTCGTGTACGGAGCCCAGGTGCCTCAAGCCATGAAACCGCTGCACACCGCATTTGAAAAAAAATACGGTATTACGGCCGAATATTGGCGAGGTTCGTCGACACAGGTTTCGGAACGGGCGCTGACCGAATGGCGGGCGGGTAAACCCGGCTTCGATGTCGTCGAAGGCAATCGCGGAGTTCAGCTGATCATGCGCGACGACGGGCTATTCCAAAAATACATCCCGCCATCGTCTGAGAAATTTCCGGCCCAGTTCAAGGAAAAAGACGGCATGATCACACCCTGGCGGGTGCTGCCAATCAGCATTTTGTATAACACGGATATGGTCAAGTCCGGCGATATTCCGAAAACCTTCGACGAGCTTGCGAGTCCCAAATGGACTCGCAAATTGACTATGCCCGATCCTACCCGGCACACCACGACGGCGCAGTTTCTGTGGAATCTGAGCAAGTTCAAAGGCGATAAATGGCTGGATCTCGTCAGAGCGCTGGCCAAACAACAACCGCTACTCGTCGAATCTTTGGCTCCGGTTACGACCACGATTATCAAGGGCGAGGCGCCGGTGGGCATTACCTACATCAAATATGTAAAACAGTACAAAGGCCCGGTTGCCTACGCCTTTATGGACAAATATTTGACCGATCCGAATTATATGAGTCTAGGCGCCAAGGCGTCTCATCCGAACGCGGCGAAGTTATATCTTGAGTTTATATGCTCGGAGGAGGGCCAAAAACTGGTCGCCGAGGAAGGCGAGTTCGTGATGTATCCGGGAATTTTTCCGCCGATCAAAGACGCGGAGAAAGTCGCTCCCAATATGATTTTTATGGATAACCCATCCGAAGATGAGTTTAAAAAACTGATGAGCAACACCTTTCGGGAAATTTTCTTCGGCAAATAGCTGGTAGCGGGATCGCTCTGAATCGATTGCAGCACAAGAGGGCTGGCCTGTGCGCGATAGGCGCGCGCGGCCGGTCCTCTTTTTGTTTTAGCGACATAAGTGAAAGACACGGCGTTAACTGATTCGGCGGCTCCGAGCCGACTTTTTGATCGCCCGCTGCGGGCATTTCGGCAGAATCCGCAGCTCGGGGTGGTCGTCTTTGTCGGCGTGGTGATCGCCTATCTGAGCCTCTCGCCGACGCTGATGCTTTTCTACGGCAGCTTTCGCAGCAAGCCGCTCGGCGTGCCGGGAGAGTTTACCCTGGCGCATTACGTCAGCGCGTACAGCGATCCGCTCACCTATCAGCTGTTGTTCAATTCGTTCGTCTTCGCCGGCGGTTCCGCCTTGCTTGCCACCGCATTGGCGGCGACATTGGCCTGGATCTCGATTCGCACCAACGCGCCGTTGCGCAGGCTCTTTGAAATAACCGCCATCGTACCGAATATTTTTCCGCCGGTGATGCTGGCGGTGTCGTGGACGGTGCTGTTAAGCCCGCGCACCGGTTTGATCAACCGATCATTCATGCAGATCTTCGATCTGTCGGAAGCACCGCTCAATCTGTACTCGCTTTGGGGCATGGTTTACGTCGAGGCATTGATCACCGTGCCCCTGGCATTTTTGATGGTGTCGGCGGCGCTTTATTCGATGGACCCTGCGCTGGAAGAATCGGCGCGAGTGGCGGGATCGAGCAACATGCAGATCGCCTGGCGCATCACGCTGCCGATCGTGCGCCCGGCCCTGCTGGCTTCAGCGATGCTCAATTTCGTGCGCGCCATCGAGAGTTTCGATACTCCGGCGATCATTGCACTGCCAGCGCGCATTGAAGTTTTTACGACGAAAATCTATCGCGAGGCGATCGGCGCTTTCCCGCCAAATCAAAATCTCGCCGCGGCTTACGGGGTTTCGTTGCTGCTGATCACCATGTTCTTCGTCTATTTTTATCGGCATTTAACCGCGCGCTCGGAGCGTTACGTCACGGTGACCGGGCGCGGCTATCGGCCGATGATCATCGACCTGGGCAAATGGCGTTATGCGGCGTCGGCGCTGGCCGGTCTCATTCTCGTCCTGATCGTGGTTCTGCCGTCACTAGTCATGATCTACGTGTCGTTTATCACCTACGTTCACGTTCCGAGCGCCAAGACCTGGGAACTGCTGACGCTGGATAATTATATAACCAATCTATCCGACACGCGCACCTACCGGGCGCTGCAAAATAGTATGTTTCTCGCCGTCGTCGGCGCGACGGTTTGCATGTTTTTGGCGGCGCTCACCGCGTGGGTCACCACCAAGACCAAGACGGTGGGGCGCGGTGTCATCGAAGCCCTGACGTTCATTCCCTGGGCCTTTCCCGGCACCGCCTTGGCGATCGGCTTACTTTGGACCTACGTGTATATCCCGCTGCCGATCTACGGTACGTTGTGGATTCTGATGATCGGCTACGTCACGCGGTTTTTGCCCTATGGTTTACGCACCATGACCAGCACCATCGTGCAATTGCACGACGACTTGCAGCAGGCCTCGATGGTCTGCGGCGCCAGTTTCCTGACCACCTTCCGGCGCATTCTTTTGCCGCTGTTGCGGCCCGGATTTATTGCCGGTTGGATACTTTTGGCGTCGATCTTTCTGCGCGAGTTCAGCACCTCGGTCTTTCTCTATTCCCCGGGAGCCGAACCGTTGGGGCCGTTGCTCTATCACTTCTACGTCGACGGCAATTTGGGGCCCATGTGTTCCTTGGCGTTGGTGGTGAGCTTAGTGTGCATGACGCTGATCTTGATCGCCCGCCGGATCGGCAAAGTCGGCGGCGACTTTGAGGGACATTGATATAAGCTTTGAGGAAGAAATATGTTGGACGCGGGTACTGCCAAAAAATTAATCGACAAGAATCTCAGCTACGACGAGGTCAAGCGGCTGACGGTGAAGCTGGTTCAACATGCCAGTCCGCAGACGCGGCTGCTCGAAGCGGAGCCGCAGGTGCTGGCGCTGATCAAAGACGTGATCATGGCTGAGCTGCAGCAGTCAGGGCTAAAACCATTCCTCGATAAGATGGGCAATCTGATTCTTGTCATCAAGGGACGCCAGCCTAAGGGCCGTTTGATGCTGGTCGGTTATGCCATGTGCGCGGCGCCGAGCACGATGGAAAATCCCTATTCCGGCGACATCGTCGACGGCGCGCCCTACAGACTCGACGGCGAGTGCGTCTGGGGACGCGGCGCCTGCGAGCAAAAGGGCAGTTTGGCGGCGATGATGGCGGCGGTGAAATTCATCGGCAGCCACAAGGTCGAATTGCCCAGCGATCTCTATTTTGTCGTCAGCACCGCCGGCGAGACCGGCAAGCATGATTCGCTGGTTCATGTGCTCGATCATGGCAACGTGCAAGCGGAGTGGTGCATCATCGACGGCCCGCCGGAGATCCAACTAGGCAACAAGGGCCGAGTCGATGTGCTAGTCGTCGTCAAAGGCAAGCAGGCTCATAGCAGCCGGCCCTGGGAAGGCATCAATGCCATCGACGGCGCCATGCAGGTGTTGGAGCGGTTGAAGCCGCTGATGCCGACCCCTGAGGATAAACATCATCCCGAGTTGGGCAACGTCAGCCTGACGACCAACGCTATCGAAAGCTTTCCCAAGGCGACCCACACGATTCAGAGCGAATGCCGCATCATGTTCGACCGCCGGCTCTTGCCCGGCGACGATCCCGCCAAAGCGATCGAGCAGATGAAAGACGCCATCGGTGAGATCGAACCCTTCGATATCGAAGTAGCAGGCGCGCGACTTTATGTATCCCAGCGAAGTGGCGAAAGACGCCGAAGTGGTGCAGGTGCTGGAACAGGGGATCCGGACGATGCTCAACTATGAGCCGAAGTTCTGCTACTCAACCGCCGCCAATGACACCGGACTGTTCAACCATCGCGGCATCCAGGCGATCAATTACGGCGCCCGCGACATCCGCTTCCAACACACCGATCATGATTTGGTGGCGTTAAATAACGTCTTCAACGCCGCGAAGGTTTTTGCGTTCTTGGGGATTCATCGGTAAGCGCGCGAATCACGCGGTTCAAAGGTTCAAATCGTTCAAGGTTCCACAGGATCAGATCTGGAACGACTTGAACTTTGGAACCGGGCTTGACAGCCCGTTGAACGGCTTATTTCGTTTCATGCTTCCGCAACATCCGCAGATAATATTCCCATAAATTTATCATCGCGTCGGGGCGGTAAATCCGTTTTCTTTTAAGCAGCGCGTCGGCGT
Source organism: uncultured delta proteobacterium (assembly GCA_963760795.1). GTDB lineage: Bacteria > Desulfobacterota > Binatia > UBA9968 > UBA9968 > DP-20. The sequence goes on from CAVXEP010000016.1 coordinate 130,811, forward strand.
CGGTGGCCCAGGTGAATGGACCCATGGACGCGGCTATGACCTGGGTCTTGGCGCTATGTTCGAGCAGCACGCCGCGGATGCAGGTCTCTTCGATGTTCGGACCGGCAACGACGATGCCGTGATTGCGCAGCAGCACGATCTGATGTTCGCCCAACAGTTTGGCCACCGATATGCCTTGTGCGGGACTGACGATCAAATCGGAGGATTCCTCGAACTTGTCGATGGCCGGCGGATAAAACGCGCAGCTCAGGTTGGTGATCGGCAGGATCGATTTGTCGGACGAGGCGATGATCGTCGAGTAGGTCGGGTGGGTGTGGATCACGCACTGGATTCCCGGATTGGTCCGGTAGACCTCGCTGTGGATCGGGAATTCGTTGTGGCGCTTGCGCTTGCCGGCCAGGGTGTTGCCCTCGAAGTCGATCAGGACCATGTCGTCGGCGGTGGCCTCTTCCAGACCGATGCCCGAGCCCTTGATCCAATACTGATCCGGATTTTCGGTGCGCGCCGAAACATGGCCGTAGATCATGTCGTTGTGGCCCTGCATGGCCAGGATGCGGCAGGCCAATGCCAGTTTTTCTGGTATGGTCATGGATGATTCTCCTCGGAACGGTTAACTAAAGATGGCACTTGAGAAAGCTCTCCAAGTCGTCATGTGTGTCGGGATCGCTGTTGACCAGCTTGGGACGATGGCGCAACTCCGCCGACACCTTGGAGTGCTCGTGCAGAAAGCCATGAAACCGTGGCTGAAAGGCAGCCGGTCGGCGCGGCGGCAATCGAGCCATCCAGCGTCGTAAAGATTGTCCGTGCGGTTTCATCGATGCATCCTGCCTGTCACCGTGGCAGATTCTCGCGAACCAGTAATTGCGCGCCATGGGTGAGGCCGCTCTCGAGTGTCTCCACGCCATTCGCTGGCCGACTTCAAGACTGCCGCATAGGGTGACGGACCAAATTCACGCAGCCAAGTGATCAGCGGGCTATGGGCTTCACGCGGGCTGACAAAGTCCAAGATATGGGGGCCCACTTGGAAGCGCAGTCCGTCGGCGCCGAGGGTAGCGTCGGCAAAGGGTTCGCCTTTGACGCCGAGTAGGGCGCCGTACCATTTGGCGATTTGACCAAGCTCGCCGACGGCGACGATTACTTTTTCGATGCCGGTGATCTGATTGGCATGGACGAACTGCTGGGGAATCCGCTCGCTGCGCGGGGTCACGTCTTCGATCAGAAATGGCGCCACGCCGCGGTGGCTGCCGGTGGCCAGTGACAAGAGCCACTTGAGTTCATAGCCGTCCGGCCGTTTGCGCGACCAGGGCACGGGGTTGTTGATCGCGACAGCGGCATCCTGCAATTTCTTGGTGTCGCCGCGCAGATCGTCGGTCTGAAAGCAGAAGTCGACCAGACGCTCGCCCTTTTGCAAGCGGGTCCCACCAGCGATGATCGATCGCTTCGCGGTAAAAAGCGATGATTTCCAGATAGGAGCCGTCTGCGAATGAGATCAAGACATTATGGCTGCCCACCGGATGTTGGCCGCCGGGCACCACGGTGAAGCCCAGCTGTTGGTAGTCGCGCGCCGCCTGGTCGAGATCATTGACGACGATGACGAGATGATCGATGCCGAGAATCATAAATATCTGCAGCGATGGAGTACTGGAGTGTTGGGTTGAATCTTTTTATCCACTACCCAATCATTCCATTGCTCCATTACAGCTTCCTTTATCTGAACGCCGGCACGACTTCATCGAGAAAACGCTTGAGCTGGCCGTTCTGATCCCATGACGTCATGCGCAGCGTGACATGCTCGATGCCGGCGGCGAAATAGGCTTTGAGTTCGTCGATGCACTGTTTCGGGCTGCCGGCGGTGGTAAAGCCCTCGACGAACTTCATGCTGAAGTTCGACGTGTAGTATTTATCGAGAAACGCTTTGCTCTCGTCCAACGCCGCCTGGCGGTTCTCGTTGATGTTGATGTTGTGGTACAGCGAGCTGCCGATTTTCGACGGGTCGCGGCCTTCTTCCTTGGCCATTGCCAAGATGCGCGTCCACTGGGACTTGAATTCTTCAGGTGTGACCTTGTTGGTCATCCAGCCGTCGGCGTATTTCGCCACTCGCCGTAGTCCTTTTTCGACGGCGGGCGAGGGCGCGCTGGCGCCATCTTTCCATGTGAGGCCGGTGGGATTGCTGGCGATCCAGATCGGCAGCGGGTTTTGCACCGGGCGCGGTTGGATGGTCACGCCTTCGAATTCATAGAAGCGCCCTTTGTGCGATGCTTTCTCTTCATGGAAAAGTTTTTTCAAAATGACGATGCCCTCTTCGAGGCGGGCGACGCGCTCGGTGTCCTTGATGCCCATGACTTTATGCTCGAGGGCTTGAGCTGGGCTCTGCTCGTTGGGACCGCCGAGACAGACCGCCAGCCAGGAACGGCCGCCGGAGATCACGTCCAAGCTCGCCCATTGTTGCGCCAGCAGCGCCGGATGGCGGTGCGGAAAGGTCGCCATGCAGCCGACCGCGAGTTGAACTTTTTTCGTCACCACGGCCAGAGCCGAAAGCAAGGTGATGGATTCCAGCCGCGGCTTGGCGAGCAGGCTATCGCCGACCCAGACAGCGGAGAAGGCGCCGGAGTCTTCGCCGCGTTTGGCCATGTCGAAGAGTTCCGGTACCGTGACCGCGCCGATGATCACGCCGCGATTTGCCAAAGTCAGTCCAAATGAAGCCATAGATCGCCTTTCGCAATGCCTAAGTTCGCCCGCGTTTATAACACATGGTGTCGGGTTTGCGAAATACGAGGAGCAGAAATGGCCGCAGAGTACGCAAAATATAAAAATTTAGGTCGGATCGTGATCCTGCGATTCATTACTCCAAGTTGGAATTAGCCGTATCGCCGTGTTAAGTCTCCTCGAAATAAATCCCTGGGAGTAAATCCATGAAGGCGAGCTTTCGCGACTACATCGATACCTTGCGCAAGAATGACGAGCTACTAGAAATCACCAAGCCGGTGGACCTGCGCGATGTTGCGGCGCTGGTGGCGCAGTCGGAAAAAGCTTTGCTGTTCAAAAACCTGCCGGGTTATTCCATGTCTTTGGTTTCCGGACTGCTGCAATCTCGTAACCGCATCGCACTAGGCATGGGCGTCGCCTATGAAAACATCGCCGACAAGCTGGGCAAGGCGATGGATAAGCCGATCGCGCCGCGGCGGGTCGCCAACGCGCCGGTGAAAGAGGTCAAGATCACCGGCAAAAAAATTAATCTCTTCGACCTGCCGGTGCCGGTCTTCTCGATTATGGACGGCGGGCCGATGATCACCGGCGGCGTAGTCATCGCCGAGGACCCGGAGTTTGGCATCAACGCCGGCATTTATCGCCTGATGCTCAAAGAGCGCAACATCACCGGCATCGACATCGTCACGCCCAACAACATGCGTAAATTCGCCGAGCGCGCCCTGGCGAAAAAACAACCGCTGCCGATATCGATCTCCATCGGCACCCATCCCGTACGAACTGGTCGCGGCGACTTTCAAAGCAAACCTAGGCGTCAACGAACTGACCTTCGCCGGCGGCTTGCGTAATGAAGCGTTGCGGCTGGCCGACGGTGAGACCGTGCCGGTGCCGTGCATCGCCGATGCGGAGATTGTCCTGGAAGGCGAAATCCTTCCCGAAGGCTGGGTCCATACCGAAGGACCGTTTTCGGAATTCAACCGGCTGATGGGCGGCATGCACATGAACCCGCGGGTGCGCATCAAGTCGATCATGCATCGCAAAGACGCCATGTACTACGCCCTGCAAATGCCTTGGGAAAATATCTGGATGTCAGCGCCGATCTACGAAGCCGCCGCGCGCCGGGTGCTGTTCGACGCCGGCGTGCAAACCGTCGCGATCAACGTCACGCCCGGCGGCTGCTGCCACTGGCATATCGTCGCCTCGATCAAGAAGGTGCCGGGCGACGGCAAGAACGCGATCATGGCGCTGCTCTCCATCGCCGACATCAAACATGTCACCATCGTCGACGACGACATCGATGTATTCGACCCGGTCGACGTCGAGTGGGCCGTCGCCACCCGGGTGCAGGCCGACCGCGACGTGGTGATTATTTCCAACGCCAGATCGAAGCCCCTCGATCCTTCCCTGCCATTGCCGCTGCACGGCAAAGTGCCGACGACGGCGAAGATGGGCATCGATGCGACGATTCCGGAAAATATTCCAGCCGAGCGCTACAAACGGATCGTCTATTTCAACCAGGACAAGATCAAATTGAGCGACTACCTGGGCGCCGGTGAAATAACGGCCAAAGCCGAAGCCCAAATCAAGCCGGAGGAGACCGTGGCAACGTTGAGCGAAAAAATCGTCGCGACGCTGGGCAAGTCACACTGCTTCTTCGCCGATCTGCTGGAGAAGTTCCCAAAGGCGGATTACAAAACCGTCGCCAATACGGTGGCGCACTTGTATGAAGACGGAAGGATCAAACAGGATAAAGACGGCCAATTTGAACTATCGAAGTGAGTAGTTTGACGGTGTTTGCGAAGCTCCGTCATGCCGGTGAACACCGCCATCCAGGTTTGTTTCTGTCTCCTGTGCTGACACACACTACGACAGTCAAAATGACGAAACCCGTAGGATGTGGTGAATATGCGAACCGCATCCAGTACGGGCGACGCACCGACGATGCGGTTCCCTTTGGTCACCAAATCCTACAAACACCTGACCGGTATTTCGCAGGAGGTCACGAAGTTTGGAGAAATACCTTTCCAAACCCTTCGTGTCCTTCGTGCCTTCGTGGTGAAAGTTCCGATCTTAATCGTCGCTGGCCAGCTCTTTACCTTGACAGCATCGATTCGACGCGGGTATGAGGAAGAGGATTGAAGGAGGCGGAATGCTTCGTATCACGCGGGGGGCGCTTGTCGTTGGATTCGTGGCCGTCGGTTTGACCTGGCCATTTTGTTCCAGTTCGGCCTTCGCCCAGCAAAAACCCAAGCTGAGGCCCCTGCATATCGCCCTGGCCAACAATTCGGTGACCATGACGGCGATCTATGTGGCCAAGCATCTGGGTATCTTTGAAAGCTACGGCTTCGACGCCCGTGTGTTGGTCCTGGAACCGCGCGCCGGCTTGGCGGCCTTGCTGGCGGGAGAGTTGGATTTCTACACCGCCATCGGTTCCACCGCCCGCGCTGCGCTGCGCGGTTTGCCGGTGCGCGTGGGCCTGGTGGCGCTCAATCGCCCCGATTTCTCGGTGGTCGCGACCAAGGACATTGCCAGCTTCGAACAGCTGCGCGGCCGGGTGATCGGCGCCTACACGCCGCAGGGGACGGTCAATGTCGTGCTCCATGAAATGATGCGCCGGCGCGGCTTCAAGCCCGATGACTACAAAGTCGTCAACGCCGGCACGGCGCGCGCCGCGGCGTTGAGCGGCGGCGCGGTGCAGGTGGCGGTGCTCAATAGCGTCGAGACCGTGCGCATGGTCAAAGCCGGATTTCATGTCCTCGGCCGGGCGAGCGATGATCTGGAGCTGCCGCAAAGCGGCTTGGGCATGTCGCTCGGCAGCATGCAGAGCCGCCGCGACTTCCTACGTCCCGGCGTCCAAGCCGTGCTCGATGCCATCCGCGTGATCGTCAATCAAAAGGATAAGACCGTGCCGGTGTTGATGAAGCAGTTGGCCATGAGCCAAGATGAAGCCAGCTATGTCTACGATGCCATTCGCCCGGGCTGGGCGCTGGACGGCCGGCCAACCGCCAACGCGATTAAACTCGATGCCGAGCTTTCGCAGCGCGACATGGGCTTGAAGGAGTTGCCGCGGGTGGAGCAGACTTACGATTTTTCCATGTTGGATGAATTGACGAAAAAGTAGAGGATGAACGGATGAAATTGGCACTAAGTTCATTCTTAGCGACTAGCGCTGGCGCTGGTCGTCAACAGTTCTCCCGCCGGCGCGCAGCCGAAGAAGCTGCGCCCGCTTAGAATCGCGTTGCCGAGCCATTCAGTCAGCTCGACACCGATTTACATCGCGCGCAGTCTGGGGATCTTTGAGAGCCTGGGATTCGAACCGCAGATCCTCGTGCTTGAACCGCGGGCGGCGCTTGCCGCATTGCTGACCGGGGATTTGGATTTTTACACCGCGGCGGGAACCACCGGCCGCGCCGCGCTGCGCGGCGTGCCGGTTCGAGTCGTGATGGTTTCGGCCAATCGTTCGGATTTGTGCGTGGTCGCGGCTAAGGAATTCACCAGCGTCGAGCAGCTGAGAGGCAAGACCTTCGGCGGCTACACGGCGCAGGCGTCGGCCAACATCGTGCTGATTGAATTGCTGCGGCGTAAAGGGTTGCGGCCCGATGATTACAAGATTCTCAATATCGGCACCGCTAGGTCACCGGCGCTGCTGAGCGGCACTGTTCCCGCGGCAGTTCTCACCGCCGTCGAGGCCGCAAGGCTTAGCCGCCAAGGTTTTCGCGTCCTGGCGCGGGCCTCCGACGACATCGATTTGACATCTGGGGGACTGGGTACGGCCATCGCCAGCCTGCAAAACAAGCGCGACGTCATGCGCTCGACGGTGCAAGCGGCCTTGGAAGGGCTGCGCATTGCTGCGACACAGAGAGACAAAGTGATTCCGATCTACATGAAGCAGTTCGCTTTAACCGCGGAAGAATCGGCCTGGGTCTACGACAATGTTGCGCGTTCCTGGGCGCTCGATGGCAAACCGACGGCCGCGGCAAACAAACTCGACTTCGAGCTGACCCAGCGGGACATGGGGCTGAAGGAGCCGCCGAAGATGGAGCAGATTTATGATTTTTCGCTGCTCGATGAATTGGCGAAGCGGTAGGGTATCTTGTGATTGGATATCAGAGGTCAGAAGTCAGAGGTCGGTTTTCGGATCGGGCCGACTTTAGGAGTTCGTGCTGATGAAGTTTCGTGTAACTTGGTTGGTGCTTGCCGCCGCGTTGACGCTTTATACTTTTCCGGTCCACGCGCAGCCGAAGAAGCTACGGCCATTGCGCATTGCCCTGCCGAGCCACACCATCGCCGGCACGCATTTTTACGTCGGTAAGAGTCTGGGAATTTATGAGCATTATGGTTTTGACGCGCAGCTCCTGGTTCTCGAACCGCGCGCCGCTCTCGCCGCTTTGACCACCGGCGATTTAGATTTTTACACCGCCACGGGAACGTCCACTCGCTCGGCGTTGCGCGGCGCGCCGGTACGGGTCCTGATGGTCGGTTTGAATCGGCCGGATCATGTGCTGGTTGCTTCCAAGGAAATCACCAGCGTCGACCAGCTGCGCGGCAAAGTCATCGGCGGCTATACAGCCAATGCCACGGTGAATGTTTTGCTCATGGAAATGCTCAGAAAGAAGGGGCTCAAGACCGATGAGTATAAGATTCTTAACATCGGCACGGCGCGCTTCGGCGCGCTGATCAGCGGCACGGTGCCGGCGGCGGCTCTGAACGGTCTCGAAACCGTCAAAGCGTTGCGGCTCGGTTACCGGGCGCTGGCGCGAGCCGCCGATGACGTGGAACTCGCCACCGGCGGGCTCGGCGCCTTTGTCGGCAGCATTCAAACCAAGCGCGATGTGTTCCGCGCGGCGGTGCAAGCGACCTTGGAAAGCATCCGCGTCTCTGCGACCCAGCGCGAAAAAGTTCTGCCGGTGTTGATGAAACAGTTCTCGTTAAGCCAGGAAGATGTTAGCTTCGTCTACGATATCGTCCATAAAGGCTTTGCCCTGGATGGCCGGCCGACGCCGGGGAGTCAGAAGTTTGAATTCGATCTGGCGCAAAAGGAGATGGGTCTCAAAGAGCCGCCGCGGCCGGAACAGGTTTATGATTTTTCCTTGCTCGATGAGCTCGCCGGCGGTAAAAAATGAGCGCCATGGCTGTGCTCAATATGCCTCGAACTATTTGCGAACGGAGGATGACATGAAGTTACAGTTGAAACGAAGTGTTTTCGCGCGGCTGGTTATTTTAACGGCGATGACGGCCTATCCATTTGCCGCTGCGTTGGCCAATGATCAAAGCGGCCTCGCTCAATTGTTGACGGCACCCTATCGCACTCAAGCCAACGTGGGACGCGATATTTATCGCCATCCGGTGGAAGTCCTGACCTTCTTCGGCGTGAAGGAAAGCAGCAGAGTGGTGGAGATCCTGCCGGGAAGCCGAGGTTATTTTCTCGAAATTCTCGCGCCCTTTCTGAAAGCCAAAGGGTTGTATATTGCCGCCAATCGCGACGAAAACGCCGCGCCGCGCTATTTAGAGGATCACCAAAAGTTCTTGGCCCGGCTCAAAGAAGACGCGGTCTTCGATAAGGTCCAGGTCACCAAATTCAACGCCGATATGCATGAGGTCGCCCCGGCCGGGAGCATGGATTTTGTCCTGACCTTTCGCAATCTCCACAATTGGATCGAGCGCAATGAAATCGACGGCGCGTTGCGCGCCTTTCACAAAGCGCTCAAACCGGGGGGGATACTCGGCGTTACCGACCATCGTGGTCGCACCGATATGTCGCAAGATGCGCAAATGAAGTTCGGTTATGTCCGCGAGGACGTGGCGATCAAGCTGATGGAAAAGGCAGGTTTCAAACTCACTGGCACATCCCCGGTGAAGAACAATCCCAAGGATACTAAGGATTATCCCGACGGAGTGTGGACGTTGCCGCCGAGCTTTCGCTTGGGAGACAAGGACCGGGCAAAATACCAAGCGATCGGCGAGAGCGACCGGTTTACCCATCGGTATGTGAAGCAGTGAGAACCGAAGAGCAGTTTCTCGCGGTCCGTTTATCTGTGATTCTGTCCATGCGATACTGCTCGGCATTCACAGCCATTACTCCGGCGAGCTGCCGGCGCCAATCAAAGCGGTGATTGCTAATCATGAGAGCTTGGGCTCGTTGGTGAAACCGTTCGGCATTCCGTTTCACTACATAGGCCATAAGGATCCAGAGCGCCGAACACGAGAAGCGGGTCATGGAAGTGGTCGACACTTATGAACCTGAGTACATCGTGCTCGCCAAGTACATGTGAATCCTGACGCCCAGCTTCGTCGCGCGTTCCGACGGCGCATATGGTCACCGACGACCTCGACACCGGGCCGATCATCGCCCAAAACGTGATGCCGGTGAATCACACCTATACTGCCGCAGCGATGGTCTAGGCGGGCCGGGACGCCGAAAAAATCGCTCTGGCTAGAGCGTGCGATTAATGCTTGATGAGCGAGCCTTCTTGCATGGCAACCGCAGTGTGGTGTTTGAATAGCTGCGCCTTGCCAGCCATTCTTATCACGCCCCACATTGACAAGTTTTCGGCCATCCTATAAATATTTTGCATAAATAATTTCATAACTTAGCTAGGAGGCCTAGATGGCGAAGGATTTGCGAACTTTTATTGCCGATTGTGAGCGGCAATTGCCGGGCGAAGTGATTCACATTACCAAGGAAGTCAATCCGGCGAACTACGATGTGACCGCGATTATCAAGCATCTCGGCGCCCAGAAGAAATTTCCGATCATCATTTTCGACAATCCGCTAAATTTGAACGGCAAAGTCGGGCCGATTAAACTGACCATGAACTGCGAGATCTCTCAGGGCAAGACGCAGATCGCCTTGGGCATGCCGCGTGATGCCACCCGGCCGCAGATGGCGGAAAAATGTTTGGAGATGGAAGAGCATCGCGTGCCGCCATCGATCATCAGCCGGAAAGACGCGCCGATCAAACAGAACACCATGGTCGGCGATAAAGTCGATCTCTACCAGATTCCGATCATGCGCCACCACGAAATGGACGGCGGTCCGTATATCGTTCTTTCGACCATCACCAAAGACCGCAAGTCAGGGATCTACAACCTCTCGTACCACCGCATGGAAGTGAAATCGAAGAACTCGACGGCGCTCTACGCTTCGCCGCGCCATCTGTGGAAGATCTTCAAAGACTACGAAGAAAACAATTTGGAAATGCCGGTGGCCACCGTGTTGGGCCATCATCCGGCATTTCACATGGGCGCTTGTTACAGCGGCCCGTTTGAAGTGAGTGAGTACGACGTGATCGGCGGCTACATGGGCGAACCGCTGCGCTTGGTCGCGTCAGAAACTTTCGGCGACGATCTGCTCATTCCCGCGGACGCCGAAGTTGTCATCGAAGGCGTGCTCAAACCGGGCGGCCGTGTGGTCGAAGGTCCCTTCGGCGAAGCGCCGGGCTATCTCGGGCCGCAGCGCTACACCACCTGCGTGCATTACGAAGTGCGTGCCATCAACTATCGCAACGGCGCCATGTATCAGTCGGTGATTACGCCGGAAGGCGATAAGCCGTGGATGGATCTGCCGCGCGAGGGTGCCTACCTGCGCCGCTGCCGCGAAGCCGTGCCCGGCGTCACCGCTGTCTGTAAGCAGGGCCGCCACGCCCATTACAATGTTTTCATCGCGATGAAGAAAATGTCCGAAGGCGATCCGGCACGCGCGGCGGCCGCCGCGCTGACCTTCGACCACACCAAGAATGTTTTCGTGTTCGATGAGGATATCGACGTTTTCAATCCCACCGACATTCTCTGGGCGATCGCGACCCGGGTGCAGCCGCATCTCCAGGTCAATATTTTAAAGCCGCTGTTCCGCGGCAATTTCTTGGATCCGTCGCTGCGCGACGAGATCAAGACCTCCGGCATGATCGTCGATGCCACCAAACCGACTGACCGGCCATTCTCGCCGGTGTCGAAGTGCCCCGACGAAGCGATGGCGCGCATCAAATTGGAAGATTACGTGCCGGGAGAAGTCTTGCAGCATATTCCAATGGACCGGACGACCTACTGGGCGTAGCAGAATGAGTGTTTAGCCACAAAGGGCACAAAGTCGGGGCCGGCGATACCGACCCCGACTAATTCAGGGATTGGCCGCAAAGAACGCATAGGACGCAAAAGGAATCTTGGGCACGCTGCGCGGATTGCCTAGTCGCTCAGATCCGCCAATCGAAAAGCTAAAATCCAAAATAGATAGAGAGAGGTAAATCATGGGTCAGGCCGTTGAAATCACATGTCCAGATTGTAAGAAAATTTTTGTCGTCAACCCGCATATGCTGGGGTCGGGAATGAATTTCCATTGCCCCTTCTGTGATAAATATTTCCCTGAAAAAGACAGTCCTAAAATCCGCAAGTAACCTTGGTCTCAGGCCACGGTGACGTTCTCACCGTGGCCTTTTTTTCAGCTCACACCAATGAAGACGAAGCAAATTCTAAAAGTCGTCGGTACCAATGCACACCGCGTCGACGCCATCGAAAAAGTCAGCGGCAAGGCGATTTACACCAGCGATATCCAGCTGCCGGGCATGGCCCATGCGCGGATATTACGCAGCCCGGTCGCGCATGCACGGTTGGTCAGGGTCGACGCCTCCAAGGCGAAAGAATTTCCCGGCGTCATTGCGACCTTGACGCGGGATGACATCCAGGGCTTCAACTTCAAATATGGCGCGACCTACAAGGATCAATCCATCGTTGCCGTCGACAAGGTGCGCTATGTCGGCGATCCGGTGGCGGCAGTGTTGGCCGACACGCCGGAGATCGCCGAGCAGGCGCTGGAACTGATCGAAGTCGAATACGACGAGTTGGCTAAAGTCACCAACCTTGAAGAGGCCATCGCACCGGGCGCAATCCAAGTGCACGAGGGCGGCGTGGCGCGCGCCGAGTTGCGCGGTTCGACCTACGGCGCACCGGAGCGCTTTAGCGGCACCAACATTTGCTATTACCTGACCTTCGGCCGTGAAGAGGCCGAAAAAGGCTTCGCCAAAGCCGATCATATTTTCGAGGACACCTTCCGCTTTCAGAAGGTCCAGCATTTCTCCCTCGAAGCGCATAACAACGTCGCCTACTATGACGGCGAGAAGCTGACTGTGTGGGCCTCCTGCCAAGATCCGTTTACGCTGCGCGATCATCTGTCGGCCATCTTTCGTCTGCCCTGCAACCGCATCCGCGTCATCGTCCCCTATGTCGGCGGCGGCTATGGCGGCAAGCTTTATGTCAAAGCCGAGCCGATTGCCGCAGCCCTGTCGTGGATGACCCGGCGGCCGGTGAAGCTACAGCTGTCGATCAATGAGAGCTTCAAGACCGTCACGCGCCATCCAGCCAGGGTCACGGTTAAGACCGGCGTGACCAAGGACGGCAAGCTCATCGCCCGCGACTGCCAGGTCTACATGGACACCGGTGCCTATGCCGACGCCGGACCGCGGGTTACGCAGAAGGCCGGCTATCGCGCCCTGGGACCGTACAGAATTCCTTATGCCAAAGTAGAAGCTTACGGCGTTTATACCAACACCGTGCCCGCCGGTGCCTTTCGCGGTTTCGGCGCGCTGCAAGTCACCTGGGCCTATGAATCGCAGATGGACATGATCGCCGAGCGCCTGGGCCTCGATCCCCTGGAATTTCGCATCAAGAACTTACTCAAGAAGGGGGATCTCTATACCGTCGGCGATACGCCGGTGGATTGCGACATGGAAGAGGGTCTGCGCAAAGTTGCCGACGCCATCAAGTGGAACGAGAAGAGTGCCAACCCCAACCGCGCTAAAGGTTTGAGCTGCTGCATAAAAGACGCCGGCGGTACCTACAAAGTTGCCGGTGCGACAGTCAAGATGTCGTCCGACGGTAGCGTCATGTTGCTCACTGGCACCGTCGAAGCGGGGCAGGGGCCGCGCACGGCGCTAAGCCAGATCGTCGCCGAAGAACTCGCCATGTCGATGGATCAGATCGGCGTCGCCCAGCTCGACACCGATGTCACGCCCTATGATATTTCCACCAGCGCGAGCAGCTCCACAGTAGTCATGGGTACCGCGGTGCAGCGAGCCTCCCAGGACGCCAAGAAGCAGCTACTTCAGTGCGCCGCCAAAGTGCTGAAGCAAAAAACCGACACACTCTCACTCAAAGATGGCCAGGTCTGGACGAGTTCAGGCCAGAGTCTTTCCTTTAGTAAAGTGATTGTCGACTTTTTCGGTAGTAAAGCTGGAGAAATCATCGGTAAAGGACTTTACAAAGATAAACGTAGCGCGAAAGCGGTGCTGGGCTCGACAACGACTTTCTGGGAAGTGGGCTGGGGCGGCGTCGAAGTCGAGGTCGATCCGGAAACCGGCAGCGTGGAACTGCTCAACTACGTGTCCGCCTGCGATGCCGGCAAGGCGATCAACCCCGAGCAGTGCGTCGGTCAGGACGAAGGGGCGGTGATGTTCGGCATCGGCCACACATTGATGGAAGAGATGATTTACGAGGATGGCCAATTGCTCAATGGCAACATGGTTGACTATCGCGTGCCGACGTTCCAGGACGTACCCGCGCAGTTGCATACGATCCTGATCGAAAACGGCAATGGCCCGGGCCCGTTCGGATCTAAAGGAATAGGTGAGGGTGGGCTTTTACCGGTCGCGTCGGCGATCGCCAACGCGGTTTCGCGCGCGGTCGGCGTGCGTATTCAAGACTTGCCGCTCACACCGCCGAAGATTTGGCGGGCGATTCAAGCGAAAAACTAGTCTAAAGTTTTCCTTAAGCTAATCTCAAGGCTTACTCGAATGCTGCGACGCAATTCCTGAGAGCCTGATGTGCGCCTCGCGGTGTTGCAACGCCTCTCCTTTCAGTGAGTAAAGATCCGTCCCGCGCACGTGGGAATCCAGGCATTATCGTCACCCCGGTGAAAACCGGGGTCCATCCCCCCCTCAACCTGGATACCGTTTTTCAACGGTATGACGAACATAGTCCGTCACCTGGATTCCGTTGTCGCGGGAATGACGGAACAGAGAGATTTCGCAGCCAATCGCTCCAATCAGAATCGGTTGGCTGATAGCCGATAGTTGTTTGATTTACAGTTCCAGCACCGCGCCGCATTTTTTGCAGGTAGCTAATTTCGGGTCGGCTTTAAGGGCGGCGGTGGCTTTGTTGACCGCATCGCCCGGATCATCGAAGCGCACATCGGTGGCGTAAAGATTCGTGCCGCATTTCTCGCAGGGCCAGATAAATCGGTCGATCTCCTCTTTGGACCGGGTTTTTTCTACCACATAGGTCCACGAACCATCGGCGCGGCGCGGCGAGTGCGGCGTGTTCCTCGGCATGAGAAAAATATCGCCGGCCTTGAGCACCGCCAGCTCATGCTTGTCGTCCTTCAAGTAATGCAGGTTTAGCTCCCCTTCGAGCTGATAAAATATCTCGTCCCCAGGGTTGATGTGATAGTCCTTGCGCCGGTTCGGCCCGCGCGTAACGAAGGCGATGAAATCAGAGTCCTGCCAAATCACCCGCCGCTGTCCCCAATCGCCGCGGTTATCGTCGATCCATTTCTGTAGGTTGAACGTCTGTAGGTGAGGAAACATAAAAACCTCCGGTGGCGCATGGCCAATATAGAATTGCACCGAAGCCGGAATCAAGCTAAATCATGCTGGTCATGGTAATTCGCAGGAAACAGATCGAGATCGACAAGGGCATCATCGGCGTGATCTCCGACACCCACGGCCTGGTCAGGCCTGAAGCCATGGCTGCGTTGAAGGGCGTGGAGCTGATCATTCACGGCGGCGATATCGGCAAGGCTGAAGTCCTAAAATCGCTAAGTCTGATGGCGCCTGTCTGCGCTATCCGTGGAAACAACGACCGTGATAGCTGGGCGAAGAAGCTGCCTGATGTGCTAAAGCTTCAGATCAATGGCGTCAAGTTTCAGGTCATTCATGATGTCAATGAGCTCGAAAGCGATCCCAGTGCCGCGGGAATTCATGCCGTCATCAGCGGTCATTCCCACAAAGCGAGTGTCATCGAGCGCGATGGAGTCTTATTTATCAATCCCGGTAGTGCTGGGCCGAGAAGGTTCAAGCTGCCGGTGACTGTTGGCAAATTGAGGCTACGGCATAAGATGGTCGCGGCTGAAATTATCGAATTAAGAATTTAGCATTGGATTCGTTGACAATCGGTTGATCGCACGTTAGAAATTCTCATACCTTTTAAACCGATCCTGTGAGGTCGGCAAAGGGCCAAATGACGGAACTTAATTTAGAATATTGCTACGCTCAAAGACCCACTCGGTGATGCCGGGCGGGTCTTTTTTTATGGCTGAAGAGAAGAAAATTTTACTCGAACGCGACGATATCGGCCGGATGGTCAGCCGGATGGCCCATGAGATCGTTGAGAAGGCCGCTACTCCAGCTGAGTTGGCTTTGATCGGCATTCGTTCGCGCGGGGTGCATCTGGCGCGGCGGATTGCTCGCAAGATCGGCGAGATTGCCAACGTCGATCCAGTGGTGGGGGTGATCGATGTTACGCCTTACCGGGATGACAAGTCGCAGGAGCGGCCGATGCCGGCAGTGGGGGCTTTCGAGGTGCAGGTCGCGGTCGATGACCGGACGGTGGTGTTGGTCGACGATGTGATTTACCGGGGGCGGACGATTCGTGCGGCGATGGAGGCGGTGGAGCGCTTGGGGCAGCCGAAGCGAATTCTTGTCGCGGCGCTGATCGATCGCGGTGACCGTGAGCTGCCGATTCGTGCCGATATTGTCGGCAAGAATATTGAAGTTGGCGATCGCCAGCGGGTCAATGTCTTGCTCGATGAGGCCGACGGCACAGATCAAGTGATTCTGACGAATTGGCAGGGGAGAACCCGGACTGAATAGCCGCATATGCCCGTGATCCCGAGCGAATGCGAGGGATCTAAGAGAGATTTCTCCCAGGGGTCGAAATGACAACAATTCCAACCTTGGCGTGGGATCGACGGTTAACGAGTAGCCCTAGAAGTAAATCACAATGCGCTGCCTGATTTCCATTGCCGACCTGACCAACGATGAGATCGAGGAGATCTTTGCGCTGGCCGATAGCGCCGACAAGCTGCGCGCCGACAGGGTCGGCGCCGGGCAGATCATGGCGACGTTGTTCTACGAACCGAGCACGCGCACTCGGCTGTCGTTCGAATCGGCCATGCAGCGCCTCGGCGGCTCGGTGATCTCCTGCTCGGATATGAAAGCTTCCTCGACGGCCAAAGGCGAGACCGTGGCCGACACGGCCAAGGTGGTGTCGAGCTACGCCGATGTTTTGGTCGTGCGTCATTATTGGGACGGCGCGGTGCAGGCGATGGCCGAGCACGCCGATGTGCCGGTGATCAACGCCGGCGACGGCGGTCACGAGCATCCGACCCAGACGCTGTGCGATCTTTATACGCTGCGCAAGGAGAAGGGCGATCTCAAAGGCTTGACGGTAGTCGTGTGCGGCGATCTCAAGAACGGCCGGACGATCCATTCTTTGGTTTACGCGCTGGCGCGCTTCGGCGCTAACGTAGTGACCCTGGCCGCTAACGGCATGGAGCTGCCGCAGTATGTGATCGAGCGGTTGGAGCGCGAGTACGATTACGGCTTTGCGCCGGTGGCGTCGGGAGACTTGAATTCCGTCGTTACCGAAACCGACGCTTTATATTTAACCCCGAAGCAACCGCATCAGCTGGCGCTCTACACCCAGGTGGACAAGGTCATCCAATCCCAGCTGAGCACCCTGGCGACCGGCCTGCGCTATGACGCTTTTTACATGACCCGGAAACAGAAAGAGCGGATGAAAGAGGGCACCGCCAACGGCAACTATCCGACCATCGGTCCGGAGTTTCTCCAGGAAAAGCGTTTTCAGGACACCGTGGTGATGCATCCGCTGCCGCGTGTCGATGAACTGTCGCCGGAGCTCGACAAGGACCGGCGCGGCATCTATTTCAAACAGGCCGCTTACGGTGTGCCGGTGCGCATGGCGCTGCTCGAATTTCTGTTCCGGCGCAATCGCGCGCAGCAGCGTGCGACGAATATGGCCAACCGTTCCTATCGTAGCCCTGAACCCATCGGCCCCAAGTGCCATAATGCCAACTGCATTACGGTGAAAGAGCCGGCATCGACGCAGCGGCGCTTTCGCATCTATTTCGCCGAGGATATAGGCGCGCTGATTCTCGGCTGCGACTACTGCGATCATCGCTTCAAAGTTGACTACGTCGGCAATATTAAAGCCAAACGCTATTCGTCCTTCGACGCCACGCTCAGCGAGACGTTGCGCGATTGGTGGGACAAGGGCGAGCTCGCCTTGTTCGACTCGATCAAAGAAGCCGAAGAGTTGGGGTACGAGCCGACGAGAAGTAGCGCGCAACGGATACTCATGTCCGAGACTGAGATCGAGACTGCGCTTGCCGAGATGAGCCGGCAGATTGTGCGCGACTGCCGCGATCCCGACCGGTTGTTGATTCTCGGCGTGCGCAGTGTTGGCTCGCTCCTGGCCCAACGCATTGCCAATGCAATCGCAGCGCAGCGCAACCGCAGACCGGAGCTGGGCGAGATCGAAATCTACGGCTCCGGCGATGAACTCCGGCGCATCGGCCCCAGCGATCCAGATCTCGGACCGCCCAGTCTGAAAGATCGCGAAGTGGTTCTAGTCGACGACGTGATTTTTACCGGCCGCACGGTGAAAAGCGCGTTGAGCATCATATTTCGCTCCGGCCGGCCACAGTCGGTGCGCTTAGCCGTGCTTGTCGACCGCGGCCACCGCGAGGTGCCGGTGAAGCCTAATTACGTCGGTAAAAATATTCCGAGCTCTGAAAAAGACCGCGTGCGCGTGCGCTTGCGCGGCGAAGATAGTGAGGCGGCCGACCGCGTAGTAATCTATTCAATTATGAGTCCCGCGGTGAGTGCGCAGCCAGCATCAACCTCCAGCCGGGACAAGGCGGCGAACCGATAATTTCATGAAAGCGATTTTAGCCTTAGCGGACGGCAAATTTTTTAGCGGTGTAGGCTTCGGCGCCGAAGGCGAAGCCGTTGGCGAAGTGGTTTTCAACACCAGCATGACCGGCTACCAAGAGATTCTCACCGACCCGTCTTATGAAGGCCAGTTGGTGGCGATGACCTATCCACAGATCGGTAACGTCGGGGTTAATCTTGAAGACGTCGAGTCGCGCCGGCCGTTCATGCGCGGCTTCATCGTTAAAGATTACACCGCCGAGCCGAGCAACTGGCGCGCCAGCCAGCCGCTGCATGAATATATGCAGGCCAATGGCATTGTCGGCATCTACGGCATCGATACCCGCGCGCTGGTGCGCCACCTGCGCGATCACGGAGCGCAAGACGGCATTATCTCGACAGGAGCGGCGAGTGCTGAAGAGTTGGCCGCCAAAGCCAAAGCTTCCCCGGGCCTTGTCGGCCAAGATCTGGTTAAAAATGTTACATGCCACGAGCCGTACGACTGGAATGAAGGCATGTGGCGACTAGTGGGCGGCTACAAGCGGCGCGATGGCGGCAGCGCTGCCAAGCGCAGCCGCAAGGGCAGCTTCACCGCGCCAAAATACTTCGTCATCGCCTACGACTATGGCATCAAATATAACATCCTGCGCAATCTCGCCGAGTCGGGCTGCCAGGTGCGCGTGGTGCCGGCGTCGATGCCGGCGAGCGAGGTGCTGGCGCTGAATCCCGATGGAATCTTTCTTTCCAACGGTCCCGGCGATCCCGACGCGGTTCCCTATGCGAAAGAAAACGTCCAACAGCTGATTGGCAAGAAACCGATCTTCGGCATTTGCCTGGGGCATCAAATATTAGGTTTGGCCCTGGGCGGCAACACTTACAAACTCAAGTTCGGCCATCATGGCGGCAACCAGCCGGTGATGGATCTGACCACGCGCAAAGTCGAGATCACGTCGCAGAATCATGGCTTCGCCGTCGATGCCGATTCGCTGAGCGGTGCCGCGCAACTGACTCACTTAAATCTCAACGACAACACGGTGGAAGGATTGGCGCATCGCGAGCTGCCGATCTTTTCCGTGCAGTATCATCCCGAGTCCTCGCCCGGCCCCCATGACGCGAACTATTTGTTTAAACGCTTTACCGACCTGATGGCGCAGCACCGAGGCTCGTAGCATCCATGCCCAAACGCAGCGACATTAAATCCGTTTTGCTCATCGGTGCCGGGCCGATCATCATCGGCCAAGCCTGCGAGTTCGACTATTCCGGCACCCAAGCGCTAAAAGCTCTCAAGGAAGAAGGCTACCGGGTGATTCTGGTCAATTCCAATCCGGCGACGATCATGACCGATCCGGAATTCGCCGATCGTACTTATATCGAGCCGATCACCACCGATATCGTCGAGAAAATAATCGCCAAAGAACGGCCGGATACGATCCTCCCGACCCTGGGCGGTCAGACCGCGCTCAATCTCGCCATCGATCTCGCCGAGAAGGGCATCTTGGAAAAGTACGGTGTCGAAATGATCGGCGCCAAACTCGGGTCGATCAAAAAGGCCGAGGACCGCGATCTGTTCAAAGAGGCCATGCGCCGCATCGGCCTTGACCTGCCGCGCAGTGGTTACGCCCGCAGCATGAAGGATGCTATGCGCATTCAGAAGCGCCTGGATTTTCCGTTGATCATTCGCGCGTCGCGCACGTTAGGCGGCAGCGGCGGCAATTTCGCCTACGATGCCGCGGAGTTCAAAGAAGTCGTGCAGGCCGGGCTGAGCATTTCGCCGGTACATGAAGTATTGATCGAAGAGTCGGTGCTCGGCTGGAAGGAATTCGAGTTGGAAGTGATGCGCGATCACAAGGACAATGTCGTGATCATCTGCTCCATCGAGAATTTCGATGCCATGGGCGTGCATACCGGCGACTCGATCACGGTAGCGCCGGCGCAGACGCTGACCGATAAAGAATATCAGATCATGCGCGACGCCTCCGTGCGGATCATTCGCGAAATCGGCGTCGATACCGGCGGTTCGAACATTCAATTCGCCGTCAATCCCAAAGACGGCCGCATGACGGTGATCGAGATGAATCCGCGGGTGTCGCGCAGCTCCGCCTTGGCCAGCAAGGCGACGGGATTTCCCATCGCCAAGATCGCCGCCAAACTGGCAATCGGTTACACCTTGGATGAGCTGCGCAACGACATCACGCGTGAGACGCCAGCGTGCTTCGAGCCGACCATCGATTATGTGGTGACCAAGATTCCGCGATTCACATTTGAAAAATTTCCCCAGGCCAAGGACTTGCTGACGCCGCAAATGAAATCGGTGGGCGAAGCCATGGCGATCGGCCGAACCTTCAAAGAATCTCTGCAAAAAGCCATGCGCTCTCTCGAGACCGGCTCCTTCGGCTTCGAGCCCAAAGTGGATCTGTCTGAAGCCCGCCGGCAGGAATCCTTGGCGATCGTTCAGGAGAAGCTCAAGAACCCGAATTCCCAGCGGCTTTGGTATGTCGGCGATGCTTATCGTCTCGCCATGACCACCGATGAGATTTTTCAGTTGTCCGCCTATGACCCCTGGTTTCTCGAAAAAATCCGCGAATTGATCGCAACCGACAAGGAAATCGAAAACTGCCGCGGCAAACTAGCTGAGTTGGACGCGGCCGTGCTGCGTAGTTGGAAAGAGATGGGTTTTGCCGACGCGCGCATCGCTAAACTCGTCGGTGCTACGGAGACGGAACTAAGAGTAGCGCGTAAGCAATTGGGCGTCGAGGCGGTGTTCAATTCTGTCGACACTTGCGGCGCCGAATTCGAGGCGTTCACGCCGTATTTATATTCCACCTACGAAGGTGAAGACGAATCTAAGCGCAGCCCACGCAAGAAAATCATGATTCTCGGCGGTGGGCCGAATCGCATCGGCCAGGGCATCGAGTTCGACTACTGCTGCGTTCATGCCGCTTTCGCTCTCAAAGAAGAAGACTACGAGACCATCATGGTCAACTGCAATCCGGAAACCGTCAGCACCGATTACGACACTTCGGACAAGCTCTATTTCGAGCCGCTAACCATGGAAGAGGTGATGAACATCGTCGACCGGGAGAAGCCCGACGGCGTGATCGTTCAGTTCGGCGGCCAGACGCCGCTAAAGTTGGCGCTCGCCTTGGAGCACGCCGGCGTGCCGATCATCGGCACATCGCCCGACAGCATCGATCTGGCTGAAGACCGAGAGCGCTTCTCGGCGCTGATCAACCAATTGGCGATCAAACAGCCGGACAACGGCATGGCGCGATCCTACGACGAAGCGTTCAAGATCGCCGCAGGGCTCGGCTATCCAGTGCTGGTGCGTCCATCCTATGTGCTCGGCGGCCGCGCCATGCAGATCGTTTATGATGGCGAGGCTTTGCAAAATTACATGACCCATGCGGTTTCCGCTTCGCCCGAGCATCCGGTGTTGATCGATAAATTTCTCGACGATGCCATCGAAGTCGATGTCGATGCGCTAGGCGACGGTGAAGATTGCGTGATTGGCGGCATCATGGAACATATCGAGCGCGCCGGCGTCCACTCCGGCGACAGCGCGTGCAGTCTGCCGCCAAAAACGATCAGCCCGGAAGTGCAGGATGAAATCCGTCGCCACACCATCGCGCTGGCCAAGGCGCTCAATGTGCGCGGTTTGATGAACGTGCAGTTCGCCGTGCAGGGCAGCAATGTATTTGTCTTAGAGGTCAATCCGCGGGCGTCACGCACCGTGCCCTTTGTCAGCAAAGCGATCGGCGTACCGCTAGCCAAGATCGCGGCCAAGATCATGGTTGGCAAAAAACTCAAAGATCTGGGTCTTACCCGCGAGATTGTGCCGACGCATATCTCGGTGAAAGAAGCGGTGTTTCCGTTCAACAAATTCCCCGGCGTCGATACCATACTTGGACCCGAGATGAAATCCACTGGGGAAGTCATGGGTATCGACAACTATTTTGGCATCGCTTTCGCCAAAGCTCAGTTGGGTGGCGGCATGCGTTTGCCCAAGACGGGCCGAGTGTTTATCAGCGTTCGGGACGATGACAAAGAAGCCGCAGCGTTCCTGGCGCGACGGCTTTACCGTGTTGGATTTTCGATTTTCGCTACTGCCGGTACGGCAAATTATTTTGCTGAACATAAGGTTCCCACGGAAATCGTCAAGAAAGTTCAGGATGGCAGCCCGCATATCGGCGATCGGATCAGGGTTGGCGACATCGCCATGGTGATCAACACTCCAGAAGATTCCCGTTCCCACGCCGACTCTTTCGCGATTCGACGTTATGCCGTCGACTATCAAGTTCCTTATTTCACAACGATGGCAGGAGCTGAAGCGGCGACTGAAGGCATCGAGCTGCTAAAGCAGAGCGAATTCGACGTTAAGGCGCTGCAGGATTATGCCATGCCAGAGTTTTTCTAGCGGCGATGCAGCGCTTCGTCAGTGTCCTGGAATTACTTGTGAACTCGGATAATTTAGGGGTCGGTTCGCGTGTGTATCCTGTCGTCAATAGTGACCATCCCTGCGGTTCGATAGGCTATCGATGGCGATCTTAAAGCCAGTGGCAGAAGCCGCCAAACTGGTCACGACGAGTTCACAGCCCCGTGCCAATGCGCGCGAATGCTTGCGAGCTCTCGCGACCTCGATTCAGTCCCTCAAGGGCGTCGGTCCCAAACGGGCGGCGCAACTCGAAGCCAGCGGGCTCGCCACCGTCGAAGACATTCTCTATCACTTGCCGTTTCGCTTTGAGGACCGCCGCCAGTTGAAGAAAATCAACCAAGCAGCGCTGGGCCAAGAGGAGAGCTTTACCGGTCAGCTGGTGCTGCTGCAAAACCGGTTCAACCCGCGCCGGCGCAGTCAGATGCTGTCGGCGGTGCTGCGCGACGACACCGGCACAATTGAATTGATGTGGTATCGGGCGCCAGGTTACTTGGCCAACGGACTGGCTCAAGGGCAAAATCTACTGGTTCATGGCAAGGTCGAGCAGGGCGCGCAGGCGCGCCTGCGTATCGTCCATCCCGACTTTGAAGTATTGGAGCCCGGTGAAGAGAGCGCCCATGCGCGTATCTTGCCAGTGTATCTGCGGCCGGGCGGCATGCCGATGTCATTCATGCGCAAGCTGGCGGCGCAAGCGCTCGAGCAATACGCGCAGTATCTGCCGCCGGGACTACCGAGCAGCGTAGCGAGCCGCATGCAGCTGGTCGCCATCCCGGAAGCGCTACGCCGATTACACCAGCCGTCGCTGGATACCAGTGTAAACGCCCTGAACGATGCCAGCTCGCCGGCGCACCGCAGCGTGATCTTCGACGAGCTATTTTATCTGCAACTGGGGTTGGGGTTGCGCAAGCGCTCGCGCACGCAGAGCCGCGGCCAGCCGGTTCATTTGACTGACGGTAAACTAGTTCAGCGCATGCGCGAATTGTTGCCGTTCGAACTCACCGGCGCGCAGGATCGGGTTTTTGGCGAGATCGCCGCCGACATGGCGGGCGAGCAGCCGATGCAACGCTTGGTTCAAGGCGATGTCGGTTCGGGCAAGACCATGGTGGCATGGTTGGCGTCGCTGCGGACCATCGAGCAAGGCTATCAAGCGCTCTGGATGGCGCCCACGGAAATTCTCGCCGAGCAGCACTTTCGCGGTTTGTCGGGCTACGCCAAGACTTTGGGAGTTACGGCGGCGCTTCTCACGGCGGCGACGACGGCAAAAGAGCGCAAGGAATTGCTGCCGCGCATCGAGCGCGGCGAAGTGCAGTTTCTCGTCGGCACCCACGCGTTGATTCAAGAAGATATCCATGCGCCGCGCATGGGTCTGGGCGTCGTTGACGAACAGCACCGCTTCGGCGTGGCGCAGCGTTTGTCGTTGCGCCAACTGGTGGCCGGCAAGGATTCTCTGTCTTCGACCAGCCATGAGCCGCATATGCTGTTGATGAGCGCGACGCCGATCCCGCGCAGTCTGGCGATGGTGCTGTACGGCGACATGGAGGTTTCCTTCGTCGATGCCATGCCGCCGGGGCGCACACCGGTGCAAACCAAAGTGTTCAACGAACGGGAGCGCAAGCAGGTTTACACGATGGTTCTCGACCAATTGAAAAAAGGCCATCAAGCCTTTGTCGTCCTGCCGCTGGTCGAAGCCTCCGAACAGCTGCAACAAGTTAAGGACGCCACCCAGATGGCGGAAAAAATGCGCCAAACTTTGTTCAAAGACTTCGGCATCGGCCTGGTGCATGGCCGCATGAAAGCGGACGAGCGCGACCAAACCATGCGCGCCTTTCGCGACGGCAAGTTGGGGATTCTCGTCGCTACCACCGTCATCGAGGTCGGCATCGACATTGCCAACGCCACGGTCATGGTCATCGAGCATGCCGAGCGCTTCGGCTTGTCGCAGCTCCATCAACTACGCGGCCGGGTCGGGCGCGGCCAGGCGCCGGGCTATTGTTTGTTGGTCAATCGCGGCACCGGCGGTGCCGTCGCCGCCGAAAGATTGCGCGTCATGGCCAACGAGAAAGATGGTTTTAAGATCGCCGAAGCGGATTTGAAATTACGCGGTCCCGGCGAACTTCTTGGCACGCGACAGTCGGGTTTGGCCGATTTCCGTTTGGCCAATCTGATCCGCGATACCCAGTTGCTCATCGCCGCGCGTCAAGAAGCCTTGGCATGGTTGGAAAAGGACCCGCAGCTCAAAAACAAAGACTCCGCGGGCATGCGACAGGTTCTCAAACATCGCTGGGGCAAGCGATTGCAGTTGGGAGCGGTAGGGTAAAGTTGTGTGAATTGCCGCACCTGAAGTTTTCTTATTTGCACCTAGGGCAGCGATGCCTTATAAATGGAAAAATCTTTGATTCTCTAAACCAAACAGAGGTGACGGCCCGTGGAATTTCAGCGGATTAAGCGGCTGCCGCCCTATGTCTTCAGCATCATCGATGGCATGAAGATGGAGGCGCGGCATCGAGGCGAAGATATCGTCGATTTCGGCATGGGCAACCCGGATTTGCCGACTCCGCCGCATGTCGTGGCCAAGCTCATCGAAGCCGCATCGAAGCCCGCCAACCACCGCTACTCGGTCTCCCGCGGCATTTATAAACTCCGCGTCGCCATCGCCAAGTGGTACAGCCGGCGTTACGGCGTGATCATCGATCCGGACAGCGAGGCGATCGTTACCATCGGCGCTAAAGAAGGGTTGTCCCATCTCGCCTGGGCGACCATCGATCCTGGCGATGTGGTGCTCTGTCCGAGTCCGACCTATCCGATTCACCAGTATTCCGTTGTGCTCGCCGGCGGCGATCTGCGCTGCATTCCGCTGACCACCAGCGAAGAATTCTTCGGCCATCTCGAAGAGGCGATCCGCCAGACCTGGCCCAAGCCGAAGATGCTGATCATCAGCTTTCCGCATAACCCGACGACGCAGGTGGTGGAGCTCGACTTTTTTGAGAAGGTGGTCAAAGCGGCCAAGGAGCATGGCTTTATCGTCGTCCACGATCTGGCCTATGCCGATCTTACGTTCGATGGCTACCAGGCGCCGAGTTTTCTCCAGGCGGCTGGCGCCAAGGATGTCGGCGTGGAGTTCTTCTCATTATCGAAGAGCTACAACATGCCCGGCTGGCGTGTCGGCTTTTGCGTCGGCAACAAGGAGATCGTCCACGCGCTGGCGCGGATCAAGAGTTATCTCGACTACGGTATCTTTCAGCCGATTCAGATCGCGGCAATTCAAGCCCTCGACGGACCGCAGGATTGCGTCGACGAGATTTGTTCGATGTATCGAAAGCGCCGCGACTCGCTGCTCGACGGCCTCGACCGCGCCGGCTGGCATATTCCCCGGCCCAAGGGCACCATGTTCGTCTGGGCCGAGATTCCCGAGCCGGCGAAAAAAATGGGCTCGGTGGAGTTCGCTAAATACCTGCTCCAGGAAGCCCAGGTGGCGGTGTCGCCGGGTATCGGCTTCGGCCAGTATGGCGACGAGCATGTGCGCTTCGCGTTGATCGAGAACGAGCATCGGACCAAGCAGGCCGTGCGCAAGATCAAAAAGGCGCTTGGCAAGCTGCTCGATTAGCCTGCCACGGCGATTTTCTAGATATGATGCGAAGATCCTTTCACCACGAAGGCACGAAGGACACGAAGGTTTCGGAGATTTAGTAGTTCGAACTTCGTGATCTTAGTGCCTTCGTGGTAAAAACAGATTTTCAATTCGGCACATAATCCACACGCAATACAATGGCAACAGCGAATACTCGGCGCAAAGTCGGTGTCGGACTGCTCGGCTCTGGGGTGGTCGGCGAGGCGATTCAGGATATCTTGTTCCGCGATCTCAAGGGACAGGTCGGTAACGACGTCGAGCTTGAGATTCGCAAGATTTACACGCGTAATCCTCATGGCAAAAAATGGTTCGGCAAGCGCAAAGCGCTGTTCACCAGCCGGCCGGAAGAAGTGCTCGATCATCCGGGCGTCGATATCGTCATCGAAGCTCTGGGCTTTCAATCGGCGGCGCAGTTGCCGCAGTTTCGCGATTATATTTTGCGCGCCTTCCGCAACGGTAAGTCGGTGGTGACTTCCGACAAAGCTGTCTTGGCCCGTTACGGCAAAGAGATTTGGGCGGCGGCAAAAAGTTACGGACGACAGTTGCGCTTCGAAGCTTGCGTCGGCGGCGGCATACCGGTGATCCGCTCGCTCAGCGAGAGTTTCGCCGTCGAGCAGCCCGAAGCGGTCTTCGGCATCGTCAACGGCACCTGTAATTATATTCTCTCGCAGATGGAGAAGAGCGGGAAACCCTACGCCGAGGCATTGCGCGAGGCGCAGCAAAAAGGCTACGCCGAAACCAATCCGGCAGCCGACGTCAATGGCAGCGACGCCGAAGCCAAACTGCTGTTGCTCAGCATGGTCGCCTTCGGCTTGCAGATCGAGCCGGGAAAGATTTGGCGCAAAGGGATTGAAGAAATCCAAGCGGTCGATTTTCGCTACGCCCAACGCATCGGCGCCAGCACGATCAAACAGTTGGCGGTGGCGCGCCGGCGCGGTTCGGCGGTACAAGTGTTCGTTTCGCCGGCGCTAGTCTCTGGAGAGAACTTTCTCGCCAAAGTCGATGGCGCAACCAACGCGGTCTGCTTCGCCGGCAAGAGCAGCAGCGGCGGACGCGGCGCGCGGGATTGCGACTATGTCTTGGTCGGTCCGGGTGCCGGCGGCGGACCCACTGCCGTGGCGGTGTTGGGCGATGTCTGCGAGTTGGCCCGCGGTACGCGCCAGTTTAGCGGCGCGCCGAGTTTGATCCCACCGGGCACCCTGAAGCTGCAACGGGAAGATGAAATCGATGTGCCGTTCTACGTTCGCTTCGTGGTCAAAGACCGCGCCGGCATCGTCGGCGATATCGGCAAGACCTTCGGCCGCATGGGCGTGAATATTTCCGAGATCTGGCAGCTGCGCCATGTCGAAGAGGAGCTGCGCAGTCTGATGCAGAGCTACCGGCTCAAACAAAAGCGCGGCGAGTTTTGCCGTTCGTTATGACCCTCGAGCGCACGACGCTGCGGCAGATGCGCCGGGCACTGGACTCTATTCGCAATCGCGACTATATCCTAGTCGATCCGGTATGGTTTCCGATCTGGAGTTCGAGCTAAGTACTCGGCAAGTCAGAAAACTTAAGGTGGTTTTGCACAGATGAAATATATCATTCTTCAAGGCGACGGCATGGCCGACTATCCGATCGAAGCGCTCGGCAACAAGACGCCCTTGGAAGCGGCACGCACGCCCAACATGGACTGGCTGGCGCAGCATGGCGTCTACGGCATCGCCCATGTCATTCCTAAAGGTTTTCCCCCCGGCAGCGATGTCGGCAACATGAGCATCATGGGTTACGACCCGGCGGTCTATCACACCGGCCGCTCGCCCTTGGAGGCCGCCAGCATGGGTGTGGCGCTGGGACCCAAAGATATCGCCTTTCGTTGCAATCTGGTCACCGTCGCGGGCAGTGGCTCTGAGGCGATCATGGAAGATTTTACTTCCGGCCATATCTCTACTGATGAAGCCGCGGAAATTATCCGCGACCTGGGCCGCGAACTCGGCGGCGCCGGCATCGAGTTTTTTCCCGGCGTCAGTTATCGCCATCTGATGGTTTGGCGCGACGGCATGGAGAAAGATGGACAACCACGCCGCCCCATGACATCACCGACCAAAAGACCGCCGGTTATCTGCCCAATGGCGAGGGCGCCGAGCGTTTGCTCAAGCTGATGGCGGCGTCGCAACCTTTATTGGCGCAGCATCCGATAAACTTAAAGCGCAAGGCCGAAGGACAGCGCCAAGCGACGACCATCTGGCTATGGGGCCAGGGGCGGGCGCCGCAGTTGCCGCCGCTGACCGAACGTTTCGGCATTACCGGCGGAGTGATCTCAGCTGTCGATATCATTCATGGCTTGGGCGTCTACGCCGGCTTGGAGCGCATCGATGTGCCGGGAATTACCGGCTTTCTCGATACTAATTATCTCGGCAAGGGCGAATATGGCGTGCGCTCATTGGAGAAAAACGACTTGGTGTTCATCCATGTCGAGGCCACCGACGAGGCCGGCCATATGGGCGACTGGAAAGCGAAGATTCAGGCGCTGGAAGATTTTGACGAAAAGGTCGTCGGCACGGTGTTGAAAGGTATGTCGCAGCGCCAGGATTATCGCATTCTACTCATGCCCGACCATCCAACCGCCTGCGCACTCAAGACCCATGTTTCCGAGCCGGTGCCCTTCGTGTTGTATTCGCCCCAAGAGGCGCGCGATAACGGCCCGGTGGGTTACAACGAAAAAGATGCACTCAAGACTGGCGTGGTGGCCGAACAAGCTTACCGGCTCATGGAGTCGCTGATTGAAGGGAGACCGACATGGACAGAAATCTAGCTCTAGAAGCAGTGCGTGTGACCGAAGCGGCGGCGCTCAATTGTGCCCGCTTGACCGGGCGCGGCGATGAGAAAGCCGCCGACCAAGCGGCGGTGGATGCCATGCGCAAGGCCTTCGATGGTTTGGGTATCGATGGCACGATTGTCATCGGCGAGGGCGAACGGGACGAAGCGCCGATGCTCTATATCGGCGAAAAGGTCGGCTCCGGCGGCCCTAAGGTCGATATCGCTCTCGATCCCCTGGAAGGCACGACCATCTGCGCCACCGGCGGCCCCAACGCGCTCGCTGTGCTCGCCATGGGCGATGGCGGCAACTTACTCCACTGTCCCGACACCTACATGCAGAAGATCGCCTGCGGTCCGATCGGCAAAGGTGTCGTCGATATCGATAAAACGCCGACGGAAAATCTCCACGCCCTGGCGGAAGCGAAGAAGTGTAAGGTCGAAGATCTAACCGTTATCATTCTATCGCGGCCGCGCCATGACGCGATCATTCAAGAAGTGCGCAAGGCCGGCGCGCGCATTCGCCTGATCGGCGACGGCGACGTCGCGGCGGCTATCGCCACCACCAAGGCGGAGACCGGCATCGATTTGCTTCTGGGCATCGGCGGCGCGCCGGAAGGGGTCTTAGCAGCGGCGGCATTGCGCTGTGTCGGCGGCGAATTCCAAGGACGCCTGGCGCCGCGCAACAACGAAGAGATCGAACGCGCCAAAAAAATGGGCGTGAGCGATATTAAGAAAAAATTCTCCATCACCGAACTGGCCGCCGGCGATGTCATGTTCGCCGCCACCGGCGTTACCGACGGCGACTATCTGCGCGGCGTGCACTTTTTCCCCGGCGGCGCGACCACGCAATCGGTGGTTATGCGTTCAAAGACCAAGACAATTCGGGTCATCGATGCAACTCATTATTTCGAGCATAAGCCGATTTATTAGTAGAGCGCTCGGCCGGAACGATTGAATTCATCGAGACGCTAGCTTAAGCGGGACCAGCCCTGATCCACTAGCGGTCGAAAAACATGGCCCAGAAAAAGAAGGTAAAGAAAGCCAGCTTGCTCAAGGACAGTTCTTATCTATACTTTCTTTCCACTCATCATCTGGTCTCTAGCGTTCGTCGCGTGGTTGTATTGGGACAGCATCACGGCGCCATTCTCCACGGACAAAGCGAAAGGGCGCAAGCCAGCGCGGACAATACACGATCTGGAGAAATCTGAAAAAGCTCCGGCGCCCGCCAAACGTTCCCAGGAAAAAATTCTCGACGACGACCGCAAGAAACTCGAAGATGTTTTAAAGCAGCGCCAGTAGTCTTGCCAACCGAGTTCGTGTCCGATCCGTTTATCAGCGCTGAGTACATTTGCCGGTCGTAAGAGTTTTCACCATCGGCTTTCGGATCGATCATCCGCAAAGAGCGCAAGCGGCGCAAAAAAGAGTTGGGATTCGTAGGAGCGGGTTTCAAACCCGCCTCTTCGGTTTGCACCGGTGCAGCGTTGTGCCGGAAGTTTTGCCCAAGTCGTGTAAACTTTCAACGAAAGTAGTACCGAGTTCACAGAGGGTTCGAAGATTTTTTTTCTCTGTGGTCTCTGTGTTCTCTGTGGTGATGGGTCTTCTCGGAATTGCATCCCGAAGCTGGTTCGGAGTGAGAGTGATGGATTTTGCATTGCGTCAATGGCAAACTAGTCAGAATTACAAATCATGAGCTTTTGGCAAGACATACCCAAGCCGATCGTCGGCCTGTCGCCCATGGACGGGGTCACCGATGCGTCGTTTCGCTGGATCGCGGCTAAACATGGCGGGCCGGATATCACGGTCACCGAGTTTACCAATGTCGATGCGGCGATTCATGCGCCGCAGACGTTGATCCGCGATTTTACCTATTCGGAGATCGAGCGGCCGATCGTCGCGCAGATTTACGGCCATACGCCGGAATTGTTTTATAAAGCTGCTCACGTGGTCTGCGAATTGGGATTCGACGGCCTGGATATCAATATGGGCTGCCCGGCGAAGAACGTCGCCGCCTCGGGCAGCGGCGCGGCGTTGATTCGCACGCCGGAATTGGCGCGGCAGATCGTCCGCGAAACCCGCCGCGGCATCGACGATTGGGTGGCGGGGCAGACGCTCGACCAGTTGGGTTTGCGTCAGAAGCTTCGTGAAACCGTTATGGCGTCGAATCTCCAGCGCAGCGGTTGGGCGAGGCCGCCGGTGCGCCGGTCGATACCGCTGTCGGTGAAGACCCGCATCGGCTACGACCAGATCGTCATCGAAGACTGGATCGGCAACTTGCTTGAAGAGAAGCCCGTTGCGATCTCCATCCATGGCCGCACCCTCAAACAGGGCTACAAAGGCGATGCCGATTGGGACGCCATCGGCCGCGCCGTCGAAATCGCCAGGCCGACGGGGACGCTCATTCTCGGCAATGGCGACTTGCGCGACATGGGCGACGTATATCGCAGAGTTCGCCAGTGCGGCGTCGATGGGGTTTTGCTCGGTCGCGCCGCTGAAGGCAACCCGTGGATCTTTAAAGCCAAGGAGAGCCTAAAGCAAGCGTTAAGCGATTCGGTCCCGCCGCTGTCCGGCGAGCCGATCAGCATGGCCGAGCGCTTTAACGTCATCGTCGAACACTCGTGCCACTTCGAAACTTACGTCCAGGAGCGCAACTTCGTCGGCATGCGCAAGCACTTGATCTGGTACTGCCGTGATTTTCGCGGCGCCGCCGAGTTGCGCACGAAAATGGTGCGGGTCAACGGCACCGCGGACGTGATCCAATGTCTGCGCGATTACCAGGCTTGGCGTGCTGCGCAGCCGGTTGGCGCGCGGGAATCGGCTCAAGCGCCATCGTTTGAG
Organism: uncultured delta proteobacterium; assembly: GCA_963760795.1. Lineage (GTDB taxonomy): Bacteria > Desulfobacterota > Binatia > UBA9968 > UBA9968 > DP-20. Next base: position 162,150 of record CAVXEP010000016.1, read on the forward strand.
TTATAGTCTTCCGGCAGAGAATTCATGCGCTTGATTCTCGCTTCTACTTCGCCCCGGCGGCGGCAGATTCTGTCGTTGCTGGGACTACCCTTCGACGCCATCGCCCCCGAGTTCGACGAGACGGTCTCTGCGCACCTAAGTATCGAGGATGAAGTGCTCGACTTTGCCGTCGGCAAGGCGCGTTCCGTCGCCGTCCATCATCCCGAGGCCATCGTCATCGGCAGCGATACAATGATTTTTCTCGATGGCGTCAAGATCGGCAAGCCGCTGGATCTGACTGACGCCAAGCGAATCTTGCGCTTGTTATCGGGCCGGACCCATCTGATTTACACCAGCGTGGCGATTATCGACGGTGGCGGCGACGGTCTGCAAATGACGGCTAAGGTGTCGGTCGACATGCGCCCATACGATGACAACGCCATCAATCGCTATCTAGCCTACGACGAATCGATGGACAAAGCCGGCGCTTATTCGATCCAGGGGCAGGGGAGTAAGCTTATCGCAAAGATTGACGGCGACTTCCTCGCCGCGGTGGGCATGCCGCTGCGGCCCATCGCCGAATATCTGCAACGTCGGCATGTCGAGTTGCCGATCGACATCGATGCACTTCACGCTCAGAAAGATTTTCTCAACTGGCGCCATTTCGCCTGAGTCCGCAAGCTGGATGTAACCGGTCCGTCGATCCATGCCGCCATTTTGGGAATTTGTCTTGCTCGCGTCATGCGTCCTGTGGATTTGCGGTTTGATATACTTATCCTGGGCGGCGTTTTGCTTGGCGCAATTTCACCGGTTGCAATTTCACCCACCGCAAGAGTGGCCAGCGCTCAGCATCATCATCCCGGCCTGTAACGAGGCCGCTAATATCGAGAGCGCGGTCGAGACGTTACTCTGGCAAGACTATCCCAACTTCGAACTTATCCTGGTCGACGACCGCTCCACGGACGGGACGGGTGCAATCATCGATCGGTTGGCGGCAGGCGACCGGCGGATTCGCGCCTTGCACGTGCAGACTTTGCCTGACGGCTGGTTGGGTAAAGTACATGCGCTCGAGCGCGGCGTCGAAATTGCCAGCGGCGATTGGCTGCTTTTTACCGACGCCGATGTCCATTTTGCCGCCGGCACGCTGCGCCGGGCCGTGGGCTGGGCGGCCGACCGGCAACTCGATCATTTGGCGCTGGCGCCGCTGTCGCTGCAGCCGAGTTTCTTGCTCGAGATCGTCGTGCAAAGCTTTATGTTGCTGTTTCTGATCGGCACCCGCGCTGCGGGTCTCAATCGGCCCGGCAGTCGGGGCATTGCCGGTGTCGGTGCCTTCAATCTCATACGCCGCGCGGCATTTCAGCGCACGCCGGGTTTTTCATGGCTGCGTCTCGAACCCTGCGATGACGTCGGCTTGGGATTGATGATCAAGCGTGCCGGCGGGCGATCGTTTTTTGCCTTCGCGCAACAACATCTAACCGTGGTGTGGTACGGCTCGGTATCGGCGATGTTCAAAGGGCTCGAGAAAAATCTGTTCGGCGCAACCGCCAATTATCGCTGGTGGGTGACGCTGGTGCAGGTGGTCGGGATTTATACCATGGCGGCTGCCCCGATGATGGCGCTGTTTTTCGGTCTAACCGATAAGCATGGCCTACTACTCTGTACCGGCCTGATCGCGCTGGCGCTTCATTGGGCATTTAGCTTAGCGGTCACGACCGAAGGCTGGCGCAGCCGGTTGAGTCTAATGCTTGCGCCGGTGGGACTCTGGATGATCGGCGCCATGATGGCTCATGCCGCCTGGAAGTGTCTTGCCCATAATGGCATCGATTGGCGTGGTACCCATTATCCGCTCGTGCAATTACGCGGCGGCCAACGGGTCAAGCTTGGCTCCATGCAAGATTAATCTTCGTGCGTGTCCCGTTGCTCCGACGTCTAAGAAACCAAGGAGACTTGCGCAGAATTGTGAATTGGCTGAGGAGCCTAACGCCAATTTCGCACAGCCATCAGGGAAGACTCGTCACACTACAGGTATCAGCGCTCTCGAAATTCCTACAGAAGTAGTCGCTTACGGCTGGTCTATCGATTGCTCAGCAAGATGAACAGGATTGCCATGAAACAGCCAAGCACTATCCCAAACGACGGGCAAAACTGGCAGTGGCCGGACAAGACCTGGTTTCGTCAACGCTTGAACGCCTTGAAGGCGGAGGAGAATCAGCGTCGACGCCGTCCCATGGTGAACTCCAACCAACCAGCCACGGTTACTTCCCCGAAAACCGACCCCGCCGACCAGTTGAAGGCTGAATAGGCGCTTTGACTTCGCCTGGAGTCGCGCGCTTTCCGAGCCTGAGGGGGTAAATACCTCGGGCTGCGAACACACTTAGATTCACCGAAGCCCCAGCATCAGCAATCATTCTCGATATGCTTTGCGTTCTTTACGATCTCCGTCCGCATTCTTATTGAATGCCGCTAAAATCTTGGCAGTTACATCGAAGCGCGATTGTCGATATCAACGCTGCCGTTGCCAATTCCAGCGGTTGATATCTTCGGCCGCCACTGCTTCGAGGATTCCCTGGCTAGTTTATTGATCCAAGTAAATGAAACCGGCTGGCCTCGTGTTTGGCTAACCTTTCTCGATCATCGCTGGAGGTTCCGGAAATTCTTTGAGACGCCGGAGCTTTAACTTCGCTAGTCAAAAGTCCACGGCCGGAAAGCAGCGGCATGGCAGCACTGCCAAGAAGCTTCGAATCCTCGATATCCTCCCTAGTTACAGAGCGAACAACGCCTTGGGATTGTCATAGCAGATCTTGTCGTATTGGCCGTCGGTGATCATGCCGGTCTTCTTCAGGTTGCGCAGCGCTTCGACTTCGGTGGACTGGTCGTTGTGGCCGTAGTCGGTACCGATGACGAGATTGTCTTCGCCGGAGTATCGGAGCACGTAATCGACATCGTCGTCGGTCTGGCAGGAGACATACTGGCGGTACTCTTTGAGCGGGTTATCGGGCAAGTCTTTTTTCTGCGTCGCCCAGCGACGCTGTAAGTCCTTGACGACGTAGGGCACCCAGTTGGCTGCCGCCTCGGCCCAGTGAAAGCGCAGTTTGGGAAACTGCTGCGGGATTTCGCCCATGATGACCGAGTGAAACGCGCCGATCACCGGGATGCGAAATTTCCAGAAGCTGCCGCCGCCGTTGTACTGCGACACCATGTCGATGTTGTGCGGGCTGCCATTGCCGACGTGCACGCCGACCGCCATGTCGAGCCGGCTCATGGCATCGTAGAGCGGATAGAAATACGGGTCGGTGATCATGCGGCTGCCTTCGATGCCGCGCATGAAAACGCCGACGGCGCCGTGCTGTTGGCAAAACTTGAGTTCTTCCACAGCCGCGCTCATGTCGAGCAGCGGCAGGACGCAGATCCAGCGCAAGCGCCCCTGGCCTTGTTGGTAAATGTCGGCGAGCCAGCGGTTATAGCCGCGGCAGATGGCGACCTCCCAGACCGGCTTCTCGGTGATCTGCTCGATGAACATGGTCGGGTAGAGCACCTGGACATCGATGCCGAGCTCGTCCATATGTTTGAGCCGCGCCGGGACATTTTCCATCTCGCGAGTTTCCTGCGGCGTGCCCATGACCCGGCCGGTGCGCTGAGCCACGTCGTCCATTTCCTTGGCGGTCATGATGACGCGTACCAGGCCGCGAATTTTGCCATCGATGAACCAATACTCGGCGCTACTGCTACCGCGCGGCTTGACGATCACCGGCCGGTACTTCTGGTCGGCCTTGTCCATGTAGTCCCAGGTCCGTTCGCTTTCGACCACATGGGCGTCGGAATCTATAGTCGGCATGTGCGCTCCCTCCGTCGGCTGTTGCCCGCTTCTAGCGCGCCGTCGGTGCCACTGTCAACGCAAGAGCGCGGGATTATTTGACATCGTGGTGGCGGCATGATTCGTAGAGTGTTCAGACAGTGAAAGTCTTGATGCCGATGAACATGAAATGGCTTGTCTCGAGCCTGTGCTCGCTGCTTTTGACCTGGACTCTTTCACTTGCCGTCGTCAGGGCGGACGGAGAAGAGCAACCACCCCGGCTGGTGCCGATTCTCAAAATCGACGAGGGGCTCGATAAGCGCACGGCGATCAAGCCCTCGCTCATTCCCGGCGGCGGTAACGGGCTGTACGCCGCCGCGGCGATCCAGCAGGGCGATGTCATCGGCATGCTCGGCGGTCAGCTGCGCACGGATGAGGATTATCCGGCGGGCAATTATTATCTGGCTTCCATCCCGGAATGCGCCTGGGAGGAGACCAAGCCGTATAAATATCTCGATGCGAAACATTTCGGCGCTCATGTCAGCCGGATCAATTTCGCCCCCAAGACTATCAATGGCATCGAAGCGGGTTTGCAAAATGCCGCGTTGCGCCAGCTGTGCAATTATCCCTATGTGATATTCGTCGCGCTTCGCGATATCGAAGTGGGCACCGAGATCTGGTCCAGCTACGGGCCGTATTATCCCTACGATCAGTTCATGTATGAACCGGCGGTAAGAGAGTTTTTCTGCAACCAGGCGAAAATCGACTGCCGGGAAGAGCTATAGTTTTGAGCCCTAAACGGCTGAGGAGACGATATGGAAGTTATCGATATTCATCATCACTTGGGCGCGCTCAACGGCGGCAGCTTGCAGGAAGGCGACGACTGGCCGGATCGTGACTATGTCAATCGCGTGCGCATCATGGACGCCAATGGCGTAAACGCCGCGGCGATTCTGGCGGCGACGGGATATATCCAGGCGGACGGCATCAAGGACACGATGCGCTCCAACGATGTCGTCGCCGCCTATCGACTACGCGATCCCAAACGTTTTCCCATCGCCTGCGGCATCGTCGAGCCGCTCCACGGCGCCCGCTCGCTGGGCGAGTTGGAGCGGATGAAATGCGAGCTCGGTCTCGAGGGCGTGGTCTGGCATAGCCGCTTTCAAGGCGTCGCGGTGGATCACCAGCTGATGCGGCCGCTGCTCAAAAAGGTCCAAGAGCTCGGCCTGGTGCCGCTGATTCACACCAATGCCGAATCCAACCTCGAAGCGGTGTGGCGCTTGGAACGGCTCGCGCTGGAGTTTCCCGACCTGACCTTCATCTCGTTGGACGCGTTGACCACCAACACCAACAGCCAGTTAGCGTTGGACATCGCCAAGCGTACCAAAAATATTATTTTCGATACCGCCCATGTGCGCGGGCCGGGCTATGTGAAAAATTTTGTCGAAGCGGTGGGCTCGGAGCGCATGGTTTTCGGCAGCCTGTTTTATTCCCATCCGGCGAGCTACGACCATTGCGTGAGCTTGGCGGAGATCAAGGCAGCCAAGATCAGCGACGCCGACAAGGCCAACATTTTGGCCGGCAACGTCAAAAGAATTTTTCAGCTCAAATAGCCGCGGCGAATTTGATTGCGGCAAAGTTCGATTTGGAGAGGAGCCGGTTGCGAATCGCTTCAGTATGGCTAAATTCTTCGTCCTGTTATTTATCACCGTCGTGGGCGAGTGGGTGTTTCAAGGTTCGCCATTGTTGCCGGCGGAGAGTCTTAATATGGAATTCCCGCTGCTAAAAATTAACAAGGCGCTCGACAAGCGCACGGTGATCAAGCCGTCGATGATTCCCAATGGCGGCAACGGCCTATATGCGCTCGTGCCGATCAAGAAAGGCGAGGTGATAGGCGAGCTCGGCGGACGATTGCTGCCGGCGGATAAATACCCTCAAGGCAACCATTACATCGCCGCGTTGTTGGAGTGCGCGCAAAAGCAGGCCCATCCTTACGTTTACCTAGACTCCAAGGATAACGGCGCCAATGTCAGCCGGATCAACTTTGCGCCAAGCAAAATCAACGGCATTGACACTCATTTCCAGAACTCGGCGATCCGAAGATTGTGCCAGCCGCCGTACGTTGAGTTCTACGCGCTGCGGGATATCCCAGCGGGTGAAGAGATATTCTCCAGCTATGGGCCCAACTACGACTATGACCGGTTCATGCACCAGCCCGACGTGAAAGAGTTCTTCTGCAAGCGCGCCAAGATCGACTGCCGGGCGAAGTACTCATTCGACCATTAGTCGGCGTTCTTACCAGCCGGGGTAATTTCCACCAAGGTGTCAAAGAAAGCATAGTTGTCTGAAGTCGGGCTCACCTGTTCGTGGGTCAGGCTGTAGGGCTCGCCTTTGGGGAAATCTTTCACCCAGGAGCCTTCCGAGATCACCACCACGCCAGGACGTAGATCGGCATTGAGGCGGCACTTTAGCTCGACGCGGCCACGCGGGTTGTAAACTCGGACGAGCTGGCCATCGCTCAAACCTCGGCGCGCGGCGTCATCCGGAGCAATCTCGACCAGCGGTTCGGGTTCGTGCTGCTTTGCTCTGGCCAGATTGGCGAAGGTCGAATGAATCCGATGACGGCTGTGGGAGAAGAGTAAAGTCAGCGGATACTTCGCATAGATTGGATTCTTGGGACTCGCCTCGATGGGCTCGCGGTAGTAGGGCAGTTCCGCGCCATGTTTTAGCAGTTCTTCCTTATAGATTTCGATGCGTCCTGACGGAGTTTTAAACCGCAAATCGGCCAAGCCGACATAGGGCGCAGCCGGGCGGTTGAGCAAGATCGCATCTTCGCCCTGCAAGCGTTCGAGAGTAATGCCTTTGAGCAAGGCATCGTCACTGTCGAGCATCTCGCGCAAATAATCGTCCGGTGGGCGCTCGAAGTGTTGTCCAAACCCCATGCGCTGGGCCAAGCCGGCCATGATATCCCAGTCAGATTTACTTTCGCCCTCCGGGGTGACTGCTTGGCGTTGCAGTTGGAGAAACATCGCGGCGATCAAATCGTTCTTTTCAAAAATCGTGCAGGCGGGCAGGACGATATCGGCTAACGCCGCGCTATCGGTCATGAACTGATCGACCACGACGAGCAGCTCCAACTTGGGCACAATTTCCCGCAACACCCGGCGGCGATTGGCCGAGGTCTGATTAAACATGTTCGAGGCCGAGAGCCAGAGCGATTTGACCGGGTAGGGCTCGCCATGTTCGATGGCTTGCATCAGGCCGATGATGTCGAGGGTCGCCGCTTCCCGGCCGCCGGGAGTGCGAAAGGGCCGCAAGTTTAACGGCGCCGCGTAGGTGCCGTCGTGGACGCTGATGCCGCCGCCGGGAATGCCGATGTTGCCGGTGGCGATGGCTAGATTCGCTACCGCGCGGGCGGTGTAGTCGGCGTAGTACCAGCGGTCAACGCCGTAACCAATGCGAATCGCCGCCGGTTTGGTGTTGGCAAACTCTCGTGCCAGGTCGCCGAATGACGTTCGCTGGCAATGCTGGTGATTTCCGCTGCGCGCTCGACCGAATACTCTGCGCAAAGATCGTGCAGTAGTTGAAACGACGGCACGCAATCGATGGTTTCGCCGAAATCGGTTTTCACTTGATACACACCCGTTAGCGCCGGCGTCCTCGCTTCGTTGGCGGCGCAGAGCTGTCGGCGCTGGATGAATCCCAAACCAGATACTAGAGGAAGCACCATCGATTTGATGTCCAGTCCGCGCAGCAAAGCGCCGTTGTCGCGTCGCACCAAAAACGCCGCATTGGTATGGTGGATGAGAAATTCGCGATCATGGAGATCCTGGGCAATGATCTCGTTGAGCAGCGCGAGTGCCAAGGCGGTATCGGTGCCCGGCCGGGGTGAAATCCACTGATCGGCATGTTGTGCCGTCGCGCTGCGGTTGGGATCGATGCAAATAATCTTGGCGCCGCGCCGCTGCGCCTCCAAGACAAAGTGAAAATCCACCAGCCGGGTATCGGCAGCGTTGCCGCCCCACAGGAGGATCAGTTGCGAATTCACCGCGTCGGCGTATTCATGGCCACCAGGCCTGAAATAGGTCGAGGCTGGAATGCCAAAGCTGTACTCCAATCCCTTGGGCACGCCGTAGTCGACGCCGCCGGCGCGGTAGGCCGTGCCGCCGATGGCGGCGGCGAAGCGCTGCACCGAGCCCTTGGTTAGAACTCCCGCCGCGCCGCTGCCGGTGTAAAAGGCCAGCGAGCGTGAGCCGTATTGATCACCAACGATGCGCAATTGTTCGGCGAGAAGCTCGTAGGCGCGATCCCAACTGATCCGTTGCCATTTGCCTTCGCCGCGCCGGCCGAGGCGTTGGAGCGGGTAGTGCAACCGATCCGGGTGATATTGTTGTTCAAGCCGCGCCATGCCCATGGCGCAGATGCGCCGGTCATATTCGGCGAGCGGGAAGCGACCGGCTTCGATCTTGTCGATTCGACCGTCGACGACGTGAGCCGTGATGCCGCAGCGCGGGCTGGCGTGGCAATTCGGGTCGCAGACGGTGCGGACTATGCGGGATTCGGCCATGGATCGGAACTCACTGCTAAGTAAATATCGGCAGGCGAACGACTGCAAGTCATCCCGGATCTATCGTGCGGCTTTAGTTTGACAGCCTCCTCTCCTTGTTCACGAGAAGGGCCACGCCTGCGTCATTCCCGCGCGGGCGGAATTCAGCTGACGGACAGCGTCCGTCATGCCGTTGAAAAATATCCAGGTGGATGATGGGTCCGGATTGCCGTTGTCACGGGAATGACGGAATTAGAGTCCAGTTTTGTTGCGCTCGGCGCTGGCTTTTCCAATCTCGGTTAAGTATTTCTAACGGTGAAGTCAATTTTAGGAGGCAATCGATGAAACCAGAAGATTGGGCGAAGAAATACGCGGCGATGGATAAACGCATCGAACTCAAGTACCAGCAACTGGCCAAAGGCGAACAAGTCGGCAAGCGCACCGAGGCGCCAAAACCCGCTAGCTAAGAAATCCTAACCTGCCTCACGCCAACGGCTTCTTGCCGTCGGGCACCTCCACGTCGAAGGCGTTGAGGGTGAGCGCCACCATGGCGTAGAAGCCCACGCCGGAGACGAGCTCGACCATTTGCTGTTCGCCGAACAGCGCCATGCCGCGGCCGAAAGTTGTATCCGAAAGTCGCTGGGTGGTGTTGAGCTCCAGAGTAATATCGTAAACCAACCGCTCGTCTTCACGGGTAAAGTCCGGCGTGCGCCGGTCGCGGATCGCTTCGACAATCTCGCGCGAGATCCCATGCTGCAACGCATGGGGCTCGTGGATGTGCCAGGCATACTGCGCGCCGGCGCAGCGCGCCGCCACCAAGATCATCAACTGGATCAGGCGCCGCTCCATCTGCACCCTCGACGCGAACATGTCTTGCAGCTTTAGAGCACCCTCGGCGAGCTCGGCATTGCGCAGCCACACCGCGAACGGCCCGCGCACCCTTCCGCGCACGCGCATGATGTCGTCGTAAATAACTTTTTGTTGCGGCGAAAGTTTCGCTTCGTCTAGCTCGGGTAGTCGTGGCATGGTTATCCTCCGGTAGGTGATTTGGCTATCTTTTTTAGCACAACTGGCTCGTCAATCGTTAGCTCGACTGCATGGATGAAACGGAAGCTAGTTTTGCATTATCCATGTCAATTCTCCATTGGCATTTTTTTGCTCTTGTAATTTTATCGTACTGGTTATAATCGAGTCTAAATCTTCACAGTACAGCGGGAGGAGAGAGCGATGGCACAAGCAGGAGCGAATAGCTGGGATCTCGAAGCGGATGTTGTGGTGATCGGTTCAGGAGCGGCGGGCTTGCCGGCGGCGGTCAAAGCCCGCGATGAGGGTTGTTCGGTAATCGTCGTCGAAGCTAACTACGACATCGGCGGCCATGCGATCATTAGCGGCGGCAATGTGCCGCTCGGCGGCGGCACCAGTGCGCAGAAGAAATACGGCATCGCCGATTCTCCCGATACGGTATTCTCCGATCTCACCGACTGGACCGTGGTGCAAAACAATGGCTCGCCGGATTTCCGCTACAATGACCGCGAAGTCATGCGCGCCTTTGCCGATCATTGTGCGCCGACCTATGAATTTCTCATCGGCAACGGCGTCGAGTTCAAACCGATCCCGCCCGACAATCAAGGCGGTCACAACTTGGGTAATTCCGCGCCGCGCGAGAATCACGCCTTTTGGACCAAAGGCGCCGGCTACGAAAGTCCGAACAACCGGCCAGGCACGGGCGTGATCCGGCCGCTGGAAAACAGCGCGCGCAAGAAGGGCGCGAAGTTTTTGCTCAATTACAAGATGACCGGTTTCGTCCGCGAAGGGCAGAAGAGCGGCGCGGTACTCGGCATCAACGCCGAGTACACGCCGCGGATCATGCCGGGACAATCGACGCCATTGAAGAGCTTTCGTTCCGACGGCAATATCGACAGCACCCAACCGACCCTGCGCATCCGCGCCAAGAAAGGCGTGATCGTCGCCACCGGCGGCATGACCAGCGACGTGAACTTCCGGCGCATGTTCGATCCGCGTCTGACCGAAGTGCTGACCGTCGCCGGCGAACCCTACAGCTATCAGGACGCCAGCGGCGAGCGCGCCGCCTTGGAGATCGGCGCGTCGCTGTGGGGTTTGGTGAACCAGACCTTGGAGAACGGCGATAACATTCGTTGCCAACGGGTGCTCGGCACCAAATGGAATTACATGACTTGGGAGTTCGAAAGTCCGATCTTCCCGCTGGTGCGCGCGCAAGGATTGAGCTTAAAAGATTGGCAGAATCTGATCTTGGTGAACCAGGTTGGCAAGCGCTTCTACGACGAGACCAAGGGCGACTATCCGCATGGCAATGTCTGTGGCGATATCGATCCCTACACGCCCAACGATTATCGCAACAACGAAAACATTCACTACCATCCGAGCAATTACAACTTTTTCAACGCCGCCGTGGCGATGAATGAATACTCGGAGCCGCCGGAATATTCCGCCGGGCCGATTTGGGCGATCTTCGACTCAGAGGCGGTGGCGCGCAACCAGTGGAACGTCGAGCCGCCCTACGTCGATCCCGACGGCTACTTCTTCAGCGCCAATACGCTGAAAGAGCTGGCCGTCAAGATCAAGAACGAGTTTCAAGCTAAGCCGATGAAAGGCGAAGTCTTGGAAGCCACCGTGGCGCGCTACAACTCCTTTGTCGATGCCGGCAAAGACGAAGACTTCGGCAAGCCGTCGCCCAAGTACAAAATCGCAAAAGCCGCCGTTCTACGCCGCCTGGAGCACGCCCAACGTGCATGACACCCGCTCCGGCTTGCGCATCAACGCCAAATGCCAAGTCCTGGATATGAACGGCCAAGTCATTCCCGGCCTCTACTGTGCCGGCGAAAGCGCCGGCGGCTTCAACCAACATGGCTTGGGCCGCTGCACGACCCAGGGGTTTATTTCAGGGATGAACGCGGCGAAGGAGCCGAGTAGGGGATAAGGAAGAAATTTCCGAAATGGGTTGGTACAAGCGGGGCCGGGTGCGCAGCACCGGCCCCGTCGAGTTTCATGCTCACACCTCGCATTTGTCTGTGATTTGTCATTTCCTACGATGAATTCCTATTGCCTCGATCCCTGCGAAGAAAATCAGTTTCTCGTCGACCACGTCGCGCTTTTACTCGCCAGTCTTCGGCGCTGGACAGGGCGCGACCTAGTCGACCCAGAGTTGCCGATAGCCGAGCAGGCAAGGCGGATATTTTATGCACCGTTTGCGGTTTTGTCCCATGACACCGCAGCCGATCCGATTCTGAACTATGGCAACCGCGCCGGCATGCAGCTCTTCGAGCTTAGCTGGGCTGAGTTGACGCAAACGCCATCGCGCTTGACCGCTGAGCCGGTGCATCGTGACCAACGGGCGCGCTTGCTCGATGCGGTGACCCGCGATGGCTTCATTGACGACTATCGCGGTATTCGCATTTCCAAAACCGGGCGGCGATTTTTGATTGAGAACGCGACGGTGTGGAACCTTCTCGACGAAAATGGTGCGCACTACGGCCAGGCGGCGACGTTTAGCGCGTGGAAGTATGTCGATGCCGAAGGCACATGATCATGGATGAGATAAGCTTCGTCGATACTACGCTGCGTGATGGCCATCAGAGTTTGTGGGCCGAAGGAATGCTGACCGGGATGATTCTGCCGATCGCCGATCGCCTGGACCAGGCTGGGTTCGAAGCCATCGAACTCGTCGCGCCGTCGTTTTTCAAAAAAGCTTGCCGGGAATTTAAGGAAGACATCTGGGAGCGCATTCGACTGGTGCGCCAGCACGTCACCAAGACGCCGCTGCGCGGTATCCGCAATCGCTATATGGCGGGCTTTCAGGTGACGCCGGCTTGTGCCACCCAGCTGTGGCTGGAGCGGCTCGCCGCCAATGGCATTCGTGAGCTGCGCAGCTCCGATCCGTCCAATAGCCCTGCCAATTGGGCCGAGATGGTGAGCGCGGCTAATGAAGTGGGTTTAGCGACGATTATCAACCTCACTTTTTCCGAGTCGCCCAAGCATTCGGATGCTTATTACGTTGGGCGCGCACGGCAGGCGGCGGCGCTGCGACCGGCGCGTATCTGCATCAAAGACCCCGGCGCGCTGTTGACGCCCGATCGAACTCGAACCTTGGTCCCCGCAGTACTTGGCGCCGTCGACAATGTCCCGGTCGAGTTTCATACCCATTGCATTACCGGGCTTGGGCCCCTGTGCTGCTATGAGGCGATCAAGCTAGGCATCCGTTCGATCAATACGGCGATCCCACCGCTAGCCAACGGTTCATCGAACCCGTCGCTGTTCACCGTCGCGCGAAACGCCCGCGCCTTGGGCTATCGCACCGCTATCGATGAAGCGGTGCTGAAGCCGGTGGAAGAACATTTCAACTGCATCGCCAAGCGCGAAGGTTTTGCTCCCGGTGAGCCGCGCGAATACGATAGCTATCACTACCACCATCAAGTTCCCGGCGGGATGATTTCCAACTTTCGTTTTCAGCTTGGCAAACTTGGCATGTCACATCGCGTCGGCGAAGTCTTGGAAGAGGTTGCCCGGGTGCGCCAGGAGTTAGGCTATCCGATCATGGTCACGCCGTACTCGCAATTCGTCGGCGTCCAGGCGGCGATGAATGTCATTCTCGGCGAGCGCTACAAGGAATGCACCGACGAAGTGATTCAATACGCCTTGGGAACTTGGGGTGAGGAAGAGAGCTCATCCATCGAAGCGAATGTTAAAGACAGGATTCTCAACCGGCCGCGGGCGCGGGAGCTAAAGAATGGTCAAGTGCCGGAGCTCACGCTGCGACAATTTCGCGTCAAGCTGGCTGGCGCCGGAGTATCCGACGACGAATTGTTATTGCGCTACTTCGCCGGCAAGGACGATGTCGAACGGATGAAAGGTGCGCCACCGGTGCGCGCGTACTTGAGCGGGCAACGGCCACTGGTGCTACTGATCGAGGAACTGAGTAAGCAGAAAAAGTTTCGTCAAGTTGTCGTGCAGCGCGGCGATCTGGCGATCCGCCTGGAGCGGCAGGGGAGTGCGGGCAACCCTTAGATCGGTTAGCGCAGCGCTCGTTCCGTTAGATTGGGCGGCAAAGTTACGTCGCGGAGCGACCTTCGCGAGAACCGCCGTTGATAGTGGCGCGCTCTTTATACATGCGCATGGCCATACCGGCGATATCGTTAGCAACCATATCCTCGCTGCGATATCGACCCATGCGGGTTTCGTATTCGATCTTGAAGATGCTGCCGTCCGATACGGAATCCGGCGCCGAGATGCGCACTAATTTGGCGTCGATTCGCTCGACGTGGCGGCCGATGGTGCGGAGAATTTCACCCAGACCTGTGAACTCCACGAACTTGAATCCGGAGCTTCGTGTCTCGATGGCGCGGAATTCCAGGGATTTGAGTTCGAAGGTTGAATATCTGAGATGGATCAGATCGGTGAAAGGCGGATTCGGATCGCCGCAGACCAGGACATAATCGCCGTCCTCGTAGCGCAAATCGAATATGTCGATGTCTCGCTTCGCGAGCTGTTGGCCGATGGTGCGCAGCTCTCGTGCGTGGTTATAACGAGGCACCATGAATTGAGCTTTTATCTTATTCGCTCGCCCCCCGCAAGCCGAAAAATTGCGGCGTCGCTTGGCCGCTAAGTTGAACGGCTGTGCCAATCCGCTAATATCCATTGGCTGCGCTCGGGCGCGGCAATTTTTTTGGGCTACGACGCTTTCCCGCCTCTGCATAAACTGGAAAGTGCCGCGCATTCCGGCATGGCCGATCTCAAACCATCAGACCCAACAGAACGGCGCGGCATCTATGCCTACGATCAGTTTCTCACGCTGTATTTCCCGGCCTTTGTTTTCGCCCTGGGCTACAGCATCGCGACTCCGGCGATTCCGGTGTTCGCCAAGTCCTTCGACAAGGGCTTCGCCGTCGCTTCGTTGGTGATCGTCATGCACGCCTTGGGCGGGCTGATCGCCGCCGTACCCAGCGGATTTCTCATCGACCGTATCGGCCGCCGGCCGGTGCTGCTCATCGGCCCGCTGTTGATGGCGCTGTCGTCGATTCTAACCGCGTTGGCTGGCTCGTTTACGCAGTTACTGGCCTATCGCTTCATCGGCGGCGCGGCCATGGAGATGTGGCGCCAAGCGCGCTTGGCGATGGTCGCCGATGTCGGTAAACAGCGCCAGCGCGGCCGCCAGATGACCGGCATGATCGGCACCGAAGGGGCAGGGCGGCTGATCGGCCCGGCGTTGGGCGGCTGCTGGCGAGCTGGAGTATCCGTGTGCCTTTTGTCGTGCATGGTATCTTGTCCGTGCTGGCGATCCTGCCGAGTGTCTTTCTTATTGCGCGAGTCGGCGCCCAACCCCAAGGCTAAAAATGGCCCGGACGCGGATAACCACCTGAGTACCCGTGAAATAATCGCCCTGATGTGGGATCGCCAGTACCGCGGCTTTTTCTGCGCGCAATTTTTTGCCTCGATGACCCGCGGTGTGCTGTGGGGCGGCACCATGTTGCTCTATGCCACCTTCGCCTACGATATCGGCCCCCAGGGATTGGGTGGTCTGGCGACCATGAGCACCATCGTCGGCATTCCGATTACGCTCTGCTGCGGCTACTTGATGGATCGCTTCGGCCGCAAGACCACCATGGTTCCCGGTTTTGCCTTGATGGCGCTGGGCTTGTTTTTTCTCGCCGCCGGCGCCGGTTGGCAGTGGGGCTTTGTTTATTTCATCGGCGGTTTTCTCTGGGTACATTGCGGCCAGGCGGTCACCGCCGGCAGCATGCAGGTATTGGGCTCGGATATGGCGCCGGCCAACGCCCGTGGGCGCTTCTTTGGCTTCTGGCGCTTGATCGGTGAGATCGGCGGCTTGGTCAGTCCGGCGGTGTTTGGATTTGTCGCCGATCATGTATCCTACGCAGCGGCGTTTAGCATGACGGCTTTTTTCGCCTTGATCACTGCGGCGCTGTTGACCTTCTCGGTGAAAGAGACCGTCGGATAGAGATCGGGGATGAATGGGCACGAGGATCGTCTATGGCGCTTGGCTTTCTGACTGGTGGTGAAGTTTGATGAGTTCCGTCATGCCGGCGCAGGCCGGCATTCATCTTCGGCTTCGTTTCAAGTTCAAAAAAAGCCTGGATTTCCGCCTGCGCGGGAATGACGAAAAAGAGCCAGTCAACTTCTAGTCGACGCAAGCAAAGTCCCTCAGCCCATAACCGAAGGTCGTTCAGTTTACTTCAAAAGCTTGTGCAGCCGGTCGACGGCATCTTTATTTGCCGACATCACTTCCTTTGCCAAGGCTTCGAGATCCTCGCCGCTGGTCGGGTCGATCTCGAGGTTTTTCTTTTTCGCTTCGGCCAACAGATCGGGATCTTTCAGAGTCTTGGCAAAGGCCTCGCGTAGCAGTTTCGCGCGCTCGGCGGGGATGCCGGGGGTGGCGACGATGGGCCGGCCGAAATCGCCGGACGCCAGCGCTAGGCCGGACAATCGGCGCATTCCGTCTGAAACTTTGTACTCATCGAGCAACTCATTGACCGTTGGCACGTCGGCCAAGCGCGGATCGCGTTTCCTGCCGGTTTGAACCAGCACGCGGACAAAACCGCGCTTGCGCCAGCTGTGAAACGGCTCGCGGGCGAAAAACGTCGTCACGGTAAAGCCGCGGCACACCGCTTCGCCGCGCTCGACTGCCAGATCAATTTCCTGACCGCCCTGATAGCCGGTAACTACGGTGAATTTAGTGCCGATCGCTTCGTTAAGCAGCTTGACGAGAAAATAGGACGGCGAGCCGGTGCCGGTGGAGCCGCATTTGGGCGGCTCCGTGGCTTTCGTCACATCGTGGATGGTTTTGTAGGGCGTATCGGCGCGCATGTAAATCAGGTTATTGGAGCTTTCGAAGCTGCCGAGCCAGCCATACTTGCGCCAGTCGAACTTCACTTCCTTGCGGCCGAGCAGTTGATCGAAGTAGAGCGATGGCAAGATCGAGCCGAAGGTCAGGCCATCGGGCTTGGCGACGTTGTAAACATAATTCGCCGTGATCATGCTCGACGCCCCCGGCATATTTTGCACCATCAGCGTGGGATTGCCGGGGATATACTTGCCCATGTAGGTTGCCAACATGCGGGCGTAGGTATCGTAGGCGTCGCCGGCGGGCAGACCGACGACTATGCGGATCGTCTTGCCCTCGAAAAATGATCCTTGCGCTGACAGCCTGCCAGCGGATAAAACCAATATCAGGAAACGCGAGAGCGATGGTGTTCATAGCGCAGCTCCTCTTGACCGCTAGGCTAAAGACGGCTGGAGCCTAGCCGAGTGCGCTCGTCTGTGTCAAATTAATTCCAGCGATTTAAAAGGAGAAAGGCCATGACCGAAAAATTTGAAACCTTATTGCTGACCCGCGATGGCGGCATCACGACAATTACCTTTAATCGTCCGGAAAAACGCAACGCCATGAGCCCGCAGTTGCATCGCGACATGTACCAGGTCTTGACCGAACTACGCTACGACAAGCAGACCAAGGTCGTGGTTCTCACCGGCGCGGGGGATAATTTCTGCGCCGGTCAAGATTTGAAACAGTACGGCTTGGAGATGGAGTCCCAGCCCGAATGGGTGAAGGACGAAATTCGCGAGAAAGTGCGCAAGTGGCGCACTGAGCTCCTGCGCACCTTGCCGCAACCGATCATCGCGCGCATCGCCGGCTGGTGTCTGGGCGGTGCGCTCACTGTCACAGTGGGTTGTGACGTGGCGATCGCCGCCGATGACGCCAAGTTCGGCCTGCCGGAGGTCAACTTCGGCCATTTTCCCGCCGGCGAAACAACACCGATCTTGGCCAATTATTTACAATCCAAGCATGGCCTCTATTACGCCTTGTCGGGCAAGATGATGTCGGCTCACGAAGCCGAACGGATCGGTCTGATTTCGCGCGTGGTGCCGCGCGCCGAGCTCGATAACGAAGTGAACGAGTTTGCCAATTGCCTCGCCGAGAAGAGCCCGCGGGCGCTAAGAGCCGTTAAAGAGGCATGGTACACGAGTATGAAAGCCTCGCCGGACGTCGGCTTTGCGATCTCCAACTTTATTTCCGAACGGATCATTCGCGAGCAGGGCGGGCGGCCCGGCCTGGAGCAGTTCGTCGAGAAAAAACTCCGCCCGGTGTCGGGCACGATGAAACTGGAGAAGGAATGAGCCAAACACGAATCTGCGGGGGAAACCGGAGGTGTCTTCAAACCGTAGGCTAATCGGCTATAATTCTTGAAATGGCACATGCAAAAACCTTCAGAGCGGTCGGTGAGTCGCTCGAATCCCTCGGCGTGCGCACCTTTACTTTAGAAAAGGCCGGGCAAGGCGTCACCGTTCGTACCAGCGATCCGCTCGACCCGTCGAAGTTGCCTAAGGCGAATCTTTCGGAAAAGGATTGGGAAATCGAGGCGAGACTCGCGGCGGCAGGCTAAACTGTTTCGCGAGGATGGCGTGCTGCGCTACGACGCCGACTATATCTCCTGGCTCGAAACCCAAGGCCAGCGCAAACGGCACAATCGATTTTCCCGCGAGCAGCAAGAAGAGTCTGGCCCAGCTGATGCGCTCTCTCGGCCGCCATCTCGATCGCGTCGAACCCCACAAGTTTCGGATCTCCTGGGGCGATGCAGAAGTCCATCTCGATTACCAATTGCCTGATGGCAGCCGCATTCAAGAAGTCCTCAACATCGCAAAGCTTGACGAACTGACGATGCGCAGCCGCTACCGCCGGTCGGCGCGCAAGTAATACCGCCGCCATCTCCGCCGAATTGTCGATTGACTTCGCGCGCGCTTCAAACGTACAACGGACTCGAACCATACGGCTGACGCGTGGAAACTGCGAGGAGGCGTTGCTTATGGATCGGTAAAGATTCGATTGCTCTCTTTGGCGCTTATGCTTTGGCAATCTGTTGCCAGGCAGCGTTCGCCAATCCCTTTCCGCCGGCAGATCAGAAACGACCGCCGCTGGTGCTTCAAGCCCATGGCATCTTTTGGGCCGGCGGCGAGATTGTCAATCGCACACAATCCGGCACCGAGAATAGTCGGCGATCTGAAAAATCTTCCCTACAACCAACAGCAGTATTTGGTCGGCCAAGCCTATGTCGAGTATTTTATTCCGCAGAAACTGCGTAACGGCAAAAACACCTTGCCGATCGTCATGGTACCGGGCGGCGCTTTGATCGGCGTGCAATTTTCTCACCACGCCGGACGGGCGCGAAGGGTGGGCGCACTATTTTCTTCGCCGCGGTTTTCCGGTTTATGTCGTCGATGTGCCGGGACGCGGGCGCGCCGGCTTCATGCCCGACGAATTTAACAGACGTGAGAGCGGGGGTTACGCGTCGCCGAATAGCCAGACGGAAATCCGCGCCTGGGACAGCTCGGCCTGGCTCGAGTGGAATACCGGGCCGCTGCCGGCACCGACACCGGCCCATGGCGCCAACGATCCTAGCTGCATCGGCAACGATGGCCGCGATCCCAACAGCGCGCCGGTGTACTGCAACGGCAATTTGATGCCGGCGCTGGATAGCGAAGGCTACAAACATTGGCTTGCGGCGTTGGTGCCGGAAGGACCGGTCAAAGGTGGCAGCGACCCGGGTTTACTGGCGGTGATGAAACGAGTCGGCCCAGCGATCTGGCTCGGCCACTCACAAGCCGGAACTACCGGCGGCCGCCTGAGCAACGAAAACCCGGAGCTATTTAAAGCCGTGATCGGCATCGAGCCTCAGGGCGCCTGCAATCTGCCGCCGAATGCCAGTCACAAGGGCGTCGCCAAGGTGGCGCAGTTCAGTATTCACGGCATCAACCAGGTCGGCCGACCCGACACCGGCCCTTGCTTGGATACTTACGCGAAGATCAAAGCGGCTGGCGGCGATGCGACGTATTTGTCCTTACCGAAGCTGCCACGCACGCCGCTCTTCGATCGGATTCCGCAGGCGGGTATTTGGGGCAACGACCATATCATGATGTGGAACAGCAACAGCGATCAGATCGCCGACCTGGTGCTGAAGTGGATTGAGAAGCATATCGAGAAGAAAAAAGTGAAGACGCCGTGGTGAGTTTGGCCGCTGCATGCGACATAGTGCAGCTTTGAAAGATCTCTTCCACCACGAAGGACACGAAGTTCACGAAGTGGGGTGCGCTTTGCACACCGTTCGGTCTCACTGGAGGTTCTATGGGATTACTGATTCGAGCGACACTATTGTCGCTGCTGTTGCTGCCCCGGTATTCACCCGCCCAGGCCAAGATCACCATCGCCTATATCTCCGACTCGCCGAGCTCATCGGTGCCCCAGTGGATCGCCAAGGAAACCGGGATATTCAAAAAGTATGGGCTGGACATCGATCTGGTATTTATCGACGGCAGCACCCGCGGTATTCAAGCGCTCTTGGCCGGCGATCTCGGCTTCACCGAAGCGGTGGGTACCTCGGCGATCAACGGCAAGATCGCCGGCGGCAACATTGCCATCATCAACGGCGTGGTCAACACGCTGCCTTACTACATCATCGGCAATCCGGCGATCAAATCGCGCGACGATCTCAAAGGCCGCATCGCGGCAGTGCATATACCGGGCACGGCGGCCGACTTTGCCTTGCGGCTGGCGCTTAAGGGCATCAACTTGCCGTACAATCAGATCAAAGCGATCACCGTCGGCGGCGGGCCGGCGCGCATCGGCGCCTTGATCAACGGCCAGGCGGAATTCACCATCGTCAGCGACGCCGAGAGAATTCAAGGCGAACGGGTTGGCCAGAAAGTCATCATCGATATCGCCGAACTCAAAGTGCCGTTTCAATTTACCTGCACTGTCACTTCGCTCAAAATGATTCGCGAGCAGCCTGACACCGTGCGGCGCATGGTCGAAGCGATCGCCGCCGGGATTCATTTCTTTAAGAACAACAAGGAAGAGACGATTAAGATCTTGAGTAAATACACGCGCGGCGCCGATCGCACGATCCTCGAAGGCGCCTACACGGCTTACAACAAACTATTCGTCGAAGACACCTATCCGACGATTGAAGGCTTGCGCAACACGCTGGAGATCCAGTCGTCCTGGGATCCCAAGGTCGCCAAGGCTAAAGCCGAGGATTTCGTCGACCTGCGTTTCGTCGATCAGATGCGCAGCAGCGGCTTTATCGACAAGCTTTATGGCCGTAGATAGTCAATTAGGATTCGGAGTGTCAACCACAAAGTCTGTCCTGAGCGAATGCGAAGGAACTGGAGCCGCACAAAGGGCGCAAAAAAATCCCAAGATGAAATCCCAGTGTAGGGGCGTATGGCATACGCCCTGGGGTAGTGGAGTGGCAATCGCGTGGCGCCAAGATTTGCGTTCTAGATTTTGCCGAACTTCGTGCTCGTAGCGTGTGGTGACGTAAAGTCCAACGCATGTCCTTCGTGATGAACAAGTCTTTCGCGTTAGGAGTGGAAAATGACATCTAGGCTGTAGAATCTACACGGTAGCTACGGCGATTGTTTTCTTCGTTTCTCTGACGGCTGGCGTCGCCGTGGCGCAGAGCGATTGGAAGAAAGACTGGGAGCGGGTCCAGCAAGACGCGAAGAAAGAGGGTGCCATCGTCGTCGGCATCCCGGCGCGGGCCGAACTGAGGAAACAAATGGAGGCGGTGTTCAAACCCAAATTCGGCATCGACATGGATCTGTCGACGGCGCGCGGACCGCAAAACGCCAGCCGCATCGCCGCGGAATACGCCGCCGGGGTGAAAAACTTCGATGTCTTTATCGGCGGCAGCGGCACATTTGAGTCGTTGGTCGAGGGCGGCATGGTCGAACCGTTAGATGCGCTGATGCTTCTGCCCGAAGTCAAAGAGGCCAAGCAGTGGTGGGGCGGCCATATCTGGGAAGATAACTTGAGCGGCAACCGCCATCTCTATTCATTCATCGCCGAAGCCGGCACCGGCGGCCTGTGGTTTAACACCGAAGCAGCGAAGCCCAACGAGCTGCGTTCCTTTGACGATCTGCTGAACCCCAAGTGGAAAGGCAAGATCGGCTTTCTCGACCCGCGCACACCCGGCTCGGGTCAGTCGGTGTGGTCTTATTTGTGGGATAAAAAAGGTGAGCCCTTTTTGCGCAAACTCTTGCAGCAAGATCTGTTCATCAGCCGTGACCAGCGCCAATTGGGCGACGCCCTGGCCAAAGGCAAAGTCGCGATTGCCCTCGGCGTAAGCTTCTACACTCTCGAAGGTTTCATCGTCGCCAATTTGCCGGTGAAGGAGTTGCCGACACCGAAGGAAGGCTTGCCGTCGAGCAACGGCTCAGGCGTCATCGGCGTCGTCAAAAACGCGCCCCACCCCAACGCGGCGCGGCTGTTCGTCAACTGGCTGCTGTCCAAGGAAGGCCAGGAGTTATACGTGAAAGCTATGCACCAATCGACCCGCCGCCTCGATGTCGACACCAAATGGCTGCGCGAACACGGCGTGCGCGCCGCCAAGGACAACATGACCGTGGATCAATATCACAAGGCGAGAAATCACTTGGAAGACAAATATACGCGGGTACGGATTCCGGCAGGGAAGTTCGCCGAGGAAATTCTCAAATGAGTTCAAAGCTCAAGCGTTCAAGGTTTCAAGTATCCTGTTTATTGCACTTTGAGCTCTTTAACTTCTCATAAAAACTGACCTTTGGCATTTGCAGTATCTGCTGCTTTAGATAGGTCGCGATCCCCACAGCTTTCAAGACATTCGGGAACAAACGGCTCAAAGGTCCTGAATCTTTCGATTCGCCGGCGCGGTTTCCAATATTTCGTCGAACTTTCGGGTGATCTCGCGCAACTTGTCCAGGCTGGGGGAATCCGCCAGCGGGAGAGCATCCTCACCGTGGCGGTCCATCGCGGCCAAGACCTTGGTTACCGTCAGCTGGTCGAGCGGGCAGCCCGGCTGATAGGCGACCATCTCACTGTCGCTGGCACGAATCTCCGCAAGAATTCTGGCTTCCGTCAGCTCGAGAAGAGTGGAACGAACTAAACGGATGGGGATTTCCAATTCCTGGGCGATGTCCTCGGCGGTCGGCGCGCTTTGCGCCTGGACAAACGCCTTGACGCAATGATGCGGTGATGAACAGGGCCACCGTGCGTTTGAACCGATTGCTGAGACTGGCGCAGTCGGCGGCGAACTCATAGGCAGGCGACATTCTGATGGGCAAAGGAGACTTCGGCGCCGAACAGAACGATCAGCCAGCTCAATTGCAGCCACACCAGAAACAGCGGCAACGCCGCGAAACTGCCGTAGATCGCGCCGTACCCGGAGACACCGACTTGGAATTTGATGTAGGTAAACTGCGTCAGTTGATAGATCGTCCCGGCGAGAACCCCGCCCCAGATGGCGGATTTTAGCTGCACTTTGGTGTTCGGCATGAAAACATACATGAAGGTGAATAAAAACCAGATCACGGTATAGGGCAAAAACTTGATGAGAATAATGATTATGCCGCCGGCATAACCGAGGAAGGCGAGCCCTTCGACCATCGTGGTAATTTGCGTGGTCACTAACAGGGTCACGCTGCTGGCGATAATCAACAGCACCGGACAGATAATCATCACCGATAAATAATCGGCAAGCTTGCGGCCCAAGGCGCGCGCCCTGGCGATGCCCCAAATATCGTTGAGAGCGCTTTCAATGTTGCCTAAGACTTTTATCACCGACCAAAACAACACCGCCACACCGACGCCGGCGATGGCGCCGCCCTTGGTGTTCTCCAACAGGGTGCGGGCAAAGCCGAGCAGGCGGTCGGCGACTTCGGGCTGCCCCTCCAGTTTGGCGAGCAGCTGCGCCTCGAGTATTTTCTCCAGGCCGAATCCCTTTGCGACGCCGAAAGCCATCGCGACCACGGGCACGATCGACAGCAAGGTGTAAAAGGTCAGCGCCGAGGCACGCAATTCACACTTGTTGTCGAAGAATCGGCGGCTCGCCAGCAGCAGGATCCGTAACGGGTTGATATAAAGTTGTTTTCGCCGATCTAATTTACGCCCATGGATGCGCCAAATATCGCTTTTGAGAAATTGCCTCGAGGCGGAAATTTTGTCGCGCAGTGTGCTTTCCGGCATAGCCTCCTTCGATTCCGTTCAAAGGTTCAAGCGTTCAAGGTTCAACGTTTTCGGAATCGGATTGAACTTATTGAACAATTATTTGAGCGCCGGCATCGCACTCTTGACCCCTGTCTTGGCCAATTCATCGTCATAGTGCCTGCGAATATGCGGATCTTCGTCGGCGTACTCGATCAAGGTTCCGCCTTGTTTGACGTCGATATAGACGCCGTCTTCGCTGCGTTTGTCGGCGATCTTGAAACCGATGGGGTGGATGCGACTGCCGTAACGGAGCGCCAAGTGGCGCGCGGGATCGGCGCCGGTGTTGAAGTGTTGATGGAACCATCCGCCGCCGGGGCAGTAGACGCTGCCGGCTTTCCATTTGACCTCGACCACTTCATCGCCATGGCCGTTCTCGAAGGGGTGCGTGCCCGCCTCTTTTGACCAAAGCAGGACGTAGCCGGATGACTGCAAGCCTAAGAGAATCGCGCCGGCGCCGTGATAGTGCGCTTTGTGATAGCGCGCGGCGGGCCAGGTGGCTAGATGGCCGATCAAACTATTACCGGCGATTTCGAACTGGGTGATGCCGACGCCGGCGCCTTTGACTTCGCGGCTGTCGACGTTGGCGGTTTGGATGTCGCTGATAAAGTTGGTCTCCCAGATATGCTGCATGCCGGCCTCGTAGCGCTTGAGACCTTGATTGAAATAGCCGTCGTCGGCGGCGTAACGGTCGGCGAAATTATACGGACAGTTAAAAATAAAATCTTCGTTGTGGACGATGTCCATGACCAGCGGCGCGTTGCTCACCGACAAGTATTTCACCGGCGTCCGGCCGCCATTGATCAAGCGGTGCCAAGTATTGAGCGGCGGTGCGAACAGGCTCCAGGGGCCCCACTCGAACATCAGCTTCTTGCCGCCGTCCTGCCAGACCTCCGTGGCGCCTTGGCCTTCGAGGATAACCATCACTTCTTCATAGAAGTGCTTCTCCGGCTTCAACGCGCCGCCGGCGGGGATCTCGCCGACATACATGCCGGTGACGCCTTCCATGCCGTAGAGATTTAAGAACGCCGCTTTGCCACCGGTGCGCGACCAAGGAGCCATGGCGACATCGCGCACATCTTCGACGCCATAACCGTCGACCACCGGGATGGCTTCCTTGGCCATCCAGCGAAAGTAAGTGGTCTTACGAAAGGCCGCCATCAAAGCTTCGATACGTGGGTTCTGTGCCATGTGAAGAATCACTCCCGATTACTGAATTGTTCGTCGAACTCGACCTTTAGCACGATTTGGCAAAGCGCAGGAAGTCTTGGAGCGCGGAAATTCGCGGGCGGATTTCTCGTCGCACGCAAAGCATGTTAAGATTTGGCCGATGAAGTTGTTGCGCAATCTCGGCCTGGTCCTAACGCTGATGACGCTCGCAGGCTGTTCTCATCCGATGACCATGAGATCGCCTGAGGGCGTGACCTACGACGGACGTTACCGTTTCGGCCGCGATGACAGCGGTCTTATGCAAATTCATGGGCCGGAAAATGAAGTGCTGCTGGGCCGCTTCGACCGAGTCGGCCGGACGGCATTTGTCGAGAACTATCAGAAAGCCTTCGGCCGCGGCACCATCGAGATTGACGGCCCCGACCTGTCGCGCCATGTCGGAAGTCTAGGCGGGGTGATTGGACCTACCTCAGGCTTTCATGAAACCGCTTTTGCCGATCCGGCCGCGGCCGCCGAGGGACGGCCGAGCAAGTCGATCACCGGGCCGCTGTTTTACTGGGTCGCCTCCCTGCAAGGCGACCGGCGCACCGTGCTCGGCTGCTTTCTCATCGGCTCGTCGTACACCGGCAGCGGTTTCGGCCGCTGTAAAAGCCAGAGCGGCCAAGAGTACGACATCGATTTTTGACTATTCGTTTTCGCTGCCGGTTCCCATCAGCGCGATACCGTCGGTCTACTTGCAAGACATAATCTCATGACGTCAAATCTCAAGTTCGGTCTGCTGCTGCCCCATTTCGGCGCCCATATGTCGGTTGCCGACTGCCTTGAGGGCGCGCGGCGCGCCGAGGCGTACGGTTTCGATTCGGTGTGGGTGCGCGATCACTTGGTTTTCAAACCGCACGCCGGCGAAGGCGGCGATCCGAGTCATCTGGAATGCCTGATGCTGCTCGCAGCATTGGCGCCGGTGACGACCAAATTGCAATTCGGCACCGCCATGGCGATTTGCCATCGCCATCCGATTCACCTGGCGCAATCCTGCGCCGGGTTAAGCGAAATCTCCAAAGGACGATTTATTCTAGGCCTTGGTTTAGGCGGCTTTCCCCATGAGTTTGCCGCCGCCGGGCGACCGAGTTCGCTTACCGAGCGCGCCGAGCTGGCACGGATCAATATCGAAATCTGCCGAACGTTGTGGCGCGGCGAAACGGTTTCCCATCGCAGCGCTTATTTTGAATTCAAAGATGTCGCCCTCAAGCCACGTCCTGACAAATCCATTCCCATCTGGATCGGCGGTAGCACGCCCGCGGCATGCCGCCGTGCCGTGGCGCTGGGCGATGGCTGGATGCCGGCGCGGATCAATTACCCGACGTTCGGCAAACGGATCGAATACCTGCGATCGCTCTGTGCCGAGGCGGGCCGGCCGATGATTGAAACCGCGGTGATGCCATTTACCACCATCGGCAAAGATGTCGAGAACGCGCTGCGCGGCATTGACGTCAAAGGCTTGTTGGATGAAGCGCATAATTCCTCCACCTGGGTAAAACCGGCGTCGGGCAAATTTGAAACCCGCGAAGACCTGGGCGGTGTGCTGATCGCCGGCTCGCCCGCCGACATCGTGCGCGAAAGCGCAACCTATGAAGCCGCCGGCGCCAATCACATCGTCTACGACTTGCGCCTGCGCTTTAACGACTGGTACGAGCAGATCGATTTGTTGGGAAAAGAAGTGCTGCCGGCACTGCGCTCTTAAGACGTAAGGTGTGAAGGGTGAGGGGTAAGGGGTTTCGGACCGGACGCTTTACCCTTTACGCTTCACCCTTCACCTATGTTTCCTACCGACGGCACAGTGAAACGGTTCTGAGATAAAAAACGTGCCTTCGGCATTGGCCCGTTCCAGAGCGGCACGCCATTCCGTGAGTTCGTCAGGATTGAGTAACGCGACGATGCGCTCGTGCAGGTAGTCTAATCTTTCGCCATCCTTGTGACTCGCCCATTGCGGCAGCATCGCGACATCCTTTAGTCCCGCCTCATTCATGCGCCGGTAGAGACTGGCGTCGGCGCAGCCTTTGTCGGTGACGTTACCGCCAAAAAGCGTTGCCGACTCGACCTTGGCTTTAAGTTGCGGCCCTAAAGGTAGATTCACCCAACGTGGCAGATCAGTGGAGCGGGTGACACTGCCGACTTTGCCGCCCGGTTTGGTGACCCGGACGAATTCACTGAGCATGCGATCGGCATCGCCTTCTTCCATCACGGTGCAAGAAATGGTGCGATCAAATCGGTTGTCCGCGAATGGTAGTTGGGTGGCGTCGCCAGGGTGGAATTCGATATAACCCTCCAACCCTTCGCGCTTGGCCAACGCCGCCGCCTCGCCCATGAGATAACGATTTACATCGGCGGCGACGATCGGATTGGCCCCACGGGTGCGGGCAGCGAGACGACGAACGATGGCGCCGGGACCGCAGCCGACTTCGAGAATCGAATGTCCCGGTCTAAGATTCAATTCATGGAACAGTTGATCGATGACACGCATGTAGCTCGACTGCGCTCTGGTTTCGAGATGGGCGACCATGCCGAGATGAGCGCCGCCCAAGGTAATGACGCAGAAGTTTTCGCTCAGTGGCTTGACGAGCGGTTGCCACTGGGAAGGCGAGAGCGCCAGCGGCATGAGCAACAACGGCTCGCCGCTGCCATGACAGGAATAGGTGATGCCGTCGCATTCGCCGAACCGGGACGATAAGTTTGCGATTCGCTGTGAATCGCCGAGAGCGTTGGTCTCGATAAATTCCCTCATCGCACTACCGATGGCGTCGCGCCGATCGCCAATCGGGTCGGCCCAAGGCGGGCTAAAGTAGTTCTCTAGAATCAGCGACCGCGCACCGGCGATCTTTTTCGCATCTCTGATCGCGTCGAGGCCGCCGCGCCCCTTGTCGCCGGTGACGATAAAGATCGGCGGTGGGCTGGTGACCAAGGGCGCCAGTTCGATGCCCATCGGGCACATCAGCGTGAGCGACGCGACCGTGTTTTTGTGACGGGTAAGCAGTCCCACCCAGTCCCGCGGCATGCAGGCGGCGAAATGAGCACGCTCGATGCCGAGGTGACGCATGAGCTCGATTAGGCGATCTTCGAGGGGAGCGTCGGTTAAGTTCGTCATGAAAAGTAGTCTCCTACGGTGCGATTCTTCTAGCAGGTCGCCGAAAAAGCTTCTCGGAATCCTTCGACGTGACTCAGGACGAATGGAGGGGATTTGAAATCATCGATGATTTTTCGCTCATGCTGAGGTACTCGAAGCATTCCGACTCTTCTTTACGCAGGTTGCTAGCCTCTCTTTAGCTCGACCTTCAGCGCTAATACAACTCATCGCTGAACCTGTTTTTCTTAACTCGCTATGCTATTGATCTAGTGAAGCGAGGAATTGGCCGATTAAATCTCCATTGCTCAATATCGGTTTCGTCAGCCCCGGACCGGCGACCTGGCCGCATTATGATGGCTTCATGCAGCTGGTGCCGGACTTTGTGCAGTTCGATTTTCAAGGCTTGGGGCTATTCGGCCAATCGCTTTACGAAATCATCGGCAAGAAACAGGAAGTCGTGCGCCGGGTCAGTGAACTTGCCACTGCAAAGAAATGGCATGCGGTCATTCTCATCGGCGCGCCGACCGAGGTGATGAACCCTGGACTGTTCGTGGAACTAAAAGCGGCTCTGCAAATCCCCGTGACCACCGCTCTGACGGCGTCGGTGCATGCGTTGCAACAGTACGACGCCAAGCGTTTACTGCTGCTGACGCCATTCGAGACCCGGCTGAACGGCATGATCGAAGAATATTTGACCGACGTCGGCTTCTCGGTGCGCGCGCCAAAGTCATTCGCCAACATCGGCGAGGCCGGCCGTTTGGGGCCGGAAGCGGTTTATGATCTCACCAAACAGGCGTTGGCCGAAGTCGGCTCTGTCGATGCCATATACTTTCAAGGCGCCGTGCTCGATCCATTGCCGGTGTTGCAACAGATCGAAGACGATCTAAAGATCACCGCCATCGCCAGCAATCCGGCGATGCTCTGGGAAATACTTTCACAATTGGGCCGCCGCGCGCCGATCCAAGGTTACGGCAAACTGCTCGCCGAGTGGCCGAGCTAGGCGACTATGAAGTCAGATTCATATTCACCACGAAGGACATGGTTCGACTACGCTCACCACAGGCTACGGTCACGAAGTTTTCGGACAAGTAATTTTCCGACCTTCGTGCTCTTCGTGTCCTTCGTGGTGAATGCGTTCTTCATCAGCCCGCCAGAATACGCCCAAGCGATGGACAAGATTCGCCTCGGCATGGGCGCTTTTAGCCCGAGCAATAGCGCCATATGGGTAGCTGAGGAGCGCGGTTTTTTCAAAAAGCATGGTCTCGACGTCGAGGCGATCTTCATCGGCGGTGGGGCGGCGCGCGGCATTAACGCCTTATTGGCGGGCGATATTCAGTTCGCCAGCGCCAGCGGCGGGCCGGTGATTAGCTCCATGCTCAAGGGCGTCGATGTGGTGATGATCGCCGCGCTCAACAACAAAGGCGTGCATCGGCTACTCGTGCGGCCGGATGTCGATACGCCGGAGGCCTTAAAGGGCAAGCGCATCGCCATTACCGCCTTTGGCACCGCATCCCATACGGTTCTGACGCTCTTGCTCAATCATTGGAACCTGCGCCAGGAGGAGTTGAACGTCTTGCAGATCGGTTCATCACCGACCATGCTGGTGAGCTTGCAAAAGAAAGTCGTCGACGGCGCGGTGCTGACCGATCCGTCCTATTTCATCGCCGAAGACAATGGCTTCCGCGTTTTGGCCGATCTCGCCAAGATGAACATTCACTATCTGCAAAGCATGCTGGTGTCGACGCGCGGCTACCTGCGCGGCAACCGTGATCAGGCGACTCGATTGATGCGCGCCTACGTCGAGGGGATCGCCTATTTCAAGCGCAACAAGAAGGAAAGCATCCGCATCATCCTGAAGAAAATGCGCATGGAGGCGGACAAGGAGAAGTACGCCGAGCGCACCTACGACCAGTACGCCAACACCTATTTCGATCGTGTGCCCTATCCCTCCTTGGGCGGCATTCGCACCGTGCTCGACTCCATCGCCAAGGAGTTTCCCAAAGCTAAGGTCTGCCGACCCGGCGTCGTTCAGCGATCCAAGTATTTTGAAGTCGCTGGAAGACAGCGGCTTCATCAAAAGTCTGTACGAATAATGTTTCTGGTCGTCAGCAATATCACCACAAAAACGGCGGCGAAAAGAGAAAGCGGTAATCAATGAGCCATCATTAGCCAGCTTGCAAGGATCTCGGGCACAGCAGTTTGTCGCGCTGATTCTCGATAACGAAGTCACCGTCGGCGAGTTCGTCACCGAACCGCCGTTGCCCTGGTCGCGCATCGTCCAGATTGGCGGCGTGTTTCAAATTGCCGAAGGATATCCGAAAGTGCTGAACGCAGCGCTAGGCAAGGCGGAAATGAGAAATTGGGACGAGGTCTTGCTGCATGGCATGATCAGAACTCTGGCCGATTTAACCGATGCGGTGGATTACGTGGTTATCGGCAACAACGCCGGCCAGGGCTTGCCATTGGCCCAGGCGGTGCCGCAGGGACTGCGCGCGGCCTCCTCGGGAATCATCTTCGCTAACAGCCTGCCGGAGCAGAGCGCTTACGAACGGCTCGGTTATCAGAATTTCTTTCGCCGTTGCGAGACCTCGCCGCGCTTGCTCGCAGCGGCGGAAGCGACCGACCGGCCGTTGCATCTTTATTTTATGAACTCGATCCAGCACAACACGATGAATTATCACGATCCATAAAGATGGTTGTTCAAAACGTTCCAATCGTTCAAGCCGTGCAAAACCTATGGGACAAACGGGAGGCTCTTGATGAGCGGTGGTCTATTGCCAGTAATGCCGCGCCAGGCGGCCATGACCGTCAACGATCTCCTCGACAACTGCGCTGAGGTGAAGCCTGGACAGCAAGTCGTCATCGTTGCCGCTTTCGACGGCCTGGCCGGCGGCGCCAATCTGGTCGATGAAACGGCGATTGCTTGGCTGCAAGCCGGCGTGCAGCAGCGCGGCGCGCAGGCTACCGTGATCTGGACCGATATTCCTGCCCGCCTGCACGATTGGCATGTGCCGCCGGTGCTCAAAGCCGCGGTGGCTGGCGCCGATATGCTGATCAGCCATGCCTTCGACCTGCCTTTCGAAGAACTCTATGAATTGCGCGATGTCATGGCTCATCACAAAGCTGTTTTCGTCAGGAACATGGCGACGACTGCGCCGTTGTTGGCCAGTGACTGGGCGGCGACCCCTTATGAGTTGGTTTCCGAGCTACGCATCCGCACGGCGCGGTTATTCAAAGCGGGGCAATCCTGGTCGTTGAGCCACGCCAACGGCACGAGCCTGTCGGGAAAAATCCGCACGCCGCTACCGCCGGGACGAAAATACGACGACTATCGTTCGGAGGGTTTTTATCGGCCGTTTCCCGAGGGCGTCTTCAGCCCGGTCAATATCGCCGATACCAACGGCGTGCTTGTCTTCGAACATAGCTCGCCATGGTGGGCCCGTTACATGGGAGTGCCGGCGCATTTCGCGACGCCGGTAAAGGTGACCATCGAAAATAATCGCATCCGCGGCTTCGAGGGCGGCGTTGAAGCGCGGGCGATGGAACGTTTCGTCGCCGCTATGGCTACCCGTGTCGGCGACATGATGTACGAAGCTTTCGCGCTCCATGGCGGCGTCCATCCCCATGCCAAGCTGGCGCGCCATCAATGTCTCGACGATCGCTATCGCGACTTCATCGAGCATCATCATTGGAGCAACCTGCACCTTCATCTTGGCGTGGTGCCGCCGGAGCACCGGCAGGATTATCCCTACTTCGTGCATATTACCGGCGACCTCCAGGGCGCGACGCTCAAACTTGATGAGCAGGTGATTTACGATCACGGCCGGCTGTGCACGGCGGACTTGTCGGAGATCAAAGCCATCGCCGCGCGTTATCCGGGGCGGCCGGGTGTTGAAGCGGAGGGCTTATGAACTTGAAGGCTGGTTTGGCCATCTGCTTGCTGTATTCGCTCTGTTCAACAGGAGCGATCGCCGCCGCGGAAAAAGTCGTCATCGCCCATTCCGTGCAACTCTCGGCCACCATCGCGCCGCTGCTCTACGGCATCCAACGCGGCTTCTTCAGGGATGAGAACATCGATCTCGAGTACCGCATGCTGCCCACCCACATCGGAGTCAAGGCGCTGCTCAATAACGAGATCGATTATCTTTACAGCGCCGGCACGGCGATCCGCGCCTCCATGCGCGGACTGCCGATCCGCGCTCTGTCCTACGATCTGGAAAGATTGACGCACTATCTAATGGGCCGTCCGGCCGTTCGCAGCGCGGCCGATCTGCGCGGCAAGATTGTTGGCGTGAGCTCGCCCGGCGCTTCGGGCGATGTGGCGGCGCGCGCTTGTCTGCGATCCCTCGGCCTCGAGCCCAAGAAAGACGTGATCATTGTCTCGATGGGTTCGGATGCGATCCGTTACAGCGCCATCAAAGCTGGTTCAGTAGAAGCGATCATCGCGCCGCTGCCGCGCAACATTCAGCTGAAAAAGGAAGGCTTGAACGAGCTTTGCTATGCCGGAGCGCTCTTCAAGGGCGCGGTTTCCGGCGTGGTCGCGACCCTGGAGCGTATCCGCGGCAAACCCGAACAAGCTAAGGCGATGCTGCGCGGCGTGTTGAAAACCTCGCGCTCGCTCACCAGGGAGAAAAATAGTTTCATCGAGTTTTTGGTCACGCGGGTGAAGCTTGACCGTGACGTTGCCATTGAGACCGCATCGGTGCTCATCGAGGCGCAAACCAAAAACGGCATTATCGAAGAGCCGGATCTGCTGCAAGTGATCGAAACCGAGAAGCAGATCGTCGGCGTCGACAAG
Source organism: uncultured delta proteobacterium (assembly GCA_963760795.1). Classification (GTDB taxonomy): domain Bacteria; phylum Desulfobacterota; class Binatia; order UBA9968; family UBA9968; genus DP-20. The sequence continues at coordinate 194,624 of CAVXEP010000016.1, forward strand.
CCGATTAAGATCGCCGACGTTGCGGATTACAGCTTGCTGCGCGAGGTGTTAAGCAAAGAGCGTTGATCGATTGAACGCTGCTACAAGCGAATCGGGTTTGCTAACTCCGAATGATCTAGAATTCGAACTCACTCGCCCAACCCGCGCATCGTCAACGCGCTGGCGGCGCGATAGGCAGCATCGATTTTGTACGACGCCTTGGCGCCTTCCAACGCTGTGCGCACGGCAAATTCATCGGTGATATAGGGCGCGATCGCTTCCCAGAGGGCATCGGAGTGGTCGACATCGGCCTCGACGTGGACGTTGGTGGACGCGAGTTTTTCCCGCGGCACGCCGGCTTCATTGACGAGCTTGTCACGCCAGCGCCGCGAGATGCCACCGCCGGGAATCAGTTTGTCGCTGTTACGCCGCTCCAAGGCGTGAAACGCCGTCAAAACGCCCAACCAGGGAAAGGTCGCGGCGATATGCAGCCAGCCGTGAAAACAAGTCGCGACCAGCGGCGGCAACTCGTAGTTCACCACGTCCTCGCGCGTGAGTCCCAGGGCCTTGGCCTCTTTTAACTGCAAAGTTTGATGATCGGCGCCGCCGCGCTGATCGAACGACAATTCGTCTTTTTCATGATCCCAGATGGTTTTTTTAACCGCGTAAGGCGAGCGCGCTTGAACGTAAGCCCAGCAATCCCGTCGATTGATGCCGTAGTACACAGTAAGGATCGCGTGGCGCCGGGCTCTTTCCAAGGTTAACGGTGTCGAGAACATTAACTTAAATTCCGGGGTGTCATATTGGGCGCGTGCCATCCGGGTTAGTTCTTGGTCGAGCTGCTGCACCAGTGCCGGATTGGCGATTTTATCCCGTAGATCATACATTTAAGATGCCTCCACCGATTAGGTCAACGAATAACACCGGCCTGTTCGTCAAGTCAAACTTGTCAACCAGGCGATTTGACGCCCGCCTTATTTGTTCGATACGGTATCCAAGTCAGGGAGTCATCATGGTCGAGATATCGATCTCGCTTTTGTTTATCGCATGGGCTTGGCTCGTGCCGGTTCGCTTAGCGGCCCAGGAACCGTTCAAAATGATCGTGCCGTTTTCGCCCATCGGCGGCAGTACGGTGCCGTTTTGGATCGCCACCGATGAGCGGCTGTTTCAAAAATATGGCTTGGAAGTGACGCCGCTTTTTGTCGGCGGATCGAGCGCTATTGTTCAGTCGATGGCGGCTAAACAGTTCGATATCGGTCTGATCGGCGGTGGGGGAGTCGTGCTCAACCGTTTTGCCGGCGGCGATCTCATCACCATCGGCGCCCATGGCGGTATTTTAACCAGCGACTGTTACGCCAAACCGGAGATCAAGACTGTCGGTGAATTGAAGGGCAAAATAATCGCCGTGACACGATTCGGCACGACCACGCATTTTTCCGCATTGGCGATGCTTCGGCTGGCCAACATGCGGCCCAACGATGTCGCGTTCGTCCAAGCCGGCGGCGTCGCCGAATCGTTGGCTGCTCTGCTGAGTAAGAAAGTCGACTGCGCCATCCTCGGTTATCCGAGCAATCAATACGCGCTGCAAGCCGGCTTCAAGCAGCTTACCGCCTTGGGCAAGACCGAATACGGCTTATTTCCCAATGTCGCCATCGGCACCCGCGAGTCCTGGTTGAAAACACCGCGCAATCGCGAGCTGGCGGTGAATTTTTTGCGCGCCTTCAGTGAGGGCTTGGCGCTGGCCAAGAAGGACGCCGGATTGAGCAAGAAGGCGATGCGCAAATACGCGCGTCTTAACGACGAGACGGTGCTGCAAGCTTCGTTTGAATTCTACAAGGACCAATTCCCGCAAACCCTGCGCGTAGATGAGCGCAGCTACGCGAATCTGTTGCGGTATCTCGATCACCCCAAGGCCGCGGGGGCAGACCCTAAAGAATTCTTCGACAACAGCTTGATCAACGATATCCTGCGCTAAAGACATCGACGCGGAGAGTTTATCCCGGCTGGCGATTAGGGTAAGATCCCAATCATAACCGTGCTACCAAGAACCTAGCGATGAGACAGTTATTGACGAAACTGCGACCGCTGGTGGTCGCCGGCGGGGCGGCGGCGGTGGGAGCGCTGCGCAAGCGGCTTGGCGACGTGCGATCCGAAGACAGCGCGAATCGGTTATATGCGCTGGAGAAGGGTTTCGAGATTCAAAACGAGCTCAACGAGACCATGGACGTGCGGATCACTGTGTTGCAGGCGCAACTGGCCAAACTGCGCAAGACCGCGCAATTTCTGCTCATCGGCCTGATCGCCACCACCACGATTGCGGCGATCGCTTTGGCGGCGGCGTTGATGCGCTAATGGCGTCGTAGCCCGCGCCGACTGTGCGACAAAATTTCCCTGTCACCATAGGAAACCATATCCAAGCATGCCTCTGTTTCGCCTCGATAACATCTCCCACGCCTACGGCCATATTCCATTATTGTCCCAGGTCGGCTTTCAGATCGACGCCGGTGAACGGGTCTGTTTGGTCGGGCGCAACGGTACCGGCAAGACCACGCTGTTCCGCGTGATCGCGGAGCAGTTGTTGCCGGATGACGGCGAAATCTGGCGCGCCGAGTCGTTGCGCGTGGCGCACCTCGAACAAGAAGTGCCGCCCGACACCGACCAGACGGTTTTCGAAGTGGTCGCCGGCGGCATCGGTGAGCTTGGCAAGCTATTGGCGGAATATCACAATCTAACCCACGGCGGTCAGCTGGCGAATCGCGACTCGTTGCTGCAGCTGGCGCGCTTGCAGGCCAGGATCGAGACCCTGGGCGGCTGGAATATCAATCAAAGAGTCGAGACCGTGCTGACAAGATTGAATCTGCCTGAGGATAAGCGGCTCGCCGATTGTTCCGGCGGCATACGCCGCCAGGTGATGCTCGCCCGCGCACTCGCCAGTGAGCCCGATTTGTTGCTGCTCGATGAGCCGACCAACCACCTGGATATCAATGCTATCGATTGGCTGGAAAGATATCTGCTCAATTACCAAGGCGCGGTCATGTTCATTACCCATGACCGGACTCTGGTGCGGCGCTTGGCCACCCGCATCGTCGAGCTCGACCGTGGCAAGCTTACGTCGTTTCCCGGCGATTTCGATCGTTACTTACAAAAAAAGGACGAACTCTTGGCGATCGAGGAACGGGCGTCGGCCAAGTTCGACAAAAAGCTCGCCGAGGAAGAGGTGTGGATTCGCCGGGGCGTCAAGGCTCGCCGTACCCGTAACGAGGGCCGGGTGCGCGAGCTTCAAGCCCTGCGTAAAGAAAAAGCCGACCGCTTGGATGCCCAGGGAAAGGCGCGTTTCACTCTCGACGCCGGCGCGTCCTCGGGTAAGTTGGTCGTCGACCTGCGCCGGGTCGGGTTTCACTATGGTGAGAATGCGATCATTCGCGAGCTCTCGACAAGAATTATGCGCGGCGACCGTGTCGGCATCATCGGCCCCAATGGTTCGGGCAAGAGCACGTTGCTCAAATTGATCCTGGCTGAGCTGGCACCGACCACTGGCGAAGTGTTGTTGGGCACCCGGCTGCAGGTGGCCTACTTCGATCAGCACCGCCGCACTCTCGACCCGGAAAAAACCGTGCGCGCGAACCTGAGCGATTCGGATATCGTCACCGTGCGCGGCCGCTCGCGCCATGTGGTCGGCTATTTGAAGGACTTTCTGTTCCCGCCCCAGCGCATCGATTCGCCGGTGAACGCGCTGTCCGGCGGCGAGCGCAACCGTTTGCTGTTGGCGAAACTATTTACTCAATCGGCCAATCTGATGGTGCTCGACGAGCCGACCAACGATCTCGATGTCGATACCTTGGAACTGCTCGAAGAACTCTTGTCCGAATACGAAGGCACGCTCTTGCTGGTCAGCCACGATCGCGCCTTTCTCGACAACGTCGTCACCAGCACGCTGGTTTTCGAAGGCGACGGCAAGTTCACCGAATACGCCGGCGGCTACGAAGACTGGGCACGCTATCAACGGCAAATTCCCGACGCACCCAGTGAAACTAGACAAGCGCGCCAATGGCGTCGCGATTCCGCCACCGGCTGAAAACAGGCGAACTGAAAAGCCGCGCAAGCTCAGCTACAAAGAGCAGCGTGAATTGAAAGCGTTACCGGAGAAAATCGAAGCCCTTGAGGTAGAACAGTCTGAACTCAACGCGCGCATGGGTGAGCCGGAGTTTTACCGGCAGGGCAACGAAAAGATTAGCGCGACGATGGCCCGGATCGAAGCGGTTAAAAGCGAGTTGGAATCCTGTTATGCGCGCTGGCAGGTTTTAGAGCTCGTGGCGGTCGCTGCCAATAACTGAGGGACCCTTCGCGGCGATGACGGATTGCAAACATTCCACTTTAGAACTGCTCGCCGAGCGCAAAAGCACCATGCGTTGCCGCCGCTGCCATCTGACCCTGGCCGCCGAAGAATTGGGCGATGGTCATTGCCCAGAGTGTTTCGATAGCAGCGGCATTAAGAACTTCGATTTTGAGGAACTCGCACAGACAGGCGGCAATGGGGTGCGTTATCGCTGCGAAGAGTGCGGCATTGTGATCACCAGTCCTTAAATGGATGGCATCGCATCGAACCGGGTGCGGCGATCGCAATCGATTAGGATTTGTCGGTGCAAGCGAAACGGATCGTTAGGGAATTAGTCGACCGTGTAATCGTGGTTGTTCAAATCCGTCGTACCGGCGCAGGCCGTATCCATGTCGGAGAAATATTGCGAACTAGTCAGAGGATGCCGGCCGCAGCTGGCATAACGAAGGCTGCGTATTCCGAAACCAGGGATGCCGACTGTCCGCTGGACTACTACCAAGCGAAAATCGAGGGTCGCTGTTAGGCCGCCGGCTTGAACTTGGGCAGCCAGATTTTTTCCGACGCCTTCTCGAACTGCACGGTTACCTTCATTCCCAGCTTCACGTCTTCCACAGGACAACCAATAATGTTGGTGATCAAGCGCGGACCTTCGTCGAGGTCCACCCACGCGATGACGTAGGGGATGTCGGGCTCGAAGGCTTTCGATGCGGCGCGGCCGACAACCTGGCGGATGACCGTGAACGAATAGATTTCGCCCTTGCCGCTCATCGGCGTCCACTCGACTTTTTGGCTACCGCATTCGTTACACGACGGGCGCGGCGTCCAGACCCAGGCGCGGCAATCTTGGCAGCGCTGGATGGAAAGTTGCTGTTGCGCCGCGGCGTTCCAAAAAGCTCGCGCTTCGTTGGTGATCGCCGGCAGGGGTTTTCTTACGTCTAGTTCAGCCATGGTTTTATTCTTTTCGCCGAGGTCGCGCTTCGATAAGCGCAACGCGAACGGTTTTTATATCTACAGTTCGTTGCCCAAAATCGCCACGGCACAGCAGCCAAGATTTTTGCCGTAGGGCAGGACACCCAGGCCTGAGATCAAGCCGATCTTGGCATTGGGCACCTGGCGCTCGCCGCCTTCGCCGCGCAACTGGCGCACGCCTTCTAAAATATGATGCACGCCGCCGGCGGTGGAAGGCTGGCCGCAGTTGATAATGCCGCCGCCGGTTTGGATCGGCAGTTGGCCTTTGAAAGTAAAGTCGGTGTTCTCGAAGAATTTAAGATCGCCCTTCTGGCAAAAGCCCAAGTCTTCGATCTGCAAGTAGACCACGATCACGTAGTCGTCGTAGAGCTGCAAAAAATTAATGTCCTTGTGCTTTACCCCGGCCATCTCCATGGCGACTCGGCCGGCGTCTTTGACGCCCATGATGAGCGCATCGGAACCGGCGCGCGGCCCGTAGGAGGGGTTGCTGCGTTCGCCGAAGCCTTTGACCCACACCGGTTTCTTGCGCAATGTTTTGGCGCGCTCAGGCGAGGCCAAGATATAGGCCTTGCCGCCGTTGGCCGGCATCACGCAGTCGAACAGGCGCACCGGATCGGCGACCAAGCGGGAATTTTTATAATCCTCGATCGTCATCGGCGAGCGCAGGTAGCCGAGCGGATTCAAGCTTGAGTGATAGCGCGCCGTGACGGCGATCTTGCCCAGATGGTCGAGGGTGGTGCCGTATTCATGCATATGCCGGCGCATGACCATGGCGATTTTACTATTAGGCCCCATGGTGCCGTAGGGAATTTCCCAGTCGCGCATGTCGCCGGGCTGAATGCCGCCGCCCCAATGTTCGGAGAAAGGCGCAGCCGCGCCAATCACCAGCGCGAGATCGATCAATCCGGAATTGATCGCCGCGCTCATGCCGCCCACCAGCGACACCGCGCCGGCGCCGCCGGTGGCGCCGCCGAGCAAGAAGCCCGGCGTGATGCCGAGGATCTCGCTGACCTCTTCCGGCCAGAACGGTTGGGGATACGCCGTGGGAATCGTCACGCCGAGTCCCTGTCCCTGGAAATCCTTGAGGCTCAAGCCGGCGTCTTCCAGCGCAAGATGCATGGCCCAAGCTAAATATTCGGCGCTCGACTTGCGTGGCTCGCCGGGCTTGGAGCCCAAGCGATCCGTCGGTGGGTCGCCGATGCCAACGATTGCCGCTTTGTTTGTTATGCTCATAGTCCGTCCAATGGGTTTCAGCCGGGACCATAGGACAGCTGTCGGATCATTTCAAGGGAAATCTTGCTTGGCTTGACAGCGCTGTGAGGTGCCGGTACCACTGCTGGAAAGAATCGGACGGATCAGTCGGATAGGACGGATATGACCAATCAACTGGCAAAATCTTTATTCGCGCTTGCTTTGCTGCTATTGCCTGCCGCGGCACAGGCGCAAAAATTCGTGCAAGCCTACTCATCGATTAGCGCGCTTAACGCGACCTTCTGGATCATCCAAGACGCCGGATTCGCCAAGCAGGAAGGGCTCGACACCGAACTGGTCTACATTCCCAGTTCGTCGACGGTGGCGCAGGCGACGCTTGCCGGCGAAGTGATGATCTCACCGGCCAACGGCCAAGTGGTCGCCGATGTCGGCCTGCAAGGCGGCGATTTGGTGGCGATGGGCGGCATCACCAATGTCGTGGCGTTCTACATCATGGCGACGCCGGAAATAAAAACCATCGCCGATCTCAAAGGGAAAACCGTCGGCGTGACCCGCTTCGGCTCTTCCGGCGATGTCGGCATGCGCATGTTTTTAACTAAATACGGCTTGGAACCGGTGAAGGATGTGCCGATGATTCAACTCGGCGGGTTGCCGGAGATCGCCGCGGCGATGGGCAAGCGCACGGTGCATGCCGCGGCATTTTCCCAACCCCTGGCCTATGTCGCGCAGCAGGGCGGGGCGCATCTGTTGGCGAATCTGGCGAAGGAGAACATACCGTTTCTCCATGTCGGCGTGACCACGACGCGCAAGTTCATGCGCGAACGGCGCGCCCAGGCCAAAGCTTATCTGCGCGCCTACGGCCGCGCCGTCCACTTCATGCATACTAAAAAGGAAGACACCAAAGCGATTATCAGCAAATACACCAAGATCAAAGATCAAGGCATGGTCGATGGCAGTCTGACGTACGCTTACGACTTCATCGAAAAAGTGCCGCTGGTAAAAGCCGCCGCTTTCCAGGTCACGCTCGACGACATCGCCAAAAAGAATCCCAAAGCGAAGAGCGCCAAGCCGGAACAGTTCTACGATAACAGTCTGGTGCAGGAGCTGATCGACGAAGGTTTCTTCGTTAAATTGTGGGGGAGGGCGCCGTGATGGACAATCGCCTTCGTGCTAGCGTTGCGATCGTACTTTTGCTGCTCGCTCTCGGCATCTCGCCGGCCCAGGCGCAAAAGCTGGTCATTGCCTGGACTGCGGTGAGCGCGTTCAACGCGCCGTTTTGGATCATGAACGACGCAGGATTCTACAAAGAAGAAGGTTTGGACGTCGATACCATGTATATCGCCAGCTCGCCGGTGGCGGCGAAAGCGACGCTGGCCGGTGATGTCGTTATTAGCGCGCAAAATAGCCAGGTGATTGCGGACTCGGGGCTCCAAGGCGGCGACTTGGTGGCGATCGGGGCGACGGTGAATATCGTGCCTTTCTATGTTATGGCCGCGCCTGAGATAAAAACCGTCGCCGACCTCAAAGGCAAAACTATCGGTGTCTCGCGTTTTGGCGCAGCCACTGACTTCGGTATGCGCATGTTTCTGGCCAAGCATGGGCTCGAAGCTCATAAGGATGTAGCGTTCATTCAAATCGGCGGCATGCCCGAGATCGCCGCGGCGCTGTCCAAGAAGCTTATCGCGGCGGCGCCAATGTCTTATCCGATGGTCTATGTCGCTGAACAGGGAGGGGCAAAGGTGCTGGCCAATCTCGCCAAGGATGAGATTCCCTTCGTTCACTTGACTCTGACGACCACCAAACGCTTCGTCAAAGAAAGGCGGCCGGCTGCGAAAGCTTTTTTGCGCGCCTACGGCAAGGCGATGCATTTCATTTACAACCGACCGGCTGAGACGAAGACGATATTCGCTAAATACACCAAGGTCACTGATCCAAGAATCCTCGACGGCAGCTTGAAATACGGCTACGAGTTTATGGAGAAGGTCCCGTTCGTTAAAGCTGCTGGATTCCAGGTAACTCTCGATGAGATCGCCCGGACCAACCCCAAGGCGAAACAAGCCAAGCCGGGCCAGTTCTACGACAACAGTCTTGTTCAAGAATTGGTCGATGAAGGATTCTTCGTGAAATTATGGGGGCGCAATCCGTAAACCGGAATACTCACCACGAAGAACACGAAGTTCGGAATAACCAGCCTCCGAAACCTTCGTGTCCTGCGTCAGATCCTTCGAAAATACTTGTGAGAGGATGATATGTACAACGAAGAGCCTCCGGTGTTCCGTCATACCCGCGAAAGCGGGTATCCAGGCCCATCATCCGCCTGGATACCGTTTTTCAACGGTATGACGGACAGTGTCCGTCACCTGGATTCCCGCGTGCGCGGGAATGACGAATCGAGGAGGGAGCAGAGCCATTTTCATGCTTGTAGGCGAGCGCGAGCTCATGGACACTTCGAGGTGAAATGAATTGGCGATGTGTTAAATTGGCCAGTCCTTGGGGAGCAAGATGCTTTTTCTCAACAACGATGACGTGAAACAAGTGCTGACCATGGAACTCACCATGAATGCGCTGGACAAGGCGTATCGGGAACTGGCGCGCCAGGAAGCGGTCTGCCGGCCGCGCATCGATATTCAAATTCCGACCACGGACCCGGAGAAAATTTATCAGTGGGGCACCATGGAAGGCGGCTCCATGTCCGGTTACTTCGCCATCCGCATGAAATCTGACGTGATCTACGAGCAGGAGTATCAAGGCGCGATCACTCAGGAAAAATACTGCGTGCGGCCCGGCAACTTTTGCGGCTTGATTCTCTTGAATAGCATCGAGAACGGCGAGCCGCTGGCGCTGATCAATGACGGCTATCTGCAGCATATGCGGGTCGGCGCCGACTCCGGCATCGGCGCCAAATACATGGCGCGGGAAGATGCCAGCGTCGTTGGCATGATCGGCTCCGGCGGCATGGCGCGCTCCCATGTCGAGTCGTTTCTGCAGGCGCGCAAAATTAAAAAAATTCAGGTCTACAGTCCGACCAAGGCAAACCGCGAAGCCTACGCCAAGGAAATCAGCGTGGAATTCGGTCTCGAAGTCGTGCCGATGAGCCATCCGCGCGACGTTTACAAAGGCGCGCATATCGTCGCCGGTTGCACCGACTCCGCCGTGCCCATCGTCATCGGCAAATGGCTGGAAGAGGGAACTCATGTCACCTGCGTCGGCGGCAAACCGGACGAAGACACTTTGAAGCGCATCGATGTCTCGCTGCGACTGGGCACGGCACCGGCGCCTTGGGGGCTGCCGGAATTCGCTCTCGCCGATGAGTACATCACCTACGCGGCCAAGCCCAAAGACAATGCCGGCTTTCAAATGAAGCGTGCCGGCAATCGCGGCCATGGCGTCATCGCCGAAGATCGCGCGCTGTTTTTCTCGGAGATACTTAGCGGGGCGAAAAAGGGGCGAAGCTCCGACAAACAAGTGACGTACTCAGAGCGCGGCAATATTCAGGGCGCGCAATTTTTTGCCGTGGCCGGGAAGGTCTACGAGCTCGCTAAGGAGCGCGGTCTCGGACGCGAGCTGCCGACCGAGTGGTTCTTGCAGGATATACGGGATTAAGGCTCCGGCCATCAGGAATTCTTGAACCAGCTGTTGTCGGAGCGACCGGCGGGTCGCCCGTGCCCTTACCCTAACCCGCAAGCGGGAGCGGCGAACCGTTTCGAGGTTATTCATGCCATTATTTCTCAACAACGACGAAGTCGAGCAGTTGATCACCATGAAGGACACGATGGAGGCCTTGGAGATTCTCTATCGTGAAATGGGCCAGGGTGTGGCGGTCACTGCGCCCCGGTCCGATGTTCATAGTCCGACTGCTGCGGCAGCGAACGCCGAGGGGCCGATGGCGCACTATTTGAAAAGCATGAGCGGCGCCAGTCCGCACTTTGGCACCGCGGCGCTGCGCTTTTCCTCCGACATCGTCGCCTGGCGCGACACCGCCGGTGGCATGCGCCGGGAGAAGCTACCGATGCTGCCGGGGCAGCGCTGGATGGGAGTGATTCTACTTTTCAGTTCGGCCAACGGTGAACTGCTGGCGGTGATGAACGACGGCGTGTTGCAACGCTTCCGCGTCGGCGGCGCCAACGGCGTGTCGACCAAATACCTGGCGCGGGCCAATGCCGAAACCGTCGGCCTGATCGGTTCCGGCTGGCAGGCCGGCACCCAGGTGTTAGCCGTGTGCGAGGCGCGCAAGATCAAGCGCATCAAAGTCTACAGTCCGACCAAAGCCAACCGGGAAAATTTCGCCAAAGAAACCAGCGCCAAGGTTGGCGTCGAAATCATCCCGGTGGACTCCTATGAGGCGGCGGCCAAGGATGTCGACATCCTGATCACGTCGACCAATGCGCGCAAGCCATTTCTCGGCAAATCCGTGCTACGCGAAGGCTTGCACATCAGCGCCATGCAGCGCGATGAATTCGACGACGAAGCGTTGATGACCTGCCAACCGTTGGTGCTGCACACGCATTCGACTGAGAACAATGTGACTTCGTCGGCGCTGGCCCATTTCGAGCGCGACGATTTCACCTTGCGCGACCACCCGACGACGCGCTCCATCGATTGGCAGTCTCTGCCGACCTTGCCGGATCTCCTTTGCGGCCGGATCAAGGGACGCGAACACGACCGGCAAATCACCGGCTTCGTCAATAACATCGGTATGGGCGCGCAGTTCGCAGCGGTGGGGAAGAAAGTTTACGACGCGGCGCGGGCGAAAGGCTTGGGACGAGAAGTGCCTGGGGAGTGGTTTACCCAGGATGTGCATCCGTGATCGGAATGTTTGGCGTCGGGTCGGGATTTGGGGTTGTCGCGAGAGGGTTTCGATGAAGAAATCTATTCGGGATCTTTTTCTGATCGTCTTGCTGCTGGTTCCTCAGATCGCGTTCACGCAGAATAAGTTTCTCCTCGGTTACTCCTCCTTCAGTTCCAATCAAACGCCGCTTTGGGTAGCTAAAGAAGAGGGGCTGTTCAAACGTTACGGCAGCGACCCCGATTTGATTCTTATTGAAGGCGGCACAAGAGGAGCCCAGGCGTTGATCTCCGGCGACGTACCGATTATGGGAATGTCGGGACAGCCGGTGATTAGCGCGCGGGCACGGGGCGCGGATCTAACCATGTTTGCCGGCATGGTTAACAAGATGAATTATATCTTGGTAACGTCAGCGGCGATCAAGAAACCCGAAGATCTCAAAGGCAAACGCATTGGCGCGGCGCAAGCCGGCACGGCGTCTTACCATGCGGTGTCACTTGGCCTGAAGCACTGGGGCCTCGACGCCCGGCGCGACCGCATCACGATTCTTCAATTGGGCAATCAAGCGGCGCGGGTCGGTTCGTTGCAGTCCGGCGGCAGCGACGCGATCATCGTCAATCCCGGTCTCGGGCCGGTGCTGAAGGAACGTGGCAATTCGATCCTGGCCGATTTCACCGAGCTGCCGATTCCCTATCCGCAGCAGACCATGAGCATTCGGGAACGAACGATCAAGAATGACCCAGAGTTTGTCGAGCGCGCGCTCAAAGGCATCGTGGCCGGCAATAGTTTCAGTCTCGACCCGCGTAACAAGGAACGGGTCAAGCAAGTCATCGCCAAGTATTTAAGACTCGATCGAGTTGAGAAGGCTGAGGAGCATTATCAATCAGCGCTCAAAGTGCTGCCGCCAAAACCTTATGTCGATAGCGCCGGCATCGCGTCGATGATCGAATTCATCGCCGAATCGGACCCGTTGGTGGCAAAGATCAAACCTGATATGGTGATCAATCATTCGATCCTGAAAAAACTCGACGACAGTGGCTTCATCGATCAGTTAGCAAAGCGATGAAGCGGCGATCGATGCAGAGTTCAGTGGGGAGGGAAAAACAGTTCTTTGAAGTGCAGGGCGCTATGCCAGGGACAGTTGGAAATCCGAATTAGCTCTAGTGAGCAAAGTTTACATAATATATCTTATCAGACCTAATCTAAAGGCAACTTATTTCGCCGCAGGTTTCACCGGCGCTTTGTTCTCAAGCTCGGCTACTTTAGCGCTCAGTATCGAAGTCGGCTGGTCTTTGACGTATTCCTTATAGGCCGCTAACGCCCCGGCTGCATCGCCGGTCTTTTCCAAACACCGTGCTTTACCGAGTAATGCTTCGTCTTGCTGAGCTGCGGCAATTTTCCGCGCTTCGTTATAAGACTCGATAGCTTGGCGACAGTCGTTCTTTTGCTCCGCGGCGTTAGCCAGTGCCATTAAAGCTAACTGACGGTACAGCGTGTTGGGCTGGCTCGCTGTAACCGCGCGCTGACCCGAACTCAACGCCTTGTCGAGTTCGCCCAACGCGATATGGCTGTTGGCTTGATAAAGATGGGCCAAGCCGGCGTAACGCGACCAGCGGTATGACTGAACCTTTTCGAAGGCGGTCAGCGCCTCGCGGTACTTCTCGGCTTGATACAGCGCCGTAGCGTCGGTGAACTCCAGCGCCGCCGCGTCATTTTGCCTTTCCTTAAAAAGCTGCCAGCCCAGGATTCCCAGACCGATCAGCACTAGCACTCCGACCACGGCGAAGACGAGATTCTTGTGCGATTGGAAATATTCCAGCGCCTTTTCAGTGGCCACTTGAAAGCGATCAGGCTGGCGCAGTTCTTTACGGGTGATTCTTCTCGATTGTGTCGTAGCCATTGGATCCAAATGGGTTTGCGCGAATTTCGCAACAATAACTTGAACTAAGGATTGGATCGGCGTGATCGCACTACTGCTTGTACTTGAAATCGTCAGGGGTCATCTTCTCGAGGATTTCGCCCCATTTTTCTTGAGACACGTTGGAGACGTTCTCCACCGGCAGCTCTTTAGATTCGTCCTGCTGCAAGATGCTGGATGCTTCCAGCACGGCTTTGGCAACGTAGATAGGACACTTGGCCCGCAGTGCCAGCGCGATGGCATCGCTGGGGCGTGAGTCGAGCATAAGTTGGCGCCCGCCCGCGCAGGGTCAGATTGATCGCTGCGTAGTAAGTATTTTCTTTGAGTTCGGTGATCTCGATAGACTGCACCGAACAGCCGACTTCGCCCAACAAGGTCTTGAGCAAATCGTGGGTCATCGGCCGCGCCATGGTGATGCCCTCAATCTCAGTCGCCATGGCGGTGGCTTCCAGGAGGCCGATCCAGATCGGCAGATTGAGTTTATTTTCCGTATCTTTGAGGATCACGATGGGAGTTTTGGTAACCGGGTCGAGGGTTAAACCGCCGACGGACATCTCGATACAGTCTGGTTTCGCGCTCATTGCCTATCCCCTTCTTGCTGGGATTCTATCGCAGCATTAGCGCACATCAACTCGCCGAGCAATGAGTTGGCGGTGGCGCCGATAATCCGGACTTGAACGAATTCACCGATCAAACTGGTAGAACCGGTGAGGTTGACGATACGGTTGGCGCGGGTGCGGCCCATGATTTGTTCGGCTTTAAGTTTGGACGTTCCCTCGACCAGTACTTCTTCGCGATCGCCTATGCGCTGGCGATTTTTCGCCAGAGAGATTTCACGTTGCAAGGTTTGCACAATTTTAAGACGCTCTCTTTTTACTTCGTTGGGAACATCGTCGGAATAAATTTTCGCGGAGACCGTCTGCGGCCGCGGTGAATATATGAACGAGTAAATATCATCGTACTCCACCGCGCGCAGTAATTCTAGCGTCTCGGCAAATTCGCCATCGGTTTCGCCGGGAAAGCCGACGATGATGTCGGTGCTCAGCGCCACTTTCGGACGACGATCGCGCAGACGATAGAGCCGGGACAAATACTCAGCCTTGGTATAGCCACGGCGCATGCGCGCCAGAACCGTGTCCGAACCCGATTGCACCGGCAAATGCAGGTGCTCGCACAAATTTTGCAGCGTGGCGAAATCCTCGATCAGTTCGGGCGACAAATCTTGCGGGTGGGAAGTGGTAAAGCGAATGCGCCGCAAACCGTCGATCCGGTCGACCTGGGCGAGCAGCTCGGCAAAGCTCAACTCGCCAGGCGTGAGCTTGCCGTAGGAATTGACATTTTGGCCGAGCAACATGACTTCCTTGACGCCGTGGCGCGCCAGAGATTCGATTTCAGCGAGAATTTTTGCGCTGGGCCGGCTCACTTCGCGGCCGCGCACATGGGGCACGATGCAGAAACTGCACACTTTGTTGCAGCCTTGCATGATCGTCACAAAAGCTTTGACGCCGTCAACTTGCGTCCGCAGTTCAACTTCGTCCATATAAGCCGGATCGCGGTAGAAAGCGGTCTCCACCGGCCGTGCCCGGCCATTTTCCACCTGCTCGATCATCTCCGGCAGTTTATGAATGTTGTGGGTGCCGAAAACTAAATCTAAATGGGGGATGCGCTTTAAAAGATTTTCGCCTTCCTGTTGCGCCACGCAACCGCCGACGCCGATGATGACGCCATCGCGGTAGTTCTTGAATTCTTTCCAACTGCCGAGCGCGCTGTAAACTTTTTGTTCCGCCTTGTCGCGCACGCTGCAAGTGTTGAGCAGGATCACATCCGCGCCATCGATACGGTCGGTTTGGACGTAGTCTTTGAGCGCCAGGACCTGGGCGATCTTCTCGGAATCGTACTGGTTCATCTGGCAGCCGTAGGTCTGGATGAAAAGCTTTTTCGGCATAACGCTAGGGCACGATCAAATCGACGATCTTATAAAGTTGATTGATGCTGCGGCATTCCTCCGCGATATGGCAATGGGGCGCGTAGCGCGGCATCTCGCTGTCGCCGATACCCCAGGTCATGCGGCTTTCCGGATTGAGCCAGATCAACTGCTTGGCCTTTTGTTTGACTTCGCGCAGCACCCATTCGTTGGGACGGTTATAATTGTTGCGTCCGTCGCCGATCACCAACACGGTGGTCTTGCTGGTGATCGAGGCGAAAAAGTTGCGGTGGAACTGCTCGAAGGCGCGGCCGAAATTCGAATGGGAGAAAACGTCGATGACATCCCCTTTCAAAGCGGTCTCAACGGCGGTCTGGATGTCATGTTCTTCGAAGAGCTTGGTGACCTCGCCGATCTCGGCGACGAAGACAAAACTGCGCACCTTGGCGTAGAGATCCTGGATGGAATAGACGAACTGCAGCATGAAACGCGACGCGTTCAACACCGAGTCGGAAATATCGCACAGCACCATCACCTGCGGCTTGGTCTTTTTGCGCCGGTCGAGTTGAATCAGAAAAGGCACGCCGCCGTATTGCATGTTTTTACGCAAGGTCGCTTTGACGTCGAAGCGGCCACGGGCGGCTCTTTTGCGCCGCACCGACAAGCGGTTTTTCAAGCGCTGCGCCAGGCGCGTCACGGCGTCGTTCATGCGCCGGATATCGTCTTCGGTGTAGAAAGAAAAACTCTTGTCCGCCAGCGCGCTGCGCTGGGAGTAATCGCGCGGTTCAGCGCCCTGTTTGCGCTGCTCCTGCTGGATCACTTCGCGCAACAGCCGGTTCAAGTCGCGCATGCGCTCGTCTAAATAGCGCATGACGTTTTGCAGATCCTCGCCGTTCTCGCCGAGCATTTGCAGCATGCCGCGGAAGCGCTCGATCTCGCTCTGCACCCGGTCGAGCCCGAGGCGCATCATCATGCGCGTGTAGGGCGTATGGCGCAGGCTGTCGGCGGTGCCGTCTTGAGTCTCCTGCTGCATCGCTTCGCGCAGCAGGCGCTCCAGCTCGGCGCGGTTGTTGTTGAGCAGCGCCTTGGTGAGCTCGGATAGGTCGCCTTCCATTTCCTTCAAAAGTTTCTGGATCTGCTCGAGCATCTCCTGAAACTTTTCCGGCGATAGCCCGAGCTCTTCCATGATCTTGCGGTCGATGGCGTCGAGGGCCTGGCCGATGCCGAGGAAAAAATAATCAAACAATTCGTCGAAGGGTTTCTGGTCGCTGGTGCGCTTGATCAGAGTGGTGCGCAAGGCATTGCGAAACATTTGCGGGTCAGCGATGCCGATCAGCTCCAGCGCGCGGAACGCGTCCATGTTTTCCGACAACGACACCCGGATGCCGTTGCGGCGCAAAACATTGGCGAACTCGATAACCCGCGCTTGCATAGTCTTGGTGAACGCCGCGCTCTAGCGGCTAATGCAGATGATCCTTATCGTCGCTGGCGTCGGGGCGCCGGGCTTGCTTCTCAGCTAGATAACTCTTGAGTTCCTGGTGCGCCTTGCGGATGTCGGCTTCGTACTTCATCAGCGCCGACATGGTCTGCTCGACCAGTTCGTTGTCGAGGTCTTTGATATTGAGCAATGTCAAAGCGCGCACCCAGTCGAGGCTCTCGCTGATGCTCGGTGTCTTCTTTAAATCGAGCTTGCGCAGACGGTGCAGCAAGCGCACCACTTCGTCGGCGAGCTTGTCGCCGACATTGGGCACTTTGAGCTTGATGATCTCTTTCTCGCGCTCAGGATCGGGGAAGTCAAGAAACAAATGCAGACAGCGGCGCTTGAGCGCGTCGGACACTTCCCGGCTGTTGTTGCTGGTCAGCACCACCAGCGGAATATGCTTGGCCTTGAGCGTGCCGATCTCCGGCACGGTGATTTGAAAGTCGCTCAGAACTTCGAGCAAAAAAGCCTCGAACTCGGCGTCCGACTTATCGATCTCGTCGATCAACAACACCACCGGTTTTTCCGACAAGACCGCGCGCAGCAACGGCCGCGGCAGGAGAAAACGATCGGAGTAAAACACCCCGTCCTGATTGGCGACATGATCGACCGCTTCCTGAAGCGTCTTGGCGCCCTCAAGGATCTCGCCGATCTTGTCTTTCAAGATTTGGGTGTAAAGCAGCTGCTTAGCGTACTCCCATTCGTACAGCGCTTTAGCCTCGTCGAGCCCTTCGTAGCACTGCAACCGGATCAGCTCCATGCCCAGCGAGTCCGCCAGCACCTTGCCCAGTTCGGTCTTCCCTACCCCCGCCGGTCCCTCGACCAACAGCGGCTTTTGCAGCGACGTGCCCAGGTAGACCACGGTAGCGACGTTCTTGTTGCACAGATACTTCTGCGTAGCCAGCCCGGCGATCACTTCGTCAACAGATTGAAACATGGTTGCCCTTTCCGAATTTATCGAAGCTAACACAAACAATATTCAACAACAATCAAGGCTTAGAGCGAGTTTGAAAAGTTTTCGCCTGCCGCAAAAAAGCCCAGTTGGTTGGCACCACGAAGGGCACGAAAGACACGAAAGTTGCGGATGATCACCACTCGGTACTTCGTGCTCTTGGTGTCCATCGTGGTGAATGAATGGGTCGAAGTTTGCACAAGCGCTGACCATTCGGTAAATCATTGAATCGTGTGCACCTTGGCGCTTTATCTAAATGTTTTTGCCGATTTTCCGCTGCTGGTGGCGGCCAATCGCGACGAGCACTTCGACCGGCCATCGGCGCCGCCGGCCGAGATAGCCGGCGATCCGCGTATCGTTGCCGGGCGCGATCTGCGCGTTGGCGGCACCTGGTTGGGGGTCAACGACCATGGCTTGTTGGTCGGTATCTTGAACCGGCGCCAAAACGACAATGGTAACAACGAGCCGACGCCGACAACTACCCGTTCACGCGGTCTTTTGTGCATGGACCTGCTGCAAAGGAAAAGCGTCGCCGAGGGCGTGGAGTTTATCGATGGCCACCACGCCGCTTACAACCCTTTCACGATCGTTTTTGCCGACCGGCAAACGGCCTGGGTGGCTTACAACAATCATGACAGCAAGATCGTCAGCAAACCCCTCGATCTTGGCCTCCATGTTTTCAGCAGCGCGGCGGAGCTCGATTTGAACTCCGCCAAGGCCGATCGCGCCCATCCGCGCTTCGCTCAATTGAAAGATCGCCTACCGACGGGCCGCGCCGAGCCAGCGACTTGGCTGAGTGATCTGCGTGCCGTTCTCGCCGATCACACGTTGCGTGACGGTTCCAACGATCCCGGCGACGCGATTTGCGTGCACCGCGAGAGTACTGGAACGGTGTCGTCGAGCGTGGTTGCTATGGTCGCGGCGCGCTCGCGCTTCGATACTTTTTTCTGTCCCGGCCCGCCTTGTCAAAACAGTTTTACCGGCCCGCTGAGTTTAGCGATCCGATGAGCGAGCCGGGCAAACCCAAACACGCCGCCACCGTGATCCTCCTGCGTCCGGCCGGGCCCCGCGGCTTCGAAGTATTTCTCACCCGCCGGCCCGACGCCATGCCATTTTTGGGCGGCATGTACTGCTATCCCGGCGGCACCGTGAGCAAGGAAGATTGCCGCGCGGCGACGATCGCCCGGACGTTGGGCCGGACGCCCAAACAGGCGCGCCAGATCATCGGCGCCGCTTTCACGCCGGAACAAGCCATCGGCCTGTGGATCGCCGCTGCGCGCGAGCTCTTCGAGGAAGTCGGCGTGCTCCTCGCCGCCGAACAGTCCGGCGCGAAACTCTCCACGACCCCAGAACGCGCCGCGCGCTTGGCCGCGCGCCATGGCGAGCTGACAAATCAAGCCCTCAGCTTCACTGCACTGTTGGAAAGAGAACAGCTTTACTGCGATCTCGGTAGCTTGAGCCATTTCTCCTACTGGCAGACACCGCCGCAGTTTGCCATGCGCTTCGACACGCGCTTTTTCCTCGCCGCTCTGCCGCCGGGACAGACGCCGCTGGCCACTTCCTATGAAGTCGCCCACAGCGTCTGGCTCACCCCCGACCGTGCCATGCAGCTGTTCAATCGCGGCGAGCTACCGATGATCTTCCCGACCTTCGCGTCGCTGCGCACGTTAGCCGACTTCGACACGTTGGAAAGTGTCCTGCAGGAGTTCGGCTTGGAAAAATAGCCGGAGAAGGAGTTTCATTACGGAGCGCACAGAGGACACAAAGAAAAATCTTCCAAACCTTCTGTGCACTCTGTGTCCTCTATGGTGAGATATCTGCTCCGATCTTAGTCTCGTTGAATTCACCGACTCGGTCCGTTACGTTGAGTTCTCTCGTTTGTCATCCCGCAGGGGATCTTCCGGTATTGAAACTTCAGTCCAAAGGATTCTTTTGCTGCGTTCACTCCACTATCGGATTGGCGGTCTCTATTTTGGCTGGCGCATGGTCGCCGTCGGCGCGGTGCTGCGCGTGCTCGGCGGCGGATTATATTTCTACGGCTTCTCGGTCTTCTTTCTGCCGCTGAGCCAGGACCTCGGCCTCAGCCGTGCTTCAACTTCTTTGGTTTTTTCTCTTGCCCGTGCTCAGGGCGCTTTTGAAGGACCATTCGCCGGCTATTTCATGGACCGCCATGGGCCGCGGCCATTGATGATCCTGGCGATTCTTTGCGCCGGCATCGGCCATATGCTGCTCGCCGGCGTCAACAGCTACGTCATGCTGCTGCTGGTCTACCTGGGCGTGGTGTCGCTGGCGTTTCACGCCGGCTTCATGGATGCGCCGATGTTGATCGCCAACACCTGGTTCATCCGCCAGCGCACCATGGCCATGGCGCTGATCAGCGGCTCCATCGGCATCGGCGGGTTTATCTTCACGCCGTTCCTGTCGATGGCGGTGCATGCATACGGCTGGCGCCCGGCGGCGTTTGCCTGCGGTATCGCTTTTATTGTCATCGGCCTGCCGTTGGCTCTGCTCGTGCGTCGCTCGCCGGAGAGTATGGGACTGCAACCTGACGGCGATCCATTGCCGCCCGTAGTGACAAGCGCAAATAGCCCGCAACCGGGCAGCACCGATGAAGCCGACTTCACCCTGCGCCAAGCCCTGCGCACTTCGGCTTTCTGGTTTATCACCGCAGCCACGGCGATCCGGGTCGTCGTTCTGAGCGCCGTCAACGTTCACTTCGTTGCGTTAATGGTCTGGACCGGCATGAGCGAGCAGCGCGCGGCGTTCTTCTTGGCCGCTCAAGCGTTTATGGCACTACCGTCGCATATCTTGTTCGGCTGGCTCGGCGACAAGGTCGACAAGCCCAAGTTGATGGCCGGCTGCATGCTGTCGGCGCTAGCCTCGATGATTCTCTTGGGCGTGGTGCAAACCGAATGGGCGATCCTGTTGTTCACCGCTTTGTTCAGCGCGGTGGAGTCGACCTTTCCAGTCAACTGGTCGACGGTGGGAGAATATTTCGGTAGGAAGAATTTCGCCAAGATCCGCGGCTCGATGGGTTTCGTGTCGAGCTGGGGCAGCGTCATCGGCCCGGTTGCCGCCGGCCTTGTCTACGATCGAACTGAGAGCTACGAATTATTGATCTGGTCGTCGGCCGCGCTGTTGCTGGTCGCCAGCGCGCTGTATGCGATGGTGAAAAAACCGTCAGGCGTGAGGGGTAAAGGGTGAGGCGTCCGGTCCGAGACGCTTTACCACCTAACCCTTCACCGCTTACGATTCCTATCTCCACAGCTCCCGATACCTTACGGCCACCACGTCTTCATACTTCACCGGCGCTGTTAGCTGTCCGACGGATTCTGCGAAGCGGTTCATTTTGGCGATGCGTTCTTCGCTGATTGCCGGATCGTAAAACTCGGCGTCGCGTGTAACCACGTTGGCGATCAGTTCGGCAGCGTCTTTGGGGAATTTGCGCAGGCCGACTTGGCGCGCAAGCGAAGGATCGGCGCGTAGCGCGTTCTGCGCTTTGACAATGGCGCGTACCGCCGCCGCCATCGCTTCCGGTTCGCGCGCGATGAAATCATCGGTGGTCGCCATACCGGCAAAAGTGCAAAACCGCACCTCCGCCGGATCGTCGCCGCGGCGCACGTCGACGTGAATTTTTCCTGCGCCGCTACTAGTGGCGCTCTCTCCGCCCATGGCGTTGGCCCAGAAGCCGTCTATTTGATGAGCTTGCAGCGCCCGCGCGGCGAAGACGCCGAAGGAAACATCGCGCGATTTTGCCCCCGGCAACTCGACAATGTCTATGTCGCGGCCGACTTCCAGACCGCCGCATCTCAACAAATGCTTCAACACCAGATCGGGACCTTCGGCGGCGGTGATGCGTAGACCCTTGAGTGCGTTCAGATCGCCGCGCTTGGCGGCTAGATTACTTCGAACCACGAGCAGCCACGGCGTTCCCTGCGAAAGCGCTACCGCAATCTTGGCGCCCTGCCAATTGGGAAACTCGGTGAGAAGATCGAAAACCGAACCGGCGATCATGGCGTCGGCGTTGCCCTGGCTTAACGCCTTGGTGGCGCCCAACATGGCGACCAGCTCGATGCGCGCGTCCAGACCCTCGCTCTTGAAATACCCCAACTCATCCGCCGCTAGAGCGGGAAAACAAGTGTTGCTGACCAAATCCACGGCTGCGATACGAAACTGCACGGGAACCTCCGGGACACAGATTGTGAAGCTCGACTATGCGAGATTGAATTGCGCAGGTCAATCTAGCGCTGTGAGACGCGTAAGGGGTCAAGGGTAAGGGGTAAAGCGTTTCGGACCGGACGCCTCACGCTTTACCCTTCACCCCTTACCATCATTCATGTTATAGCCGAGCTGTTTCATACGGAGATCGTCATGACCACAAACCGCAATATTACTCTCGGCCTCCTCTCTCCGGCGACGCCGAACAAACCGCACTTTAAACATGTCGATGCGTTATTGCCACCTGGAGTTTCACTGATTCATGAAGGGCTCGGTTTGTTGGGTGACGCCTATCAAGATCTCGCCGGCAAGGCCGATGTGGTGATCGCCAAGGCGAAAGATTTCGTCGCGCGCAACAAAGTCGACGGTCTGGTGCTGACCGGCGGCTTCATCGGCCTGTTCAATCCCGGCATCGACGTCAAAGTCAGTGAGGCGATCCAACTGCCGGTGGCGACCGCGGTGTCGTCGGCCATCGCAGCGCTGAATATCTACAAAGCCAAATCTGTGCTGTTGATGACGCCCTTCGACGCCAAGTCGGATGCAGTGATTAATGATCACTTGAATGGTCTCGGCTTCACCGTCCAGTTGGGCCCGGCCTTCGAAGGTCGAAAGGCGGGATCGGGTGTCGATCTGACGCCGGACGAGCTGTTCGACCTGGTGGTGAAAACTTATCGCAGCTTTGCGCCGGCGGATGCGATCTATTTCCAAGGCGCCACCATGAACCCGTTGCCGATCATTCAAAGACTGGAAAACGAACTGAAAGTGCCGGTCATCGCCAGCAATCCGGCGATGTTCTGGAGTGTGTTATCGAAACTCGGTGTGAAGGATTCGGTCAAGGGATACGGCCGGTTGTTGGATGACTGGCCGGAACAGTTTTGATCGCACTAGCATGGATTGACATGCATCGACCTCTGTCCTGCCGGTGAAAACCGGTAGGGAATCTAGGTGATGGACAACGTCCGTCATACCGTTGAAAAACGGTATCCAGGTGGTGATGGGTGTGGATTCCGGCCTCCGCCGGAATGACGGAGAAATCGGGAAACGGAGAAATGCGCAGACTAAGTGCTCTACTTCGACGCGGTATTTTGACGATCGCCCTGGCCTGGTCGCTCACGGCTACGTCATTCGCCGCCGACAAAATCCGCGTCGGCTTCTCGGCGGTCAGTCTTGCCAACGCGCCGGTGTGGATCGCCGAGGAGAAAGGCTTCTTCAAGAAATATGACATTGAAACCGAAGCGATCGTTATCGGCGGCGGCGCGACCCGGTCGCTGAGCGCGGTGATTGCCGGCGATTTGCAATTCGGCTCCACCGGCGGCGGCGCGGTGGTCAGCGCGGTCTTTAGCGGCGCGGACATCGCCATGGTCGCCGCCGGCAACAATAAAGGTATCCAACGTCTGATGGTCAAAGCGGACGTCACGTTGCCGACGGCTTTGAAGGGCAAAAGAATCGGCATCACCGCCCTGGGATCTTCCAGCCACCTGGCACTAATGCTGATGCTGCGCAAATGGAATATGGCGTCGGAAGATGTCCAGATCCTCCCGGTCGGTCAATCGCCGGTGATGCTCATCAGTTTGCAAAAAGGCGGCATCGACGCCGCGGTGCTGCAAGACCCGACATTTTTCATGGCCGAAGACATTGGGTTTAAGACTCTCGGCGATCCGGTGGCCATGGACATTCAATATTTGCAGAACGTCTTGGTCGCCTTGCGAGGTTACGTAAAAACCCACCGCGACTTGGCGAGCCGCTTTATGAAAGGTTTCGTCGAGGGCGTCGCCCACTTCAAACGCAACAAAGAAGACAGCCTGAAAATCCTCATGAAGAAGATGCGCATCGAGAAAGGCAAAGAGACATATTTGGAGCGCTCCTACGGTCTTTATGCCACGCAATATATCGAGTCCGCCCCCTACCCTTCCGTGGTCGGCACCAGGACCGTGCTCGAATTCATGGCCAAAGACTTCCCCAAAGCCAAGACCGCCGATCCCAATTCGTTCATCGACAACAGTTTAATCAAACCACTCGAGGACAGCGGGTTTATTAGAGGGCTGTATCCGTAACAGATATCGGAATTACCAGCCCCGTCATGCCGGTGAAGACCGGCATCCATCTTCGCATTCGCTGGACCAGAATCAGCCTGGATTCCGGCCTACGCCGGAATGACGGAAATAGAAATTAATCCGCTGGCGAGAAGTTTTTGATTCCCGACTTTGAGTCGATAGCTGTTCACTGGGCTTGCGCGCCATTCAGTCCAAACATCCGCATCGCGTTGCCGCCCAAAACCTTTTCCTTGTCGGTTGCCGATAAAGACTTCATCTGCTTGATCACGTCGACGGTGCGCGGCCAGGTGGCGACGGCGTCGCCGTGGTCGAAATCGCTGCCAATAATAATATTGTGGTTGGGCCAGCCGTTGACGGTGTCGGCGATGTAGGTTTCCCAGGAAACGCAGGCGATGAAGAACTGATCGAAGTACTGGCTGGGCATTTTTTTGATGGCATTTTTGCCTTCGAAAAACTGTTGGACAGAAACGGAAACCCGATCGTCATTCGGCATATGGGCGTCGAGTGTGTGCATGAGCCAAGGCACCCAACCGATACCGCCTTCGAAGAAACCGAACTTTAACGTCGGGAAACGATCGAGCACGCCGCCGAAGATCAATCGCGACGCGCTGACCATGTAAGTGAGCGGAAAGCCCAGGGCTGTGGGAAAATGTTGATAGCCTTGAAAGCGCTCGCTGCCGACCAGCCACGGGTGGCTGTGTTGGGCTTCGTACACACGCGCCGCTGGATGGAGCAGAATGGGAATATTCAAATCGGCGATTTCTTCGTAAAGCGGATAGAGCACTTCACTATCCAAGTCGCCGTCGCCCCAGCCGCCGTTGAACTTCACCGCTTTCAGACCAAGCTCCTTCACTGCGCGGCGCAGTTCTTTCACGGATTCCTTGATGTCCGGCAAATAAATCCAGGCGCAGCCGATGAAACGATCGTCGCCCTGAATGTCCTCGGCCACCGTGTCGTTGTAGGCTCGCGCTAGCTGGCGCCCGAGTTCGGCATCGCACTCGTAGATCAGCGGCCGGTTGTCGGGAATCAAGACCTGCTTGTCGAAACCGTCTTTTTTCATGAACTCGGCGCGCAGCGCAATGCTCCAGCGCCCTTCTTTGAAGGAGTGAACTTTCTTGCCGTCGCGGTAATAGGTCGCCACCTTGCCCGGCACCACTTCGCCGTAGCGCACCATGTCGCCCTTGTCCTCGACCACTTCGAGATGGCCCTTGCCGGGGTGTTTCACCTTGTCGATAAAGCGCAGCGGCCAATAGTGGGTATCGCCGTCGATGTACATGGAACCTCCTTCACGCACCTGATTGCAGCCATCCCCGGCCTGTCATTTCGACCGCAGGGAGAAATCTAGATCGCATTGCTCAGATCATTCCAATGAGGATTGAGCTGTATGACCAAGGCGTTTTTCTTTTCTCTGCGCCATTTTTTGATCTCTTTTTCCCGAGTCAGAGCGGTGAATACGTCGTTAGTCTGTTCGCGTAAACGAGCTTGTTGACGTTGAATTTCTCTGTGAAACCTTTCACTAACTTGTTCTGGTGTTCGTAAACACGCCTTGTGAGGTTATTGGTTACACCAACGTACATGACTTTATTGTTCGAACTGGTCAGCAAATAGACGTAGTAGCAGTTCTCTGCCGGCATAGATTTCTCGCTGCGCTCGAAATGACAAAACGGAAGATTCTACCTCTACGTCGAGATCCCTCACTTCGTTCGGGATGACGACTGCTACCGCCGCCGTCATTTCACTCCATACTTGGTCATAATCTCATCGATAAACCCGCTCTGGTCGAGCTTCTTCATGATTCGGTCGTCGATGAGATTTTCCGGTTTTACGCTCTCGACTTTTGGGTTGCTGCGCTTCATCAGGCGGATGACATTGGTCGCACCCGCCGGGAGGGCGTAGGGTTTACGGTCGAGACCGGTGACCATATCGCGATAGCCTTCCTCTGCGTCCTTCTCCGAGATGCGCAGGTACTTTTGCAGAATCTTCAGTGTGTTAGGTTTCTGCGCGGCTGATAGGCAAAAGGCCGAGCCTTCGATCACCGCGCGCAAAACGTTCTCGACGATCTGCGGGTTTTTTTGCAGGTAAGTATCCCGAACGACGATCGAAGAGCTCAAGATCGGCAATCGGGCTTTATCGAGCTCGGCCAAGATAGGAAATCCCCTCGCCTGCAAAGGTCGACTCTGCACACCGTCGAGCACGGTCGCATCGATGGTGCCGTTGGCGAGAGCTTGCGCAAGCACAGTTTGATCTCCCGCCGCGATGATAGCGATCTTGTCCCGTTCCGGTTCGAGACCAAGGTGTTCGAGCGCGAGGATCGCACCCATCCACACCGTGCCGCCGATGGCTTGCACGCCGAATGTTTTGCCGCGCAGATCTTCGGGTGATTTTATGCCAGGACGGACGACGAGGTCGTAGGTAACGCGGTTGGTCAGCGCCGATAAAACTTTTAGATCGGCACCGGACGCTACCGCGCCGATGACCGCGGTGCCGCCGGTGTAACCGACTTCGATATCGTTGGAGGCCATGGCGGCGACCAAGGTCGGCGCGCCGCGCACGAAGAGCGTTTCAGCGTCAAACCCGTACTTGGCGAAAAAGCCGCGTTCGCGCGGCGCCCACAGCGGGCATACCCGCGCGTTCATGGCGGCATAGGCGATGATGAGTTTCTTACCGGCTGCCGCGGCGAAAACATCTTCTGGAGCGCTCAGTAAACCGAGCACTAAGACGATTGTCAGGATCAAACTCGTCATTGGGCCTCCAGTTTCACATTAGCAACAAATCCAGTCGCGAAGCCGAGATTGCGTCCGTTGGTTCGGAATGACAAGTTTACCAAAGACGCTTACAGCCCCAGGCCCAATAAGTTGATCGCGTTCTCGCCCAGCACCTTGCGCTTGTTCTCTTTAGAAATCTTCGTGCTGTTAGCCACCGGACCGGTCACCTGTCCCGGCACCGACGAGTCCCAGTGCGGCGAATCGGTCGCCAGCACTAGCCGATCGCCGCCTAAATACTCCACCGCCCATTCGAACAGCCCGTCTTCGAAGGGTTCGCAGCCGACGAAGACACTCTCATTGAAAATGTCCGTCGGTTTGCGTTTCTGCCAGGGCACGAGATGGGGCAGCTTTTCGAAGTGCTCGTCCATGCGCGACAACCACCAGGGCATTTGCGAGGCGCCGGTTTCGAGACAAATGATTTTCAGATTGGGATGCTTTTCCATGACGCCGCCGCACAGATAGATCATCAAGCAGACCATGCTCTCGATGGTGCGGCCGACCATGTGGGAAAAGAAAAAATTGTCGGCGAAACGTTCGTGGCCCATGGAGCCGGTCTTGGTATCGTGAAAGATGATCGGTGTGTTGGTTTTTTCCAGTTCGTCGAAGATCGGGTCGAAGTGCGGGTCGGTCCATTCTTTGCCGGGGATCGGCGTGGCTTTGACGTTGAGCGCCTTGCTGCCCAACTCGCGTGAGCGATGCAGCTCTTTGATCGCTTCCTTGGAATCTTGCAGCGGGATCACCCCGGCCCACATGAGCCGGCCTTTTTGCTGCGACGCGTACCAGTTCATGTAATTGTTCTGCGCCCTGGCGTAGGCCGCCGCTAGCTCCGGATCGTCGGCGAACCAAAGAATGTCGAGTGCCGGCGAGTTGGGCGACAGCACGGCGACATCGATGCCGTCCAAGTCCATGTTGCGCACGCGTCCTTGCGGCGTCAGATCTGCGGGCGTCACCCATTCTTTCTTTTCAGCTTTTTGCCGGCCAAGCTCGGAGCCGATCATGATTTGATTGCCGACCAGAGTTTTGCGCCGCTCGTTATCCTTCGTTGGCAACTTGCGCGGAAGGAATTCTTTATACTTTGCTTCAACTGTTTGGTCCCAGCTTTCCAAGTCGCCCACTAAGTGACTGTCGAGGTCGATCACCTTCATGCCGTCGATTGCCATACATTCCTCCTCGTTTACGCTGCCTGATTATTTGACTCCAGACTTTGCGCCGAATTGCTGATCGAGGAAACCGCTTTTCTCGAACTCACGAAGAAAACTCTCATCGATCAATTTTTCCAGATTAAGCTCGGCGATTTTTGGACTACGCAGCTTCATGAACCGTTGAATGTTCTTCAAACCATCGAGCCCGACATAGGGTTTGCGCACTACGCCGTTGACATAATCCACATAACCGTCGGCGGCGGCGCTTTGATCCTTTATCCCCAGGCGCTTGGTCAAGATCTCCATGGAGCCGCTTTTATTGGCCGGATTCAATACATAGGCATGGCCTTCGACCAGACTCCGGAGCACGTTTCTAGAGATAGCCGCTTGATTGTGAAGATAATCGGCCTTGACGACCAAGCCAGTGCCGGTGAGCGCGATTTTATCGGGTTCTCCCGGTATCCAGTATCCCTTTCTGGCTAATGTCCGGCTGAAAACGCCCGCCAGGGCCGCGCCTTGTATCGTGCCGCTCTCGAGAGCTTGGCTGATGACTCGTTGATCGCCAAAAGCCGCCAGCGAAAGTTTATCCCGATCGGGGTTGATACCGATCTGTTCGAGAATCAGCATCGCCGACATCCAGCCGGTGCCGCCGATGCTGGTTACGCCGACGCGTTTGCCCTTAAGATCCGCGGCGGTCTTGATCTCGGGCCGGGTCACGAGTTCGCTCTGCACGCGATCGGCGAACGCGGCGATCAACCGGACGTCGAGTCCGGCGACCGCCGCGCCCAAAGTCGCAGTACCTCCGGTAAAACCAAAATGGACATCGCCTGTGTTGAGCGAGGCGATCAAAGTTGGCGAGCCGGGGATAAAGACCATTTGGGCGTCAATGCCGTTTTTTGCAAAGAAACCTCTGTCCTGGGCGGCCCACAGGGTTAGCACGACGGAACTCATCGAGGCGTGGCCGATGACGACGCGCGGTCGGCTTTGAGCATTGACCGCACCCGGCGCCTGTGCGGAAGCGATCAACAATGAGACCAAGAGTAGTAATTTTGCCAAGTTAATCATTCTCATCGGATAACAAATCGCCCATGGGGCGTCAAACGTCACGGCGCTTTGCTGCGGTTAATTCGGCTTAAAAGTTTTACAGGCCCAGTTCTTTCTGCGCCTGGCGCACATAGCTGTGGTCCGCGTATCGATCGGGCGTCGGTAGCGGTTCTTTGAGAACGCCGTCTTTGAACTGGATATCGATATTGGCTTTCAATCCTTCAATTGTCACCGAGCCATCGATGGGAAACACTTTGTTCTTAGTAAAATAATCGACGCCACGCCGGGCGTAGGGCGGCTTGATGCCCATCTCCGCGGTGAATAAGTCGGCGGCTTGGTCCGGGTGTTCGTGGATCCAACGCAGCGAGCGGATATGCGCTTTCAAGAAGCGCACTACGTTGGCGCGATTTTTCTCCGCCCAGGATGGATTTACCGTGAGGCCGTTGAATTGATACGTCGAGATGACGTCCATGGTGTCGCCCAAGCGGGTGAATCCCTGGTCGACGGCGATGTCCGAATAGGGAAAACCCAGCACGGCCCCGGCGATGGCGCCGGTTTCCAACGCAGTCAATCGGCTCACGGTGCCGCCGGAGATCACCGTCAAGATAAAATCCCGTGGGAAGAGCAGCCCCTTGGTCTTCAGATACTCCAGCAAGATCGAGGTCGCGCCGCCGCGCAAGCTCGACACGCCGAGGCGCGCGCCTTTAAGGTCTTCGACCTTTTTGTAGTTTTTGCCGCCGATGAGAAAGTATGGCGCGGCGTTATCGACACCGGCGACGACCTTGAGAATCGCCCCTTTCTCGCCAACGGCGATAACGCTGTCGGCGTTGAGGGTGCCAAAATTGATTTCGCCGCTGAGCAGCGCTTGCAGATGAACATCGGTGCGGCCGATGAGAATCAGTTCGACCTTGACATTCTCCTGGTTGTAAAAGCCGCGTTTTTGGCCGACGTAAAATGGCAAATAGAAAAGCGTCTTCGAAGTCATGCCGACT
>CAVXEP010000017.1:0-144804 GCA_963760795.1 uncultured delta proteobacterium
TATACACCTAAAGCTTCAGCGAGCTCTTTTGTTATTGCTCTGGTAAATGTCCCTATGAATATTTTATTTGCTGAGACTTCATCGCCTTGAACGAGCCGTTGAACCCTACGCTTAAGGCCGGTTGTCTTTCCTGATCCGGGGCCTGCAACAACCCGAATTACGGGAGAGTTGTCGCAAATGAGTAAAGGTAGCGCGTCCCCTTCAATCCCATCGAGCCATGGCGTTTCACGGTTTTCAGCGTTCATTTCTGTGCCCCTACGTAAGTGCCTGACGGTCAGGCATGGGTATCGACTAACTTGCCCTCTGAACCTCGTCGGCCACAATTTCATTGACGTACGAATTGTGCGGTTGTCTTTGTTTCTCAACAGTCTTGCCGACAGCGCAAACGTTTCGTGCATCTTCCCCTCAATTTCAGCTTGCGTGTAACTTCTCCGGCGCTTTCAAGCCACAGGTGGCTCTCCATTCTCCCGGTTCGCTGTCGATGAGCGTGAATAATTTCTGATATTCTTCGACTTGCGCGTTGCCTTCCCAGGGTACGCTCTTGTGGGTGATCATAGCGTCGCGGTTCAGTATCCAGAGCGAGCGATAATAAAATCCACCGTGGGGATGCTCTTTCTTTCGGATCAGGCCATAGCGCCGCGCGATGTCGAGGTCGCTGTCCGAGACGTAGAGATAAGGGAGTTCCTCGCGCAAGAGCGTGAGAGCATATTGGCGATGTTCTTCGAGAGAATCGGGCGAGATCATGACGAGATTGGCTCCCGCCTTAAGAATTTTCGCATAGTCCTGCTTCAACGAAGCAGCCATGCTGGCGGCTCAGTTCGGATGATATCGGTAACTATCCTGAGTCGTGAGAATGAGTTTCTCATGTCGCGCCGCCAGTTGATGCAGCGAAAACCTGCCATCCGAGGTGTGTCGATGAGAAACTCAGGGGCTTTTACTCCGACTCGTGGCGCTTTCGGTTTGGCGATCATATTAATGTTCCTCGTTACCCTCAGTCCTCGGGCGACGCTGCTTTTTAACCGTAGCCAAAGACTTTTCGCTCCACGGTTCCGGCCTCGGCGTCGTACCAATTGCGCCAGGCGGTCTCCATCTCACGGCTGCGGATCACCACGCTCCAGTTTTCCGTCCGAGCAATTATCGCATGCGGCGCGCCGACTGGAATGACAATGACTTCTCCGGCACTTTGACGGATCGGCGGCAGCGGATGCAACTTGGCTCGGCCCGGTTCGCTGCCATCGTCCACGCGCTGGTAAATTTGCTGGACCGTCTCGCCTACCAATATACCGTAAACTGCCCAGCCGAGCTCGCCATGATCGTGCGGCTGCCGGCTGGTCGTGGAACGCTGGTGCGTAGGGCGGATACAGAATAGATGATCCGGATCCGTATAGAGCCGCCACGAACCATAACCATCCTGATCCACAGGCTGGCCGTAGGGTATCGCTTTTCGTGACAGAACCCGTGCCAGCGATTCTTTGATCCGATCGAGGGAAGCGGGATTTGCTAGAAAGCGTTCCAGGCATTCCTTGCTCCGGCCAAGGATTCGACCGATCGTTGTCTCCGTTTCGAACGCAGAGCGCAGTTCCGCGATAAGGTTCTGCACGGGATCGGTTGACTGACTCATGATTATCCCTCGTCGGTATTCGAGCACGATCTGGGTCACCGCCAGGTCGGGACTGGCCATATAAACAATCTAATCCCGCTAACTACTCGACGAATCATCTAGCAATGAGAATTCCCAACATCCACCGTGACACTCCGGCGATTTTCTATCCTCACTCAGGGAGATCTTCGAGCTTGGTAAACCATTTCTTCTCGCCTTCTCTATCGGCACGATCGATAAGCTTCCTAAATCCTTGACGCGGTGCATTGCGGGTACTGTTGGCGGCCTTAGGCGAGCGACGCGCAACCTTCTTGGCCGCAACTGCCACAAGCAATCGCCGCTTCCGTTCGAGTTTAACCGCCGACGAGGCAGGAGTAATGGCGATGGTTCCATTTTCCCAACGAACCTCGAGCGGCATGCCTGGCTTAATGCCGGACTGCCGCAGAATTTCCTTGGGAATCACCATTCGTCCGGAGCGATCAATGGTCGTTTTCATGGTATGGCCCTATTCCTTTAGGCGGACCGTCTGCTGAGCCGGGCGCTTTAATGAAATCCCCTGTGAATGACGGTTAGGCTTTGTTATCGTACGCCGACTTCTTAAACTCCGTCCGCATCTCCGACTGCAATCGTCCCAGGCGATACTTCTGCCAGTCCATAAACTTCCCCGACTCGGCCAGCGCCGGATGGACGGATTGAATCTTGCGCCACATCTCCTGGCAGATGAATCGATAGTCGGGATGGCCTTGCGGCATGGTGCGCAGCTCGCACATGTGCAGGGCTTCGCGCAGGTTCATCTTCATGTACCAGCGGATCTTGTAGGCGAACGGCACGACGTACTGCGCTTCACTCGGCAGATCGGCATAAATCTGCTCGTACAACTCCGCCGTGCGTTTCATGCAAGCGGTCGAACTCGCTCTTGAACCCGCCCGCTTCGATCTCCGGCGGCGTGTCGTAGCCGTGCACCGTGGTAAAATCCTGGCGCTCCTGGGTGAGAATCCGGTGACGGTGCAGATCGCGGTACAATCCTAGATTGCCGAGAATATCGAAGGTGTAATAGACGTTCTCGAAAGCCCGGCTCAACTTGTCGCGGCGGTGGCGCCGCTTGGCAAAGTATTCTTGAAAAATCTGCTGGCGCTCCGCTTGGCTCAGCGCCGCCGGCGATCTTGCGCAATTGCTCCAGCGGTTGGCGCGCCTGGCCGTAGAGAATCGCCGCGAGCACTTTCTCTTCCGCGTCCGCATCGTAATCGACCAGCGTCACCGGCTCGTTGGCGGCGACCGGAGTCTGAGCCGTCGCACCGGCCGCCAGCGCTTTCGCCGCCGCGGTCGTCGCGACCAGATAGTCATTGCGCTGCGCCCGTTTGACGAAGGACGGAATCAGTTGATTCAGTTCGCCGTGAATCGCCGCGCCGAGCGCTTGCGCTTCGCTCAAGTCGTGCGAGTAGAACTTGCTGATCAGATACTCGAACGCCTGGCCGGCGCCGAACATGCCGACGTTGGTCAGCGTCGCCGCCGGCAGATAACTGCGCAGCACGTCGCAAGCCTGCGCCCGCACCGTGGCGCGGTAGGCGGTCTCGGCCCAGCGCTTTAACCGCTCGTCTTTCGCCGCTTCGCCGTAACTCAAACCTTTGCCCGAAACCGGATCGCGGACTTCGAGCTGGTCGATCGGCAGCGATTTGGCGACGTGATCGAGCATCGGCTCCATCTGTTTGGAGTAGGTTTCGAACAGCAGATTCATCACTTCGAGATAAGCGTCGCGGTGGCGCGACGCCATGATTTTCGGCTCGCGGTAAAAGAGATAATTACCGGCGGCGTCCTTCTGATCGAAGCGCACATAGCGCGTCGACTTTTCCAGCGGCGCGATGCCGATGCGCGCGTCTTCCAATAATTTCGCGGCCACGTTGGAAATGTTTTCGCAGGCGATATGCGCCCCGCCCAACTGGGCGACGGAATCGTCGCCATAGCCAACCAGCACTCGCTCGAAGAACGCCCGGGCTTTTTTCACCGCCGCGCTATCGTCGCCGGCGGGCAACTGGCCGCCGAGCAGGTCTTTCAACGCCAGCTCGGGGTCGCCGAGAAACTCGTCGAGGAAAGTCCGGCGCAAATCTTTGGCCGAGCGGCTGTAGCGGGAGAACAGCGCGCCGGCCACTTCCTGCGGCAGTTTGAGCCCAAAGGTGTCGCGTTCGAGATTGGTAAAAAAAGGCGCTAGCCGTTTTTGTTCGTCGGAGCTGAACTCTGGGGCCATGCGTCAAGTATCCTTATAATAGGTGGCAGCGGGAATCGGAACGATACGTGACCATAACCAAGCGCGACGGTGACGGCAAGCCACAGCCGAGAATCAAGCGGCGGCTTCCGGCCGGCAGATGGCGTGGACCAAGGATTCGAGCAACCGGGTTTTTTTGCCGGACAGATGGATGAAGGGCGCCAGGAGCGCCGGACGATACATCAAAAAGCGAATCGCCCCATTCAAGCCGCGGCGCCGGCGAAAATCCCCACGGCAGCTCCGCTCGTATTGCCACAACGCTCGGGCGGAAAAATCTCCCTGGTTAAATGCTCGATCGACGGTGGCGGCGGCGATGGCGGCGCTGCGCATGGCGAAATAGATCCCTTCGCCGCTTACCGGCTCGTTAACTCGCGCGGCATCGCCGATCAGCATGAGGCCGGCGTCAACCGAGCGGCGCGGCGGGAAATAGACCGGATAGGTCGAACGCACCGCCCCCACCGGCTCGCTCGCGCGCAGGATCTCGCGCAGATGGGGATTCCGCGGCAGATGAGATTGCAGCAATGGCTCGATACCAACGCGCTCGCCAAAGCGCCGGCCATCGACGGCCAAGCAAAGGTTGATCGTGCCATCGCCAAGACCCAACAACCCGGCGTAGCCGCCGGGGAAAAGATGGATTTCAATCCGGCCCTGCAGACCTGGCGAATAGTTGAGCCGCAGTTGAAAGCCGATACGCCCGCCGCCGTGGGCCGCCGGCCTGGCCATCCCGAGATGGTGCGCCACCCAAGAGTTACGGCCATCGGCACCGATCAATACCCGCGCGTTGAGTTCGTCGACGGACTCGCCACGGCCATAGCTAAGCCGCCAGCCATGCGCCAGGCGATGTAACGCTTTGACCCGGTAGCCTAGCAGGGCGGTCGCGCCTTCCTGCCGCGCTTTTCGCAGAAGAATTTGATCGAAGAAAAAGCGCCTGAGCCCCAGGCCGTAAACCGGCGTGCCGTCAATCGTCGGCAGCGCCGCTTCGGCCGCCGCGCCCGAGACGGCAGTGATGCGAAACGCCGTGACGACTTCGTGATCCTGCGTGTATAGCTCGCGGGTCACGCCAAGCTGGGCAAGCATCGGCCAGTTGCTTGGATTGATAAAATCGCCGCAGAGTTTCTCGCGCGGGAACTCTTCTTTGTCGATCAGCGCGACCGCGTAACCGCGCCGCGCCAGCGAAATGGCCGATGCGGCGCCAGCCGGGCCGGCGCCGATAATGATAACGTCAAAGTCAGTCTGCATCAGCTGGCGATCTCGATCCACGCGCTCATGCGAAACGGCAGTAGCGGCGTGACCTGAAATTTGCCGACGCCGGCGCGACGAAACAGCTCACGCCACTCAGCCAAGGTAAACGCCCGCTGCACCGATAGCGGCGCGTCGGTCCGCGTCATGATATTTTTCGTGCTCATGCGCGTCAGCGCTTGGATGCCGTAGTAGGCCAGCGGATGGCGCACCAGATCGCTGACGACGATCGCCCGGCGCGCCAGCGTCGCCCAAGTTTGCAACAGCGCGACGATCTCGGCTTCGGAAAAATGGTGCAGGAACTGCGACGCCAAGACACAATCGAAACGCTTTGGCGCAAACGGCGGCGCCAGCGCATCACCGCGCAGGACGGCGATCTCACGCCAGCCGGCAACTTGGGTGGCCGCCACCGCCACAGTCACCGGATCGCGGTCGAGGCTGACAACCGTCGAGTCAATATGATTGTCCCGGCACCAGCGCACGATCTCGGTAGCGACATCGCCGCTGCCGGCGCCGACATCGAGCACGGCAAGCTGCCGTAAATTCTGCCGCCGCACGAACTGGGCGATGCCGTGGCGCACACAACGGGCGCCGCCCAAGTAGCGATTGAGCCGGCGCAGATTGCGCAGATCCTCCTCGAGCAGCTCCCGAGGGTTATCGGCGCTGTCCATCATCTCGGCTGCGGCGCTACGTTTCATAGGAATAATTTACCAAGTACGCGCTGCCTGCGCGAAACTTTCTCGGACTGGGATAATTCCTCCCGCCAAGGCGCCCAGGCGACTTGACCCAAGACGAAACCATCGCGCGCGCGGTCGAAGGGACGCGCGGCGGTCTTGGTTGTGAAAAGCGCTCGCCACGCGCATCACGCACAAGCCCTGCATGATGACCGGGTGTGTGATCGTCGCGTCGATGCCGGTGATAACACGCGGCGGGTGCTAGCGCAATTTTTTCGCAAGCTCATCTTGACTCGCTGGGAGCGACGAGGTTTCATTCTTAAGATATCATTCGCAGTGGAGTCCGGGAAGCTCGGCTCGATAGGAACAGGGCAAAATGCAGTTAGTGCTCACAGGTGCATCGGGATTTATCGGTTCCGTGCTATGCGCCCGCTTGCTGCAGGCGGGCCACAGCCTGGTGTTACTGACCCATGGCGCGCCAGCCAACGCCAGCACAGCGGGAAAACGCTGGATCCATTGGACCCCGGGAACCATGGGCGAGTGGGCCGAGGCCGTCGCCGTCGCCGACGGCGTGATCAACCTCGCCGGCGAACCCATCGCCGGACGCAGGTGGACAGACCGCCAACAGCAGCGCTTGCAACAAAGCCGCTACGATGCCACCCGGAGCATCGTCCAAGCCTGCGCGAGAGCGCAACAAAAACCGAAATTCTTGATCAACGCTTCGGCGGTCGGCTATTACGGTCCGCACCAAGACGAATTACTCCGCGAGGACGCGCCAGCGGGAAATGATTTTCTCGCCAAGCTTTGCTTTGGCTGGGAGGCCGAAGCGAGCGCTGCCGAGGCTCTCGGCCTGCGCGTCGTCCGGTTGCGCACCGGCATCGTCCTCGGCCCCGGCGGCGGTGCGCTGAAGAAGATGGTGCAGCCGTTCAAACTATTTGCCGGCGGCTATCTGGGTTCGGGACAACAATGGATGTCGTGGATCCATCTCGATGACGAAGTAAATCTCATTCTCCATCTTATCGCCAATACTTCCATAGCGGGGCCGGTTAATGCGACCGCGCCCAATCCGGTGCGCAATCTAGAGTTCAGCCAAACCCTGGGGCGGGTGCTGCATCGTCCCTGTTGGCTGCCGGTGCCGGCAATCGCGCTGCGCCTTGGCCTGGGCAAGATGGCCGAAATGCTGCTGACCGGTCAGCGGGTGATTCCCGCCGCGGCGCAGCGGTCCGGTTTCCAATTTCGTTATCCGAACCTTAAAGAAGCTCTCGAAGCCTGCGTGGGCGGCTAACATTTTTACTCGTGACTCGATCGTCAGACTATTAGGTATGGAGTTTGATAGCCAAATTATCTTGATTACCGGCGCCTCCAGCGGCATCGGCAAGCAGCTGGCCATCGATTTCGCCAAGCGCGGCGCCGTGGTCATCGGCTGCGGCCGGTCCATCGCCAGGCTGAAAGACGTGCTCAAGCAAGTGCGCCAGACCAGTCCCACGTCATTGATGATCGGCTGCGACGTCGGCGATCCGGAGCAAGTCCATGGCATGATCGAAAGAGTGCTCACCGACTACGGCGGGGTCGATATCTTGATCAACAACGCCGGCATCGGCATGCGCAAACCATTCCACCAGACCGACTTGACTACTGTTGAAGAGATCATGCGCGTTAACTACTTCGGCGCAGTCTACTGCACCCATGAATTGCTGCCGTCGATGATCGCCCGGGGCAAGGGCCAGATCGTCAACATCTCCTCCGTCGCCGGCAATATCGGCACGCTCAATATGGCCGCCTACTGCGCGTCGAAGTTCGCCATGAACGGCTGGTCGGAGAGTCTCTATCACGAGCTCACACCGCTCGGCGTGAAAGTGTCGCTGGTCTGTCCGGGACCGGTGCACACCGGTTTCAGCCGCAACTTTCGCGACAGCGAGCCGCATTCGCCGCCGTCGCTGTTCGTCGACGCCAGCGACGTCAGCCAAGCAGTCTTCAAGGTGATCGAGCACAATCGCTTCGAGCTTGTCATGCCGCGTTGGCTGGCGCTGATATGTTGGTTGAAGAGAGTGTCGCCCGGCCTGTTTCGCTATCTGGCGCAGCGCCGCTTTCGTCCCTATGTGACGGTTCCGGCGAGCCGGCGCTCTTGAATAATCGCTCAGGGAATTTATGATCGCTGGATTCATCATGTGGAGTACCGGAGATAGAAAATTGAAAACACCATGGCTCATGGCCGGCTTGGTTGCCGGCGTATTAGCGGCAAATCCGCTCTTCGGCCAGCTCGGACCCAAAGATCCAACCAGCGGCAGCGCCACCGAAATCGACCGCATCAAAATCGGTCAAGCCGCCCCCGACTTCGGCCTGGAAAACGTCGAAGGCCAAGCCATCAACCTGTCCGACTTTCGCGGCAAGAAAGCGGTGGTGTTGGTTTTCTACCGCGGTTACTGGTGACCCTTCTGCATGGAACAGCTCGGGAAGCTGAAAAGCCTTTTGACCAAAGCACAGAAAGACAAGGTGCAGATCCTCGCGGTCAGCGTCGATACCCGGGAGGAATCGAAAAAATTCGGCGAGATGCTGCGCAAGCGCTTCGACGGCGAATTCGATTTTCCGCTATTGGAAGACAAGGATCATAAAGTGATCGACCGCTATGGGATTTTTAACCCGGACGGCAAAGGCTGGCCCTACCCATCGACCTTCGTAATCGATCCCCAGGGTGTGGTGCGCTGGCGCTTCATCGAAAAGACCCAAGACAAACGGCCGTCCAATCAGCAGATCGTCGCCGAACTGAGAAAGATCAAGTCGCTGTAGTCTCCTGACCTCGAAAGAGACCTACCCATTGCTCATAAGCTTCCCCCCTTTGAAAGAGCGGGGGAGATTGTGAGTATGAAGCGCTGAAAATTTAATGTTTGCGCAGATCGCCCGCGGCATCCTCGGTAATAAACCAGGTGAGCTTACCGTGACTGGGTTTGATGCGCGCGGCCGGCGCGTCGCTGTATTGGCCAGTGAGTATGTCTTTCACGACGGCAACCTTGCTTTGCCCGGCAATCAAAAAACTAATCTGCGCGGCGTTATTGATCGCCGGGAACGTTAACGTCAGCCGATGCGTCTTGAGTTTCTCCACATAAGTCGCTGTCACCCAACGATCGGTGTCGGTCAACGCCGAACTATCGGGAAACAACGACGCTGTATGACCGTCCTCGCCAAGACCGAGAAAAATTAGATCAAAGCGCGGTGGTTTAGTTTCCGGCAAATCGAAGAAACCAGTTAACTGCGCTGCATATGCCGCTGCAGCAACCTCGGGCGCGAGTTCAGCCGCCATGCGGTGAACATTTTCACTGGGAATGGCGATCTTGGCCAGCAACGCTTCCTTGACCATGCGATAATTGCTCTCGGCATGATCCGGCGCGACACAGCGCTCGTCACCGAAGAATAAATGAATGTGCCGCCAGTCAAGCTGTTCGCTGAACTCCGCTGTCGCTAACAAGGAATAAAGCGCTTTGGGTGTCGAGCCGCCGGACAGGGCCACGGCGAACCGGCCGCGCGCGGCGATCGCCTCGCGCGCCAAGGCGACGAATTGCTCCGCCGCCTTGCGGCTGAGGCCGTCGACATCGCGGCATATGACTATATCTCGTTCAGTCACGGGCGAGAAAAGCGCCATAATAGGCAGCGCCGCGCAGCGCTGCTTGATCGTTCAAAACCACTTGTACGGGAACCGCTGTAAGGAAATCGGTGTAGCGGCCTTTATCGACAAAGGCGCGCATGAAGACACCATCTTTGAGCTTGGCGAGAATTTTCGGCGCGATGCCGCCGCCGATGTAGAGACCGCGCACCGACTTGGCGCGCAGCGCCAGGTTTCCCGCCTCGGCACCGTAAACGGCAACGAAGAGATCCAAACTCTTGACGCAAATCTCCGCCTCGCCGGCGAGCGCCGCCTTGGAAACCACCGCGCTGGAATCGTCGGCAGCGGCAAAGCGCTCGGTCAACCATTTCGGCTCTTCCAGACCGCGGCGCTCTTTGAAGAAGCGATAGATATTGAACAGACCGGGGCCGGAAAGCACGCGTTCATAACTGACATGCTGGAAGCGCTCGATCAGGTAGCGCAACAGTTCGATCTCGAGCTCATTGCGCGGCGCGAAATCAGCGTGGCCGCCTTCGGATGCCAACGGATTAAAATGGTGGCCATCGTCATACAAGATCGCCTGTCCCAGCCCCGTGCCGGCAGCGATCAACGCTTTATTGCCCGACTGGCGCATCGCGCCTTCGTTGAGCGTGCAGAACTCGTCGTTTTCCAAGGCGAAAATACCATAGGCGCCGGCTTCGAGATCGTTGAGCAGGGTCACGCTTTCGAGTTTGAGCACCCGGCGCAATTCGTCGGTATCGAGCATCCAAGGCAGATTGGGCGTTTTAACTTTGCCGTCGACCACCGGTCCGGCGATGCCAAAGCACGCCCCGTCGACTTTAGGCACATCGCCGGCGAGAAACTCTTGCAGCACCGGCACCAGACCGGAATAGCGTTTACTTGGAAAGGTGCGGAGCGATTCCGAATGCAGCTTCTCACCGCGCACGGAAAACAAAGCGAGATTGGTTTTTGTGCCGCCAATATCGCCGGCGAGAACGAGGTTTCTTGGTGCCATGATTATGATTCACCACGAAGTGTCTATGAGCTAACGCTCGTCTACAGAAAATGAAAATGGATGGAATTCCCTCTATAGGCGGTCTGCTTGACGCGTCATTCCCGCGCACGCGGGAATCCAGGTTTGGTCTGCGTCCAATTAGCCTGGATACCCGCTTTCGCGGGTATGACGTAGCCCAGGTGACCTCTTCATGTGAGACACTAAGCGCGAAGCTTACGACGACCCACAATGTGAATTTCTGCTTTGCGCCCTTTGCGTTTTGCGGCCAATCTCTCTTCATTCACGGTTTACGCCAGCGCCGGCCGTCGCGCTGCATGAACTCATCCGCCTCTGCCGGACCCCAGCTGCCAGCCGCATAATTGGGGAAAGTTTTCGGCTTACTCAAATTCCACACTTGAATGATCGGGTCGGTCAACGACCACGCCGCTTCCACCCAATCATGGCGTGTGAAAAGTGTCGAATCCCCCTCAATACAATCTTCCAGTAGCGTTTCGTAGGCCTCGGGGGAACCGCTGCCAAAAGCTTCCTCGTAGTTGAAGTCCAAACTCAGCGGACTGACGACCATGTTCGACCCGGGCGGCTTGACTTCAAACGTCAGCGACACGCCTTCATCCGGTTGAATGCGCATGACCAAAACGTTGGGATTGACGTTGTCCAGCGCGTGGGACTTGAACAGTAGCAGCGGCGGCCGCTTGAACTGAATCGCCACTTCGGTGACCCGCTTTGCCATGCGCTTGCCCGAACGCAAATAAAACGGCACGCCTTCCCAACGCCAGTTGTCGATGTAAAATTTGAGCGCGGCGTAGGTTACCGTCGCCGAGTTCTTGTGGACCCCGCTCTCCTGCCGGTAACCCGGTACCTTCTGATCGCCGAGCAGACCCGGACCATACTGTCCGCGCACCGCTGCCGAGGCGACTTCCTCCGACGCAATGGCGCGCACCGATTTTAGCAGCTTGCCCTTCTCGTCACGCACCGCGTCGGCGGTGAAACCCACCGGCGGCTCCATGGCGGTGAGACAGAGCAGTTGAAGCAAATGATTCTGAAACATATCGCGCACGACACCCGCTTCTTCGTAGTAACCGCCGCGGTTTTCCACGCCGACGCTCTCAGCCGCAGTGATCTGGACATGATCGACATAGCGGCGGTTCCAGATCGGCTCGAACACGGCGTTGGCGAAGCGGAACACCATGATATTTTGCACGGTCTCTTTGCCGAGATAGTGGTCGATGCGGTACACCTGGTTTTCATCGAGCACCTCGTGCACCCGGCGATTGAGCTCCCGCGCGGTTTGCAGGTCGGTGCCGAACGGCTTTTCAATGACCACGCGAGTGCGCGCCTCGCCGTCGGTTTCCTTGGGCGCCAACCCCGCCGCGGCGATGCGCTCGATGACCGGACCGTAGAGATCCGGCGGCGTCGCCAGGTAAAATACCCGGCGCCGGCAACACCCGGCTGCTGCGATCGAAGCCGTCGATGAACTCCTTCAAGCTCTGATAGCCGTCGGCTTCCTCGTAGCCGCCGCGAACGTAATAGAGCGTTGTGGCGAACTAGTTCCCAGACCGCTTGGTCTTGCAAGTCCGGTGCGGGAGAACTCTTGCACCGCCTCGCGCATCTTGTCGCGAAACACTTCATGGGTCATTTCGCTGCGCGCGTAGCCGACCACGGCGAAGCGCTCCGGCAAGCTTCTTTTCCAGCGCTAAATTATACAGCGCTGGGATCAGCTTGCGTTTGGTCAGATCGCCGGACGCGCCAAAAATCGTCACCACACAGCCGTGCGGTTTTTTCGCTTGTCCCAAACTCTGGTGCAGATAATCTTGCGCCGTCGCTCGCCATCGGCGATTACCCCTTTTTCACCGCATGGCCGCCGAACTCGTTGCGCAGCGCGGCGATGACTTTGTTGGAAAACGCATCCTGCTGGCGCGACGCGAAGCGCGCGAACAGCGAATGGGCCAAAGTCGGCGCCGCGACGCCTTTTTCAATCGCTTCGATGACCGTCCAGCGCCCTTCGCCGGAATCTTCGACATAGCCTTTGATCGCATCGAGCTTGGGATCTTTTTCAAAGGCGCTCTCGCACAACTCGAGCAGCCAGGAACGCACCACGCTGCCTTGATTCCACAGATGGGAAATCTTCGCCAGATCGAGATCGAACTGCGAGGCTTTGAGCAATCTCGAAGCCTTCGCCGTAGGCCTGCATCATGCCGTACTCGATGCCGTTGTGAATCATCTTGACGAAGTGACCGGCGCCGTTGGGACCGGCGTGCAGATAGCCGTCCTTCGGCGCCAGCGTGAGAAAGATCGGCTCCAAGCGGCCGACGATTTCCTTGTCGCCGCCGACCATCATGCAGTAGCCGTTTTGCAGTCCCCAGATGCCGCCGCTGGTGCCGGCGTCGACGAAGTGGAGCTTGTGCGGCTTAAGTTTCTCGGCGCGCCGGATGGAGTCTTTGTAGTTGGAGTTGCCGCCGTCGATGATGATGTCGCCTTCGGCCAAACTCGGCAGTAACTGCTCGATGGTCTGGTCCACCGCATCGCCCGACGGCACCATCAGCCAAATCGCCCGCGGCAATGATAATTGCTTGACGAAGTCGGCGAGCGAGTGCGCGCCCACCGCGCCTTTGTCGACGACTCGTTGAATCGCCTCGGCGCTGCGGTCGTAAGTAATCACCTTATGACCGCCGCGCACCAGCCGCTCGGTCATGTTGGCGCCCATTCGGCCTAAGCCGATCATGCCCAATTCCATCGTATGTTCTCCTTCCCTGGAGAAGCTAAGTTATTTTTGCAGCGCCGCTGCCAAGCGCTCCAAACCGCCGGCGCTGTCGCCGCCGAGATTGACGCGCAGCGCGCGCCGCCGTCGTTGCTTCAGCGCGGTAAAATCGCCGATCGCTTGCGCCTGGATCAGGGCGTCAAAGGTATAGCTTGTCTCCGGTACAGCTAGATTATCGGCAGATTGGTCGACGATCTGTAGCACCAGCGCCGAATTGGGTCCGCCCTTATGAAGCTGACCGGTGGAATGCAGGAAGCGCGGGCCAAAACCCAAGGTCGTGGCCACGCCAAGACGGTTTTGCAGCGCGGCGCAGAGCGCCGCCAGCTTCGCGCTATTCTCCGGCGACGGCGCAATGTAAGCCTGCACCACGACGTAGTCCCGCGGCTTTTTCTTGCCAAGCCACGCGCCGACCATCTTTTCGAGACCGGCGGGATCGCTGGCTGCGACCTCGTCTTTCAACTTAGCACCAGCCGCTACCGCTCTCGCTCATGGCTTTCTTGGATAGGTCTTTCGCCAGCTGCACATCGGGCTGGTTGAACGGGTTGATGCCGAGCACCGCACCGGCCGCCGCCACGGCGAATTCCCAGCGGAAAAACTCTTGGCCGATATCATACTTGTCGGCCAAATCGATGCGCGCCACCGGATGGCCATTGGCTTCCAGCGCCGCCACCTGGCGGTCGAGGTCGTGATTGCTGTCGCTTTCGAGACGAAGATAAACGAAAAAACGATCCGCGCCGTATTTTTCCGGCGGCGCCAGGTTTTCATTGGCCACCGGCACGATACCTTTGTTTTCTTTGCCCATGCTCTCGGCGATCAATTGTTCGACCCAGGAGGGAAATGCGCCAAGCGACGGCGAACAAATAAACGTCACCTTATCGCGCTTGGCCAACGTCAACTCGCCCAACGCCGCGCCTAGAATCAAGCCGGGATTGCTCGCCGTCAGCGACCGCGGCGCCGCAGGCGGCGCTCATGCGCCGC
The DNA here is from genome assembly GCA_963760795.1 of uncultured delta proteobacterium. GTDB lineage: Bacteria > Desulfobacterota > Binatia > UBA9968 > UBA9968 > DP-20. Next base: position 14,123 of record CAVXEP010000017.1, read on the forward strand.
GCCCGCGCCAGCACAGCGCCGATATCGACACCGATCAAAGCCGCCGGCACCAAACCGAACATGGTTAACGCCGAATAGCGCCCGCCGACTTCTGCCGGCGCATTGAAAGTGCCGCGAAAATTTCTCTCTTTGGCGAGCTGCTCCAACGGCGTGCCGGGATCGGTGATGGCGACAAAGTGCGGGCCGGGATCGGCGCCAAGCTTTTTCAGTTTGTCCCAGAAGTAAAAGAAAAACGAATTTGTCTCCGTGGTCGTGCCGGACTTGCTCGAGACTAGAAAGACCGTGTGCGCCAAGTCGATGCCGTTCTCGACGGCTTTAACTGCCGCCGGATGGGTACTGTCGAGGACGCGCAACTTGGGATAGCCCGGCGCATTGCCAAAGGTTTCTTGAAACACTTCCGGCGCCAGACTCGACCCACCCATGCCGAGCAGCACGACATGTTTCATGCCGTCAGCTTTCGCCTTGTCGGCGAATGCGCGGAGCGCGGCGACTTCTTTCTCCATGGTTTCGGGAAGCTCGAGCCAACCCAGACGATCGGCCAGTTCCGGCTGCACATCCTTCGACCAAACTTTGTGATCTTTTTCCCAGATACGTTTGCCGACTTGAGCCGTCTGCCAGTCCTTGAGCCGTTTTTCGACGCGCTTAAGGGATTTGCCGAGGTGGAGCTCTTGATGGTTCAAGGCGGCGCCGGCCATCGCCTCGCGCTTTTTCTCCAACGCGCCCATCAGCTGATCGAAGGAAGCTGAGAACGACGCCACGCCGTCGACTTGTAATTTTTCCGTGATCACGTCGAGGTTGATACCAAGCTTCGCCAAGGTCGCCAGAGCGGCATCAGCATCGTCGAAACCGGTTTTAACCGTAGCTCCGGGAATCTTGCCGTGGTCGCGAAAAGCGTTGATGGTATCCGGCGGTAACGTGTTGACGGTTTCCGGGCCGATGAGATTCTCGACGTAAAGAACGTCGGAGTAGGCCGGATTCTTCGTTCCCGTGCTCGCCCACAGCGGCCGCTGCACCCTCGCGCCGCGGCTGCGCAGTGACGCGAATCCTTCGCCGTGAAAAATCTCCATGAAGCGGCGATAGACGACTTTGGAGTTGGCGATGGCGATCTTGCCGAGCAACGCGCGAGCTTCCGGGCTGCCGTTTTTTTCCAACTCTTTGTCGACCACGGTGTCGACACGGCTGACGAAGAACGACGCCACCGAAGCGACCTTGGACGGATCGGCGCAACGCTCCAATCCATTTACGTAAGCGCGCGACACCGCCTCATAGTCGTCCATGGAAAACATCAAAGTCACGTTGATGCTCAGTCCGTCGGCGATCAGCTGCTCGATGGCGGGAATGCCGGCGGGCGTCGCCGGTACTTTGATCATCAAGTTGGGGCGGTCGACCGCGGCGCGCAGCCGCTTGGCTGCTGCGATCGTACCTTGAGTGTCGTGGGCCAAATGGGGCGACACTTCGAGGCTGACGTAGCCGTCGTCGCCGTTACTGGCATCGTAAACCGGACGTAACACGTCGGCAGCCATCTGAATGTCTTCGATGGCCAGCGGCTCGTAGAGTTTTTCCACCTCCGCGTTGCCGTCCCGCGCCAGCATGGCGCGCAGCGCCTCGTCGTAGTCCGTGCTGCCGGCGATGGCTTTTTCAAAGATCGTTGGATTGCTGGTGACGCCGCGGATCCCGTCGTCGTCAACCAGGCGCTTCAACTCGCCGCTGCGAATCAAGTTGCGCCGGATGTAATCGAGCCAGATCGACTGTCCTTGGCCGCCGAGTTCCTTCAATGGATTCATGTTGATTCTCCCTCAGGCTGTCTTAGCGTAACGCCGCTCGAGCGCCGATATTTTTTCGACGCGTCTGCGGTGCCGTTCTTCGCCGTTGAATTTCGCCGCTAAAAATCGATCCACCAATTCACGCGCGACTTCGACACCGATAATTCTCGCCCCGAGCACGAGTATATTTATGTCATCATGCTCGACGCCCTGGTGTGCCGAATAAGTGTCATGACACAATCCGGCACGGATCCCTGGGATCTTGTTCGCCGAGACCGAGGCGCCGACGCCGCTGCCGCAGACCAGCACGCCGCGTTCCGCTGCGCCCGCCAGCACGGCATTGCCGACCGCTTCGGCGAAGTCGGGATAATCCACCGGCTGGTCGCTATCGGTCCCTTTGTCGATCACCTCATGGCCATGGTGACGCAGATAGGCGGCGAGAATTTGCTTCAATTCGAAGCCCGCGTGATCGGCGCCGATGACAATGCGCATGCTTACCCTGGCAATTGCGCTTTAGCCGCGGCGACAATGTTCTCCACGGTAAAGCCGAACTTTTTCTGTAAATGTGAAAACGGCGCCGATGCGCCGAAACTTTTCATACCGATCACCGCGCCGGTCATGCCGACATATTTTGCCCAGCCCATGGCCACGCCTTGCTCGACGGCGACGCGCGCGCGCACCGCCGCAGGCAGAACCTGTTCGCGATATTCTTTGCTCTGCCGCTCGAACAATTCCCATGACGGCATGCTGACGACACGCGCCTGGATGCCGTCTTTTTTGAGCTGCTCGTAGGCTTCGACGCACAAATAAACTTCGCTGCCGGTGCCGATCAAGATCACCCGCGGCTTGACGCCGTCGGCGTCAGCCAAAATGTAAGCGCCTTTAGCCAATCCGGCGGCGGCGCCGTACTTCGTCCGGTCCAATGTCGGCAGCGCCTGGCGCGTCAATGCTAGCGCCACCGGTTCATGCTTGAGCGCCATGATCACGCGCCAGGCCTCGACCACTTCGTTAGCATCGCCAGGGCGAAGCGTAATCAGACCTGGAATCGCCCGTAGCGACGCCAGCTGCTCCACCGGCTGGTGTGTCGGACCGTCTTCACCGACGCCGATGGAGTCATGGGTAAAGACGTGAATCGCGGGAATCTCCATAATCGCGCCGAGCCGGATCGCCGGTCGAGCGTAATCGCTGAAAATGAGAAATCCGGAACCGTAAGCGCGCACGCCGCACAGCGACATGCCGTTGACGATCGCCGCCATGACATGCTCGCGCACGCCGAAGTGAAAATTGCGCGCGCCGTAACTGCCGGCGGCGAAATCGCCGGCGCCGTCAAACGTCAGGCGCGTCTTGGTCGACGGCGCGAGATCCGCCGAGCCGCCCATCAGCCAAGGAACGTGCTTGGCGATGGCGTTCAAAACTTTGCCGGAAGAATCGCGCGTCGCTTGGCCTTTTGGATCGGCCGGATATTCGCTCAATTCCTTGTCCCAGCCCGCCGGCAGTTCGCGTTGCTGCAGGGTCGTCAATTGCTCGGCGAGTTCGGGGTATTTTTTCTGGTATGCGGAAAACTTGCCGGTCCACTCATCGCGCAGCGCGCGGCCGCGTTTGCCGAGAACCCGTTGGAAATTCTCCTGCACGCCCTCGGGAACGAAAAATTTCTCATCCTCCGGCCAGCCGTAGTTTTTCTTGGTCAGTTTGATCTCGCCGTCGCCCAGCGGCTCGCCATGCGCGGCGGCGGTGTCCTGCTTGGTCGGCGCGCCAAAGGCGATATGGCTTTGCATCACGATAAAGGTCGGCCGGTCGTTACACTGGCGGAAGTTTTCCAGCGCCCCATCGAGGGCACTTTGGTCGTTGGCATCGGCGACACGCAAAACGTTCCAGCCATAAGCTTCAAAGCGTTTGCCGACATCTTCCGACAGCGCCAAGCTGGTGCTGCCTTCGATGGAGATCCGGTTGCTGTCGTAAATCCAACAAAGATTGCCTAGTTTCAAATGGCCGGCGAGGGATGCCGCTTCGCTGCTGATCCCTTCCATCATATCGCCGTCGCCGCACAGCGCGTAAACCGCGAAATCAAATAATTCGAAGCCGGGCCGGTTGAAATAGCTACCGAGCCATTTCGAAGCTATCGCCATGCCGACGCTGTTAGCCACGCCCTGGCCGAGCGGCCCGGTGGTGGTCTCGACGCCGGCAGTGAGGCCGAACTCAGGATGGCCGGGGGTTTTGCTGTCGAGCTGGCGAAAGTTTTTTAAATCGTCGAGGGTCAGCGTCGGCTGATTGAGCACCTGATGCTTGGCATCCAACGCGCGCACGCCGACTAGGTATAAAGTGGAATAGAGCAGCATCGACGCATGGCCGATGGACAGCACGAAGCGGTCTCGGTTGGGCCAGAGCGGATCGGCGGGGTCATATTTTAAATGGCGCTGCCACAGGCCATACATCACCGGCGCCATCGACATGGGTGTGCCGGGGTGACCGGAGTTGGCCTGCTGAACCGCGTCCATGGACAAAGTGCGGATGGTATTGATGGACAACTGATCGATCGACTGGTTCATAGGATCTGCCTGTTCTAACCGGAGCGCTCCGGCAGGGTTGGTTGCACGCGTATCTGTATCAGTTTTATCACTTTCGCTCGCCCAGGTCAGCAACATATTCGAACTAATTGGCAGTTTGTCACGGAAATGTAACCTGTCACCGTCAGACTTTTGACGCAGGCGAAAATCCGAACTTTTCCAAGCAAGCCAATGTCCGGCTCAGCCCTGCGCGCAATTCCGACTTCGGCAATTGCCACAATCGTTGAAAATCTTCAGCCACGTCGAGGTCGAACCAAGTCGGCAGCACGCTATAGGGCAGGCTAAGGGCGTCGAGTCGCGCGGTCGTGTCAGCGAAAACCCGGTCATGGCTCCAGGTCATGTTGGCGAATATCTCCGGCGTCGGCTCGATTCATGCCGACTAAGTAATAGCCGCCGTCCGCGCTCGGTCCCAAGACTACTCGCCGCTCCGCTTGCGCCAACCGACTAATTGCTTCATCAAGAATTGCCCAAGGCAAAGCCGGCAAATCGCTGCCGATGAGGACAATGTTACGATGTCCCAGGTGCCAAAGATCGGCGAAGACTTGCTCCATGCGCGCGCCGAGATCGCCATCGGATTGCGCCAGATAGACATAACCGGCGCCAGCGAGTTCCCGCATAACATTTTCGGCGTCAGCCGGTGTGTAAAACACATAGCTCTCGACGCCGGTGAAATTTCTCAGATGGTCGAACTGATCGAGCAGCAGCGCGCGACAGATCTCCGCCGCTTGCGCCGGCGTCAACGGCGGCACCAAGCGGGTCTTCACCGTTCCCGCCACCGGCGCCTTGGCCATGATGGCAAGCGCGTTAACGTGTGTCGGCATAGAACTGTTTCAAGCGGGCCGGCGAAACACCGGTGAGATAGAGTAGCTTCAGCGTCCACATGCGAAAAATCGTCCGCCACACGCCGTCCACTTCCCAACGGCGCGCCGAGGTCACCACCCGGCTGCGCAGGCAGGCGACTTCGCCCAGCCGCTTGAGCGCGCGGCAGAACGCGATGTCTTCCATGAGTGGAATGTCCGCGAAACCGCCCATGCGCTGGAACACTTCGCGGCGCGCGAACAGCGCCTGATCGCCGGTGGCGACTTTGGAGAGCCGCGAGCGATAGCTAATCAGCCGCCCGACCAGCGGCAACATCCAGTGCTTGCCGTCGAGCTCGACATCGAAGCGGCCGCCGACATAGCGAGGATCGCCCATCGCGCCGGCGATGTCGCTGAACGCCGTTGACGGCAAACGCGTGTCAGCGTGGAGAAATAACAAGACATCGCCGCTCGCCTCCCGCGCGCCGCGATTCATCTGGCGCGCCCGGCCGCGCTCCGACGGGATCACTTTAACGCCGAACTCGGCGGCGATCTCCGCCGTTCGGTCCTGGCTGCCGCCGTCGACAACGATGGTTTCGTAAGGTTGCAGGCGCGCCAGCGCCTGCAAGGTCGCGGCGATCGATTTCTCTTCGTTGAGCACCGGCACGATGACCGAGATGTTCATCGGACCTCTGGTGCGACTTACGGCTTTAGGTCGACGCCGTTCAAGCGCCAATCGTAGTCGTGACTCAAGCCGCCCTGGTATTTTTCCAACGCCCCCGACAGTCCTGGATTTGCATAATTCCGCCAGTGCTCCATCAGCCCTTCAGCGTCGCCGCCAAAATCTTCTTGGAACCAGACATAGATGCTCGACACCTTGAGCTTGCCGCCGGTGAGCGCTACGCCGCGCGGGTGATTGATGAATTCCTTGGCGCCCTTGTCGAGCAGCGCTTCGGTGTTTTCGCCGGTGTAAGCCGCCGGCTGTAAATTCGGGCAGCCCAAACTGGCGCAGTTGACCGCGTAATGAATCCGCTCATCTTTCCAGATCGGCCGCAAGATCCGATGCTCAATGTCATCCAGCGACAGCTTCTCGCCTTCCACCGTGAGCAATTTAGCGCCCCAAGGTCCGCGCGCCAGTAAGCCGGGAGAGATATTGATGTCGCGGATCGACGCCACCGGAAAGCGCGACAGAATCAAATCGACGGTGAGCGCGTTGTAGAGATTGATCCAGTACGCCTGCTGCTCTTTGCGGTTATAGCTGGAGATCGAAATCCCTTGCAGGCTCTGGAGATAATTCTTTAAAACCTTTTGATCCTCCGGGCGAATTTCTTGATAGCGCACCCGATTGATCCCCGATGGATGGATTACGACATACTGCTTGAGCAAACGATCCCAAGCCCCGTGTTCGATTGTTTGCCCGCTCGCCGGATCATGCTTCTGCCAGCGCGCCCACAACTCCGCCTTGGGCGCGGCCTGCACGTCACTTACCAAGACCGCGCACATCGCCAATATCGCAATCCACGCGATTTGAATTCGAAACCCCTTACTCCTCACCCTTTACTCCTTACCCTCTTCTCACCGTCGCCACTCCAACCATTTGGCAAATATCTTTTTCACCGTCGGCGTCAGCTTGGTGCGCATATAGCCATCGCCGATTTTGCGCAGCACCTCGGCCTGAGTCGGGTACGAATGAATCGTCGACGACAAGACGCCAACCGTCTGCTTCGCCGTAATCGCCAGCGTCAGCTCGCCCAACATTTCGCCGGCATGGCGCGCGACGATGGTGCCGCCGAGAATCCTAGCAGTTTTCTTGTCGTAGTGAACCCGGGCAAACCCTTCCGCCTCGCCGTCGAGGATCGCCCGGTCGACATCGGCGAGGGACTGCGTGATCGTCGCCACATCGTAGCCCGCGGCCTGGGCATCCTTTTCATAATAGCCGACGTGAGCGATCTCCGGGTCGGTATAGGTGCACCAGGGCATGATCAAATCGGTCGCCTTGCGCCGCGACAGAAACAGCGCGTTGGCGATGACGATGCGCGCCATGGCATCGGCGGCATGGGTAAATTGGTAGCGCGAGCAAACATCGCCGGCGGCAAATACTCGAGGATTAGACGTGCGCATGCGCGCATCGACTTCGATGCCGCGCCTGCCATAGCGTACTCCGGCGGCTTCCAAACCCAATCCTTCGAGATTTGCCGTGCGCCCCACCGCTACGAGGATCGCGTCGCAAGCTAAATTCATCGGCTGGTCGCCGATATTTAGCGATAAACTCTTCGCGCCGTTCACCTGCGCGGCGCTGTTGAATCTTCGCGCCGGTGATAATCGTCACGCCGTCTTTTTCGATTTGCTGACGGACCACCGCCGCGGCGTCGCGATCCTCGCGCGGCATGATCGACCCACCGTCGGTGAGCAAAGTCACTTGGCTGCCGAAGCGTTGAAAACTTTGCGCCAGCTCGCAACCGATGGGCCCGGCGCCGATGACGGCTAGCCGACGCGGCAATTCGGTGAGCGTGAAAATCGTTTCGTTGGTGTAGTAGCCAGCTTCGCGCAGGCCGGTGATCGCCGGCTCGGCGGCGCGCGCGCCGGTGGCGATTACCGCGCGGTTGAACCGTAGACGTTTGCCGTCGACTTCGATGGTGTTGGGATCGACGAAGCGGCCATGGCCGATGAAGACATCTACGCCCAACTTGCGGAATCGCTCCGCCGAATCATGTTCGCTGATGCCAGCGCGCAGCCGGCGCATGCGCTCCATCGCCGCGGCAAAATCGATCTGCGGCTCGCCGGCATGGTGAACGCCGAACTCGGCGCCGTTGCGCGCGTCATGGGCGGCCCGCGCCGCGCGGATCACGCCCTTGGACGGCACGCAGCCAACGTTGAGGCAATCGCCGCCCAAGAGATTACGCTCGATCAGCGCGACCTTCGCGCCCAGCCCAGCTGCGCCGGCGGCGCTGACCAATCCCGCCGTACCGCCGCCGATGACAACCATATTGTATTTTCCCGCCGGTGTCGGATTGCTCCAGTGCGGCGGATGGCAGTTGTCGATCAGCCGTTTGTCGTGGGCATCGTCGGCAAGCAGCATTTCATCATAGGCCGCGGGTTTGTGCCGCGGATTGAGCAGCGGCTGACCGGTCGTGACACTTCCTTCTTGTTGCTGTTCCGCCTCACGCAACGCTTTGCGCGCGATGCGTGTCACGACCACGACCACTGCGACAGTCGCCAGCAATCCGACATATTTCACAATCGTTTGATAAAAACCGGCGGAAGCGTCGGCTTGGCCGGCCAGCGCGTCGCGCGCCGCCGCGCCGATGTAGACGAATAAGAAAGTCGCCGGCAGCATGCCGAGTAAGTTGGCCAGCACATACGACGGCGTGCGCACCGCCGTGAGGCCAAGCAAATAGTTCAGCAGGACGAATGGAAACACCGGGCTTAATCGGGTCAGCAAAACCATCTTGAAACCCTGCTTGCCGATGGCCTGATCGAGGGAGCGAAATTTCGGATTGGCGGACGCCCAGCTTGTGACTTTTTCGCGCAGGAAACTCCGCGCTAAGAGAAATGACGTTAGAGCGCCGAGATTGGCGCCGATAACGACGACGATCAATCCAGTCGACAGGCCAAACAAAGTTCCTGAGCCGATGGTGATGGCGCTGCCCGGTATGAACAGCACGGTGCACAAGACATATGCTAACACCATTACGACAGGCCCGATGGGTCCGAGCGACCGCACGTGGCCCTCGATCTGCATGAACCAAGCGCGCACCGGCAGAAACAGCAAGCCGACAAAAAGCACCGCCAGCAACAACGAAATCATTACAAGTTTGAGCCTTTTCATGATTCTCGTTAGCTGCGAGACGCCCTCGATGAGTTCTGTTTACTCCGTCAGAAATGAACGGCTGCTCGGACGAAATCACTGTGTCAGATCAGCGTGCCGCCGCAACTGCTACCGCTACCAGCAGTGCAAGCGTAGCAGTGATCGCCGATGATAATTGCCGGCTTGGTAACCTGTTCTAACGTAAGCGCAGCGATGTGCAGAGGTTTGCCGCCGCCGCTGTCGGCGATCGGCAGATCGAGCATTTGATTGAAGTCACAGTCGTAAATCCCACCGTCCCAACCAACACTGATCAAATTGCGGCACATGACTTGATCGACGGTGGCGGCGTTGAAGCTGTTTTCAAGCAAATCCATATAAGGCTCATACTCGCGCGCGCAGTTTGAGATGAGTCGCGTAGCGTGTGATCGGCATGTTGGTGAGACAGAACAGATGATTGAACTCGATGCCGAACTGTTCAGCGAGAATTCGCTTGTAGTCCTGCTCAAGTTTCTCCTGCGGCGGCGGTAAGTGCGGATCGACCGGATTGTAGACCAGATTTAGGACCAAGCCGCTGTCCGGTTGGCCGTAGCCGAGTTCGTTGAAAATTTGCAACGCCCGAATGCTGCCATCAAAGGTTCCTTTGCCGCGTTGCTTATCGACGTTTTCGATCGAGTAACAAGGTAGCGAACAAACCAATTCTACTTGATGACAGCGAAAAAACTCCGGCAAGTAGTCCTTGCCCGGCTCGAAGATCACCGTCAGATTGCAGCGATCCATCACATGCCGACCGAGCCCGCGCGCTGATGCGACCAGATAATCGAAATCCGCGTGGAGCTCCGGCGCCCCGCCGGTGATATCGAGAGTCGGAATGTTGGTATCGCCGAGAAAGCGCAGCACCGCGTCGACATTCTCCCGGCTCATCATCTCCTTGCGCGTCGGCCCCGCTTCGACGTGGCAGTGAATGCACGCCAAGTTGCAGTAGCGCCCAAGATTCACCTGCAGGACATCGACGGCCCGCCGCTTGAGTCCATTGCCGTTTAGATGCAGTCTTTCAGCGAAGGGTTGCATGGCAGGATTCTATGAATTCGTACGCACTCGTAAATTTTGACTTTAAAATTTTACCTTTTTACTTACGGACAACAGTTCGACCCCGGCCCGCACACCGCAGCGGAAATTTGCGTGACCTTGTACTCCAGCCCCTTGGTCTCCCGTGGATGGCGTTTGTGATCGCGCAAGCAGTCAAACACGCCGGCGTTTTCCAACGCCACCTGTGTCCGTGGCGGCACCAGAATAAACTGTCCGGCATAAGGCGACTGGGAATAAAGTTTGAAAGTCTTGTCGCACACCGCCATGCGCGCGCCGCGCTCCAGCGTATGACCGTCGTCGTCGACCACTTGTTTCCACGGGCCGCGGTAAATCACCGCATGATTGCGCTCGATGCACGGGCCCTCTTTACCTTTGTACGCCGTCACGGTAACGGCGCGAAACTCGATGCCCTCGACGGTCTGGTACGCTTCCGTGCGCAATTCTTCGATCTGAATGCCATGAAACTTGGCGTCCTCGAAGGCGCGCAAGAAGTCCTCCTCTTGAAACGCACCCGACACACAGGCGCTCCACAGAGCGGGATCATTGGCTAAATGCTCGGGCACCGCCTCGTCGCTGACGATATCGGAGATCGCAATCCGCCCGCCGCGCTTGAGCACGCGGTACATCTCGGCGAATAATTGTTTCTTGTCCTCGGGCCGGACGAGATTGAGCACGCAGTTGGACACGATCACGTCGATGGACTCATCGGCGATGAGTGGCTGTTCCTGGCGCACCTTCGCTTGGTAATCTTGCAGGTTGGCCAGATCGGCCACGGAGCGAACCGGATTAGCTTGTAGATAGCCATCGACTAAATCGACATCGGTTTGCAAGTCTTGAATCTTGCCGCGGCGAAACTCGACGTTGTTAAAGCCCAGTTTTTCGCCGATGGATTTCTGGTACTTGCGCGCCAACTCCAACATCGGCGGATTGAAATCGACGCCGATGACTTTGCCATTGGCGCCGACAATTTGGCAAATAATGTAGCAGGCCTTGCCGCTGCCCGAACCGAGATCGAGGACCGTCTCTCCGGGATGAATGAAACGCGACGGGTCGCCGCAGCCGTAGTCCTTTTCGATAATTTCGTCCGGGATGACTTTGAGTAAAGCCTTGTCGTAACTAACCGGCAGGCAGAGACAAGCTTCGACTTCCTCGGCGGCGTTGCCATAGCGCTGCAACACAGCCGCTTCCAAGTCAGTAGGTCCATTACTAACGCCGCGGTTGACAATCTCCGAATCCATAACCCCTCCGACAATTGGCTGCGAACTTGATCGATGCCGAGAAAATCATCTTGATCGAATCGGCGCAAGCTAAAACCGCACACACCCAGCCAGCGCAATTGTTTAGATGTCGTCACAACGACAGAAGTTGCCGAAAAGTTCCGTGGGGCTGGGCGGGGCGGACGTCTTGCCCCTCACTCCTTACCCCTCACCTTCTTAAACTTAAACCGGCTCGTCCGCCATCAAAAGATAGGCTTCGATAAACTGATCGAGATCGCCGTCGAGCACCGAATCGGCGTTGCCGACCTCGACATTGGTGCGGTGGTCCTTGACCAGGCGGTAGGGCGCGAGCACATAGGAGCGGATCTGGCTGCCCCAGGCGATGTCTTTCTTGGTCTTGTGATAGGACTCCATCTTTTCTTTTTGTTTTTTGACCTCGAGCTCGTAAAGCCGCGATTTGAGAATCTTCATCGCCATGGCGCGGTTTTTATGCTGCGAACGTTCGTTTTGACAGGCGACCACGATATTGGTCGGCAGATGGGTCAAGCGCACCGCCGAATCGGTTTTATTGACATGCTGGCCGCCGGCGCCGCTGGAGCGGTAGGTATCGACGCGCAGATCGTCGTCATTAATTTCGATTTTAATATCGTCGTCGACCTCGGGATAAACGAAGACCGATGCGAACGATGTATGGCGGCGCGAGTTGGCATCGAAGGGAGAGATCCGCACCAAGCGGTGAATTCCGGCTTCGGCTTTGAGATATCCGTAAGCATAGTCGCCGGTAACGCTGAACGTAACGCTTTTGACCCCCGCTTCCTCGCCCGGCTGATAATCGAGTATCTCTTTGCGATAACCGCGCCGGTCGCACCAGCGCAGATACATGCGCAGGAGAATCTCGGCCCAGTCCTGCGCCTCGGTGCCGCCGGCGCCGGGATGAAGCGTAATCAGAGCGTTACGCCGGTCGTCGGGCTCGCCGAGAAGCTGAGCAAGCTCGGTCTGGGCCATCTCCTTGGTGATCGCTGTGACTTTGCCGGCGGCTTCGCCGAGCGCGTCTTCGCTTTTCTCGTCTCTAGCGACGTCGAGAAAAAACCGTGCCTCTTCAAGATCGGCTTGATGTTTTTCCCAACTCGAGAGAATCGCTTTGAGAGCGGACTGTTCTTTGAGAACGGTTTGGGCTTTGTCGGCGTCGTTCCAGAAATCCGGCTGGGCGGTGATTTGGCTCAGCTCTTCGACGCGCTTCTGCTTGCTGTCGACGTCAAAGCCGCCTCCGCAGCTGCTCAAGACGCCCTTCGAGATGGGTAAGTTGTTCTGTGGTATCTTCGATCATTGGATCTTTCTTCCGACTGGGACCTGACCTGCAACTGTCAGTATTATAGCTTCAATAGCCCGCGGTCACAAAGGTGGGCGTAAAGTTTCCGCTCATAAGCGAACATGATCTGCGCCTGGCGCGGCGATTTTTCATGATCGTAGCCGAGCAGGTGCAGGATACCGTGAATCAGCAGGGTCCCTATCTCGCTTTTGAGGGACTTGCCCTGCGCTTTGGCTTGGCGTCGCGCCTGTTCCACGGAGATCACCACGTCGCCCAAAATTTTTGCGCCCAACATGGGTTGGTCTTCGACGATGAAGGACAAGACATCGGTGGTTTGCTTTTTTTTGCGATACTTGGCGTTGAGCGGACGCATTTCGCGGTCGCCCACCAGGGCGATACTAAGCTCGGCGTGGTTTTGTTTGAGGGCTCGAAGGAGAGTCTCCGCGGTCCTACGCAGTGCCGCGGTCGGATACTTGGTCCCCGCGCCCAACCGAGTGATCTCAACAGCCATTCTAATCAAATTACCAGCTGCATTCTGTCATTTCGAGCGCAGCGAGAAATCTCTCCCCCACCGCGCAGATAAGCCAGAAGCAAGTTAATCCATGACCTCGGCTTAACGGGTGTTGAAAACTTGCTGATAGGAAGCGATTAGCTCGGTCAAATTAGCGCCGAGATAGGCTGGATTGACGAAGACGAAATCTTTTTTGTAAAGTTCCTGATGGCGGGGAATCTGTTTGACGCCCCTGCGCAAGGTAATCCGCGGCACTTGCTGCGCTAACACGGTCTGGCCTTCTTCGGAAAGCATCCAGTCGATGAACAGCATCGAGGCATGCGGATGGGCCGCCCGGCGCATCAAGGCCAAGCTGTTGGGCTCAGCGGGATAGGGGTCCAGTAAGCGATAGTCCACCGGCGCGCCTTTTTCTTTGTACTCTGTCGCGCGCCGTCCCCGCGCCGCGATCACCATCGAGGATTCGCCGGCGAGCATCAACTGCAAGCGCATGATGCTGCTGCCGCCGGGAATATGCAGCTGCTGGCGTGCCAGGGCGCGCATAAAATCCATCCCTTTCGCCTTGCCCATGCCGTCGAGCAGGACCGAATACCAGGCGTATTCGTCGCTGCCAAAATTCATCTTGCCGCGCCATTTGGGATTTAACAGATCCTGATAACTCTTGGGCGCGTCGTCGGGAGCGACCAATTTAGTATTCAAAGCGAGCACGATGGGCGTGACTTCCGTCGACGACCAGTAACCCTGCGGGTCGAAGGAACCGGCGGGGAACGCTATCAGCTCAGGCGAAAGATAGGGCGCGGAGAAATTGCGCTGCTTGAGTTCCCACATCTCCACCGGCGCCGACGCGACCAGATCGACGGCATAGTGCCCGGCCCGCGCTTCGGTCTCGATCTTCGGCATGATCGAAGATTGCGACAAGCGATTGGTTTTGATCTTGACGTAAGGATAACTCTTCTCGAAAGCGCCGACGATCTTGGGGAAGTCGGTCAAGCTCATCGAGGTGTACCAAACCGCCTCGCCTTCCTTGCGCGCGCCCTCCTCAAGCAAGCGCTTGCGCTGCGGCGCGCTTAGGTTGCGCAGATTCTTGACAGCCTCGTCGGCCGTCGCCGCAAGCAAAGGCTTGGGCCACTCGACCCAGCCAAAGGTCGCGGAATAGAAGAAAAAACAAAAAATGAGTCGCAGCATGATGGTTTCCGCCGATCTCGAGTAAGTTTCATCTAACATCGGCCGGGTCAAAGGATCAAGGTGGGCGGTTGGCGGGCGGTTCCAACGCCGCGGGAAGTGACGATAAATTGACATGCGAGAGTCGATTTGCTAACTAGGTTGGAAGCTGAATCTAGGAGGAATAGATGACCTACATTATTGCTGAACCCTGCATCGGGACCAAAGACACTGCCTGCGTCGATGTCTGCCCGGTTGATTGTATTCACCCGACCAAGAACGAGACCGAAGAATTCGAGAAAGAAACTAAGCTCTATATCGATCCCGAGGAGTGCATCGATTGCGGCGCTTGCGAGCCGGTCTGTCCGGTAGAAGCGATCTTTGAGGAAGCGGCGGTTCCAGACAAGTGGAAACAGTTTATTCAAATCGACGCTGACTGGTTTAAAGCTAAAAAAGCCTAACCTCTAACCACCTGCTGCGTGCCGTTTTACCAAGGGCTGAGAAGAGTTTCTCGGCCCTTCATTTTCTCTACCGCTGAATTTACTTTCCCCGCCGCCTTGACTCCGCTTCAAGCTCTGTTGTAGGCAGAGCATCTAAGGAGAACTGCATGGTCCTCGTCCTAAAAAACCATCAGATGGAAAACTTGCTGCCGATGGCCGAAGAAATCGATGCCATCGAGCTCGCATTTCGCGAGTTGGGCCAGGGCAAGGCGATGCTCGCGCCGCGCGCCCGGCTGCGCACACCTTGGAAAGAGGAAGGCGGCCAGTATTATTTTAACAACATCATGGGGCTGGTGCCCGGCATGAAGTCGATGGCGCTGCGCATCGACTCGAGCTTTTCCAAGGAAATCCAGGTCGACGGCAGCAAGCGGCGCGTCTATCCTGGCGATTTCATTGGCCTGGTCATGCTCTTCGACATGGACACCTGCAATATCTTGGCGATCATGGACGATCACTACATCTCGGCCATGCGCGTCGGCGCCACCAGCGCGGTGGCGAGCAATTACCTGGCGCGCAAAGACGCCAGCGTCATGGCCCTACTCGGCTCCGGCGAACAGGCCAAGACCCAGGTCACCGCCCATGCCTGCGTGCGCAAACTAACCAAGGTCAAAGTCTACAGCCCGACCAAGGCGAACCGGGAGAAATTCGCCAAGGAGGTGAGCGCGGAAACCGGCATCGAGGTCGTGCCGATGAATTCCGCCGAAGAAGCGGTCCGCGGCAGCGACATCGTCACCGCGGCGACCAACACCGTCGATCCGGTGATCTTGGGCAAGTGGATCGAGCCCGGTATGCATCTCAACAGCATCGTCGGCGGCGACGGCTTCCTGCCGAGAAAAGAGCTGGACGACGAGGCGGTGTTGAAAGCGAATCTAATCGTCGTCGGCTACAAAGCGCAGATCTTTCTCGACAAGCAAGCCGAGTTTCACGACCGCCTGGAGCGCGGCCTGGTCAAAGCCGAAGATCTCCATGAGCTGGGCGAGCTGGTCAACGGCAATTGCCGCGGCCGCCAGAGCGAGCAAGAAATCACTTTTTTCAAGAACAACACCGGCATGGGCATTCAGTTCGCCGTCACCGCGCAGAAAGATGTACGACAAAGCCAGAGAAAAAGGCATCGGCACCGAATTGCCGCTTGAACTGTTCATGACCCAGCGTGGCGACAAACTGTTTTCACCGTAAAGAGTCCGCGCAAGGCGTAAATAGTTAGGAGTTAGGAGTCCTCCTGCACCCATTTCGACGGTTTGAACGGAGCGTAGCGATTGAACGGAGCGAAGCGGTTGAACGGCTTGAACGAAAACGTCCAGACCGACACCGACTCCAGTGAAAATCAGCAACTCACTCAATAATCGAATTCGACAGGAGTAATTATTATGCGCGACTGGGAAGCGTTCATACCTGAAACAGAAAGAGAAATTTACGAGAAGGCCGGCTACAAAGGCAAAGAAAAGTTCGGCGCTAATCCGGCGTTGATTATCATCGACGTCATTACCGGCTTCACCGGCACCAAACCCATGCCGGTGATGGAGGCGATCGACGAGTTTCCCACCAGCTGCGGCCAGGTGGCCTGGGACGCGCTGCCCAGGATTAAAGAGCTGCTCCACGCCTGCCGCGACGCCGAGATTCCGGTGATCTATTCCACCAGCGATCCCGATTTCAAAGCCGCCTTCGGCAACGCCACCAAACGCGGCGTCGACAAGACCGATTTCGAAAAACTCGCCGTCGAGTTTCCCGACATGATCAAACCGCGCGACAACGAATTCATCGTGCGCAAGGCCCGCGCCAGCGCCTTCTTCGGCACCCACTTGATTACTTATCTGGTCCGCAAAAACATCGACAGCCTGCTGATCGCCGGCACCAGCACCTGCGGCTGTGTGCGCGGCACGGTTCTCGACGGCTACTCCTACGGCTACCCAGTTTTCCCGGTCGAGGAATGCATCTTCGACCGCTCGCGCACTTCGCACTTGGTCAATCTCTTCGAGATGAACGCCAAGTACGCCTCGGTGATCCAGCTCTCGGAAGCATTAGACTATGTGAGTAAGATCAAACGAATGGAAGGCAGAAAAGCTGTAGCAATTTAACGGGAGGGAGGGCGGACATTCCTGTCCGCCTGGCGGGTTGGAAAACCCGCCCTCCTATAGAACCAAATGCGCGCCTAAGTTTCATACAATTGATGAGGAGCTTTGCCCATGGCAACCGAATCCCCGTTCGTGGATCAAGAATATTTCGACCGCCATGCGCGCGCCCAGGCGCTCATGCAGCGCGACGGTCTCGACGCGCTAGTCGTCTCGGAAAAAAATAACTACTGGTACTTCAGCGGCCTGATCAGCTACCAGCTTCGACCACATCC
The DNA here is from genome assembly GCA_963760795.1 of uncultured delta proteobacterium. GTDB lineage: Bacteria > Desulfobacterota > Binatia > UBA9968 > UBA9968 > DP-20. The sequence goes on from CAVXEP010000017.1 coordinate 31,180, forward strand.
AGCGACCACAGATCTGCATCCTGCCCAAGACCGGCAAGCCGCTCCTGCTGGTTTACGGCAACGACAAAGCCAAGGCCAAAGCGCTGCCCTGGGTCGGCGAAGTGCGCTCTTACACCGACGTGCCTTTTCCCCAGGAAATGATCGCCGCCAGCATCAAGGAAATGGGGCTGGGCGAAAGCAAACTCGGATTCGAGCTCGGCGACGATCAGCGCTTGGGTATACCGGTGAACTATCTATCCGGTCTCACCGAAGCTCTACCGAAAGCGCAAGTCAAAGACGGCACTGCCGCATTGAACGAGATGCGCATCATCAAGAGCCCGCGGGAAATCGACTTCCTGCGCAAGGCTTGCGAGATTTCCGTCAAAGCCTACGACCGCTGCCTGCCGCAGCTAAAGCCCGGCATGACCCGCCGCGAAGTCGCCGACCGGCTCTATATTTCGATGATCCAGGAAGGCGCCCATCCGCGCCATCCGGGATTCTTAATGTTAAATTCGTCGACCCGCTACGACGACCGGCGCTACGAAAAGGGCGATCGTATGATCGCCGATTTCGGCGCCTGCTACGAAGGTTACTACGGCGATATCACGCGCATGGCGATCTTCGGCGAACCGACCGCTGAACATAAGAAAGATCACGAGACCGCCTGCGACGTAATTCAGCTCTGCTTCGAGTCCATGAAAGTCGGCACGCCGCTGGCAGAAGTCTCCCGCGTCGCCAACCGCGAATTGATCAGGCGCGGCTACCAAGCCGTCGACAGCCCCAAGCGCATCGGCCACGGCATCGGCATGTCGCGAGCGGAACCGCCGTCATTGAATGAAGTCGAGACCGAGACCTACCGTCCCGGCATGGTGCTCGCACTGGAACCGAAAGTGCGCTCGGAAAAGAGCGCTGTCCATCTCGAAGAAGATGTTCTGATCACCGACAAGGGACAGGAGTTTTTGACCAGCGGTTGCCGAAGATTGGATGTAATCAATTAACTTACCGTTGGAGACAGCCGGTCTGAATTCTTACGTCCTCTCCCACTGGAAGGGACAGAGGTGAAGGCTCTGTCGCAGCAAACCAGAACCCTCACCCTAACCCTCCCAAAGGCGCTGGGTAATATCTTTGCGCACCGCGATAATGAGCAATCATACGGGGCCATCCATGGATCAAAAAGGCATCCTCTACCTGTCGAATAACGACGTTAAAAAAGTCCTCGACCTCGGCCGGGCCATCGAGATCACCGAGCAGGCGCTGCGCGACCACAGCGAGGGGCGGGTCACCTGGTCGACGCCGGAAGATCTTCGCGATCAAACCGGAGCAAGGCTGGCAGTCCTGGGTTACCGGTTGCGCGTTGCAGACATCGCCGGTAGCCGGCTTTCGCATTCGTTCCATCAAAGCCGCCGGCGGCAGCCGGGATGTCTCGCGCCCGCCGCGCGGACCGAGACGAATGCTGATACTCAGCGATCTTGAAGGCGGCGAGATCCTCTCCTTCATGGATGAAGACTGGTGCCACGCCGTGCGCACCGCGGCGGCGGCAACCGTCGCCATGCGGCTGCTCGCGCGCAAGGGCGCAAGCACGATGGCGATGCTCGGCGCCGGCGACACCGCTCGCGCCGCCGTGCCAGTAATGGCGCAAGCGTTCAACCTAAAAGAAATCCGCGTCACCTCGCGCACGCCCGAGTCGCGGCAAAACTACGCCAGGGAAATCAGCCAGGAATACGGACTAAACATGGTCCCGGTGGAATCCACGGAAGCAGCGCTCAAAGGCGCGGACGTCGTGATCTCGGCAACCACCACATCGACGCCATTCGTGAAAGACAGCTGGCTCGGCGAAGGAATAACCGTTTATTCCATCGGTAAGAACCAGGAGGTGGACAGCGAAGTTTACAAAAACGCCGACAAGTTCATCGTCGACAGTTGGGTCCACTGCAAAAACAAGTCGGACATGCAGCGCATGCTCAAAGAAAATTATTTGAGCGAAAAGGATCTCTACGCCGAGCTGCCGGAGCTACTCTCCGGCAAAAAGCCAGGACGGCAATCCGATCAGGAACGGATCTTCATCCGCGCCATCGGCCTGGTCAATCAAGACATCGCCATGGCCGATCACATTTTTCGCAGCGCTCTGGAAAAAGGTATCGGCACCCGGCTGCCGTATTGACGTTGCTCCGTTGATTCGGGCGACCCCGCTACCACACCAAGGCGTCATCAGCCAATAGGCAATACCAAGAAGTTTGGAATCACCATTTTCGGAGGGGAGAAGAGGATGAACAAAAAACTCCAGAGACAATGGTTAAATTATTCTTTCGGCAATCCAAAATGGCTTGGGCTTTTCGCTCTGCTTTACATATTCGCGTTGAGTGCGACGGGAATGGGCGATGCCCAGCCAACAAAGGTTTGGAAGATCGGCGTGCTGGTTTCGAGCTCGCAGGCGTTGAACGCTGCCCGCGACGAGGCTTTGCGCCAGGGGCTGCGCGACCTGGGTTACGAAGAGGGCAAGAATATCGTCATGGAATATCGTTACGGCGAAGGAAAAACCGACCGCTTGGCGGCCCTCGCGCGCGAGCTGGTCGAGCACAAAGTCGACGTCATCGTCGCCGGCGGCACCAGCGTTGCGGTGGCGGCGAAGAACGCCACCAGCACGATACCGATCGTTGTCGCCGGCGCCGGCGATCTGGTCGAGGCCGGCTTGATCAATAGCTTCGTGTACCCCGGCGGCAACGTGACCGGTGTGGCGCGCCTGTCCGCCGACTTCTTCGGCGACCGAATCAAATTGATCAGAGAAATCGTTCCGAAAGGTTCTATGATAGCCGCGCTGTTCAATCCCAAGAACCCCGGCCACGCCCGCAGCTTGAAGGATGCCGAGCTGGGAGTGCACTCGTCGGGAATGACCTTTCAATCCGTCGCGGCGAAATCCGCCAACGAATTGGACGGCGCCATTAGTGGCGCAGCCAAAGGCGGCGCCAAGATGCTTTTCCTCCTGACCGACGCTATGTTCAACAGTAACCTCGCGCCGATTGCGGCAAGCGCGATCAAATTCAAACTGCCGTCGGTGTACGACCGTGGCGAGTTTGTCGAAGCCGGCGGACTGCTAAGCCACGGCGTCAACCTGCCTGACCTATCGCGGCGCGCCGCCGAGTATGTCGATCAGATACTCAAAGGCAAAAAGCCCGGCGATCTCACCCTGGTCCAACCGATCAAGCTCGATCTGTCGATTAATCTCAAAGACCGCCAAACAGATCAACGTAACGATTCCAGCCCCGATGGTACAGCGCGCGGTGAAAGTCATTCAATGAAAGAAGCCAACCGGCATTAGGCAGTGGCAGCCAGGGAGCATGAATAAAAGAAGTGGGAAGCGACGGCTCGATTTCTTTTCGGCCAATTGAAAATCCGATAGCGGCCCCGCAGACGCAAAGCGGCGCATCTCACCCAAACGGAGTTGACAAAGACTCCGTGTCGCGAGTTTGGCTCAAGGAAAACCAACCTCCCGAGAACTCGACTCCGCTACCGGATCTGAAAAATCTCGCGCCAGAGTTTTTGATACTTGGGATAGTCTTTGCCGTCTTCAACCGTCAGCATGTAGACCTTCGCCGGGCGGCTTTTTTCCAGCGGCTCCACTTTGGGATGGGCCGGGGTCTCGCCGGCTTGGGCGTAAACTTTCTGGCCTTCCTCGCTGATCAGCCAGCGCGCCCAGAGTAAGCCCGGCGTTGGGATGGGGCGAGTCTTTCAAAACTGTCACTGTGCCGCCGACATGGCCGACGCCTTCGGAGAGCATCAACTGCAACGGCGATCCTAACTTGATGCGCGGCGGGAAGTGATGTCCATAACAGGTCAAACAGACATCGGCCTGGCCGGCCGCGAGGAGCTCGATCAATTGCGAGTGGCCGCGATGAAACTCGGGGTTGTTGACGGCGATCTTTTTGAACAGCTCGATGGCTTTGTCGTCGCTGGCGTACTTGTACTTGGCCAAGCCCATGAGCAATTGGAAATCCCGCGGCTCGGCAGCCAGTCGCTTATTCCACTTCGGATCGGCGAACTCTTCGAACTGCCTGGGCTCTTCGCCCTTTTTCACCCGGCTGGTGTTCCAACCGGCGACGAAGTATTCGGTATCCGACGCCACCCAGTAGCTGCCCTTCATGCCGGCGGGATAGGCGGCAGCTTCGGGTAGTGCAATATCCATCAGCAGGTTTTGTTCCTTCAACTGCTGCAGGTACACCTGCGTGCCGCCAAAGACATCGCCGAACACTTTACCGCCGCGCGCCTCGGCGATGGCGCGCGCGACCAGCTTGTCGGAAGTCGCGTCGACATGCTCGATGGTGATACCGGGAAAACGCTTGCGGAACGCCGGGAAAACGATCTCTTCGGTTTTCGCCGATAACGGCGCGTAGACAACCACGCGCCCTTCTTTTTTCGCCCGCTGATAAATCTCATCTAAAGATTGCGCCGCCACCGAGCCAGGCTGCAGGAGAAGATAACCAACAATAACGATTAAACTCGTCAGCGATTAGTTTTTCTCGAAAGACTACCGTAACCCATGCCCAGTCCTCCTTCTAGGTTATTCGAACGAAAGGAGGGCGGACATTCCTGTCCGCCTGGCGGGTGGAAACCGCCTCCTATCGCTCCGTCGCGCAAAGCAGCTTTCGGTAATTTTTGAATTTCCCATCAGGCGCGCTTTGCGCGCGCCTACATATCCACCTTCACGCCGTTCTTGGCGCACTCGTCGGCGAACATTTGCCGCATCCACTCGTCGCCTTCCTCGAACTCGATCTGCTCGACGCCGCGCTCTTCGCCTTGCACCGCCGTGTTGGCGTGTAGCGCGACAAACTTACAGGGCTTATTGCCGGTGTTGTAATGCTGGTGCCACGAGCCTGCCGGCGGCGAGATCACCGTGCCTTCATGCCAGTCGTAGCGCTGCGGCTTTGCGCCCTCCTGCCACATCAGCGTGTAGCCGGTGGAGTCGAGCAGAAACACATGGGCGCCGGGGCCGTGGCGGTGGGCTTTTTTGTAACGGCCGACGGGGAATTCCGAAACATGCGCCAGCATCGAGCCGCCGGACATGTGAATATACATGTTGCGCGTGCCTTTGCCGCGCTTCTCGCGGGCGACGAGATTGATCTTGCGGATGTCGGGGATGAAATTGGAGTGTAAAATGCCGCCGTAGTACTCAGTGAAATATTTTCCTTCTTTGGCAAAGAACTCGGCGTCACCGGGATCGAAGCGGTCCTTGAACTGGTAATTGGTGTTGTAGATAAATTCCGGGTCGCGGTACAGCTCGAACGCCACCGGCTGGCTGGTCAGCGCGAAATAGCGGCCGGCTCGCTGCCGCTGGCATTGAAATGCTGGTGCCAGGCGTTGAGCGGAATCGCGAAGGTGCTGCCGCGCTCCCACTCAAAAGTTCGCTTCAACCTGCCGTCATACCACACCGAAGTCGCGCCGCGCCCGGCGGCGACAGTGATGATCTCTTCGTAGAGTTGGCGCTGCGGCTTGGAACTTTTCCCCGCATCGATCTCGCAAATATAGCCGTCCGCCACCATCTGATCGGAGAAAGTGCAAATCGCCCCTTTACAGTCTTTGCGCGGCCAATACTTGAGCGGTTCGGTGCGCACATCCTGGACGAACTCACCGCCGACGATCGGCACGCCCTCGGCTTTGAGCCAATTCTTGTACGGACTGTACTTGTCCATCATGAACTGGACATAGGGATGAACTTCAAATTCCTTCTGCGGCCCGGCCATAAACTACCTCCATGAACCTGCGCCGAACTTACTTCCCACAGTGAAGCAGTGTCAATGCTTGGAATCATGATGAAGGAGATCTCACCACGAAGATCGCGAAGGACACGAAGGTTTTGGACGAATTAAATTCCGAACTTCATGCTCTTCTGTCCTCCTTGAAAAGTGAGGGATGATATGCACATCGAAGAATCTCCGGAGCTCCGTCATACCCGCGAAAGCGGGTATCCAGGCTAATTCGGCGCAGAACTAAACCTGGATTCCCGCGTGCGCGGGAATGACGAATCGAGGAGGGGGGATGTTCTGGGAGTGGTAACCATTTTCATCGTCTATAGGCCAGCGCAAGCTCATGGACACTTCGTGGTAAATACGTCTTTGCTTGGTGGCGGACAAGGGTGATATACGACGGCTTGTGGAGGAATTACCATGAGCCAAACCGTACGCGCCTTTGCGGTCGCTTTTTGTCTCCTGACGACACCGGTCCTAAGCTTTTCCCAAAGCAAAGATCTCACGCGCATTCGCGTCAGCTACTCCTCCATCGGCGCCGCGTCGCTGCCGACCTGGGTTGCCGTGGACGCCGGCATCTTCAATAAACATGGCCTCGATGTCGGCTTGATTTACATCGGCGGCGGGCCGCGCGCCATGTCGACCACCATCGCCAACGAAACCCAGATCACTCAAGGCGCCGGTACCGGCAGCATCCTGGCGAAGGTGGGCGGCGCCGATACCGTCATGTTCGCCACGCTGGTAAATACCACGCCGCAAAGCCTGATCGTCCATCCGGACCTGCGCTCGCCGCAGGATTTGAAAGGCAAGAAGCTCGGCGTCACCCGCTTCGGCGCGCTCAGCGATTTCGGCGTGCGCAAATATTTGCAGAAAATCAATCTAGAGCCGGAAAAAGATGTCGCCCTCTTGCAATTGGGCGGCCTGCCGGAAATCCTCGCCGCCCTGCAGAGCGGCGCCATCCATGGCGGCGCACTGTCGTCGCCGGCGCTGACTAAAGCGAAGCACTTAGGGTTCAAAGAATTGATGGATTTGGGTAATCTCGGCATTCAATATCCCGGTCTCTCCTATATGGCGACCGAATCCTACATCAAGACCCATCGCGCCACCGTCATTAATTTTCTCAAAGCGATCATCGAGTCGACGCATAGCTTGAAGCGCAACAAAGACTTCACCATCCGCGTGCTGAAAAAATATACCAAGATGGACGAGCCGGCCGTGCTCGACGAAACCTACGAATTGTTCACCCAGCGCTATTTCCGTCTGGTGCCAACGCCGTCGGGCGAAGAAGTAAAAACCGTCCTCGACCAGATCAAGGACAAAGATCCAAAAGCCCGCACCACCGACTACGACAGCTTCATCCGCACCGATCTGCTGCGCGAGATCGAGCAGAGCGGCTTCATCAAGGCATTGGCCAAGGGTTAGCCGCCTAAATCAAAATCCGTAGGGAGTTTCGAGGTTAAGTCCCGATTGGCTCATCGAAGCCGGCCAAATTCGGGGTATTTTTTCACTTTCGCCTCGATCCGGCGGCGATTCCATTGCGGCTACCCTCATGGACTTTGCCAAGAAAAATGTGATAAGAATTTTGCTTCAATCCTGAATTATTATTCATCACAAGGAGATAGAAGAATGGCGACAAAGCTGAAATTTGGATTACTGCTGCCGCATTTTTGCGAGTATGGCTCCACCGAACTATGTGTTGAGGGATCAAAAAAAGCCGAGGCTTATGGCTTCGACTCGGTTTGGGTCAGAGACCACTTGGTTTTCGAGCCCCATGGCATGGAAGGTGAAGACAACACCCACATCGAAGGCTTGCTGATCCTCGCGGCGGTGGCCACGGTTTGTAAAAAATTGACGCTCGGCACCGGCACGGTGATCTCCCATCGCCATCCGATTCATCTGGCACAATCCATGGCCGGCTTGAGCACGATGTGCGAGAACCTCATCATGGGTCTGGGCCTTGGTACTTTTCCCCATGAATTCGAAGCCGCCGGTCACACCAAAACGACACTGCAGGATCGCGCCAACGTCGCCAAGATCAATGCGCAGCTGTGCCGCCGCTTCTGGGCCGGTGAAAAGATCAGCTACAAGGACGACTATTACGATTTCAAGGACGTCGAGCTCAAACCGACGCCGAGCAAAAAAATTCCGATTTGGTACGGCGGCGGCACGCCGGCTTCGGCGCGCCGCGCGGCGGATTATTGCGACGGCTGGATGCCTGGCCGTATTCCCACGGCGACATTCAATAAGATGGTGAAATACTTGGAAGAGCAGTGCAAGCTCGCCGGCCACCCCATGGTTACCACCGGCGCGATTCCGATCACCAGCATCGATAAGAATAGAGATGTCGCGCTCAGCAAGGTCAACACCAAGGGGCTGATCAACGAAGGCAACTCGCCGAGCAAAAAGACCTGGGTGAAACCGAAATCCGGGACCTTTTCGACTGTCGAAGATATAGAAGGCTTGCTGATGGCCGGCACCCCGGCGGATATCGCGCGCGACACCAAGCGTTACGAAGAGGCCGGCCTCAATCACATCGTTTTCGATCTGCGCTTCCGCTACGCCGATTGGTATCAGCAGATCGACTATCTGGGTCAGGAAGTGCTTCCCGCGGTTCGCGCGTAATTAAGGTTCAAACAGTTCAAACATCCGATCCGAATCCGCAATACGGTTTGAACGACTTGAACGGTTTGAACTTTTTGAACGAACTTTAGGAGATCTAGAATGCGTACCGAAAAAGTAAATTTCTACAGCGAAGGCATCAAGCTCGCCGGCGTGATTTACCTGCCAGACTCAGACCAAGGCAAGCCTTATCCCGGCATCGTTCAGGGTCCCGGCTTTCTCGGACTCAAAGACGCCAAGCACTATATCTTGATGTTCGAGAAGCTCTGCGCCGCCGGTTACGCCTGTCTGTGCTTCGATTACCGCGGTTGGGGCGATAGCGAAGGTGACGACCGCGGCTGGGTCATGCCCAAATGGCAGGCGGAAGATATCCGCAGCGCGCTCAGCTTCATGGAAACCCGCGCGGATATCGACCCCGACCGGCTCGCCACCTACGGCTCCGGCGGCACCGGCGGCGGCAACGCCGTCTACGTCGCGGCCATCGATGCCCGGGTGAAATGCTGCGTCAGCTACCTGGGCGTCAGCAGCGGCCGCGAGTGGCTCCACTCCATGCGCCGCGAGTACGAATGGGTCGATTACTTGAAAAGCATGGAGGTCGACCGCAAGCAACGCGCGCTAACCGGCAAAGGCGCCATCGTCAGCGCCCGCGAAGGCGGCGTCATGGTGCAGACCCCGGAGCGCGTGACCACTACGATCAAGAAAGACGTGGCCGATAAAATTCCCGACGCCATGCCGCTCGCCTGCGCCGAGGCGATCCTGGAATATAATCCCATCGATTTGGTGCACAAGATTTCGCCGCGCGGCGTGCTCTTCATCGCCGTCGAAGGCGATGCGGTGACACCGGAACAGCAGTCCTTCGATTTATACAAAGCGGCGGGTGAGCCGAAGAAGTTGGTGCTCTATAAGAAAACCACCCACTACGGCATTTACAACGATTATTTCGACGATGTCGCCGCCAACGTGGTCGACTGGTATAACCGCCACTTGAAGTACCACAAAGTCGAAATCACCGAGACCAAGTAGGAGTAGAAAATGAACAAAATTTCCTTTGGCGTGCGCGTGCCCAACTCGGGACCGCTGTCGAGCATCGAGAACATCGTTAAAGCGACCAAGGCAGCCGAAAGCATGGGCTTCGACGCCGTCTGGGTGCATGACCATGTGGTGTGGAGTTCGGAAATGCACCGCCATCATATTTCGTCCGGCGCCGCCGAAGCGCTGACCGACACCCAGGATGCAAATTTTTTTGAAGCGACGACGATTCTGTCGTACTTGGCGGCGGAAACCAAAAAAATCGTCCTCGGCGTCGCCTGCTTGGTCATGCCCTGCCGCAATCCGATTTACGCCGCCAAACAATACTCGACCCTAGACATTCTTGCTCAGGGCCGTTTGCTGGTCGGCGTCGGTTTGGGTTCCAAAGCGACCCGCGAGTCGGACGAGTTCGGCGTCTTTGGCGTGCCCTATGATCGCCGCGGCGACCGCACGGACGAATATATCGAAGCGATGAAAGCGATCTGGACCCAACCGCTGGCTTCTTACAAAGGCGATTTCATCCAATTCAACAATGCCGAAGTATTTCCCAAGCCGTTTCAAAAGCCCCATCCGCCAGTCTGGGTCGGCGGCTGGATGAAGCTCGCCGCCAAGCGCGCCGGTAAATACGGCGAAGGCTGGATTCCCGGCTGGTTGTCGCCGAAGGAGATGAAAGTCGGCTGCGATATTCTCAACAAGACCGCCGAAGACAATGGCCGCGATCCGAAAAAGATCACCATCGCCGTTGAAAAGCTGGCGACCATCGCCAAGACCCGCGACGAAGGTTTGAACCTGGCGATGCCGACACTCAAAACCAGCAGCGAGAGCTACGAGCGCGACATCGACAGCATGCAGTTCGCCCTGGACCGCCATATCTTCGGTTCGGTGGACGATGTGCGCCGCCGCGTCGATGAGTTTATCGAAAACGGCGTGCAGCATTTTGAACTCAAGATCATCTATCCGACCATGGATAGCTTGACCGAGCAGATGGAACTGTGGGCCGAGAATATTCTGCCGCGGTATAACTAAAGATTGGAGTAATGGAGTGGCGGAGTGATGGAGTATTGGGTCTAAGAAAACCCAGCACTCCAGGACTCCATTACTCCAATTGAACTTACCCATGAATCTGCAATTTATCCTAAACGGCAAGCCCTGGTCGGTGGAGTGCGAGCCGGCGGACACGCTGGCCGAGGTGCTGCGCAATCAGCTCAACTTGAACGGCACGAAAGTGTCCTGCGAAGTGCAAGTGTGCGGCGCCTGCACGGTGCTGGTCGATAATCTGCCGGTGAGCGCCTGCACCTATCTCGCCTACGAAGCGCGCGGCAAAAACCTCTTGACCGTCGAAGGTTTGGAAAAAGCCGATGGCACGCTGCATCCGATCCAGCAGGCCTTCATCGACGAGTTCGCCTTTCAGTGCGGCTTCTGCACGCCGGGCATGATCATGGCGACCAAAGCGCTGTTGGATGAGATTCCCAATCCGACTCGCGAAGAGATCATCCACCACATGGACGGCAATATCTGCCGCTGCACCGGCTACGTGCCGATCGTCGCCGCCATCCAACGCGCCGCCGGCATGATGTCCAAGGAGATCCCAAGTGAGCGCCGAAAAGCCAACTGAATTTCACATCGTCAATCATTCGATTCCGCGACGCGATGGCCGGGTCAAGGTCACCGGTAAAGCGCAATATGTCGCCGACCTGCGGCTCATCGGCATGGCCTACGCGAAAGTGCTGCGCAGTCCGGTCGCCCATGCGAAAATTATTGCCATCGACAAGTCGAAAGCCGAATCCCACCCCGGCGTCTACTGCGTCGTCACCGGCTACGATCTCGACGGGTTGAATCCCTACTTCGGCCACGCCGTCAAAGACCATCCGCTTATTAGCAATCGACAAGGTGCGCTACACCGGCGAGCCGGTGGCCGCGGTGGTCGCCGTCGACGAGCGCACCGCCTTCGAAGCCTTGGAATTCATCGACGTCAAATACGAAGAGCTCAAAGGCGTCTTCACGCCGCAAGAGGCGCTGGCCAAAGATGCGCCGTTGTTGCACGACCGGAAATTCGAAGCCGGCGCGCTGCGCGGTTTCGAGGGCGAAGTTACCGCCGGCAAAGGCACAAATATTTGCCAGACGCACAAGATTCAGTGGGGCGATGTCGAGAAGGCATTCAAGGAAGCCGCCGCGGTGGTCGAGGGCGACTATTATTTTCCCATGACCTACGCCTACGCCATGGAACCCTATGTCGCCATCGCCGATGTCAGCGACCAGGGCGTGAATGTTTATTCGTCGGCGCAGCACCCGTTCATGGTGCGCCATGATCTGAAATCGATTTTCAATTTACCGGTCAGCAAGGTCCGTCTGATCGTGCCCTTCGTCGGCGGCGGTTACGGCAGCAAGTCCTACACCAAAGTCGAACCGCTGGTCGCCGCCTGCTCGTGGAAAGCCAAACGGCCGGTGAAACTGCAACTCACCGTCGAAGAAGCGATGTTGACCACCCGCAGCGACGACGCCTACACCTGGATGCGCACCGCGGTGGATAAGAACGGTAAAATAATCGCGCGCCAGGCGAAAATCATGATGAACACCGGCGCCTACGCCGAGAACAGCCCGCTGGTGGTCGAGAAATCGACCAACCGCTGCGTCGGTCCCTATGCGATCGCCAATGTGCTGATCGAGAACATGTCGCTTTATACCAATACCGTGCCGGCCAGTTCATACCGCGGTTTCGGCTGCGCCCAAGTGACGCTGCCCGGCGAATCGCAGATCGACGAGCTGGCGGCCAAGATCGGCAAAGATCCCTACCAGTTTCGGCTAGAGAATGCGGCCAAACCCGGCGAAGAATTTTTTCCCGGCATGCGCCCCTTCGACGGCACGCTCAAACAAGATTTAGACACCGCGGCCAAAGCGATCGGTTGGGGCACGCCGTTGGCGAAAGGCCATGGCCGCACCGTCGCCGTCTCCGGCAGCGACGCCGGCGCTTATCCGCTGACTTCAACGGCCGTGCGCGTCCACGCCGACGGTTCGGCGACCATCATGACCGGCAGCACCGAGCTGGGCCAGGGCAGCCACACCGTCCTGCCGCAGATCGCCGCCGAAGAATTGGGCATCGCCTACGACCAAGTCAACGTGGTGTCGTCGGACACCGCGATCACGCCCTACGATCGCTCCACCGGCGCCAGCCGGACAACGACGCTGATGGGCAGCGCGGTGATGGAAGCTTGCCAGGAAGCGATTCAGCAGATGGTCGTCATGGCCGCCGATGTGCTCAAGGTCAAAGTCGAAGAGATTGAAAAAGTGCGCGGCGGCGTCCGCTGCGGCGAGGTTGAGCTTAACTGGTCCCAGGTGATCAGCAAATTTTACGCTCTACCCGACGGCGAAGTGATCGGCCGCTCGTACATTAGAAAGTCCGGCAGATTCGCCGCGCTGCCGGTGTTCTGGGAAGCCGCCGCCACCGGCGTGGAACTCTCCGTCGACGAAGACACCGGCAAGATCACCATGGAGAAACTCGCCACCGTCGGCGATGTCGGTTTGGCGATCAATCCGGCGCTGGCCGAAGGCCAAGACATCGGCGCCGCGACCATGGGCATGGGCATCGGCCTGTTCGAAGAATTGATTTACGAAGGCTCGCAGTTGATGAACGGCTCGATCCTCGACTACCGTTTGCCGCGCTTCTCCGATTTACCGAAACAAGTCGAGCTCCACTTGGTGCAAAACCGCGACGGTGTCGGCCCCTATGGCGCCAAAGGCGGCGGCGAAGCGTCGCTGAACTCCATGGCCGCCAACATCGCCAACGCCGTCGACAAAGCCGTCGGCGTGCGCATCCGCCAAGCGCCGCTCACGCCGGAACGAGTCTGGCGCGCACTGAAAGAAAAGAAATGAAAGGTTCAAGGATCGAAGTTTGAGGATCGAGAATAGAAAGTCGCGATCATCGAACCATCGATCCTTCGAATCTTCGAACTAGACTGTTTATGATGCCCTTAAGAAAATTTGCCATTCATCAACCCAACACGGTCGCCGAAGCGTCGCAGATGCTCACCCAGTACGGCGAAAAAGGCCGGCTCTACGCCGGCGGCACCGAGCTGCTGCTCGCCATGAAGCATGATCTCTTGCGTTATGAGCACTTGGTCGATGTCAAAACCATTGCCGACTTGAATAAGATCGAGTTGAAAAATGGCGCGCTAATGATCGGCGGCAGCGCCACCCATCGCGCCATCGAACGCTCGCCGTTGGTCAAACAAAGCCTGCCGGTATTGGCCGAGATGGAAACCAAGGTGGCAAACATTCGCGTGCGCGCCTGCGGCACCCTCGGCGGCAATCTCTGCTTCGCCGAGCCGCACTCCGATCCAGCGACGTTATTGACCGCGCTCGGCGCCAAGGCCCATGTTCAAGGCAAGGCCGGAGCGCGAACCGTGGCGATGGATAAACTGATCACCGGCGCCTATGAAACTTCCCTCGCCAGCGATGAACTGTTGGTCGGTGTCGAGGTTCCAGTATTGGCAAAAAACCAGCGTGCCGCTTATCTAAAATTCCAACTCAAGGAGCGGCCCACGTTGGGACTAGCGCTGTTCTTAGAACTCGACGGCGACAGCATCAAAAAAGCTGCCGCCGTCGTCGGCAGCGTCAGCGTCGCACCGACTCAGTCCGACAAAGCCAACGGCTTGCTCACCGGCGCGAGATCACAAGTTGAAAAGCAACTAGGCGACGCCGCCGAAGCCTTAGCCCAAGCCGCCGATCCGGTCGACGACACCGAGGGCGGCGCCGACTACAAGCGCCACTTGATCGGTGTGTTTCTCCGCCGCGCTTTCATCAAAGCCCTGTCTTAGAAACATTTATTCTTGCCGAGTTGGCATATCCACCCGTAACGGCGCGGATGATTTCGCGATCGCTTCCCGGACGCGGTGAAATTATCTTTTGACCGGCAATTACTCCCGCTCATTCAACGTCCGGAAAAAACTCTTGTCCACAGCGTCCGCTGATGGAACGTTTTGATAATCGCGTGCATCGGTGAAATCTTCTCTCCCGCCAAACATTCCCGTTACCCTTTAGGCGCTGCTGACGGTTGCGCTTGAATCTCTGCTCGGTCCTGGGCTAGTGTCACCGCCAAAGCGCGTGCCTGCGCTGGCTTAGATTTACCGAGCTTCAGGAGGAACAGATGGCAGGAGAAAAGACCGTCGGTGACATCACCTTTCGCATTCGTCATACGATGATGCTGGTCAGCAATCTCGATCGCAGCATGGATTTTTACACGCGGCTGTTGGGCATGGATGTGCAGCGGCTGCGGCCCTCGCCTGATAAGAACGAGCGGGTCGGCTACATCGGCTATGGCACTGAAGATGAATATCCTGGGTTAGAGCTGATCGAAACCGGTGGCCCCGGCCATATCCCGGCGATGCCCAAGTGGTACGGCCATGTCGCGATCTATGTTTCCGATCTCTACACGTTAAGCGAAAAACTAAAAGCCGAAGGCGTGAAATTTACCCTCGGCCCTCAGCCCAACCGTCCCGGCAGCCAAGATAAGGTTGCCTTCATCCAAGATCCCGATGGTTATCTTCTGGAACTGACCGAGCGCCACTCGAAGAGCGGCGCGCCGCTAAGCTGAGCGCATACCTGCGGTATGGTTAACCCAAAATCCGCAGGAGAAAAACGGCAGTTCACCCTGCACGTGTGAGTCCGGAGCAGTGAAGTCGCAAAGTCGTGTTTCATTGGCAGCTCCAAGATCTCACTTCCCTGCCGAATAAACCGGACGCGCCATAGCCCAAGGAGTGCTCTGAGGAATCCGCGTTTAACGGACAAACATGGCGCGATATTGCCGGCTATAATCGTCGAGCTTCTCAGCCAACTGCACCCGGCTGGGAATCACTTTGAGATGACCGGGGTAGCCCTCCGGTCTTAAGCCGGGCATGGCCGGCTCGCGGCCGCGCTTGAGAAAAACTCTCTGACCTTCATCCGATAAAGCGAAGTCGATGAACAAGCGCGCCGCATTGGGGCGCGGCGCTTTCTCGACGATACTGATCGGATGAAGCGCCAGGATCGCCGGCTCCAATCCCAGCCAATCCACCGGCGCGCCCTGTTTCTTCATCAGATGAGGCCGGTACCAGTAGGCGACGATCTGCAAGTCGAACTCGCCGGCACTGAGCAGTTGGGTGATGAGCGAGCGGCCGCTACGGATGGCCACTTCTTGTTTCGCCAACGACTGCATGAACTCCAGCCCTTTTTTCTCGCCCATGAAATGGAGCATGTTGGCAAACCAGCGATCTTCATTCTGATCCAACACCATGCGCCCCTTCCAACGCGGATGCAGCAGATCTTCCCAGCGCTTGGGCAGTTCGTCGCGTTTGACTCGGTTGGTGTTGTACGCCGTGACGATCAGATTGTCGTAAAGATCGGTCCAATAACCGTTCGGGTCTTTGAATCCCTCGGAATAGACCGCGGCGTAGGGAGATTTGTAAGGCGCGAGAAAGCCTTTCTTTTGCATGTGATAGGTTTCAAACTCGCCGACGCTGACCACGTCGGCGACGTAGGTATTCGTCTGGCGCTCGATGTTCATGCGGCTAAAGATTTTGTCATGGGTCGAGCGAAAAATGTCGGTCTTGATAAATGGATACTTGGCCTCGAAGGCGCTGGTGAGCGACCGGGCAAACTCGGTCTCCACCGAAGTGTAGAAAATCATCTTGCCTTCTTTACGCGCCGCTTCGACGAGCAGCCGCTGTTGCGCATCGCTCGGCGCCCTGGCTGATTTCACTCAGGCTTAAGAGAAAGAGAATGACCAAGGCTAGTACTCGCGTCATGGCTTAGTACCTCCCAAATTCACGAAGCGCTTTTGCCCCATGGTAGTTCGAGCTTGTTGACGATATCGAATTGCGAACGGCCGGTATAGTATACGTTCTTGCCGTAGACGTGCAGTGACACGCTTGGTTCGTCCGTCGTATTTTCGACGCTATGAATTATCGAGTTCGGCAACACCACGGCCTGGCCGAGAACGCAGTCCATTGCACCGACCCGTTCGAGTTCCGCATAACCGGCGCGGCTGCCGTCGTCGATGCGCCGCCAGAAAATGTTTTTCTCCGCGCCTTCGAGTCCGACGACGATGCCCCACGTACCATGGTTATGCGGCAGGGTCGCACCGCTCGGCAGCCAACTCAACAGCGCCACCGCCAACCCGTGATCCGGCTCTTCGTGGAGTAGATTGAAGCTGAAGCCTTTCTCGACGTTTGAATGAATCGGCGCTTCGTTCTTCAAGTCTGGGTTGGCAGCCAAACGCTCGGCCAGCGGCGCAACTTGGCGGAGGATGTCCCGTTCTTCGGTTACGCTGGCCGTGATCGTCCGCAATGCGGTGACAAACTGCGCTAGTGAATAAGCAGTCTTGGTATCCATTAAAATTTACGGCACCTGCGAAAATGTTCTGCCGATCATTCTTGCCGCCATCGCATCGCAGGCAACGACTGGAGTTGCCCTTACAAATCCGATTCCTTTTTGTGAACTTTGCGTTCTTTGCGGCCATTCTCCTTTTCGGTTGCGGCCAATTCTCTTATCTTCTTTGGCGCTTCGGCATCTGCGCCGCGAGCGTCGGCCAATCAGCGTAGCGGCCAACATTGGCGTGATCTTCGGCGACGCGATTCCACGGGCAATCGATCAGCGCCACGGGAAGCTTCATCTGAGCAGCGAGAAACTGCGCCATCGGCAGGGAATCCTCCACCGCCCAACAATACGTTCGCTGAGCTAATTCGTCAAGGCGAATCGCCACCGTGTTCTCTGTGCTAAAGCGCGAATACTTGTCGACCATGTTAAATGATTGATGCGGCACGCGATAACGCGCCAGCCACGCCAACGAAGGTTCATAGGAGTCGGGCGGCCTGCCGGTCACGATGGCAATCTCGTAACCGTCATTTGCCCAACGGCCTAGTGCGGCGATGGCTGCTTCGATGGGCGCAATTCGCATGAGTTCATCCGGCCGATGCACGATGCGGTACAGCTCCTCGGTTTCCTCCGGCGCCAAGCCGCACGACGTCCCGATATCGAAATCCGTGAGATCTTCATAGGCGATCCGTTTGGCGAATTCGCGCTCCACGACGGCAAGGAAATGGCGCGCGGTCTCGCATAGCACATCGTCGAGATCGACGTAAATGGTTTTCGAGTTTGCAGTCATCGATTTCTAGAATTGGTTGTCGCGCGGTTGCTCAACGAGCGCCAATTCGAGTTTTCCCGACAGATGATCGACTGTGAAGCTGGCGTTGCGCAAGAATATCCGGCCAAGAATGCCGATGATATCGGCGCGATGATCGTGGCTCTTCTCGCGCAGCGACGGCACGCCGACGCATTCGAGCACAGTCGAATACAGCGTTGGCTTACCGTCCACATCCACCGCCGGCAGATACACGCGGCCTAAGTAAAGTTGTAGGGTGCCATAGCCATGGATGCCATGCACCGCCCGCGTACCGAGCGGCGACAAGGGTAACATCTCGGCGACGGCAAGATCGATCATCGCACCGTAGGCGCCGGTGTCGATGAGAAATTCGCCTCTGATCTCGCGACCCAGTTCGTCGTGCTGCCGCGCCCAGCTTCCTGACACGACCGGCCCCGTCTCGGCTAATCGTTCTGCACTGATGTCCGCTCGGATTACGTACTTATTCATCGAGAATTGCTGCCCAACTGAGTGCGTTTAACCTTTCGAGACAAATTCGCTGTCACGAACAATAAAACGCAACGGCTTGTCCTTCCACTTACCGGCGTAGTCAACACCGATCCGCGGCGTGGCGGTGAACTTCGGCATCGGTTCGCCGCGGTCTTCGAGGTAAAGACTCTTGCCGCAAACATCGGCGCCATTGAGCGATCGGTCGATGGCGAACGCCTGGCAAAGTTTGCCTGGACCGCTGGCGAGATTGTGCAGCAAATCAGTCTTTCGATTCTGCTTCATTTGCTCGATCCCGCGCACCGGCTCCACCGCCCGGATCAACACCGCCGCGGGAAAGTCCTTTGCTTCGGTGACCAAATTGAGCATGTTGTAAAATCCGTAGATAAAGTAAACATAGGCGTGCCCCGCCGCGCCGAACATCACATCCGTCCGCTTGGTTCGCCCTTTGGAAGCATGACAAGCTAGATCGTGCGGGCCAAGATATGCTTCGGTCTCAACGATCCGCCCGGTCAAAATACCCTCTTCGCGCCGATGCACGAGAAATTTGCCTAACAGTTGTTTGGCAACATCGATGGTCGATTGTTCGTAAAATGAGCGTGGCAGCTTCAAGGGCAGAATGAATAGAGGTCAACCGATTCTGACTACTGATTCCTGATCGCTGGCTTCCGTTCTCTATCCCGACTGCGGCAAGCCATCCTTGATTTCGACCCAAGGCGCCTTCGAGCTGACGTGAATATGCTTGGAAATTTTCACACCCGGGTCGCTGTCCAGACTGCCGGGACGAAAGCGTAAGCTGCTCGGATCTTTATCTTTCCGCTTCACTAATGGCGTGCCGCAGCGACCGCAAAATACCCGGTGATTGCCCGGCGACGATTGCCATTCCTTGAGCAGCTCTTGTCCCGCCGTGAAACGAAACGACGCCGCCGGAATCGACGCCCCGCTGGCAAACGCCGACCCCGACATCTTGCGGCACAAGCTGCAGTGACAGTTGGTTACGGCGCTAATTTCGCCGTCGATTTGGTATTTCACACCGCCGCAAAGACATGAACCGGTCAACATGGAACCTCCACTGACTATCATTTATATGATTTGCTTATGTCGCTCAGCACTGCGCTAAACAATTCTATTTGATTTCCCGCACCAAACTCCAATCGACCAACTGGCTCAGCGGAATATCTTTGGTCAGCTTGAGCCGTTCCTTGGTGAGCTGCACGTCGAGGAGGACGCCTTTGTCGGAGATTATGCCGTCGTCGGTGAACGAATTGATCGACGCGTCGTAGGCTCGGGCGGACTGGGACGGCGTGATGCGCAGATAATCGGCAAGCATCTGGACTGTCTCATTGCGATTCTGTTTCATGAAACGCAGGCCGCGCACGCCGGCGCGCACGACTCGCTTGATCTGATCGCGCTGGGTCTGAAGTTTCTGGTCCATCACGGCGATACCGGAAAGCGGCAATTCAATGAGGTCGCCTAAATAGACCAGCCGCTTGAACCCCTCGTCCTCGGCTTTGACCGCGAAGGCGACGTCGATGGGCGTCGCGTCGATGGCGCCGGCGCGCAACGCCGCCAGGCGTGTCGGGCTCTCGCCGGTGACGATGATCTTGACATCTTTCTCCGGCTCGAATCCGAAGTGGCGCACCGCCACGCGCGACAGGTAGTCGACCGTGCCGGCAACCGAATCGACGCCGATAATTTTGCCTTTCAAATCCTTCGGCGATTTGATCTCCGGCCGGGCGATCAAGACATGCAGAGGCCGGCCGGCAAAACCTAGCACCGCTTTGATCGGCACGCCGCTTACCGCTGCGCGCAACGCCGAACCCCAGGCGAGCAGATAATCGACGTCGCCGGACATCAACGCCTTGACACCAATGGCCGGCTGCATTTGAATCTTATCGACCTCGATCCCTTCGTCTCGGTAGAATCCCTTGCGCATGGCGACGACGACGGGAAACTCGAACAGTCCGCGGCTCGGCGTCGCGATCGTCACCCGTTCCGCCGCCGGCGCGGGATCGCCAGTGGCAAGAATCGTCAACGCGACCAGATATCGCCAGAACACGCAAGAAAATCTGGCTCTGTAGTAAATGCATCATGACCCCCGCTATTCCATCCGAACATTTTTGCTTGAAATCGTAGGTCGTCGAATAGTCGCTTTCGTAAGTGCAGAAAATCCGATTCTTATCCCAGCCGCCGGCAAAACATTTTTTCAGAAACGCCATCATCAGCTTCCACGCGTCGTTGGCGGCTTCTTTGCGATAGCGTCCCGGCATGGTGTCGTTGAGCCAACCATGGGGCGCGTCGCGATAGATGCGGATGTGGCAGCTCTTCTTCGATTTCTCGAAGCAGTTGCGGAAGCGCGCGACATCGTCGACGGAGATAATATGATCCGCCTCGCCGAAAATCCCCAGGACCGGACAGTTCACCTGGGCGACCAGCTCGTCTATCGGAGTAGGCCGCAGTTCGTTACCTTGCCACTCACGGCCGCCGACCGCGCCGTAGAGCACCACGGCACCGGCGATGTCATCGCGCTTGGCCGCCAGCAGCACCGGTTGACGGCCAGTTTGGCAGACGCCGATGATGCCGATCCGCGAGCCGTCAACTTGTTTCAGTCTTTTGAGATATTCCACCGCCGCGTTCAGATCGGCCAGCGCGCCATCATCGGTGAGGTCTACGCGCTGCTCGCCGCGCAATACCGCCTTGCGGTCGCCGGTGAAGCGATGAAACAGATCCGGCGCCAAGCCGACAAAGCCCGCTTGGGCCAGCTTGGCGGTCAGATCTTTGGTATGCTGATCGACGCCATAGCGCTCGTGAAGAATAATCACCGCCGGCCGTTTACCTTTAGCCTTGGGCAAAGCCCGCGCGGCGCTAATGCCGCCGCCGAACTTGATCATGGTTGCACTGATTCCCGTCGATTTCTTGGCTGCCATCACGCCTCCACTGCGGTTGTCGTAGAATTTAAAATTGTCTAATCGCCGCCAAGCTTATCCCTCGATCCGCGAGGGAGTCAAGGTAGGCAAAGCTTGTGTCATATCGAAGTTGAACGTATATTCCGGCCCATGAACCTCAAAGACGGCTCCACCCTGGTTGCCGATCTCACGACCATCGGCCGCAAGAGCGGCTTGGCCGCGCGCCGTTAAGCTGCGTTTTCTCTTTTTCCAGGGAAACTTCTACGCCACGTCGACCAGAGTACAAGGCAAACACTGGTGTCAGAACATGATCAAGAATAGCGCCGTCGATATCACGGCTAAAGGCGAGAAGTTTTCCTGCACAGCCAAGCAGGTGACCGATGAGGCGCTGCGCAAACAGGTGCTGACCCTGCGCGACTCGCCGCCGCAGTTAGAACGCGTGGTTTTCGAAATCACGCCTAATAAATAACGATCTCGGGGATTCGGATATTGCTCGCGCTAAGCGCGCAAAGGTAAGGCAAACATGTCATTTCGACCGAAGGGAGAAATCTTTCCGAGATCCCTCGTATTCCCTCGGGATGACGGGCCTCGGCCCGTCACTTTGCGACCTTGGCGTCCTTTGCGCGAGACAATCCGAGATTAACCGGTGCGCGAAGCGCACCCTACGAAACCTTCGTGCCTTCGTGGTGAACAAAACTATTGACTATACGCACGCTTCAAAAGCAGCGGGCCGATGCCCCAGAACACACCGGCGAGCAGCGCATAGGCGATGCCGGTTTGCAGTTCGGAACTGGAACATGGACGAAGTAAGTTTACTTTTTCGTCTCTTCCTTCGCCTCGGTCATCTTCTTTTCGACGGTCTCAACGCCCTTGACCATGCCTTCCATCATCTTCTGTTCTTTCTGCGCGCCTTGTTGGATCGCCTGCTTGGCCGCTTCGTCGCGCGCCGCCTGATCCTCCTTGTTGCCGCAAGCCGGTAATGCCGCGACTAAGCAGAAAAGAACAATCATTCGAAATGTTTTACCCACGATAACCTCCAAGATTGATTTGCCAGCTCGTCCAGTTAGCAGGAACTCGCTAAGAGAAGCAACCTGCGGCATGACTGTTCTTTTGGCGTCGGTTTGTTATGCTTTTACAGACAATGAAGCGGTTCCCCTTCACATCTGCGCTGATTGTTTTGGCGCTGTTTTTTCAAACTGTGCCGCTGCAGGGTCAAACAGCTGGGCGATTCAAGATCAGCGGGACTCTCAGCGCCACCGATTTGGGTAGCTGGCGAACCATTCAGAAAGGCGTCGAGCAGCGCAAGATCGCCTTCCAGCGCGCCGAGCCAAACTACACGCTGGAACTGAAGACTTTTGCGCTTCGATCCTAAAATCATCAGTGCGCGGATTCTGTCGAGCGGCGATTTCCAATTGAAAGGCGCCACGGTAAAAGACTTCGTTGAAAAGAGCGGCGCCATCGCGGCGATCAATGCCAACTATTTCGACGAGCGCGGCCGGCCGCTGGCCTATCTGAAAACCGCGGAACAATGAAATCAATCGCGCAGTCTCCAAACACGCACTCTACACCGGCGTTTTCGCGGTCGCCGATGGCAATCCGCAGGTCATGCATCGCGACGATTTCTCGCCCGTCCAGGCGAGCGAAGCGCTCCAGTCCGGGCCACTGTTGTTAAACCACGGCGCGCCGGTGGAGACTTTGCGCAGCCTCGGCCGCTACGCCCGCCGAGCCGTGCTCGGCATGGACAAAGCCGGCCGCATCGTCATCGCGGTGACCGACGCCGTGCTCGGCGGCTTGAGTTTCGTCGAGCTGCAAGAGCTCTTTGCCAACGCCAAATGGCAACTGGACACCCCGGAGTTATTGAATCTCGATGGCGGCGGTTCCGCCCAGCTCTACTTCAAATCAGGCAGGTTGGAAGAATCGGTGCCCGGCACCTCCGAAGTACCGGTGGCGATTGGCTTCTTCGTCAAAGCGAACTAACCGGTTTTTTCAAACACAGAGATTGTTTTGACCACGAAGGCACGAAGGACACGAAGGTTTCGGATGATTAACGTTCCGAACTTCGTGAGCTTCGTGTCCTTCGTGATGAATGAGTATTATTCCAACGAGCTGAAGGCCATTCGGCTCCAGTCGAGAGCATCGGCTGGCAGAATACCTAAATAGATCGTGCCGATCAGCGCGATGGCGATAGCGATGTAAACGAACGGCGCTTGGCGAAACGATTTTCCTTCAGCGCCGCCCTCTTCCATGTACATCGCGACAATCGACGCGCAGATAAAAAATCACCGACAGCAGGCTATTGAGCACGCCGATGATGGCGAGATCCAAATGGCCGGATAAAACCGCCGAGCGGAAAACATAGAACTTGCCGGTGAAACCGGCGAGCGGCGGAAAACCGGCGAGCGATAGCATGAACAGCGTCATGGCCAGCGCCAAGAACGGCCGCTTGAAGCCCAAGCCGGCAAAGTCGCTATAACTATCACGAGGCTCGTCAACCTCCGCCATGCTGCTGAGCACGGCGAAGGCGCCCATGGTCATGAATGAATAGGTGAGCAGATAGAACAGCAGCGGCAGCCCGCCCCACTCGACGCCGACCACAATGGGAATCAGCAGATATCCCGCATGGGCGATGCTGGAATAAGCCAGCATGCGTTTGACGCTAGGTTGGGTGATCGCCAGCAGGTTACCCAGAGTCATGGTGCCGATGGCGATGATCCAGAGGGGAAAAACCCAGTCGCTGTCCAACGGCGAGAGCTTGTAGAGCAGGATGCGCGCCCAGGCGGCGAAAGCGGCGGCTTTGACCGCCACCGACATGAAACCCGTCACCGGCGTCGGCGCGCCCTCGTAGACATCCGGCACCCAGAAATGAAACGGCACCGCGCCGACTTTGAAGGCAAAGCCGATCAGCAGCAAGAATCCGCCGCCGATCAGATAGACCGGCCACTCGGTGGGCTGGTCGAGCAGATAAGCGGAGATTTGGGTTAAATTAGTCGAACCCGTGGCGCCGTAAATCAAGGCGATGCCATAGAGTAAGAAACCGGTGGCGAACGCACCCATGATGAAATATTTCATCGACGCTTCGCTGGAGCGGCCGTTGGCGCGCCACATGCCGGTGAGCACGTAGACCGCGATCGACATGGTCTCCAAGCCAAGAAAGAAAACCATCAAATCGTTGGCCGCCGCCATGACGATCATGCCCACGGTGGCGAACAGGATCAGGGCGTAAAATTCACCCTCGCGGATGCCGGTCTGGCGCACATAATGGATCGAGGTGAGAATGGTCAGCGCTGCCGCCATGATAAAAATCATCGCGAAAAACAACGCGAAGCGGTCGAGCATGATAGCTGTCGTTGAACGCGCTTTCCTGCCCGCCGCCGATCAACAACAGGACCTCAGCCGCGGCCAGAGCGAGTCCGATGAGGCTGTAGAGCGCCAAGACCCCGCGCGGCTCGCCGTCCTTGATGAACAGATCGCGCATGGTGACCACCAATGCGGCGACCAGCACTTGCAGCGCCGGGAGCAGAGGCAGGAGATTAACGTCCATCGTTCTTGCGCTCCGCGCTGACACCGGATTGGGCAGCCACCGGTATGACTGGCATGGTGAAGATTCGTTTCAAATTAACGTCCACCGCCGGCTGCATGCGGCTCAAGAACGGCTGCGGATAGACACCCATGTAGAGGATCAAGAAAATGATCGGCGCTAAAATGACCCATTCCCGGCAATTTAGATCTTGCAGCTTTTGATTCTCCGGGTTGTTGAGCGGTCCGAAGATCACCCGGCGAAACATCCACAGCATATAGATCGCGCCAAGAATCACGCCGGTGGCGGCCACCGCGGTCCAGCGCGGGGTCACGCTAAACGATCCGAGCAAGATCAGGAACTCGCCGACGAAACCGTTCAGGCCAGGCAGCCCGATGGACGAAAAGGTCACGACCAGAAGCAAAGCTGAAAACACCGGCATCTGTTTCCACAGCCCGCCAAACTCCACGATCATCCGCGTATGGCGGCGGTCGTAGATCATGCCGACCATGAGAAACAGCGCGCCGGTGGACAGGCCATGGCTGAGCATTTGATAGATGCTGCCCTGCACGCCCTGCATGTTGAGGGCGCAGAGTCCGAGCATGACGAAACCCAAATGGCTGACCGACGAATAGGCGACGAGCTTCTTAATGTCGCTCTGCATCATCGCCACCACCGCGCCGTAGATGATGCCGATGACCGACAGGGCGACCAGGTAGGGCATCAGCGCGATCGCCGCGTCGGGAAAGAGCGGCATGGCGAAGCGCAAAAAGCCGTAGGTGCCGAGCTTCAACAGCACGCCGGCAAGAATCACCGATCCGGCGGTGGGTGCCTCCACATGGGCGTCAGGAAGCCAGGTATGAAACGGAAACAGCGGGACCTTGATAGCGAACGACAACGCGAAAGCGAGGAACAGCCAGGTTTGCTGCTCAACCGGCAGATGCAGGTCATAGAGTTGCAAGACATCGAAGGTCAGCACCTGGGTGACCTGGGCGTGGCGTGTGGCCAGATAAATAATCGCCACCAGCATGAGCAAACTGCCGGCCATGGTGAACAGGACGAATTTCACCGCCGCATAGATGCGCCGCGTGCCGCCCCACACACCGATCAAAAAATACATCGGCACCAGCATCACTTCCCAGAAGACATAGAACAGCACCAGATCGAGCGCTAAGAACGCGCCAAGCATGCCGGTTTCCAAGAGCAGCATAAAAATCAAATACTCTTTGACCTTGTCGCGCACCGACCAGGAAGCCAACAGCGCCAGCGGCATGAGAAAAGTCGTGAGCAAAACCAGAAAAATGCTGATGCCGTCGATGCCGAGAATATATTGAATGCCAAAGGCCGGCATCCACGCCACCCGCTCGACCAGCTGCATCTCGCCATTAGTGCCGTCGAAGCGGTCGAGAATTTTTAGCGACCAGAGAAACGCCACCGCGCTGGCGAGCAATGCAAAGGAGAACAGCCCGGCCGACTGGCGCCGCGGCAAAAACACTAACACCGCCGCGCCGATCACCGGGATGGCGAGTAGCAGAGTCAAATCTCCGAAACCCTGGGCTGACATCATGACAGTTGTCCGAGGTAGTAGGCGAGCAGCGCCAGGGCGCCGACCAAAAACATCGCCGCGTAGTGCTGTACGTTACCGGTCTGCAAACCGCGCCAGACGGTGCTAAAACCGCGCACCGTGGCGGCCAGGCCATTGACCGCGCCGTCGATCACCCAAGGATCGACGATGCTGGCGAAAAATTTCGCCAGCGCGGTGAACGGACGGACGAAAACAAAATCGTAAATTTCGTCGACGTAATATTTGTTAAGCGAAATGTCGTAGAAAATGCCGTTGGCTGTCTGCTGCGCGGTCTGCGCCCCAGGCTTACCGTACATGAGGTAAGCGAGATAAATTCCCGCGGCCACCACGGCCAAAGTCAGGGCGGTCACCAATAATTCGGTGCTTACGGTACCATGATGTTCCGCGACCGCGCCAAAGGTCGGCGCTAGCCAATGGTCCCAACGGCTGCCCCAGAGATATTCCGGCGCGCCCAACCAGCCGGTGAAGATCGAACCGACGGCAAGAATCATCAGCGGCCAAGTCATCACCGCCGGCGATTCATGCAGATGCGCCTTGGCATGGTCATCGGCGCGGCACTCGCCGTGAAAGACCATGAATAGTTGACGAAACATGTAAAACGCGGTCATGCCCGCGGTGATTAGCCCGACGCCCCACAAGATTCCTGCGCCATGGCTGAAGGTCTGCCAGAGAATCAAATCTTTGGAGAAAAAACCGGCGGTGAACGGCACCCCGGCGATCGCCAGCGTGGCGACGACATAGGTCCAGTAGGTCTTGGGCATATGCGTCTTGAGGCCGCCCATCTTGCGCATATCCTGCTCGCCGCCGAGGGCGTGGATCACACTGCCCGAACCCAAGAACAGGCAAGCTTTGAAAAATGCATGGGTGAAGACATGAAAGATCGCCGCGCCAAAGGCGCCCATGCCGACGGCGAGAAACATGTAACCCAACTGGCTCACCGTCGAGTAGGCCAGGACTTTCTTAATATCGTTCTGGGTCAGCGCGATGGTGGCGGCGAAAAATGCCGTCGCCGCGCCGATCACGGCGATCACCGCCAAGGTCGCCGGCGCCAAGGCGAAGAGAAAATGCAGCCGCGCCGTCATATAGACGCCGGCGGTGACCATGGTGGCGGCGTGAATCAACGCGCTCACCGGCGTCGGCCCAGCCATGGCATCGGGCAGCCAGACGAACAGCGGTAGCTGCGCCGATTTGCCGGTGGCGCCGATAAAAAGCAGAAAGGTAATCAACGTGATCGTGCCGGGTTGCAGCAGCTTCACATGCCTGCTGCAATTCGACGAAGTCCAAAGTCCAAATGCCCTGGCGGCCCAACTCCGCCACCAAAACGAAAATGCCGAGGATGAAACCCAAGTCGCCGATGCGGTTGACGATGAACGCTTTATTGCCGGCGATGGTATTGTTGTGATCGTGGTACCAGAAGCCGATCAAAAGATAAGAACAGAGACCGACGCCCTCCCAGCCGACAAACAGCAAGAGCAGATTGTCGCCCATGACCAGCACAAGCATGAAAAAGATAAACAGGTTGAGGTAGATAAAAAAGCGCACCATGTCCGGGTCATGGCCCATGTAACCCAAGGAATAGAGATGGATTAAAAAACCGATGCCGGTGACGATGAGCAGCATCACCGCCGTCAGGGCATCGACTTGAAAGGCGAGATTGACCTGAAAAGAGCCCGACTGAATCCAGGTATAAACCAGATCGCGAAAAATTCCCGTTGCCGGCAGCTGCCAAAATATATAGAAAGCCAGCGCGAACGATGCGCCCACCGCCGCCGACGCCAGAGCGCCGGCAGTTTGCTTGCCCAGGGCGCGGCCAAAGAACAAATTGATCACGCTGCCCAACAGCGGAATCAGCGGAATCCAGCGCAGCAGATCGGTGCTCATACAGGTTTTGACTAGTCTCTACCATTTGAGCAGCTGCATCTCCTGGGGATCCAAAGATTGGCGATGGCGATAGACGGATATGATGATGGCAAGGCCGATCACAGCTTCAGCGGCGGCCACCGCCATGACGAAAAACACCGCCACCTGGCCGTCGGTCGAGCCCAGATAGCGTGAGAACGCGATAAAAGTCAGGTTGACGGCGTTGAGCATGAGCTCGATGGACATGAGAATGACGATCAGATTGCGCCGGATCAGCACGCCGACGACGCCGATGGCGAAGACCACCGCGCTTAGAATCAGATAGTAATGCAGCGCAATCATGGAACTCAATTTTCTCGCTTGGCCAAAACCACCGCGCCGATGATCGCCACCAGCAACAACACCGAGGCGATTTCGAAGGGCAGAACAAAATCACTGAACAAACTTTTAGCCAACATTTCGGGACTGCCGAACAACTCCGTGGCCGCCACCGGATCGGCCGGCAAATCGTTGATCATCACCAAAGGCACCAACACACCGGCCAACATCAGCGCGAGCATTGTGCCGAAGCCCCACCATAGGCCGCGCTGCCGTTCCAGCGCGGCCGGGTTGAGAAGCATGATGACGAAAAGAAACAAGACCATGATTGCGCCGGCATAGACCATCACCTGCAACACCCCGACCATGGGCGCCTGCAAAGTGACGAACAACACCGCGATCAAGAGCAGCGCCGAAACCAGCGCCATGGCGCAGTGCACGACGTTGCGCAAAAACACCACCAGCAGCGACGCGATCACCAGCAAGGTGGCCAACAGGTAGAAAATCAGACTCGCGGTATCCATGGATTCAATCGTTCACTGTGCCGCCAGGATCCAAATCGCCGTGGCGACGACGTTAAGCAGTGCCAGCGGCAAAAGCATTTTCCAACCCAAGCGCATGACCTGGTCGTAGCGAAAGCGCGGCACACTCCAGCGCAATAAGATCTGCAGCCAGCAGAAAAAAATCACTTTGACGGTGAATGCCGTCACCTGCAGCAGGACGATAAAGACATGCGGCAGCAGCCAGGTGCCGCCCCAGGGGAAATGGAAACCGTCGCGCAAAAGATAGGGCACCTGCCAGCCGCCGAAGAACAGCGTCGTCACCAAACCCGCGACGGTGACAACCTCAGCGAACTCACCGGCAAAAAACATCAAGAACTTGCCGCCGGAATACTCGACATGATAGCCGGCGACCAACTCCGACTCCCCTTCCGGCAAGTCGAACGGGATGCGTTTGGTCTCCGCCACCGCGGCGGTAAAAAAAAGCAAAAAGGCCAGCGGCTGGAGAAAAATCCCCCAGGCCGGTAGCCAACCGACGATTGGACTTAAGAAACTCAGCCAGCTGGGCATGAGATCGCGGATCAGCGCGCCCTGGCCGCGGGCGATGTCTTGCAGCTCTAACGTCCCGTAAACCATCAAGACGCCCATGACGGATAAGCCCATGGCGATTTCATAGGAGATCATCTGCGCCGAGCCGCGCACGCCGCCGAGCATGGAAAATTTATTGTTCGACGCCCAGGCGCCGATGACGATGCCGTAGACACCGAGCGAGCCCATGGCGAAGACGTAGAGTATGCCGATGTTGAGATTGGCCACTTGCAGGTTGATCGAGCGCTCGCCGATGTTGAGGACATCGCCAAACGGAATGACCGCGAAGGTGACCAGCGCCGGGAACAGCGCCATGCACGGCGCCAAGGTGTGCAAGAAGCGGTCGCCCGTGGGCGGAATGAAGTCTTCCTTAAAAAGAAACTTGAGCGGATCGGCGATCAACGTATTGACGAGACCCATACCGGCGAAACCTAAAATCGACGCCCGGTTGGCGCCGATGCGGTCTTGGATCAGCGCGCTGCCCTTGCGCTCGATCCAGCCGAGAACGCCGGCGAGGTTGAGCACCATACCGACAACCAGCACAGCTTTAAGAATGATAATCGCGAGGTCGACGATCATGACGCTGCGCCACCGCCACTTCCCAATTCATACCCTTGATCGCCGATCGAGTCGTAGGTTAGTCCATTGTAGGCGATCACTTCCTTGGTCAACGCCGTGAAAATGTCGCCGGGCGTCGCATAGTCGAGCTTTTGCCCCGCGCCATCGAGTAAGCGTATAAAAATCTCGCTGTCTTGGCGCGCCCCTTCGGGGCAGATCACGGCGGCATTAAGCTTTTGCACCCGGCCCTGGCGATTGGTGTAGGTGCCCTCTTTCTCGCCAAAATGCGCCGCCGGTAAAACCACCTGGGCTAACTTGGCGGTCTCGGTCAGCTTGGTATCTTGTACCACCAGGAAACTAAGTTTCTCTAAAGCGCTGCGAATCTTCGCGCTGTCGCCATTGGCGCCGAGCAAGTCCTCGCCGACGATGAAGGCGCTGGAAAAATGATTACCGGCCAATGCTTGCATCAGCCCCGCGAAACCGCCGCTGCAACTAACTCCCATATCGCGGGCGCCGCGGAAATTCGGCGAGCGGTCCGGGCTCATCAGAATCTTTTGAACTTCGGTGAGTTGGCGTTCCTGATAAAAAACTTCCATGGAACAATCGTTGGCGAGCTTGGGCACTAGCTTGGCGAATAAGTATGCCTCCTCGTTGGTACTGCGGCCGGAAAGAATTCCCGCCAGCGGCTGCGCGCCGCGCAGACCATTGACCACGGCTTGCAATGCCGCCTCCCAAGTCGCCGGTACCAGTCCGCCTTCCTGGCGAATCAGCGGCGTGGTCAGCCGCTCGCCGCCGGCGAGATCGTGAAAACAGTAACGCCCCTCGTCGCAGATCCAGTGGCTGTTGACCGCTTCGTTCTGGCGCGGTTTGAAGCGCGCAATTTTGTTTTGATAGGCCTCGACGCTGATGTTGCAGCCGGTGCTGCAGCCTGGACAGATGGACGGGGTCTTGTCTAAATACCAGACCCGCACCTTGAAACGAAAATCCCGGTCGGTGAGCGCGCCCACCGGGCAGATGTCGACGACGTTGGCGGATAACGGGTTGTCGAGCACGGCATCGTCGAACAGCGAAATCGTCGAGTGATCGCCGCGGTTGATCACCGCCAGCTCATGGGTCTTGGTGATCTCTTGGCAAAAGCGCACGCAGCGGGTGCACTTGATGCAGCGCTCGCCGTCGAAAACCACATTGGGGCCAAAGATGGTTTTCTTGCGGTCGTGGATCTTGCCGACTTCGAGGCGGCTCTCCTCGCGGTTATGCTCCATGTAGTAATTCTGCAACTGGCACTCGCCGGCCTGGTCGCAGATCGGGCAATCCACCGGGTGATTGATCAGCAGAAATTCCAACACCGCTTTGCGCACCGCGACCACCTTGGGACTTTGGGTCAGGATCGACATGCCCTCGGTCACCTGGGTATTGCAGGCGATCTGCAGCTTGGGCATTTTTTCGATCTCGACCATGCACATGCGGCAGTTGCCGGCGATGGACAGCTTCGGGTGATAACAGTAGTGCGGGATCGCCACGCCGGCCTCGGCCGCCGCCTGAATCACGGTCTTGCCTTTGCTGGTGACGACTTCTTGGCCGTCAACGATGATCTTTACTGGATCCATAATGAAGATTGGAGTGATGGAGTACTGGAGTGTTGGAGTATTGCGTCCGGACCCATCACTCCATCACTCCGATACTCCATTCCTAGCCTCGCACCGTGCATTTCCCCGCCGCGATATGCGCTTCGAACTCGTCGCGGTACTTTCTGATAAACGCTCCCGCCGGCATCGCCGCGGCATCGCCAAACGGACAAATCGTATTGCCGGCGATGTTGCCGGCAATGTTGAGAATCAGATCTAAATCGTTCTTTTGTGCGCCGCCATGTTCGACGCGGTAAAAAATCTTTTCCATCCAGTGGCAGCCTTCGCGGCAGGGACTGCATTGGCCGCAGGATTCATGGGCGTAAAAGCGCGCGATGTTCCATGCCGCCCGCACCATGCAGACAGTCTCGTCCATGACGATGACGCCGCCGGAACCGAGCAGACTGCCGGCCGCCGCCACCGATTCGTAATCGAGATTTACTTTTTCGATCTCATCGGGCTTCAACACCGGCATCGAGGCGCCGCCGGGGATGACGCCTTTTAATTTCTTGCCGTTGGGCACGCCGCCGCAGTCCTCTTCGAGAAATTTCTTGAACGGGTAGCCCATCTCGACTTCGTAGACCCCCGGCCGGACGATATGGCCGCTGACGCTGAACAGCTTCGTCCCCTTGCTTTTCTCCGTACCCATGGCCGAGTATGCCGCGGCGCCGCGCTCGAGAATCCATGGCAAAGCGGCTAACGTTTCGACGTTGTTCACCACCGTCGGACAGCCGAACAGGCCGTGAGTAGCCGGGAATGGCGGTTTGACTTTCGGCCAGCCGCGGCCGCCTTCAAGAGAAGACAGCAAGGCGGTCTCTTCGCCGCAGATATAAGCCCCCGCGCCACGGTGCACGATGACATCCAAGTCGTAGCCGGTACCAAAGATATTTTTACCGATCAAACCGGCTTGGTACGCTTCGGCGACCGCCTGCTCCAACCTGGTCGTGCCAAACACCATCTCGCCACGAATGTAAATAAACGCCGTATGCGACTGAATCGCGAAGGCGGCGATCATCGTGCCCTCGATAAGCGCGTGGGGATCCTGCTCGATCAGCAAGCGGTCTTTAAAGGTTCCCGGTTCGCTCTCGTCGGCGTTGCAGACTAAATATTTCGGCTTGGGACTGTCCTTGGGAACGAAACTCCACTTCATGCCGGTGGGGAATCCTGCGCCGCCGCGGCCGCGCAGACCGGAAGCTTTGACTTCCTCGATCAGCTGTTCCGGCTTCAAGGTCTCGACGACCTTGCGCCAAGACCCGTAGCCGCCACGGGACTGATAAGTTGCCAGCGTGTGCGAGCCCGGAACGCCGATATTGCGGAGGAGTAGCTTTTCCATGAATATTTAAGTCAAAATGCAAAATGAAGAATGCAAAATGCTCCGGAATCTTTCATTTTCACTTTTGCATTCTGCATTATCATTTTGACTTGGGAACTTTCATTTCATTCCGTCGAGAATTTGCTCGATCTTCTCTTCGGTCAAGTCTTCATAATAGTCGTCGTTCACTTGCATCATCGGCGCGGTGCCGCAAGAGGCCAAACACTCCACTTCCGCCAGCGTGAACCTGCCATCCGCGGTGGTCTGTCCGCATTCGATGCCAAGTTTCTTCTTGAGAAACGCCGTCACTTCCTCGGCGCCACGCAAGGCGCAGGAAAGCGTACGGCAAACCTGAATATGGTGGCGCCCGATCGGCTTCATGTTGTACATGCTGTAAAAACTCACCACGCCATAGACGCGCGCCGGCACCTGGCCCATCAGCTTGGCGACATATTCGATCGCCTCCGGCCCGAGATGGCCAAACTCGCGCTGAGCCAAATAAAGCACCGGCAGCATCGCCGCTTCCTTCTCCGGATAGCGCGCGATTGTCGCTTCAAAAGTTTTCAGCGTCTCAGGTGAAAATTCTAATGCCATGTTGTTACGGGCCGAGGATGGAAAATCGAGGATGGAAGATTGAACGAAAGACCTCAAATCCTCGTATTTCCTCTATCCTCCATCCTCCCATCCTCGACTATCCTAATCTACCGATCACATTCCCCGCCGATCATATTAATCATGCCGAACGTCGGCACGATATCCGCCACCATGTAACCTTTGATCATTTCGGCAAACGCGCCCATGGCGATGAAGCACGGCGGCCGCACGCGTAAGCGATAGGGCTTACCGCCGCCGTCGCTGACGATGTAAAAACCTAACTCGCCGTTGCCGCCTTCCACGGCGCTATAGGTCTCCCCCGCCGGCACCTGAACGCCTTCCATGATGATTTTGAAATGATGCATCAAGCCTTCGATGCTGCCGTAAACTTTTTCTTTTTCCGGCAGGACGAATCGCGCATCGTCGATCCACACCGGACCGACAGGCAATTGCTGGAGCGCCTGCTCGACGATCTTCATGCTCTGCTGGATCTCACCGAGCCGGCACAGGAAGCGATCGTAGTTATCGCCGTGGCTGCCCACTGGGATTTCGAAGTCCAATTTATCGTAAACCAAATAGGGAAACGCCTTGCGGACATCGTAGTCGACGCCGGTGGCGCGCAGGATCGGTCCGGTGAGGCTGTGATCGAGTGCCGATTCCTTGGAGATCACCCCGACATTGGACATACGGTCGAGAAAGATTCGGTTGCGCGACAGCAAGCGGTCGCAATCGTCCAGCAGCTTGCGGATCGTTGTGAAAGCCGCCGTCACGTGTTCGGCGAAATCCTGGGGCAGGTCATGCTTGAGCCCGCCGATGCGCACATAGGTCACGGTCAGCCGGGCGCCGGTGAGATTTTCGATGATGCGGGTGAGCAGCTCGCGGGCTTCGATCATATAGAAACCGACGGTGATCGCGCCCAACTCCGACGCGGCCATGCCGCAGCAGGTTAAATGATCGAAGAGCCGCGCCAGCTCGCTGATGATGACGCGAATATACTGGCAGCGCGGCGGCGTTTCCGCGCCGATCAGTTTCTCCACGGCCAGCGCGTAGCCGACGTTGTTGATCAACGACGAGGCATAATTGAGCCGGTCGGTGTAGGGAATGACTTGGGTCCAGGTCGCCTGTTCGCAGCTCTTGTCGAAGCCACGGTGAAGAAAACCCAATTCGACATCGCAGTCGAGGACTTTTTCGCCTTCGAGCTTGAGATTGAACTTGATGGTGCCATGGGTCGCCGGATGGGACGGTCCCATCTGCAACTCCATGATCTCATGCGGCAGCTCTGGGTTATCGGCTTTCATCGAGTTGTTCGGGCAGCGATGCTAGTTCTTTTTCGCCAAAGTTTTCTGCAAGCGCA
Source organism: uncultured delta proteobacterium (assembly GCA_963760795.1). Classification (GTDB taxonomy): domain Bacteria; phylum Desulfobacterota; class Binatia; order UBA9968; family UBA9968; genus DP-20. The sequence continues at coordinate 65,882 of CAVXEP010000017.1, forward strand.
GGAGCTTGTTACGGGACCGCTCGTCGACGAAAGTGCCGTCGACATGGCGTTCGGGCACGCGCGGCTGGCACTGGTTAACCGGATAGTCCTTGCGCAGCGGATGGCCGATGAATTCGTCGTAGAGCAAGATGCGCCGCAAATCTGGATGATCGCTAAAGCGAATGCCGTAGAGATCCCAAACTTCGCGCTCGAGATAGTTGGCGCCGCGCCACAGCGGCGTCAGCGAATCGACCACCGCGTCGCTTTCCGGCACACCGACGCGAACGCGCAGTCGGCGGCGCTGCTGGAGCGAGACCAACTGATAAACCACCTCGAAGCGTGGCTCCTGCTTTTGCCAATAATCGACCGCCGTGATGTCGGAAAGGAAATTGAAACTAAGCTCAGGATCTTCCTTGAGCAAGCGAAAGCTTTCTCTCAAACCGGCACGATCCAAAGCGACGACGTGGTCTCCCTGGGGTTCGGTCAGGCTGAGTACTTTGGCGCCAAGCCGATCTTGGATATGTTGAAGTTGGGGGCTCGCTTCAGCCATGAACGATCAATCCCACTCAAGGGCGCCTTTTTTCCAGACATAAACATAACCGATGGCCAGGATGACCAGGAAGATGCCCATCTGCACCAGACCGAAGACCCCCAACTGGCGAAAATAGATCGCCCAGGGATAAAGAAACACGATTTCCAGGTCGAAAATCAGAAACAACATGGCGACCAGGTAGAATCGCACCGAGAAACGGATGCGCGCGTCGCCTTGGGGTGGATTGCCGGATTCGAAGGGTTCTGCTTTAGCGGCATTGCTCGATTTGGGGCCGAACAGCGAAGCAACCGTCAGCAAAGCGAGGACAATCACGCTCGCAACCGCGAACATCACCAGCAAGGGCAAATAAGGATGGTTCATGTCATGAGTGCTATTAAAAAAAACCATACCTTCCCGGACCGAAAAGGTATGGATTCTTGGGCGCGCTTTGATCCTTCAATCTATTGAATTTTGTATTGGAAATGCGCGGAGTTGTCAAGGTAAAGTCGGTCTCTGGGGGTTCCCCACGCGTTGCATTTCACACTTGACGCGAAAACCATTGGCGATTGACGCTAGCCGAGATTCGATGTTAATCATCACAACCTAATCGCGGTCCCGGCGGGAGGTTCTCGATGGCGCAGAGTTTTTCGGCAAGAATTTGCTTCTGCCTTACTTGGGTGCTGTTCGCGAGCTCGCCAGCATGGGCGCAAGCGCTCATCGACGGCGCCAAGAAAGAAGGGCAAGTCGTCTTCTATGGCTCCATGGAAGCGGTATCTTCGCAACGCATCGTCGCCGGCTTCGAAAAAAAATACCCGTTTGTCAAAGTAGACGCCACGCGCATCGGCTCGGAACGGATGGCCACCCGGCTCGTCGCTGAAGCCCAAGCGCGCAAAGTCCGCGCCGATGTCGTCCAACAATCCGCTTTCGATTTCTACGGCGTGCTGCAAAAAGGCCTCTTTGAAAGCTACTTCTCACCGGAGCGGTCGGCGTTTCCGCCGGAGTATCGCGATGAAAAAGGTTTCTGGATGATGCCCGCCTCCACACTCAACGTGATCGCTTACAACAAGAAGATGGTGGCGGCGAACGACGTGCCGAAAAGCTTCTGGGATCTCACCGAGCCCCGTTGGAAGGGGCAGCTCTTAATGGACGACAACGAGAGTAAATGGATGGCCGGCATGATCCAGTATTATGGCGAAGCGAAGTCCATGGACTTGCTGCGCAAGCTCGCGGCTCAGGAAATTCAGTTTCGCACCGGCCACACTCTGCTGCAAACTTTAGTCGCCGCCGGCGAGCGCGCGGTGGTGGTGGTCGCTTTCGCCAACGGCGTCGATCGGCTAAAAAAAGAAAGCGCGCCGATCGAATGGATCAGCGCCGAACCGGTCATTGGTTTGACCTTCGGCCTCGCGGTAGTCAAGGACGCGCCTCATCCCAACGCGGCGCGTTTGTTCAATGATTATCTGCTATCGCGCGAGGGCCAAGAAGTGATCGCCGCCGCCGGCTACCACGTGCCGCGCACCGACGTCGCTTCGCCTATTCTTAAAGACGCCGCGCCGAAAACTAAAGTCGTGCCGCTGCCAATGAGCTTGGCGCCGCGTTACAACGAATATTTCCAGACCTACCGCAAAGTCATGGGGCTAAAATAAGGTGACTGCGTATCGAGATGTCATTTTAGGAGACCGAGATGACCTACCAATCTGAAAAAGGCAACTTCACCATCGCCCTCGCCGGCGACACCATGTTGACACGCAAGTTAACGCCCTTCACCGAAGAGCGTTTTCTCAAACTGCGCGAGATCCTGCGCGGCGCCGACGCCCGCTTCGCCAATCTCGAAGGCACGGTGCACACCTGGGACGAAGGCACACCGGGGATCACCCAGGGCACGTTCATGACGACGGACCCCAAGCTCCTCGATGACTTGCAATGGCTTGGCATCAATCTGGTCTCCTGCGCCAACAACCACGCCTTCGACTATGGCGAAGACGGCGTGCTCGCCAATCTCAAGCATCTCGACGCCGCCGGCATGGTTCACGCCGGCACGGGAAAAAATCTCGCCGAAGCGCGCGCCCCCGGTTATCTCGACACGCCCAATGGGCGCGTCGCCCTGGTCGCCGCCACCGCTACGTTTCAGACCCTGGAATCAAGCCGGCGAACAGCGGCCCGATTTGCGCGGCCGCCCAGGCATCAATCCGTTGGGATTCACCACCACCTACGGCGTCGACGCCGCGGCGTTCGAACAACTGAAACGGATTAGCCAAGGTCTCGGTTTTGAAAAGAGCAACGAGCGCGCCCGCAAACATTTTTACAGCGACAAAGAAATCGGCGACGGGAAAGCCGCGGAGTTGAACCTGCTGGGCAATCGCTATGTCCCCGGCGAAGGTTTCGCCATCGCCACCGAAGCCAACCAGCGCGACCTGCAGGATAACTTACGCTGGATCCGCGAAGCGCGCCGCCAGGCCGACTGGCTCGTCGTCAGCGCTCATTGTCATGAATTTGGCGGCAGCAGTCTATTAACCGCAAGCACGCGGGCGGAGTTGGAAGAGACCGCCGATTTCGTCACCAAGTTCGCCCACCAGGCGATCGACGAAGGCGCCGACATTTTCGTCGGCCATGGCTCGCACTTCCCGATGGGTGTGGAAATTTATAATGGCAAACCGATCTTTTACAGCGTCGGCAATTTCGTCTTTCAAAACGAAACCGTCGGCTTCTTTCCCGCCGACGCCTACGAGCGCTTCGATCTCGACCTCAAGGCGACGCCGTCCGACTTCCTCGACGCCCGCACCAACGGCGGCAAAAAAGGCCACCCCAGCGATCCCGCCTACTGGGAAAACATGTTCCCGGTCTGCGAGTTCAGCAAGCAGAAATTGACCAGCATTAAGATCTACCCCATCGATCAAGGTTTCGGCCGCCCGCGCCCGCAACGCGGCCGCCCCGTGCTCGCCGAAGGCGAAGTGGCCAATCGGGTGATCGAGCGAGTCGTGCGCCTCTCGAAACGTTATGGGACGAAGGTTGTGAATCGTGCAGGCGTCGGCGTGATTGAACTGTAGACGTTGGCCTGGGACTAATCTCGGATTCAACAGTTGCACCGCAGAAACTGCTGCGCGACGCGATCCTCGAGTCGTGAAAACACCCAAGATCTGCAACTACTGAGTCGAATTCGCAGCGCCAGTCAATCCGTTAATCTCGCGGGCGATTTCGTGCGGCGTCAATCATCGCCAGCCACTTAGGGGCAGTCGCCATTGTCTTCACGATGGAAAGATTGAGTCTCGCTGTCACAAACAATTACCGCTGCGTCCTTGGGGTTCCTATTCGGCCATGATTTCCTTCACCCGTTTGACGACATCGGCGGGTTGACTGACGACGGCGATGATTTTTTTTTGCAGCTGGTCGCCGCTCATGAAGGTCGTGCCGTCCCAGTCGAGCAGCTTTTTCGCCTCGGCGGTAAACTCGCTATCCTTCAACATCCGTTCGAAGCTGTCGCGCAGAATCTGCACCCGTTCCTTGGGCACGCTCGGCGGCGCCGCGAAGGGGCGGTCGAACTCGGTGTACGCGAGCATGACATTCATTAAATTGAGATAGGGTTTAGTCTCGGAGCGCGCGAGTTCCGCCAGCGTGGGTACCGGCGGCAATAACGGGCTTTTGTCCGGCCCTTGCTGAATGATAAAAGTGACATAGTTTTCTTTTACCCAACGATTCCACGGCGCGCGAATCACCGTGACATCGGAAGTCGCCCGGCAGTCTATCTCGCCCCGTTCCAAACCGAGATCGGTGTCGCGGCCGCTCTGAAATCCGGTGACGTTTTTCAACTTGATATCGAGCAGCCGCTCCATCAAGTTGGCGAATATATAGCTGATGCTGCCGGTGCCCGATTGGCCGAAGCGCGGCGGAGTTTTCGCCGCGCGGATCGCCGCGATGTTTTTATATTCGGTGTCCGAACGGCAAGCCGCCATCATCGGCGCTTTGTTGAAGCTGCCGATCCAATTGAATTTTCGAAAGTCCGCCTTATTCTCGGGCCGGCCGATGATTTGCTCCATGTAGTTGGCCCGGCTCACCGCCAATATCGTCAAGCCATCCGGCTTGGCGACATTGTAGAGATAGTTAGCCGCGATCAGCCCGCCGCCGCCCGACATGTTGCGCACCACCACGCCGGGATTTCCCGGCATATGTTTTCCCAGGAAGCGGCCCACCAAACGGGCACCGAAATCGGTGGTGGCACCGGGTCCGCTCGCCACCAGCAATTGAATCGTTTTGCCCTCATAGAATTGTTCGGCTGAATGAACGTCACCGGCGCAGATCATCAGCAGCGCTGTCCAAAACATCAATCTCAGCGGTAAATTCTTTATATCGGACGGGGAGAGCGAAGCGATACCCATCGTCCGCTCAGCCACGCGTAAGTTTGTCCGCATAGGCAATGACAGAATCAATCTCCTCACGCATTCAATCGGCAATTTGAAATCTGAAATACGCCGCGTCCCGCGGCGTCACAGCCCCTGGGCCGCCGCGTTTCTGCCAGCCAATCGGGAAAACACCACATTGCGCGTCTGACCGGTGCAGGACGGATAGTTATGAAAAAACAAACCGACGATGTCGCCGGAAGCGAATAGCCCGCGGATCGGATTGTTCGAAGTGTTGAGCACCTGGGCTTGGGTATTGATCTGCAAGCCGCCGAAAGTGAATGTAACACCGCCGGTAATCGCGTAGGCGAAGTAGGGCGGTTTGTCGAGGGTATCGGCCCAGTGGGATTTTTTCGGCGTGATGCCCTCGGTGCAGCGGCCGTCCAGTTTGGTCGCATCGAACGGGATGTCTTTGCGGATGGCACCGTTGAACTCGTCGATGGTCCGCTTGAGAATCATCGGCTCAATGCTGATCTTCTGCGCCAACTCTTCAATCGTGTTCGCTTCGATGGGATGGGAAAATTCGTAATAGCGCTTGTTCAAAAGCCCCAGCGCCTTCTGATCGTAGATTTGATAGGCGATGGCACCCGGCTGCGCGAGCACCGCCCAACCGGTCTTGGCGTAGGTGTAGGAATGGCGCGCTTCGCCCTCGTCGAAAAAGCGCTGGCCGAGAGAATTGACGGTGATGCCGTAGGTGTAGCCGTAGCGATTGGCCTTGTTGCTGATCTCGACATCGGGAAAGGTCGCGTCGATCGGCGTCGCATGGGCGCCCTGCCAATGGCCGGCGGTTTTGGCGCCCATGTCGATGGCCATCATCAGCACTTCGCCGGTATCATGCTTGCTGCCGCGCACCTTCATCAGATCGGCGTTGGGGCCGAGATAGCGCGCCCGCTTCTCCGCGCTCGCCTGGAATCCGCCGGCGCACAGAATCACCGAGTTGGCGCGAATTTCATACTCTTCGTTGGGATCCGAGACACGCACACCCTCGATTCGCCGGTCGTTGCCGAGCAGCGCCGCAACCCGCGACTCGTAGCGCAGCTCGATGCCCATCTTGGTGGCGATCTCGCGCCACTGCATGAGTTGATCCAGTCCGCCCTCAACGCCGCCGCGCGGATGGATCACCATCCCCGGTTCGAAGTAATATTTCCCGTCGATGATCACATAGCTGTCGATGTCCCATTTGATGCCGACTTCGCGCATCCAATGGATCGCCGCGGTGGACTGCGTCACCAAGACCTCGGACAGTTCTTTGCTGATCCGTCCCTTGGTCACCCGCTGCAGATCGGCGTGAAATTGTTCCGCGGTATAGGCCGGGATATGCAGCTTGGCGAACAGCTCTTCGTCCATGTCCGGCAGGAACTTGCGAATCTCCTCCGGGCCGGAAAACACCCAGCGAAAACCGGTGTGCGAATAACGCGCGTTGCCGCCGAACTCCGGCTCCGGCGCCTTCTCCAACATCACGACTTTAGGCGCGCCCGCTTGCTTCGCCGCCACCGCCGCTTCAAAGGCGGCGCTGCCGCCGCCGACAACTACCACCGGGATGTCTTCCGTTCTCACGAGTTCCTCCATCTATCCGGACAAACTGTTTAATGTGAATTTGCCTGTGTAGGATGGGTGGAGCGCAGCGATACCCATCAATCTGCTTATTTTAAAAAATGCAATTTGCAATGCCCGAAGGGCTATAGCCCCTGCGCCGCCGCGTTCCTTCCGGCCAAGCGCGAAAACACCACATTGCGCGTCTGTCCGGTGCAGGACGGATAGTTGTGGAAGAACAGACCAACGATATCGCCGGAGGCGAACAGGCCGCGAATCGGATTGCCGGAAGTATTTAACACCTGCGCCTGCGTATTGATCTGCAAGCCGCCGAAAGTGAATGTCACCCCGCCGGTTATCGAAAACGCCCAGTAAGGCGGCTTGTCGATTGGACTAGCCCAGTTGGATTTTTTCGGCGTGATGCCCTCAGTACACTTGCCGTCAAGTTTGGTCGCATCGAAGACGACATCCTTGCGCGCCGCGTTGTTGAATTCCGTGACGGTGTGTTTGAGCACGGTGGGCTCGATGCCGATCTTGCCGGCCAGCTCGTCAATTGATTTCGCTTCTATAGGCGTGGAGAACTCGTAACGGTTGCCAAGCAGCGGAATCGTCTTCTGATCGTAGATTTGATACGCCAACGCGCCAGGCTGACCGAGCACGGCCCAACCGGTCTTAGCGTAAGTATATGAATGGCGCGCTTCGCCTTCGTCGAAAAAGCGCTGCCCCAGAGTATTGACCGTGATGCTGTAAGGATAACCGTAACGATTGGCTTTGCTGCCGATCTCCACGTCGGGATAGGTCGAATCGATCGGCGTCGCGTGGGCGCCTTGCCAATGACCGGCGGCCTTGGCGCCCATGGCCAATGTCATCATCAGCACTTCGCCGGTGTCATGCCGGCTGCCGCGCACCTTCATCAAATCGGCATTGGGCCCAAGATAGCGCGCGCGCATTTCCGCATTGGCCTGAAAGCCGCCGGCGCAAAGAACGATTGAGCCGCTTTTGATTTCGTATTCTTCGTTGGGGTCGGAGACCACGACACCTTCGATATGCCGGTCGTTGCCGAGTAACGCTTTGACCCGCGACTCGTAGCGCAGGTCGACACCCATGCCCAGCGCGATCTCGCGCCATTGTCCCAATTGGCCCAGTCCGCCGCCGACACCGCCGACCGGATGGACCACCAATCCCGGCTCGAAATAATAGCGGCCGTCGATCACCACATGACTATCGATCTCCCACTTGATGCCCAACTCGCGCATCCAATGAATCGCCGCGTTGGACTGGCTCACCAGCACGTCGGCTAAAGTCTGGTCGATGCGGCCGCGCGTGACCCGCTGCAAATCGCCGTGAAAGAGTTCCGCTGAATAGGCCGGCAAATTCAGTTTCGCAAACATCGCGTCGTCGACATCCGGCAAAAATTGGCGGATCTCATCGGCGCCGGAAAACACCCAGCGAAAGCCGGTGTGTGAATAGCGCGCGTTGCCGCCAAACTCCGGCTCCGGCGCTTTTTCCAACATCACGACTTTCGGCGCGCCGGCTTGCTTGGCCGCCACCGCCGCTTCAAAGGCGGCACTGCCGCCGCCGACAACCACTACGTGAATGTTTTCCGTTCTCACGGTGCAAAATTCTCCATCTTCGATGACAATTACTATAGCGAGTGAATCATCAATTCTTTTTATACAAGCCCTGAATGAACCCGGAACTTTCGAGCTTGTTCATGAACGAGTTGTCGAGGAGCGTCTCGACGCGCACGTCGGCGATCTTTGGGTTGAGCTGGATTAAGAGTTTTTGCAGCCGCTTCATTCCCTCCACGCTGGTGTGCGGCGCGCGCTCATAGTTGGTGATCACGGCTTGATAGGATTCCTCGATATCGGCCGGATTGCTCAAACGCAGGTTAGTTGCCAAGAGCCGGCTCACGAGTTCCCTATTCGCCGGATCGTTAATCATCGCGATCGCCTCGATCGTGGCTTTCAAATGGCCTTCGATCACCTGCGGCTTTGTCGCCGCCGCGCGCCGCGTAATTACCATCATGTTCTGCGGCAGGGTCACGCCGGCGGCATTCAAATTATAGAGCAAGGTGTAACCTTTGTTGGCGTAGACCTCGCCCATCGCGCCTCTTAGCGTGGTGGCATCGACACTGCCGCTCTCAAGGGCCAAGCGCCGGTTCATTTCTGTCCCCGGTATCGTCAGAAAAGAAATCTTCGCTTGAACGGGGTCGAGATTGAGTCCTTGAAGCGCCAACATCGACACCAGATGCGACGTTGATCCTGGACCGCTGACCGCGATCCGTTTGCCACGAAGGTCTTCCGGCTTCTTGATATCGGGGCGCGTGTTTAGGCGAAAATCCAGTTTCTGATTGAAGTTGGCGATGCCGGCGAGCTCCGCGCCGCTCAGACCAGCATTGACGAGATGGCCGGGACCGATGATCGCCGCGTCAATTTCACCCGCAAGCAAAGCCGCGATGGCCAAGGGATTGCGCGGCATGAGTACGAACTGCATGTCGACGCCATACTTTTTGAACAAGCCGCGCTCGCGCGCCACCCAGACATGAGTCATGCTTTCGCTGGTCACGCTGGACGACAGATTTGATTTAGTCTGACCGCTCGAAGTACTCGGGAGGCAAAAAACCAGCGAGAGGATAACGAACATGCCACACGCGCCATACAACCGTCGGCGGCCATGAGGCAAAGTGATTCTCGTCATCGCGCTGACTCCGTTTGTTCCGCTCTTGGATCGGCGACCGTATCGCCCTCGCCGAACAATCGAGGATACGAGAAGCGGCTATCGTTACGGCTGACTAGTCGCTCTTTTTCTCGCCCAGCGGCACGACATTTTGAAAGCCATGCTCGGAGATGTCGAAATAATTGCCATCGGGATCGGAGCCGCGGGTCTCGGCGTAGGGACGGCCGTTGGGACGGCCTTTCGGCAATTTGTTGGGGTTGACCTTTTTCATTCGGTCGACGATCTTCTCGCCGCTCTCCACTTCGAAGCCGAAATGGTACAGACCGTTGGGCGCGTTCTGTTCATGATTGGGCAGGATCGCTAGATTGAAATACCCGTCGGTCAGGAAAATCGCGCCGCCTTCGTTTTTTTCCTTGTGTAGCATCTGCATCTCGAAGACGTCCATGTAGAAGGTCGCGAGCTTGCCGGTATCTTCCGTGCGAATGGCCAAATGTTTGATCTTAGGCATATTGTCCTCCTAGGAAAAGTTTGTGAACGTAGAGATTTATTTCGCGGCTTCGGCGCGGGTGATGCCGATGCCGAACGGTTCGGAACGGTTACCGAACAGCACCAACGGTCCGGTCCCCTTATTGATCAATTGATAATATTCTTTGGCTGGAAAAAAGACGATGTCATCTTTCTTCGCCACCCGCTCGCCGCCCTTGATATCTTTAATCGAGCACTCCCCCTGCACCACCAGAAACGTCTCCGGATTCTGGTGAAAATGCATCGGCGTGTCGTCACCCGGCTCGAAGTAAAGCATCCACGAGCGAAAATTATCCGTGCCAAAAAAATGGTTATTTTTAATCTTGCCTGCGCGCGCTGCGTCGATCTTCTGCCCGAGATTAATGCATTCCATAGCGCCCTCCCAACCAGATTTTTCCGGTGGATCGAACCTATCGCGGCATGGGTTCGCTTGTCAATTGGCGGCGGTAAGAATGGCAGCGGAGTAATGGAGTGCTGGAGTATTGGAGTGGTGGGCTCCGGATAACCCATTACTCCACCACTCCAATACTCCAACGAATCCGTTTATCGCAACTCCAGCTCGATCTGATCTTTATCGACGATCAGCGGCAGCATCGCTTCGCGAATGACTTTCTCGCTGACTTCGCCGAAGCGCTCTTTGAAACGGTCGAGGGGAACCACGGCTTTGGCCATGGCACGGTGGCCACCGGCGCTGCCGATATCGTCGTAGAGTTTTTTCATGATGTCGCCCGCGCTTTTAACGTAGCCGACGTTGCGCACGGAAATCACCACGCGATCGTTGACGAGACCGGACACCACGCCCCAGTCGACGCCTTCGATCTGTAGACAGAACTCGGCCATCTGCGGAATCACGTCTTCGCGGTTGACTTCGCCCAAGTAAATCACGGCGACCCCGTTGTCGACTTGCAGGTGGCTCAACGCCCGGCCCATCGCTTCAAGATCTTCCCGCGGCAAGGCCGGCCGCTCGATGCGCGTGATCATCGCCTTGTTGGCGAGCGGATAGAGATAGTTGAAGGCGCTCAAGTCGGCCAGGTTGCTGCCCCGTTCGAGAAACAGCGTATCGGTCTTGATGCCGTAGAGCAGCGCGGTGGCTAAGCGCTGCGACGGCTCCATGCCGGCGGCACGTAGATATTCCGTGAAGATCGTCGCCGTCGAGCCGTAGGCGGTGCGCAAATCGGCGAAGCGCGCCTTGAAGTTGCTCCGCTTCGGATGGTGGTCGACGACCAAGTCGACCCGTCCGAGAGTCTGCTCAAAGTAAGGCGGCTGGACGTCGACCATGGCTAGGCGGGCGCCGTCTTTGTGTAAGTCATCGGGGGTTATGTGATCGATTTGAATTTCCAACAGCTCGATCATCGCCAAATTCTCCGGGCGGGTGACCGTGCCGAACGTCACGATCGGCGTGGTCGTACGGTTGCGCCCGAGCAACTCGCGCAGCGCCAAAGCGCTGCCGATGGCGTCGGGATCGGGATCATGTTGCAACAGGATGTGGATCTTCTTGCCTTCGTCGAACAACGAGCGGATGCGCTCGACTTTCTTGATATTGAGAGTGTCGAGCAGTTGAGTAGCGCAAAACTCGGCGAAGATATCGGCGAGCTGCAAGTGGCGCAACAACGGGTCGTCGGGTTCTTTCGTAGTTTTTTTGCCGTTTTTTTCCGAGGTCAAGGAAACGATCGGGATGTTTTTGTCGAGGGCACGCAACAAGCGGCACACCCGATCCTGCTCGTCGGCATCACGGACAAAAACCACCGCCTGATCGACATGGTGCAGTTTGATTTTCTTGTAGGTCTCTTCTTTTAAAAGGTCGCCATGCCAAACCTTAACCCGTTGCCGTTTGATACGCTGGGCGATATTTGCAGTAGGCACGAGGTAGCGCACGTCGCCCTGCTCGGTGGCGACATTGCGCATAAACTGAAATAACAGGTCGTCTTCACAGATGGCCAGATATTGCATAAGGATATCCCGTGAGCGGGACTTAGATGCGGCGGACTTGCACGGCGCAATCGGCAGCTTGTCGTTTCATCGGCACCGCCGGACTCTAGCACCTAGCTTGGGTCAAAGCTAGGCAAACTATTGATGCGTGGCTGCCAGGCAGCCTATAAGATAACGAATTATCGAAAGAAAGTAAGTACAAAAGGCATGATAAACAGTGGTGAAAGAGGCTTTGGCCTAGGAAAATTCAGCGCAGTGGAACGTGGGCGGCGCTGGGCGCGGGTGCGCGAGCTGATGGCTAGGGAGCAACTCGATGCCATCATTGGATTTCCCAACCAGAGCCACTGGGATCAGTTCCAGGCTGACATTCGCTACCTCACTCACATCGGCGGCCACCAAACCGAAGTTGCCATGGTCTTTCCGCTGACGGGTGAGCCCACCGCTTTTGTCCGCGGCAGCAACGAAATCGACTGGTGGCGCATCGCCCAGGACTGGGTCAGCGACATTCGCCCGTCACGACGCGAATGGAGCCCGCCGATGATCGCGCGCATGAAGGAGTTGCAATTGGACCAAGGGCGCATCGGCGTCAGCGGCCTAAGCGGCCTGTTGCGTGCGCCCGAGGGCACTGTCGTCAGCGGCATGCTCGACAGCGTGCGCCAAGCGTTTCCCAAAGCCAAGTTTGAAAATGCCACCGAGCTGTTGCAAGACGCGCGCTCGATCAAAGGCCCGGAAGAAGTGGCCTGGATGGAACGCGCCGCCGAGATCCTTGACCAAGTCGTCGCGGCGATCCTCGCCAAAGCGCGCCCCGGCGTGATGGAGAACGACATGGTCGCGACCATCTGGCAGACGATCATCGCCAATGGCGGCGATTATCCATCGATGACCCACTGGGGCGCCGGCGCCGACGTGCCTTGGGCCTGCCGCATCGCGCCCCATCGGCCACTGCAAGCCGGCGACTTTATCAACACGGAACTCGAGGCCAAATACGGCGGCTATATTTCCCAGACCGTGCAGGCCGCTTGTCTCGGCAAGATTCCCAAAGAACTGAAAGGCGCCTTCGATACCAGCGTAAATGTCTTCAACGAATTGGTGCAGTTCATGAAGCCCGGCGTCTCTTATCGCGCCGTGATCGAGTTCTATCAGAAACTGGTTCGTGAAGCAGGCTTCATTCCCAAAGGCATGCTGCTGCACGGCCGCGGCATTGGCGAAGACCGGCCGCAAATCACCGGCGAGGTTGCCGGCGATATGTACACCAGCGCGACCTACACCCAACATCTCGATCTGCCGCTGCTCGAAGGCAACGTCTTCGTGCTCAAGCCCGGCGCCATGCCGGGCGACGCGCCCGACTCGATCCGCTGCGGTGACACCGTGGTCATTGAGAAAACCGGCGCCCGACGGCTGGGCAAAAGACAGTTTACTTTTCCCGAAATTATGTAAAAAGTATTTTGGGTGGGTTCGTTGACGCTTCGCCGCGATTTTAGATACGGTTACCGTTGGTAGCGGGCTCGATGGTGGAGGAAATTGAATGGTTGCAGAAATTCGTTACGGCGTCGAAACCATCGATCACATCGCGATCCCGGTGCGCGATCTGGCATTGAACCAGGCGTTCTACGTCGAAACTCTTGGGCTTAAATTCAAAACCACCAGGCGCAATCCCGACGGCAGCCCGCGCCAAACCTACGTGCTCGCCGGTGACAATATCATCGGCCTACATTTACCTGGCGTCAGCGCCGGCACTGCGCCGAGCGGCGCGCCGAGAATCGGCGTCAGCGTCAGCAGCCAACGTTTCGCGCAAGTTGAAAACAATTTGCGCTTGGCCAAGTACCCGTTCGAAGATCCCGTCGAACATGCAGCCGACGCGCCGCTCACCCGCTCGATTTATTTCGACGATCCCGATGGCAACCATCTGGAATTTTGTCTGCGCCGCGTCGAACCGCGGATGGAATGTATTAGCCACACGGTTTTCGAAACCTGCAATATGAAAAAGGCCCTGACATTTTACTCCGAAGTGCTCGGCACAGGCGCGCCCATCCGATGCGGCGAGGAAACCATGATGCCGACGCAAAACGGCCAAATGATCGGTCTTGTGGAAGTCGCGGAACTATCTGAGCGCAGTAAGAAACACGGCCGCGGCTGTCACATGGCCATGGACGTGCGCCAGGAAGATTTCGACGCCATGGTCGCTCTCGTCGAGCGCCATGGCGGCAAGAGCCAAGGCGACAAGCGCGCCGACGATGGCTTGAGACCGGCGGGTGAGCGCAGCATTTACCTCTTCGATCCCGACAACAATCGGCTGCAAATCACCGCCCACGCAGCGAATCAGCAAGCAGAACTACTCGACGACGAAGAAAAATGGCGCCGCATCATCGCCAGCCGCAAAGAGCAAGGCAAAGGCCTCACCCGCTGGGAAAGCGGCGGGAAGAAACTCGTTTAGAAAATTCTTTCGCAGTCCAGCCATCCCGTAGGATGGGTGGAACGAAGCGATACCCATCTCAATCAACGCCGCGTGTGACATCAACCGATGGGTTTCGTCGGAACTCAGCCATCCTACGGGGTTGCTTTGTAGTCATCATCGCGCTTAGCAAAAAAAGGGCGTAGCTAGCTACGCTCTTCGGAAATTCTTCTTTGCGTTCTTTGCGGTGAAATCATCCGATTTCTAATTCTTCTTTGCCAAAATCAGCGTCGTCCCCGGCAGAGTCTTGGGAATATCGCCCTGGGTCGTGATCGAAGCGAATCCCGCCTTCTTCATCCAGTCGGAATATTGCCCCAGGGTCCAGCACTCCCCTTCCGGCGTATGCGTCAGCGTGTAAACGGAAAAACGCAACGCAAATGTAGGCTCGGTGCGCTCTTCGTTGGGCACGAAGTCGTTGACGACGAAGATTCCGCCCGGCTTCAAGGCGGAAAAAGCTTTAGCAAATAATTCCTGATTGCCCTTGGGCGATTCGAAGCGGCAGAAATTGCTGGCGAGAACTAGATCATAGTGATTGGTTTCGATGTTCGCTGTTTGATGTTCGCCGTCGATAAAACGAATCTTGCCTTCCAGGCCGCGTTCTTTGTTCACCTTCTGTGCCACCGCGTTGACGTTGGGCCAGTCGAGTTGTGTGACCTGGGCGGTCGGATCGCGCGTGACGATGGTCATGCCGAAGATGCTCGAACCGCCGGCCACATCGAGCACGCGCAAGCCTTTGCGCTCACTGCCAATTTTTAGCATATCGCATAGCGCTTTGGCCGCCGGCTCGGCGATGACGATGATGCCGAGCACGAGTTTTTCCCAAACTTGCAGCTCGGCGTTGGTATCCATGCGGCTGAGCGGCTTGCCGGTCTTGAGCGATTCTTTGAGATGAGCCATGCCGTCCCACAACGCCAAGGCGACATGACGGAAATCACCGCAATAGGAAGGTTTGCCCTTGACCAGGAAAGCCTGCGCCGATGGTGTGAGGAAATACTTACCGTCGCGCTTTTCGATCAATGACAACGCCGGCAAGCTGTCGAGCACGATGCGCGTCGCGCGCGCGTCCGTGCCAGCTTCGCGTGCCACCGCTTCGGCGCTATCGAAACCTTTGTTGATCAGCGTGAAAAAATCGTACTCCAGCGCGGCGTCCAAGATTTGGCTGTTGGCGAAATCGCCGAGTATCCGCATCAACGGACGGGGTGAAATTTCTTCTTGGTTAGACTCGGCCATGCTTACTCTTTGTACAGCCCTTCCTTCTTGATCTGCTGATACACACCCTCGAAGAACCAGGCGAAGTAGGCCGTGCCCATGCGCATGCAATACTCCAGGTTGAAGCCAGGGCGCGTCTCGGCCTTGCCTTCGATGAGCAGGTTCTTCAAAACCATCCAGTCCAAGATCGGCATGCGCCATGATGCCGTCATGTTCTTCCAAATCGGCCTTGGCGTGGACGCGAAAGTAGACGATCTTTTCTTCGGGGAAATTATAAACCTTGCGCAGCGTCGTACCGAAGAAGCGCGCCCAATGGCCGACGGCTTCCTCGACGCAAAACGACGCCCACCACTCGACCATGGTGCCCTCGTAGAGGACGCCGCGGTAGTACTCCAGGAACGCGCGGCACTCGGCGAGCATTTCGTATTCGACCATCTCATCGTCGTTGAGTCCGAAGTTGCGTCCCTGTTCGAGGACGATCTGAATATGGCCGGGCGGCTTGGGATGCATCATCTCGTCGGCCACATGGGCGGCGAAATGCTTTTGCAGCTCCGGATGGCGCTTGAAAAACGGCAGAGTGGCGCTGGTAGGCGACACCGTGGAAATTATTGATCTCGGCGACAAAGCCGTGCCAGTTCTGCCAGAAGATTTTGATCGCCTCCATCGGCAGTGTGCCGTTGCCCATGTCGGTGTGGAAACGACCTTTGATCAGCCAGCGGTCGGCTATGTCGAGTAAATATTTCTTTAAGTCCGCGATCACTGCGTCGGCTTCCTGCGGCGAAAGTTTTTTCCCGGAAAAATCCTGTCTGCCTAGTCCCATAATCCCCTCCTTAATTTAGCTCTGCCGATACCAATCTTTCCCGATTTCTGTTTCCGACGTTGAACCTTTGAACGCTTGAACCTTGAACGAAATCAGAAAAGCGCCCCCGGGTTGAGAATATTATTCGGATCGACCAATTGTTTGATCTCTTTGACGACATCATAAAGGCTGCCGAGTCTATTATAGGGCACCGGCCCCTTGGTGCTCAGAGTCGGCGCCGTCCAGACCACGCCGCGTTCGTTGCTGAACTGCGTCACCATGCCCATCCACTTGCGCAGCCGGCCGACGTCTTCGTCGTCATAGGGATTATAGAAAGTAAAATACTCTTCTTTGATGGCGAAATCGCGGGTGACGTAGCTATCGTGCTGCGGCGAGTGCTCGGCGTCCCAGATGCCGCATTCGCGCTTGGCCGCTTCGTCGAGGTCGTACATTTCTTTCAAAAATCGCAGCGGATACATTTTCGAGGTCACTGCGAACATGCCGGTATGGCGCACCACCGTACCGCACCAACCGTCCGGCCCCATGATATGCCAGTCGGGCCAGCCATGCAGACCCAGCTCCTGCGCCTTCGCCCCCATCGCTTTGTCGGCGATCTCCGGCACGTCGACGCCGCCGGCGCTTTCATACACCCGCCGCATGCGCTTTTCTTTGAACGCCAGCTCTTCAGCGTCACGCGCCATGACAACGGTTTTCAGAAAAAACCAGCCGTCGTCGGGAATCTTGTTTTTGTCGTACAGCCCCTCTGCCATCGGCCAGTGATACTGCCAGCGGTCGGTGAAATGGATGTCGTAGACGACTTCGCCTCGGACTAATTCAACCAGGGAATCCTGCACCTGTTGGAGTTGATCGCGGCGGAACACGTAGCAGTAATCATGCAGCCATTCGCGCTGGCATTGAATCGCGCGTAGACAGACTTTGCTGATGATCCCCATGGAGCCGGCGGCGAGGGTAAACAGACCCAACAGATCCGGCAGGTGAATCCATTTTTGAAACGGCCCGAAGGTCGTGCCTTGATTGGCCAGCGCGCCCAGGCGAATGGTTTCGCCGTTGGCGAGAATGACTTCCAAGCCGAGCACCATATCGGCGATCCAGCCGTAGCGGGTCATGCCATAGCCGATACCGCCTTTGTTGATCATCGCACCGATAACCACCGCCGGCCCGTAGGTGCCGAAGTTGGGCAGCATCAAGCCATGCTGGCGCAGCGCATGATGAATCGCGTACACACTGGCACCGCCCTCGGCAATCACGTACTGCATCGTGCGAATTCACTTCGAGGATCTTGTCCATGCCGAGCATGTCGAGCAAGACGCCGCCTTTGAGCGGCGAGCTGATGCCCATGCCGACGCCGCCCTTGGCGACGATGGGAATCTTATGCTCGTTGGCGAATCTCAAAATGTCGGCAACCTTGTGATTGCCTTGGGCGTCGGACTCGATGCGCACGATCACGTCTGGCAGCGCCCGGTAAGCACCGTAGGCCAGGGTGTGCTGATAATTAATCTTGTCTATCGGGTTAGTCGAAACCCGCCGTGGCCCGACGATCTCAGTCAGCTTGGCGATGATCTCGTCGAGGGAAAGCATAGAAATGGGAATTTAAGGCAAAATGCAAATATCAAAATGAAACACTGCGGTTCACAGGAGCTGGCTTGAGACTGCAATTCACATTTTGCATTGTCGCTTGGACTTAAAGCTGCAGATGGCTGCCGCCGGTGATGAGAATATGGCTGCCGGTCAGCATGCTGGCCTCATCGCCGGCGAGAAATGCGATCGCGCCGGCGACATCTTCCGGGTAGAGATGCTTTTTCAGTGGCCGGGTTTCTTTGACACGCTCGCGGAATGCCTCCGGCATGATCATCGAAGCATCGGTCAGCGTGAACGCGGGAGTTACGACATTGACGGCAATCCCCAGCGGGCCGAGCTCAATAGCCATCGTGTTGGCCATCGATTCCAACGCCGATTTGGCCGCCGCGTAGGCGCCCATGCGCGGCAACGGTTGCTGCGCCAAGCGGGTGCTGACAACGATGATCTTGCCGGCCTTTTTCTCTTTCATATCCGGCAAGCAGGCTTGCACACAGTGATAAAACGCCGACAGTTCATGGTCGATCGCCTGGTGAAACTTTTCCCAGGCGATTTCATGCAGCGGGCTAACTTGAAATGGAAAGTAAGCATTATTGACCAGCACGTCGATGGCGCCGAGTTTATCTTTGACAGCGTTGACCATCGAATCGATCTGCACCCGCTGCGTGACATCGGCCTGAAAGATCATGCCGCGGGCGCCGGCGGCTTCCACTTGGCCAAGAACCTTTTGCGCCGCTTGCTGGTTTTGATGGTAATTGACGACCACCGCCGCGCCGCCCTGGGCTAGTCGAATCGCTGCCGCCGCGCCGATGCCCCGGCTCGCGCCGGTAACCAGCGCGATTTTGCCATGAAGTGTGGGGAGCTTTTTCTCTTCTGCCATGGCCCGGCCAGACTAGATCGCGACCTTATCTTCCGCCGCGCCCTTTTCGTATTTGGCGGCGTTGTTTTTGAACGATTCGAATTTCATCCGCACGTAAGGCGAGGTGTAGCCATTCAAGATGCGCTCGATGCGGCCCGGCTTGCTGTAAAAAGACTGAAAGGCCCAGCCCGTCAACTCACCCAACTGCTGGCGCGTCAGGTGCTTAGTCGGCATGACGCTATGCTCCAAATCGTAAAGACTCAGATTGTCGACTTCGATGATGTTGTTCTTCACCGCCGCTTTGTAGATCGGCGAGCCGGGGATCGGATTGAGCACTTGAATCATGACGATATCAGGATCGATTTCGTCGACCGCTTTGGCGCGCTGGCGAACCTTCGCTTCGTCGTCCTCCCAAAAGCCGTTGAGATAGGTCGAGATGGTGGAAATATCGTTCTTGCGCAGGAACTGAATTAGTTCTTTCAACTCTTTGACACCGACTTTCATCGGTCCCTTGCGCGCTTCGGCGATCTCTTCGTCCGTGCCGCCGTCGATGCCGATCAACACTTGATACAAACCGACTTTGCGCAGCCGCGGCACCAGGTCCATGTCGCGAATCAAGTTCTGCGCCCGGCTGAGCATGAACCAGCTCATGTCTAACTTTTTCTCTTCCAACGCTTCGACCAAGTCGACCATTTTCTGCCGGTCGGAGTTGAAGTCATCGTCCATGAAGGTCAGCGCTTTGACGCCGTAGGTCTTGTTTAACAGTTCCATTTCATCGGCGACTCGCTTGCCGCCTTTAGTGCGGTGCGAGCTGAAATCCCGTGGATTGCGCTGGTCGACCAGCCACCACTCGTAGCAGAAATGACAAGCACCCTCGCATCCCCGAGAAGTCACCGATTCGTTGTAATTGGGTATCACCGAATAACCATAATACTTGTCCATCGGAAACAAATCGTAGGCTGGCAGGGGCAGGTCATCGAGATTGGCAATTACTGGCCGCGGCGGGGTCAGCACCACCTCGCCATTCTTTCGGTATGCCAAGCCCTTAATAGCGCTGAAATCAGGCGCAGGTTTTTTCAGTTCCTCCAACAACTCCCCAACCGCATGTTCATTGTCGGCAAACACCCCGACAATCGCGAAGTCGAGTTGCGGATTATCGGTCATGATCTTCTGCGGCACCGCGGTGTACATCAAACCGCCGCCGATGGTGACGGTTTGCGGAGCGATTTCCTTGATTTTTTGCATCGCCGCATGAAAGCGGTTGAGCGTCGCGGCGCCGCCCGCCGCGGCGATCATGGCGCCGAAGAACACCGCATCCGGCCGCTGCCGCTTCACCTCGTCGATCATCTGGTCGTCGTTCAACCCCAGCGCGCGGCAGTCGAGGACCGCCACCTCCGCGGCTTTTTTCTCGCGGATAAATGCCGCGACCTGGGCGTGCAACGAGTTGACGGCCAAATGACGGTCGCCCCACGGCGCCCAGTTGCCCATAGGGGGCGTGATAAAGAGGAGTTTCATGTTATCTCCTGGTACCGGCGGGATTAGTTTCAATCAAAGTATTTAATAGGTTAACGATTGTCAAGATGAGCCGCCGAGAGTATCGGCGACGGACGGTTAAATCCTCGATAGAAATATTGGCTAACTGGAGATCATTAATCAGTTGACAACCTCCGACCCTTTTGGTACTGCTGCCGAAGCTAGGCGTCGGTAACAAGAACTTAATAGAAACCCCACAAAGGAGACCGTTATGGCTCAAGGCGTGCAACAAGAAGAACAATTAATGGATATACGCGTCGCTGAATCGTCGGCGGCGTATAAGTTTTATCTCAATCAGGAAAAAAAGATTCTCGGTAGTTCCGCGGTGATTCTTTTCCTGTTGACTTGGGAGACCATCGGCAACTGGGCTGGACTTATTAACCCGATGTTCATGAGTGCGCCTTCGCTGGTGGGCAAGGCGGCCTGGCAAATGTTTGCCTCTGGGGAGATTTACAACGATCTCTATATCAGCGGCATTGAGTTCTTCTGGGGCTACCTTCTGTCTGTCATTTTTGCGATCCCCTTCGGCATCGCCATCGGCTGGTACAAGCGTTTCGCATACGTTTGCGATCCCTTTGTCAACGCCATGAATGCCACACCACGCGTTGCCCTGTTACCACTGGTCATCATCTGGCTGGGCATCGGCATCCTGTCCAAGGTCGGCATCATCTTTTTGGGCGCGGTGTTTCCGCTGCTGATCAACACCCGTGACGGTGTCAAAACCACTCCGGCAAACTTGCTCACTGCCGCCAGAAGCTTTGGCGCGTCGGAATGGCAGATCTTCAAATCCGTCGTATTGCCGTCCACCGTGCCGTTCATTCTGACCGGCTTACGCCTTGCCGTCGGCCGCGCACTCATCGGTGTCATGGTCGGCGAGCTTTACGCCGCAACCGCCGGCATCGGCTTCATGATTACGGTCGCCGGCGCGACCTTCCAAACCGATAAAGTTTTCGTCGGCGTCTTGATTTTCGCCATCAGCGGTATGACCCTGACCGAAGTCATCGACCGTTACGAACGTCGGTTCGACAAGTGGCGTCCCAAAGTCGGCGCTGAATAAGAGAGATCCGACATTAACCGGCTTTAATCCAAAATGGCGCTTGGCACTACCAAGCGCCATTTTTTTTGCCCGACTGGTTTATGAGGTAATAGAGATACCTCGCCAATGACGTTGCCTCGCCGCAGTATTTTCTATACGATCCCCGCACTTCTCCCAGCTCAGTCAAAATCGATGGAGGCCCGATGCGCAGACTCGGCGGCGTGACAATATTAATATTTGTTCTTGTCGTAATGTTCTTTCGCCAGGCAATCGGGCTGTATGTCGATTGGTTGTGGTTCCAGGACGTTGGCTACGGCCCGCTCTTTGGAACGATCTTATTTTATAAGTTCGCACTTGGCGCTTCTGCCGGCACGCTTCTCGCGTTGCTCATTTACGTCAATTTGAAGATCGCCTCTTCGTCAACGGGCGGATTTCGCTACTCCAGCGCGGAAAACATTATCGAGCTGCCGCCACCGGAACTGATCGATCCAATTCTTAAGCGGCTGCTTCTGCCCGGCGCCCTGCTCGTCGGCCTCATGGCCGCGCCCCAAGGGGCGGCCAATTGGGAACAACTCTCGCTGTTTGTCAACTCGACATCGTTCAATCTGCAAGATCCCCAGTTTGGCCGCGATGTCGGTTTTTATGTGTTTGTTTTGCCCTGGCTGCAAATTGTCTATCACTGGGCGATTTTCGCCATCGGTGTCACCGCGGTTGCCAGCGCCGCTGTCTACTTGGTCTATCGGGGCATTGAGTACACAGCACGCGGCCTTTTTCTCGGCGAACGCGCGCGCAGTCATCTGTTGATCTTGTTGGGTTTGTTTCTATTGATCAAAGCCTGCGGTTACTACCTAGACGCCTTCGATCTGTTGCATTCGCCGCGCGGCGTTTCCTTCGGCGCGAGCTATGCCGACATCTATGGCACCCTTCCAGCGCTCCGCGTGCTGACGTTTCTGGCACTCATTGCGGCGGCGCTCTGCTTTGTGCAGATAGCCCGCACCGGCTATAAATTCGTCTTCCTCGGCGTTGGCGCCTTGGTGGCAGTCCACTTATTGGGTCTCAATGCTTATCCGACGCTCTTGCAACGCTTCCGTGTCACGCCCAATGAAATCGAGGCGGAACGGTCGTTCATCGAGCGCACCATTAAATTCACCCGGCTCGCCTTTGGCCTGGATAAGATTGAAACCAAGGAGTTTCCCGCCGATGAGCAGTTAACAGCCGCCGACTTGAAGCGCAATGAATCGACCATCAGTAATATCCGCCTATGGGACCATCGGCCGCTCCTGACCAGCTACGCCCAGCTCCAGGAGATCCGGCCTTATTACAAGTTCATCGATGTCGACAATGACCGTTACATCATCGACGGCACCTTTCGGCAGGTGATGTTGTCCGCTCGCGAGCTGTCACATCGCCATTTGCAAAGTCAAAACTGGATCAACGAGCATCTGACTTTCACCCATGGCCATGGCGTGGTCTTTGGACCGGTGAATCAGGTGACCTCCAGTGGTCAGCCCGAGTTTTTCATCAAAGATATTCCGCCGCTGGCGACCACTTCGCTGAAAATCACCCGCCCCGAGATCTACTACGGCGAACTCGCCAATGAGTATGTACTCGTCCAGACCAAATCCCAGGAATTGGACTACCCCTCTGGCGATCAGAATATATACACCACATACAAAGGAAAAGGCGGCGTGGCGATCGGCAGCTTCTGGCGCAAGTTGGTTTTCGCGGCGCACCATACGTCCATGCGCATCCTGCTATCCCAGGATCTCACCGGCGAAAGCCGGATACTTTTCCATCAGAAGATCCAGGAGCGGGTGAAGAAAATCGCGCCGTTTGTCACCTTCGATACTGACGCCTATATCGTCATCGCCCAAGGCGGCAGGTTATTCTGGATTATTGACGGCTATACCAATTCGGCCCGCTATCCCTATTCCGCACCACTGAGCCGGCAAGGGATGAATTATATTCGCAACTCCGTCAAGGCGGTCGTCGACGCCTATAACGGCACGGTGGAATTTTATCTGAGCGATCCAGCGGATCCGATCATTCAGTCGTTCGCCAAGACTTTCCCGCAAGTGTTTAAACCTCTCGAAACCATGCCCGAGGATCTGCGCGCCCATGTGCGTTATCCCCAGGATCTCTTCACGATCCAAGCCCATGTCTATGCCACCTACCATATGCAGGACCCACAGGTCTTTTTTAACAAGGAGGATCTCCTGAGCATCCCGCGGCGCACGATAGAAGGCCGCGAGCGCGATATGGAGCCCTACTACACGATCATGCGCCTGCCAGGAGAGGAGAAGGAAGAATTCATTCTGCTCTTACCGTTCACGCCGAATAAACGCGACAACATGCGCTCCTGGCTGGCGGCGCGCAGCGATGGAAAAAACTACGGCAAGTTAACCGCGCTGGAATTTCCCAAAGCGAAATTGGTCTATGGCCCCAAACAGATTGATGCGCGCATCGACCAGGATACCATCATCTCCCAACAATTGACGCTGTGGAGCCAGCGCGGCTCGCAGGTGCTCCGCGGCAGCCTACTCGCCATCCCCATCGAGAAGTCCTTGCTCTACGTGCAGCCGCTCTATTTGGCCGCGGACCAAGGCTCATTGCCGGAATTGAAACGGGTAATTGTCGCCTTCGGTAACCGCATCACTATGGAAGAAACGCTCGATCAAGCCCTGCAAAGCATCTTTGGCGCTAAGCCAGCGGTGGCGCCAGAGGCGCTGCCACAGCCCGCCAGTGCAGCGGTATTGCCACCGCCCGTCAAAGGGGATCCATCGCTATCGCGCCAGGCGTTGGATCATTTCCAGCGCTCCCAGGAACTACTCAAACAAGGCAACTGGGCTGGCTATGGCGAGGAGCTGAAGAAAGTCGAGGCCCTGCTCAAAGAAATGCAAAAGGGCCGTGAGTCCGAGGCGAAATAAGATCGTAGAACCACACAGCGTTCAGCCTATGTGCGGGTTAGTGTGGTAGCGGCCACTGACAAGCAGATCCTCGGCGCTACGCAAGATCGCTAAGCCGTCTTCGGTCCGCTCTGCCTGCGTTGCGCTCATCGCCATTTCTGACCATGGCGTGCCACGAGCCGCGCGCTCATAAGCAATCCGGTCGCCGGACTCGCGCAGGACAATCAGCTCACGATCCGTGACCATGCCGTAGCGCTTCTTGTTGTAAATCACCATGGCGGCCGGAGCTTCGGCTGGCTCCTTGAGCACATCGCGGCCGAAAAATGTGCTGCGGTATGCGCCGCCGACCATGCCCATGACCGTCGGCGGTAAGTCCATCTGACTGGTTACCGCGCCGATGCGCCCCGCCGCGATATGTTTCGGCGCCAGGAACAAAGCCGGGACGATGTATTCGTCGATGGGGATGAGCTCATTGCCGCGCAAGTGCACGCCATGATCGCCGACAAAGACAAATAACGTATCATCGAAGTAGGGCGCCTGGCGCGCCGCGCGAATAAATTGACCGACACAGAAGTCGGCATAGAGAAAGTTATTCAACTCGGCGAGCTCAAAGCCGGGCGGCACCCTGGTATCAGCGCCAAGTGGTTTAATCTTGCCCGCCGGGAATTGCCAGGGCGAGTGCAGCGATACCGTCAACAGGGTGGCAAAAAACGGCTTCCCCGCTTCATGGTAACGGCGAAATTCCTCGCCGGCCCGTTCAAAGAGATCTTCATCCGACACACCCCAAGGGCTTTTGTAGTGCGGCGCGGAGAAATCTTTTTCCTCGATAAAGCGATCGAAGCCGTTACCGAGAAAGAAAGCCAGCATGTGATCGAAAATCCCCTGGCCGCCGTAGAAAAAACTCGTCGCATAACCGCGCTCACGCAGCACACTCGCCAAGGTCAAAAAATTTTGCCGCGCCTGCGGCCGTTTGACCACCCCTTCGCCGGGAAGTGGTGGAAACGAACAGACCGCGGCTTCGAGGCCTTGGATGGTTCGCTCTCCGGTGGCGTAGCAGCGTTCCAACAGCAGGCCTTCTTCAGCGAGTTTGTCTAGTTCCGGTGAAAGCGCCGGCACACCGCCAAGACATCCGGTCAGCCCTCCGGTAAAACTCTCCATCACGACTAACACCACGTTGAGCGGCGCGGCCTTCGCCGCATTGGTAATTCGCCGCACCAGAGGATTCGGCCCGTCGTCGGTGAATTGACAGCCCTCAGCTAAAATTTTGCGGGACCGCTCAATCGCTCGCTCGGCGGATGGTAGT
Organism: uncultured delta proteobacterium; assembly: GCA_963760795.1. GTDB lineage: Bacteria > Desulfobacterota > Binatia > UBA9968 > UBA9968 > DP-20. The sequence continues at coordinate 91,143 of CAVXEP010000017.1, forward strand.
TGGGTCACGCTCTTAAGCGCCGTGAATTCATTTTTAGCGCGTTGACTCCACTCGTAGAGCAGATTGAAAATCCCGCAACAGGCGATCTCGTTGGCGATCCGATTGGTTGTAAACGACGCCAGACTGGGATTGAGCGGCCGATGATCGAAGGTGCCGCGGCTAGCGAAGCCGACGACAAGAAGCCAGAGTAGAGTCATAACGCGATCCGACAACCACAGGAAATCACTTCTGGCGTTGCCCTCCGCCACTGGAGCTAGAAACTGTACCGCAATCACTGCCAACCAAGCGCCGATCCCGCTCAGCAAGAAAATGCGCACTAAGGGATAGGCTTTGGCGACGGTCTTGAGCACCTCGCGATCGGCTCCATGTTCGAAGACCAGATAATTGGGTCGGAAATCATAAAAGCGAAAGAAGAAACTGCCGGCGATCTCGGCGAAAAATAGTGTGAAGTAAAGAACGCTGAGGTAGAGCCCAAAGAAAAACTGACTTGCAACAAGGAGATCGCCAGGCAACGTCAGCGCGGCAACCACCAGCGGCAGGCAGCCTCGGCTGACGATCACGGCGTCCAACCGGAAACCGATCCAAAATAGTTTTAACTTTTGCCGGCGGTTCAGCTCTTTGACATCGGCGCGCCGTTCCCAATAGAGCCACAGGCGAAACCCGGTCAAAATGAGCGCGGCAACAAGGCAAATGGCGACGGCTAAGGTCGTGCGCGGCAGTTCAAACATCTGGCTGGTGCGAGCTCCGAGCTATTTACATGCCAAACAGCGAAAAAAACAACCGTGCCCGCTCGGCGATAGTGAGAGGAGCGACGACATTCCAAAAATTGATGACGGCGAAAAAAGTCCAAACGCAGGCGATGCGTCGCAGGCTGCGTAACTTGCTCGCTGACTCGGTTTGCGCCGCTGGCGGCCGGCTGCGTTGGCGCTGTTGGCGTAGCATCGAGATGGCGATGCCGGCAGCAAGCAAGGCGCAATAGATCAAGCGCGCCCCCAGTAGCGACCAGAGTCTATGCCAGTCGCCGGCAACCAATTGCTCTTTGTGCTGCAAGAGGTGATAGTACATGTTGCCGACGAAGGCCGCGGCAAAAACCGCGGCGACTAGCCGCAACATCGGTGAGTGACGAAAGTAGCGCGCGTAGAGCGGCAGAAAGAAGCTCTCCATCATCAACTCTTTGAAATAGTAATAATAGCGGTTCCAGAACTCTACGACAGTTTGCGCCAGTAGCGGCTTGTAAGTATTGCGAAAAATATTGAAGCCAAACAGCCGGATCACGCCGACCCAGACATGCCCCTTGGCCGCCAGCGAAAGCGTCTCCCAGACCAGCTCCAGATAAAGGCTGAACCATACTTGGACCAGCGGGAACGCCAGTTGTCTGCTGAGGATTTGCTTCACCCGCGGCAGACCGAAAGTGTAATCATAAAACAGCGCGCTGAAAGGACTTTTCGGATCGCCGTATATCAGGGCCGCGATCAGTTCCAAAACTACCTTCCACAACGCCACCAGGAGCAAGAGCTTAAACCCGCCGAGTATCGTCCGCGCATAGCTGTCCGGCGTCTGCGCCACGGTGCGCGACAAATAATCATGACCCTTTGCCAGGAGGCGTATTGGTGCCATCCCAGATCGGCCAAATGTAAAATAAGTGATCGCGAAAACGGCTGTTTTGCGCTTTGCCGCGTTGACCCGACAAAAGCATGTAGCCCGTACGCCAGATCAAGTAGGGAAACGATAGCGCAATCACTGATAGAACCGCGACGACGAATCCATCACTGGGCGGCAAACCACAGCAACGCGAGGAGCAGCCAGAAAATTAAATGAAAAAATATTTGTGGCCGGCGGCGCATCATCGGCGGCAACTGCTTGAAACGTAACCGTGGCGAGATAAAGAGCGAAAAGAGACCGAGCAGAATCAAGAAACGCCAGACCATGCACTAACCAAGGCGCCAGGGCGCGATAGTCGTGCCATTTCGCGTTGCGGCTAAAGATGCCGACCAGCCCGGCGACTATAGCGCCGAAAAAAAGCATCGATTTGCGTCGTTCCGGCGTCAGCCAAATCACCCAGGGTTGGCCGCTCAGCCAGGCGATCAACCGGTCATTTTCATGGAATTGCGAAATACTTCGGTAAGCCGTACGCAGGGCGGTGAGATTCATGACGCCGCTTCGCGGGCAATTAAATCGAGGATGGAATTGACCGAGCGCAGATCTTCCGGGTCGATGCCTCGCTCGCTGAAGTCGACTCCATAGGACCTGCTCCAAGTAGGTGACGATCTGCAGCAGCGCCAACGAATCGATCAAACCAGACTCGACCAGGCCGGACTGTTCGTCGATGGCCGCGTGCGCATAATCTGGTCTTTGGATCGTCCGTAAAAAATCGATCAGCTCTTGTCGGCTTCGTTCCCGGTCCGTCATCGTAAACTTCCAAGTATTAGTTTTGTCAAAACAGCGGCGTTGCTGCTGGCGTCACGAACCACGCCGTAACAGTCCAACCAAGTCCACAGGTGCAATGACGCGCACAGTTCCTGCACCGTCGCACGGCTCACCTTGCCCCGCGAGTTTTGCGGCAGCGCGTCGACGACATACCAGCGCTGGGGAATTTTAAACTCCGCCAAATGCTCTTTGAGCCAGCCATGGAGCTGGCGCAGGGTCGCGTCATCCTGACGGCTCAAGACCACCGCCATGGCGACGTTCTGACCGTAGGCCGGATCGGCGATGGCAAAAGTACATACCGCGGTGGCAGGCTCGAACCGTTCGACCACGGCGTCGACATCGGCGGGATAGACTTTAGCGCCGCCTTTATTGATTTCGTCCCGCTCGCGCCCCTTGAGATAGAATCTGCCGCGATCGTCGATAAGCCCCATGTCGCCGCTGACGAACCAGCCGCCCGAAATCACCTGATCGGTGAGTTCCGGCTGACCGCAATAGCCTTGCATCAGCGCCGGCGTGTTGATCCAGACATAGCCCGTCTCAGCGACTTTGCACTCGGCACCGTCGGCAAACGGCGTCTGCGGTTCGGCGTTTTTGAGAATTTTGATCACCGCACCCCAAGGCACACCGACTAGGCCATCTTCCGGTTCGAAGTCTTCAATGCTCGTGCCGGCCACCCAACTGCCCGTTTCAGTAATACCGTAGGCGTTATAAACCGCGCGGATTCCCGACCATTGTTGAATCTGACCCCATAGGTGCGCTGATAACGGCGCCGAGCCGCAATGAATGCGCTGGAGGGTTTTGCCCTGCGGTGGCTTACTGCCCTTCAAGCTCAACCCCCACATGGATGGCACGGAGGAGAGAAACGTAATCTTCTGCTCATCGACGATGGGCCCTAAGCGTAGGAGTAAATACGGACTGAATGGCTGCGCGATGATCACATCCTGGCCGAAGAGCCAAGGAAACAAACTGTTACAGATCAAGCCATGACCGAAATGGGTCGGCAACAAACATAGCGTGCGGCGAAAGCAATCGATACCGAGACTCTGGCGTAAACACAGCCAACGCGCGCGTAATGACCGATGAGTGTGAACCACGCCTTTGGGCACTCCGGTGGTGCCGGAGGTAAACAGGATCAACGCCTCATCGTCGAGCCGCGCGGCGCAGAATGCACTGGCCGACGACACCGATGTTACCGCATCCGCCGCCAAGTCGCTCGAACTGAGGAGCTTAACTCCCAGCGCAGCCAGCGCGTCACCAAGAGCCATGGGCACCGTCGCATCGATGAGCGCGATCTTGGGCGTCACCGTCCGCGCTAAGTTTTCGACTTCAAACGGCGTCAACCGGTTGTCCACTGGCACAACGCTCGCCCCGACGTTCCACGCAGCCAGCAGGTCGACAAAGAATTCGAGATTGTTGCCGTAAAGGATGAACACGCGATCGCCACGCTGTAAACCATGGGCGCGCAGCCGGGCGGCGCTGGCCGCTAAACGCATGGCGATCTCTTGGCTGCTCCAGCTGCGGCCCGATTCCAGCTCGCTCAGAGCACCGCATGTCAAATCGGCAAACATGAAGGCTAAATATTCCTGAATACTAAACTATTTTGTAACAACCCCGGCCGAACCAAGCAAGGCGAATCGCTCCGATAACGGCATGCCCGGCGCAACGCGGCTCTCGTCTTTGGAAACAATAGTTGCTATAAAGCGCCGGATGAGCGATCAGCGCCGCCGGCTCGTCATACGCGGGGCCATCTTCATCGGCCTCATGTTGCTGCTGTTTTTTTTCAGCCGCTACATTCCGCGGCCGTTTAGCGCTTTCGCGCCTCCCGGCGCCGAGCTCGACGATTTCGAGGGCATCTATTCCAGCAGCGATAAGCTCGGCAAGTTTCTGCAACAGCTGGGCCCCTATTCGCCGGCGGTCTTCGTGGTGTTGCAAATCCTCCAAGTGATAGCCGCACCGTTTCCGGGGGAGCTTACTGGGGTCGCCGGCGGCATTGTCTACGGCGAAACCATCGGCTTCATCCTCTCCATTGTCGGCCTGGCCATCGGTTCCTGGGTAGCTTTCGAATTGGCGAGTATACTCGGCCGGCCATTTGTCGAACGCTTCGTTAAACGCGATGTCTTGGAGAAGTTTAATTTCCTCACCACCAAGACCGGTGTGTTCATCTGCTTCGTGCTGTTTCTGTTTCCCGGCTTTCCCAAAGATTATCTTTGCTACGTGCTTGGCTTGAGCCGAATGAGCGTAACTACCTTCCTGCTGGTATCGATCATCGGGCGAATTCCCGGTACCTATTGGCTTACTATGCAGGGAGCGATGATCAGAAATGAGCAGTACCTCACCTTCGCGATTTTCGTCGGCGTCACTCTCGTTGGCTTGGTAATCGGCTATATATATCGCAATCAAATCTTCGCTTGGATCAAGCACCGCCACGATCATGACTAGAGCATTGCTAGTCGTGGCTCTCGCACTTCGAGCTTCTATGTGAATGGCTTAAAGCCCTGAGCCGCGCGTGAGGTAATAGAAGATCGGCGCCACGACGATGCGATACCAGGCGAACGGCGCCAGCCTGCCGTGGCTGAGGTAGCGGACAAAACCTTTAATTGCCAGTAACGCCACCGCGAAAGAAATCACGAAGCCGATAACCAGGCCGATGACATCGTCGGACATCAATTGATCGCGCATTTTGAGCAGCTCGTAGCCGGACGCCGCGCATAATACCGGGACAGCGATCAGAAACGAGAATTCCGCCGCCGCCTTGCGCTCGAGTCCAAGTATCATACCACCGACGATGGTCGCCGCCGCTCGCGAAGTGCCGGGCCAGAGCGCCAAGATTTGAAATAGCCCGACCCCTAATGCCTGCACCAACGTCACTGCGTCCAAACCGTTGGCGCGGCGGCGCGCGGCGAGCCGCTCGACGAGTAGAATCGCCACACCACCGACCGCCAACGCCAAGCTGACGGCTTCCGGATTGAAAAGTTTTTCTTTGATCCCATGGCGGGCCAAGTAACCCACCGCTAACGCCGGCAGCGTCGCCAAAGCGACACGCCAGAGGCCTGGCCAACCATTCAAGCTCGATTCTGCCGTCGCCGTGAATAGCCTCGTACCAGGGACCAAGCCGATAAACCGCCGCCAGTAGAGCCAAACCACGGATAGGATCGCACCCAACTGAATCGCCACTTCGAAGCTCGCGGCCTTGTCGCCGACGAAGCCGAGCAAATGACCGGCGATAATCAGATGGCCGGTGGATGACACGGGTAAGAACTCGGTAAGTCCCTCGACGACCCCCAACACGGCCGCAATGGCGAAATTACTCATACAGTTCCTTCCGATTGAGAGTCGTGCCGCCGCCCATACCGTCAATCGCTGCGCGACAAGCGCAAAGGTGAGCGAATCGGCGTCGACTACGGTCGGGCGACGATTAAGTATTCGTCGTGCACCGCAAGTCTTTTGAGGACCACGCCGACGAGCCGTTCCAAGCGGCGCAGATTCTTCTCTTTTACGAGGATCACAAATGGCCTGTCGGAGCGGTTCCAATGCTCGGCGAACTCGTCAAAAGTTAAGAGAGATTTCCCCCAGCGCGTGATCGGGTCGGGTTGATTGGTAAGCTCATAAAAATTGCCCAAGAACGTGCTTTTCTTATTGCTGTGGGTGACCACCCACAGCGGCTTGGCGGTGTTGAGGTAAAATGGCAACGCTTCGGCATAGGTATCGTATAAGACGAGCTGTGTCGTTGCGGTGATGTACGGCAGCGCCTTTACGGCGATTTCCTGCGACGATCTGGCCGGCGCTAACAAGACCATCATTTCGCTGAGCGTAACCATAAAGATCAACAGACCGAATCCCTGACTGAAATAAACATACCGGAGACTAACCGCCGTCCAGATATTCCGCTTGCCAGCGAGATAAACCAGTGCCAGTGAAATAAACGCGCTGCTCCAGAACAGAATTGCGATGCGATCGTAGCGCCCGCGAATAATCTTGGGAAAGATCTCGGGCGCGATCACACCGGCGGCCAAGTAGATGAACAACGAACCTAAAACCATCCAGATCGCGGCGAAGCCGTAGCGGAGGCGTTCTCGGGAATCGCTTAATATGCGACTCACCGCGACGCCGAGCAAAATTGCCAGTGGGGGAAAGCTCGGCAAAATGTAATGCGCCAACTTGGACTTGGACATCGAGAAAAACATGATCGGCAAGAGCGCCCACAAGATTAGCCACAAGGTCCGGTCGTCGAGCCGGCGTCGCCAATGAAACCTTACCGTCGCCGGAAGCAGCAAGGTCCAAGGCAACAAGCCCAAGGGCACGACATAGAGGTAGAAGTACCAGGGACTGAAACGGTCAAACTTCTTCGTCGCAAAACGGCCAAAATGCTCGTCCCAAAAATAGTAACGGAGATAGCCGGGATTCTGCGTCTCGGCCAAAATATACCAAGGCATTACGATCAAGAGAAACAGCACCACGCCAGAAAGCAAGCGTATCTTTCCCAAGATTCTCCAGCTGTTGGTAAGTAGGAGGTAAGAGACAATGATCATACCCGGCACGATCAGACCGACGAGCCCCTTGGTTAGCGTGGCTACGCCGAGGGCGCCGTATAAGATCGCGCAGGTGGCCCAGCTCGCCGGCGATTCTGACTCCCGGGCGGCATGGTAAAAGGCGCACAACGCTAACATAATGTATGCGGTCAGGGTCATATCGAAAATCACCAGGCGTGAGAAGACAATAAACCCCGCGCTGGTAACTAGAACTAAGACGCTCCAACGGCCTTCCCATTCGCCCCACCAGCGACGGGCAAAAAAGTAGACCATGACGATACAGCCAAAAGCCGCCAGCGCCGATGGCAATCTGGCCGCCCATTCGGAAACCCCGAAGATTTTGTAAGAGAGCGCGATCAGCCAGTAGAAAAAAATTGGTTTGTCGAGCACGGCACTGAAGTTTTCATGGGGCGTTATCCAATTGTTCAAGACGAGAATCTCGCGCGCCTTCTCAGCGTTCCGGCCTTCGTCCGGTTCAAACAAGGCCGGCCCGCCGAGTCGATAAAAAAGAATCGCCAAGACAAAGCCGAACAATACCCAAGGGAACCAGGGATCAGTCGTGTTTTTCCGAGCTGATTCGCTTCCCTTATCAGGATTTATCGTTGAGATTGGCGGCACTGGAGAAGGCGTAGCTTTCGACGACGAATTTACCTGACGTTGCCAAATTATCAAGATAAAGAACAAATAAGCCGGATAACCAACAGCCCCCGATCGATCCATGATCGATCGATGATTTTGCGAGCGTCCGATCGATGCTTCATGTGTCAATTGACATCCCCTAACCCCTGACGTAGCCTGACTCTCGCTTCACGGATTGTTGTTACCCATGACGCGGTACTTCACCATGACCGCCAAAATGTTCTTGGTAGCAGTGTTGCTACTACAATCATTCGCGCCAGCTTTCGGTCAGCAACCCATCGCCAGCTTCTATTATGACGAGCGCGGCAGTGTAGTGCGCCAGGAGCAGGACACCAACGGTGACGGCAAAATGGATCGTTGGACCTATTATAATAAGCAAGGTCAAGTCGAAAAAGTCGAACAGGATCTAAACTTTGACGGCAAGGCCGACACCTTCGCTATCTATGAAGCGGGCCGGCCGGTGCGCCAAGAGCTCGCCAGTAAGAACGATGGCCAGATCGACACTTGGTTTTTCTACAACGCTGCAGGCGAAATCGAACGGCGCGGCCAAGACCCCAGCCGTACTGGCAAGGCCACGGTTTGGATCTATTATCAGAATGGCCATGCGGTACGCAGCGAGGAAACAACGAACTCGAGCGGTAAGTCTAACCGCACGGTCCATTTGCGCGATGGCCAGATCAGCCGCGTCGATGAAGACACCAACGGCGACGGCAAGCCGGATAGTTTTTCGTATCATGAGAACGGCCAGCTCGTGCGCAAGGAGTTGGACCGCAAGTTCAACGGCAAGATCGATCTCTGGGGTTACTATCAAAGCGGCCGCTTAATCAAACAAGAGGACGATCTGCGCGGCGACGGCAAAGTGAGCCGGATCGTCTACTTTGACGGCGACCAGGTGCTGCGCCGGGAGGAAGACACCGGCCGGCACGGCCGCATGGATATGATCGAGTCCTTCGCCCAGGGCAAGATCGCCAAACGGCTGCGCGATACCAAGGGTACCGGCAAGTGGGATATTGTTTACTATTTCGAAAATAACGAGCTCGACCGTGAGGAGCGCGACACCGACGGCGATGGCTATTTCGATTTGCGGATTTTCTACGCTAAGGGCCAGATCCGCGCTCAGGAAGCCGACACCAATGGCGATCGGCGCGTCGATGTCTGGGTGAATTTTACCAATGGCGAGCGCGTCGAACAGCTTGAAGATCTAAAGGCCGAGGGTAAGATAACTGCGCGCTATGTATTCAAAGGCGGACAGGTGGTCAGTCAAGAAGCGGTCGCCGACGGCCAACCGCCGCGGGCGTCGCCCGCCTTCGGAACCGTTGCGGAAGAGCTACGGGCTATGGCGCTGATACCGCCGCCGGCGTAGGTTTTGAGAGATCGCATTGGCGGGTTGCCCCGGGATATTGAAATCTAGTAGGATTGCCAAGGTTGGCATAGTTTCATGAGAAGCCTCGCTGCATTCATACTATCAGGTCTAATCGCCCAGGGTTGCGAAACCGCGGTAACCCAGTATCCGCCGGGTTCCGGGCAAATTCCTGGCGCAACTACCAACCCGCAACAGGCTAAAATCGACAACGATCGCCGCTGGGCTCATGCGGTTGAGAGCGCTCAGAAAGCCGCTTTTCTCGGCGGCATCTTCGGCGGCCCCTTCGGTGCGCCGGCGAGTATGGTAATGGGTGTGATCGGCTTCACCTACGGCATGTTTAGCGCCGATTCGAAGATCGCCGAAGAGAAGGCCCAAGCCCAGGTGCGCTATCAAAAGGAATCCGACAAAGACCGCGTCTTGGAAAGTGCCATTGAGCAGGAAATCGAACGTCAGCGCGCCTTCGAAAATCAGATTGCCGGGGCAACGGGGCAGCCGGTCAGCACGCAACCGGCGCGCCTACCACCCCAGGTCAATCAACCGGCACCGGCCGTGTCGAATCCTCAGCCGCAACCGAATAATTCGCCTGCTGGTATCACGATTGCCCGCGCCAGCACCCCACCGTCGCCGCCGCCTTTTCGCAATGTCGAAGTCCGCGATATCAACAATGACGGCGTGCCCGATATTTGGATTTACTACAATCCGCAGAAGCCGGCCGAGATTATCCGTCAGGAAGAAGCGACCAAGAACGATGGCCGCGTCGATGCCTGGAGCTACTACAAAGACGGTCAACTGATGCGCCGCGACGTTGATCGCAAAGGCCAAGGTCGCCCGGACACTATTTATTACTATGAGAACGACAAAATCGTCCGCGAAGAACGGGACGAGACCGGCGATGGGCGCATGACCTACCGCGCGAGTTATCAGAACGGCCGCATTGAGAAAGTAGAAAAAGATTCCACCGGCCAAGGACGGCCCGACCTCTGGCTGTTCTATGATACTTCGCGAGACGGTGAGATCGTGGTAAAAGAGGAACGCGACTTAAACGGCGACGGTGTCGCCGATCTCTGGTCCTTCTACGATAACGGCAGGCTAGCGCGCCGGGATGTCAATGCTCCAGGACTGGAGATCTTGTCTAAACAAGATCAGGTGCCCCTACCCACCGCTGAGATAAGACCGCCTGCGATTCCCGGCAGCTAAGATGACCTACGATTCCTCGTCAAGCGAAGAGGCTGGGTTGCTGTCGCTCTTCCGCAGCCCGTTTTTGCTGCCTTCGGTGATTTTCCATGGGCTACTACTTCTCCTAGCGCTACGCACAGCAGCGCTGACGATCGTCAAGCCCGCTGCCGAAACGCCGATCTCTGTGCAACTCATGGAAGTGCGCACTGGTAGCTCGGAAACCAAGAGTATCGGTCCCGGCCAGGGCGCCGGCGGGCCGAAGACGATGCCCAAGCTTGGTCTGCCAATCCCGCCGCGCCAACAGACCGGCAAGCTAGACAGTGGTACCGTCGAGAGCACAGCGCCGGCCGTCAAAACTGAAGCCGCTCCAGAACCAAAGCTGGTTCCGCTGCCAGGTCCGAAAGTGCTTGCCGCCGACAGCCGACAAACGGTCAATGCCAAAGAAACTTCGCCAGACTCTCTAGTGAGTTTGCCAACTAAAGCAGCGCCATCGAATCTACCCGGTAGCACGGCCACTGACTTAGCGCTCAATCAGCAAAGTCTCGCCGCGCTCAAAGGCACCGGCGACGGGCCAGGTGTCAAAGCATTGAAAGAAGGCGCGCAGGTTCCCGGCGCGTTGCAGGGTACAGGAAGCGGCACGGCTTCCTACGGCGTGCCCGGTGGCACAAAGAGTGGAACTGGGATCGCCGGCGGTGGCACTGGGATAGGCAGTGGGGGTGGCAGTAGCACCGGACTTAAAGGCGTCCCAGCGGCCGATTTCAATAATTATTTTACTCAACTCAAACGCCGCGTTGAGTCCGTGTGGAAATTCCCCGATGGCGTTTCCGGGTTGCAAAAGGTCGGCGTGGTCTTCACCCTTGACCGCAGTGGCAGACTGATCAAAGCCGACGTCTTGGAATCGTCAGACCCGCGGCTCAACGCCGGCGCCGTGGAAGCGATGAAAAAAGCGTCGCCCTTCCCGCCCATTCCGGAGAGCTTAAAAGATCTCGCCAACGAACCGCTGCGCATGCAGTTTACAGTGACCGTTGGCATTCGCGGTTAGTCCCAGTCCTGGCGCGCGTTGTTCCTGGCGATTCATTGAATTAGTTGTCATTTTCGTTCATCTTCGTCGGAGTAACTGGAAAGGTCTTCCATGCAACCGCAAGGTCTCGATCTTGTATCGATCATTAATCAAGGCGCCATCGCCACCTATCCGCTGATCTTGTTGTCAATCATCAGCGTCACCGTTGTATTCGAGCGGCTGTGGTCACTACGTAACTTGAGCTCAATGACTCTGCGGATCGCCGATTCCCTGCAAGAGCCGCTCAAGAAGGGTCAGCGCGATCTCGCCGTGGCGATCTGCAAGCAGAACTCGAACTCCCCCGCTGGCCGGATTTTTCTAAATATCTTGAATCACGAAAACATCTCTCGTCCCGACCTCGCCAATGGCATCGCCACCGAGGCGATGTTCGAAGAAAGTCAGAAGCTTAGAAAACATTTATGGATTCTCGGCACCGTCGCCAGCAGCGCACCGTTTATCGGCTTGTTAGGTACGGTTATCGGCATTATTCGTTCCTTCGAGAGTATGGCGGTGGCCGGCACCGGCGGCTTTGCGGTCGTCGCTGCGGGCATCTCCGAAGCCTTGGTCGCGACTGCGTTAGGCCTCGCAGTCGCCATCATCGCGGTAATCTTTTACAACTATTTTCAGACCCGTATCGGCAGCTTAAATGCGCTTTTTCGCATCCAAGTCGGCAAGGTTCTCCAGAGCGTCAGCCTCTAAGGTATTGCCATGGCGATAACACCCCTGGGCGGCGGCGAGGACAACGGCGACATCGTTGCCGAGATCAATATCACGCCGCTAACCGATATCTTTCTCGTCCTGCTAATCATTTTCATGATTACCAGCTCGGCGATGATCGAGTCCGGCGGCAAAGTGAATTTGCCCAAGGCGGTGGCGACCCAAACCGAAAGCCGCGGCACAACCGTGACTTTGACACCGAAGAAAGAAGTCTTTGTCAATCAAAGGAAGGTCAGCGAGGAGAGCTTAGAAAAAGCCCTTCAGGAAGCTCTCGATAATAACGCCAACAAGACCGTCATTCTCCGCGGCGATAAAGATGTCTTACTCGGCGAGACTGTCAAGGTGATGTCGATCATCAAGCGCGCCGGTGCCACCGAGATCGCCATCGCCGCCGAGGCCGAACGTAAGGCGCGTTAACGATCTGTTACCGTAAAATCGACCCACTGATTTAACGCGGCGGGCCTTGGGTGGGCGGCGGCGACTGTTGTGGCCGTCGCAATCCTTCTTGCCGCTGGCGCTCGACGTCACGCTGAATCTCTTCCGGAGTCTTGCCCAATCTTTCGACTTCTAACTTGAGTTTCTTCTCTCTTTCAAGAAAAATCTCGAGCTCCAAGGACTTTTGGGTTCCCGACTGGTAAAAGACCGAAATTGACGCGCGGCTATTCGATCCATCGCTGGAACGCGCCAGGACATCGATCTGATTCTTGCCCTCGACCACCGGCAATGCCGCCGCAAAAAAGCCGTCCGCCGCCAGACGTAAGTTCGGCGCCTTCTGCCCCGAGGTCTGGTTAACGATCTGGACGAAATCGACGCCGACGACGGAGATTTGATCCATGATCGCCAAGACATCAGCCGGGCGCGATAGCGGCGTGTAGGTGCCAGCGCTCTCCTTGGCGATCCCTTGAACCGCCCAAGGAAAATTAACAACCTCGTCGCCGAGGCCAAACACGTGAATTTTAATCCCGGCGCGGCCGGCCAATCGTGCGGCGTTGAGCGTCAGCTGCACATCGGTTTCGGCCACGCTCCTGCCATCACCGGTTGGTAATGACGGTAAGCCGTCGGTCAAGAAAAACTGCGCTTTGATCGCATCTTGTCGTTTGGCGCTCTGGCCAAGTCCCAAAAGCTCAGTGATGCCAAGGCGGATGCCTTCCACCATGTTGGTACCGCCGTTGGGGCCAGCCCAATAAACTTCATCAAGCACTCGGCGCACTTGCTCGAAATCATTCGTCAGCGGCTGAACCAAGCGCGCATCTTTGGCGAAGGTAATGACACCGACGCGGGTAGTTTGGGAATTTAACTGGGTCAGCAAACGGCGCGAAGCCACGACCTCCGCGCCAAGAATTGAATGGCGTAAGTTGATACGCGTTGGCTCGAAGGTAGGGGCGCCCATCCCCATGCCGCGCCGGGAAATGGAAATCTGCGGTTGCACGCTCGGCGCGCCGCCAAAAAGGTACTTATCCGGCAGCTCGGCTTGATTGGCAAATTCAGCGCCCGCGGAATTGACTGTACTACCGGAAGTATCGAGAACTAAAAATATATCGACATTGGCCGAACGTGAATTGTCGCTCGCGACTTTGCCGCTAATCAGGATCATCTTTTGATCTTCGGCGATCTGCGAACCGTCTTTGGGCGAAAGGATTTGAATCTTAGGCTCGGCGGACCAGCCCAGGCTCACCATGGCAGCGAGGAAAAAAGAAAGGGATAAAATAACCATTCGGGTCGATTTTTCGGTCATGCCATTCTTGCCCCCAAGGACTAAAACGCTAACACGAACCAGCTACCCTGTAAATGTCACCCGAGCCCCACCATCGAAACAGTACAACTGAGCGCGGCGCCGTGGTATAATCGTTGGTATGATCATTAAGACGACCGCGACAGCGGCCCTGTTTGTGCTCTTATGGATCGGCGAGATCGAAGCGCAATACGTTTTGATTTTAAATAACGGTCGGCAAATCTCCGTACAGGATTACCGTGAAGAATCAGGAATGATCAAATTTCACGGGTTTGGCGGCGAGATCGGCATCAGCAAAAGTCAGGTCAAGGCGATTCGCAAGTCTGCCGGGACGGCTGACGGGGGATTAACTATACCTGCTTCGATGCCGGAGCCCGTCAACACAGCGGATTCAAGTTCACCCTCTCCCTCTCCCTCGCCATCGGCGGCAAAACCGGAACCACCGCTGTCGCCGGAAGAACAACGAGCTAAGGAAGAGCAGGACTATCAACAGCAACTAATCGACGTCAACGAACGACTTAAAGCGGCAAGGGATAGTTACTCCGAGACGATCCGTGGCACAACCAGTTCAGACCCGAGTCTGCTAACCACCGAAACGCAGATGAAAGCGCGCCAGGACGACATCGTTTCGCGCGCCCTCGATGCACAATACAAACCCAGCGATCCCGCCGGCACGAGACTGGTAACACCGTCACCGTTTAGTACTCTCCCACCAACCATCGTCGATACCCGGCCCCCGCCCGAGGCTACGCCGCGTTACGACACCACCCTGCCACAATACACGCCGCGGCAAAAAGAGCTCAGCGAATTGCGCAGCCAGACCATCGATCTGGAGAAGGAACGAGATAGATTAATCGAAGAGATGAATAAGAAGAATTTTGGCAGCGGCAAGCTGTTTGAATAACATTTTTTTCGCCTATTGGCGCGCGACGGCCGCACGCAATCCCAACAGATAACTGTCCAATCCGAATCCCGTAATTTGTCCAACCGCCACCTCGGCGATAAACGAGTGATGGCGAAATTGCTCGCGCTTATGAATGTTGGAAATGTGAATTTCGATGGTCGGAATACCCACTGCGGAAATCGCATCGCGCATTGCCAGGCTCGTGTGAGTGTAGGCCGCCGGATTAATCACGATGGCGGCGAAATTGCCGGCCGCTTGTTGAATCCAGGTCACCAACTCGCCTTCGTTATTGGATTGGCGAAAGTCGATCTCCACCGCTAATTCCTTGGCTAAGGCTCGCACGTGTTTTTCGATCTGCGCGAGCGTCAGCTTTCCATATATCTCCGGCTGACGAGTTCCCAAAAGATTTAGGTTAGGTCCGTTGAGGATCAGAATTTTCTGTTTCTTCGCCATCGCTGCTTTCCGCTTTCCGCTAGCCTTGGGTAACCGTGACTAAGCACCGAGCCCGCGCAAGATTTCGCTTGGCACCAACCAGTGAAATCGCGTTTTGCCGATCCCTTCGCACATCACGAACTTGATTGCGCCGCCGGCAGCCTTCTTGTCGACTTCCATCGCTTGAATTAAGCCCGTCAGTGAAACATCGGCAGGGATATCGCTTGGCAGTCCGGCGTTGGCGATCAACTGAACGATGCGCTGGAAACTCTGAGCATCGCAAAAACCGTGGCGCTCCGACAATAGCGCAGCTTTAGCCATGCCGACTGCCACCGCTTCACCGTGGAAAAACTGGGTATAACCGGTGACTGCTTCCAAGGCGTGGCCGATGGTGTGACCGAAGTTGAGCACGGCACGATAGTCGTCTTCGCGCTCGTCGGCTTCGACAACCCGCGCTTTGATGGCACAGGAAGTCGCGATCGTCTCGATCAGTAAATCTTCATCGAGCCGCGCAAGCGCAGCGATTTTTTGCTCAAGCAGGCGAAAGAACTGAGCGTCTTCAATGACACCGTATTTAATCACTTCGGCCAGACCGGCGCAGAGTTCCCGGCGCGGCAGCGTGCGCAACACCGAGACATCGATCAACACCAGTTTCGGTTGATAAAAAGCGCCGATCAGGTTCTTACCATCGGCATGGTTGACACCGGTTTTACCGCCAACGCTGGAGTCCACCTGGGCCAACAACGTCGTCGGCACCTGGACATAGGGCACGCCGCGCATATATGTCGCCGCGGCGAAACCGGCCATGTCGCCGACCACACCGCCGCCCAGCGCAAGCACACAGGATTTGCGCTCGAAGCGCTGGGCGATCAGGCGGTCGTAAATGGTTTGCAACGATTGGACGGTCTTGTGTTCTTCGCCGTCGGGAATGAGAACTGGGGTGACCTCGAATCCCGATTCCTTTAGGGTATTGCCGACGATATCGAGATAGAGCTGGGCCACAGTTGGATTGGTCACCACCGCGACTTTGCCGCGCAGCCCCGCTTGTTCGAGAAACTCGCCGATGCGAGCCAAATTACCGGCACCGATATGGATCGGGTACGAGCGATCGCCAAGATTGACGGTAAGGCTTTGCATCATTTTATCGAAACCTGTCAACCGCTGCCACGATCTGGTCGACCACCTGTTCAAGTGTCAATTCACTGGTATCGACGGTTAGGTGAGCTTGAGCGTATTTATCGGCCCGGCATGCCATCAGCTCTTCGATGCGCTCACGCCGATTGGGTCCCTTGAGCAGCGGTCTCTTGGCTCCATTACCCACTCGCGCCAGGATTGTCTCCGTCGATGCGGTCAAGCAGACGAGCAGCGTTTTATCTTTGAGCAATTGAAGATTTTCCTCGTCCATCACCACGCCGCCGCCGGTAGCGATTACATTTCCTGGCTGCTGCACCAAGTCGGCGAGCGCCTGCTTTTCCAATTCGCGAAAGTACGGCTCGCCTTTTAGCTCGAAGATTTCACGAACCTTGAGGCCGGCACGCTTTTCGATCATGCGGTCGAGATCGATAAATCGCCGGCGCAACCGTTTGGCCAGATTGCGCCCCACGGCGCTCTTGCCCGCCGCCATGAAACCGATCAACGCAATGTTCTCCAGGTCCGGCAAGTTCAGTAGTTTTTGATCTGCTCGAGATAGTTTTCGTAATTGCGTTTGATCTCGCGCAGGGAGTCGCCGCCGAATTTTTCCAGAAACGCTTTGGCCACTTCAAAGGCGACCACGACTCTCGCCTACCACCGCGGCGGCCGGTGCGGCGCAGACATCCGAGCGTTCCACTGAGGCATCGGTGGGTTGCTTCGAGCGCGTGTCGACAGATTGCAACGGACTCATCAGGGTCGAGATCGGTTTCATCGCCACGCGTACGACAAGTGGCGAACCGTTGGTCATGCCACCTTCAGTGCCACCTGAGTTGTTGCTGCCACGATAAAAACCGGTGGGGACGATGCGCGGTGTGCTTTCGGTCACCATTTTGGCCGGATCGAAAAAAATCTCGTCATGGACTTGCGATCCACGGCGGCGCGCCATTTCGAAACCGAGACCAATCTCCACGCCTTTCATTGCCTGAATGCTCATCAATGCCTGCGACAGCCGGCCGTCGAGCTTGCGGTCCCACTGCGTGTGGCTACCTAGACCAGGCGGTAGACCGAGGGTGACGACTTCAAACACGCCGCCCAGAGTATTGCCTTCTTTTTTGCACTCCTCGATGAGCGCGATCATTTTTTCTTCGGCGTTTTTGTCGGCGGTGCGCACTGGCGACTCTTCGGCGCGTTCAAAGGTCTCACCGTAGGTCAGCCCATCCAGATTGGCGGTAATCCCGCCGAGGGAACGAATATAGCCCATGATGCGAATGCCAAATGGCGCGAGCAACTGCTTAGCAAAGGAACCAACCGCGGTTCGAGCGACAGTTTCGCGGGCACTAGCCCGCTCAAGAATATCGCGAATATCGGTTCGGTCGTATTTGAGCACACCGTTCAGGTCGGCGTGGCCTGGCCGTGGCTTGGTGACAGCGATGTTATCGTCGCGGTCTTCTGGTTTCGCGGACATTTTCTTTGTCCAGTTTTTCCAATCACGGTTCTCAATGCCCAAAGCGATCGGCGATCCCATGGTCTCGCCCCAACGGATGCCAGAACGAATCTCCGCCTCGTCTTTTTCGATAAGCATGCGGCCGCCCCGGCCATAGCCCTGCTGACGGCGCCAAAGATCCTGATTGATTTGAGAGATCTCAACCGGAAAACCGGCCGGCACCCCATCGATAATCATGGTTAGGCAGGGGCCATGCGACTCCCCCGCGGTGAAGTAGCGCAACATGGGCGTATCCTACATTATCACGCCACGCAGTGCCATAATGGGCGGAGCTACGCCCAAACCCGAATCAGGGATAGGACACAAAAGGCAACGAGCTATTTACCGACTAGGATGAGTTCAAAATCGCGGTCGTTGCTAAAACTTTTGAAAGAGGGATCGTTTCTCACTGAAGCCAGGTCTTTGTAGCCCTGTCGGCGCGCTCGATCGAGCCACTGCAAGGCTGCGTCGCGGTTACCGTAGTGTGCGTGTAGGCGGGCTACCTGAAAACTCGCCTGAGGATCCTTGGGATTTATCGCGGCAGCATTCTCCGCCCTTTGAATTTGTGCCTGGCGTTCTTGAATCGCTGCTTTGTTCTTCCTAGCGGTTGCTAGATTGTTTATTGCGCCGCCATTGTTGGGATCGATTCTGCTGGCGCTGTCAAACGCCGCGATCGCCTCATCGTAGCGCCCCTGCTTGTCGTAGAGCACGCCGAGGTTATTATAGGCGAAATAGCTGTTCGGGTGGGTTTCTGTAACTCGTCGATATTCAGCGATGGCCTCGTCCGCTGAACCCAGTCGGTCGTAAGCGAAGGCCAAATGCAATCGCACCTCGGCGTCCGCGGAATTTTTCTGCAGTGATCGCTGCAACTCAGGAATAGCTTCTCGAAGACTGCCTTGGCGAAATAGCTCCAATGCCCGCTGCCGCGCTGGGATTTGTGAATCTTCGGACTGGGCACCCGCGCCGCCAGCTGCGATCACTAGACCGAGAAAAACCACCCCGGGAAGTCGCATCAAAACACCTCGCGCCAACCGATTAGCTTGCGTAGCGCGACCAGAGGTATCTGCGTCGTTGAGATCTGCTGGTTCGTCGTACCAGATATTACGTAGGGTGTTCCCTGATTGCCCTGCTGACTCATGATGATGATCGGTTTGGACGGAATACCTGATCCGATAGTCTTGGCCAGCGTTAAAGCCGCGGTTCCGGCAACAGCAACCGCCCCAGTCGTCAAGTTGAGCGCGGCGTCACCGGTAGTCATGTTGATCGAGTACAGCTTAGCATCACCGCCACCACCGCCACAGACCGCCGCGGTCGACGGCGTGAAACTGGTAAAAAGCACCACGGAATTAAACACATCCGCCGATGCTAGAATTTTTTCATTGCTATTCAGGGGCACATACCAGCCTTGGGTAACCGTCCCAGTCCCGCTGCTGACATTGGTCAAACTGGATTCTGTCAAAGTACTCCCATTGGCCATTGTCGTATTTTCCTTGATCCCATAGAAACGATTCGACGCCGTACTGTTCGGGTGATAGCGGTCGCCGGAGCCGATGAACAGCCATAGATTGCTATTAGCGTCGTAGGCGAGCGTGGGCGGGGAATACATCCCTTGAGCAGGATAATACTGTCCCGCGGCGGGCGGATTGGTTTGACTCGATGCCGCGGCGAATAATCGTTTGCCCATCCAGCAATCGGTGTCCGTAATCGACGAGCAGTTCTTCACCGTCCCGCTAACAAGGGACGCCGCTTTGGACATATCGAACTTCCACATTTGCCCGCCGACGTCGGCGATATAAACACGGTCGATATAACCATCGCCATTGAGATCCACCGCCGTAGGCGAGGCCGGGAGACTAAAATTCATCTGGGCAGCGTCCGCCGAGTTCGCCACGGATGCCGAGAATTCCCATAACTTGGCCCCATTCGACAGGTCGATCACAAAAAAGGCTTCACTGACAACGTTGCCGCTATCGTAATTGGCGAACGTGCTATCGAAACCACCGCCGACAAACGCAACCCACTTGTCGGTGCCATCCGACATTTTGATTTTTCCGATCGCCGGCTCCGACCAGGTCTCGCCCAATCGCGCGTGGCTGAAGCTCCACAGATATAGCGGATTGGTGGTATCGGTGATGTCGAGAGCATAGTAGTTGTTACCGCCGCGGCGCTGACCGAAGACGACGATGGTTTTCCAGCTGCCGCCGATCTTGACATCGGCAGCAATCGGACTGGAGTCCACCGTATATTCGTGTGTGCCGTTATGTGCCGTCATGTCATTCAGATCGTCGAGGACATGCGGCGGGATAAAGCCCCACAATTCAGCGCCGTCGCTTTCTTGAAATGCGTGCAGCACGCCATCGTTCGCCCCGGCGATCAGTACGGAAGTGCGACTGGCTTGAGCCGATTTAAAGGTATTGTAGGTTGCATCGGACGACGCCCGGAACGGTGGCGACACCAAAACAGGGGTCGAGTGAAAAATATCGCCGAGCTTCCATGGGCGATCTTCCATTGTATTTATGCCATCGCCGTCCTCATCATTCGTATCCGGCGTACCACGTATAAAATTGATCACCCTGTTCTTTTCTGTACTACCTGAGACGCCCAACAAAGTATCGGTAACAGCCGAATTGCTGGTTGTGAAACTTTCCCTTGTGCCACTAACTACAGTGTAGAGGGTTCTGCTTGCCGGTGTCTTGATGCTCAGCGCTTGGCCGGCGTCCCAGGCCGGCGTCCCGGAAGGCAGTCCGTTAACGTCAACCGGTATCAGCCCATTGGAGTCGCGGTTATATGCCTTCAAGTAGCCCTGCCAGAACGGGCGCGAGGGATTGGACTGAAACGATGCCAGATACGCTCGGCTCGTGCCGCTCGTCCCGGTGGTCGGCACCACCGGCGTCGCGAATGAAAACGTCGCCGCCATGATCTGGCTGATCGCATCCTCCAGCGCTTGCTCCAGCGCCGTTTCAGTGGTCGCGGTGTAGTAACTGCCGCCGCCGTTCTTGGCAGCGTCTTGAAGATTCGTCGTTCCACCCGCGGCGATGTCCGCCGCGGAAAGACCAAAACCTACCGTATGAACGATGACATTCTGCTTGCCGGTGAAACTGCCAGCATGGTCCTCGGTGTAGCGGTTGGCCGCTTCCGTGCGCACATCCAGCGAACCGTTTTGAATACCGTCCGTCATCAAAATAACGAAGTTAGGCTGGCACTCATATTGAATCGGAGAACTGTAGCCGGTGTAGGTTCCCTTGTAATAATTGCCGGCATCCCGCAATTGTTCCCCAAGTGGCGTGATACCGGTAGGCGTGAGCGTGTCGATCGCCGCCAATATCGTGGCCTTGCTCGATCCGACTTCCGCCAACATGGTAGCGCCGTTGGGGCTGTATTTAAACTTCATCACGCCGAAGCGAACACCATCGACGTTGTTGATCAGGTTTTTGACCACGCGCTTGGCAACGACGATCTTCTGTTCAGGCGTAGAACAGCTCGAGCACGCTTTATAATTAAGATAGTTTCCCAGAAATAGGTCGACGTTAGATCCTGAAATACTGCCGCTCCAAAACCCTGAGGCGGATAACGCCGTTCGTGCCGCGGAACTGTTCACCTGGGCAACCGTGTTGGTGTAAACTTTGTAGCAGGGCTTGGGATTGGGTTTACAGTCCTTCTTAGACGTGTATTTGCGATAAACTTTGTTGGTGCTGTAATCGAGAGGTGTACTGTACGTCGTGCTAGAGGCGTAACCGCTAGCGGGCACTGTGTCGCTCATACTCCCGGAATTGTCGAACAGGATCAAAACGTTGGGCGAAATATTGCTGCCGAAGATATCGCTATCGTCGGCTTTAGCTATACGCACATGGCTGACGTTCAAGAATATAATGCAAACGATCTGGACCAACGCTAAGAACTTTTTCTAAGTGTCATACATGATACTCCTACTGGGCGACTGGACCGTACAGCGCGAGGGCTTCGACCTCGCGCGCAGCCGTTTCAGAACCAATCGACGGACAACCGGATGCAAGGCTATAAGTGCCGGTAACATTGACTTGATACTGATAGAACGAATAACCGGAACGTTGTAGACCCGTCCCGGACCCCAGCGAGTAGCCCACCTTGGGTCTTCAGGGTCGGAGTCATGGACGACGGTGTGCCGTCCCGTTTGCCAAAGCGGTAACAAAGGTTATTGCCCAAAGTCACCGGTGTTGATGACGGTGTCGCGCCGGGAGTGACCGACAGGGCGATGGCCAACATGCCCGTATCGGCGGCGTTGAATGCTCTCGTACCGGTGCGGTAGTTCATCGCCACTTTGGTGTTGATCCCGCTAAAAATGAGTCCGGCGCCGATCACCGTGAGTAGTATCGCCATCACCATCAACACGACGACGAGGCTGATGCCTTGATTACTGTTTAGCCTGGCTTTCATGCTTTCCTCTCGAAAGGTTTTCGCCCGTCCTTTGACGGTCAGACTCCATGGTTCCGCAAATCCGCGGTCAACGACATGGTCACCGGCGAACCGGTAAAGTTGCTATCGGTGCTCTTCGGCGCGACGGTTAGCGAGATGGTGATCTTCTGCACGGTCTTATAGTTTGACGACAGAGTCCCACTGCAACCGGACGGCACATTAGTTGAGACGCAGAAGGGCGCCGGCGCGCTGCTCGTTGTTTGCTGCGGATAATAGGTAAACGCTACCGCCGTAACGTTTCCATCCGAAAGCGCTACACCGTTACGCGTGACGTTCTTATTGGCGGTATCGTAGGCAAAGGCGATGATCTCGTCATCGCCACTGCACGCGCCATTGCTGTTTTTATCGTATTGAATGGTTATTCCCGTGGCCGTTGCCGCCGTGATCCCGCCCGTTGCATCGCACGCGGTGGATGGAAAATATCCCGCGTTCCTGACTTCCCGCACCACCATGTCGTTCACCGTCAGCGCGTATTCGTTCGCTTCCATTTTGCTTTCTTGGCCTTTGACCGTATGGGATTGGGCGCGAAACAAGCTGCCGACGCCGGCCAACACGAACAGAGATAATCCCATGGAAACCATAAGTTCCGTCAGGGTAAATCCCCGCTCGTTTTTAAGCGCTAGGGATGGCCATGTTGTCATTGGCTGAGCGTATGAAATTCATTGGTGCTTTTCACTGGGCGACCGATGAGGAGAATGTCAGACTTTGATTGGTATAGTCCTTCCAATCGATTTTGACGTCGATCTTATTCATACCAGCGGCTGGGGAGTTCGCCGTGATCATCCAACTTCGAGTATACGTGAAGCCTGACGCGGCCTGGGTATCAGAACACCCAGACGTCGAATAGTTTGGGCATGACAAGGCGGTAAAGGCTGTGTTTTTCATCGCTCTGATTTCTTCCAGCTTCGCCTGGGCAAGATTGATCGCGGCGGCATTCAAATGACTGTTGTTATTGGTCCGAGTGATTGTCACCGTACCCACGGCAAGACCGAGCACCGCGAAGGTGAAGATGGTCAAGGCGACCAATATTTCCACCAACGTGAATCCCGCCGAATTATTGAATTGTTTGAGTTTCATCGGTTCGCCCGACAATTTAGGTGCAAACGCTGTCCTGAATCTTGATTCTGCCGATCACGGTCACGCAGACCCACTTGTTCGTAGTGCCATTGCTCAGGCGAATTGTGGTCGCTGCCGGGACCGTGCCGCGGGTTTGAAACTGCGGCGAGGTCCCTGGGGGCGTTATGGTTATTCCCTCCGGTATCGCCATGTTGCCGCCATCGTTGGCGCAGGTTCCGTTGCAGCGCTGGACGATGTAAGTGGAAGTCGAGAAATTGATCTGATGAGGTATACTTTGGGCGATCGCTTTCATCCGCACCTGCTGCAACTCCGTGGCAACCTGGCGCGCTGCGTCATTAAGCCGAAGCCTCGGCAAAGTGCTTCGAAAAGCCGGGATCGCGATGACCATCAACAGCCCGCCTACGCCCAGAGTTGCCATCAATTCGATCAGCGTGAAGCCACGACAATTAGTCGCGTGTTGGAAGATTCCCAGCCTCTTTTTCATACGTAAATTTCGCTTCGAGTGTCGCCGATAAATCATTGGTTTCTCGCTCCACCGAATGAGCTATTAGCATGCCAAGCAAGCACGATCGCACTTTCAAGATGATCCCGGGAAATTGACGTAGTCTGGGAAGGTCAGAGTGATTCCGACGCTAGCCCCGGACCACTGAGGCACTGACAATTTTTGTCAGAATGCCGAAAACCGACGAATGTGACGCTTAGAAAACTATCGCAATTGTCGTTAGTTTCGGAAAACGGCGGAAATTTAGAAAAGATGAGGTTCGTCAAACCTCGGGGAGTGTTAAAAATTGTGACTGGCACAGTTGTCAGCTACTGGGGAAGTGCGAGGACCCGCTAAACCGGCAAGTGAAAATGCCAATCCTCCGGCCAAACTAGGGATTCATGAGACTACGGACCGATGCGCGGCGGAAATGACTGGTCTCCATAGGTTTTCCCCATTTGCTCGCGCCAGATCTGTTCCGCGGACGGGAGATTTGTCGCGCCGGCATCGATGATTCTTGGAGTGATAAAAACCATCAGCTCCTCAAAGTTTTTTTGTATCGATTCACTCTTAAAGAGCCAACCCAAGATTGGAATATTTCTTAGATATGGCACGCCCCCGGTTGATTCCGAGCTCGTGTCCTTCAAAATACCACCCAAGACAATCGTTTCACCGTCTTTGACCAAAACATTGGCCACGACTTCGCGATTAATTTCATCGAACGGGATCACGCTCGCTGAGCCACTAACCGTCGGCGAATCCGCGATCGTACTGGATTTGACGTTGATATTCATCGAGATATAACCGTCGCTCGAAACTTGCGGTGTTACGGTAAGAATAATACCAACCGGGACTTTTTCCGTTGCCACCGCGGAACCAGCTGCCGAAGAACCGCTACCCGTTGCGATGTTTGTCGAACTGGGCAAGTTAATTCTCAAGATCTTCTCGCTGCGAATTGTCGAAGCGATATTGTTAAGCGTGACTACCGACGGGCGCGAGATGATTCGCGCGTTTCCTTCCTTTTCAGCCGCTTCAAGCGTCGCTGATAGATTTCTAAAACCGCCCAAGACACTTTGAATAACAGAGACGGTACCGCCAAATCCGCCGGGGGCTAGAGGGAAAGCGGAGCTGTTTCCGGCGAACGGCGACCCAGCTCCTTGAGCACTGCTGAAGTTAGCCCCCCCGCTGTTAAATTGTAGTCTCAGCCCGAGTGCCCGAGCGAAGGTCGGTGTCGTTTCAATCAAATTGGATTCAATCAAAATCTGCGGGGTTCGGGTGTCCAGTTTGCTGACCAACGTACTCGCGTCCTCGATGGTTTTTTTTACGTCGCGAATCATTATCGTATTACTGCGTTCATCGATCACCAGCGAGACATCCGGCCGTTTGCTCAAGACCGTTTTTATTTTCGCCTCGAGATCCTTAGCCTTGGCATAGTTGACATTGAAATAAACGGTCAGGAGCGGTTCGAGGTTCTCCTCGGATTTACGTGCTGCCACCACCGCATCGCGCTCGGTTTTGAGGGTGCCCGCTGTCGAGATGCGCACGACATTGCCGATCTGCTCCTTACCGAGACCATTGGTATTGATCAGAAGATCGAGCGCTTGATCCCAGGGAACCTCCACCAGGCGCAGGGTTACCTTGCGATTGACGTCGGCCGTCACGATGATATTTAGACCGCTGATTTCGGCGAGAAGTCGGAAGATGTTTTTAATATCGGCGTCCTTGAAATCGAAGGACAGTTTTTGCCCAGTGTACCTTTTCTCGTCAGGAATATTCCCACCGCTTGTTGAGGCGGAAGCCGGACTGTCGCCCAACGCCACCCGCGCTTGGCCGACCACGTTATCCATCCGCTTGCCGCCGAGCACCAGCGTACGCTCCTGTGTGCCGGGAATTTTTGGATCGTCGCTGCCAATGACGATGCGCAGACCGTTGTTTTCCGGAGTCACAGTATAGACCGGCGGCGTGCTCGGAACCATGTCCGCGGTGAGTCTCAAGGAGCCTTGTGCTGAACTGAATCGCACAGTACCGATCAATTGCGTGCCGACACGGAAGGTTTCAAAATCTGCTGGTGTTCTGGCGTCGCCTATAATATCCAGAACAATTCTTGCCGGCTGGATCAATGGAAAATGACGATACTGCGAGATCGGCTTGGAGAGTTTTAATAGCAAAACCGTCTGCCCAGACTGCTCACGAACCGAAAAATCTTGAATCTGTAGCTGTTCCTCGTCGGCGCGAGCGGACGGCTGTGGCGGCGCTGGAGTTTTCGCCCTGGGGCTTGGTTGCGGCTCCACCGAGGTCGCGTTCGAGCAAGCGCTGCCATAAATGACTACCAGGATGGCTAGTAGCAACAACGGTAGATAACATAACGGTAGCGTGTAACGGCTTCTGAGCGAGCCCGCGGATTTTTGCCGATGATATGAGTCGATTCTATTCATCCTACTGCTCCACCGCCAGCCTCATGCTGACTTCGCGTCTCTTTTTCGCGCCGTATAAGTCGACGAAAAACTCCTCGACGATTAGACTATCGCGTCTAACCTCTCTTACCTTGCCATCGTTAGAGCCGATCGGCGTGCCGACTTTGACCATGTAACCGAGCCCCGAGCTATCTTCGACCAAGGCCGTCGGTTCTTTAACGTTCCAAACCACGCCGACGAGTTTGAGCTGGCCGATTTCGAAGCGCTCTAGAGGGGATAGGTTTTCCCGACGACGCGTGTTCGTGCGCACATTCAACGTAATCGGACGAAACGGATCGCGCCTCCCCGGCGCCAATCGTAGCCCCTCTGGTGCTTCGGCGTTGGTCTCTGAGGCCCCGGAGACGCTTTCGGTTGAAGGCGTAACTGCGGTCGATTTCTCCGCCTTCTCTGCTTTACTTACGGGTTGGGCCGCCGCAACCGTCTTTGCCGCCTCTACAGCTTTTGAGGACGTTGCCGGAGCGCTTGATTGTGCTAGCACTGGACTACCGGCCAAGAGAATGAGCGAGGCGGTAAGTGTATTTTTGATCGTTCGTAACACGGCAATCTATTTCTTGATTTTGACTTTATCGGCGGCTACCTTCTTACGCTCAGCGTCATCGAGAAAGCGATAGGTGGTCGCCAGGTTGGAGATATCCATCGTCATCTGATCGTTGACAACCTTGGGATTGCGAAATTCGATATTATCGATATTGACGATGCGATTAAGCTTGCCGACTTCGTCAAAAAACCCCACTGCATTATGGAAGCCGCCGCGCACCACTATGTCCACCGGGACTTCCGCGTAGAACTCCTGGAACGCTTCATTGCGTGGACGGAACAGGACGATTTCCAAGCCCGCCTCCCGCGCTTTGTTAGAAAGATTCGTTAACAGGTCGGGAATTTCCTTGCGATCAGGCAGTTGGGCGACCGCTTCCTTGAGCTTCGTTTCCATCTCCCGAAGCTCTTTCTCAAGCCGCGCCAGGTTACCGGCCTTTTTTTCTTTGACCAACTTTTCATTGCGGGCGATGTGGACACTTTCGGCTAAGTTAGCGATAGCATCGGAATTTGGACTGTAAACGAAACTGATATACAACCCATACGCCAAACAGATAATCCCCGCCAAGATGCCAATTTTTCTGGCGACCGACTGTTCGAGGAATTTGTCGAGTAGCTGGTTCAACCGCGTTGCTCCTGTTTGGTCGACGGATTAACGCCAGGCGCAGCCGCCGCGGCCGCAGGTGGCAAATACGACACCGAAGCTCTGATTGCGAAACGCTTGTAAGGACCGGCGTCTTGACTACTTTGAGCCGTCTCCACTAATTCGACATCCCGGAAATACGGATATTTTGCCAACGCCGTGAGAAAGTCCGCCACGGTTTGGTTATCCGCGGCGATGCCGTTCATGCTGAGCCGACCGCCGATTTCTTTGAACTCGGTAAGCCAAAGTCTCGTCGGTGTCGCATCGGACAAACTTTGCATGACACCTACCGGACCGGCTTTTTTTCGGTTGAGATCGGTGATGACCTTGTGTTTGGCGGTGAACTCTTTTATCCGATTTTGTAAGTCGCCGACCTGCTTCACCTTGGTATTGAGTGCCTGGATTTCGTTACGCAGGGTCGCCAGCTCGGAATCGAGTGACGTGAGTTGATAATACTGCTGGGCGAACAGACCCGCGATAATCAGTCCGGCGATCCCGAGCACGATACCGCCAATGGCCAGCTCGCGCCGCCGGCGTATGGCTGCCAACAATTCTTTTACTGGAAGCAAATTGACGCGGATCATTTGTCCCCCGGCCTGCGGATCGACAGCCCTGTGGCAACCGCAAATACCGGCGCATTCTCAGCCAGATAAACCCGGTCAATTTTTCTGCCGACATTGAAAACCTTAAACGGTTCACTGAGCTTCACCGGAACGCTCATTCGCTCTTCCAGCATCGCGCGCAGTCCGGTTAGCCGCGCCCCGCCACCGCTCAGATAAATCGCCTTCAGCCCGTCGTTGTCGTCAGACGGCACGGCACCATACAGACTGACCGTCCGGCGAATCTCTTCGGCCAACTCCTCTGAAATGGGATGTAACGCGGACTCAAGGTCTACACCCACAGCCTTTTCCGAAACTCCAGTGATCTTGAAGCTCTCGGCTTGTTCGCGCGATAGGTTTAAATGCTGTGAAAGTCTGTCGGTAAAATAGCCACCTCCGGTGGATAGATCGCCGGTAAATGTCGATACGCCATTTTGCAATAGCGATATGCTGGTATTCTCCGCGCCAATATGAATCAGACCGGTCACGCCCTTAATGCCGTCGGCTTCATAGTTAGCTTCAAACATGTTTTCCAGCGCGAAATAATCGACGTCCATCAGAGTAGGGGTCAGGCCAGCTTCCGAGATCGCATCGGTGTAGCTATTGACGATTTCTTTTTTGACTGCCACCAGAAGGATTTCCATCCGGTTGCCATCTTCCGATTGGCTTAACACCTGGTAATCTAGATTGACATTCTCGATGTTCTCCGGAATCACATTCTGCGCTTCAAATTCAATGTTATTTTCTAACTCGGCCGACTCTTGTTTCGGCATCTGGAATTTTTTCATGATGACGGCGCGACCCGGCACCGCGGAGATGACCTGTTTCGACGTCACGCCGCTTTGTTGAATCAGGCGCTTGATGGCATCGACGATCGGCCCAGGTTCGACGATCATATTATTTTTGATCGCGTTGCTTGGCAGCGGCACAACACCTAGATTCAAAACATGATAACCATTCTTGTCGATTGCGGTTTCGACCATCTTTATCGAAGTCGAGCCGATGTCGAGGGCAACATATCCACTACCCCCAGCCAGGGAGCCGAGAACGCCGAATTTAAGTTTGTTCCAGAGTGGCGTCATTAAAATTATTGCTTGAAGAGTGTATTTTTTTGCTCGATCGACAATCCCAAAGCCAACAGGATCTTGCGTTTGGTGGCCATGCGGCAGTCCTTGCCTTTTTCAATGCGATCGAGAGTCAACGGCGATATACCCGCCAAACGAGCGAGTTCAGCCTTGCTCAGCATCTTCGCTTCGCGAACCTTTTTGACGTTATTACTGTGAGCCATCGCTACAGGCGGTTTGACAGAGGATGGAAACTATTGGCAAAAGTAAGCAATACTGATCCAAAGAGACCCCTTAAGTCAACTTAAATTATATCTAAATTATGTATAAATATAGAACTTCGATGCTTCTTTCATAAGCAAACCGACTGCCAAGGACTCCCCAGCAGCGCCGTGGTACCTTCGGGATAGTTAAGGCAGTTTCATGCCATTTGACCCACCTAACGGGTTAGGGCTAAGCGACGAGTTCGCACGACCATGAGGTTCTTGGACAATTTTGCGCAAAGTTGCATTTGCCGGGAGGTGCCGGTAAGAAACTAACCATGCACGAGGCGCAAAAGTTCGCTTGGGTCATCGTGCCGTCATCTCACAGAGAGCCGCTGATCTATCGCCTGCCCGCCGCCCATATAGCCAATCTGGCGCCGGGCACGCGCGTGTTGGTGCCGCTGCAGAATCGCCAAGTGACCGGAGTGGTACTGAGCATCGTCGATGAATCGCCACATAGTGATGGTCAAAGACCTGAGCGAGATTCTCGACGACCAGCCAATTGTCGATGCCGAACTGCTAAAACTGGCGCAGTGGATTTCGCAGTATTATCTCGCCCCCCTGGGCGACGTGGTTGCAACAATTCTACCGCCCAATTCGCGCCGTGACAGTCAACGGTTGGTAATCTTACAGCAACGCGATGCGGTTCCACAGGACGAGTTGGAAGACGAAGTATTGCAGGAACTCGGCAAACGTAGAGGCAAAGTTAGCCTTAAGACACTAATTGGACTGTTCTCAGGTCGGCGCATTGACCGGGCTCTGGCAAAACTGGAGGTTCGCGGGGTGATAAGCCAGGCTGAGCACTTGGCCAAAATCCGGCGCCGCAACGTTCCCCTGCCTTCGACACCGGTCTGCGACATCGATGCGCACACGACACTTATACTAAATTCGCAGCAAGCGCTTGCCTTGGATACCGTCGCGGCGGGAATCGAACAAGGTGGTTTTGAAACCTTTTTGCTCCATGGCATCACCGGCAGCGGCAAGACCGAAGTGTACCTACGCGCCATGGGATACGCACGCGAACGCGGCCGGAGCAGCATTATTTTAATTCCAGAAATTTCCCTGACACCACAACTTTTGGACCACATGCACCGCCAGTTTCCGGGAAAAGTCGGCGTGTTGCATAGTGCGCTCACCGGCGCCGAACGTTGGGCTCAATGGTGGCGGATTCTGCGCGGCGAGGTCGATGTTGTCGTCGGCGCGCGCTCGGCGGTCTTCGCGCCGCTGGCGAATCTCGGCCTGATCATCGTCGATGAAGAACATGACTCGTCGTACAAACAAGAAGAAGGGCTGCGCTACAACGGCCGCGATGTCGCGGTGGTGCGCGGCAAGCAGTTGGGCTGTCCGGTAATCTTGGGTTCCGCCACTCCGGCCCTGGAAAGCTACGAGAACTGCCGCCAGGGGCGTTATAAGCTGGTCGAACTGACCCAACGGGTGGAGCAGCGTCCGTTGCCAGCGGTGGAAACCATCGATATGCGCTACCAGTTCGTCAAACCAGCTGCGCCAGAGAAGCCTTCCGAGTCGTTACAGAAGAATACTAAAAAGACGGTCAAGCCGCGCTTAATGGCCGCAAGCTTTATCGCAGCGATCAAGCAAAACCTTCTCGACAAGCGTCAGACTCTGATATTTCTCAATCGCCGCGGCTTCGCCAATTTCTTGCAGTGCGGCTTATGCGGCCATGTCTGGCATTGTCCACATTGCAGCGTGACGTTAACTTTGCATCTGCGGCGTAAACTGCTGGCTTGCCACCATTGCGATTATCGCCACGTCATGAGCGACGTTTGTCCGGAGTGTAAAAACCCAAGCCTGGCCCCAGTGGGGACCGGTACGGAGCAGGTTGAAGAGGCACTCCGCGAACTGCTTCCCGACGCCAGAGTGGCGAGAATGGACCGCGACACCACCAGCAAGCGCGGCTCTCAAGAGGCATTGATCAGGGCTGGGAGCGCGGTGACATCGACATCTTGGTCGGCACCCAGATGATCACCAAAGGCCATGATGTCGCCGGCGTGACACTAGTCGGCGCTCTCTCAGCGGACCTGTCGTTGAATTTACCCGACTTCCGCGCCGCCGAGCGGACTTTTCAACTGCTCAGCCAAGTCGCCGGGCGCGCCGGACGGGGCAGCGATCCGGGCCGCATGGTGATTCAAACTTACTCCCCCGATCATTATGCGATTCAGCACTTGCCGAACCATGATTATAAGGGTTTCTTCGCCGTCGAGAGCGAATTCCGCCGGGCGCTTAGCTATCCGCCCTTCGCCAAATTAATTAATTTACGCTTCGACGGTCCCAAGGCTGAAGAAGTTGAGAGGCGCGCGAAATCCGTAGCTGCACAGTTACGCCGACTCCAAGTCCGCGAGCCAAAGTTTAACGCCGGCATCGAAGTGCTCGGCCCCGCGGCCGCGCCCATCGAAAAACTGCGCAACCGCTTTCGCTGGCAGCTCCTGCTCAAAGGGAAAAATAGCGCCAGCCTGTTGGAGTTTGCCAGCCACGCCCGCAGGCTCTCTCCTGATGGCCGCGGCGGGCGCCTCCAGATTGATGTCGATCCTTACAGTATGTTATAAATTTCAGTAAGTTATGGCTATTTTAAAAATTCTTAAATACCCTGAGCCGGCACTTAAGAAAGTAGCGTCACCGGTGCGTGACTTCGGCGCGCAAACCGTCCAGCTGGTCAACGACATGCTCGAAACTATGTATGCCGCGCCGGGTGTCGGCCTCGCCGCGCCGCAGGTCGGCGTATCTCAGCGTGTAGTGGTCCTCGACACCGATCACGAGAATCCCGGCAAGCAGGTTTATAAGCTTGTCAATCCGGTGATAACCCACGCGGAGGGGTCCGTGCTCTGGGAAGAGGGTTGTCTCAGTGTGGTCGACTTCACCGCCGACGTGAAGCGCGCGGCGCAAGTGCAAGTCAGCGCTTTCGATGAGCATCAAAACGAAATCAAGATCGAAGCTGAAGGTTTGCTGGCAGTGGCACTGCAGCACGAGATCGATCATCTCGATGGTAAACTATTCATCGACCGGATCAGCCGGTTAAAGCGTGAGCTCTATACCCGCAAGCGTATCAAGAGTCTGCGCAGCGGCGTCGAGCCGGCGCACGAACCAGCGCACATCATGATCTAACCGCGGCCGTCAAGTTTCTAAAATAACTGCCGCATCGTCGAGTCATTTATTTTCATGGCAGCACCCTGGCGCATCATCTTTATGGGCACGCCGCAAATCGCTGCGACGACTTTGGCGCAACTCCTCACCGGCCCAGATACCGTCGTCGGCGTGGTCACCCAGCCGAATAGCAGCGCCGGACGCGGCCAGAAAAGTTCCGCCTCGCCGGTACGAAAATTGGCCGAGTCACATGCCATCCCGGTTCTTGCCGCGGAAAAAATTCGCACCCCGGAATTTCTTCAATCGCTGCGCAATTGGCAGCCCGACATCATTGTGGTAGTTGCCTACGGCCGTATCTTGCCGAAATCGATTCTCGAGCTGGCTCCCCACGGCTGCGTCAACGTACATTACTCACTCTTGCCGAAATACCGCGGCGCCGCGCCGGCCGCCTGGACGATTATCAACGGCGAAGCGGAAGCTGGCGTCAGCACCATGAAGCTAGTGGAAAAAATGGATGCCGGGGCGATCTATTTGCAAGAGGCTATCAGGCTCAGTGGTGAGGAAACCACCGGATCGCTGCAGGCCCAGCTGACGCCCGTCGGCGCCCGGTTGTTGCTGGAAACCTTGCGCCGACTCAAATCAGGAACCCTCAGTGCAACCGAACAAGATGAAAACCTGGCGACCCTTGCGCCAATCTTGAAGAAAGAAAACGGCCTCATCGACTGGCAGCGGCCGGCGATAGACATCGAGCGGCGGATTCGCGGCTTCGACCCTTGGCCGGGAAGTTTCACGCATTTCGCCGGCAAGATGCTGAAGATTCAGCGAGCTACAATCGTCGGCACCGAGCGACACGGCAGCCCCGGCGAAATCATCCGCGCCGATGCGGCAGGCTTTTGGCTGGCGACCTCGTCGGGGGTCTTGAGTCTCGAAGAGGTGCAGCAAGAAAACAAAAAGCGGCTGGCGGGCGTTGAGTTTATCAAGGGCGCGAGGATTAAACCCGGTGACCGTCTTGAGTGACGGTAAGAACGTCCGCCAAATCGCCGGCGAGATTCTGCATCGAGTCGAGAGTCAGAAGGCGTATGCCGACCTAATGCTCGATCATCATCTGCGCCGCGATGATCTTAAAGACGCTGACCGCGGGCTATTAACAGAGTTGACCTACGGGACGCTGCGCTGGCGCGGCAGGATCGACTCCAAGCTTGTACCATTGCTCGACCGGTCGTCTCTCCGATACCGATCCGTTTATTCGCAATTTACTCCGGGTCACCCTCTATCAATTGCTCTTCCTCGACAAAATTCCTGCCTATGCCGCGGTCAATGAAGCGGTCGAGATCGCTAAAGCCACACAGCCCGGAAGCGCCGGTTTCGTCAATGGCGTCCTGCGCAGTTTTCTCAGGCAATTGGCGAAGGATGGCAAGGCGAGTGACATCCAGAGTTCAGCTGCGAACCTAGCCGATGAATATTCGCATCCCCAATGGTTGGTGGATCGCTGGCGCGAATACTTTGGCGATGAGCAGGCGAAAGCATTAATGCTTGCGAGCAATCAAAAATCGCCGCTGGTGGTGCGGGCCAACTTGGGTAAGACCAGCCGCGAGAAATTATTAGCAAGCTGGGACGAACACCACATCGCGGCCGAACCCACCGCAGTCTCGGCGCAAGCCATCCGGCTGCCCACTGGTGTGAGCATTGAGACGCTACCGGGCTTTACTGAAGGATTGTTTCAAGTGCAAAGCACAGCGTCGCAACTGGTATCATACCTGGTCGGCCCGGCGTCGGGAGACCTGATTCTCGACGCGTGCGCCGCGCCGGGCGGCAAAGCCACCCATCTCGCCGAGTTGATCGGCGATCAAGGTAGCATCATCGCCATCGATACTTCGGCCCGCGGCGTTGAGAGAATCGAGCAGAATGCTCAACGCTTGGGACTAGCATCCATACAAGCCAAGTGCGCCAACGCCGGCAAGGCCTTACCGGCCAACCTCGCCGGGCTCTACGATCGCATCCTCGTCGACGCGCCATGCAGCGGTCTTGGCACTTTGCGCTCTCACCCTGAGATCAAATGGCAGCGCGATGACAGCGACATCGCCCGTCTCGCCGCTCTCCAAGCGCGCATTGTCCAGTCCGTCGCGCAATATTTAAAAGTCGGCGGCGTTCTGGTTTATTCCACATGTACCTTGACGGTCGATGAAAATGAGCGAGTAGTAGAGAACTTCTTGCGCCAAAATAGTCGGTTTGAGTTGGCCGATGCAGCGCGCTATCTTCCCGAATCGGCGCGCCACATGGTCCACGGCAAATATTTTCAAGCGCTGCCCCAGCGCGACGACACCGATGGGTTTTTCGCAGCGCGCATGAGAAAGGTGACTTAGATGCCAGGGATGAAAATCGCTCCGTCGATATTGTCGGCCGACTTCAGTCGCTTGAAAGACGAGATCCAGGCGGTGGAAGCGGCCGGCGCCGACTGGATTCATGTCGATGTCATGGACGGCCACTTCGTACCCAACATCACCATCGGTCCCGTCGTCGTCGAGTGGGTGCGCAAGGTGACGACGATTGCCGTCGATGTCCATCTCATGATCACCGACCCAGACAAGTACGCTCCGGAATTTATCAAAGCCGGCGCCGACTGGGTGTCGATCCATCCCGACACTTGCGCCAATCCTAACGCTACATTGAAAAAAATCCGTAAGCTCGGCGCCAAGCCATCGATCGCCGTCAATCCAGATGTCCCGCTCAGCAATGTCGCCGGCTGCTTTGACGATGTCGATATGATTCTGATGATGACGGTGTTCCCAGGTTTCGGCGGCCAGGCGTTCATCGCCGATGTGCTGACGAAAATCACCGAAGTTAGGAAGTTAATCGATGCGCGTAAACCGGGCGTGCTTATCGAGGTCGACGGCGGTATTAAAACTGACAACATCGCCAGAGTGGTCCAAGCCGGCGGTGAGGTCATCGTTTCCGGCTCTGGAATCTTCAAAACGCCAAGTTACGCCGAGACTATACGTCAGATGCGCCAAGCCGTGGGCTAACCCAACTATACCCCGTCAACTGACTATTCCAAGTTACAAATTCCAGATTACAAACCAATCGTCCGACAATCCGGGATCTGGAATTTGAAATCTGCCATGCCTCGCTACGCGAGGCAGTTGTTTTCCCTCGGTGGTGTGTTAGTTTGTCCGGGTCGGGGCGTGGCTCAGCTTGGTAGAGCGCACGGTTCGGGTCCGTGAAGTCGGTGGTTCAAATCCACTCGCCCCGACCATTTTTCTTCTTCCGTCTTCCAATTGTTTTCATCTACTTTTTCAAACACTTCGGAGTAGGCTACTAAGAACTTATACTCGGCATCGTCGGTGCCGGTGCGTAAGGCTTCGGGAAAGGTTTCGGTTTTCGAGCCGAATAGCCTCTGTAGCTGCTCTAGGGAATCGCTCTGAACATACCGGCCATAGAGCTTTTCGATCATCGCCACCGATGTTCCGCAATACTCGGCGAGCCACTTGATATTGACCCCATGCGATAGCGCATCCGAAATGAATATGTGCCGCGTCGCGTAGAACTTCCGTACTCGAACACCGCAGGCTGAAAGCGCTAGGTACGAGTATTTGCCACGCCACTTGTCCTCGTTGATCGGGTTGCGCTCTTGTGAGGTAGCCCGGGTTTGACGGACACCAAGAAAGGGGTCAAAACCCCGGAGGAGGTGTTCGATGACAAAGCGGAAGCAGTTTAGCGCAGAGTTCAAACGCGAAGCGGTTCGGTTGCTGGAGACATCAAAGAAACAGCCAAGCGATCTTGCCCGGGAACTCGGGGTTCGTCGCAATCAACTCTACAAGTGGAAAGATCAACTCAGCCGACGCGGCAAGCAAGCTTTCCCTGGGCACGGACGCCGGGCCAGAGAGCAGCGACGAGGTGACTCGACTGCGCGAGGAATTGGAGCAGGTTAAAGAGGAGCGAGACATTTTAAAAAAGGCCGCCGCGTACTTTGCCAAGGAGCTCAAGTGAAGTACGTCTTTATGCGAGCCAACCGCGAAGAGTTTGACGTCAAGCGCATGTGCGAGGTTCTACAAGTCAGCCGCAGCGGATACTACGACTGGGCTGAGCGTGAAGAGTCCAAGCGCAGCCAACAGGATCGTGTTCTGCTCAAGGAGATTCGCAAGATCCATCAGGAGACCAAGGAAGCCTACGGAGCAACCAAGACGTGGCGACTTTGAAACAGTCGGGTACGGAATGTGGCAAGCATCGAGTGGCCCGCTACGGCGTCAGGCGGGGATCGAGGCACGGCGCAAGCGCAAATTCAGATTGGCGTACAAGGCCCGCAACACGGCCCCTGCGGCACCCAATCTTTTACGCTGGCCGTTCAAGGCCGCTTTCTCCGATCAGATCTGGGTGACGATGTAACTTTCATCCCTACTCGATCCGGGTGGTTGTATTTGCTGTGATGATCGACTTGCATACTCGTCTAGTGTTGGTCATGAAGGACCGCCCTAACCAGGAGCTTGTCAATGAAACGCTGATGATGGCGGTGGAGCAGCGCCGACCTAAGCCGGGCCTGATTCACCACAGTGACCAGGGAATTTTGTATTCCAGTGGGAGTTATCTAGCGTTGCTAAAAAAGTACGGGATGCTACGCAGTATGAGTGGCAAGGGACAACTGCTACGACAACGCGGTGGCTGAAAGCTTCTTCAGTTCGTTAAAGAACGAACTCGTTCACCACCGCAACTATCAAACGCGAGATGAGGCACGCACAGAAATCTTTGAGTACATTGAACTGTTTTACAATCGCAAACGACTTCATCAGTCGTTGAATTATCAACCGCCGATGCAGTACAAGTCAGATGAAGTGTCGCCTAATTAACTGTCCGTGAAACCCGGGCTATCTCACGCTGACCCCATAACGCTCGCAAGTCTTCGGATTAACAACGACGTCTTCGGATCTTCGTCAGGCTGCTATTCATTCTTCAAGAGATGCTGGACTGATGCGTACTTCGGTGCGCAAACCAGCATTCTGAGAATCTATCAAGCCTGTGGTCAATACCGTACGATCATCCTGAGTGCGTCAACCGTCGCCAGTAACCAGTAAAGGGTTGCCGGCGAATAGTGTTTATAGCGCCACAAAAGGCGCAGTCCATTCGTTCGCGCGGACTTGGACAACGGACTTGCCGGACATTCATCTGGCCGCATGCTCGTCGACCAGCTCTCGGTACCAATCCAAATAATCCATCACCTCCCGCGTTAGATCGAACCTCTGCCGGGCGTCGTTCGCCGCGTTCTCCGCCAGTCTGCAACGCAAGCTTTCATTTTTTAATAATCGCTCGATTGCACACGCCATCGCCTCCGCATCGCCGCGGTTCACCAAAACTCCCGTTGCCTCGTCTGCGCCAAACGAGCGCCGCATCGACATGGTAATGTCCGAGTCACCTAATCCCTTAATCTGTTCTGGGATACCACCCACCGCCGTGGCAATTACCGGCGTGCCACAAGCGAGCGATTCCAAAACGACATTCGGAAACGTATCCGCTTTTGCGGCATGCAAACAAAGATCGGCCGCTTGGAAATAACTTGCCACAACGCGGACATCCGTTTCATAAGGAAGGAACCGCGTAGTAATACTACCAATTTGCTCCGCCTGCATATCTTCGCCTAGCGTGATAAGCATCACCTCCTGCGACGGTATGCGCTCGCTAAGTCGGGCAACTGCGGCACGAATAGTTTCATAATCCTTAAACGGATTCCGCTTTATGCCGTTGGCCACGAACAGCAACACCTTGGCCTCATCCGGAATACCTAATCTTGCTCGTACTGCCCATCGGTCGCTCGGATGGAAGTCCGAAAGGTCCACACCGTACGGAATAACCCGGCTTTGCACAATGGCCGAGGCGACTAACGATTGCTGTATTTCATCGAGCAACCAATGACAGGGCGCGCTAATATAAACGCGGCTATTCGCAAAAACGTTTTTCTTCCGTCGCCAATTATGCGCCGTCGCATCCCGCGCAATGGCCGGATAAATCTGGAGGTCCGGACAGATCCCGCAACCTATCTTCCAGCGATCGCAATCGTTTGTGAAGGCACAGTGCCCGGTCATCAGCCATTCATCATGAACCGATAAGATAACAGGTTTACGCCGACTTAAGGCTTGCAAAGCGCGCGGATCAAAATAGTCCACATGTAAGTTATGACAGTGAATGACATCTACTGGTTCGTGTATCAGGTCCAACAGTTGCCACGATGCCGGATGTTGGAAATCCTCAACTCCCTGACGCATCTTCAAACGGCGGATTGGCTCTGCAATCAATGTTAAGCGACTTTTCCAATATACGTTCTGTTGCTTTTCTCGGATGGATAACCAAAAACGTGCCCACGCACTGCGTGAGGCATCGCTGGCGAGGGGAATAACATTGGGGTGGTCGGTTTTTTTAGTTCTGACAGCTAGCCAGGATCCGTGACCATACGCCGGATATGACCGAAAAAGGTCCCATGCGACCTTTTCAGCGCCGCCGCCGCGGTCGGCAGTACTAACTTGCAAGATATTAAGACGATTTTTCATCGCCAGAGTTCTATTACAAAACCAATCTTTTCTCTCATGACCGCATCCAGATAGTTATTGAATTATTCAGTAATTGGTTTGATCGCCTCGACCCATAACGAGTCAGGTTTAAATACAGTTCCGTTCTCATCGCTGTCGAGGCTAAACTGCGCCCAATTATCGATGGCGCTCTCGAATCCGCTCCGCTCGATCGGAGTTCCAAAACCTGATTGTTCAAGTAGCAGTGCCAAAGAATGTCGATCATACATCCATTGATGGATTTCTCCGGATAAACGAAAACGCCCGAGCATCAGGGCGTCATAATCGTGCTGTCCTAGGAGACGTCGGAGGAGTATGGCACGCAAACGATCCCGCAGGCTATAAAGCTGATTCAGCCCTCTGCGCCGAAGCGAATCACATGAGTTTCCTATGTCATTCAGGCAAAGCCGCGATTTAATTTGCCGCGCTTCCTCGCCCAGCCGCTCATAAACCATCTTTTCGTTAGGAATAGGATTCTGCTTCAAGTATTCGAGCATGGCGCCGCCGGGCTTGTCACGCACCGTCTGGTCATAAAGCTCAAGCATTATCCACATATAATCATAACGTGCTTCGGAATCACCCATAAGAGCCTTGTCTAAAGTTCGCAGGTATAGCTGGGTGATTCGCTCGAGATCAGGCACCGCGACTCGGATGATTCCACCGCTCTTAAGGACCCGATAACACTCTTTACTAAACGGCAGGGCCGCCTCTCTCGGCAAATGTTCCAGCAAGTGAGAATGATATACAATGTCAAAAGTTTCATCTGAAAACGGCAGACCTTTTCGTACGTCATGAATCTGCACGTATGGACTCACATAACTTGCGTCAATATTCGTCCATGCGGGATGAAAATGACTGCCGCATCCGAGATTGAGGCCTTTCATGCTACGTTAGTGGACCGGTTGGTGTCATTCAGTCATCAAAATATCTCGACAACCGCGCAGCGAAGGTTTCGCCGTCGTCATCGCGAACAACAAAGCGTGGCAGTTGATGAACATCCACGCCGCGGCGAACTATTCCGGGGAACGCGGCGCAAGCGCATTCGAATCCGGTTTCGCGCACGATCATGATTGTCTCTTGGGTGTAGTCTGCCTTGAGCCCATGCGGATAGGCGAAGTTCGTGACCGGCTGGCCAAGAATATCTTCCAAATGGGCTTTGCTTTGCTGAATTTCGGCCCGCTGTTTTGCTAGGGACAGCCTTGATAGCACCGGATGCGTCATCGTATGCGCTCCCATGTCTACGAGTCCGCCCTCTGCCAAACGAACCAGCTCAGCCGCCGAGAGCACGCGGTGCGTAGGGCGAACGCCGATATCCAAACAAGCCCATGCTGCCAAATCCTGTAAAACTTTCTGGCGCTCGTCTTCGTTAAGGGTCTTTAGCAATTGATGGACTGAACGAAAGATCGTGTGTCGCCGTGTCGGATCGTCCTTCTGACCGTAGTTCCAGAGACGATTGCGAGAGTCATCGTCCGGACCGTACTCAGCCGCCGATCCCAATCGCCATTCATGGGAGACTCGATGAATGACCAACCGGAGGATCTGGGGTAAAGATCGGGTTCGCAGTAAGATCCTATCCAGCGTGTCCCACCAGAACTCGAGCGCATCTGGCCGGGGACTTCGTGCTACGAACATGGTTGCCGGCGTGTCATACTGTTCGAGCAAAGGCTTGGCATGAATGAGATTATCGAAATATCCATCGTCGAAGGTAATGATGATTGCACGCCGGGGAACTTTGTCGTCGCGCAAACCGTTAACAAGCTGTCGAAGGCCGATCGGCCGGTACTGTTTTCGCAGTACCTCCAGGTGCTCTGCAAAATGCTGTGGTGACACAGTCAGTAAATACGGATCCGACGGCAATTCGATAACGCGGTGATAAAGTAAAATAACAGCGCCCGGCGTAAACCTGCCGTAATACCCACGAACCAGCGCCCGCAATTTCTCAGCCGAATTCGATATCATCCGATTATCGCGGGTTTGACCGCCCGCGCCGTGATAAGCACTTCGTAATCCGGATCTTGGGTGTCCAGTTCCTCCTGGCGCAGTTCCTCGCGCGCCAAACCATGCAAGAAAGCGATGGCGGCCAGAACGTTACCGTGGGCTTGTACCTTCACGTTTGCCGGCGGAAAAACGCATTCACAAAGCCTCCGTACTGATAAGCTCGTGAAACGCCAATAATCACCCCAGCGCTCCATGTCTTGACGGGAAATCTGATGACTAACCCCGGCCACGGTCATGAGCAGAACACCGCCAGGTTTTAAAACGCGATGAAGGGTCAGGATTGCTTTTTGGATCTCGAAGATGAACATCAGGGTTTGTGTGCAAATGATGCAATCAAAATCTTCGGATGGAATATTCTCTCCCCGGGTCAGATCAGCGATAAGGGTGGCGCGCGGATTACCTTCGACTGGATGAAGGATCTCGCTTCGAGTGACCCGTGATCCACCGTATTTGCATGTGTACGTATTATCTCCTATCTCGAGCACACGGCCTTGAATGTCCGCGGCATGCGCCGCGAGAAATCGTTCTATGTAGTAGCGATCCACGGGTAATCCGCGGTCGAAACCCCAGACTCTGCTGATGGGCGTTAGCCGGCGCATCATCCCAAGCTGCACCTGTCCGACTGGCGGGTAATCAGCCGACCCGTGCCGCCACTTCCACAACCACTGCCGAACGGTGGTAGGAACGAATCGACGCGCCACGTTTTTTGTCAGCGCCTTGATTTGGCTCGTCGAGTTCGGAGATTTGCCCAACCCAAGGCGCCATTCTCGAGATTTACAAAGCTCGTTCTCGAGGGTAAAGTCTAGCTCTGTGTGGCTAATTTGCCTCTGAGACAAGTAACGCTGCAACCAGCGTAGGAAATCATACCGTGCATGCTCGTATTGCGCGGTCTCGACCGCAACCGCGCAGCAAGAGTCAGGGTGTTTTCGCCATTTGTAGTGGCAATCGGCCGCCACGAACACCGGTGCCGTGAGATAGATCTTAGCTGCGAAAGCCTGGTCTTCGAACATCCCGCGAAAATCCTCTTCGAATCCTCCGACAGCATCGACGATCTTGCTGCGCAGTAAACTGCTGGTTGCCGAGACCGTTGCCTGTCGCAACAAGGAAATCAATAGTTGTGGTGGCTGCACTAACGAATCGGATTGCAGCTCAGGAGGAAAGATAGCGACAAAGTCGCGAGCGAAATCTTCAGACTCGTCCGTCCAGCTGTACCACCACTGAATTGGCCCGACGACCATCCCCGCCTCCGGGTAACGATTAAGAATATCGACTTGGTATTGCAGTTTATTTGGCAGCCAAACGTCATCGGCGTCGAGTAACGCAATGTACTCACCTCGGGCATGGCGAATGCCTAGATTGCGGGAAGCGCTCATCCCACGATTCTGATGCCCTGCATGTTCAAGGTAATGAACTTTTTCAGGATGCTGCTCAGTATAGCGCCGCCCAATGACGCTGCTGGCATCGCTGGATCCGTCGTCGACCAGCAAGAGTTCCCAGTCGTCATAGTTCTGGCCAAAAACACTTTCGATCGCTTCCACAATGAACCGTTCCGCGTTCAAGAAAATAATAATAACGGAGATCAACGGCTGCCTATTCATTTGAACTCACCGCCACGAAATGGGTCAATTTGATACGCCTTGTCGGAATTTCGATCA
Organism: uncultured delta proteobacterium; assembly: GCA_963760795.1. GTDB lineage: Bacteria > Desulfobacterota > Binatia > UBA9968 > UBA9968 > DP-20. The sequence continues at coordinate 133,623 of CAVXEP010000017.1, forward strand.
GCGCAGGGATGAGACGAGAGAGTTAACTCTCGACCGTTGCCCTATATCTTATGATTACCTTGAAAACCGTTCAACCGAGACCGCAACCAGCGGTAAGCCGGGGGCGGCAGCGTGCGCCGGGCAATTCGTCTCGCCATTCCCTTCACCTCCCCCGGCCACCCCTCAACATGCCTAACAATCCGGTACACGATCGGATGACGGTAAGGAAAAACCGCTTTCTGAAGAACGGTCCAAACTTCGGTATTCTTCGGCCCCCGCCCGGACAGATAGTTCTCAATCCAACTTAAAAATCTTAAGCTAGCCTCGGCGGAATAATACTCTCCCGTTCTCCTCCAAATCGAACACGCGGAATCCCGGTGTTGCCGGTGCCGGTCCCAACACTCACCCGAAACAAATACAGGAACTTTGAGACAAACTTTGGCGAAAAAAACTTGATCTTCGTAAATGCCCGGAAAACTATTCTCAAATCCACCGAGTTCTTCGACAATTGTGCGCCGCAACAGAACATCTGACGGAGCCGGCGTGATAGCCTTTCTTGCCAAGAAGAGAGTTAACAACCTTGGTGGGCTTACGACCGTGTTGGGCGGGACGCCGATATCTTGCAAACAGTCTCGCTGGATATCTTCGAGCTTGTCCGTCCAACCGTGCCAGAGTTGAGGAGATCCATAGACCATTCCTGCTTCAGGATGGGCGTCGAGAATCTCTACTTGCCGTTCCAGTTTATTTGGCAGCCAAACATCGTCCGCATCCAGAAAGCCAATGTACTCACCCCGCGCGTGTCGAATGCCTAGATTGCGCGACGCGCTCATGCCCCGATTGTCGTGCCCCCCATGCTCCAGATAACGCACCCGTTCGGCGCGCTGTTTCGCAAATTGCAAAGTAATTCCCGTGCTGTTATCGGTTGAGCCATCGTCCACAAGCAAAAGCTCCCAGTTCTTATAGGTCTGGCCAAAGACACTTTCGATCGCCTCGCTAATGAAACTCTCCGCGTTGAAGAAAATAATAATGACCGAAACCAACGGCTCATCATCCATGTCATTCACGGTTACCCAAACCTAAGAGCTATCGCGAAGGTATCTTAAAACTTGAAACAAGCCGAGTCAGTTCTTGGCTCTAAAGACGAAACGGCGCAGCACTTGCAAAACGTAAGTCGCAAGACCGCGCGGATGATATCGCAAAAGTACTACGATGCCTGCCAGTGCCGATTTAAATGCGCCAGATGCCACATGCGCCTGCACCTCGTTGAGTAAGTGCCTGCCAAAATAATCCTGCGCGGCTCTTTTGCCAATCTTCGATGCCGCCTCATACCTCTCGTTTCCCTTAACGTATTTCAATTGGTAATGATGAGCAGCCAAGGCGGTTTTCAACATCAGAGCGGACTTCCCGGACATGCTCGCGCCGTGCTGCCGATATTCAAGAATTACGTTACCATGGCAATACACCGGGTAGTCTAGACTAATACGGATGTTCAGATCGCAATCAGCGCAACCGTCTATGCGGGTATCGAAACCGTCAACCGAGTCAAAAATTATACGCCGATACATCACAACCCCCGGTGTCCATATAAAGTCACTTTGTAACAGCTGGAGACAATGATCTTTCTCTACGCAAACTTGCTTTGGCGTCGGAGAAGGCGAACCGTCGGATGCAATGAATTGAAGGTGGCCGTAGACGAATGCGCATTCCGGATGAGCGTCCAGGCATTCCAGACCGATTTCGAGAGCGCGGGGCAGCAGGCGGTCATCGGCATCCAAGAACACCAGATAATTGCCCTTGCTCGCGCCGAGGCCGGCGTTACGGGACGCAGATACTCCTTGATTTGTCTGTCGGATGCAACGAACCTCCCGATAACGAGTAGCAACTTCGAAGGTGGCATCTGTCGATCCATCGTCCACTACAACTATCTCAAAGGCCGAATAACTCTGATTTAAAACGCTGCCAATCGCCTCGCTCAGAAATTTTGCCTGATTATGGCAAGGTATAATGACCGATACGAGAGATGGCTGGGATTCGAGCATTTGCGCTAGCTATAACCGTGCTCAGCGTCTAGCAATCCTGTGATCTCTCTAGCGGCGATTAACAGGATGGTCGTTTGGGTCTCTACGCCAAAGGGACTGGAGCCAAACCTGTAGATATGCGGGCAGTGTCTGTCGCGCTAGGGATTTTAGTCCTTCTTTCGGCTGCGTTGTCCAACCGCGAACTTGTGCCAGCAGAGAGTAGAGCTTCGGGTGCCTATAGCGCCAGCACTTTTTCCGCAGAGCCTGCCAGACGCCGATATCCGTGATGCCCTTTGCGGACAAGTACCCTTCCAACCAACGAATGAAAAATATCCCAGCATTGTATTTTTGCCCCGTTGCATTTGCTACGGAAACGCATGAATCGGGATGCTGCCGATATCGATCCCAACACTCGCCGGATACGAATACAGGAGTTTGAAGGTATACTTTGGACAAAAAAGCTTGATCCTCAAACAACTGGTATGGACCTAGGAAACTTTCTTCAAATCCTCCGACATTTTGTACTGTCTCGCGGCTTAGCAGTATGTCGGAAGGACACGGAGTAGGGGCCTTCGATTCCAAAAGCAAAGTAAGCAACGTGGGTGGCTTCACGAGAGAATTAGGTTGAATGCCAAGCTTCAGCACGTAATCACGTTCCGCAATTTCTGCACTGCCCATCCAACTATACCAATACTGACTCCCACCATAAACCATTCCGGCTTCCGGGTGGGCATTGAGAATTGCCACCTGTCTTTCTAGCTTGTGCGGCAGCCAAACATCGTCCGAATCTAGGAAGGCAATATGCTTGCCTTTGGAATATCGAATGCCTAAATTGCGCGAAGCGCTCATGCCCCGATTCTCGTGTCTGTCATGCTCAAGATAACCCACCTTGCCTGATTCATTCTCGCTATAGCTTCGTGCAATCTCGGTGCTGCCGTCGGTGGAACCATCGTCCACCAAGAGCAGTTCCCAGTTCGCAAAAGTCTGGCTCAGCACACTTTCGATCGCCTCCTCAAGGAACCTCTCCGCGTTCAAAAAGATAATAATGACCGATACCAACGGCTTGTCGCTTAGGGGTAGATTTGGTGAAGACACAGGCGGTACCGCACACATAAATCGCTATTTCTCACATAGGAGCAGGACGCGCGGCTGTGGGTGTGAAAGCAAAATAGATATACTGGGAAACCATTTTTGAAGGCTGTGCATAAAGTGGTCGAGCGTATACCACGAGAACCTGTTCGATTCCCATTGCCCCAGCTCGGGATCTTCGACTGGAACAAACTCCACGACCAACCATCTCTTCGAAAACAGCGCGAGACCTTGTCCAATCTGTTCAAAATTGAGGCAGCGTTTAAACACGATCTGATGCACCAATCCTAAAGCCAGGACCATGTCGCATTGGTAGCGCTCAGTAGCCGCGATCGCCCAGTGGCTGGATAAACCGCGAGATGGAGTAGGATCTGTGAAGTCCATCACCAAAGGAATTATCGGCAGCTTTCTGCTCCGAGCCTCATAGTAAAGTTGCGTGACGCGGACTAAATTTGTATCAAATGAAACGACCCTACTGCCGAAAGCGGCGGCTTGTTTGCAATACCAGGCCATGTCGCTCCCGATCATCAATACCGAAGCAGGCCGAAGCTCATTGAAGAATTTGTGCAGACTGCGTTGCGGTTCCGTCCAGTCATCTTGGAGCGAAGGCAGCGGAATCGTATTGCCCTCCTGAATTGCTTCTTCACTGTTAACAGAAGGCAAGCTGATCTTTTCTACCTCACTATTTAATTGCTCCAGAGACGTCAAATAAGATGCCTGACTGCGGGATTCTTTGAGAACCAAGGCCGGTCGGGTATGAACCAGCAGCTTTCGCCACGATTGAAACAATCGTTGATTTAAAACCGATGCTGCGTAACCAATCGGTTTGAATATCGAACCAAAACCAAACGTCGAGCCCGTTAACTTTGATACATCTGCTTCTGATATACCGTCAAGCTCGGGTAAAAGACGCCGTGCAATGCGATCCTGTCCATGCGCCATCAGCATTAAAGGATAAAGGTAGAACCGGCAAAACTCATCATGTCCGCACCAGGCAGCGTTGTCGGTGATAGGCACGATGGAAGAAATATCTACATAGACAGGTTTCCATGAATCAAACAAAATGTTCCAAGGATGGGCGTCCTTTAGAGTAAATCCGTGTTTTGCAAGTTCCTTAAGCAGCTCGATTTGGGTCAGAGCGGCAACCTTGAGCATTGCAGGACACCACTCTTCGGGATACGAGGCAAAAGGCACATGTCGGTGCCGTACCACCATCTCATAGTCATCGATCTTCAATGACGTGGGCAAAGTTTCGATGAGAAGCCCTCCGTCAACCAGCCTTTGAATAATACCATCCCGGAAAAGTTGCCTAAAAATCGGCGCCGATTCAGAGCGAATCCCGCGATATAATTCTCCGCGCCACCAAAACAGCCGTCCTGCGCGATCGGCGAAGGAGTGAGAATGAAAAGTGACCTCATCATAGGGAATCTGCCCGAGGCGATTATGGTTCCCACGTGCCGGGATTGTATTCATATACCGCTGCGCCCCGTAACAGACGCCGGGGAGTCTTCTCCGGGACGGCTAATTTCATAGAGACGATATGCTCCCAATTCTGCGATGACGGGATAACGAGTAAAAAACTCTTTGTTGATCGTGAATGAGCGATTATTGAATGGCAACGCAGAATCATCCACCGGTTCGATGACGACGTACTCAACCCGATAGTGTCTCATCAACGCATCGGCATCGGGCCCGCCAGCAAACATGCGTTTCACGTCGTCGGCGCTCGAGCTGTAGTCCAAACCATGAGAAAAAAGATGGTCCGTGTTGCCCACTACCGAGCGCCTGCCGGTCAAAAAGACGACGTCATTGTAATAGGGCGCGTGAAGAATGAGCGCGCGCGCGTGAGTATGTTTCACGATGCTGTCCGCGAACGCCATGGCATCTCGATTATAAAGTCTTTGTTTCGCCGCGTCGGAAATGCCGCGCCAAACATCTAGACTTCCCGCGGCAATGAGTGAGACGAAGAGCCCCATGGCTGCTAGGCGAGTCAAACCATTTCCTCTCCACAGTCTTGCTAACGAGAGAGCAATCCATGGCACTGAAGCAAGATACCAAAACAACATCACTTTCAGTCCATCCCATCTCCAGGGGGAGAGCCTAACCAGATTTGGAACGATAAAACACAATGCGAAAGGGAGATAGAACAAGAGCAAAGCTCGCCGCGCGATAGGCGTGCGGCCACGCCATAAAATTGATATCAAGAGCGGGATAAAAATTCCGGTGTTCATGATCCAAAACCAAAAGAAATTATTCCCGGCCAAATATAATCCCCAGTGCCAGCCAAAAAAATTCCTCGCACGCATCGCGCTATCGTCGAGCAACAAGAAAACTTGCGGCGCGGCGACTAGCAGGGCGACGGTGAAAAAACCGATCCAGACACGCCACTGCCGAAATAGCAGAGCCAGACACGCTCCTGTCCCCATGACGACGATGAAGGTATAAGTGTGAATGAGCGGTAACAAACCTGCGATTACGCCAGCGGCGATCATGCGCCGTCTTTGAAAAATTCTGAATCGCTGAAACGTGTCACCGGACGTATATTCTCCGTCGCCAATCGCTTTCCACCAAAGCGTCAAAACGATGACCGAAAGAGGAAGGCCCAGCAACAGGGTTCGCTGCATCGCCAGCATGTTGAGGATATCGCCGAAGCGATAGATGCCGTCCCACATTACCGTGTAGCCTCGCGGGAGATGCATGAGTAGTGCAAAGAAGTCTTCCTTACTTTGCCCGATGTCGCGCAAAGCCGACATCCATCCTAGCCCGCCGCTAAAGAGGATAAGAACGGGTGATATGACGGCCCCAAAGGCGTCACGCGTGAGATTCAAGACCCAGTAGTGAAGCAAGCCCACAAGAGCGAGGACTAGCACAAAGTTTTCTAGAAACATCGAGTCCAACAGACTCGCGCCTGCGCGTGCGAATATCGCCGCTATGAAGTCTGGGAGGAAGGGGTACGTAAGACGCGCACCGGCAAATTCCGGGTGTTCGGGAGGAAAGTTCGTTCCTTGAACAAATCCGGTTATGATCCCTATGTGAAGGGGCAGATCACCTCCGTTGTTTTCGATTGTGTAAATCTCACCCGCTCGCTTGAGCGTGACCTGTTGAAAGAAAAACCACAGGAGAACCGCAAGAACAGAATAGAAACCCAAATAACTGATGACGCGGTTATTGATAGCTCCCGGTCTCGTCAGTGCTATCGTCTCAGTCTTTTTGCGCGACCGCGCTCTGTACCTTTGTAGCCTGAATATGACGACTGGGACAAGGAGCGTGACTGTGGTGAGATATAGACAGAGCGGGCCGAGACCGAGAACCGAGGCAAAAATGAACCCGATCAACCCGAGTTCCGCAAAACCTATGCAAGCGCCCGCACAAACTCGCACGGGCCATGGCGTGTCTTCATCATAGAAATAGGTAATCTGTGTACCGGCCAAGATCGCGGCAAGGGCGATCATGAGCGCATTATATGAATCCATCTCAATGCAGCGTGAGGAAATCGCGCAGTTGCTGCCCGACCGTGTTATGAGAGAAGCTGGTCTCCGCTCGGTGCCTGGCACGGCGACCGAGCTCGCGACTCCAGGCCCCGTCCTCTAGAACGCGACCGAGAGCATGAGCCAGAGCCGCGGAGTCTTCCTGCGGGACAACCAATCCGCCCGAAAGCTCACCTCCCATTAGGATATCGGGAATTCCTTGGGCCTCAGTAGCGACAACCGGGAGGCCACATGCCATGGCCTCGATCACCGCTACCGGAAAGCCCTCGTGGCGGGACGGGAAAATATAGACGTCGCCCGCCGAAAGGTAGCGCCGAATTACATTGCGATCATTTATGAATTCATCCAACCAAACAACGCCGCTTACCTGCAATTCGGTGATGCGCCGGTGAAGTCTGTCCGAATCGTTACCAGTTCCTACGATCAGCAACCGCAGGTCTCGGTCTCATCCCTTGACGGCAAATCTGATCCCATGCTTCCAATAAGATGTCCAGCCCCTTCTGCCAGATGGAGACGCGTCCATGCCACACAGCCACTCGAGCGTCAATGGGAATTCCGAGTGCAGCCCGCGCTTCACCGCGGTCCATGGGTCGCCATATCTGTAAGTCTATCGGGTTGAAAATTTGCTTTAGCTTAGCTGGAGACAGACCGTACTCGGCCTGCACCCTTCGAGCCTCCCCTTGTGTCGCAATGATGAGCCCGGCGCAAGCGCGCAACGCATGGGGGCGTAAATAATGCTCGATCCTGCCTCTCTGATAGTCGCCTCCTTGAAAGGTTGCGAACACCGGCAATTTCAACCAGCGCCCCAGGAGAACACTGAGGTCGAAGCGGGGATATTCGTATTCTTGACACAGAATAGCGATGCATTGTTCATGTCGTATTTCGTGGGCAACCAGTCGCAGCGGCGTAGTTAAGTACGGCGCCACCTCTTTCAGTGCCGCCAAAACCGGAAGCAAAAAGATTTTTCTCGGCTGAATTTCGCCAAAAACCTGCTTAACACTGCGGCCGTATGGATTAGCCATTTTCGCTCGAATGCGGCGATAAGTCTTTGGAACTGGCAACAGACAAATCGTTGCCCCGGTGGGGACGTGGATAACGCGCGAGGGGACAGTTACCCCGGCCGAAACACATATCAATACCGTTCGCAATCCGACCTGCCGCAGAGCCTCAGAGTAGCCGAACATCCAGCTTCCAGTGAACTCGTTGCAGAAAGTTTCCAAAGAAATTCCGATCATATCCAAAAAATCTTCCAACACGTTGCCCCACGGTAGGAGGGCAATGGCCGGACCTTGCGGTATGGTCCGGCAAGACTCGCGTGCGCCCGAAAAATCCTGCTGCAAGGTGGGCAATATAGTCCCCCGATCTAATCGGCTTCCACGACCTCGAATTGACAATGGACAAACCCGTCCGCGTCGGGGGCGCTCCCAAACCCACCGAATGAATGTTGAACCACGTCGATTTCAAAGGCAGATTGAATATGATCGTACTCACCGCCGGTTACCGTCGATCCCATCGGATTAGATAGCCACAATCCCGTGACATAGCGGCCAGGATTGAGATGGAGGTTATTAATCCTTAATTTGATTAAGTTGCGGCCTTTTTTTAGCCTTACCGTCTGACCAAGGCGAACGGTATCTGCATTGACCAGCTTAGTACCGGAAAGGGAATATAGCGTTACAGCTAGGCTACCCACCGTACGGTCTTCATCGGATTCAATAGCGAGACAGAATTCCAGCGGGCCGTCCGCATAGGGACTGTAGGCCACTGCGTCATTAAAGCTTGTGTATTGAGCCGCCACAAACTGCACCTGTCCGCTGCCGGTACGACTCATCTGAGTCAGCTCGATCCATTCATTGGGCGCTACTTTGTAGCCGTGATGAGATAAGTAACGTGCAACAATACTAGCCGTGTCGCCATTGGCAACCAACCTGCCGTCTTCGATCAGCAAACATTTGGAACACAGCCGTTGGATTGCGTCTAAATTGTGGCTCACGAACAAAATGGCTCGGCCCTGCCCGTTAGCCAGATCGTGGATCTTGGCAACGCATTTCTTTTGGAACTCCACGTCTCCCACCGCCAGCACCTCGTCAACAATCAAAACCTCCGGGTCCAGATGCGCGGCGACAGCAAATGCGAGACGCACATACATACCACTGGAGTAGCGCTTCACGGGTGTATCGATGAACTTCGCCGTCTCCGCGAAATCCACGATGTCGTTAAACTTGCTGGCGACCTCGGCTTTTTTCATTCCTAAAATGGCGCCATTAAGATATATATTTTCTCGTCCGGTTAGCTCGGGATGAAAGCCGATGCCCACCTCCAGAAGAGACGCCATCCGGCCGTAAATTTCTGCATAGCCGATTGTTGGCTCGGTGATGCGAGAAAGGATCTTAAGTAGGGTACTTTTCCCAGCGCCGTTACGACCAATGATGCCGACCACTTCACTTTCTTTGACTTCGAAAGAGACATCTTTGAGGGCCCAAATGGTTTCCGTGCCCCGACAAGGGTGACCGCTACGTTGAAAAACCGTCTTTAAGCCATCCACCATCTGATCTCGCAAAGTATCATAGCGCAATTTAGCCGCGCCAATCTCATATCGCTTGGAGAGGTTCTTTACTCGGATTGCAATATCGCCCATAGGATCTCGCTATACGGGACAGCTTGTAGGGGCACGGAATGCCGTGCCCCTACACATCATTGTACTCGCCGATTCGCCACTGATTGTTGAACATTCACAAGCACTTGTGGTTAGATGACGAATATCTCTGCGCCACGCAGCTACCCTCAGATTGCACGTGAGGGCGGTGGGCCAGCCCGCTTAGCCATCATCCACGCTTATACCATGAGCAAACTTGACTAACCAATAGCCATGCCAATCAAGTACTTTCGAGGAGTTTCAGGATCCGGCGTGTCGTGACGTATGGTAGAAATTCTTGACGGGTAGGGCTTGCACCGAAATCGTATTAGAGGTTACGAAGTCGACGGAGCCGCTGGAAAGCACACAGCGGACAATAGAAAGTAGGGGGAATGCCAAGCCGCGATCATGGGTACGATTCACATGATAACGGCATGGCCGTCGTCACTATAGCGATGAAGTAAAAATGTGCAACATGCCCTCATACGATTCCATTGATTCGCGTTTTAGAAACGCGAAGCCCTCGTGCCATTTTAGGACTGAACTGTACGCTACAGTCCAATCTCGCGGGATTAAGTCACCCGAAAATGGATTCAATCCTATTGGTGCTTTACTGTGCCCGTCGCGTGCCCAAACCATCAAAGCACAGCGAGCACAACCAGGCACCAGGGAAATCGAAACTGGAATATTTTTGCCGGGGGATGTTGCGTGATCGAGACTCTGCGGAAAAACGAAATAGAGAACTCAAATCTGATAGGGTCCCTACTGCGGTAAACGTAGTTAGGAACGACCCGCGCTTGGCGCATCGCTAGTAGAGCGCGTGGGAACGGAGCGGGGCACCTATGGGTCTGGGGCAAACGAAACCGTTTCAGTTTTTGCGGGAATTGATGGGCGTTAGTCGGGACTATTAGCCAAGAGCATCGGCACGCCGTAAACGATGTAAGCGTGGTAACTGCTGTAAGTTACAGGCGCTTTTACATACTGCCCCGTTTCTTATCGGTCCGGTTCAAATCCGCTCGCCCCGACTATTTTTCTGCGTCGGTCTTGCACATGTTTTCACCCACCGTTAGCTATTTTTGTACGTGCAAGTTCAGTGAACGGTCGTGGTTTTTGCGATTCCTACCAACCGAATAGGTAACTAAGCCGAACGGTAACTTGATGCATCCCTTGGAGATCAACTTTGTTGATGACGGGGCCGAGACCACTACCTAAACCGCCCACAGAGTGCTTTGCCGAACCAAGGCCTAAGTAATTGTATTCGGTTCCTCAGAATGATGTTGGGTGTGACTCGGAAGTCGATTCCTGGCCCCATGACGAATCCGTGGTGGCGTTCTGAGCTCCTTCCATCACCTTGTTCTACACCGACGGTATCAACCAAACGGGTTTTGACGCTACCGGAGGCGTAGCCGACTTTGAGATATGCCAGCCATTTATCGGTCGCATAACCGGCGCGCAGAGCGGATGAGAATAGGTGATTGATCCTTGTCGTATATTCATCGTGGCCCAACCCGGTATTGCTTCTCGACCCATCGTGAAAATAGCCAGCGGAATATGCGGGTTCGATCCCGAAAACCAGCGATCCAAGTTGATAATTGACACCTAGGTGGCCACCGCCGAACACGCCGCTAATCGGGTGCGAGGTAATGCGGGCTCCCTGACTATAGTCGACAACTGGCGATGGTGCGCTGATGCTTTTCCAAACGGCCCGATCCCAACCGTAACCCAAATGGCCACCGACGTAGAGACCGGTCCAAGATGGTTGATTTGTTAGCTTGTTCATTCAGCGGCTCAGCAGCAAGTGCTGGGCCCGTCAGTAAGACAACAACGGTAGTGATTACAACGATGATTCGTGCCATTAGATACTCCTAATGTTTATATAACTCAATTTTAAAAAAATAGACAGATTTAAATTCTTACGTTGAGAGACGGACTCCACAAAAAACCGAATTTTTAACAGTGCTGCCCCAACAATT
>CAVXEP010000018.1:0-128182 GCA_963760795.1 uncultured delta proteobacterium
CCGACGTGCTCAAAGAAATCAGCGGCGGCTACCAAGCGAAATCAAAAAACACAATTAAATTTAATTTCGGCCCGTCCAATGGCCTCGCCCGGCAGATCGAAGAAGGCGCCCCGGCAGATTTATTTTTCTCCGCCGACTTGCCGCAGATGGACACGCTCGATAAGAACGGCCGGCTGGAACCGGGCACCCGGAAAAACCTGCTATCGAATCAGCTGGTGATCATCGTGCCGGCCGATTCCAAGCTCGCCATTTCTTCGCCGAAGGATTTATTGAAGGCCGACGTCAAGAAGATCGCGCTCGCCGAGCCAACCTCCGTGCCGGTTGGCGTCTACAGCAGCAAGTACTTGACGGACGAAGGCTTGTGGGACCAAGTCAAACCTAAAGTCGTTCCCGTGCAAGATGTCCGCGCGACTCTGGCATCGGTCGAGTCCGGCAACGTCGAAGCCGGCTTTGTCTACAAAACCGACGCCGCTATTTCCAAGAAAGTGAAGATCGTCTACGAAGTGCCCATCGACAAAGGACCGAAGATCACCTACCCGGCTGCCATCGTCAAGGAATCGAAGCGCAAAGAAGCGGCACGCGACTTCATGACCTACGTCCAGAGCCCCGCCGCAAAGGACGCTTTCAAAAGATATGGCTTTGTCGTATTAAATTGAAATCGAGGTTGTTTTCATTTCGTGATCTTCTCGTTTGATACCTGGCAAATCACGTTCTTTTCTCTCTCCGTCGGGCTGGCCAGCACACTGCTGATTTTGCCGTTCGGCGTGGTTCTGGCTTGGCTCTTCGCTCGCAAATCGTGGCCGCTAAAAAGTTTCGTCGAGACAGTCGTTCTGCTGCCGTTGGTGATGCCGCCGGTCTCCACAGGTTTGATCCTGCTCAAGATATTTGGCCGGCGCAGCCCGATCGGTCAATGGCTTTACGAGCGCGGCGTCGAAATCGTCTTCAACTGGAAAGGCGTGCTCATCGCCATGTCGGTGATGTCCTTTCCCCTGCTCGTCCGTTCGGTGCGCACTTCTTTCGCCGAGGTTAATCCGCGGCTCGAACAGATCGCCGCCACCCTCGGCGCTTCGCCGCTAAGAATTTTCTTCGTGATCACAATCCCGCTCGCCTACAAAGGCATCGTCGCCGGCGCCCTGCTGGCGTTTTCCCGCGCTCTCGGTGAATTCGGCGCAACGATCTTACTCGCAGGAAATATCCCCGGTGAAACGCAGACTTTATCGTTGGCGATCTACAACTTCGTTCAGGTCGGCAAAGATTCGGACGCTTTCGTGCTGCTTGGGATTACGGTGGCACTGGCATTCCTCTTCGTGTGGTCGTCGGAATGGTTGCTGCGATCGGGAAATAAGGCGTAACATGCTGCTGCGCTGTCGCATTCCCCTGGCCGAATTTGAATTGGACTTGAACGTGTCCTTCGACGCCCGTGTCACGGCCATTTTCGGACCTTCGGGATCGGGCAAGACCACGCTGCTCGATGCGATCGCCGGCCTGCGCCCGATCACGGCAGGCGAAATTGAGATCGATGGCCAGATACTTTTTTCCACAGTCAAAGGAATCGATCTGCCGGCAAGGCAACGCGGCATCGGTTACGTCCCTCAAGAGGCCGCCCTCTTCCCGCACCTCTCGGTGCAACAAAATATTCTCTTCGGCGGCGGGCGAGAAATCCAATCCGGGAGTTCGCAGGGGATTCAATTGGCTCACGTCCTTGAAGTTCTGGAGATTGGCGGCTTGCTGGAACGTCCTGTCACAAAACTGTCAGGCGGTGAAGCTCAGCGGGTGGCGCTCGCCCGGGCGATCTTATCCCGGCCGCGACTTTTGCTGCTCGACGAGCCGTTGGCCGCTCTCGACATCGGCCTCAAGGAAAGAATCCTCCCGTATCTTGGCCGGGTCCGCGATGAGTTTACGATTCCGATGATCTATGTCACCCATAATCTCACCGAGGTGTTGACTCTGGCGGATTGGGTCTTGATGATCCATCAAGGGCGATTGATCACTCAGGGTGTTCCGAGAGAGACGCTCAGATCGTCTCGCGCGATGCTGCAGAGCCCGGATGAGCAGTTCGAAAACGTCTTCACCGCAACCTTCGTTGATTCAGACGCTAAAGCCGGTCGAAGCAAAGTCCGCGTGCAAAGCGGCGAAGACCTTTTCATACCGTACCTGCCACAGTCGCCGAACCGTCCTTTTCAGATTCGCATCAGCGCGGACGATATCATTGTCGCAACGCAGAATCCTGAAGGCATCTCCGCGGGCAATGTTTTGCCTGGAGTGATCCGCACGATCGACATGCTCGACGGCCAGGCGATGCTGACGGTAATTGCAGGGGAAGAATTTTACGTACGGCTTACCGGCGCCGCGGTGACAAGGCTCGGCCTGCTCGAAGGTAGCCGGGTTTTTCTAATTATGAAGACCAGGTCTTTCCATTTACTGTGATCATTTATAGCGTTGGCGGAATCAACTACGTCTCGACTAATGAGCGACTGGAAAAGGAAGCTGGAGCTGCCGGCCGGCTTCAAACCCGTTGGGGAAACTGTGCAAGGTTTCCTGATTGGGTCGATTCCAATCCGAGTCTTACTAAGATTCCGACGCGAATCTTTAAGTAGCGATCAACGGTTGGAACCGCCTCACAACGCGGTGGAAATTGTGCCGGGAATTTATCAAGCAGAATCGATACAGACTATCGTCAACAAGACTGCGGCAAAGTTTTGCCGTGGCCGACGGTCCGCGCATGCCGACCGATATAGAACCAGTTACGGGGCAACGATTTTATTGACAGCACGAGCCGTCCAGGTCAGATTGGGTCTTTCTGCAGCGACCTTCGTTTGCAACGTCGCAGCTCGCATCAAGGAGGATCGGATGAAATATTTTTGCACGCAGTTAATTCGCTATCTGTTCAGCGTCGCGCTTGCGCCCATGCTGGGATTTGCCGGTGAAGCAAAACCGCCCTCCACACTAGAGTGGGATAAGACCGTCGAAGCCGCCAATAAAGAGGGTAAGATCGTCGCGGGCATCCCGGCCAGCGCCGAGCTCAGAAAAACTCTCGGCGACGCTTTCAAGGCGCGCTTCCCCGCCATCGATTTGGAAATCACCAACGCTCGCGGACCATCGAATGCCGGCAAGATCGCTGCGGAACACGCCGCCGGCGTGCGCTATTATGATATTCTCATCAGCGGTACTCAGACGCCGTTCAATCTGCTCAATGCCGGCATCCTTGATCCCGCCGAAGCATTGCTGATGATTCCTGAAGTCAAAGATCCTAAACGCTGGTTCGGCGGCCACATGTGGCTCGACAACGCGCGCCGCAACGTCTACATGTTCCAATCGTATACCTCGGAAAACCTCTGGCACAACACGACGCTGGTTAAACCGGAAGAGCTGCGTTCTTACGACGACCTGCTCGCGCCCAAATGGAAGGGTAAGATCGGCATCCTGGATCCGCGCACCGGCGGCGGTGGATCGGCGACCTGGGCGTATTTTCTAAAGATCAAAGGCGAAGAGTTTCTCAAAAAGCTGGCGGCGCAAGACATGTTACTCTCGCGCGACCAACGCCAACTCGGCGACAGCCTAGCCAAGGGTAAGGTCAACGTGACCATTGGGCTTACCTATTATAGTTTGTCGCCCTTCTTAAAAGCCGGACTGCCGATCAAACCTTTGCCGGAAATGAAGGAAGGCACCTACATCAGTTGCGGCAGCGGCGCTCTCTCGGTGATCAAGAACTCGCCCCATCCCAATGCCACCAAAGTCTTCGTCAATTGGCTCCTGAGCAAAGAGGGCCAGGAGGTTTACGGCAAAGCGATGGGCCAAGCGACCCGCCGCTTGGACGTGGACACCAAGTGGCTGCTTGAATATGGCACTCGCTCATCGAAGGACTTTTTCAGCGTCGAAGAAAGCATCCGCCGGGAAAACTACAGCGAAGACACCGTCAATAACTATTGGGCTAGAGCCAACAAGCTCGCCAACGAAGTCTTCCAGTAGCACCGATTGACCTCTTGAAACCTTGAACGAGCACGGGATAAAGCAAGCCATGCGGTATGTCCGATCTACCATCGTCACGGTGATCCTGTTACTTCCAATTACGGTAAGCGCGCTCTACGCAGCCGAAGCCAGGCTGCCGTGGCAATCCGATTGGGACAAGACCGTCGAGGCGGCCAAGAAAGAAGGCAAAGTCGTCGCCGGCATTCCGGCCAGCGCGGAACTGCGCAAAGCGTTGGACGAGACATTTAGCAAGCGCTATCCCGACATCGACATTGAGCTCGCCACCGGTCGCGGCCCGGCCAACGCGAGCAAGATCGCCGCCGAACATGCCGCCGGCGTGCGCTACTTCGACCTGCTCATCAGCGGCTCGTTGACACCGTTGAATCTATTGAACGCCGGTATTCTCGAGCCCATCGAACCGTTGCTGATCTTGCCGGACGTGAAAGATCCCAAACGTTGGTACGGCGGCCATGTCTGGGCGGACAACGCCAAGAAATATCTCTACTCGTTCCAGGCCTACCAGTCGGAAAACTTTTGGCACAACACGCAGCTGGTGAAACCGGACGAGTACCGCGGCTTCGACGACCTGCTCAATCCGAAATGGAAAGGCAAGATCGGCATCCTCGATCCCCGCTCCGCCGGTAGCGGTACCTCGACCTGGGCGTTCTTCTATAAGGTTAAGGGCGAAGAGTTTTTGCGTAAACTAGCGGCCCAAGAACTAACATTGTCGCGCGAGCAGCGGCTGCTCGGGGAAAGTCTCGCCAAGGGGCGCTTCGCCATCACCATCGGCCTCACCTACTACACGCTGGCACCCTTCATCAAAGCCAACCTACCCATCAAGCCACTGCCCGAAGCCAAGGAAGGCAGCTACACCAGCAGCGGCAGCGGTGCCTTATCGGTGGTGAAAAACTCAAGCCACCCCAACGCCACCAAAGTCTTCGTCAATTGGCTGCTCGGCAAGGAAGGCCAGGAGACCTACGGCAAGGCGATGGGCCAAGCGACGCGCCGGCTCGACGTCGACACCAAGTGGTTGGCGGAGTACGGCACCAAGGCGTCGAAAGATTTCTTGAGCTTCGAGGAAAATCAAAGACGAGAAAACTCCAGCGAAGAGGTCCTCACCCAGCTCTGGCCCAAGGCGATCAAACTGGCTAATGAACTGCTGAAATGACGATTGCCGCAACGAGAAACCGGGGAAGGTTCTGGAAAACTGATCGAAAGTCAGCGAAATGTCAGAGTCCAACTCCAGCAAGCAGATAACATCACAGGGTGTTTGCCGGGATCTATACGGCTAACGATGGAGCATTCTCTGTTCGTCCTGCACCCTAGCGCACCGGTTCACACTTAATCCCGCCGCCCTCTTCGGGCACACTGAAAACATCGCAGCGATAGGAATGGCCATCGGACGTGCGCACCGTCGAAAACGTGCCCAAATCGGTGACCAGATATTGACCGACTCGGGTGGACGGTGCCTGGGCGCCGCGGGAAGCGGCGCCGGCGGAAAAACTGTCGACGGCCATGCCGAGTAGACCGAGAGTCGCAGCGTTTTCGATGTGGTCGCCTTGCTCGTGGTTCGCCAGCGCCGAAAGTTGGGTCTTCACCACCGGTTTGAGCGCGGCGATCTCTTCATCCATGGCAACCAACTCGTCCTGCATCTCGCGCAACCGGTCGGGACGGAGATTGGTATCGCGCATGGTGACGGTGAATTCGCGCTTGCGCAGGTCGAGATCGACCAGACGGTAAAATTCCGGCGACGCGCCGACGGTGCCGGTGATGATCGTCTTCAACGAGCCCGCGACACGCTGCCGTTCCGGCCAGCGTGAAACGCTATTAAGAGACTGCATATCTCCCTGATACTGGGTCATTCCGGAGAGTAACGTGCCGCTACGGCTAATATGCGCGGTTGATGAACATCCAGCCAACCCGGCTATGGCCAACAACAATGCAATGTTTAATTTCATCATGTCGCTAAGAATACCACATCGGCCCAAACGGCTGAAGATTATTTTAACGATGGCCGGCAGCTGCTAGGTCGACCATCTTTCGTTTCTTAGGTCAATTGCGGGGGCAATACCCGGCGGCTGGCGCTATTGAGAAGCAGCATGGCTTAAGACATAAAGGCTACTGAATTTAATACATTGCGCGCCAGTAAGGCGCTGGAGGACAGACTTCATGATGAAGAAGATCGCTGCAGCTGTACTTTTCACTCTAACGATCCTATCGGTTACCGCGGCAAATGCCCTCGATACCGTTACCGCGGCGTTTGACCTCGAAAGCGTTTCAATATGTCCCGCTGGTCATCGCCCAGGAGCGCGGCTACATGAGAGGAGGAAGGACTTGAGCTAAAACTGGTCTTCATGCAGAACGCCGCCCGGCCTGCAAGCCTTGATCGCCAACGCGGTGCAGTTTTCCGGCTCCGGCAGCAGCGCACTGGTGGCGATCTCCAAAGGCAACGCGCCGCTGAAAACCATCCTGGCGTTCAACGATCAAGTGCTGCAGTGGATCGTCGCCCGGCCCAATATCAAAAGCCTGAGAGATTTATCCGGCAAAAAGGTCGCCACCACCGGCGTGGCATCCATCGCCGCTTACATGTTTCGCAATATCTTAACCAAAAACAATATCCCCAAAGATATCGTGCTGATCGATCCCGGCCCAGTCAATCGGCTGCCGTCGCTCTTGTCCGGCGCCGTCGACGCCGCCATCGTCAGCCCGGAGGAGCGATACGCCGCGCTCGACCAAGGCATGCGCGATCTCGTCTTCATCGGCAAGGAAGTTAAAAACTCCTGGGGCACCTTCGCCACCTCCGAAAGATTCATCAAGGAACAGCCCAAGCAACTCGCCGGCTTCGTCCGCGCCGTGGTCAAAGGGCTGCGCGTCGCCCGCCAAGAGCGTGAAAGCACCATCGCCGCAATTACAAAATTTAGCGAACTGGACCGCGCCCTTTCCACACGCATGTACGACGACCTGGTCGGCACCTTCACGAAGAACGGCTACGTCGACGAACAGAGTCAAAAAAACGACCTCGCCATCGTCGCTCAAGTCGCCGACGTGAATGAAGTCGTCCCGCCAAAACGCGCCTACGATTTCAGTTTCGCGATCCAAGCCGAACAACAGCTGAACAAGCAGGGGTGGAAGCCGTAATTGCGTTCATCATTCCTCGTCAATGTCCGTGAATCTCTTGGGCGTTAATTGAATTGCTATCAGCTAAAGTTATGTGCCGTGCACGAATTTATCTGGAGCGCCTTTGTGTCAGGTAGTTCTAGACAAGTTCGCCGTCCCGGTGGAGCGCGGCGATGGCCAATCGTTTTATGATTGACGTGAAACTCCTTGCCAACAACTAAGCAGCCGCGCTAAAAGACAGCTAGCTTCGACTGGCAAAGGAGTTTAGCCATGAGCAAATCCGCAGTTGTCGTTAGCCTCATTTTCGCGACCGTGGTTTCTTCCTCAACTGTCTTCGCCGCCGACACCATCACCGTCGCGCTGACAGCGAAAGCTTTTCAATATACGATTCTTCCGGTAGCGCAGGAGCGCGGCTACATGAAGGAAGAAGGGCTCGACATGAAGCTCACCTACATGCAGTCCGGCCCGAGCTTGCAGGCGGTGATGGCCGGCAGTGCGCAGTTCTCCGGCGCCGGCAGCAGCGCGTTGGTGGGTATTTCCAAAGGCAACGCACCGATGAAGACCGTGCTCGCGCTCAACGATCAAGTTTTGCAATGGGTAGTCGCGCGGCCCAATGTCGCCGGCCCTGGCGATCTCAAAGGCAAAAAAGTCGCGTCCGCCGGTATCGCTTCCCTCGGCACTTTCATGTTGCGGCAAATCCTCGCGACCAAGTACGGCGTCGACGGCAAAGACGTGATCTTCATCGACCCAGGACCGCTCAACCGCCTGCCAGCGCTCATGTCCGGCGCCGCCGATGCCGCCATTGTCAGCGCCGAAGAACGCTACCAGGCGGTCGAGCAGGGCATGAAAGACTTCATGTATCTGGGCAAAGAGTTAAAAAATTCTTGGGGAACCATCGCGACCTCCGACCGCTTCCTCAAAGAGCAGCCCAAGCAGATGTTGGGCTTTGCCCGTGCGGTCATCAAAGCATTACGTTATTTTCGCAATGAGCGTGATGGCGCCATCGCCGCCGCGGTGAAGTTCACCGAATCCGACCGCTCCCTGGTCAGCCGCATGTACGACGACATGGTGAAGTCGTTTACCGCCGCCGGCTACGTCGATGACGAAACCCAGAAAAACGACCTGGCCATCGTCAAGCTGGTCGCCGAAGTCAACGAAGTCGTGCCCAACAACAAAGCCTACGACTTCAGTTTCGCCCGCCAAGCCGAAGCCCAGTTGAACAAACAGGGATGGAAACCATAGCGTGGTTCAAGGTTCAAGGTTCAAGGTTCAAGGTTCAAGGTTAGACATCAATTGATCTGATTTATTCATCGAAGTTCGAACAAAACTATTCAGGTTGAACAATCAGGAACCCTGGGGTTCGCGGCCCCCATTCAGACTAGGGTTACCCAGTCCGTGGATCCCTAACGGTTAGAACAGAACGCAGCGGATAATCGACTTGAACGATTTGAACGGCCCCTCGAAGCGATTCGATCCCGTTCGTTGCGCAACATTTCAAGAAACGCTTGCGCTATGGCGGAAAGCGGCCGTTTCTTCGAGTATATGATCTGGCTCTGCCCCACTAGTTCCAGTCCGGTCACCTTTAGAATCTTGAACTCGCCTGACGCGACTTCCGACTGGATCGAGTCGGCCAGGGCAACGCCGACGCCCATCTTCTGGCGCACGGCGGCCTTGATCCCCGTCGGTCCGTCGCAGTACAACAGAAACGAAACAAGTCAAAAGCCCGAAAGGACTCACGCCAATGCACAAAAAGGATCGAAGTAGCCTCGAACTGTTCCTATCTAGCATATCGCTGGGACTTATTATGCTCTCGGGATGTGCTGCGGGATCACTCCGACTCTACGACGAAACCAAGTCGAAAATGAGCGCTGAAGTCAAAGAGAAATACGGCCAAGCGGACGTTGTCGGGGTTATCGATGTGGAAAAGAAAAACTTGGACGCGCTTCATCAGGAAGAATTGCAAGTCGTCCGCGATAATCTGCGTCTACAGCTCGACCTCACCCTTCTGGAGCTGGCCGACAATGACTCGCCAATGGCTGAGACTTGGCAGGATGAAATAGAAACGCCCATTGATGCCCTCGGCTTTAGTAACAGTGGTAACCTACGTAAGTTTCTAGGTGGGAGCGACCAGGTTGCCCTACGCAGTGCCGAATTAGAACGATTGAGGGATCGCATTTCAACCGCGACGTCAAAGCCACCGCAAGAATGCACGGTCGGCGGTGCACTGGACAGTGACTTGCAGTTTCCCCCGGGATTATCTCAGGTAGTCATTGATCGCGCTCAAGACAGGTACCAGATCTACAAGGAGACCTGTGAAAAATTAAAGAAAGCGCATGGGGAGACTGAGTTAGCTGAAGCAGGCAAGGTCAACAAGGCAAGGCGCAATTGGGAAAATGCCAAGAAAGTGCTCGTGGACACAAAACGAGAGGCAGACAACGCAAAAAAGGGAGTGGATAAAATTGCAAAGGATTACGAAGCCTCTGTGGCCAAAGTCAGAGAAGCAGGTACAAGAGGCGATGCTCTACGCAAGACAATAAAAGAGAAAGCTGACGCTCTTCGCTCTGATTTAGAAAAAGCAACGAAGTTAGCGCCCCAAGCACTATCAGAGGAACGCCTATCGGCAATCCTTACCCTTCTGAAAGCCGCAGCGAGCGAACAGACCAAAGTTGAAGATAACGCAGAGCTTGCCCAAGCCGTTCTCATGGTAAATGGACTGTCGTCGCTCGCAGGTGACGTAGCGGGACTCATAGCCGAAGCCAAAGCGCCGAGTGTCGGCAACCTTCTCATCGAATTGCAACATCAAACGGTATTGCTCGAACATGCAAAGGCTGTCGAGACCTTACAGGAACAACGCGTCAATATCCTGGAAAGCAAATACGCCGCCTATCGCAGTGAAGCAGAATTACTCTTAACTTTTCGTGATGCACTTTGTTCCTTCGCATTCCGGTCCGAGAACAAAACGCATCCTGGTGATAAATGCGACGAATTTTCAGTTGTCCAAGACAATAAGACTTGGACTTGTAAGTTTCCCGGTGAGGATCCCATTCGGGATTCAGACCCGAACAACAAAAAATGTGCATTGTTCAAACCATGGAAGACGTTCCTGAGTAAATCACCTCAGGGAGATGCCGGACGAGAGTTTTTCAAGGCCCTCGCCTCCTTTACCCGTATTTTTCCCGTCCGCGCATTTCAGATCGAACAAGATTTCAATTTGGTTGACCTGCAGCACAGGGAAAACCTGGCATCTCGGGAGATGGCCCTTCGCGCCTGGAACAATCTGGCTGCTGTACCTATCGATCAGCTTCACGCCTATTACCTATCAGGCCTCAAGCCCGAGGCGGTAGCCGATCTAATAGTTAAAGCCCTAGGATTTACCGCGATAACCGCTGGAGTCAGCACGGGAGGTCATAGATGAAATACGCGAGCAACATATTCAAGAATATGACCATTGCGATCATTGGTTGCGTAGTTGGCTGCGCAACTCCAATTGAGGTACGACAATTGGCCGACAAAACAGCTGCAAACGTTGGGACCATTAGCATACATCTGCAACGCTTAGCCCTGAACAGCCGCGCGATATCTGAACTAAGAGCAGCTAACATTTCGCACCTTCACGCCGTGAACACCGACTTGCGGTCCCGTTACGAATACGATGTCGAGTTAACGAGGAAATCAGGCGGTTCAGAGAACTTAACCTTTATTCCACAGATTGAAGCGTGGAAAAATAAAGTCCAGGAGATATTCGAAAAGGCAAAAGGAGTGCAAGCCGAACGGAAGCGACAAATTCTTGATGGTCAAATAAAGCTAGACACTAAATCTAAAGCTCTTGCAGAGGTTGCGCAATCATTAGCCACGATGGCCCAGGAAGATAAGCCTGCCGATCGCGTGCGCTTCCTAATAGGTTATGCACGCGACGTCAACACCGAGCTAGATGTAGCTATCGAGGCGGACAACAAGGGAGCCAAAGCAGCGAAAGAACTCATAGATGCTGCATCATCTAACTTCAAGCCCAAACCGAAAAGTAAAACAGAGGTGAAGGATGGCACAAAAAACTAACGACCCCATAATTACTCTGGAGCGTGCTTTGGCTCTTGTTTTCGACGCAATCGCTATCGCTCAAAAAGGTCTTCGCGCCAATCCGAGCAAAGAAGAAGAACGAAAGCTGATCAAGACGATCGCAAGATTGGAAATTGAAAGGACCGATCTCGAAGAGATGATAGATGCGTTGGAGAATGAACCAACCGACGTTCCACCGCCCAGTCAGGCAGACGTTACCCGAATCGCTGAATTAACCGGACGGGTTGAGCGAGAAACCCGACGGAACCTCACGGCGACAGGAGCCGTTGAGATTACCTCCGGGATCCTCGACCTAGCAATAAAATTGACTGGACAATGATTAGAATTTTACTAGCCAAGAAACGGATTGTGGGGTCTAGCAACGGTGCATACATCCGCGTGATCGACGTTTAGCCACTGCCGGGCCACTGCAAAACCTTGAAACAAACCGCGCAGAAGTGTTAATCATTTACGCTAAGTGGATTTTAATGAGGGCGTCGGAGATCACTGTGAAAAATATGCAAAGTAAAATTGACGTCGTCATTGCTCCGCCCAATGGGGACAAACGAACAGCGTATATCAGTGCCTCTTCGAACGCCTTAGCTGGATCGAGAACAGAGTTGCCTCGCTTGGCGAAAAGCCGAGACCGCAGTTAAGGAAGCTCACAGCCAGCATCGTCCTGTTCGGTCACAACTGGAACGACGAACAAGTTCCGAAAGCTTAGAAACAAAACTCCGAATTGTTCGGATGGAAAGCACCCGCGGCGCTTAGCTTCAAGTGGCAATGCGGTTGAGGAATCGCCGGAGTCTACAGTGCCTACTCGAATCATGCTACAACTTGAATCTCAAAGGGTAGAGGAGAGTCATTGGGGCACATCGAGTTAGTCGTCATCTGGAAGCGTTCGGGCGCTTTCGCAGTCCAGACGCTGAAGGGTTTTCGTGCTAATCAGGGACTTCTCTTAGCCGGCGCCGTCGCTTACTACGCTCTTCTATCTATTGTTCCACTGCTCATTCTTACCGTCATCGCGCTCTCCTACATTATCGATCAGGCGGAATTGCTCCACACACTCGGGCGCTACTTGGAGTGGCTGATACCCGGGCAATCAAGATTGATCGTGGTTGAGCTGACCTACTTTCTTGACCATCGCGAAGTCATCGGCTGGCTGCTATTGGCGACGATGCTATTCTTCAGTTCCCTCGCATTCACGGTTTTGGAAAACGCGATGTCGGTAATTTTTGTTCACCGGGTCGCCATCCGCAGGCGCCATTTTCTCGTCTCCGCGCTAATTCCTTATTGCTACATCTTGTTTCTGGGACTCGGCATGCTGCTGGTCACACTCGTCTCCGGTAGCCTGCAAGCGATGGGGCAAGAAACCGTTGATTTCTTGGGGCGCAACTGGTCCCTTGGCGGCGTTTCTGGCGTGCTTCTCTATCTGCTCGGCTTCGCCGGAGAAATCTTCGTTGTCACGTCCATCTACCTTGTCATGCCGGTCGGGCGGCTGTCGCTGCGGCATGCGCTGATCGGCGGCGTCACGGCGGCAGTGCTTTGGGAGCTCACCCGCCATGGGCTCGTCTGGTACTTCGCCACTCTGTCGCAGGTCGGTCTAGTCTACGGATCACTGACGACGGCAATAGCGGTGTTGCTGAGCTTGGATCTCGCGGCGACATTGTTATTGCTAGGCGCCCAGGTGATCTCCGAATATGAGCGCGTCGGCAGCGTCGCCGAGGATACACCGCCGGACCCATTGAGCACCCATTAAACGCGGCTTTTTCACGTCGGCAAGTTCCAGTAAGCTAGACGCCATAAAAACAGCAACTACGCTACAGTGTCACCACTCGATCCTTGAGTTTCCCTTGGGCTGCTCGTTGTACGAGCTTGTCGATTCTAAGTTGCGCCTGATAGCCGATCTGCTCACGGTCGCATTCCTGGCACACTGTGCAGGGAATGTTGCGAATTTCAAGCAGGACGGTGTGTATGGTTGTCCGTCCCAGGTAGGTCTTCGATCCACACTGTGCGCATCGCCCGGGCATTGATTTGTTGACTCTTACCAGCCTGATTCTTTTTCAACGCTTCGAAGAAAAGCAGGGCGAAACTTTTGGGTGACGGGCCGGCACTGATGACCTCAAGGTCGACGGAGGTTTTTGCGGCAACGCCTTATTCAACGAGACATCTGCGGCGTACCAGACCCCGTGCGGGGCAACCTAAGATAGAAGACGTTCGTCACTCCGACACCCGGTTTCAGGGGCGAACGGAGCGTGTTAGTCCAAACGATATACTGCAGTCCGGTGGTTAGGCTTTGCTGGGACTCGAGTGCTCCGTATCCGGCCAAAAGTTGAGGGTGTGAAGAGCTTCGCGAATCGGCTGGAGCAATTTGGCTTGCGGCCCGGGCATGCCTTCTTCCTCCGCGACTTCCATGGCCGTCGCGTCCTGTTCCCACCGCTGCAGGATTTCAATTTTTTGTTCGCGCGACAGCTCCTGGCATGAAGCGACTTCTTGAGGGTTCTTAAATCTGGATGCGGGATTGAACTTGGCTTTTTCGATATCCATTTTACTTCCTCCTGCTTGTTCTATTCCACGATGGAACCGACAATAACCGGTATCCCGGCCTTGAAGCGTGGCATCGTCTTTGACATCTTTTCTGATCCATCAAGACACTTTCCTGCCCTTGTATTATAGCCTAAGGTCCAAGCGGACTTCTGTTCAATAGGAGACACACATAGCGGGGCTTGCCGTCACTAATAATGTAACACGCGTTCCAATCGTTCCAAATACGTGCAAAAACATTATTCCAGATTGAATCTGAATCGTCATGGCTGAAGTCGCTTAGTTGCTTGAGCTGAGGAAAGCCCGGACGGCGAACTAAAATCCACCGGCGAGTTTTCGTGATCTCACGCGGCGGTTTGGCGAAGCCAGGCGCTGTCTAGCGTTTTATGCTAACGATGCTATTGTGCGCTTGGATTAGCGGCACACATCGACACGCATCATGACGGTTACAAACAATCGACGCATTCCATACTCGGTAAAGCTGCTCTACTCAGCCTTCGTGGCGATCGTCGTGCCGCTCTATTGGGTGACCTACAGCCCGTGGAACTTCCTTTATTTCTGCGATATCGCGCTGCTGGTCACGGCCGCGGCGATTTGGATGGAAAGTCCCCTGCTTATCAGTATGCAGGCGGTAGCGATCGTGGCGCCGCAGCTGTTATGGGTCGTCGACCTGCTATGTCGCGTCGTTGGCGGCGTGGAGATCACCGGCGTAACCAGTTACATGCTGAATGAGAGCATCCCGCTATATCTCCGCGGGCTTTCGCTATTTCACGGATGGTTGCCGTTCCTCCTGCTGTGGTTGGTGTCGCGATTGGGTTACGATCGTCGAGCGCTCGTTCTCCAGTCCGCAGCCGCGATCGTGATCTTGTTGATTTCCTATCTTTTCGCTCCGGCGCCGCCGCCTTCCGCCACCGCTCCGAACCATGCGGTCAATATCAATTACGTCTACGGCTTCACTGACAAACAACCGCAAACTCTAATGGCGCCTTGGCTTTGGTTAATGTCTTTGATGGCGATCAACATTGTCGCATTCTACATACCGACTCATTTCGTATTCCGTCGAGTCTTTGCGACTACGGAGGTGGACTGAAGCTAGTGAGACAAATAAGCAAGCAAATGCGAGATAGAACCCGATCGTTTCAGCCGTGCAAGACTGTGGAAACAGCTATTTTTCGCCGGCTCTTTAATGGGAAATCTCTAACCTCCGGCGCTCAGGACATCGAGTTGCACAAAAAAAGGGAGGCACCCCGACCAGATGCCTCCCCCACTCTCAATTACTTATGTAACGAGAAAACTACCAGCGGTTACGGCCGCCGTCGCGATCACCGCCACGGCCTCCTCCGCCGCCACCACCGCCGAAGTTATCGCGCTTGACCATCGGCTTGGCTTCATTGACGGTCAAGCTGCGCCCTTCGAATTGCGTGCCGTTGAGCGCCTGGATGGCGGCCTGCGCCTCGTTGCTCGACGACATTTCGACAAAGCCGAAACCCCGCGATTGTCCAGTGAACTTATCCGAGATCACGTTGGCCGAGTCTACCGTGCCATGTGCCGCGAAAAGTTCCGATAAACGCCCTTCGGTAACCGAATAAGGCAAACCACCGACATATAATTTACTACCCATGTTGTCCTCCTATGAGACAGTGTTGAAGTCTGTGATCCTGAGAATCTAACTGCTAAAGAGGCAGAAACTGGGCCCGTAAAAAACTAAAACCCTGCTCTGGTCGGATGGTCATTTAGAAATTGCTATCAGAGGATAGAGACGGAAAGAAGCCTTCATATTTTTCGGTCCTCTCAGAAGGCCATATACTGAAGAAGATGATTCACAGTACGGGTTACTCGCCGTGAAGTCAACCACCGCTGGCAAAATAGCAAAAATATAAATTCGGCCGATATTTTACCGAGAAAATCGCAAGCCCAGTTTTTCAGCGCCGCGGCAACCCTAATCACATCTTGACTCCCACCCGCACCTATTAGAGAATCCGGCAAAATCCACTCAAGGAGATTTGCATGATTACTTCCAACGATCTCAAGGGCATCATGACCATGATGCCGGCGTTTACCAAGAAGGATGGCGATCGGATTGACGCGACGGATACGGTCGATACCGACGAACTGACTCGCACCGTCGATAAAATTATTAGCGACGGCGGTTGCAACGTGCTGACGACCACCGGCAGTTTCGGCGAGTTTCATACGCTGCTCTGGGACGAGCATAAGAAGCTGATCGAGGCCACCGTAGCGGCGAACAAGCAGCGCGTGCCGTTGTTTATCGGCTGTACCAATTTGAATCCGCGCGAGGCGATCCGCCAGGCCAAGTTCGCTCAAGACGCCGGGGCTGACGGCGTGCTGCTCGGCGTGCCCTTCTATTATCAAGCGAGCGTCGATAACGCGGTGCAGTTTTACCACGACGTCGCCGACGCATTGCCGAAGATGGGCGTGATGATCTACCACAACCCAACCCATCATCGCGTGACGATCCCGGTAAGCGCGTTTAAAAAGCTCACCGAGAAGCCCAACATCGTCGCCATGAAGGACAGCCACCGCACGCCGCTGCAATTTGTCGAGTTGACCAACATCACCAAGGGCAAGATGAGCCTCTTCGTCAACCAGACGCAGATGTATCCGTATTACCAAATGGGCGCGGCGGGCTGCTGGTCGTTCAATGTCTGGATGGGACCTTCACCGGTGATGACTTTGCGCGATGCTTGCGTGGCCCAGAACTGGGAGCTCGCCAAGCAAATTTGTCTCGATCTCGAAGGCGTCAACCGCGTTGGCCCCAACATCGGCAATCTCGTCTGGCGCGAAAACGTTTTCAAACTGGCCGTCAACGAAGCCGACTACTGCACCGCCGGGCCGCTGCGCGCGCCCTGGCGAGTTGTTCCCGACGAGGTCAAAGACAATAGCAAGAAGATCGCGGCTTACTGGAAAACCTTGTGCGCCAAGTATCCGATGATTAAAGAGGCTGCGCGCAAGTCGGCATAGCTATTCGTTCAAGGTTCAAGGGTTCAAAAGTTCAACGTCAGAGTCGAAGCCCCTCGGTTCAAACCGGGGGGCTTCTTTTTTGTTGTCGCAGTCTAGCCTGACCAAGACCCCTATTACCTTATTACCTGCTGGACCTTCGCCCTAATTTCGTTATAAATGAAAGCATTGAGCCAAACCCAATCAGAGGGAGAATATATGAGTACCGCACAAAAAATTATCGACGGCGACGGCCATGTGGTCGAGGACATCGCGTCGATCGTCAAGTACATGCCACAGGAGTATGTCGCCCGGAGCTTTTCCGAAGCGCGCGGCAAGAACCCCTTTCCGCCCATCGACCATCTCCATTCGGCGAACCGCCACATCACGCCGCCGGGCGCCTTCGCCAACGTCGGCCGCGAGGGCTGGGAGCTGTTTCTTGAAGATGTCGGTATCGGCACCACGGTGCTCTACACCAGCGCCGGTCTCGCCTTCGGCAAGATCGTCAGCCGCGACTGGGCCATCGAGCTGGCGCGCGCCTATAACAATTGGCTGCACGATACCTATCTCTCGAAGAGCCCACGCTTCAAGGCGATGGGCTTGATCCCGCTGCAAGATCCGACGGAAGCGGTGATCGAGTTGCGCCGGATCGTCCGCGATCTTGGGTTTCTCCGGCGCCATGCTGCCCTCCATGGGCGTCAACATGCCGCATTTGGGCTCGCAGAAATATTGGCCGATTTACGGCGAGGCGGAAAGACTGGGCTGCGCCATCGCCATCCACGGCGGCGCCCATGAGAATTTGTTGATGGACGACATGAGCCCCTACGCGGTGCCCAACGCGCTCGGCCATCCGATGAGCCAGATGATCGCCTTCGCCGGCATTATCTTCAACGGCATCTTCGACAAATTCCCCGGCCTGCGCATCGGTTTCATGGAAGCCGGCTGTGCCTGGCTGCTCACCTGCATGGAGCGCTTCAACGGTTCCTGGGCGAGCCACGTGCAGCACGATCCGCGCGGCCGTTTCTTGCAGTTGAAGAAAGGCGAGAAGATCATCGACTATATCAACCGTCACATCGACGAAGGACGCATCTTCGTCGGCTGCGAAGGGGAAGAACTGAGCATCAGCGAAGCCGTGCGTATCACCGGCAACAAGCCCTATCTTTTCTCCACCGACTATCCCCATGAAGTCGATGCCGCAGACCTGCAAGCATGAGCTCGAAGAGCTGCGCGAGAACCCGAATCTCAAACCGGCGGACAAGGACGCAATCCTGTTCGGCAACTCGAAGAGGTTTTATCAGTTGGCGAATTGACCCGCTCGCCGCGAGCGGGTCGTTCTGAGCGCCTGCGAAGGACTCGACGTTAGACAAGATTCTTCGTCGCTGCGCTTCTCAGAATGACGATCTTGGCAAGGACCAGCTTTTAGGAGAGAAAGCCATGAGCACACAAGAAGCACAAAATCATCGACGGCGACGGCCATGTGGTGGAAGATCATTCGGCGATCGCCGGGCGCATGCCGGAAATTTATCGCGACCGCTTCGGCTCGAGCCGCAGCCCCTATCCGCCCAACGACCACTTGCACTCGGCCAACGCCCACACTTTACCTCCCGGCGCCTTCGCTAAAGTCGGCCGCGAAGGCTGGATCGACTTCATGGACGATGTCGGCTTGACCAGCACCGTGCTCTACCCGACCAATGGTTTGTCCTTCGGCCGCGTCGTCAGTCTCGACTGGGCGATCGAGCTGGCCCATGCCTACAACGATTGGATGCATGACGAATACCTTAGCAAAAGTTCGCGCTTTCAGGCCTTGAGCCTGATCCCGCTACAGGAACCGCCGGAAGCGGTGAAAGAGCTGCGCCGTAGCGTAAAAGAACTCGGCTTCTGCGGCGCCATGCTGCCCAGCACCGGCGTCGCCGGCGCGCAGAATCATCTCGGCGATGAAAAGTATTGGCCGATCTATGAAGAGGCCAATCGTCTCGGCTGTTGCATCGGCATTCACGGCGGCGTCCACGATAATATGGGACTCGACGACATGACACCCTATGCGCCGGTCAATGCGCTGGGCCATCCCTTCGGCCAGATGGTCAATTTTTCAGGGATTCTGTTCAACGGCGTGTTCGACAAGTATCCCAAAGTCCGCTTCGGTTTCATGGAAGCCGGCGCCGGTTGGTTCGTCAACTGTATCGAGCGGCTGGAGCGTGCCTGGAACAGCCATGTGCAATATGACCCGCGCGGCCGGTTTTTAAAACTGAGAGAAAAAGAATCGATCACCGACTACATCAAGCGCCATGTCGACGAAGACCGCATCTTCGTCGGTGTCGAAGGCGACGAGCTGACCTTGCCGTTCGCGGTCAGCGTGGTCGGCAATAAGCCGTTTGTCTTCTCGTCGGACTTTCCGCACGAGGTCAATAACGAAACCTGCAAGGAAGAACTCGAAGAGCTGGACGAAAACCCGCGGCTCACGAAAGACGACAAAGACGGTGTGCGCTACCGTAACGCCGAGCGCTTCTACGGCCTGCCGGCGAACTAAGAAAACCCGGCACGTTCCAATCGTTCAAAACGTTCAAGCCGTTCAAAACGTTGACGGGAACGATTCGCAATCGGATACTAACCGCAAAGCATGCCCTGAGCACAACACCTTCCCTCTCCCGCAAGCGGGCGAGGGTTCAGATTTTAGGGAACTTATTTGTGAAAAATGCCACGCAAACAATTCTACTTCTCGGCACGCTGGTTATTTCGTTTTTCGCGACCACTGCGATCAATGCTCAATCCCTAACCAACTTCCGCATCGCCAACGGCACCAGCGGCGAAAACCCCGCGGTGCTCTGGGTCGGCGTCGAGCTGGGTTTTTACCGCAAACACGGCTTGAACGTTGAGGTCATCTACATGCGCGTCGGATCGCTCGCCGCATCGGCATTGTTGTCCGGAGATGTGAATGCGGTCCTGACCAGCTCCAACGCCGTGTTGAATCTCGCCGCCGGAGGCTTGGATGTAGTGATCATCGGCTCACTGTTCCAACGCCCCGAAGGTGACTTCATGGCGCGCCCCGAGTTCAAGAGACCGGAGGATCTCAAGGGCAAATTGGTTGCGATCCAGAGTATCGGCGGCGGCGGTTGGGCGAACAATATCCTGGCCTTGGATTACCTTGGCCTCGATCCCGACCGCGACAACATCCGTTTCATCGTGCTCGGCGATCAGCCTTCGCGCATCCAAGCACTCGAAACCGGCCGTGCCCAAGCCTCCTGGATGGGCTCGACCTTCAGCGCGCCGCTCAAGAAAAAGGGCTACACGCTGCTGGTCGATTTAAGCCGCGCGCCGATCCCCTACGTTGGCTCGTCCTTGGTGGTCAAAAAGAGCATCGCGCATCAGGAACCGAGAACCTACGAAGCGTTGCTCAAAGGTACTATCGATTCGCTGCGGTTCTTTCAAAAACCGGAAAACAAATCGGTCGTACTAAAGACCATGGCAAAGCATCTCAGGCTCAACCGCGTCGAAGACGCTGAAACCGGCTACCACGCGATGGTAGCGGCTTACAGCAGCGATTTGACGCCTAAACCTGAAGGCCTGCAAAAAATCTACTCCATTCTGACCCGAACCAATGCCAAGCTCTCAACGTTGAAGCCTGAATCGATTCTTGACGCCACATTTATACAGAGAATCCAGTCGAGCGGTTACTAAACTTGTCGCGACAAAGCCGGGACCATGCAGCGAGCGGATTTCAGCATCGAGGGCACAGCGCGACAGAACCGCAACCGAAACTCGGATTATCGCTCGCAAAGGCCGGAGCATAACGGCAAGATTCACGCTCAAAACTCTTAGTCTTTTCTCTTCGAACTTGGCCACTTTGCGCCTTGGCGGGAAAAATTCTTCGTGTTTAACCAGAGAGGAGGATTCATGATCGCCCATGTAGGCATCATCGTCAGCGACATCGAGCGCAGTAAGAAATTTTACACCGCGGCGCTAAAACCGATCGGCTACCAGATGATCCGCGAGTATGGCGTCACGCCGACGCGGCCGGCCGCCGAGCGCCGGCTTCGGCGAACCGCCGCGCGCCGATCTGTGGATCTACCAGGGCGATCCCGGCCGCGTCACGACACACATTGCATTTCAAGTGAACCAACGCGCCTTGGTCGATGCCTTCTACGCCGCGGCGATGGCGGCCGGCGGCAAAGACAATGGTCGGCCGGGACTCCGGCCGCAGTACAGCGCTAACTATTATGGCGCCTTTGTCCTGGATCCGGACGGTTACAATGTCGAAGCGGTATGTAGAGAGGCGGAGTAACTTGCGCCATCTGCCGGCGCGACCGTTGAAGGTTTGAACTTATTGATCCTGCGCCGCGTACTTGCGATTGGTATTGGAGTTTCTCGCCAGCCAGTTCTCAATCAACCTGCGTTTGAAGCGCCACTGATTGCCGACTTTGAAAGCCGGTAGATCCTTGTCCGACAGCAGCCGATACACGGTAAACTTGTCGACGTTTAAATATTCAGCGACCTGTTCCAGGGTCAGTAGCTGCTCGGGCATTATGCGCGTCCTCGAAGATTGCTTAGTCTCCTATCAAAGCCATCCGATGTCATTCATAGAAAAGAGCGGACATTTTGGCGACCAGTTTAATATTTCAATGCGGGGGGAATAGCAAGAGCACCATAGCCCCTGTTTGAAGCTGGAAATGACCGCGCCGTGCGGGTTATAAGCCGGTTCTCGCCCGGCAACAATCCCCGCGGGCCCGTCAGCCGGATTACTTCGCCGCGCAAACAGTGATCTCGACCATGGTTCCCGGCGTCAGGACGGCGCCCACGGCGGTCCGTGTCGGTAAATTTCCACGATCGACCCACGCCATCCAGGCCTCGTTCATCGCGTCTTTGAGCGCCGCATCCTGCATGTAAACGGTCACGCTCAAGATGCGCGATTTACTGGTACCCGCCTGCGCCAACACGGCATCGATCTTTTTCAACACCTGCGCCGTTTGCCCCTTCATGTCGAGCGACTTGTCGTCGGCGACCATGCCGGAGCAAAACACTAGATCGCCGAACACCGCGGCATTGCAGTTCCATTCGCGCGGATTGATTCGTTGAATGTCCATATATCTACCCTCCCAAGCTAAGAGAGCAACCACAGGAGGTTGCCCCTACAAGTCTGAATCTACTTCGCATTGCAAATCAAAATTTATGCTCTCTGCACAAGTTGTGTCGTCGGGCGATCACCGCTCCGCCACCCCAGGGGGCGTATGCCATACACCCCTACATTCGGATTTTCTCTTGGAATCTATTTTGCGCCCTTTGCGTTCTCTGCGGCCAATCCTCCGAATCTTTATTTCTAGATCGCCGGCCGCTTCTCATACCATTTCATCTGCTGCTGATAGGTGTAGCCGGCGCGCAGCACCGTGACTTCGTCAAACGGCCGGCCGACGATTTGCAGGGCAATCGGTAAATTATTTTCTGAGAAGCCGCAGGGCACCGACAGGGTCGGCAGACCGGTGAGGTTAAACGGCCCGTGGAATTCCGGCACCACATGCTTGAAGAGCGTGTCAATCGGTCCGACATCTTCGACCCGCGGCGCCGGACCGTTTTGGTTGGGCAGCGCCAGGCAATCGACTTTCTCAAACACCTGCGCCAACTCGGCGCGGCAGCGGCTGCGGATGCGTTGCGCCTGAATGTAGTCGGAGGAATTGGTCAATAGGCCGAGATAAATCCGCGCCCGCCGCTGCGCCGCCCCGGTTTCCAATACCGACGCCGCTGCACCGCGGTTGGCCGCCCAGAATTCATTGTAATAGATCACCGCGTTGGCGATGGTGGCAAGATGGAGCGTCGGCACTTTGACTTCTTCGATGCGCGCGCCGAGGGCTTTGAGCTGGGCGATCGCTTCGTCGACGCGGCGCAGGACCACGGCATCGGTGCGCGGCGCGCATTCATCGATATAGTCGCGCGGCACGCCGATGACCATGCCTTTCACGTCTCCTTTCAAAGCGCTGGTATAATCGACCACCGGCTGGGCACTCGATGTCGGATCTTTGGCATCGTGACCGGCTAGAGCGTTGAGCATGTGCGCCAGATCTTCCACCGCGCGCGCCATCGGCCCGCAGTGATCGAGCGACCAGCTGAGCGGCGCCAGGCCATGCCGGCTGACCCGCCCATAGGTCGCTTTGAGTCCGGCGATGCCGCAGAACGCCGACGGATTACGAATCGAACCGGCGGTGTCTTCGCCAAGGGAACCCAGGCATAAACCGCCGGCCACCGCGGCGCCGGAACCGGTGCTCGAGCCGCCGGTAATATGATCGGTGTTCCACGGATTGCGCGGCAGCGGCAACTCCTCGCCCGGCATACTGCTCATGTGCAATTTACCCAACAGCACCGCGCCCGCCTCGCGCAACTTGCGCACCGGCGTGGCGTCACCTACACCTTGGGTAAATTGCCGCACCCGCGCCGGCGCGCCCTCGACATCGAGCTGGTCTTTCACTGCGAAGGGAATGCCATGCATCGGACCGCGCCAGTTGCCTTTGGCGATCTCCGCTTCAGCCGCGCGCGCCGCGTCCATGGCGCTGTCGGCCATTAAATTAATATAGGCGTGCAGCCTGCCGTCGACCGCGGCAATGCGGTCGAGCACCGACTTGGTCAGTTCCACCGGCGAGAGCTTGCGCTCGCGAATCAGTTGCTGCGCTTCATGAATGGTTAAATAGTAAAGCGGTTTTTCGGCGACGGCCATGGCGAGTCTCCCTTCTTTTCTTTTACGCGTTACTGCCAAGCGAAGACGATATCCCTCGTTTCCCTCGGATTGACAGCCGCGGCGGCAGTCGCCGCTCCTCTCTGTCATTTCGAACGCAGCGAGAAATCTCGTCTTAACGCTTCATTTCCACTCAGGTCGAAACACCGGACCCAACTCCTCGGAACCGAGATTCACCGAGTGCAGCTGTTTCAGATTTCCCATATACAGCTCGATGATATCGCTAAACTGCTCCAGATCGCCGGCTTTCGGTTCCAAGCCTTCGCGTTGGAGCACCGCTTTCAAATTCGCTTCGATCAATTTATCCATCTCTCACTCCTCTTTAAGGTTTAGCCTCGGAAGCCGCAGCGCCCGGGACCACTGGCAACGGCACCTGATTTTTTACCGGCGGCAGACTGCGTAGATAAGCGAACATTGCTTGCAAATCCTCATCGGTCATCGCTTTGAAGGATTCCCACGGCATCGGCGGTAAAATGTCACGGCCATTGGCTTGGCCTTGATGCTTGCCCGTGCGCATCGCTCGAACGAAGTTTTCCTCGCTCCACTCGGCGATACCGGTCTCTTTGTCCGGTGTCAGATTGGCTGCGAAACTGACACCCCACGGGCCGGCCCATGCGGTCAACATCGGATTGGTCAACGCCAGCGCGTTGCGTTGTTTCATGTCTTCGGGCGTCCAAGTTGGATAGGCCGCCTTCTCCGGATGGCCGGACAACAAAAGTTTCTCATCCAACGCCGGTTTACCGCCCGGCCCTTCGGCTTTCGGCGAGTGACAATCATGACAACCGGTAATCGTCACCAAATACTTGCCACGCTCCACCGGTGTCTGCGCGACCGGCCTTTTTTCCGCACATCCGACGACGGAGAATAAAGCGCCGAGTAAAAGTAATTTTCCGCGGATAGTCATCGCCCCCAGTATTCCACTGCTGATCATTAAAATTCGGCGTCCCGTGCACAAACTTTGTTTCCAGATAAAGTTTTTTTGCACCCTTTGTGCGTTCTTTGCGATTATCTTCCGATTCCGAGTCTCGTCCTTGCTTGCCGTTCCGCTGCCCCGGATTACCGCGGCTGCGTGAACACATCGACGACCACCGGCTTGCCGCTATCGACAAGTTCGATCGCTTTGTCGAGGATCGGGCCCAGCTCACCCGGCTCGGTGACCGGACCGAAGGCGTCGACATTGAACGCACTGGCGATGGTCACCAGGTCCGGCACCGGATCTTCGATGCGGATGCCGATGCCTTTGTTTTCCACCGGCCGTTTGCGCGCCCGCGCCATGCGTTCCTGATGCTCTTCGTCGTTGTAGTAGGAGTGATTGTTGAGCACAATCACCAGCAGCGGGATCTGATACTTCGCCGCGGTCCACAGGGCGTTGGAGGTCATGAGAAAATCGCCGTCGCCCAATATGCTCACGCATAAACGGCCGCTGCCTTTGAAACCGAGCGCCGAACCGATCGACGATGGCAGACCGTAACCGACGCCGCCGCCGCGACCGCCGCCCATGCCGTGGGCCGGCTCGCTGACCTCGATGACTTCGCGCCAGCGCCGCCCGTGGGCCGAAACCAGCGCCCAGGCTTTGCCCTGCACTCGCTTGTTGATCTCGCTAAAAAAGCGCGCTTGCGAGATCGGCTTTTCATCCCAAGTTTTCTTAATCCACTCTTCGCTCTTCTTGCGGGTCTCGCGATAGATCCCCTCGACCTTGGCGCGCCGATCCGCCACTTGTTTGGCAGAGTTGGGGTCGGCGGCCAAACGCTCGCGCACTTGTTCGAGCAAGGGCGGCAGCGCCACAGCCGTGTCCGCCGCGATCGGCACATGCACCGGCAAGAGCCACATGTTATCGCTCACCCAGCTCTGCCGTTCGAGATCGAGCAAGGTTATGTGAATGACTTTGCACGACGGCGCGATGATCGGCGCGAAGTTACCGCGCTCGCGCATTGACGGTCCCAGCGGCACGCCCAGGCTCGGCACATCGAGCGCCAATACCACATCGGCGTTTTGCAGTGCCTCTTCGCGCGCGTTGGTGAGATTCAACGGATGGGTACTGGGAAAAGCGTATCGCCCATCGGAGTCCACCACCGGCGCGCCCAGGGCTTCAGCCAAATCGAGCATCGGCGGCAAAGATTTGGCATTGCGCGCTAACTCGCCGGCGACGATTACCGGCCATTGCGCCTCGGCGAGAAAACGCGCGGCAGTTTTCAGAGACTCCGGATTAGCCCCTGGCCCCGCCGGCGGCCGAAACAGCTGCGCGTGCGGCACTATCATCGGCTTGTCGATCTTGGCTTCCTGGACATCGCTGTCGAGACAGATATAGACAGGCCCCTTCGGTTCGGTCATGGCGAAGCGATAGGCTTTCAAAAACGACTCGGCCACACCGTCCACGGTGCTCGGCTGATCGTCGAACTTGACGTAGTCGCGCACCGCCAAGCCTTGCACCAACGCGGTATGCACCCAGTCGGTGGAGCGCCGCTGGGTGGTATCCTGCGGCCCGCCGCCGCCGAGATTCAAGATCGGCGTGCGGTCGCACCAGGCGTTGAAGATCGCCATGCTGGCGTGCTGCAAGCCGACGACGTTGTGCAAACCGGTCGCCATGATTTCGCCGGTAGCCCGCGCATAACCATTGGCGATCGCCACGGCGATCTCTTCATGGGTGCACATGATCATCTCTGGGCCCTTTTCCGGCTCGAAGTTGACCATGGAATCATGGAAGCCGCGATAGCTCGCCCCCGGATTGAGCGCGATGTACTTGATGCCCAATTCGCGCAACACTTCGACCATCAAATCCGAACCATATTGAGCATTACTCTTCCGGCCGATGCCCGCCGACCAAACTTCTCCGCCACCTTTAGGTGCCTCTGCCATAGTTCCTCCGTTGTTAGAATTGCGAATTGATTAATTTTTTCGAAACTAATTTTTTACCACGAAGGACACGAAGAGCACGAAGTTCGGAATAATATTTCTCCGAAACCTTCGTGTCCTTCGTGCCTTCGTGGTGAGTCCTCTTCTCTTACCTTCCCAATCGATCCAGCGTCTCGACGTAATCCTTCACGCCCTGCTCGACGGTGTACGCCGGTTCGTAGCCGATATTGCGCTGCGCCGCCGAGATATCGAAGATGCAGTAGCTCTGCTTGCTTCTACCGAGCTTGCTCGGCCCAGGCCCGAGCTCGATCTTGTGATTGGGAAACAGCTTTGCCGCGGCGTTCAAAAAATCTCTCGGCGTCCACGCCTTGCCGGTGCCGATATTGAACGTCCACTCCTTGGGCACCGGCGCTTTGAGCGCAAGGTAGACCGAGCGGCCGACATCGCCGACATAGACCGCGTCGTTCAACTGATCGCCGCCCTCGGGGATCACCCACTTCGCCCCTTCGCGCGCTCGCTCGATCAATTGGCCGTAGAACGACAGCGGCCCATGGCGCGCTTCTTTCCCCGGTCCGTAGATCGACACGAAGCGCAGGGCGATGAACTCGATGCCATAGGTCTCGCGATAGTAGCGGCCCAGCTCCTCGCAGCCGACTTTCATCGAGCCATAAAGATCGGCGGGAATCTTGCGGTAATCTTCGCGCAGCGGTTTGTAGTTCGGCGGCCCTTCCGCGCCGTTGATCTCGCCGTACACTGCTTTGGAACTGGTATAAACCACGCGCTTGATCCCCTTGGCGCGCGCCACTTCGAGCACATTGATGGTCCCGTCGAGACTGACCCTGACCCCGAGCCGCGGATTGGCCTCGGCCCCTTCCGGCATCAGCGCCGCCAGATGAGCGATGTGCGTGACTTTGTGATCATCGACGGCTTTTTCCAGTGCCGCCTGATCGCAGACGTCGCCGGTGACGATGTCGACCTGATTCTTGATATCCTCGATCAAGGTGTAGTCGACACGGTTGTCCATGAGCAGCGGGCGCAGACCGTCGCGCACCATCAAACGCGCCGTCACGGCGCCGTTGACGCCCATGCCGCCGGTGATCAAATACTTCATCGCCTCGCTCCTCCGTGCAACAACAGATTGCCCCCGTCATCCACCGCCATCCGCCAACCGGGCTCGGCGACGACAGTCGATGTCTTCTCTTCTATTATCACCGGGCCATCTATTGCAAAGCCCGGCGGCAACTTTTCCCGCTCAAATACCGGCGTCAAATGGCTTCCAGCCAAGAACATCACATTGCGGCGCTCGCGCGGTTGGACATTGGCGACGCCAGCCGAGAGCTTAACACTGCACGGCTTGCCCAAAGAGTACGACGCACTCACGCGCAGGTTGACGATCTCGATTTGCTCGGCGTCGGCGCGGTGACCGTAGCGCCGCTCATGCACCCGGCCGAAATCGTCGGCGATTTTTTCGATCGCCAATTCGCTAGCGCCATGAGCGATCGGCACGGTCAGTTCATAGGCCTGACCGCGATAGCGCAGGTCGAGCAGCCAGCGCACCTCGATGCGCTCGTCCAATGCGCCTTGGCCACAGAGTTCCCGGCGGGCTTCGCCTTCCAGCTTGGCCAACTCAGCGGTGACAGCCAAAAGATTGCGCGGATTGAGCAGCATCAATCTGGTAATCACCAAATCGTAACGCAGGTCGGACAGCAGCATGCCATAGGCGCTAAAGTTGCCGGGATTGGGCGGCACGATCACCTCGCGAATGCCCAATGCTGCGGCCACAGCGGTGCCGACCGTCGGCCCCATGCCGCCGAAAGCGACTAGACTGAACTCGCGCGGATCGAAACCGCGCTCGACGGTGAGCGTG
This sequence comes from uncultured delta proteobacterium, assembly GCA_963760795.1. Taxonomy (GTDB): domain Bacteria; phylum Desulfobacterota; class Binatia; order UBA9968; family UBA9968; genus DP-20. The sequence continues at coordinate 28,080 of CAVXEP010000018.1, forward strand.
CGCATGGTCGAGACCACGTTGGCGACCAATACGCGCTCGATGCCCAGGGCCGAGTCTTGCACCGACAAGTTCAACGGCCCGGCGATGACCGACTGAATCGCCCGCGTCGATAGCTGCCGATCGATCGCCATCCCGCCGCCGAGCAGCACCGACGGATTGAGCTGACCCAACTCAACCAGCGCATCGGTCAAGGTCGGCTCGGTGCCGCCGCGCATATAGCAGGCCGGCCCAGGATTGGCGCCGGCGCTTTGCGGACCGACTTGCAGCACGCTGCCGTAACGCACCCTGGCGATGCTCCCGCCGCCGGCGCCGATGCTGTCGACTTCGACGGAATCGACGCGCACCGGGTGACGGCCGATGGCCCACTCGGAGCGAAACAGCGGCGCGCCGGGAATCAGCGAGACATCGCAACTGGTGCCGCCGACATCGAGGCCGAGCACATTCTTCCGGCCCAGACTCTGACCAAGCTCATGGGCGGCCACCACGCCGGCCACCGGCCCCGACATCAAGGTGTGAATCGGAAAGCGGCCGAGAAACGACGGCGTACCGACACCGCCGCTCGACTTCATGACCAAGGGATAAGCGTTGCGCAGGCGCTTTTTAACCGATTGCTCCAAGCTGCGACAGATAGCGACCCATTTGCGGCCCGACATAGCTATTGATCACCGTCGAACAGGTGCGTTCGTACTCGCGCCACAAGGGATTCACTTCGGAGGATAATGAGATATAGAGATTGGGAAATCGTCGGCGCACATGCTCGGCCACTTGGCGCTCATGCGCCGGATTGGCGTAGGAATGGAGCAAGACGATCGCCAATGCTTCGATGCCTTGGCCAGCCAGTTCATCGATGGCACGATCCACTGTCGACAAATCCAGCGGCACCAGCACGTTGCCTTGGAAGTCCACCCGCTCGCGCACCTGGCCGATGCGCCGGCGCGGAATGAACCGCGTCGCGCCGGGATAGAGGATGTTCATCACCTCGTCACCCTTCCATTGGCGCGCCACTTCGTAAACGTCGCGAAAGCCTTCGGTCACGAGCAAGCCGGTGACCGCGCCCTTTTCTTCGAGGATCGCGTTAAGCGCATGGGTCGAGCCATGGAGCAAATAAGACACAGCCTCGGCGCCCCACTGGGAACTCAGTTCTTCAAGGACATGATCGAAGACTTCGATCTGCCGCTGCGGATTGGACGGAACCTTTTTTACTTCCCTGATCTCACCGCTCGCTTCATCGAGAACGGTGATATCGGTAAAAGTCCCGCCGACGTCGATACCTACACGTAGGCTCATTGCATCTCTTTAACTCATGATATGCGCGAGATTCAGCTTCTCACGAGCGTAATCGCTTGGTCTCTTTCTCATCCACTTTCGGCGGCCAACCATCAACGACGACGCCGTAAACTTCCCGCGCCGTCTCTTTGCTGATGTAACCGTTCCAGACATCCTCCAACACCTGCTCCACCGGCCGCTCATGCGGCTTGCCCCTGCCGCCGCCGCCGCCGTACTGCACGGAAAACACATCACCTTTTCTCAGCAGCAACTTGGAAACCTTCGAGCGCTGCGGTTTGGCGTGAGCTGAATCCGGATTCAACGCAGCCGATGATGGCCGCGCCGCACCGCCGCCGCCGATGCCCGGCGCGGCATGGAGAAAGCGATCGCTGCGCAAATTCACCGTTGCCTCCTCGCAGAGCATCTCCCAATCCCGCCGGATACCCATGCCGCCGCGGTACCGTCCGGCGCCCCCCGACTGCTCGTGCAGTTGGTAGCGGCGAATGCGGATCGGAAATTCCGCTTCGACCATCTCCACCGGCGTGTTCATGACGTTGACGACGAAGGAATCGAGCACGCTGACACCGTCCGAGCGCGGCCGCGCGCCGGCGCCACCGCGGCAGATGTCATAGAGCGAAAACCACCGGCCATCGCGGTCGTCACGGCCGGAGAACGAACAAGAGCCGCCCGCGCCGCTATCCGGGGCGCCGACCCGATCCGGCACCGCATCGGCCAGCACCATACCGACCACGGAATTGAGAATCTGGCTCGGCCGCACATACATGTTGACCGCCGCCGGGTAGCGCGGATTCAAGATCGTCCCCTCCGGCGGAAAGGTGATATGAATCGGCCGCGAGATTCCTTCGTTGAGCGGCAGGTCCGGGCAAAGCGCCGCGCTGATGAAACTGTTCAGCAAATACTTCGCCACACAGGGTCGCAAGTTGATCGGGCCGCGCGCCTGCGGCGATGCTTCGAGATCGACAAACAACTCATCCCCCCGCACCGTCATCTTGGCAGCGATGCGAAACTCGCGCTCGAACTCGATGGCGTCGTCGTCGAGAAAATCCTCGTAGGGGCCGTAGACGCCGTCGGGAATTTTTGCGATCTCTTTTCTCAACTCCTGCTCGCAGATATCCATCCAGCGCTGCCAGCAGCCCAGCACTTCTTCCTTGCCGTAGGTTTCGAACAGTTCGTTGAGTTTTTTGATGCCGTAGAAATTGGTCTGCGCCTGAGCCTGAATATCGCCCCAGGTCACTTCCGGCGTGCGCGTGTTGGCCCAGATGATCTCTTTGATATCTTCGTTGACCCGCTCGTCGCGATACAAACGCAGCGCCGGCAGGAGCAAGCCTTCCTGCATCAAGTCGGTGGCGTCGGGAGAATTGGTCCCGGGCACCTTGCCGCCGAGGTCCGGCTTGTGCGCCGTGTTGCCCACCATCGCCGCCAGCTCGCCGCGAAAAAATACCGGCGAGACGATGGTCACGTCGGTGGCGTGATTCTGACAGGCCTGGTACGGGTGATTGAGCACGTAGGCATCGCCCGGCGCCATGCGGTCTTTGAACTTTCGCAGCACCTCTTGGGTCTGCGCCGAGATACCGCCGATATGCAGCGGCTGCGGCACCCCCTGGGCCACCATGCGCCCGTGACCGTCAAGGATCGAAAAGGTGAAGTCCTGGCTCTCCTTGATCACCGACGAGTAGCCGGTGCGCAGCATGTTGAGCGACAGCTCCTTGGCAATCTGTATGGTCGCCCGGTAGACGACTTCCATTTGTATCGGATCCATAATTACAACCGAAGCGGTTCAAATCGTTTAACCGCTACGCTCCGTTCAAAACGTTCAAACCGTTTTAGCTGCGACGGAAGGTCGTCGAGCTATGCCGGCGATCCGCTACTCATCAAGACGTCTTCGATCTCAATGTCCTGCTTAGGCAGAAATGGCTTGGCAAAACTGACGAACGGCGGCCCGCTCGGCGAAAATCCACCGGTGGCAACGAGTAACTTCTCTGCCGCGTGGCCGGAGAGACTCGTCAGCAATGCAATCGCTAACGAGCATGCGTCCGATCCGATTTTGATCCGAATAGTCATTACTCCAGCACTCCAATACTCCAGTTGACCCACTCCCCCGTTTCTACCCGGTTTTCCAATTCATTGTCCAGCCGCAAAAGGAGTCTATTGTCAGGCATCTAGAGTTCTGCGTTACACCATCCGTCATACCGTTGAAGAACGGTATCCAGGTGGTTGGCGGGTCCGGATTCCGGCATGCGCCAAAATGACGGAAAGTAGAGTCCAGTAACAGTCACCGAGTTCAGAACCTCTCGGTTCAGAGCCTATGGTAATTAAGTTCGGAAGAATTACGCTAGATCCTAGCGCCAAACCATTTGACTTGACCGTCAATTGCGCGTTAATCGAAAGGGAAAGCGCCGCTTACAGGAGAAGATAACTATGAGCCAATGGCAACCACCCGAATTCATCGCCCGCGAACAGTGCATCAAAGACACCGAAGAGGTCTTGGGCCTGCCCGACATCCCGATCACCAGCAGCGAGGATATTTTTCGCATCAACGTGCTCGGCATGGATTGGGACATGGGCATGGTCGTGCACCAACCGGCGGACCCGAGCAAAATCCCCACCGGCGCCGACGGCAAGAAGATCGGCTTTTTTCTCTTGCATGGCGGCTCGAGCGACTTCAAAGGCATCGAGCGCCACGCCAAGCTGCTCGCCAGCAAGTACGGCTGCCGGGTCGTCGCCGGCACATTTCCCGGACGATTCTATTTTCCCGATCCGAGCCGCGACTGGCCCGACGACACGATTCACGCCGACGGCACCGTGCGCACGCCGATCTGGAAACAAGGCGAGCTGATCGGGCCGGATCAGTACGAAGTCGTCAAAGATCCCAGCAAGCGCAACCGCTACGGTACCCGCACGGTGGCGAAGGCCAAAGCGGAAACGACTTTCTGGTATCGCATGGCCGCCTGGCCGGCAGCCTTCGAGGCAGGCATGATCGAAGCCTGCAAGCGCCATTTTCCCGTCGGCGAATTTTCCATCTACGGCCAGGGTCATTCCACCGGCGGCCCATTCATCTGCATGCTCTCACAACGCGTCGAGAATATGGCCGGCGTCTGCGCAACGGAAAATTCGCCCTTCGGTTATCTCTGCTCCGGCCGCGATGTCTGGGGCGGCGAGATGGGCAAGATCACCGGTTACGAGAAACCGGAGAAGCAAGGCAAACCGCGCAGCGATCCCATTCGACGAACTTTACATACGCACCTGGCGCGACCTCGCCCGCTATCAAGGGCCGGAAGCACTCGGCCAGGAAGGACCGAGCGCCTTGATGCGCCTGCCGGCGATCATGGAAGACGTCCTCGACGCCTGGGAGCGCGCGAAAAACCGTCCGCAGTTCAAAGCGGAGTATCTCGTCACCCACGCCATCACCGGCTCGTTAGCCGAAGGCGCGAGAGTCAGCGCGGCGCGATTGAAAATGAATAAAGACGAAACCGAAGCGCTGGTACAACGGTTCATCGGCTACACACGAGAAATGTCGGGACCAAACGTCAAACCGGTACCGCCGTTCCTGTTCGAGATCTCCAAAGACAGCCGCGACCACAGCCCCGAAGTCTACAACGAAGTGATCATCCCCGGCTTCCGTGCCATGAAGCCCGCACCTAAAACCGGCATCACCCGCTTCGGTGCCGGCGTCCACAGCTTCTGGAAACCGGAAAAAGATTTGCCGGCGGGCATCGTGCCGTCGGTGATCAAGAGTTGGAAAGAGGCGGTGGTGGGCGGATATTTCGTCGCGTAGAAATCACCGGCGGTGAATGGCCGATTCTATGAGAGCGAGCTTGATTGTCATCTCGCCGCTAAAAGTCCAGAGCGAATTGCAAACTCGCATACACCTGTTGCATCTTGCCGGCGCTTAGCGTCGTGATCAGCGAACCGATCTTTCCTTTGGAAACCGTCTGGAGATGGTCGAGATTGACGGCGCAATCTCTCGGCACACCGTCTGTTTTCGTCAGCAACACTTCCGAGGGGATGTCTCGAATCGTCGATGTGATCGGAGCAACCGTGACCTCACCGAGAAATTCCAGCGCAGAATTCCGGGTCAGAATCAGAACCGGCCGTTCCTTGTCCGGCCGAGAAAACACGTACCATCGAACCTCGCCTCGTTTCATCAATCACCCCAAACTTGCTCCGACTCCCAGCCACTAAATTCGCCGCGCTTAACCGGCTTGCGCTTGTAACCCGCGCGGTGCTTGGACTCCATGCTCTTCGTCCGAAACCCTTTAAGAGCTGATCGCAAGGCTTCGCGTGCAAAGATCGATCGAGTTGTTCCAAGTTTCTTCGCGGCGCTGTCAACGGCCTTTACCAGGTTCTCATTTAGGGTAATTTGCACTGTCTTCATATGGGACACTCCAATTCGCTATATTCCATAATAGTCCACATCAGCGTGTGCACTCAAGCCTGTAGTGATCCTCCCCAGCTTCCGTGCCATGAAACCCGCGCCCAAAATAGGCATCACCCGCTTCGGCCCCGGCGCGCACAGCTTCTGGAAACCAGAGAAAAAGTTACCGGCCGGCATCGTGCCGTCGGTGAATAAGAGTTGGAAAGAGGCGGTGGTGGGCGGATATTTCGTCGCGTAGAAATCACCGGCGGTGTTTGGCTGATCCTATGCGAGTTTGAATGCTATCCCGCCGTTAAAGACCCAGAGTGACTTGCAAACTCGTATGCACGCCTTCGTCAGCAATACCTCAGAGTGGATGTCTCGAATCGTCGATGTAATCGGAGCATGCGGACCTCAGCGGGTAGTTCCAGCGCAAACTTGTAAATCAGCGCCGGAAAGCTGAACGCGTTTTGTTGATAGTTGGTTTCTTCTCTGGATGAGAACTGTCAATCAGCATCCGTTTATGATTCCTTCATTCAATTAATAAAAAAACCCGCCGTAACGATTTTCTATTCTATGTGTGCTTTGTCCGCCAGAGGCGAACGCCAAAGGAAACTTTAGAGCCTTACTCTTAAAAAGAGTGTCATTGCCCACTCGCTTTGCAGTGACGGCTGCGTGAAGAAATTCAATGAGTTCCTCGGTATCTTTTAACGCCCGGTCGGCATTCTCGCGATTCACCATTTTGTAGATCTGTAGGTCCCTAAACATATCCGGGTCCTTGCCTTTTCCCACGTCCATTTCAAACGCGTATGCATCCAGCTTTCCGTGCGCTAGGAAATCCCTCAACCTGCCAAGGTTTCTTATAGTCTGATATGGCCTTCTACCATGATCGACTTCAATTCCGATCTTTTCGCATATGCTTCGTAGCTTGCCCTGAGTTCCTTTGTACGGTGCTTTGCTGAAGAACTCTCTTTCGTCTTTCCACGACTCCGCATCGATCCGCGGGCCAACAAGATTCAAGTAAGCCTCGTATGCAAAGTATGCCATCAACATTCCCGACGTAGCAAAATACCCATCAACACGTGATTTGGTCTCTGTTTGGGACAATAGCACTTCGGCGCAATTCCAAAGATGCTGATGAGTAAAGCCTTGTCCCGCAATCTCATAGATCGTGATAGTAAATCACACCTAGTTAACGTTGGTTAGATCGATGTTAGTCAACATACTAAGTCACGAATTTGGCATCGGTTTCACATAGGGTCCGGGACACCCCTACTACTGTCATCAACTCGACTTGCCCTTGCTCCAGCCCTCGTATTCTTTCCAGCTGGCATGGCGCAATCGATCAGCCAATGCTTCTTTCCGATGTGTCAAAACAAAAGGGCAAGTTTTCACACCCGTGCCGACACGTCCCAAATCTTTTTGCGTCCTTTGCGTTCTTTGCGGCCAATCCTAACCCTTCATCCGAAACAACCGCATCGCGTTGCCCCCAAGAATCTTCTCTTTGTCTACTTCTGATATCCTCTTCATCGCCATGATCGGTGCTATTGGCCCGACTCAGGCACCACCTTGCGCGCCCATGCCTGTAATTTCCCCTTAAGCAGTGGAAACCGCGGGCTCAACCGCGGATGCCTCTCGTGGAATTTCCTCGGTCAGTTCCTGAGCCGATACGAATTTCTTTTTTAAAGTCGCCGCTCCGATGATAGTCGCGAATGGCACATCGGCAGCGTCGCGGCCCATGCCGATGCGTACGAGTCCTGCCAGCGGGGCCAGTCGCGTGGCATCGAACAGGTACCAGTGATTTCCCAGATAGGCTTCGAAAAAGCCATGAAAGTCAGGCGGATCGAGGGCAACGGCGTAACCTGAAACGTAGCGCGCCGGAATGCAGAGCGCCCGGCACAAGGCGATCGCCAGATGGGCGTAATCGCGGCACACACCGGAGCGTAGGATGAGCACGTCACAGGCACCGGTCGAAGCGTTGGTAATGCCGGGTAGATAGTTCAGATGGTCGTACGTCCATTGACAAATGGCAGCGACACGAGAATAACCGCGATCCAAGCGGCCGAACTCCGCCATGGCGAAATTAGCCAGCCGATCCGACTCACAGTAGCGACTGGGATTGAGATAGGGCAGCACCTCCTCAGGCAATTCTGGATGGTCGATCTCGGGAATTTGCGGCGGGCTATCGACTGCGGGGTTCAAACTAACGCTCGCCTGATAATGAAGCGTCAGCTCGCCGGGCATGGTCTGGAGGCGAAACACGCGATTGTCCTCAGCGCCGAGAGAGCAAATGTCGTATTCCTTGGCGGGCTCGACACGAACGTCTTCATGGTGCACCGCCTGATGCTGCGTGTTCGCCGCCGTGACATGAAATAAGAAACTGGTCGGCGCTGTGACTTGATATTGCAATTCACAGCCCACTCTAATTAACGACATGATTGTACCTTAGTCTGATTTCGTTAACGAACATTTGATAAAAGTGATTTCGCCCAATCCATCGGAAACTCACCTAGAGCGACGCCCAAGCGCTGTTGCCACCACGCAGCGGCGGACGCCAGCGCCGGTTCATCGAAGCGCTGTTGATGAAGCGAGCGGGTTGACGGATCAAAAACAATAACGTCAATCGGGAAAGCAACATCGATAACACTCGTGCGAGTCGCATCGAAGGCAAGATAAGCCAACCCCAAAGCCTGGGTGATCGGGGTGCCGACGGCCAGCAACCGGTCTAGGATCGGCCTGCCATATAGCGTGCGACCGAGGATAAAATAAGGCGAGTCCGAGGTCGCTTCGATCCAATTGCCTTCCGGATAAATATAAAACAGTGTGGGGGTTGGATCACCGTCGAGCTGCCCGCCAATGATCGCGTGCAGATTAAAACTTAAGCCACCTTGGGCGAGCGCCGCCTCGTCTTCCTGACGGACTCTGCGCAACTGTTCGCCAAACGACTGGGCGACCTGATAGAGGCGTTCAAAACCTAGGGCTTCTTCAGCGAGTTTCTCTTCAAGATAAATTACGGTCTTGTCGCGCACCGAGCGCAACCCCGAGGTCATAATAAAAAGCTGCTGCGCACGATGGCGTACCAGCGCGAGTTTACCCTTGCTGAGCCGTTCGCCTCCTTTAACGATCTGCGTGTCGGCCAGCGCGACCAAACCCTGCTCAACTTTAATCCCCACGCAAAATGTCATTGTTGCCAATCGACTAGAGTGCCGATCGCGACCGGCAAGCTTATCCGATAATCTTAATAGATTGCAGACGTTATACAAGGAGGAGATCTAGAGCCCGCACTTATTGCGGTGTCTGGGCTCCGGCCGCGGTACACCAGCACATCGAATAAGTAATACCGAATCCCCGATGCCCTTGCGCGGTGATACTGCAGCAGCTTGAACGAGTTCTGACCGTCATCGTCGAGCGCGCCGCAACTTTGTAGCGCTTTGCAAGTCTAGAATCTTGCTTTAGAGAAGCCTTGCGCTATCAACTTTGCGCCCTATGCGTTCTTTGCGGCCAATTCCTAACTCTTCATCCCAAACAACCGCATTGCATTGCCGCCTAAAATCTTCTCCTTATCTTCCTCCGATATCCCCTTCATCGCCTTGATCGGCGCGATCGTATTCGGCCAGGTGGAAATCGCGTCGCCGTGGTCGAAGTCGCTGCCGATAATGATGTTGTGGTTGGGCCAGACTTCGACGATCTGCGGCAGGTAATCCTCCCAGGCGATGGCGGCGATGTAGAGCTGATCGAAATAATCGCTCGGTGCGCGTTTGAGTTTGTCGCGCTTGCGGAAAAAGTCGTTCACCGAAGTCGTGCCCGGCGACGCGGATAGGGTGTGGTGGTTGAGGGTCTTCATCAGCCAGGGCACCCAGCCGATGCCGCCTTCGAAAAATGAGATACGCAGATCGGGAAAGCGGTCGAGCACGCCGCTCATGATCAAGCGCGCCGCGCTGACCATGTAGGTCAAAGGAAATCCGAGAGCCGTCGCGAGCATCTTGAAGCCATCGTAACGGTCGCTGCCGACCAGCCAGGGATGGCAATCCTGCGCTTCGAAGACGCGCGTACCGGGATGAACCAGGATCGGCACATCGAGCTTGCAGACCTCTTCGTAAAACGGCCACAGCACCTCGGCATCGAGATCGCAATTAGCGTGGCCGCCCATGAGCTTCACGCCCTTGAAACCTAACTCTTTGACCGCGCGGCGCAGTTCGCGGATCGACTCGTCGACATCAGGCAAGTAAACCCAGGCGATGCCGAGAAAGCGCTCGCGTCCGGCGATATCTTCGGCCACCGTGTCGTTGTAGGCGCGCGCCATGGCCACGCCGAGATCGCGATCCACTTCGTAGATCAGCGGCCGGTTATCGGCGATCACCACTTGGTAGTCGAAACCTTCGCGCACCATGACATCGTGGTGCATGTCGAGATTCCAACGGGTCTCGCTGAACGAGTGAATCTTCTTGCCGTCGCGAAAGTAAGTCGCCGCATCGCCGGGAAAGTCGACGCCGAAGCGGCTCACCGCGCCGGTGCCTTTTTGGAATTCGATATGGCCGCGCCCCGGATGATCTACCTTGTCGATAAAACGCACCGGCCAGTAATGAGTATCGCCGTCAATGTACATCATCACACCTCGTCGTAGTTTAATCGGAGTCGGAAATTACTCCCGCAAAGACACAAAGTCGCCAAGTTCGTGCGGGAAATATTAAAATTCTTGCGAATGCATTTCACGCGAATTATCCGAACTTTGCGAGCTTAGCGTCTTTGCCGGAGATAATCCGAGATTCGTTGGTCGTGATTCTATGGTTTGCTCGCCAAGAGATCAATAACGTTTGACCCACTTTAGTCGAACCGATACATTGGCTGGACTCAGAAACCTTCCGGAGCATAACAACCGAGTGAGCGAAGCTTCAGATCATTCCCATCCCGCTGACACCGTAATCCGCCCCTGGTCGTCCCTGCTGATCCGCGATTACCGCTTGATTTTCACGGCGATTCTTTGCGGCAACACCTCGAACCACATGCGCAGTGTGGCGACGCTGTACCACGTCTACCAACTGTCCGGCTCATCGGTGCAGCTAGGCTTCACCGGCTTCTTTCAAGCCGCGCCGTTTATTTTTTTCGGCCTGTTCGGCGGCGTGCTCGCCGACACGCTCAATCGCAAGAAACTGATCGCCATCACCCATAGCCTCAGCATTGTGCCGGGATTGCTGCTGGCGCTGCTAACCGTCAGCGGTTCTATTCAAGTCTGGCATATCAATGTTCTAATGGTGTTTGCCGGCTCCCTCCAGGTGCTCGGCGGTCCGGCGCGCCTGGCGATCATTCCGAGTTTGATACCGCAGTCCCATCTGCTCAATGCCGTGACCATGTCGACCTTGGTGATGCAGGGAACCCAGCTCACCGCGCCGGTGATCGCCGGCTTCATGATCGACTTCTACGGCCTCGCCGCTTCCTACATGGTCGACGCATTTTTGCCGCTGCCGTCGGTGCTCGCGGCGCTGCTGATTCGCGGTTCAGGAATACCGCAGGGGCAACGCCGGCAAATTGGCTGGCACAGCTTGATCGAAGGCGTCGAGTTTATCTGGCACACGCGGATCATTCTGTCGCTCTTCGTGCTTGATTTTTTTGCCGTGCTGTTCGGTTTCTATCGGCCGATCCTGCCGATCTTCGCCGATGAAATTTACCATGTCGGCGCGCGCGGACTCGGCATGCTTTACGCCTCCCCGGCGATCGGCGCGCTGGTCGGTTCGGGCATCCTGCTCGCTTTCGGCGACGTCAAGCGCAAGGGCGCGCTTTCCGTCATCGCCACACTGTTCTTCGCTTTGAGCTTAGGTCTATTGGGATTGTCCCAATGGTTTTGGATGGGACTGATCGCCGTCGGGCTGCTCGGCATCAGCGACGCCATCAGCGTCGCCATGCGCCGCACCGTCGTGCAGATCCTCGCGCCCGACGACATGCGCGGCCGCGCCACCAGTTTTCTCACCGTCTTCGCCCAGACCACCAACGCCACCGGCGCGGTCATCGCCGGCGCCGGCGCCGCGCTCATCGGCGCCCCCAACGCCGCGCTGGTCGGCTGCGTGCTCTGCGCCCTTACCGTCGTTGGCACTTGCTGGGCGATCCCCCAGCTGTGGCACTATCGGTCGGAGTGAAGATCGTTTCGGGTCTAGAGAATCGGGGAATCTCCCGCAAAGGCGCCAAGGCCGCAAAGGTGACGGGCGATGCCCGTCATCCCGAGAGAACACGAGGGATCTAAGAAAGATTTCTCCCAACGGTCGCAATGACAGTAAGGGCGATTCATGAATCGCCCCTACCTTTGCGCCTTAGCGGGAGGAATATCCGAATCACTTATTTTCCGACAATCTCTTCGTAGGTCGGTGTCGGCATGCCCGGCTTCCAGGTCGGATCGCAAAGTTCGAGCATGTTGCCGCTCGGATCGAGAAAGTACAATTCACGCCCGGTGAAGTGGCCCTTCTCACGATAGACCACTGCTTCGGCGATCCTGACGCCCTTCTCATGCAACAGCTTGGCACCGCGATCCCACATGTCGGGGCTGACCATAAACGCATGGTGCAAGCGGTTGTCTTGCTGCGGTGTGCGGGTCAGCGACTCTTTTCGTTCGCAAAGCAGAATATCGTGGCTGCCGGCTTTGAAGCAGGACATTTTTGAGCCACCCAAACGGCCCTTCGACTCGAGACCGAGAATCTCGCCGTAAAATTTCTCCGATTCCTCCAAATTGTTCACCGGGATCGACCAGTGGACCACACCTTGAACTTGTAAATCAGCCATCCGCACCTCCAGTTTTGTTTTGCGCATCAAACCATAGCACCGAGGAAAAACGCAACCGAGCCTGCTGGCTCACTACTTAAACGAACAAATCCCGACATTGATTTTGATCCCCCCTTTGAAAAGGGGGGAAGGGGGGATTTTCGTATACGCGCTAACTTCAAATCCCCCTCAGTCCCCCTTTTTCAAAGGGGGATGTTCTACGGCCTCGAATCAAAGCTGCAGCGCTACCACCGTCTCCACCTCCGCGGTCTGCGGAAACATGTCGAAAGGCTGCACCGATTGAATGCGGTAGCCGGCCTGCGCGAGTTTTTCCAAATCGCGCGCCAAGCTGGTCGGTTCGCAAGAAACATAAATGAGCTTGGGCGCGCGCAATTCCAGAACGGCAGCAAGAGCAGCGGCCTGGAAACCTTTTCGCGGCGGATTGGCGACGATCAGATCGAGCGGAATCAATTGCCCGCGCAGCTGCTGCACCATCGCCGCGGCGTCGCCGGCGAAGAAGCGGCTGTTACCCACGCCGTTGCGCCTGGCATTTTGCTTCGCCGTGGTGATGCCGGCTTCGTTATCATCGATACCCCACACCTGGCGCGCACCTGGAGCAAGATTGAGCGAGATCGGCCCGACGCCGCAGTAAAGGTCGAGCACCGACTCTTTACCGGTGAGCTGCGCCAACTCAATCACATGATCGTAGAGTTTTTGCGCGGTGTTGGGATTAGACTGGGAAAACACCCCGGCGGGATAGACCAACTTGAGTCCGCCAATTTGTTCTAACAGGGTTTCACGCCCGGAGAGCATGCGGTTGACCGCGCCCCAGATGACGTTGCCGCGGTTTTCATTGATATTGAGGATTACCCCGGTCACGAAAGAGAATTTTCGCTGCAGCGCCCGCGCCAGCATTTCACCCTCGGGCAATACCGGATGGCGGCTAACCAACGTCACACTGACTTCCTGCCGGGCAAAGCTATAACGAAAGTCGACGTAGCGCAGATCACCGCTGTCGTCGCGCTCGTCATAGGGCACAATCCCCAACTCCAGCGCCCGGCTCTTCAGATAGTCCAACACCTGATTGACCCGGCGCGGATGAACCGGGCATGACGAGATATCCATCACCCGGTGCGTCTGCGGCACATAGAGTCCGGTAGCGATGGCGCCGCCGCTCTTGCGCACCACCAGCTTGACCCGCGCGCGATAACCCAGTCGGCGCGGCGACGGCACCACCTCGGGAATCGCCACCTCCTGCAATGTGGGAAACTTGCCAAAGGCCGCGCCCACCAACCCACGCTTACGCACCAGCTGTTCAGGATAGGGCAGATCGATAAACGGACAGCCGATACAGTTTGGATAGTGCCGGCATGGCGCCTGGTAGGGTCCGCGGTCCGCGCCATCCGCCGGCTCGACCCGACCGTGGCGAGCATTCTGCGGTCGGGGCTTAAAAAATCGCTTTTCCATCGGGCTACTCTATCGGTCAACCAGACACCGATCAATTACACCTAAACTAATCACCTGATGTCTGTCTCGGAAACGGTCGAATTCCCTCGCCATCAAGCGGAGAGTGGATTTGTCATGCCGGCGAAGGCCGGCATCCAGGTTCGATTTCAGTTCCAGTACAATAGACTGGATTCCGGCCTGCGCCGGAATGACGGACGAAGAGTTGACTTTCAGTCGACCAATAAAGAACCCATCGGTTCATTGCCGCGGGTCAGCCGGTCATTCGCCGATAATCTTCACCAGCACGCGCTTTTTCCGCCGGCCATCGAATTCGCCGTAGAAAATCTGCTCCCACGGGCCGAAGTCGAGCTTGCCTTCGGTGATCGCCACCATCACTTCACGGCCCATCACTTGGCGCTTGATATGCGCATCGGCGTTGTCCTCGCCGGTGTCGTTGTGGCGGTATTGCTTGATCGGTTCGTGCGGCGCGAGATTTTCCAGCCAGGCGGCGTAATCATGGTGCAAGCCGGCCTCATCGTCATTGATAAACACCGAAGCGGTGATATGCATGGCGTTGACCAGCGCCAGCCCCTCTTTCACCCCACTCTCGCGCAGACAGGAGTCAACCTGCGCCGTGATATTGACGAACGCCATCCGCGTCGGCGTATTGAACCACAACTCTTTACGAAAGCTCTTCATGGATCGTCCTCCCCGTGGTTTGATCTCTAGCCCGATAATTTATACAAACTACTGAAGGCCAAGTCATAGTTCCGAATAGACGATTGCAACCTTTGGAACAACTGGAACACTTGGAACGGTTTCTTTGGAGGATCAATGAATAACCAGGTTCGCTTCATCGATACGACAATTCGCGACGGCAACCAAAGCCTCTGGGCCTTGAACATGAAGATCGGCTCCATGCTGCCGGCGCTGCCGCATATGGACGAAGCCGGTTTCGAGTCCATGGAGTTTTTCTTGAGCGTCATCTTCAAAAAATATGTCCGCGAGCACAAAGAGAATCCCTGGTATTGGCTCAAGGATGGCACCAGACTGATCAAGAAAACCCGGCTGCGTTACCATGGCGGCATGCATAGCGCCTTCGAGAAGACGCCGCATTGTATTCTCAAACTGCTGGTCGAACGGTTGGTTTCCTATGGCCTGACGCTGACGCGCACGTCGAACTGTTGGAACGACTATGACGCCTTCGGCGAAGAGATCGCCGATTTGAAAAAACATGGCATGGACGCCGTGGCCAATCTTATCTATTCAGTGTCGCCGCGCCATACCGACGAGTACTACGCCAGGAAGGCCAAGGAGGCCGCGGCGGCCCATCCCTGGCGCATCTGCTTCAAAGACGTCGGCGGCCTGCTCACGCCCGACCGCGCGCGCACGCTGATCCCGGTCGTCTTGAAAGCCGCCGGCGATATCCCGGTGGAGTTTCATGCCCACTGCAACAGCGGCCAGGCGCCGCTGAATTACTTGGAAGGCGTCAAGCTCGGCATGCGCATCCTGCACACCGCGATTCCGCCATTGGCCAACGGCTCATCGCAGCCGTCGATCTTTAACATCGCCAGCAATCTGAAAGCGCTGGGCTACGATCCGCAGATTGACTTGAAGCCGTTGGAGCCGGTGGTGAAACATTTTACCGCGGTCGCCCAACGCGACGGTCTGCCCATCGGCAAGCCGGTTGAATATGACGAGGGCATGTATCGGCACCAAGTGCCCGGCGGCATGATCTCCAACATGCGCCATCAACTGAAGATCGTCGGCAAAGAGCATTTGATGGAAGCCGCGCTGGAAGAAGCCGGCCAGGTGCGCAAAGACTTCGGCTATCCGATCATGGTCACGCCGTTGTCGCAATTCGTCGGCACCCAGGCGGCGATCAACGTCATCGTCGGCGAGCGCTACAAAGAAGTGCCCGACCAGAATATCCAGTACGCCTTGGGCTTCTGGGGCAAGGAAGCGATCGAAGTGATGGACCCCAGCGTGCGCGACAAGATACTCAGCCGGCCGCGCGCCAAAGAGTGGACGCATTGGGAACAGCCGGAGCCGACGTTACATGAGATTCGCCAAAAATACGGCGCCCAGCTGTCCGACGAAGACTTGATTTTGCACTACTTCGCCGGCGAAGAGTACGTCAAAGCGCTGCCCAACCACGGCAAGCCAATTGAATATCTCGACGCCACCCAACCGCTGGTGAAAATCATCGAGCAGCTAGCGAAGCGCAAAGACTCGAACCAAGTCTATATCAAACAGCCAGGTTTCACGGTGCGCATGGAAAAACGCGCGACGGTTAGCTAGGAGAGACTTCTGACTTCTGACTTCTGACTTCAAACGATTTGAACGGCTTGAACGAATGGAACGTTTTGCACCGCCGCCGCACAGCGGCGGCTAAGGATCATCCCCCTCGGATGCCGCCCCAGGCGCCAAATGACTGACATCGCCCCAGGTCAGCAGCATCCAATTGCCGTCTTCATGGGCGAAGACGTTTAAGCCGGCGTTAACGAACTCGAAGCGGCGCGGCGCTTCGAGAGAAATCTCCAAGGTGTGGCGAAAAAAACCGCTCACCACGCCGCCATGGGTGACCACGACGATCTGCTCGCCTACATGTCTGGCCGCGAGGTCGTTGAGGCAAGCCATATTGCGTTCGACCTGCTGCACCATGCTCTCGCCACCGGGAATGACATAGCCAGGTCCCTGGCTGCGCATCGCCCGGCGCTCTTCCGGATACTTCGCACTAATTTCCTCGCCGTTGAGTCCTTGGAAAATCCCGAGATGACGCTCGCGCAAGCGCGCGTCGGTAACGATCGCGTGGCCCGTGACCTTTGAGACCTCTTGCGCCGTCTGCACCGCCCTACCGAGGTCGCTGCTGTACAACGCCGTGAACTTCTCCCGCGCCAAACGCTGCCCCAACGCCTTTGCTTGAGCCATTCCCCTGGCCGTCAGCGGACTATCGAGATAGCCCTGGCGAATGCCGCGAATGTTCCATTCGGTCTGGCCATGGCGAACGATGATGATTTGCGTGCGGTTCATGGACTCCATACCTCGCGATCAATGCTAAATGTCACGGTCTCAGGAATAAAGTCAAACCCACAGCCGTAAATCTGACATCATAATAGTTCAGTCATAGAAGCTGAGAGTTTGTGCTTGTCGTTATGCCGCCGCTCTGCTATCCAAAGAGCAAATTTCGCGGTCCGATACCCCATGTCGCAATTCCCTGCTCCGCAACAGTCCGCTCTCCGCGTCGTCGGCCAGTCGGTCACTCGCGTCGACGCCCATAGCAAGATCACCGGCGCCGCCGAGTTTTCCGGCGACCGTCTGTCGGTCGAGAATCTGCTGTACGGAAAAACCCTGCGCAGTCCCCATGCTCATGCGCAGATCGTCGCCATCGACACCGCGAAAGCCGAGGCGTTACCCGGCGTACGTGCGGTGATCACTTATCGCGATGTGCCGGCAATCCCGTTCGAAGCCGGTGATGATTCAGGGTCTGACGGAGCGGTGGCGCCGGTTTATTTACTCAATCGAACCTTGCGTCACGTCGGCGACGAAGTCGCGGCCATAGCCGCCGACACCGAAGAGATCGCCGAAGAAGCACTGCGCTTGATTCAAGTCGACTATCGTTCCCTGCCCTTCGTCTTGAATGAAGAGCGCGCCCTCGAAGCCAATGCGCCGTCGGTGCGCGGCGGCGCTAACTTGGCCGGCAAAGAAGCGATCGAATTCTCGCGCGGCAATGTCGACGTCGGCATGCGGGAAGCTGCGCAGATCTTCGAGCAAACCTATCGCACGCAATCCACCAGTCCCCTGGCGCTGGAGCCGCGCTACGCCGTGGCGTCCTGGCAAGGCGATCGGCTCACGGTATGGAAGGCCAGTCGCAACGTCTACGGCGATCGCGACAAGCTCGCCAAGACATTCTCACTGCCGCCGGACCGCGTCCGTGTCGTCGCCACCTATCTTGGCGGCGGCTTCGGCAGCAAAGATGAAACCCGATTAGGACTCATCACCGCGCTGCTCGCGCGCCGGGCCGGCCGGCCCGTGCGCATGGGCTACAGTCGCGAGGAAGAACTCGGTTATGGCAAATGGCGCCACGCCACCACGACGCATATTCGCATGGGCATCAAAGCGGACGGCAGCATCGCCGCCATCGACACCACCAGCGCGCTCAACACCGGCCCCTACGCGCCCGGCTACGGCGTCGCTTCCCGGCTGGGCCACGGGCTCACTTATCTTTACAGCTGCGCCAACGCGCGCTTCATCGGCAAAGTCGCCTACACCAATAGTCCCGTGGCCGGCTCCTATCGCGGTCTCGGCGCGCCGCAGGCCCATTTCGCCCTGGAATCCTTCGCCGACGAAGTCGCGGAAAGTCTACGCATCGACCCGCTGGAGTTCCGCTTGCGCCACTGCGTGGGCCCCGAAGGCCAACCGGGAGAGCGCGTGACAGCACTTGACAGTTTAGTTCCATCACAACCGATCGAAGGCGGCGTGCCCTTTTCCAGCAATCTCTTGGCGCAATGTCTCAAAGAAGGGGCGAAGCGAATCGGTTGGCAGGCGCGCCCCAACGGTCCGCGCAAACGGCTAGTCAACGGCAAGTATCGCGGCATGGGTTTGGCCGCGTGCATTTACAAAACCGGGCAATCCCAATCGTCGGCCAGGGTCAAACTATCAGCCGACGGCAGCGCCGAACTTTCGATGAGCATCACCGAGATCGGCCAAGGCGCATGGACGATCCTCAGTCAGATCGTCGCCGAAACTCTCGGGATGGATATGGCAAAAGTTCACGCGACCTTTGCCGACACCGACACCACGCCGTTCGCGCACAGCACTTCCGGCAGCACGACGACGTTCACGTCAGGACTGGCCGCGCAACAAGCCGCCGAAGACGCCAAGCGCCAGCTACTCGAAAGCGCCGCGAAATTGCTCGAAGCGGAGCCGGCGAAATTGCTGTGGCGCGATGAATTTGTCGTGATCGTCGACACGCCGGAAATAAAAATTCCCGTCGGTCACGTCGTCCGGCGCCAGCCTGAACAGACCATCGTCGGCGAGGCCAAACTGCGCGCCGGCAGCACGACCCACATCATCAATTCCTTCGCCGCCCACTTCGCCGCGGTCGAAGTCGACCCCGACACCGGCGGCGTGCGCGTGCTCAACTACGTCGCCGTGCATGACTCCGGCAGGATCATCCATCCCGAAGCGGCGCGCGGCCAGATCATCGGCGGCGTCGTCCAAGGCATCGGCTACGCGCTGATGGAAGAGATCCCCATGGACCCTGACACCGGCGCGCCGCTAACGCTCAACCTGGACTCGTTCAAGATCCCCAACTTGATCGATATCCCACCCATCGAAGCAATATTCATCGAACAGCCCGACCCCATCGGCCCCTACGGCGCAAAGGCGCTCGGCGAACCGCCCCTCGTGCCCGTAGCCGCAGCGATCGCCAATGCCGTCAACGACGCCACCGGCGTGCGCATCCGTGAGTTGCCAATCACCGCGGAGAAGGTGCTGCGGGGACTGCACGGAATTTGAATCGCGTTAGGACATTTAATGCCCATACTGAAACGCTGCAACGTCGACATTCATTACGAAACCCACGGCGCCGGCACACCATTGCTATTTTTCTGTGAAACCGCCTGCGCCGGCGACATCTGGCACACCTTTCAGGTCCCGGAATTTTCCCGGGATCACTTGGTCATCACCCACGACTATCGCGGCACGGGCAAGTCGAGCCGGCCGATCGAGCAATATTCCTGCGACGATTTCGTCGACGATGCGGTGGCCATACTCGATCAATTGAACGTCGGTCAAGCCATTCTCCTCGGACATTCGATGGGCGGGCGGGTGGCGCTATTGATGGCGCTGAAATACCCGGACAGAGTTAAGAAAATAATTGCCGCGTCGGTCGGCGCCGGAGTCGCCAATGCGCCGCCGATCCCGTTCAAGATGTGCAAAGAGATGGTCGCGTGGGGTTATGAGAAATATGTCCGCGAGCATACCTTGGAGGTCGGCTGGACACAGGAATATATTGAGCAACACCCCGACCGCGTCGATCAATTTCTGAAGGTTCGCATGAGCAACTTGCCGACGTTGGACGACTACCTGCGCCATGTCGTCGCCCGCCAGGCTTGCGACGTCAGTCAGCGTCTTGGCGCGATTAAACAGCCGGCGCTGGTTCTCGTCGGCGACCAAGATCACGGCTCGGCCACCGGCGCGTCGCATCGGGTGGCGTCCGAAGCCATGGCCAAAGCGCTGCCCAACGGCCAATATGCCGTCATCCCCAATGAAGCGCACAACTATTTCATGACCAACCCGGGCCAGGCGCACCGCATCATCAGACAGTTTCTCGCCGCGAATTCCTAGGGTGCGCTCGCCGCACTGGAGTTCGGACTGGTGCCCAATGCGCACTCGACCATCTACTACTCCATTGACGCGGCGACCCACTTCAGTGTAACTGAGATTCTGCGAAGCCAAACACTAGACTCCAGACCCTAACCTTTCGGAGGAACCCCATGCTCGCCAAAATCCGCCATATCGCCATGTACACCCACAACCACGCCGCGGTGGACAATTTTTATCAGCAGGTCTTCGGCATGCGGCGCATGACCAGCAACACGCTGGATGAAACGGGCAAACAAAATGCCAGCCGCGGCCATATCAGCGACGGCGTCATCGGTCTGGCGGTATTGTCGCGCTACGCCGGCATGCAGTCCGGAATGGACCACTATGGTTTTGAAGTCGAGGATATCAAAGAGTTTGTCCGACGCATGGAACAGCAGTATCCGAAATCGATGATCGCCAAGGGATTGGAGTACGTGCCCTTCGCAGGCCTGCGCAGCTACGATCCGGCAGGCACCCAGTTCGACATTGCCCAAGCCCATGTCGCCAACGTCCGCGAAGGTTACAACGAATCCGGTTGGGAGCAGCCGCGCTGGATCAATCACATCTCGATCCGCGCCAACGACCCCGGTCAGGTCGCCGAATTCTACGAAAAAATATTCGAGCTGAAGGAAGCCGAAACCTACAAAGACGACGGCTCCATCTGCATGACCGATGGCAAAGTGAAGCTGCTGCTCCGCCCCCGCGACAACAGCCTGTACCGCGGCCTGCGCGAGGGGCTCGATCACTTTGGCTTCAAAGTGGAAAGCTTGGCCAAGACCCAAAACGACCTGGCGGCGCTCGCTGAAAGCGCGCCGCCGTCCGCGAGCGGCAAATTTGTCGGCGGCAACGGCAAGAAGAACGAGGAAGACTTTCACCGCTGCTGCCTTGGCCAGCATTTTGTCGCCGACCCCGATGGTGTGTTGATCGATATGGCGGAATAACAATCTATTAGAAATACGGAGTGAATTTTACTCCTTACTTCCCCGCTGAGGAGCATTCATGCGCGACCTCGGACTTACAGATAAAGTCGTTCTGATCACCGGTGGCGGCGGCGTGCTCGGCTCGGCGTTTGCCCGCGGCTTCGCCGATTCCGGCGCAAAGCTCGCTATCGGCGACTTCGTGCGCGACAAAGCGGCGAAAGTCGCCAACGATCTAATTGCGCGCGGCACCGATGCCATTGGCGTCGGCGCCGACGTGACCAAGGAAGATCAGGTTGCTAAGATGATCGCCGACGTGGTCGGCCGCTTCGGCACTATCGATATTTTAGTAAATGCCGCCGCGGTGCAAATTTACCCCGGAAAAGAAATTACCGAAGTCGAGTCCAACGAGTGGGACTTTGTCTTGGGCATAGGCCTCAAGGGGATCTACATGTGTTCCAGGCAAGTTGTGCCGGTGATGAAAAAAGCCGGCCGCGGCAAGATCGTCAACATCGCTTCCATCGCCGGCCATCGCGGCCTGCCGGGCGGCTCGGCCTACAGCGCAGCTAAAGGCGGCGTCGTCAATCTCACCAGACAGATGGGCGTCGAGCTCGGCAAGTATCATATCAATGTCAATTCGATCAGCCCCGGCTTCACACCCAACCGTTTGACCAGCGTCAATCAATACGCCGGCAAACCGGACGACAGCAGCCAAACTCTGGCCGCCGGTGTCAATCTAACCGTACCGCCGTTGGGCAGAAACGGAGACATCGAAGATTACGTCGGACCGGTGCTCTTTCTCGCCTCTGCTTGGGCGGACTACATCACCGGCGCAGATATTCCCGTCGAGGGCGGCAGGATGGCAGCGCGATGACGATGGCTGCGCCCCATTGCACGTCAAGAAACTGACACCGGCGATATTAATCTTTAGTTAGTTGAGGGTTCGCGGCGCGATCTCAATGTCACTGGTGGCCGGGCCGGCGCCGAGCTTCAGCAAATCGATGAGCATGTTTTCGCGGTCCTGGAGCGTCGCGGCTTCGAGCAGCGCCTGCT
This sequence comes from uncultured delta proteobacterium, assembly GCA_963760795.1. Taxonomy (GTDB): domain Bacteria; phylum Desulfobacterota; class Binatia; order UBA9968; family UBA9968; genus DP-20. The sequence goes on from CAVXEP010000018.1 coordinate 50,253, forward strand.
TTTCAGCGGGATGAAAGGGCAGCGACACGCCGAGGAGATTGACCAGCTCTAGATCCGAGAACTTCGCCGCTTGATCGGCATTGACCTGCATGCCATGGGCGGTGCCAAAGACCGATAGCGCTTCGATAATCGCCGCACGCGCACAGTGCCAGTCTTGCTCCAGTTCGGCGTCGGCGAATTCATTATAGTGCGCTTTGACCCTGCGGTAACCGCGCTGCAACGGCAACTCTTCGGCAAAGCGAAATCGGCTAACCCCCTTGAGCTGCACGAAGAACCGTCCATCTGGCAACTTTTCACACGTTTCCATGAAACCGGCGCAGCCGACTTTATAGAGATCCGGCGCGCTGTTCTCGGCCTCAGGCTGAGGTCCGCGATTATCGTTCTGTGGCGCGTAGGGCTGGATCATGCCGAACATTTTGTCGCCTTGCTGGGCGTCTTCGACCATGGCGCGATAGCGCGGCTCAAAGATATGCAGCGGCAAAACCGTGCCTGGCAACATCATCACGCCAGTCAATGGAAAAACCGGGAGAATCTCCGGACACTTCATTTGTGGGATGGTCATGGTCACAAGCTCGCCCTCTGACTTGGTTATAGGTTATGCGGTGAAATCGGTCAAGACGAAGGCAAATTCAGCGATCCGCGCAATCCGATTGCGCCATCGGTCATGGGTCGTCGGGCCGATGGTTCACGCCTGATAAGTGAATACTACCCGCGCGCGCTTGCAATCGATCCGGCCGGTATTCTATTTTGTCGTCCATCCGCTTGAACTCATTCACGGAATAAGGAAATCGCACCATGGCCGAATTCATTCCGGTGGAAACCGGCAGGGCTAAAGAATTTCTCGACGAACAATCATCATGGCGTGCTCGCCACCCGGCGCAAAAACGGCGACTTGCAGATGTCGCCGGTAACCTGCGGTCTCGATGGCGCAGGCCGAGCGGTGATCAGCAGCCGCGAGACCGCGTACAAGGTCAACAATCTGCGCCGCGATCCGCGCGCCGCCCTATGCACGTTCGGCAATACGTTTCACGGCGAAGGCTGGGTCCAAGTCAGCGGCAAGGCCGAAATCGTTTCGCTACCCGAAGCCCTCGACACTCTGGTCTACTTGCAGCGCCAAGTCTACGGCGAGCACAAGAGCTGGCCGGAATTTCACCAACGCATGGCGCGCGAGCAGCGCGTGATCATTCGCATCTCCCTCGAAAGCGTCGGCCCTAAAGTGCGCGGCTAACCGCGCCTATCAAACGATGCAGTGTCGCGCCCGAACCTTGACAAGAGTGAAGCCGCTAAGACTGCTTTGGCTGGTTGCGTTATTGCTCCTCATTGACGTCGCGAGCGCGGGACTCTCGGGTCTGGCAGCGCCGGCGAACCGTTTCTTAGCCGGCCAATTGCTCGTCGCCAGCAGCGAAATGAAGGACCCGCGTTTCGCCGAATCGATCATCTACCTGGTAAAACACGATGACACAGGCGCACTCGGTTTAGTCGTCAACAAGCCGGTTGCCAAGGTGCCCTTCGACGAACTGCTGAAAGGCTTTGGCATCGAGGACAAAGGCGCCAAGGGCGAAATCGTTGTGCATTACGGCGGGCCGGTAAGCCGCCATCAAGGGTTTGTCCTGCATAGCGATGACTGGGTCCTAGATAGCAGCACCAAAGTCAAAGACGGCGTCGCCATGACCGCCGACGCCAAAATGGTGCAAGCGCTCGCGGTCGGCAAAGGTCCGCGCCAAGCGTTGCTAATCTTGGGCTACGCCGGTTGGGCCGCCGGCCAGTTGGAAATGGAACTCAAAGACAATTCATGGTTCGCGATCGCCGCTGACAAGTCGTTAGTCTTCGGCAATGAACCCGAGAAAAAATGGCGCCGCGCCATGGACAAAAGACAGATACCGCTGTGATATGAAAGAACCGGCAGAGCTCGGAAACGGACACCGGGACACAGCCAACATCATTTGGGAGAACTTATGAAAATCGTCAGACTCTACAGCGGCAGCGATCAAAAATCGCACTTTGAAGAAATCGAACTAAGATTCGCCGGCAACCAACCGATGCTCAGCACCGACATGCGCGCCGCCACCGGCGCGGTGTTTCGCTCCGCTCCCGTGGGACTATTCTTGGAGCGCCATCCCGCGCCGCGACGGCAGTATCTCGTCACCCTCTCCGGCTCCTGGGAGATCGAAGCGAGCAACGGCGTCAAGCGGGTATTTACAAACCGGCGACGTCATGCTCGCCGACGACACCAGCGGCGAAGGCCACACCTCGCGCGTGCTCGGCAGCGAGCCCCATGTGTTCATGACCGTGCCACTGGCGGATTAGAAGATAATAGGTTCCAGTCGTTCCAAACGTTCAAATCGTTGCAGTCGTTTGGCACCCGCAATCGAGCATCCCGGAGAAATTATGCTGCGCATCGCCGTACCCGACTTAGTATCGAATTCTTATTTCCCGATCATCGCGGCCGTCGAGATGGGATTTTTCACGGAAGAAGGCTTCGACGCTTCCGTCGATCTATTATTTCCCATTCCAAAAACCTTCGAAGCGCTGCGCGATGGCGCCCTCGACTTCGTCGTCGGCTCGGCCCACGCGACGTTGCTCGCGTTCCCCGAGTGGCAAGGCGCCAAGCTGCTCGCCGCCTGCGGCCAGCATACTTACTGGTTTCTGGTCATCCGTAGCGATCTCAAACCGCAGCGCGGCGATTTGAGCATCGTTAAAGGCTTGCGCATCGGCGCCGCGCCGGGCGTCAATTTGAGCTTGCAGCGCCTGTTGGTCGAAGCCGGCATCGATCCCGACAAAAATAATGTTCAGATTATGCCCATTCCTGGCGCGGGAGGGCCAAACGTTTCCTTCGGCCTGTCGGCAGCCAAAGCACTCGAGGAAGGCACACTGGACGGTTTTTGGGCCAATGGCATGGGTTGCGAAGTGGCCGTGCGGCGCGGCATCGGCACCATGGTCCTCGATGTCCGCCGCGGCGACGGCCCGACGGCGGCACGTCATTACACGTTCTCTGCACTGGTGGCGACGGACCAGACGATCAAGGACAACCCGGCAGCAGCCCGTGCCGCGGTGCGCGCGCTGATGAAAGCTCACAAGGCTTTAAAGCAAGATCCCGCGCGCGCTACTGCGGTGGGCCAAAAGCGCTTTCCAGCCTCCGAAGCAGAACTGATCGCCGAACTGGTGCGCCGCGATCTGCCCTTTTACGACCCGACGATTGCACCGGAAAAGGTCGAGAGCATGAACCGCTTCGCCCAAGACATCGGCCTGCTCAAGGCCCCGGCAGCCTATGACCAGGTGGTCGCGATCGAGTACAGCAGCCTTTGGCACGAACCCGTGTAGGCTGGCCCTGCTCATGAAACCATCCCTAGCGAATCGATTTGCCCAATGGGATTGAGAAATTGGCCCGCCGCGCGATCACTTGCGAGGACCGCTAAAAGCCTGCGCGCGAAATGATATTAAGGTGCTAAGTAGCCAAATCTAGAGACTTTACATAGTAAATAAACACCGATAGACTTATCACACAAGCGTCCCATTTATTTTTCACCAACGGAACTTTTTGGTGCAAGCAAAGTCTAACCCCTCTGAAACAATGCAGTCAGACTCGATCAGCGACGCCGAGTATGTCCAAAAGCTACAGAGCGGGCAGGTCGACGCTTTTGAGGCATTGATCCGGCGCCATGAGAAGACCATTTTCAACCTCGTCTACCGCATGCTAGGCGATTATGACGACGCCGCGGAAACCACCCAAGAGGTGTTTCTTTCGGCTTACCGGGCCATTGGCCAGTTTCGCGGCGACGCCAATTTTTCCACATGGCTTTATCGCATCGCGCTCAATCATGCGACGACGCGGCGCAAGACCATGAATACTCACCATCAACGCCAAGTTCCCATCGAAAACACCGAACCCCTGAGCGATCCCCAACCCGGTCCAGCGGAATCCATGGAAAAAAAAGAAATACGTGAAACCGTGCAAAGAGCTCTAAACAGCTTGTCCGCCGATGACGCCACCGTGATCCTTCTGCGCGATCTCCAAGACGTGTCCTACGACGAGGTCGCCCGGGTGCTCGAAGTGCCGGTGGGAACCGTTAAGTCACGCTTGCATCGCGCCCGGCAAGCACTCAAATCCGAATTAGCATCCTACTTCTACGCCGGAAGGAAGGCAGTATGAACTGCGAAGAGGTCGCCAAGCATCTGACCGAATATCTCGACAAAAACCTCGACATGGCGATGACCACGCGGGTCGCGACCCATGTGATTTCCTGCGCCCATTGCCGCACCGAATCCAACGAGTTAGCCGATTGCATCCAGCAAGTGGCAACCTTGCCGGTGATGGAACCGCCGCTCGGCTTCGCTCAGCGGGTTATGGCCCAAGTGCGCGACAGCGAGCCGAAAGCGAGCCTGTGGCAGCGGCTGATTGTGCCGCTGACAGGTGGCATTCCAGTCCAGGCAACCGCCATGGCGGTGATCGCGATCTTCGCAGTAGTTTTCTATCAAAATGAACCAGCGTTAAAACAAAATCGTGAGGTCAATCTGGCGTTAAAATCTGCCAGCCCAGCGCCGATTAAAGAAAATGAACCAGCAGCCCCAACCGCCGCGGGCCAAGCTTCAGAGACGCGCCAAAAAACAGTTGCCCCAGTAAAGGCTCCCGCGGATCTTGCCAAGCGGAGCAGCGCAGAAACTTCGCCGCGCGCGTCGTCATCGTCACCAGCTGAATCGCCACAGCTTCGACCTGCAACGCCAGCGCCGTCACGAGCCGAATCAGAAATTGCCGCGGAAGAAAAGAAAGAAGCTCCCAGACGACCGCCGCTGCGGGTCCAAGAAGTGACCACGGCACGGGATTCCGGTTTTATTTTTGGCGATCGTCGAAGTTTTACTGGGTCGCAACCCGCGCCGATTGGGTTGGAGCGACCGATTGCGCTCGGCGATCGAGTTGCCGATTTTGAGTTCGTCGTACGCCGGCGCTCGCCCCAGCGCCGCGATACTATCGAAAATTTGAACAGCACAGAGGTAGAAGACTCGCCGGCTACGGCGCGCCGCCCATCAACCATGCCACAGACAGGGAGAGCCAGAATAGAATCTATCGCGGAAATAAGATTTTATGACGTCGCCCCCGAACACTTCGAAATTTTCAAAAAAGAGCTAGCCACAGAAGCCAACATAGAGTCAGAACCGAAGGTCAGCGGCAAGGAAATCGAAGCCGCCAAACAAGCCGACCGCCAGTTATTGGTCAAAGTAACGATTTTACCGGTGGATCGTGCCACGCCAACCCGCTAAAATTCCAGCCATCTTCTGAGAACTTCCAGTCGAAACTGCAGCTAATTTTTGGTCAAGATCGGGATATCCCGACAACGCGTTCAACCGACAAAGAGAGTATATTTGGCGCCGTTCAGATTGCTGAGGGGCTTAGGATGCAGCAAACGGCGGTCCGGCGCGAGGACCCGTTGGGCGATTTCCCAATTCACCGGCGGCAGTGGGGTGAGCTTGCCGATCTGTTCCAGCGAGAAAAATTCTGCATGGTCGGTCTCATGGCCGTCGGGACACGGCTCGCCGGCGATGGGACGCAAAAGCAGGATCACGTAAACGCCATTGCCGCTGTCGGGATCGTAGCGGCTTCGCAAACCCAGGACAGCTTCGACTTCAGCCGTCACCCCCGCTTCTTCTTGAACTTCTCGGACCACGGCCTGTTCGATGGTCTCGTCGGGTTCAATAAAACCGCCCGGCAATTGCCAATTACCTCGCCCATGGCGCGACGACCGGCGCACGAACAGTAATTTATCGTCGCGCACCACCGCGCCACCGACGCCGATGTTGTAGCCAGTATTGTAGCGTTCAGGAATTGCCACTGGGATAAAAACCTTTCTGTTGCCGTAATTTAACCGGGCAATTGAAACAATCGCTGCGCGTTCTTGTAGCGAATCAACTCTTTCGCGTCCTCGGAGATGTGCTTGTGGTCGCGCAAGAGCCGGACATCTTCGAATTTCATCCTGCCGCCGGGATCGTCATGGGGGTAGTCGGTGGCGAAGAGAAACCGCTCGGCGCCGAGAAATTCGATCGCTTCCGAAAGCTCCGGCTCTTCGGTCTCGATGGTGAATGAGAAATTATTTTTGAAATAGTAACTCGCGGGTTTGATATTCTTTTCGAGAAATAATTGCGCCGGATTGATCGCCCGCGCGCGCCGCAGCCGCTCGCCGACCTTGGTCAACGGACCGCGGCTGTTGAGCGGATCTTCCTGGTCGTCATAATCCACCGGCGGGCTGTCCAAAATCTTATCGAGCCATTGAACTAAAGGTTTGATGAACGAAGTGCCGGCTTCGGTAAAAATAAACTGCAACTTCGGAAAGTCATCGAGCAAGCCGCTGGTGATCAGCGACACCAAACTCATCTGCCCTTCTTGGGGCGCGAAGATATACAACCCGTCGCGCTGGAAGATCGGCAGATTGCTCAACCGGTGGCCATGCTGGACATTATGCAGATAGATCGGCATCGACAGTTCTTCGGCACGTTTAAAAAACGGCCAAAGCTCGCGGTGGCTGCCGAGCGGCTCGCCGTAAGGATGATCCTTTACCGGATAAATTTTGTCGAGGACCACTGCGCAAAAGCCGCGATCCTTGGCCCATTCCATCTCGCCGACCGCCCCGGCCACATCTTGCAGCGGCACCAACGCCACACCGAGAATCTTGCCGGAATATTCGCTCATCAAGCGCAGTAATGACTCGTTGTGCGAGCGCGCCATGCGGCAGGCGAGTTCCGCTTCGATCAGGTAAGACCACCAGCCGGAAAACTGCGGCAGCACGATCTGCCGATCGATACCCAGCCGGCCGTCATAGTCTTTCATCCGCGCGACCGGATCCCAGAGGCTACGAAACATCGCCCCCGATCCCGGCGCCGGCAGCGGGCTCGTGCCGGTAACTTCCGATGGATAGCCGGGAAAGTCTACGTCAACGTAGAGCTCCTGGGCGTCGAACTTTGAGCGTCGGCTTAATCGTTTCCAGAACACCGTCGACGCCGTTGAAGGCGTCTCGCGGCATAAGGTGGGTATCGCAATCGATGATCAATGTAGAGCCTCCGAAGTATGCATACGCTTCGGTTATAAGGCTCTCCCGCGCACTATGTCAATTAGGCAGACGAGGGCGGACCGGCAAGTCCGCCCTCTAATGAAAAGTTTCTGTCACCGGTTGCGATCGCGAAGTCTGAAGATATCCGATCAGTCTCGACCGTGGCCCCAACCCCACCGGTCGGCAACGCGCCCGCGGCTACGATCGTCCCGGCGCCCCCAACCCCAAGCGTTGGTGTCATTACGTCCCAGACGGCTGCGATCGTCCCGGCGGCCCCAGCCCCAACCGAGGGAGTCATTACGGCCCAAACGGTCGCGTTGCCCAACGTTAGTATCCCGACCGTACCAGCGGTCCCGATTCGAGCTCAACGTCTCAAGATTTTCGCTGATTTCACGATGATCCTGAGCCAGTTCTTCAAGGTCACGGCGAATCTCTTCACGCTTACGATAGATTTCCTGACGGCTCGCGCCGCTGCGCTGGAGCCGCTCCAATTCGGCGCGATCGCGCTCAAGCTCGGTTTGATCCCGGCGCAGTTCAGCGTGGTCTCGCTGCAACTCGGTTGCTCTGGAGTTGCGAGCTCGTGCCGCTATCCCGGTCCAAATCCCTTTGCCGGCTGCGTGCGTCGGCGCTCGCTGAGTCGGGCGTCGCGAAAGCCAACAGCGATACAATCCCGGCGGCAAATAGTCCTTTTGTGGTTATGGTCATTGTAAGAACCTCCTTGGCCAATTAGACGGCGCGGCCGAGCTAACGTTAACGAGGCCGCTTTAAAAATCCTTCGGCCGCCGTTTGCAGCGCGAACCTTCGCCGCACAATTCGCTAAAAATCGCCAGACCCCCCACCGGCGAGACCCGGGCGCGCGTCGCCTTTTTCTCTACCTGTTATGTGAACTACAACCAGCCCGAGATCGGCAATGACACTCTCGATGTCATGGGGCGCAACAATGTCTATGTCGCGCTGGCCTACGAGCGCTGTTGCGTATGCCGTTATTGCACAACGGCGATATGGACGGCGCCATCGCTGCCGCCGAACGCAATGTCGCCTACCTGTTAAGCTTTGTCGAGGACGGCAGAACGGTGATCGCGACCAATCCGACCTGCTCGCAGATGCTGCGCGTCGAGTATCCGCGCCTGCTCGGCAGCGACGCGGCCAAGACGGTCGCCGCGGCGACCATGGATCCGATGGAATTTCTCGCCAAACTAGCGGCGGATGGCAAACTCAACAAGAAGTTTAAAACTAGCGCGGGAGCGATTAGCTATCATATCCCCTGCCACCTGCGCGCCCAAAACGTCGGCTACAAAACCCGCGATGTCTTGTCGCTCCTGCCGGATACCCAAGGTAAAGGTCGTCGAAGCGTGCTCCGGTCATGACGGCACTTGGGCCATGAAGAAAGAGAACTTTGAGAGGTCGCTTAAATATGGCGGCCGGGCGTTTAAGGAAATGGCCGAGAGTGATCCCAAAGTCACCTGCTCCGACTGCCCGCTGGCGGCAATTCAAATCGAACAGGCCAACGGCAAAAGGCCGCTCAATCCGATGCAGATTTTGGCGATGAGTTATCGCGGCGAATCGATCGCTTAGAATCTCACAAGGCTCACGGGGCGACGACGATATTCCGGCTCAGCTAGCAACCGCGCTGGTGCATGACAAGTCGCTCTCCTGAATGCCGCAAACCAAAGCAACTTCGTCGCGGTAGAGTTGCCAAATTCTGAGCGCATCCTCCATCACCCGCACCACGGCGCCCCGGCGCAGCGGCACGACATGATCCAAGATCGCGTTCCAAGCGGCGGCGCGGTGGCAGTCCTTCCACCTGTCGATGGGCTTTGGTCAGCGCTAAATGCTCCACCGAGAGTCCGTAATATTTCACCAGGGGATGTTCCTCCAGCGGCGGTGGCGGCTGATTTTTCCTGGCATCGAGCGCGGCTCTTTCAGCGCTCGATCCTTCGACAAAGATGGTGACGATTGCCGACGCGATATCCCAACCGAAGGACTCTGTCGCGGCGTCGAGAAAATTCACGGTAACGCTGCGCCGCCGGCAACAGCTGGATATTTTGAAATCGGCTCAGGTCCATACCGAGGCCGCGGGGATATTCGAGAAAAAGCTCGGGGTGAGGCCGGCCGGCGACCAGGCCGCCGGTTTCTTCTTCGTAGAGATTCTCCGCCAAGCTGCGGCGAATCTCGGCGATGGGACAGCGAATATAGGATCGCCCAACGAGTATCGGAAAGTCGCGCACGTAGGTGCCATATTCTTGCTCGAAATGAAAATGCAGCCGATCTCTGGGCACGCGGCCTGAAGTAAAAGCCGGCCAGGCCCAATGATCCTTACGTTCCATCACACCGAGAAGCTGTTCGCGAAAGGTTTCCCGATTCATCGAGACCTCCATTACCTATCAGGCTGTTGTCTATTACTACAACGAGCAACCTTAGTGCCAGCGAATAATTACGAGAAACACTTGTTTTCGTACCCAACATCCCGGCATCGGCGCGAAGCAATTGGAATGTATCGATGAATCGGGCCGCAGTGCCACAATGCTTATGGTCTGGCGGTAGCCATGCTGAGCTGTAGTCCGGAAACAAAGCACAATGCAGCCTAGGGGTTCGCCCTGGCTTCACCGTAGTGACGAACTGAGCGAATTATTGCAGACAATTCGATTCTATTGTTGCCAGTTTAGCACTTTCGGGTGCAATAGGCCTTTCATTGGCAGATTTTTGCCAACTGTGTTAGGCAGGAAGAAATGACTTCTAGTTACAGCGAAAAGCCTGCGCCACTGGCGAGCGGCACACCCGAACATGTCGATAAGTTGCGCGTCGTGCTCAATATTTGCCGGCGTATGAGTGCGATCACCGACCTGGCCTCGCTCCAGACCTTGATTACCCGCGAAGCCAAGGAGCTGTTGCAGGCCGATCGCGTCAGCGTTTTTCTTTTCGACCGCGACAACTGCGAGTTGTGGTCAGCGATCTCTGAAGAAGGCAAGATCATGCGCTTCGACGCCCGCCTTGGTATTGCCGGCGCGGTGGCTATGACCGGGAAAGCCATCAACACGGCAAACGCCTACGAGCATCCGTTGTTTTACAAAGAAGTCGATATTGAAACCGGCTATCGCACCCGCAACCTGCTGGCCGTGCCGCTTTACAGTCTCGACGGCGCCGTCATCGGTGTCGGCGAAGCGACCAACAAAATCGGCGGCGTGTTTACCGACGCCGACGCCGAGATCCTGACGACACTGGCGGCCCAGCTCGCCGATGTGATCGAGAACTCGCCGATTGCCAGCGAGCTCAAGACTCATAAGCAGGAACCGCGGAGCTACCCCGCCGCCGAATTCATCAGCGGCTTCGCCACCCAAAAGATCGTCGGCATGAGTCATCGCATAGAGTCGATCATCCGCTTGATCGACCAGATTCGCCCAAGTTCGGTGGACGTCTTGATTCAAGGCGAAAGCGGCACCGGCAAGGAACTGATCGCCAAAGCGCTGCACTTCAACAGCCCGCGAGCCAAGTATCCCTTCGTCGCTCTCAACTGCGCGGCACTGCCGGACAACCTGGTAGAAACCGAACTTTTTGGCATCGAAAAAGGCGTCGCCACCGGCGTCGATCGGCGCATCGGAAAATTCGAAGCCGCCCATGGCGGCACCCTGTTCCTCGATGAAATTGGCGACCTGAGCCTGTCCGCGCAGGCGAAAATTCTCCGGGTGGTGCAAGAACGCTCCATCGATCGCATCGGCAGCCGAGCGCCGGTGCCGGTGGACGTGAGGATCGTCGCCGCCACCAATCGCGATCTTGAAACCGCCATGAGAGAAAAACTCTTTCGCGAGGATCTCTACTACCGGCTGAGCGTCGTGCGCATTCAGACGCCGTCCCTGCGCGAAAGCCCCGAGGACATTCCGATCCTGGCCAATCATTTCTTGCAAAAACATTGCAGCGCCAACCAGGTGGAACTCAAACAGTTCACGTCCGCGGCCATCGCTAGTTTGATGGCGTACGGTTGGCCAGGGAACGCGCGCCAACTGGAAAACGAAGTAAAACGCTTAGTCGCATCGGTGCGCAGCGCTGCCATCGATGCCGAGCAACTGGTGCTAGAGAGCCGTAGCAGCCACGCGATTGCCAGACCGGCAGCCGAACCGTCGCCGGGGCAAACGCTAAGCCAAGCCATCGATGCATTGGAACGGAAGATGATTCAACAAACCCTCGATGGCTGCAATGGCAACAAAGCCAAAGCCGCGCAGATACTCGGATTAAGCCGCCAGGGATTGATAAAGAAACTGCGGCGGCTAAAAATGGACTAGCAGGTATGATTTTCGCCTCGGGAGACCAAGCGCTGTCGGCGCACCTGGCTCGCCGACACTTCAGTCATGCTGCGAGAAAGCACCACCCTGTCAATCCGGTGGAGCGCGCGACAACCCGCGCGCTTAGCCGGCAAGCTTCTTGAGGTTTTCTTTAACCGCCGCCCGTAGCAGCGGATTTCGCTTGACCACAGTCGAGTAGGCTTTGCGCGCCGCCGCAGTCTTCGCAGCCGCAGATTTAGCCTTTGACGCTTTCAACAGAGCTTGGACCGCGGCATTCAAATCTTTGTTGGAGCTAATCAATTTGCGATTAGCTTTGCGCAATTTCGTCGCCGCCGCTGCCGATAATTTTACACCTTTGCCCACGTTGCACCTCTTTTGCCGTTGACGTTACATCGTCACACAATACTTCAGATCGACTGCCAATGAAATTATTTTATTCTTTCGCCAAGCTAAATTTTCAAATCGGACAACCCGCCCGCCCGCCATCGGGCTCGCGAAATACCGCTTGCAATTTGTCGAGGTCTCGCCGCGACTCGCTTGTCGCTCCGCAGCTGCGCCACCGGCAGATCCATGAACCTTTCCATGACCACCCGCAACGACTCCGCGTAAACCGTCCGGTCACCGATAAAATTGAATGAAGCGGCATACATCGCATGGCCCGTACCGCGAAACTCGATCAGCGCGCGCTCGCCCTTGAGACCATCGCGATAAAAATCCTCGGCTTGGCAGCCGGCGATCACTGTGTCCCGGGCGCCCTTGAGAATCAGCGTGCGGACCTCATGGCGGATGATTCTTCGGCGTCCAAGGGCAGATCTTTTCCGCTGGAAGGCTCCGAGTTTCCTGGCTTCGCCGCGTAGCAGTTCTTTGCCGCCGCTGCCGGCGGCGAACGCCGTGACATCTTTGCCGGTGAAGCAGCCGCCGCTGTCGCGCTCGATCATGCCCGGCCGCAGTAAAGAACGGGCGACACCATCATACAGGCCGAGCACCTGGTTGGCGCGAATCGATTCCAGTTGCCCGCCGCGTTGGCCGGTCGGCTTTGCCGGCGCGATGATCTTGCAGTACCCAGTGGCGCATTGGGCGTTTTTTAAAAATGGCGAACTGGCCGCGCACTGGCGCGCCACCGTTGCGTTGCCGGAGGCGCTTTTCTCCTCGAGAGTTAGATAGTGGCCGATCACCAACGCCGCATCGATTTGCCAGGCGAAGTCACCGGCGTAAGGCTTGACGCCGGATTCCGGCGCGCCGGTAAACTGCAGCGTTTTAATTGCCGTATAAAATTCCCGCGGGAAGTGCGGACGCGATACGGGCATCAGCCGACTTGAGCAAGTCGTCATAATGATCGGTGACGAAATCCACCGAGCCGAACTGTTCCTCGATTTCACTCAGGAGCTTTGCCATCCTATCGCTGAGCAAATTGGCTTGTTCGACATCGATAAAACAAAAATTATAGCTGCTGCGAGCGTCCACTAGGGCGCTCACCTCGCCGAGCTTTTCCGTGGCTGTGCCCAAAAACGTTTGCACCGGCACCGGGAGCTTTCGATCGCGGCAGTCACAAGGCTGCCCGGCCGGCGAACGGTAAGTCGTCAAGATCAATTTCAAGTTTGCCGCGGTCATGTGGGCGCGGGCGGCATGGGTGTCGCGATCTCGCACCACCGGCGCGGACAAGATCAGCGTCTTGACTTTTTTGGAGCCGAATCTAGCCGCGTACAATTGCGCCGGCAGCGCGCCCCAACTATGCGAGTAGATCGCGTCCCAGGGTTTGCGGTTGAGCACCGCCTTGCGGATTTTTTCGATGTCGTCGGCGACGTATTCGGCCGCGCAGGAAACGGTCGAACTTGTTGCTCGCCGGGATCACGCTGCGGCCGCCGCCGCGCAGGTCGAAATAAACTACATTATGATGCGCCTCCAGATGGCCAAGCATACGACCCATCTGGTTGACGTTGTCGACCAGCGCGCCGGGCCCGCCGGCAATGAATAAAATATTCTTGCGCTCGGGACGGGCGAGGTTAAACCCCTTGCCGAAAAAATAATACAAGTCGAACTTACAAGGATCGTCGTGACAATCGATCTCCTTGGGCATCGCCATGTCGTCGGGCAAGAGCCGGACATCGGCGATTTTGCGCATTAGTTGGCCGCTGCGGCTGGCGGGCCGGGTACTCATCTCCGCCGGTGTCCAATGATAATTCTCGCCGCTCTCGCCGGCGTAGGCGGAACCCGCGACAAGTAAAACTGCGATGACACTCAAAGCAAACCGTCGCTGCATTGCATCCTCCTCCATTATGAGCCGTCAGACACCATGTGAAAATTCGCTATATCGCCCTCAGGCCGCGCCACCGCGGCGCCGAGCATCGCCATGAATCCATCGAGCAACTGTTGGGCGTGGCACTCATCGAACATAGCTGCAGCGGTAGGTGACAGTTACCGTCAACTTAGTTGCCAGCTCGCGGAACTCGAAACTCAGCTCTGCCGGCGTAAGCGCCACCTCCGGGTCCGCCGCCCGATCCCCGCCATTGGACCAATGCGCAAATCTGACACCAGCGGCTTCCTCGGATTCGTCAACCATGCGCCGATAGTTGACCATGACCTGATAAAGGGAGATCGGCTCACCGCCCTCGCCCTGCAAACTACGGCTGAGTTCGGCGATGGGCAGATCTTGATGAGCAAAGGCTTCCTGCGCTACGGATCGGGTCTGTTGCAAAAGATCGTCGAACGACATCCGCGGCGCTACGCGGGTTCGCAACACCACTGCATTGACGAAGTAGCCGATCAGATTTTCGCGTATGCGGCTGTTGGCGATTTGCCACTAAAGTGCCGATGCAAAGATCGCGGCACCCGGTCAAACGGTAGAGCCACAAGTTTAACGCCGCCACCAGCACGACAAACGGCGTGGTTTTCCGCGCGCGCGCCAATTCGTGAATTGCCGCGCTGACCGCCGCTTTCATATCCATCGACAGCCGTCCGCTCCGCAGTGTCAATTTTTTTCGCCGTTTGCCGACCGCAGGAAACTCGATCGTTGGCAACGGACCGGCCAACCGCTTCTGCCAAAAGTTGAGTTGATCGTCGAATCCGCCGGTATCCAACATGCGCCGCTGCCATCGACTGAAATCGACGAATTGGTACGGCAACGCCGCGACCGCCGCGGGCTCGCCTTGAGCAAAGGCTTTGTAAAACGCCACAAGCTCGCGGCGAAACAGCCGCATCGACCATTGATCGGCGATCATATGATGCATTGTCACCAGAAAAATATGTTCCGCCGCGGCCAACCGCACCAAAGTGACCCGGAACGGCGGCCCCTTGTCCAAGTCAAAAATCTCCTGGGCATCCTCGTGGGAGATCCGCTGCAAGTTCGCTGCTGCGCTTTGGCTCTGGCTTCGCCGCCAAATCGAATCGCCTAAGCGGTACGCGCATTCGGCGCCGGACGACTTGGACGAGCTGGCCATGGCGCTCGTTTGAAGACCGTGCGCAACACCGCATGGCGCGCCATGATCTTTTCAATGGCACGCCGCAGCGCCGCCTGGTTCAACCGGCCGCTCAGTCGGTACCCGTACGGGAGGTTCAGAAAATCCGCCCCCGACAACAGGTCATCCATGCGCCAGAAAAGGTCCTGAGCCGATGACACCGGTAACGCACCGCCTTGTATGGCTCGACGGCAGGATTGGCGGCAGCGCCGCGCGCTCGCCTTTTTCGATCCGAGCAGCGACGCCGGCAACCGTCGGCGCATCGAAAAACTCGCGCACGGAGAACTCGGCGCCAAATGCCGCGCGCAGCCGCGCGACTATCTGCATCGCCAATATCGAATGGCCACCGAGCTCGAAGAAGTCATCGTCGACGCCGATCCAGTCTAAACCCAGCCCTTCGCGCCAGATCGCGGCAACTTTCTCTTCGGTTTCGTTGCGCGGACCCACCAGCTTCGATTCAGCCGCGCGCTGGTGCGCCTGTGAGCTCCGGCAGCGCGCGTCGATCGATTTTGCCGTTGGGCAGAAGCGGTATGCGCTCCAACCGAACAAACCCCGCCGGTACCATGTAAGCCGGCAGCATTTGCTGGAGATATTCGCGCAGCTCACGGTCGGTCGGCGGCATCTGAGGAAACAATGTACGCCACCAACGACTGTCGCCAATTTTGCATTGGTCGCATCGCACCGCTGGCATCGGTCTGCAGCGGTCACAACACAGTCGTCGATCCTTGGATGACTGCGCAGCGCCGCTTCGATCTCGCCCGGTTCAACCCGCTGGCCGGCGAATTTGATTTGATTATCCGCGCGGCCGAGATATTCGAGATTGCCATCGGCGCGGTAACGCGCCAAGTCGCCGGTGCGAAACAGCCGGGAGCCCGGATCGGCGCTGAACGGATTGACGACGAATTTTTCCGCGGTCAGTTCCGGCCGGCGCCAATAGCCCCGCGCCAAGCCGTCGCCGCCGACATACAGTTCGCCGATGACGCCGACTGGCACGGGCTGGCGCTGCGCGTCCAGAAGATAACACCGTGGTGTTCGAAATCGGCCGGCCGATGGCCACCGTCTTCCCCGAAGTCCGGCCGTCATATTCAAAACAGCTTGCGTCGGCGGCGACTTCCGCCGAACCGTAGAGATTGAGCAACACCGCCTTGGGATGACTCTTGCGAAACCGCTCTGCGAGTTCAGTGCTCAGCGCCTCGCCGCTGCTGGTCCAGAGCTTTAGCCGCGGCAATTTAACCGTCAGATTGACGCCATCGTCGAGAAAGGCTTTTAGCAGCGACGGCACCAAGACAACACGGCTCACCCGCCGATGGGCGAGAAACTCGATCAGCAAATGGGGATCATGGGCGGTGTCATCGTCAGCGATGGTCAGAGGAACGCCTTGCAGCAGCGGTCCGAATATTTCCCACACCGAATCGACGAAACTCAATGACGTCTTGCTGCAACAGACCTCGCCAGGACGAAACGGATAGCGCCGCCACATCCAGTCACAACGATTGACCACGCCGCGATGAAGCCCGACCACGCCTTTAGGCAAACCGGTGGAACCTGAAGTGTAGATGAGATAAGCGGCGCTTGCCGCCCTGGACAGTACTGTGGGATTCTCATGACTCTGGCCGGCGAATAGATCGGCATCGTCGAGACAAACCAGCGAAACATTCGCCTGGGAAATTGTGCCGGCGAGCTCTCGCTGGGTGAGCAAAAGGTCGATTTCAGCGTCAGCGACCATGAATTCCAAGCGCGCGTGCGGATAACTTGGATCGAGTGGCACATAAGCAGCGCCGGCTTTGAGAATCCCGAGCATGCCCACGACCATCTCAAGCGACCGCGCGACCAGCAGCCCGACGGGCTTGTCGGCGCCAACGCCACGACCACGTAAAAAATGCGCCACGCGATTGGCATGCCGGTTGAGTTCGGCGAAGGTCAACGTTGACGATTGGAACTCTAGGGCAACGGCGTCGGGCGTGCGCGCGACTTGGGCCTCGAAGAGCTCGTGAATGCAGCTCTGGCTCGGATAAGCTGCCGCGCTGTCGTTCCATTCGACTAAGCATACGCCGCCGCTCGTTGGCACCGAGCAATTCTAACGCGCCGATAGCGCGATCGGGATTAGTGACAATATCATCGAGCAGCGGCGAAAAATGTCCCGCCATGCGCTCGATGGTCGCGGCGTCGAACAAATCGCTAGGCGTACTCGAAATAACCGAGCAACCGGCCGCCGCGCTCGCGCAAATAAAGCGAGAGATCGTACTGCGCCGTAGCGTTCTCCACTTCCACCGGGTCGATATCTAATCCTTCCGGCACCGCCCAACGGTTCGGCGTGTTCTGCAAAACAAAGAAAGCTTGAAACAACGGCTGGCGATTGAGCTCCCGGCGCGGCTTGAGTTCCTCGACCAGTTTCTCGAACGGGATAGCCTGGTGCGCGTAAGCATCGAGACAAACTTCGCGCACCCGCCGCAAATAGTCGCGAAAGCTTGGCTGGCCGCTCAGATCGCCGCGCAGAATCAAAGTGTTGACGAAGAAGCCGATCAGCCCTTCGCATTCGGCGTGAGGACGATGGGTCACCGCGGAACCCACGGCGATATCGTCCTGGCCCGAGTAACGATGCAGCAAGAGCTGAAACGCCGCCAACAGCACCATGAACTGCGTCGCTTTCTCCTGCGCAGCCAGGCGATTGAGCGACGCCGTTAACGATGGTGAAAAATTTATCGGGTAGCGTCCACCGCGAAAACTTTGCCGCACCGGCCGGGGCCGGTCGGTGGGCAGATCGAGGGCTGCCACGCCATCCAGCTGTTTACGCCAGTACAGAAGTTGCTCCTGAAGCGGCGCCGTCTCCAAACGGCGGCGCTGCCAAATGGCAAAGTCACCATATTGAATCGGCAATTCGGCCAAGGGGGATACTTGTCCAGCGGCGAAGGCCACGTAAAGTTGCCAAAGTTCGCCGACGAGAATTCCCATGGACCAGGCATCGGCGACCAAATGATGGGTAGTTAGAAGCAAAATATGCTCAGCATCGTCGACTTGCAGTAAGCGCGCGCGCAGCAGTCGCCCCGCCGCCAGATCGAAGTAAGTTTCCGCTTCCAGCTTAATGCGCCGGCGCAGTTCGTTGTCACGTCGGGCGCCGGAAAGCCGACGCAGATCTGTTACCCGCAGCAACCTTGTGGCGTCGGCAACCGGAACTTGCATCGGTATGCCGTCGATCGTGCAAAACCTCGACCGGAGCACCTCATGGCGCCGGACAATCTCGTTGAGACTCGCGGCGAGAGTCTGGCGATGGAGCGGACCGCGTAGGCGGAACCCGCGGCATAAGTTGTAAACCGACCTTTCCGGCTCCAGTTGCGTCAAGAACCACAGACGTTCTTGGGCCAACGACAAAGGTGCCTCTACGGCTGTCCTGCGGCGCGGAACGGACGGCGCAACGCTTAAAGCACCGGCGCGAAGCCTCGTTAGCAGCTCGGCTTTTCGCGCGGCGATGGCTGCGCGCAGCTCATCATGCAGCGCGCCCTTGGGTGCGTTGATGCGCAGCTTATCGCCATCGGCGGATATCGCGATATCGAGCGCACGCAACTGCGCGATGAAGTCCTCGGTATCTATATCTCGATCTCCTCGCGCTCGCCGCCGCCAACCGCCACCGGCTCCACGTTCAAATTCAACGATGTCAGCGAGCGCGCCAACGCCGCCACCGTCGGCGCCGCGAGAAAGGCGCGTAACTCGATACCGACGCCGAAGTCATTTTTAATCCGCACCGCGGCTTGCGCGGCGAGCAAAGAATGGCCGCCGAGGCGAAAGAAATTATCCTCGACGCCGATCCGCTCTCGGCCCAATACCTCGGTAAATATCTCGCACAGCTTGGCTTCGACCTCAGAACGCGGCGCGATGGCCGCAGCGCTCGACTGGGCGCGCGATTCCAGCACCGGCGGCAACGCGTCGTAGTCGAGCTTGCCATTGGGCCCCAGCGGCAGCCGGTCTAGCAGGACGAAATAACCCGGCACCATGTAGTCCGGCAGCTTGGCGGCAAGATAGGAACGTAAAACGTCGATCTCGCTTTCCCCTGCTTCGCTGGCGACGACGCAAGCAACTAACCGTTTATCGAATTTTGGATTTTGGATTTGGGATTTTGGATTGTCGGATTCAGGAGTTGGGAAGTCTCTTGCGATCACCACTGCGTCGAGCACCGTCGAATGTTGTTTGAGCGCCGTTTCGATTTCCGCCAGCTCGACGCGGAAGCCACGGATGTTGACGCGCCGGTCGGATCGGCCGGCCCACTCGACATTGCCGTCGGGCCGATAGCGGGCGAGTTCGCCGGTACGATAGAGCCGGTCACGTCCGTCCCCGATGAATGGACTTGCGATAAACATCGCGGCGCTGCGCTCGTCGTCGTCCAGATAGCCCAAGGCCAAATGCGGGCTGCGCACATAGAGTTCGCCCAACTCACCGATGCCGCAAAGTCGCCGGCGCTTGTTTAGAACCAGTAACTGCACGTCCTTGATACCGCGCCCCAACGGCAGCGGCCGCGATGACTGGTCAGCGGCGTCGAGGGTCTCGCCGCCAATCTCATAGTAGCCGACGGCGCGCTGGGTCTCGGTGGCGCCGTAAAAACTGCCGATCACCGCCTTTGGCGCCAATCGGTGCATGCGCCGCACGTCGTCGCTGGTCAAGACATCGCCGCCGAAAAAGATCCGGCGCAGCGCCGGCAACGGCCGCTCACCGCCGGCTAAAAGCAACTGGCCCAGCGCCGGCGTGAGATGCAAAACCGTGATGCGATTTTCGTCCAACCATTTTGCCAGTAAGTCCGGCGCCCGGGCGGTGCGATCGTCGGGAATGTAAAGCGTCGCGCCGAGCGCCAGCGCGGTAAATAGGTCGCGATGCAGATGACTGTAGGCCAGGCCGGAGAGCATGGCGAAGCGATCGCTCTCACGCAACTCGAAGGCGTCCGCGCTGCCAGGGCAGAAAATGCGTCATCGGCCCATGACCGCAGAGAACGGCTTTGGGTTCTCCGCTGGAGCCGGATGTAAAGGCGATATAGGCTGGATCGCTGCGCCGCTACCGGCACCGAGACACGGGCCGTTCTCGCTATGCGCCAGTGCTGCGATAATCGCTGCTTTGCCGCGCGCTAGAGTCATGTGAAATTTGACGTCCAATGCCTTCAGACAGCCGGCCAATTCCGCCGCGAGTTCGGCCGTGCCATCGAGTTTGATCCAAGCCCTAGGCCGAGCAATTCTCAGGTAATCCAGTGAGCGTGCCGCCGGGTACGCCGGATCGAGAATCAAAAAGCTTGCGCCGGTTTGAAGAATTCCCAACAGGGCAACGACTAACGACGCATCGCGCGCAGCGTAGATCGCCACCACGTCCTTGGGTTTCACGCCGCCGGCACGGAGCGCGCTGCTAAGCCGCGCGGCGGCCTGATCAAGCTCGGCGTAGCTCCAACTCTCACCGCCCTGAACTAGCGCAGTTTTTGCCGGCGCATGGCGCGTTTGCTCGGCGACCAGTTCATGAATCGCCCCCTCCCAGCGGTCATCGAGCACCGCCGTCGGATCGGGCAGCAACCCCTGCGCCGTTTCGCCAACTAGTGAAAGCTCCTCAATCGCCAGCTCAGGACAGCGCAGCGCTTGCGCGAGGATCAGTTCGAATTGTTCGAGCACGGCAGCGATTCGCTCCGGGCGGTAAAGTTCGACATTGTAATCCACCGTGAGTTCCACGCTGCCAGCGATTTCCGGCGCCGACAGCACCAAATCGAATTTGGCGCCGGGGGCGCTTGCCATTATCTTGTCGATCTTGCAGCCAGACAGCGAAAACCTGCGCTCCGACAGGTCGGCGACATTGAAGAGAATATCGAACAGCGGATTGCGGCTGGGTGCGCGCGCCGGATTGACCTCTTCGACCAATTTTTCAAACGGCAACTCTTGATTGCTGTACGCGTCCAAGCAAACTTCGCGAACTCGGCGCAGCAGGCCAACGAAACTCGGATTGTCGCCAAGTTGAAGCCGAAGCGGCAGGACGTTGATAAAGAAGCCTATGACGCCTTCCATCGCCGCATGATTGCGCCCGCCAACCGTGGAGCCGATGACGACATCGGTCTGGCCGCCGATCCGCGACAGCAACACGCTGAACGCCGCAAGCAAAGTCATGAACGATGTCACGCCCTGTTGACGAGTGAAACGGTTCAGCGCCGCACTGAGTTCCACAGGCAGGCGCCGTACCAATCTGGCGCCGCGGTAGCTGCGCGCCGCCGGACGAGGAAAATCCGTCGGCATCGATACTGGCGTCGGCAAACCGGCGAGATTACGCTTCCAGTAATCCAGCTCGGCAGCACAGGCCGGTGAGGCTAGCCACTGCTGCTGCCAAGCAGCGTAATCGGCAAATCGAAGCGGCAATGGTGCGGCTAACGCGACTTCCGTACGGCGATAAGACTCATAGCTCAATGAAAGTTCGCGAAAAAAGATCGCCAGAGAGGAACCATCGGCGATGATATGATGAAAGTTCAAGATCAGCAGATGATCCTGCTCCGCCAGTTTGACCAAGTGAGCACGCCACAGCGGCGCCTGTGCCAAATCATAGGGCGTGCGAGCAACCAGGTCCGCCAGCCGACGCCATTCCGATTCCGCTTGGTCCTTGCGGCAAACCGGACAAATCGGTGATCGGCAGCGCAATCGTTATCTCCGCGACAATTTCCTGGCAGGGTTCGCCGTCAACTTCTTTAATGGCGGTGCGCAGCGCCTCGTGGCGCGCAGTGACCAGATTCAACCCCTGCGCCAATGCTGCAACGTCGAGATCGCCGTCGATGCGAAATACCGCCGGTATATGGTAAGCAGCGAGATCGCCGTCAAGTTTTTGCAAGAACCACAAACGGCGCTGGGAAAATGACAGCGGCAAATTGCCGCCACGCGCGATTCGCGCCATCGGCACCACGCCCGTCCCTCTCTGATTACGGCGCAATATGGCAATTTCATCGGCGAGCCCGGCGACGG
Organism: uncultured delta proteobacterium; assembly: GCA_963760795.1. Taxonomy (GTDB): domain Bacteria; phylum Desulfobacterota; class Binatia; order UBA9968; family UBA9968; genus DP-20. Next base: position 71,984 of record CAVXEP010000018.1, read on the forward strand.
TGGGCCGTTCAAAGATTTTCCGCAGCGCCAGATCGACGTTAAAATGGCCGCGCAGGCGCGCCACCACGCGGGTCGCGAGCAGCGAGTGGCCGCCCAGCTGGAAAAAGTTTTCATTGCACGCCGAGCCGGTCGCCGTTTCAACACTTCGCGCCAAACCTGCGCCACCAGCTCTTCGATCTCGTCGCGCGGCTCGATAAATTCACTGGGCAGCGCTGGTTCGCGGTCCATCCGGAGCAGGCAATGCCCGGCGGTCGACTTTACCGTTGGGCGTCAGCGGCAAGGCTGGCAAAGACATGAAAACAGCCGGCACCATGCAGCTGGGCAACTTAGCGCTCAGGTAGCCACGCAAATCATTTTCCGCCAACGTCACGCCGTCTCGGGGCACCAAGTAGGCGACCAACTCACTCTCGCCCTCGCCGCCGGTGGCCCCGGCGACGACCGCCGCATCCCGCACCGCTGGATGCAGTCGGAGAACGCTCTCAATCTCGCCCAATTCGATGCGGTAACCGCGCAGCTTCACCTGGTTATCGGATGCGGCCGAGGTACTCCACGGTGCCGTCGGCCTGATACCGAGCCAGGTCTCCAGTGCGGTAAATCCGTGCACCGGGTTCACGGCTAAAGGGATTCGCGATAAAGCGCTCCGCGGTCAAGTCCGGCCGATTCAAATAGCCGCGCGCCACGCCGGCGCCGCCGATGTAAAGCTCGCCGACCACGCCGATCGGCACCGGCTGCATTACGCCGTCTAGAATATAGAGCTGGGTATTCGCCAGGGGCCGGCCGATGGGAACGGTAGCGCCAACACCCTCGACGCGATGCATCGTCGACCAGATGGTGCTCTCGGTGGGGCCATAGAGATTCCACAACTCGCCGCAGCCACGTAAGCGATCGGCCAGAGTCGCGCGGGCAGCGCTTCGCCGCCGCAGAGAATTTTAAATTCGGCCATCGCCCTGCCAGCCGGCTTCGAGCAGCAGACGCCAGGTCGACGGCGTCGCCTGCATCGTCGTCGCGCCGGAACTCTTCAACCGTTGCGCCAAACGCTCGCCATCGCGCGCCTCGTCACGGCTGGCGACCACTAATTTGCCGCCCGTGATCAACGGCAACAAGATTTCCGCCGCGGCGATATCGAAAGAAATCGTCGTCACCGCCAGCCAGACATCGGCTTTGGCTGATTTTCAAATGGCGCTGCATTGAGAGCAGGCAATTGACCAACGAGCGCTGTTCGATCTCGACGCCTTTAGGATGGCCGGTCGACCCCGAAGTGTAAATTACGTAGGCGAGATCGCGCGGTGAAGACCCGCGCTTAATATTCTCGCTGCTATGGGTTTCGATATTTCGTCGCTCACGATCTAATAAGATGACGATGGGGTCGAGAATGGAGGATTGAGGATCGAGGATCGCTATCATCCATTTTCCATCCTCGATCGTCGGCGATACTCTTCTGGCTAATCAGCACCGACACCTGCGCGTCGTCTAAAATAAATTCCAGCCGTTCTCTCGGATATTCCGGGTCGAGCGGCAAATAGGCCGCGCCGGCTTTGAGCACGGCGAGCAGTGCAACGACCATGTCGACCGAGCGCTCCAGGCATAGGGCGACGACGCAGTTTCGCCCGACGCCAAGTTTTGTTAAATAGCGCGCCAAGCGGTTGGCGCGGCGATTCAGTCGGCCGTAGGTCAAACGCTCCGGGCCGCACTCAAGCGCCAGCGCGCTCGGCGTGCGCTGCGCTTGGCGTTCGAACAATTGATGCACACAAGCCTTCGGTACAACCGCGCGCGTTCGGTTCCACTCGATCAACAAACGGCGGCGCTCCTTTTCGCCCATCATCGGCAGTCGGGCAATCGACCGATCTGGCTCGGCGACGATCGCGTTCAGCAGCGTGAGGAAATGTTGCAGCATGCGCGCGATGGTGTCGTCGGCGAATAGTGACCTGCGATATTCAACAAAGCCGCTGAGCCGGCCGTCGCGTTCGCCCAACGCCAGACTGAGATCGTATTTGGCCCCGCCGCTGTCGCAGTCGATGGCCTCGCTGCGAATGCCGTGCAGGCTCAATTCGGCGGGCAACTGGTTTTGAAACGTGAACAGCGTCTGGAAAATCGGCGTGCGGCTGGGATCGCGCGATTGCTTCAACTCATCGACCAGCCGCTCGAACGGCAGCTCCTGATGCGCCAGCGCCTCTTGCAAGTTAGTCGCGCAGCCTTGCCAGCAGTTGGGTAAATGTCGGATCGCCGGCGAGATCGCTGCGCAGCGCCAGGGTATTGACGAACGAGCCGATGAGATTCTCCAGCGCTGGATGGTCGCGATTGGCCACCGGGAAACCGACAACGAGATCGTCCTGCCGCGTGTAGCGCCAGAGCAGGACGTTGAACGCCGCCATCAAGGTGACGAACAGCGTGTTCGACGCCCTGGCGCTCAGTTCTTTGAGCCCGGCGGTGAGCGCTTTGTCGAGTATGATTTTCTGCCGCGCGCCTTTTAAGCTCGCGGCTGCCGCCCGCGGCTTATCCGCCGGCAGATCGAGAACCGGCAACACGCCGCCCAACTGTTTTTTCCAATAGGCCAGTGGCGCCGCCAAGGCTGCATCGTCGAACCCCCGGCGCTGCCAAAGCGCGTAGTCGCCATACTGCACCGGCAACTCGGCGAGGGAAGCGGCTTCGGCTGCGCCGCCGTTGGCGTAAAGCGCTTCGAGTTCACGGTAAAACAGATCGAGCGAGCGGCCATCGCACACCGCCTGGTGCGCGACAAAAACGAAAACATGGTCTTGGCGATCGAGTTGAAGCAGCGTAACGCGCAGCAGCGGTTCGGCGCTAAGATTGAAACAATGGCCAGCTTCGGCGCCCACCCGCAGGCCGATTTCCTCGTCACGGAGATTGACGCGCGATATGGCGCAAATCGAACATTTGCAGCGCCGGCGCGGTCAACGGCAAGACCTGCTGCAGCGGCCGATCGCCGTCATTCGCCAACACTGTGCGCAGCACTTCGTGGCGCTGCACGATACGCTGCACGCAACGGCTGAGCAGCGTGACGTCGAGCGCCCCCTTGAGACGCCAAGCGCGGGCGACGTTGTAAACCGCACTGGCCGGCTCCCACTGCTGCAAAAACCACAAGCGCTCCTGAGCGAATGACAGCGGCACGACTGCGCCGCTGGGGCGCGGCGTGATTGCGCTCGCAGCACCAGCGTCTGAATCAGTACTTTTGTCCCGCAGCCGCGCCAGTAAACGCAGCTTGGCCGCGCCCAGCGCGGCGCCGGACTGGGGCTTGGAGTGGCGAGTCGTGTTCATTCTATTAATCGTCACCCAGCGCCCGGTAAATCTGCTCGGGCGCCATGCCATCGATCTCGAGCATGAGTCGCGCGCTTTCCGCCGCTGCGCCTGGGCAACGTTCTTGAGCCGTGATCCATGCCGCGAGCTGCGCCACGGTCGGCGTGGCAAATAGTGTTTTCAATGGCTGGGTCAAGGCAAACAGTTGGTTCACCCGTGCGACAATTGCGTTGGCCAGGAGCGAGTCGCCGCCAAGGGCGAAGAAATCGTCAGCGCTGCCCAATTCCTCCAACTGCAAGACCTCGCGCCAAAGCTGCACCAGGACGGTCTCCAGTTGGTTCCGCGGCGCGGCATAAGGAACATCGAGGGCGGCGCGCGAATGGCGCGCCTCCGGCAATCCACGCCGGTCGATCTTGCCGCTGCGGGTCATCGGCAGGCGGGCCAATTGAACAAACGCGGCGGGAATCATGTAATCGGGTAATTTTTCTTGCAACGCGCCGCGGATTTGACTCACGTTCATGGCGGTACCGGCCCGCAAGACGACGTAGGCCAATAACCGCGCGCCGCCATCGCGCTGCTGCCGTGCCACCACCGCCGCTTGTACGATGCCGACGATCTCGAGCAAGGCGATTTCAACTTCGGCAAGCTCGACCCGGTGGCCTCTAATTTTGGCTTGCAAATCTTTTCTGCCGACATGAACCAGACAACCATCCGGCCGCAAATAACCTAGGTCGCCGGAAAGAAATATGCGCGCGTCGCTGCCGGCGGGATCGGTTAAGAACTTGGCTTGGGTCAATTCCGGACGACGCCAATAGCCGCTGGCGAGAAAGCGGCTCTTTACCGCGATTTCACCGACAGTGTTTGCCGCCACCGGCTTTCCCGCTTCGTCCAGCACGGCGATTTCGTAACCGTCCAAGGCAAAGCCAACCGGCACCACCGGTTCTTCGACGATGCTATTCTTGTCGATGAAAAAATAGCTGGCGGTCTTGGTCTCGCTGATGCCAAGCCGGTTGACCAACCGGCAGCCGTCGATGAAGTGTTGCTTGAACAACTCGATGTCGGATTGAAACAGCGCCTCGCCGCCGAGATGAACCAAGCGAACACTAGGGAAAGTGGCGTGGTGGTCGACGTTGCGCAGCGCGTGGCGAAACACACTGGCGACACAAGTGAAGAACCGTGATCTCATCACCGATCAGCCAGTCGGCCAAACCGGCCAGTCCCTCTTCCTTGAGTTCCAACAGACACAGCGCCGCGCCATTGAGCAATCCCAGGAGCGCATCGGAAGTGGCGCCGACGTTGTGCGAGCGCAGCAGGCTGATGCGATCCGACGGTGTAATTGCCAACGCTTTGGCCTTGACCAGAATGCTATGCAACTCGCTGCCATGGTCCGACATGACGCCTTTGGGCTCGCCGGTGGAGCCGGAAGTGTAGTTGATATAGGCGATGGCGCTGGGCGCGATCGCCAACCCGAGATTGCTGTCGGCGAGATCGTCCTTGAGCGCGTCGAGATTGATCACGATAACATCGCCCCCGGCAAGCTCACGGGCGCAGCGATAGTGCTCGCTGTCGGTGACGATCGCGCGCGCGCCCTGCGTCTTCAATCAGCCGGGCGGCCCGCGCTTGCGGTAGTTTGTCGTCGATCTGGACAAACGGCCGGCCGGTCTTGAGCACCGCCAGGTTCGCTGTGATCAGCGCGCTTCCGTGTTTGAAGAGCAACGCGATCGGTTCGTCGCCTGCCGGCGATGCAGTCAAGATCGCACGGCCCAGCCGGTTCGCCGCGCGATTCAGTTGATCGTAGGTCAGCGCCTGATTCAAAGTTTTCAGGGCGAGGCGCGCGCCATGGAGCGCCACCTGCTGTTCGAAGCGGCCGGTGAGCGATTGCGCTGCCCCAGAGATACCGCGGGAACAGATTCTCAGACGATCGTTTTCGCTGTGGTTTGGCCAGCCGTCGAGTCATGAGCGCTAAAAAACTTTCGGGGATTTTTTCCGGCGGCGACGGCTAACGAAACCGAGTTGAATCACTTTCGCCCATAGTCAGGAAGCCAGTCATCGCCAGAGCGGCGAAAAGTTCCCGCGCGGCGCTCGACTCTTGGCGCGCCTGCTCAAGGTTTCCCGCCACCCCATAGACTTGGGCAAGCGCCGCATGACAATGCGCCTGGAGCGGCCGCATCGCCATATCACTGGCAAGACTCAACGCTTCGCGATAGTGCCCCTCGGCCTGCTCGATTTGTTTAACGGTGAGGCGCATGGCGATATCGCCGCGCAGCTTGAGCGCCAAAGCGCCATGACCCGGCTCTTTGTGTTGTTTGGATAACTCACAGGCACGATCCGCCAAGACCATCGCTTCGTCGATGCGATTGGCGCTCAAGTAGGCGTCGCTCAGCCAAGCGAGATTAAGCGCCAAGAACCCAGCCCGGCCCACCGCGGCGGAATCTTCGATGCTTTGCTCGAGTAGCCGCAACCCTTCAGCCTGACGGCCGGCACGGACATAAGCGTAACCCAGTCGCGGCGCAACCAAGGGCACATAAATCGCGATATGTTTCTCCTCGCACAGAGTCATCGCCCGCTCCAAGACTGGTATCGCTTCGTGAAAGTCACCCTTGAAAAGATACAGAAAACCGAGACTGGCGTTGACGTGAATCTGACTCACCGGATGATTCGCCTCATCGGCGATCTGCACGCCCTCGGCGCCGCGCTCCAGCCCTTCGGCAAAATCCCCGGTCATCGCCAAGGATTGCAACAAATGGCTGCGAAAGATCACCGAAAGAATCACCGTGGTGCCGAAACGTTGGTGGCGCAAAGCCCCCTCGACGCTTTGCATGCCGCTGCGCAGCACCGTCGCGGCGCGCCCATACTGGGCGACTTTGTTGTAAGCCACTCCGGTGTAGTAACTGGCCACCGCCCGCAATGCGGTGTCCTCTTGGGTGGCCGGCATCGCCAAGGCACGCTGGCCGGCTGCGATCGCCCGCTCGGGATCGCCGATCAAACCGTAATAACTATTTTGAAAATTGAGCACCCGCGCCAAGCGCCGGCTGTCGCCGATCCGTTCGGCGAGCGTCTCGGCTTGCGTCAGATGGTCACCGACCCGCGGTAAATCGCCGCGCAGAAACAGCACGTTGCGGCAGTCCAGGTGCAGATCGATGCGCTGCTCAAGTCGCGCCGCGGTTTCCGGCAGATGGCCGAGCGCTTCAAAGGCGCGGGTATAGTTATCAAAGGCCTCGCCGAAAGCCGAATGGCTCATCGCCTTGGCGCCCGCTTGGCTCATATAGTCGGCGGCTTTTTCCCATAACTCGCCGCGAAACGCGTGGTCCGCGAGCGCTTCAATCTCGTCGAGCGGATTGCCGCCGCTTAGCCGCTCGATCGCCGCCGCAGTCTGCGCATGCAGCGCTGTCTTGCGCTCGTGCAATAATGCGCCGTACACCACTTCGTTGATCAACGCGTGGGTAAATTTGTATTCCAACTTGGGATATAAGTTGCTTTCATAAAGAAACTCGCCGGTTTGTAAATGGCTCAAGGCGCCGCGCAGTTCTTCTTCCGGCAATCCCGTGATGCCATGGAGCAGCCGCTCGGGAACGATCATGCCGATGACCGCGGCGCTTTGCAGTAGTTGTTTCTCCAGCGCCGGCAAGCGATCGATGCGATCGGCGAGAACCGTTTGCACGGTGTTGGGAATACGAATGTTCTCGACCTGCACCCCCGGGCGATAGTTTCCCTTCGCGCCAATCAGAATGCCCGAAGCGGTCAAAGAGCGCACGCTCTCTTCGACGAAGAACGGGTTACCATCCGTCCGGCTGATCAGCAGCTGTTTGACCGTCGCCAGATCGCCATGAGCGCCCATCAGCGCATCGAGCAACTCTTCCGCGCCTGCCGCCGTTAATGGATTGAGACGTAAACGGCTGTAGTGCTCTTTATTGGCCCATGCGTGGCTGTAGCCCGGCCGGTAATTGACCACTAAGCAGATCCGCCCGCTCGGCAGCCGATCGACTAAAGCGTCGAGAAACGCTTGGGTCTCGCTGTCGATCCAGTGCAAGTCTTCAAAAACTAAAAGCAGCGGTTTCACGCCACTCGCTTGTAAGAGCACGCGCACTAAAGCCGCCAGGGTCGATGCACGCCGATCCGGCAAATCCATGGCGCGGTAGTTCGCCGCCGCGACCGCGACCGCCGGGAACGTTTCGCTCCAGCGCGACAGCAAATCGCCCGGCTCGGTCGATGCATCCGGCAGCGCATCCAGCAGCGCCAGTATCGGCGCCACCGCCTCGCTCAGATTTACGTCAAGTGTCTGCATCTCTTCGGCGACCCGCGAGCGCACAGCATCGGCGTCGTCAGTTTCGTGCAGGTTAAAAAATGTCCGCAGCAATTCGATCACCGGGAAATAGGGCGTCGCCTTGCCATAGGACACCGACGGCGCTTCAAGCACGCGCCACTCGGAGGAGACGTGATGATCGAGAAACTGGCGCAGTAAACGGGACTTGCCCATGCCGGCTTCGCCGACCACTGCCAAGATCCGGCCATGACCGGCGGCAGTTTGCGCCAACATTTGCTGGGCAAACGCAATCTCGGTCCGGCGTCCGACGAAGGGTGATAGTCCACGCGCCTCCGCCGCTTGCAAGCGATTACGCGCCGCGGTGGCTCCGGTCAGTTCAAAGGCATCGATGGCAGTGGAAAAGCCCTTGACTTGGAGCGCGCCCAACGGCCGCACCACGACGAAACCTTCTACTTCGCGCAAGGTGTCGGCGGTGATCGCGATCGATCCCGGCCCCGCCAGGGATTCCATGCGCGCGGCGAGATGCGTCGTTTGCCCGAGCGCCGAGTAGTCGATGTTGAGATCGTTGGTCAGCGAGCGGACGACCACCTCGCCGGAGTTGATGCCGATGCCGATCTGCAGCGGCGTCGGCTGGGGCAACGGGCCATCCGTGCCGCCACCACGGCGCAATTCCGCTTGCATCGCCAGCGCCGCGTAGCATGCCCGCAGGGCGTGATCTTCATGCGCCAGGGGCGCGCCAAACAGCGCCATGATGCCATCGCCCAAAACTTGATTGACCGTGCCGTCGTAACGATGCACCGCGGCCATCATGACCCGCAGCACTGGATCGAAATGTTTACGCACCTCCTCCGGATCGAGTTTCTCGATGAAACTGGTCGAACCGCGGATGTCGGCGAACAAGACCGTCACTCTTTTACGTTCGCCTTCCATGAAGCGGCGCGACGCGAGCATGCGATCCGCGACGTTATCGGTTGTAACGGCTGCAGCCGCAGCAGCCGGCGCCGCCGCGTTGACTGCATCACCAAGCCGGGCGCCGCACTTTTTGCAGAATTTCGCGCCTCTGCGATTGCTTTCGCCGCATTGCCCGCAGTTGGCATCGAGCGGCGCGCCGCATGCGTCGCAAAACTGCGCATCCGCCGCGTTGCCATTCTGACAAGCGCGGCAAATTATTCTTGGCTCCTCCGCCATCTTTGCGTATTTAACGCAATTCCAGCGACGGCGCAAAGAGATTGGCCGGTAATAAGAGATTCGCCGCGAATTTAGGATTCTTCGCGATACAGCCGCAAGGCATCGAACAAAGGCCGGTCGGAGACGGAGAAAAGAATCGTGTCCTCGGAACTGGATGTGTTGAGAAAACGGTGCCAGTGCCAAGTCGGCACATTGAAGCAATCGCGCTCCTGCCACGTCAAGTCGCTGGCAACGGCGCGCTGCTTGCCGATCATGGCCACTCCCTGACCGCGCACCACGTGATAAACGGTATTGCCGGTGTGGCGATGCGGCTGCGTCTGTTCGCCGGGACCGAGCAGTTGCATGCGGCAGCTCATCGTCGCCGTAGTCGGACCACCGTCCTGCGGATTGCGGAACTCCAACACGGCGCCGTCGAATGGATCGCGCTCTCCCGACAGCGCCAGATCTTTCAATGCGTTATAAGTTTCCGCCCAGCGGTATTTCACCGGAAACGGCCCCGGCCCATCGAGCACGCCCTGCGCCCGCAGCGGTCCCAGTTGCTTCATGTGAAAGCCGTCAGGTTTGGTGATCGGCTGCGAAAAACTTTCTGGATACCGCTGGTTTTCCCAATTATCGAGATACTGCATCAGTGCGGTGTCCATGGCGGTAAACCAAATCGCCGGCTCCGATCCGGTATTGGTCGTGCCATGCCAAGTCCAACTCGGCTGCGTCAGCAAATCCCCCGGCTCCATGAACTGCTGCTCGCCCTCCGCGGTGGTATAAATGCCGCTGCCTTGAATCGCCAAGTAGACTGAAGTCGCCGTATGGCGGTGCGAGTCGGTCACTTCACCGCCGTTGACATGCTGCAACATGGCGGCAAAAGTGCGCGACACCCCGAGCGGAAGGATATCGGCAGAGTTGGTCATATGCAGGGTGCGCATGCGCATGACTTCATCGAGCGGCGCCAGTTCCCCGGCTTCGAGCAACAGCGGCGCCATCTCGCTCCAGCGCCATACCGATGGGCGAATTTCTTCCTGCTTCACCGCGCCCCGTTCGCGCTGCCATGCGCCGCGCAGAGAGCTTTGCTGGACTCTAGAGTTTAGGGTTTCGAGTCGATCGATAAGGACCTTAGAATTAGAAATGGTATCGGCCATGATAAACTCCCCGCGAAAAGCGAAACGGCGAACAATTTTTCGCCTGTCGTGAAACCGATCGTTCGCGAGATTCGCCGCTAATTCAAATGAAAAAAGTTCACCGCGTTATCGACCAGCATCTTCTGCTTCTCGTCTTCCGGCACGCCGGAAAAGATGTCGGCGATGACCCGCTTGGAATTGGGCCAGTCGCCGGCCGAGTGCGGGAAGTCATTGCCCCACATGATCTTATCGACCCCAACGTCGTAGCGCATGCGCAGACCGATGCGGTCATAGATAAATCCCCAATAAAAGTGTTCGCGGAAATAGGCGCTCGGCTCTTTGGCCAACGGTTTCAGGTCAAAGTAACGCTGCATCCAGTGCTTGCTGCGTTTGTAAACATCGTCGAGCTGATCGTAGTAGTAAGGCAGCCAGCCCATCTGCGTCTCCGCCCAATAGATTCTCAGGTTGGGAAAGCGGTCGAAGACACCGGATAGCAATAACTGCACGGCATTCAAACCGCTATTGCCGCCGAAGCGCGTCAGTACCCGGATCGGGTCGCCGCCGAAGGCAACCTCGCCTGGGTCTTTGTCGTACTTGAACAACGGCCCATCCGGCAGTCCCATCGCCACATGCACCGACAGCGGCATGTTCAGATCCAGCGCCGCGGCGTAGAATCGGTCGTCCTCCAACGTGGGATAGGACTTGCCGCTCGGAAACGTGTTGAGCATCATGCCTTTCAGTCCGGCCTTGGCGCAGTACTCTAACTCCTTAACCGCAGCATCGACGGAATGAGTCGGCAGCGCGCCCAACGCAATCAACCGATCGCGGTTCGCTGCGCAGTATTCTTCGGCCAAGAAGGTATTGTAGGCGTGAACCGTTGCCAGATAGGCGTCGTCATTTTTGATGCCGCGCCAAAAACTCAGGTTGCCAGCCGATGTGTAAAGAATCTCACCGTCGACGCCGTCCTTGTCCTGCTCTTTTAAACGTTGCTCCGGCGATCCCGCCCCTTCCGACCCTTCGTAGCTAACCCCCCTAAGCTCATGCCGCTCATAGGGCTTACCGGCAATCGCCAAACCGACCACGTAAAGCGGCCGCCCTTCGATGATGATGCCGTCCCCACCGTTGGCGAGTTTGACCAGCCTGGGCGCGCGATCGCGATACTTCGCCGGTATGCGATCAGTCCAACGCGACGGTGCAATTTCTAAATGTGAGTCGGCTGAGAACAAGCGATACTTACTGGGCATGATCTATCTCCCTATGGCTTTGAGAAAACCTTGAACCGTTGAACCTTGAACTTTGAACGAGTCAGCGCGGCGTCTGCAACCATTTCTCCGGCTCCAGCCCCGGCCGATCTTTATACTTCGCGGCGATCGCGCGCACTTTCGGATGATCCGCCGCGGTTATTCTCCCGTCCTTGTAGACGTAGTTCTCGCCGATCTTAAGATTGCCGCCGCGCAATTCTGCAGAGATATGCATCAAGTAGGGAAACGTCTTGCTGCGCCGGCTGTTGCCCATGTGGAAGTGGAAACTGCTCCAGTGATGGTGCTCGATGAAGTGGCGGTACGGCGCGTTGGGGCACTGGTGCGGCTCCAGGATCGCCGACGGATGGACGCCGCCGTGAAAACCGCGCACTTCGTAGGCCGCGTCGTCTAAGTATTTTGAAATGAATTGGTAGAAGCGCGTCAGAGTTTCTGCTTCGGCGCCGCCTTCGAATTTTTTGATCTGGCCTTTTTCGATGAACACTTTCACCGGCTGCTTGAACGGACAAGGCACGCCGATATGGCGCGCCCAGATCACGCCGATCTCGTTGATGATGCCGACCCCCTCTGCGTCTCGCGCTCGGATCGACGACCAGACGCCTTCGGGAAATGGCCGGTAGACGCCGATGTCGCGATAGTGCGCGTAGTCGTCCATGTCTTCCGGTTTGACGACATAACCTTCGATGTGCGAACCGTTGGGATGGGTCATCACCCACTTGGCGCCCGGCACCGCCAGCGCATTAGCCTGGACCCGGATCTCAGAGACCAATTCGTAAGGCGTCAAGCCCCAGTTGCTCGTCAGCAGCGAGCCGGTCGTCGCCATGTTGCGCGCGTATGGGATGTTGTGCTCTTCGAGAATATCGGCGGTCTCGCGCAGCTCTTCTTCGAAGGTCAGATCGACGGCGTTGCTGATGATGCAGTCGGCGCCCTTCATGGCGGCGGCGACGATCTTCGGCACACGCCACGCTTTGCCGGGATCGGCGCCCTCGCCCCAAAGCACCATCGGCCGATAAGGAATATCACACCACACCACCGTCGCATCGGCGCCGCGCTGGACGATCGCCGAGTGCAGCCACGAGATGGTTTCCGAGTCGACGATATTGACGCCGCCATACATGCCATCGTTGCCCGCGACCAGCAGCACATTCATCCCCGGCTTCACTTTGGCGCAGTTGTCGACCATGTCGCCGACGGCGATCGCCGCTTGTTTGGGAATCAACGGAACAGAGCTCATGAATATCTCCAAAACACTTGTTCAAAAGTTCAAGGTTCAAGGGTTCAAGGTCAGATCGGACTCGGACACCGATTGAACCTTGGAACTCTTGAACCATTGAACGAAATTTTATGCAACTTTCGCTTGCACCCTTGCTGCCTCGACCAACGGTTTATACTTGGCGCACAGCCCCTTCCAGCTCTCGGCCTTTTTCTTCGCCCGTTCGATGGCGGTGTCGGAAAATTTCACGATCGGCGTGCGTGCCGGACCGGGATTGACATAGCCGGCGAATTCAATGGGCAGCTTGGCCGTGGCGCCTTCGTTGCCGCCTGGTCGCTCGCCGCCGGCGGCGCTCATGATGTCGCCGATGACCGCGATCGCCTCTTGATCCTTGCCGGCGCGAACCAAATTGCGCAGGTGTAGCACCGGCCACGGTCCCATCCAGGCGTCGATCGACCAGCAGCCCGCCGAGCCCATACGATAGTAGGGAACCATCTGCGCCTGATTGGTCATGACGCTGATCTTGCCGCGGATGATTTCCATCAGCCGGAGGAACTCGCGGGTGTCGCGATGGCTGTCCTTCATGCCGACGATGTTCGAACATTTCACCAAGCGCGGAAACACCGACACGGGAATCTTGACCTTGTGGTTGACCGGATTGTGATAGATCAAAAACGCCAGCTTGGGAAACATCTCGGCGATCTGGCTGTAGAAGTCCGCCATGAACTCCGGCGACTGCGCGTCATAATAGGGCACGCCGAGCAGCGACCCATCGGCGCCGATGTCCTGGACGAATTTCAAGCGCTCGACGACTTCGCGCGCGTTCGGGCTGGTGGCGCCGACGAACAAGGGCACGCGCTTCTTCACCGCGTCGACGGCGGCCGCCGCCAGGGTCTTGTACTCGTCCCAGCTCAGGTTGTAACACTCGCCAAAACTTCCCGTGGTGGTAATGACGTCGATGCCGTCGCCGATCATCTTGTCGACACCGGCTTTCAAATTATCCACGTCGATGGTATTTTTCGCCGTCAAGTCGCCGGCATCTTTGGTTGAAAACGACGGCATCATCGCCATCACGCCTTGGACATCCTTCGCTGTAACCATAATGAACCTCCGTAAAAGTGGGGAATATTTTCTTAACTCATAGCTGGAAACAGTTGCCATTGTAAAGCCCAAGTTGCGCCGGGATTCGACGAATTTGCTACAACCACATTGAGTTAACGTTATGAACGACTTAAACGGTTTGAACGATTCGAACCCCGGAGGATAAAAATGTCCAAGCCCGCTATGAAAGAACCGATGGACCGCACACAACTGCACAAAAAATTTGCCGAGTTGGGGCTGCGCGGCTACTGGCAGAACGAGCGCAATGAGCAGCGCATGGAGCCGCGGCTGTGGCGTTGGAAAGAAATTTATCCGGCATTGATGGAAGCCAGCGAGGTCATCAGAATCGGCCCCGACTCTTTTCGCCGCAACGTCGGCTTGCAAACCGGCAGCAAGACATTGGCCATGGGCTTTCAGATCGTCCTGCCGGGGGAGGCCGCCGCGGCGCATCGTCACACCAACACCGCGCTGCGCTTCGTCGTTTCCGGCGGCGGCGCCTACACGACGTCCAACGGCGAACCGATGGTGATGGCACCCGGCGATTTGCTGATCCAGCCCAACTGGGTGTGGCACGATCATGTGAATACTTCCAAGGAACCGATCATCTGGATCGATGCCTTGGACGCCGGCCTGGTCAATTATCTCGACGCCCATATCTTTCGCGAAGAATGGGCCGAGGGCAAACAGCAGCCATTGACCCGCGGCCACGGCGCCGCCCGGCGACTCTACGGCCCGGCGCGCCAGCCGAAGGTGGACTACGAAGGCGCCGCCGGCGTTCCCTATCACTACAAATGGCAGGAAGCGTTGGACGCATTGAAAGAACTCGGCGAGCAAGGCCTCCAAGACCCCTATGACGGCTTGTACATCGAGTACAAGAATCCCATCGACGGCGGCCACACCTTTCTCACCATGACTTGCTACTTGCAGCTGCTCCAACCGGGACAAGAAACCCGCTTCCACCGCCACACCGGCACGGCCATGTACCACGCCGTCCAAGGCCGCGGCGTCACCATCGTCGACAAAACCGAATCCAGTCGACCTCCAATGGGACGACCACGACAGCTACACCGTCCCTCCCTGGCGCTGGCACGCGCACAAAAATCTGTCAAAAACCGAGCCGGCGATCCTGTTCTCGTTCACCGACAGGCCGCTGCTGGAGATGACGGGACTGGATCGGGAGGAGAATGGCTAGGCGACCTACCGAAATCTGATCCTTCAAGCCGCGGCAGCTTGGCACACAGGAACTCCTTGCATTGGAATCGGCGCTAGCCTAGCCACGTCGGCTTTCGATTCTCGCTCATCGGCCACGCGACCTTGGAACTGTTTCTTGTCCTCAACGGGCACGACATTGGCGCATCCGATACTTCGCTCGAACCGTACTAAGACCTCCCAAAGATTGATATGACAAATATGAATCCTCACATTATCGACGTTGCCGGCTGGCTCCCAGCGATCATTTTCCCCGTCGCAACATTGATCCAGCTCATCGCCCTTTTGCGAAGTAACAGCCTTAAAGCTATAAGTCCGATGACCTGGACGGTGTTCGGCATCGCGAACATCTCGGTCTACATTTACACCGAGAAATATCTCGCGGTTCAAACGATTGTCGGCTTCTTAGGCACGGCGCTGTTGGATTTCATGATCGCCGCGATGGCAATCAAAGGACGCGCGCCAGAGAAGACATGATTCGACTGAGTCAGGGTGCGAAAGATTTGAACTTTTTGAAGGCCTTGAACGATTTGAACGCCCCATGGCTTTATTGCGCCAGGGTCGCGCCGATCCACTTCCGCCCGGCGATGACGAATATCAAATTGAATGCGATCAAAACCACTAGCATCGCCGCGGAGGAATTGAAGTGTCCGCCAACAAAGGACTCGTAGATGACATTGGCCACAACGACGCTGCCGGCCGACGCCAACATCAAGGCCACCGAGAAGTCTTTCGCCGCGTGCACGAGCACCCATAGCCAGCCGTTCATGAAGGCGGGAAAGAGCAAGCGCAGGGTAATCCGCCAGAAGGTTTGAAAACTTCCGGCGCCGCTGGTGTGGGATACTTCTTCCAGTTCTTTGTGAATCTGTAAAACCGCTGAGTGCATTAGACGGGTGCCGAAAGCCAGGTAGCGCGCCAGGAACGCCAGCGTGATCAGCGCCAAGGTGCCATGCAACGGCGTGCCGACGAACATCAGGAACAACGCCAAGGTCGAGATCACCCCGGGAATCGCCAGCGGCATGAAGGCCACCAGATTGATCGCCTTGCTCAACGGCGACGGATGGCGCACCACCAGCCAGCCGATGAAACTCACTAGCAGCATGGTCAACGTCGCCGCCAGCAAGGCGACGATCAATGTGTTGACGAAAAACCTGCCAAAAAAACGATAGTCGAACAGCCGCTCGTAATGAATCAAGGTCCACTTGATGTCGGGCAGATACTCGGCGATAGGCGGCACATAGAAGCGGAGAAAGCTTGCGTAGAGCAGCACGGCGAAGGGCAGGACAACTTTGATAATAACGAACAAACCGATGGCGCCCAGAGCCAAGTACTTCCACCGTCCGAGCTCGATGATTCGCGGCCGATACCCCTTACCGGTTACAACCGCGAAGTCCGATGCTCGGCGGACCAGATGGTGATAAAGAAATGTCCCGGCCACGCCCATTAGAAGTCCGAGGAGTCCGAACGCTGCCGGAATTCCGTAGTTCACGCCGAGATCCGCGGTCGGCGCCAGGCTGAAAAAGATTTTCGTTGCCAACACCTCAATGCCCGCCGTCGGTCCTAAAGCGAGCGGCAACTCCAGACTTTCGAGACCGCTCAAAAAAAAGTATATCGCCACCGCCGCAACGCCGGGACGCATGAGCGGCGCGGTGATTGTTCGTAGAGTACGCCAGCGCCCGGCACCGGCGGCCGACGCCGCCTCTTCGAGCACCGGGTCCATGCGCCGCAAAACAGCCGTCAAAAACAGCCACATGGTCGGCACCATGCCGAGGACGTGAACAAAGATCAGCCCCGGCAGGCTATAAATATTGAACGGCCCCTCCGCGGCCTCGCTGCCGGTCATCGCGCGTAGATAAACGTTGATGGTGCCGCCGCGCGGACCCAATAATAGAACCCAGCCCAGGGCGGTGGCGAACACCGGCGTGCTCATGGGAATGAACATGAGTACGTACATGGCGTTGCGCAACGGCATGTCGGTGCGCTCGGTGAGAAAAGCGAAACCGAACGCGATCGGCAGCGCGAATACGACGCCAAGCCCGGCGTAGATCAAAGTGTTGCGGATGATCGGCAGCAGATCGCTGCCGCCGTAGGCCTGCGCGTAACCTTGAAAAGTAAACACGCTCGACGCAAACGGCATCACCCCAGCGGGACGAACGCTGGCGAGCAACATGATTAACAGCGGTACGATGACGAGAACCGTGAGGACGATGAGAACTAAGATCGAACCGGTAGATTGGAAATCAAGCCAACGAACTAAGAAGTCACGCGGACGCCCGATCACGCCCCGCGTAGCGAGTTGTTGCGTTGCATCCACCTTTCACCGCCGACAAGAAATATATCGTTGCTTTAAAGAGTTGCCAGCATCACGGGTTTCACTCTATGCCTGCTACACTTGAACGGCTTGAATCCTGCAGGACAAGCGCTTTATCTCGTGATCTTCTTCTTACTGGCAATGCCATCCTTCAACGCCTGGATGGCGATCTTGCGATATTCGCTTGCCTTCTCCGCGTCTTCTTCCGTCTTGGGCCCAACCACCTGTTCCATCTTGGTGACGCCGTTCTGGCGCGCCAGACGCGTCAGTGGGAGAAACTTCTCTTCCTCGGCAAACAACCGAAACGCACCGGCGCCGGAGATCTGCGCTTCCGTGTAGGTGCCGTCGAATGCGTCCCAAGCCCAGTACAGCGCGGTCATGTGAGCATCATTCACCGGCGGCTTGATCAAACAAGTGACCGTCGAATTGCCTAGGACAAACTCGGCAAACGCGATGTCCAGCGGCGCGCCGAGCTTTTTCTGCGGCAACACCCAGCTCATCGACACCATGCTGACATCACCTTCGCCCTGGATCAGCGACTGGATCAAATTCATGCTGCCGCCGGCGACCATCTTGGTGCCGTTGGCGCCCAAGTTGTGCGCGAATGTTTTCATGCGCTCGACATCCCACCCCGGCGCGAAGGGCAAAGCGAACAACCCCAACGCCTGGGCGTCCCATAGCACGCGATTGCGCCAGCGTTCGCCGGTCAGATCTTCCAACTTAACGCCCTTGAGCTCCGCCGCTTTGACCCGCCGTGTATTGTAAACCAGCGACCAGTTACCCATTTGCGCGTGCATGCAATGATCGCTCAACACCGTGCCGTCCGGCCCGCCACCGATCTGCGGCACCACCGAGCGCAATTTTTTCGCCAGCGGCCATCCCTCGTAAATCGCGTCCCAGGGCGGCCGGCGCGTGTTGCCGGCGCGGAACATGCCAAGGATCAGCGGCGTTCCTCCGTCCCACGAGTCGATCACACCGCGCCCCGACTTCGCTGACTCGATGACTTTCACCGGCATGTCGCGATGATGGCCGGGCTGGGATTCGAGTTTCACCGGAAAGCCGAATTTCTTTTCGAAGGCTTTTTCCTTACCGCGAACTACGTCCGGCTCGGTGGCCTCGAGCGCCAGCGTTACCGTCCGGCTCGACGCCTTAGCCTTGGCGATCAGATCTTTCAAATTCGCCGAATCGCCCGGCGCGCCCTGAGCGGCAAGAATCAGCGTGGGCGCCACCAGATAGAAACAGAGCTACAAAATAATATTTCATCTTCATGGCAGGTCTCCCATTCTTTCCCCCGTTTACGGTCTCGCTCCTTCGGTGATGAGACACGAGTCCCGTCATGCTCGGACAATCGGCCATCCAGACCATCACCACCTGGATACCGTTTTTCAACGGTATGACGGACGCTGTCCGTCATCTGGATTCCGCATCCGCGGGATGACGAAAAATTTCCCGCATCAACAACGGTTAGAATCACCAGCTTGTTTATCCCGACAGCCGCGCATCGAACTTTTCGATGCTCATCCCCTGCATCGCCTGGCCATAGCGGTCGAGATCGGCGCTGGCGTCCAGGTGAAAATATTTAACCGCGTTGTCGAGCACCATCTTTTGTCGTTCGAGGGCGGCCACGCCGACGAAGGTTTCAGCGAGCATCCGTTGCGAGTTAGGCCAGTCGCCGGTGGCATGGGCGAAGTCGCTGCCCCAAAGCAGAATATCGACGCCGATCTCGTGGCGGCATTTGATGCCCCAGGCATCGCGCATAAAACCCCACAGGCAGTGCTCCTTCAAATACTCGCTCGGCCGCCGCTTCGGCCCTGTGAAAGCGAAATCGCGCTCACCCCAATAGCGGTTGCGCTCGTAGTTGTCGTCGATCTGATCGAAGCTGTAGGGCAGCCAGCCGCACTGGCTCTCGGCCCAGTAGATTTTCAGGCGAGGAAAGCGGTCGAAGACGCCCGCCATCGCCATCTGCAACGGCGCCATGGGCTGCTCGCCGGCGAAGCGAAACAACAGCGACACTGGATCGCGTTCGCCGCCGCCGGGCTTGACCAACGTGCGCGGGTACTGAAAGACGCCATCGTTTTTCGCTCCGAGCCGGGTCGTGCCGCCGTTGGTATGGGAAGTCACGCAGATGTCGAGATCGAGGGCAGCGGACCAGAACTTGTCGTCGTCGGCCGTGACGTAACCTTTGCCGTTCGGGAAACGGTGGAGATTGACGCCCTTCAATCCAGCCGTGGCACAGTAGGTCATCTCGGCGATGGCGTCGTCGACGCCGGTGTCGGGGATCACGCCCATGCCGAGCAAACGATGGGGATTGTAGGCGCAGTATTCTTCGGCAAGCCATTCGTTATAGGCGCGGATCATCGCCTTGTAGGCATCATCGTCAGCGATGCCGCGCCAAAACTCGGCGTAACTGCCGTGCGAGTAGAGAACCTCCGCATCGACACCGTCTTGATCCTGCTCCCATAGCCGTTGCTCGGGCGCGCCAGTCCCGGGTCCTTCGAACCAATATTTTTGCAGGCCGTGCTTTTCGTAGGGCAGTCCCGTAATGGTGGTCGCCCCCGGACTACGCGGCGGCCGGTTCTCGACGAGAATCCCCTCGTTGCCGTTGGCGAGGATCACCGTGCGCGGCGCCCGTTCGCGCCAGCGCTTCGGCACCCGCGGCGTCCAGCGCTCGGGGCGAATGTCGAGATGGGAATCACTGGAAATACATTGGTAATGGCGGGGCATTGACATTACCTCCTCCTCAGTGCTCTCGGATAATTATCCCGCAAAGGCGCAAAGACGTTAAGTGACCGGGCACCACCCGTCATCCCGAGTGGAGCCGGAATTCGTCTTGGGATTTTTTTTTGCGTCCCTTATTGCGTTCTTTGCGGCCATTCTCCTTTTCGGTTGCGGCTTCGCCGCGCTAGGCTCTTTGCGGTTAATGTTTCCTAATCCGAATGTTTGTCTAACCGTCCAAATGGAAAACCCTTATCACGTTACGGCCGGCATCGCGTAGCACTCATCTTCCGGCACGCCGGCACCCGATGGGTCCAGCGATCCGGCGGCAGATCCAAATGCGCATCGCCGGAAATAATCTTGTACGTCACCGCCATTACATCTCTCTCCGAATCCTCAACGATTTGAACGGCTTGAACGTTTTGAACCCATTAAATTCTAAGTCGTCAGTTTCTTATAAAGCTGCGGCAAGCGCCGCGGCAACAAACTCACATCGGCCAATACTTCGTAACTGAAGTCATCCATCATGGTGCGCAAATAATCGTTGCCGTCCTTATCCACAGTCAGACAAAATGGATGAATGCCCTCGCGCCGCGCCTCGATCATCGCCATGCGCGTATCCTGCACCGCGTGAGCCTTCTCGGCGCCCTCTTGAGAATAGCCGCGATCCTGCGGCCGGCCGTCGCTGATCAAGAACAGAAATTTCGAATGGCTCTGCTGTTTGCGCAGCTTCGCCGTGGTATGGCGGATCGCCGGACCCATACGCGTGGCGTGGAGCGGACCGATGCGGCCGAAGCGTTTGGCGATGTCCATGGAAAACGACTCTTCTATATCCTTGATCACGTAGAACTCGACGTTGTCGCGGCCATGGCCGGAGAAACCGTAAACCCCGTAGCGGTCGCCGATCGCCTCGAGGGAATCCATCATCAAAACAATCGCCTCTTTCTCGACGTCGATGATGCGCCGCTGCGAGCGCTCCGCGCCTGGCGCGTTGCCGGGGAGCGGTTTGTCGCTGGCGGTCTTGATCGCCTCACCCGTCGAGCCGCTCATGTCGATCAAGAAAGCCACCGCGACATCGCGCTCGATCTTATGATGGCGCCAGAAGATTTTTTCCGAAGGACTGATGCCGATACGGAAGTCGGTCAGCGCCTCGATGGCCAGGTCGAGATCGTGATCCGAACCTTCCGGCAAGCGTTTTTCCTTGTGATAGAGTTCCGGCACCACCTGCTCGAACTCGCGGCGAATCTGCTGCGACAAACCGGCGTGGCTCAACAACGTCTCGCGGTAAAAGGTCAGATCGCCGCTGCCCAGGCTTTTCTCGTAAACCTTGCACCAGCGTTCGCGATATTTACGCGCCGCGGCGTCCCATTCGTCGTAGATAAAAGTATTCGGCTGAGTCGCCGACAACGGCCCGGAGTCGTCATCGTTACTGGGCGACGGCCGGCGCGTCACGCTCTGCATGCGCGGATCGCGCTGGTCGAGTTCCTTCAAGAGGTTCTGCACCATCTGGCTGGTCTGGGGATCCTGCTCGTCGCCGTTATCTTCGCCGTCGCGCGGTTTGGGCGCGCGCTGGCTGCGCAGCAAATCCGCCAGCTCTTCCGGCGTCAGAGATTTGCGCTGCTCGCGCGAATTGGCCTGCGCCTTGGTCAGCAACTGCGCCAGCTCCGGGCGAAACTCGCCGCGGTAATCGACCCCCTGCGGCGCCAGATATTCTCGCTCACGCCCAGTCAATTCCGGCAGCACCGCGATTTCTTCTTTATCCTCCCAACGGTTTGAACGACTTGAACGTTTTGAACGGCTTGAACTCTTATCTGCCAGCTCCAGAAAGATGAACTGCTCTTCAGCCAAGTAGTCGTTTTTGACCCGCGCCAAGCGCGCATAGATCCGTAATGTCGCTTCCGCGGCGTCTTCCACCGTGGCGGTTTTGCCGCCGACGAGCCGCATCATCGCCCGGATATCGCGGGCAACGGCCGCCTGCTTCTTGGGGACTTTGATGCCATCGGCGCGGCCTAGACTGAGCCGAATCATAAATTCCAACAGCGCTTCGCGGGCCGGCAGATAGATCGATTCCTGGCGTAGCGCCAGCGTGCGCCCACGCATCGCGCTGTAAGCGACGGCGATGCCGCGGTATTCCAGCATAATGCGCGCTTCGACGCGCGCGCTCTCGACGATGGAGAAAATGTCCAGCGCCAGCCGCTTATTGGGGAATAGGCGAAAAAACCGCGTCAGCTCGGTGACCGCGGCCTGCTCGTGATGCCCTTCATGGCCATGATCGTGGTCGTGATATTCCGCCGGCGCTTTAAACTGCGGCCGCAGATCGGTGAATTGCGTCGACGGCCGCTCGAACTCGAACTCAAAGCTGCCGAACTCGAGATGGCCGGCCTGCTGGGTGAGCATGACTTTGAGATAATCATAGTTCTCAGCCTGGGCGTCGAAGCGCTCGACGACAGCAGGTAGAAAAATCGCCGCCCCGTCGCTGGTGGCGACATCGCTCTTCGACCAACCGATGTTCTTATCGACAAGCTGCTGCAGATCCTGCAGCTCGACGCGCCGCTCGGTCAACGCATGGCAATAAAACCCCAACATCTCACGGATCGGCGCCAGCTCAACGGCAGGTGAAATGATCGCAGACATGGGAGGATTGGCCGCAAAGAACGCAAAGTTCGCAAACTATGAATTGCTAACAACCTTCGCGCTCAATCTCGTCCTCGTGCTCTTCGCGTCCTTCATGTTGAATAGCAAGTCTCTGTTGGATCTCTAATTGCCGGTTTGCCGCTTATTAAGATTCTTCGTTTGCGAGCTTTGCGTTCTTTGCGGCCATTCTGTCTTTGGTATTCTCACGGGAAGATTGCCGTGACGACTTCTTCTAAACTTCGCTGCACTTGCGGGTCGTCGGTGATGCCCCAGGTGACCGCCACCTGGCAGGCGCGGCGCGGCGCGATGCCTTCCTTGATCAAGCGGCCGGCGTAGATCAATACGCGCGTGCTCGCGCCCTCTTTCAAACCATGCTCGCGCAAGTTGCGCACCTTGTGGCCGAGCTTGGCCAGTTGCACGGCATTCTGCTCGTCGACGCCCGATTCATGCTCGATAATTTTCGCCTCGCGCACGCTATCCGGGAACTGAAAGTCGAGAGCGACGAAGCGCTGGCGCGTGCTATGTTTCAAATCCTTGAGCACGTTCTGATAGCCGGGGTTGTACGACACCACCAGCAAGAAATTATCCGCCGCTTCAATGACTTCGCCCAACTTATCGATCGTCAACAGCCGGCGATGATCGGTCAACGGATGAATGATCACGGTCGTGTCTTTGCGCGCCTCGACGATTTCGTCGAGATAGCAAATCCCGCCGACCCGAACCGCCCGCGTCAGCGGCCCGTCGATCCAGCGCGTGCCCTTGGCGTCGAGCAAATAGCGCCCGACCAGATCGCTGGCGGTCAAGTCTTCATGGCAGGCCACGGTGACCAGAGGCACCGCGCCGTTGCCAGCGACGTCGCCATTCTTCGCACCTTTGGCGCCGTCTTTGACGATGCTCAACGGCTGGCCCAGTTTCCACGCCATGTATTCGACGAAGCGTGTCTTGCCGGTGCCGGTGGGGCCTTTGAGTAGTACCGGCACGCGCTGGCGGTACGCCGCTTCGAAGATCTCCACCTCATCGGAGCTCGCCACATAAAACGGCTGCTCCTTGACGATATACTCTTCAATCCGGTACTGCTGCGCTGATGGCTGGGTCGACATTCGATGGTTTCACTCTCAAAAAATTGATTTCAAAAACCGTAACCGATGGCCCAAGCCGTGTCAAACCAGTGGTTGGCGTGACAGCCAAGGCGCCGCCCCCTAGACAAGATCAATGCGGCGCGTTGACACTCCGCTCGTTCTAACGATAGATTAGCCAACAAATTCGCTCGAGGAGAAAAACATGGCCGACTCACATGCCGTCCCGGAAACACCCGAAGTCATCGCCCTACACAATCGATTGGCGGAATATTCCCTGGGCGGCCACTGGCAGCCGCGCGAGAAGAATCCCGATTTGGTGCCGCATCTGTGGCCCTGGTCGATCATCCATTCCTGCCTGATGGAGTCCGGCGAAGTGATCAAGTTGGGCGGCATCGATGACGCCGCCAAACGGCGCACCGTGCAATTGGTCAATCCGTCGTTGACAAATAAGAAGGCGACAACGCGCACGTTGCAGATGTCGATTCAACTGGTCAAGCCCGGCGAGCGCGCCGAATGCCACCGCCACACCGCGGCGGCGCTGCGCTTTGTCGTCGAAGGCGACGGCACCGGCTACACCAACGTCGAAGGCGAGCAGATGCTGATGGAGCCCGGCGATCTCGTGCTTACGCCCCACTGGACCTGGCATGACCATTTTAACTGTGGCGAGAAAAATCTCGTCTGGCTCGACGTCCTCGATGCTCCTCTGACCAACCATCTCGACGCCACCTTCCACGAGAACTTCGCCGAGGGGCCGTCCCAGCCCATCGTCAAGCCCGAAGGTTTCGGCAAGCAACAATACGGCGCGATCCGCCCGCGCATGACCAACCCCAGCAACTCCGCCCTGCCTTACAATTACAAATGGCGCGACGCTGAACGCGCCTTAAACGATATCTCCGCCTCGGGCCAGCGCGACGCCCATGACGGCGTGCTGCTAGAATACTCGCACCCGATCACCGGCGGCTCGACCATGCCGACCATCGGCTGCTGGGTGCAAATGATTCCGCCGGGCGAATCGACCAAACCGCACCGCCACACCAGCAGCACCATCTACCACGTCGTCCAAGGCGGCGGCGTCATCACCGTCGGCAAGCAAAAGGGCGACGGCGAACAGCTTGGCTGGGGTGCCCACGATTGCTTCTTCGTGCCGTCCTGGAACTGGCACTCCTTCGAAAACAAATCGACGAAGGAACCGGCGATTATTTTCTCCGTCACCGACCGGCCGGTGCTGGAAAGCTTGGGCTTGTTCAGGGAAGAAGCGGCGTGAGAAGATATGGAGTATTGGAATGTTGGAGTGAGGGGAATGAAAGGAGCGCGAACCTTCTAGCCCGCGGGAATCGGCGGACAAGAATGTCCGCGCTCCCATCGAGAATCGGCATGCCAACTCCACTGGCAAGTCTTTAAATATAGCTCGGCGCTAAACTGAGCGATTCTCGTTGCGTTTCCCCGCAGTCCGCTTTCTCTTACGAAGCATTCCCGCGAACGCGGATTCCAGGTGACGGACAGCGTCCGTCATACCGTTGAAAAACGGTATCCAGGTTAAGGGGATGGGGATGACTGCCGGTTTTCACCGGCATGACGGAACGTAGTTCGCCGCAAGCAGACTCTCGCTAATTCATCTCTCCGACTTACCTCAGAAATTCCGCACTAGCGTGCCCGCGGTTTGAGATCCCAGCCGTAGACGTCTTCGCCTGGATTCGCCTTGAAGTCGAACTTGTTGCTCACTCCTTGCAGGCCTTGATACTGGTACAGCCAAACCACCGGCGCTTCGTCCATCAGCACCGACATCGCCTTTTGCAGGAGCTTCACGCGCTGGGCCGGATCGAAGCTCGCCTGTTCCGCCTCCAGCGCGGCGTCCACCGCCGGGTTGGAGAACTCCAGCCGCTTGGTGACTCCGGTGCGAAAATACTGGTGCAGGTATTCACTGGGATCGACGACCGCGCCGCGCCCGAAGATATACATGCCGGCTTTACCATTTTGGATGGCGGCAAAGCCGCTGTCTTGATCTTGCGTGCGCAGTTTAGCGCGTATCCCCACGTCGTTGAGCATGCCGCCGATCGCCTCGGCGACATCCTTGACCTTGTTGTATTGGCCAACGGGCACTAGGAAATCGACCTCAAAGCCGTTGGGAAAGCCGGCTTGGGACAGTAACTTCTTCGCCCTCGCCGGGTCATGGTTGTACTTGGGACGGATCTCGCGATTGTAGCCGTATTGGTCTGGTCCCACCGGCGCGTCCATCGGATAGGCATAGCCCTTGAGCACGTTTTGCGTCAGCGCATTGCGATCGATGGCGTAGTTGACCGCCTGACGCACCAGTTTGTTTTGAAACTGCGGCACCGAGCTGTGCATGCCGAGAAACATGATATTAATCGTCCGCGCGCTCTCGATCCGCGCCAGGCCGGTCACTCGCGAGGCGCTCTCAGGCGGGACGTTGGAGATGATGTCGACTTCCTTGTTCAACAGCGAGGTGATCGCGACCTCCGACTCGGGAATGTTGCGGAAGACGATTTCGTCCACCGTCGGCTTGTGGTCGCTATGCGCGTAGCCAGCGTTCTTTTCCACGACGAACCACTGGCCGCGCACCCACTCCTTGAACTTATAAGGCCCCGTGCCCAGCGCCAGCTTGTCGGCCGCCGCCGCGCCCAAGCGATCATAAGCCGCCTTGTTGGTGATAAAGCGCTGCCCGAGGCGAAACAGTAGCGCGGCATCCGGATTTTTCGTCCGCAGCCGAACCGTCAAAGGGTCCACCGCCTCGATGGCGGTAACATGGGCGATCGAGGTCACCTGTTTGCTATCGGGGTCCTTCTGGACGCGCGTGAAAGAGTGCACGACATCGGCCGAGGTGAACTCGCTGCCGTCGTGGAACTTGATGCCCTTCTTCAGCTTGAACAGCCAGGTGCTCGGGTCCGGATTGCTCCACGACTCGGCGAGAATCGGCACGATGCGTTTCTTGCTCCAATTCCACTCGATCAGCGGCTCGATGACATGTTTCCAAGTCGGATAGATCTGTGTGGTCGAGTGACCGTAAGGGTTCAGGGTCTCCACCTGCACGCCCGGGAGTGCGACGGTGGCACTAACCTTTTGATCGGTCTTCGCGGCAGCCATTACCGAAGTTGGCCCGATAATTAACGGAACCAGCACCTGCTCCGCCCCGACAAAATGAAACAAGAACACAGAGAAAGCGACGATTCGGAATTTTAGCATGGCAACTTGACCCCCAAACTTTCTTCAGCCTTTCCAATCTGCTTGATCTCAAACCGAAACAGCTCTAACCATACGCGCGATCACGTCGTCGGAGGGATAACGGCTAATCCGTGCCGCCGAGCAACTTCGACCAGTTTGCCAAGGTCCGGCTTATCGGGCGAAATCTCGCGATCGAGGTCGGTGAACATAACCGAGGCGCCTTCGCGCGAAGTCATCGATATCATTTCGCCGCCGCCTTTGCCGAAGCGGAACCAGTGCGTCGTGCCGGCGGGCAGATGCACGAGCGTGCCTGCCAAGGCAGTGGTCTCGCTGCCGTCAATGCCGAAGGCGATTTCGCCCTTGATGACATAGAACGATTCATCCCAAGGATGGTTATGCGGCGGCGGGCCGCTGCTTTCGGGCCCCTGTTGCAGGAATATTTCATAGCTGCCGGTCTGTGCGCCCGAGGCGAGCACAGTGATTTGTTCGCCCACAAGCTTTAACGGCCTCGGTGCGTTTCCGGGCGTGACGACGAAAGGTTTAGGCATAGGGAACCTCCATGATTAATTGAGCGTATTTGCGCACGTAGCACTTTGTCTGATGTTACCAGCAATGTCGACCTCTCGCCGCGAGCCAGCGTATCACTGCACACCTTCTCTAATATAAAGGCAAAATTATATCTCTCACAACGTGGCAGGGAGTCAAGGTCAACTCGGATGGAGCTGGTACCGACCTAAATCACCAATCGATTTAAATCGACCGGTAGGAGAAATCAGTTCAATCCTATGTGCTGATGAGTCGAAAAGAAAACAGCGGCCCGATGTGGAGCGCCGGTATGATGTGAGATAAATTTTCTTTGAGCGTGTGACTCAGCTTTATGCGCAAACCCCGCAACAGCGCAATTTTCACCAAACACTCGTGCGATTGACTACTCGCAGTTCGGCGATGTGGCACCCGGGAGAGAAAAAGTGTTGTTAAAAAATTCCCTCTATGAATACGTCGCCTTGTTCCTGACCGGCTTGGCCGGCGATAAACTTCTCGACCACGGCCTTGTCTTCGCCTTGCGATACGACTGCCCCGGGACTGGCTCCCGGATGGAAAATAGCCAGTAAGCTGCAACGCAGATCCTTCATCATGATTCTCATTCGCCGATCGCCATTGCATTCCGATAATAGAAAAGATCGACATACTTCTCGACCGGCGGAACGGGTTGGGCCATATAGCCCAGTTGGGCTCGTAACTCGATCGCGGTCAGAACTCCCGGCAGATTGACGGCCGCTCTGGGGTACAGGCCGCGCCGTGGATCGAGCAGCGCATCGAGTGTGCGTTCGGCTACGCTTCCCTGAATATCGTTGTGGCGCGCGAGCATGTCGAGGCAAGCCGGGCGATTCGCGCTCGCGAAACACCACTCGGTCGCTTCCACGTAGGCGCGGATGTAACGAATCATGCGCTCAGGATTTCGCTCTGCCCAATTCCGGCTCGCCGCCCCGCAGGTGCCTTGGTAAGTGGGGATCATCTCGAAATCTCGCGCCAGCAGATGACCGCCGGCACTCAGGGAATTCTCGACGAAAGGCTCGGTTAACAGAGTCGCACTGATTTTGCCGTCCATTAGGGACTCATAGCGGCTTTGCCAACCGCCGACCTCGATCAATTCATAATCGTCTCTCGCAAAGCCTCGGTCCTGGAGCAATTTTACCAGCACTAAGACCAGGCCGCTGGTTTTGGCATCGACGCCAATGAATTTGCCGCGCAGTGAATTGACGGCTGGGCAGTCCGGCGCGCCGACCAAACTGAAAAGACCCGGA
This sequence comes from uncultured delta proteobacterium, assembly GCA_963760795.1. Taxonomy (GTDB): domain Bacteria; phylum Desulfobacterota; class Binatia; order UBA9968; family UBA9968; genus DP-20. The sequence continues at coordinate 100,306 of CAVXEP010000018.1, forward strand.
TGAAGCCCCATGAAGATGAACAAGTCGGAGCCCTCTGTGTTTTCGACATCGGCGATCACGTCGTCGGCGCCCGTGTGGCCGATATCGCATCGGCCGGCTCTCAGCGCTTCGCTAAGAAACACAGAGCCCGGCGTGTAGGCGGCTTCAACGCCAAGCCCGTGGTGGGCGAAAATTCCGCTCTCGACCCCGGCATGCACCGGCAAGTTGTACGCCGCGCGAAACTGCAAAAGTTTGATGGTCTCGGGAAATTTCATAGCGATGCGTCTCGTTCTGCTCCTATCACGGTGGGCGGGAAAGTTGAACCAATGAGCGCGGCCAACTTGACAAGGTGTGGGGTTTCCCATTACTGCTCAAAAAACAATTGGAGGTGAACTCATGCCCTTAAAGGTGATGCGAATCGAAGATGCGCCGATCAGGCTGATGCGCTGGGACCGCGGCAAGGCGCTCCGTCTGGTCGACGAAGCCGACGGCGCAAAGAACGTCGACGTGCATATCAATCTGATCAACGTCGACTCGGGGCCCGGCCCGACGCACTATCACGCGAAAGCGGAAAATATTTACGTCGTCCTGGAAGGCAACGTCGAGGCGATCGTCGAGGGGAAAAAGTATCGCCTCGGCCCCGGCGAGGTGGCCTTCATCCCGCCTGGCGTACGCCACCAGGCCGGCAATTGTGGCGACAAGATTGCCCGCGTGCTGGAGATCTACGCTCCGGCCGGAGAGGATTTTCACATCGTCGATGATTCGGAGAATGAACCGCGTTAAGTGACTAACGGGGTCGTGAAAATGCAATTTGGCGTGTTACTACCGCACTTCGGCAAAACCGTTTCACCGTCACGCATCATCGACGGCGGTAAGCTGTGCGAGGAATTGGGATTTGATTCCATCTGGGTGCGCGATCACTTGATCTGGAACCCGCACGGCATGGAGCGGGCCGGCTTAAGGTTCGTCGAACCCTTCGTTACGCTTTCGGCGGTCGCCGCCGTGACGAGAAAAATAACCTTAGGCACCGCGGTGCTGGTGCCAGTGCGCTGGCCGCTCAAACTCAGCCAAGACCTCGCCAGTCTCTCGTATCTTGCGGGCGGCCGGGTGATCGCCGGAATCGGTTTGGGATTCAATCCCGAGGAACTCGCCACGGTCGGCATGCGCCTTGAGGATCGCGTAGACATCATGCGCGAGACCGTCGAGATCGCGCGCTTGATCTGGAACGAAGATAACGTGTCCTACAAGGGCAAGGTGTTTTCGTTCGATCATGTCACCATCGAACCCAAGCCGGCTGAACCCATCCCAATCTTCGGCGGCGGCAGCACGCGCGCCGCGATCCGACGAGTGGCCGAGTATTGCGACGGTTGGATTCCCGGCCGCGTGCCGCTGGCGACTTTCGACGACCGGGTAAGATATTTGCGGCAGATCACCGATCGGAAAATTATTCTCGGCAATATTCCCATCACCCGTATCGAGAAGGATCGCAGGAAAGCGCGCGACAGCGTCGACGTCGCCGCCCTCGCCGAGAGTTCGGAAGGAAGCAGCCACTGGATCAAACCGCCGTCGGGAAAGTTTCAAACCATCGAAGACCTGGAAGGTTTGTTGATCGTCGGCAACCCCGATGACTGCGCCGCCGAGATCGAAAAGTACCGCGGGCGAGGCGTCGAGCATTTGGTTTTCGACCTACGACTGCAATACGATCGCTTCGAAGAGAGCTTGGAGCTGATCAGCACGGAACTTCTGCCGCGGTTTCGTTAAACCACCGGCGCCACGCAATGCTAACGTTCACGTTCGGGGGCGCGGCGGGAACGATGCCAGAACACAGGCGACCGCTGGTGTGCGTTTTGGAACATGCGAGAACCTCAGGATTCGTAATAGGTTAACATAGCTGGCTGGGAAGCAATGATTCAAGCCTCTCAAGGGGTTCACCGGGCGGCGGCAGGCGCCGAAGGCGCCTGTGTGACGCTCCGGTGCAACTGGATGTTCGGCGTCATCTTTACTCGGACGCCTGAATACCAGTCAGCTTCGCTCTCTTCTCCCATCGAACCCATGCCTCGACGAGGAAGCTTGCAAACGCTTGCGCCGACGTGGGGTCAGGTGTCACGGCCGGTCGGGGACCCAATCTCCGTGGAAGCCAAAGGGCACACGCACGGGAAGCTCAACGACCGCCAAAGGCGGACCGGCGAAGTCTTGAGCCGACAGAATCACAACGTCGCTGGCGTTGCGCTTTGCATCGAAGACGTAGGCCATGACATAGCCATCGTCCTCGTCGGTTGCCCCGCTGCGAGGCACGAACACCGGCTCCAGGGACGCGTGACCGGTGCCGAAGTCGTGCGCTTCCGTGCGTCCACTGCGTACGTCGTGCTTGTAGAGGGGCCCGGAGCTCACCTTGTCTCCCCACCAGTGCGCCGTGTAGGCATAGCGATAGCTCTGTCCGCCGAGGCGGTCGTCAAAGCGCGGAAATTCGCCGCCGTGCTCGTCGAGAAGGCGCTCGGTCAGCCGACCACGGACGCGATCCAGGGTCCAGCGCACCAGGACCGGCGTGCCCTCGTTCGGCCCCTGCTGGTCGTGATCGTGCGTGCGCGGGTGGCGCACCACATCCACTACCACTTCGCCGCCGTCAGCCTCGTAGGCGTTCACGATATGGAAGACGTAGCAGGACGGCGCCTCGAACCAGATCAGGCCGCCAAGATCGCCGTTGCGCGGCAAGAGGCCGATGCGCGGAGCCTGCTGGTCGTTCCAGAAATAAGGGAAGGTATGCCCCGGGACCCGTTGCGGCTGAAAAGTGACCGGCAGGTCGAGCACGACGACGAAGTTCCGAGTGAAGCCCACATCGTGCACCATCGGCATATGCGGCGCGGAAATGTCGGCCCGGGTCTCGGCTCGGCCCGCAGCGTCCACTGCCACATAGCGCAGCGTCGGCCGATCTGGCACGTAGGTCATGGCGACGAATTCGCCCGTCACGGGATCGCGCTTTGGATGCGCGGTGAAACCGCCTTCAAGCGTCCCGCCGAAATCCGAGCGCGCGACGCTCTCCAGGTTGTAGTCCAATTCGATCGGCAGCTGACCAGCCTCCACGATAGCCAGCACACGGCCCCCGATGAGCGTGACGTTGGTGTTCACAGACGTCTGACCGTCGCCTGGCCCTGGAATTAAGGGTTTGCCCAGGGCCGCGGCCGCGTCCACGCTCATCGTGAAGCGGCTGCGATACCATTCCGCACGCCCGCCGCGCAGACGCAGGCCATGCACAAGGCCCGTCCCCGTGAACCAATGGTAGAGGGCCCGGTCCACGGGGCCGATCGGGCTTGGGCCGATGCGCAAGAGCCTGCCTTCCAACTCATCTGGGACTCGACCACGGGCCTTGAGGCTGAAAACGGTGGTCTCGCTGGTCATCGGGGCGAAGTTGCCGCTGAGGTACGCATTCCCAGCTGCACCGTGCGAGGGAGCCAACTGTGCCGTGGTGTTTTCGGACATACCGACCTCCTGCGATGTGGGTAATGCTCTCGTGAGGCTATCGATCTCGACACCTCCGGTCAATGTGACTGTACAATGTAAGAGCGGCGTCTCGCACCGCTGTCGCGTCGTGAGGGGCCGCGACGCGAGCGCGTACCTGAAGGTGCTCTTAAAGGATTGGTCATGCACTGCCTGCCAGCAAGTCGATCTGCCTTGATGACTCCGGCGCCGCTGGCGGGACCGGGTTCAGCACTGTGCTGACGTAATGGGGCCGCATCACCTTCGAACAAGGACAGAACCTCTCGCCGATTCCGCAGCCACGGGATCAGCCACGACAGCCTGCACAGCGGGAGTCCTCAAACCGCGGGCGCCACGCAAATGCTAACGTTCACGTTCGGGGGCGCGGCGGGGGACGATGCCAGAACGCAGGCGACCACTGTTGCGCGTTCCTGGTAACAACTCGTGCGGCCCGCGCTGGCGCCACTGACGTTGTCGCGGCCGCCGATACTCCCTTGAAACAATGATCGATAGTTTCCCGAGTGCGCGGCCAGGTCGAACTCGCCAGTGGACGATTAGCCGATGATCGGCGCCGATGTAATCGTCCAAGATAGCAGCATCAACCCCACACCTGTTTGGCTGTTTGCATGACCAGCTCGAGCTTACGCTGCTGGTCCTCCCACGAGATCAGATTACCCGCCGCTCCCGAGGCAAAGCCGCACTGCGGGCTGAGGGATAAATTTTCCAACGGCACAAATTTCGCGGCTTCGTCGATGCGGCGCATTAAGTCATCCTTCGACTCAAGCCGGCCTTCTTTGGTGGTGATCAGTCCCAACACAACTTGTTTTCCCGGCGGCACGAAGCGCAACGGCTCGAAGCCGCCGGCCCGCGCTGTGTCGTACTCGAGGAGAAAGCGGTCGATATCGAGCTGATTGAAAAGTTTCTCGGCGATCGGCTCATAGCCGCCTTGCGAATGCCAGTTGCTCCGGCTGTTGCCGCGGCAAATATGCATGGCCAAAGTCACTTGATCGCGCGGCACCCCGGCCAGCGATGCGTTATCGGCGTCGATGAACTCAGTGAATGCCTGCTCTGGATCCACCCCCTCGGCGCGCATTTGCGCGCGCTGCTGCGCGTCGACGAACGCCGTATAACCCGGCGCGTCCAGTTGAATATAGGAAACCCTTTCAGCGACTAGCGCGCAAAGTTCCTTTTGAATAATTGCCGCGATGTCAGCCAACAGGTCGGCGATCGCCGGATACGCCCGGTCGGTCACGCCGCGGCGGTAGTTTCGGCTGCCCAGATAACCCGCGCTGGGCACTGTGACCTTGCATGGCCCATGAGCATGACGCAGTAGAAACGACGACTCGTGGGCGGTGATGCGACGGGTTTGGCGCAGCTTGGCGCCAACCACTCGTTCCACCCCGTTGCGACGCGGTGTGCTCTCAAGCTTCTGCCAATCGCGACCGGATGGCACCGCGACAGATCCCTCTACCGCTTCAGCGAATCCACTGCGAAAAGTCGCGCGCCGATACTCGCCATCGGTAAATAGATTAATACCCGCGGCACGCTGCATTTCTATGGCCGCGAGCACCGCTTGGTCTTCAATTTCTCGCAAGCGCGCGCTGTCGATGCGTCCCTCGGTGAAAACCGCGCGAGCGTTAAGTAGCTCCGGCGGGCGCAGCAAGCTGCCGACGTGATCGGCGCGAAATTTGTTCAGTCCCATCTATCGAATTCTCCTAATTCACTAGCGCTGCATATAAACCGATGCCGCAGATCGTTTCCATTGATTGACAGCCGACTACGGTTTTCCTACGATCGCGAGATCGTTGCAACAGAAAGGAAAGGCGGATGTTTGTCATTCTGTTTCGCTTACCAACGTTGATACTGCTGATTCCGATCGTGCTCATCGGCTTGCCTTCGACCGGTCTCCCGCAGCCGTTGGAAAAGGTGTTGTTTACCGCCACCAACTCGGAAGACATGAACCAAGTATTGTTTCGTTACGGCGTTGAGAAAGGCCACTTCAAAAAAGCAGGTATCGATTTGGAATATCGGTTCCTGCCGCCTAATTTGGCGCTCTCCGCGCTGATCTCTAAGGATGTCGATTATGTCTCGCAACTCGGCACTCTGTCTCAAGCCGCGCTCCAGGGGCTACCGGTGCGCACCATCGCGGTGGGCTATGACCGGCCATTTTTTTACATCATGGTCCAGCCCTCGATCAAGTCGGCCAAAGACTTGCTCGGCAAAAAGTTCGCCGTCGGCTCGTTGCGCGGCTCGGCGGCGCGCAGCGCTCGCGCAGCGCTACGCTCGCTGGGCCTCAATCCCGACAAAGACGTGACGACGATCGTCGTCGGCCAATCGTCGACACGCATGTTGGCCATGGAAACCCGCTCGGTGGATGCTTCGGTCTTTCCCCCGCCGTGGAACTTTCGCCTGCGCCAAAAAGGCTTCACCGAGCTGATGTTCGCCGGCAAACATGTCACCGAGCCCTTTGTCGGCATCGCCACGACGATCGAGAAAATGCAAAGCAATCCCGGCCAAGTCAAACGCTTCTTGCGCGCCTTCCTGGGCAGCTTGCGTGCCCTGAAAAGCGAACGCAAAGAAGCCACCGCGTTCCTCGCGCGCACGTACAAACTAGAACCGGACATCGCCGCCGAAATGATCGACGCGACGCTGCAAAGCTTGACCAAGGACGGCACCGTCGAAACCGACGTGCTACGCGACTACGTAAAAACAATTAAAGAGGATATCCGTCTAGTCAAAGATGTTGCACTCACCGATGTTATGGATTTCACCGCGCTGCGCGAGGTGTTAAAGGAAGCCGGCAATTGAGGTTGCCGATGGTGTGAACGCTCGGGAAAGCTCCATACCAGGGGAATGAGGGTCAGATTGTTAAACAGCACACTCTGACAAGAAAGTCAGGAAGTAAAAGATCCCATTCCTCCTCCTGAATTTTTTGTCTCGAATCCGCCAGCGCTCAACGCGTGCAATCGACGATAACGGTGCCCAACTTGGTGCCAGCTTCCACCGCAAGGTGAGCCTCGGCGGTTTCCTTCAGAGGAAACCGCGCTGCGACCATATGAATTCTGCGCCCGCCTGCGAGCCACTCGGCCATTCCGGCCTGCGCCTTTCGCTGCAGCGCCATCGGCGTCAGCGGAAGCTGCAGGAAGTAAATTGTGACGTTTTTGCGCATCAGCAGGCGGACCGTCACCTTGGGCGCCAGATTGCCCTTGCTGGCATAGACAGCAATGGTGCGAGAACCGCGCGAGGATTTTTTCCGTGATGGCGATGTTGCCGCCGAAGTCCACTTCGACGATGCGGTCCACACCCTTAGGACTGAATTTGCCCACCCGTTCAGCGACGTCCTCCTGCTTGTAGTCGATCACCAGGTCCGCGCCGGCGGCCTGGGCGATCTTGGCCTTCTGCGGCGTGCTCACGGTCGTGATGACGCGCGCACCGCCCCATTTCGCCAACTGAATGGCGTAGTGACCGACCGCGCCTGCGCCGCCGGTCACCAGCACCGTTTGTCCGTCGATGGGACCAGCGTGGAATAGGCAGATCCACGCAGTCATGCCGGGCACACCGAGCGTTGCGCCCGCCGCGAACGACACATTGTCCGGCAGCGGCGTAACCAGGTTTTCGTCGAGGGCGATATATTCAGCCGCGGTGCCAAAGGCGCGGCCGTTACGCTGGCCGTTGTAGAGCCAGACTCGGTCGCCGACCTTGAAACGCTTGGCGCCTGAACCGATCTGGTCGACGAAGCCTGCGCCGTCGCTGTTGGCGATCACGCGCGGATACTCCATCGGGTCTACGGTGCCCGCGCGGCGATAGGTATCGGACGGATTGACGCCCGACGCTTCAAGCTTAATGCGAACTTCGCCGGGGCCGGCTTCCGGCGTGGGCAGGTCGCCGTAGTTAAAGACTTCGCGCGCCGGGCCTTGCTTGTCGTACCAGACTGCCTTCATATCGTGCCTCGACTGACCTGTCGTCTTTTCGCTTGGAGGCGGGAGCAAACCTTACGATCTAAAGATTTCGCGCCGGAGCATCGATCGGAACGAGTTCTGAAAATCCGCTATCCAACTTCTACAGCCGATACAGCTCCGCGGCATTTCTCCACAACACTCGTTCGCGCGTCTTCCGCCGAAACTCCCTTGAAGCAATGATCGATGGTTTCCCGGGTGCGCGGCCAGGTCGAGTTCGCGAGTGGAAGATTGGCCGACCAGAGAATGCGATCGGCGCCGATGTAATCGGTGAAGGGCGCGACGGGGTCGTACCAGGCATTGAAGAAGCATTGCCGCTTGAACATCTGCAACGGTGTCAGGTCGTAACCTTCGCGGGCGAGACCGTCATGTTCGAACTGGTGATCGGCCCATTCCAAGTAGAGCATGCCCCAACTGAGGGCGCTCTCGGCCAACACCAAGCGCAGTTTCGGATGGCGCAGCAAGACCCGCGAAAAAGAATAGAGGGAAATCACGAACACGCTCGACACCGGTTTGGTCGCCGCGTCCACCGCCGCGGCCAGCGCCGGTTTCATGTTCGGCGGCAACGGCGATTGTAATTCCGGCGACGCACCGGCGTGGAGACAAACCGGCACGGCCAATTCTTCGCACACCGACCAGAGCGGGTCATACTCAGGACCACTGATATGGGGAACGTCACGCAAATGCATGGGCAAGGACGGCAAGATCACACCGCGATGGCCGCGGCCGACCGCGCGCTTGATCTCGGCGATCGCCGCTTCCACCGGCCAGATCGGCACCAGGCATTGCGGGATGAAGCGCTCGCTGGCGCTCGCCCACTCGTCGATCAGCCAATCGTTGTAAGCTTGGACACAGGCGATTTCCAATTCGGAGTCTTGCAGGCGGCCGAAAGTCTCCCCCGCTGAACCGGCCACCGTCGGATAGAGAACGGAATAGTCGATGCCCGCAGAATCCATCGCCTTCAAGCGCTCCGCCGGGGTAAACGCCGGCGCCGGCACATCGGCCCAGCGTTTGGGATCTTCATTGCGATCCGCCATCAACGCCCCGGCCCGCGCAGTGCGGCCGTCCAGAAGCATTTGCCCATCCAGGAACCACTGCTCGCTGCCATCTTTGGCAGTAACCAAATGAGGAACCCGGTCAGCAAACTTTTTCTGCACCCGACTGGTCCACAGATTCGGCGTCTCCTGAACATGATCGTCGACGCTGACAAAGCCATATTTCAAATGCATGCAAATTTCCTCTCTAGAGACTATTCACCACGAAGGACACGAAGAGACACGAAGGGGTTCGGTCAGTTTAAACTGCCGAACTTCGTGCTCCTTCGCGCCTTCGTGGTGAAATTCGATTTTCTCATCGCGCAGGGCAACTTCGACTAATCGCCATGCCGGCAACACCGCGTCGATCTTGTACAGCCGCACGGCGTTTTCATACTGCATCTTACGCCGGTCGGCTTCGGGCACACCGGTGAGCACGCGCTCGACCTCGCGCCAGGAATGCGGATAGTACGATGCCACATGGGGGAAATCCGATTCCCACATGATGTTGTCGACGCCGATGTCGTCGCGCAGCTTGATGCCTTCGGCCTCGAACCAAAAGTTCACGTACATCTGCCGGCGCACGATCTCGCTCGGCCGCGTGGTGATGCCTTCGGTCCAGAGATGGCGGCTCTCCCACTCGTGATCGCAGGTGGCGATGACATAGTTGAGGCTGCCGACACCGGCCTCGGGAAACACGCTGATCAAGCCGGGAAACTTTTCGGTGATGCCGGAAAAAATAAATTGCGGCACGATCTGCGCCGGCGTCACCGCCGAAGTCGCGGTCTGCGCCGAATGGGCCTGGCGATGGGAATAGCCGCTCCACTTGCGCACCGATGCACCGGCGCTCAACCCGGCCGATCCATGAAAATGAATCGGCAGCTCCAACGCCTGACAAACTTCCCAAAGCGGATTCCAGAAAGCATCGGTGATATGCGGCAGCCCTTTGGGCATCTGTCCCATGAGATTAACGCCGCGATGGCCCGCCGCCGCGGCGCGCTCGAGTTCTTTCTTGATCACCGCCGGCGCGCTCAAGTACGGCACGATCGCCAAAGGCACGTAGCGGTCGCTGACCCGTTTCCACTCCGCGAGACAGTCATTGTAGGCGCGCACGACATCCAACTCGAACTCGATATCGCCAAACTCGAAGAAAGATCCGCCGGGCGGATTTGGAAACAGAATCTCGGCGTCGACGCCATCGCCATCGAGCATCGCCAAGCGCGCCTGCGGATCGTGATACGCCTTGGGTATTTCTTCGTAGAGTTTTGGATAGGTCGGAAATGGCTCGCCCATCAAAGCTGGGCAATTGGCGACATTGCCATGCTGCGGCTCGCCGTACACCGACCAATGATCGATCCGTTCGCCGTTTTTGTTCTGCTCAATAATATGCGGAATGCGCTCGCCCCATTTGCTGGCGGACATGCGCTTGGTGAAATCGTCGCGATCAAATCCCGCATGGGAGTCCGCGCTGATGAGTTTATGCTTGATCTCCATTTCCTCCTCCTACCTGCTATCTAGTCCAATTCATGACATGCAACCCAATGGTCGCTTTGTTTCGCTTCCAATAATGGTTCCATCGCGCGGCATTTTTCAACCCTGATTGGACAGCGCGGCTCGAGCCGGCAGCCTGGCGGAGGATTCACCGGCAACGGCACTTCGCCCCTGAGCGTCTGCGGGGCGGCGTCCATGAACGATTGCACGGTCGGGTTTGCCGCCAGCAGCGCCTTGGTATAGGGATGCAACGGGTTCCTGAAAATGTCCTGAACCGGAGCGATTTCCATCATCTTGCCGGCATACATCACACCGACGGTATCGGCGAGATAACCGACAACATTCAAGTCGTGGGAAATGAACAGCAGAGTCAAATTCAGCTCGCGCTGCAGCCTACGCAAAAGATTCAGCACCTGGGCCTGCACCGACACGTCGAGAGATGACACGGGCTCGTCGGCGATGATTAGTTTGGGATTTGCCGCCAGCGCCCGGGCGATACCAAGACGCTGGCGCTGGCCGCCGCTAAATTCATGGGGGTAACGGTAAAGATGATCGGCGCCGAGGCCGACGAGTTCCAGCAGCTCAACCACCCGGTCGACTTTTTTCTGACCTCTGGCGCCAAAAAAAATCACCAGCGGCCGGCCGACGATATCGACCACGCGCATGCGCGGATTGAGCGACGCGTAGGGATCCTGAAAAATCATCTGAATTTGGTTACGCAACCGACGCAGCTCTCGCTTGGGCAAGCGCAAAATTTCACGGCCCTCGAAACACACCTCGCCCTCGGTGGCGGGAATGAGTCTGGCAATCAGCCGTGCAGTGGTCGACTTACCGCATCCGCTTTCACCCACCAAGCCGAAGGTTTTTCCCTGTGGGACGTCAAAGGAAATCCGGTCCACCGCCTTGAGCGTCTTGCCGGCGCCAAGCCAGCGGCCGAACAGACCGCTGCTGACATCGAAGTGCTTCGTGAGGTTTTTGACCTCGAGGAGGGAGTTGGTCATTTTAAAATTTTCGCAGTGCGATCTTCGATTAACTCAGCTGAGCCGGCGATTTTCAATCCCGCCCAAGAACATCAGAAATCTACTTTGCGGTCTTTGGATAACTTGCGGTTAAATCTCCGAATCAGGTCGTCCGATCAGCCCCGGGAAAATAACAGGCCGCCTGGCTCTGGTTCATTTTTTCTTCCAGCCGTGGCGCTTCGGTTTGGCAAATTTCCCGCGCTTTGGCACAGCGCGGATGGAACCTACACCCCGGCGGCGGATCGAATAAATTACACACCGTTCCGGGAATTGCGCGCAGAGATTCATGACGCATCTCCGGTCGCGGTATGGCATCGAGCAGAGCGATGGTATAGGGATGCTGCGGCTGGGTGAACAGTGCCTTCTTGTCCGCCACCTCGACCATGGAGCCGGCGTACATAACGCCGATCCGATCGCACAACCGAGCCACCACTCCGAGGTTGTGGGAAATAAAGATCAGCGCCATCTTGAACTTTTCCTGAAGCTCTTGGAGCAGTTCAAGAATCTGCGCTTGAATCGTCACGTCTAGGGCTGTGGTCGGCTCATCGGCGATCAGCAGCTTGGGTTCGCACGCAAGCCCCATGGCGATCATCACCCGCTGCCTCATACCGCCGCTCAGTTCATGGGGATAGCGATCCGCCAAGGTATGCGGCGACGGCAGCCGGACCAGCGCCAAGACATGCTCGGTAAAATCCCGGGCGACCTTTTTCGAATGGCCCATGTGGACTTGGTAGCATTCGCCAATCTGCGCGCCGACGGTGAGCGACGGATTGAGCGAGGTCATCGGCTCCTGAAAGATCATGGAAATGTGCCGGCCGCGAATCTTCTCCATCTCACGCTCGCTCTTCTTGAGCAAATCTTGACCCTCGAAGAGGATCTCGCCGCTGACAATCTCACCAGGCGGAGACGGGATCAAGCGGAGAATCGACAGCGAAGTCACGCTCTTGCCGCAGCCGGTTTCGCCGACGATACCGAATGTCTCACCCGCCGACAGCGACAAAGACAGATCGCGCACCGCCGCCAGCGTGCCGCGCCGCAGGTTGAAATTGATCGAGAGATTTTTGACATCCAGTAGTGGCGTAGCCATGGCGGTCAAGATTCTATTCACCACGAAGGCACGAAGACCACGAAGTTCGGAATATTAACTTGTCCGAACTCTTCGTGTCCTTCGTGGCTTCGTGGTGAAATGATTTTATCGTTCATACTGCCGCGGGTCGAAGACATCGCGCAGGCCGTCGCCGAGCAAGTTAAACCCTAAGATAATTAACGATATGGTCAGCCCGGGAAAGAACGCCGCCATCGGCTGGAGTTGAAGAAAAGGCGTCACCTCTTTCAACATCAGCCCCCAACTCGCGGTTGGCGGCGGCAGACCGAGGCCAAGAAAACTCAATGACGACTCCGCCAAGATCGCGTGGCCGAAGTCTAGACTAAGCCGCACCAGCAGCGGCGACATGCAATTGGGCAGTACTTGCAGGAACAGAATACTCCAGCTGGACTCGCCGGTCATGCGCGCCGCTTCGACGTATTCTTTCTGTTTTTGCGACATGACCACGCCGCGGACTATGCGCGCGTAGGACGGAATCGAATTGATGCCGAGCGCGATATAGAGAGAATATAGCCCGCCGCCAAGGGAGGCGACCAGTGCAATGGCCAAGAGCCGGCCGGGAAAAGCGATAATCGCGTCCATCAGACGCATCAATGCCGAGTCCACCCAACGGCCAGCGAAGCCAGCAATCGCACCGATCGGAATGCCGAAGAAGGCGCCGAGAAACACCGCGCCGATCGCCACTTGAAACGCGGTGCGCGCGCCGAACACGATACGGCTGTACATGTCTCTGCCGAGGTTGTCGGTGCCCAACCAGTGCGCCGCGCTCGGACTCTTGAGACGTTGGGCAATGTCAATCTCGTAGGCATCATGGGTCGCCATCAGCGGTGCGGCCAGGGCGGTGAGCAGCCAGGTGCCGACGATCACGACGCCGATCAGCGCCATGCGGTTGCGCGCAATGACTTGGCAGGCACTGAAAAATCGCTGCCAGAAGGAATTCGCGCCATCGGCAGCGCGCCAAGGTCTAGGCAAAGTTTCTTGTTTCATCTTGGCGTCTGCTATTCGAGCTTGATGCGCGGGTCGAGCCATTGGTAGGCGATATCGACAAAAAGATTGATGAACACGTAGGTGACCGCAATCAGCAGCACGCTACCCTGCACGACCGGATAATCGCGTGAATAAACCGCTTCGATCAATAGCCTGCCGATTCCCGGCCAAGAGAAAACCGTCTCGACAATAGTCGAGCCGCCCAAAAGCCGGGCGGTTTGTAAGCCGACCACGGTTACCGCGGCAATCAGAGAATTTTTAAGCGCATGTCTGACGACGACCATGCGCCCAGGCAGCCCCTTAGCCCTAGCCGTACGCACATAGTCCTGGCGCAACTGCTCCAACATCTCGGCGCGAATGTAACGGGTGAGGGGCGCGGCGAGGTCGGTGCCCATGACGATCGCCGGCAAACACGCATGTTGGAGAAATCGCCACGGCGCTTCCAACGGATTGGCATAGCCGATCGACGGCAGCCAACCGAGATGCAGGCTGAACAAGACGATGAGCATCAACGCCAGCCAGAAATTAGGCATAGCGATGCCCCACAGGGCGAATCCCATGGCGGCGTAATCAGCGGCAGTGTTTTGCCGGATCGCCGCGATCACGCCGGCGGGAACGGCGATCAACAGGCCGGTCAACAACGCGATGGCGGCGAGATAAATCGTCGCCGGATAGCGTTCGAAGATGACTTCGAAAACCGGCCGGCGCGAGCGCAGCGACATGCCCATATCGCCCTGGACGACGCGGCCGACCCAGTTGAAGTATTGCAGGTAAATCGGCCGGTCAAAACCCAACTGCCGCTGCAGCGAGCGATACTGCTCGTCGCTGATGCGCGCCCGCTCATCGGCGTCGATGCCCATCATCACCAAAACCGGATCGCCGGGAATGATCCGCACGATCAAAAACACCGCCAGGCTCACCAAGATGAGCACGGGAATAAGCTGCCAAATGCGTTGAACGATATAGCGGAGTAGCATGAGGGAAGCGGACGGTTATCGCCTCTACTGCAACGTTGGTTGTGCGCTTGGTTAGCGAAGATTGTTTCACCACGAAGGCACGAAGAGCACGAAGTTCGGAATATTATTTGTCCCAACCCTTCGTGTCCTTCGTGCCTTCGCGGTGAATTCAGAATCTATCACTTATCGACCCAGGCGCGGCTTAGGCCGCCGCCCCACACTTCGAAGTCGCCGCTGCCATTGGTGACAAAGCCCTTTATATGGTCGCGGAAGGTAAAAAAGCGCGGCGTGAAGCCGATGGCGAAGATCGGCACATCCTGAACGACTTTGGTGACCACTTGCTTGAACAACGCGCGCCGCTTGACCGGGTCGACTTCGCCCTCGGCCTTACGCAAGAGCGCGTCGTATTCCTTGTCGCAATAACCGCTTTCATTGAGCCGGCGATTACGCGGATCCGGCTCGCAGGCATACTCTTCATAAGCCGGTAGTGGGTCGGGAAAGTCGCTGCCGCCGGCGAGCTTGAACATGTATTTGCCCTGGCGCCTGGCTTCGAGAGCGGAAGCGCGCTCGAGAATCTTGAGCTCAACCTTGACGCCGATCTTGCGCAGCTGCGCTTGAATGACCGCGCCTTCGACATCGGCGACCTCGCCCCGGTTGCCCATCAGTTCTAGGGTCTCGCCTTTATAACCGGCTTCCTTCAACAACGCCTTCGCCTTGTTGGGATCGTACTGGAGCGCGGCAACGTCGAAATACCAATGGTGCCCTTTGGGAAATCGCTGGTCACCGACCTCGGCCAAACCATGGTAGGCTGCTTGCAAAATTTCCTTTCGGTCCAGAGCGTGAGCAATCGCTTGGCGCAATTTCTTATTGTTAAACGGCGCATCGGCGGCGTTAAATTCTAGATTGCGCGCGCCGGCACGGGCCGCTTTGGCAAAGCCGATGCCTTTGACTTTTCCTTCAACAATCTGCTGCACCCACTCGTACGGCGTGCGCTCGATGATATCGACATCGCCGGCCTGCAGGGCGGTGAAACGCACGGTGTTGTCGCCGATCTCTTTCATGACCACGCGGTCGGCGTAGGCCTTCTGGCCCCAATAGTCCTCGTGCCGATCGAAAACGATGCGCTGGCCCGGCAGCCATTCGACAAACTTGAAAGGACCGGTACCGGGAGGAAAATTCGCCGGCTTTCTGATTCCTTCGGCGAGAGACTCCTTGGGAATCGCCGAGAATGAGCGAATCTCGGTGAGCAAGGAAAGTAAGACCGGATTATGCTGTTTGAGGTGTATCCGGAGGGTGTATTTATCGACGACTTCCGCTCGCTCCACCGCGCTCAGATCGTCCAAGCCGTAGGCGCCATTCTTCGGATTGATCGTGTAATCGATGGCGAACTTGACGTCGTCCGCCGTCAGCTCCGCGCCGTTGTGGAACTTGACGCCGCGCCGAAGTTTGAAGGTATAAACCTTTCGATCCTTGGAAATCTCCCAAGATTCGGCGAGCCGCGGTTGAATCGCGCCCTTCAAGTCTTTGGCGAGCAACGGCTCGTACATGAGGTCGCGAATCCGTGCCTCAGTGGAACTGGTGTTCACCAGTGGGTTCATCAGCGCGAGTTCTTTGCTAACCCCCAACGTAATCGTACCGCCGCGCTTAGGTTGTGCCGACGCGGCGTGAAGAATCGACATCGCGCCGAAAAAAACCATGAAAAACAAATTCAGCAGCGTCAATCTTTTCATAAACCCTCCATTTTCTGCCTTGGACCGGAAGAATTTTTCACCACGAAGTTCACGAAGGACACGAAGGTTTCGATAAATAGTATTCCGAACTTCGTGCTCTTCGTGCCTTCGTGGTGAAATGTAGTTTCGCCGTTGCATGCGATCTACGCCTGGCAGATTTCCGCCTGTACAATTTATCGATAAATCCCGAGTTGTCGAGCTCGCGCAGATAGTGCAAATCCCATAGCGCCATGGGGCTCAACTGTTTGGCTTCAGGCGCCTTGATGCAGCCAAGTTCGTAGGCGTTGATGATCGCCTGGGCATCTGGATAAGGCTTGCTCGGCATGCGCTCTAACCGGCTGTATTGATAATCTTCGCCGGTTCTTTTGTTTAGGCCGTCTAATATTTTTTGGCTCTTCTGCCGCTGCGTTTTGGCGAAGTGAATGCCGAGCACCAGCGCTTTGACCAACCCTTCACCCAGCCCCTTTTTCTTGTGCAGCACCGTGTAAGAAGTGGTCAGTGTTGGCCCGTTGATCATCGGCAAGGGACCGAGCGGCAGGATGTGCATGCCAAGCTTTTTGTAACGCTCCCCGGCACCGGAAATAAAGCGCGCGTCGGCCTTACGCGATGTCAGCGCTTCGAACTGCTCATCGGAGCTTTCGCTTTCGACCC
Source organism: uncultured delta proteobacterium (assembly GCA_963760795.1). Lineage (GTDB taxonomy): Bacteria > Desulfobacterota > Binatia > UBA9968 > UBA9968 > DP-20. The sequence continues at coordinate 116,688 of CAVXEP010000018.1, forward strand.
ACTTTACGTCGCGAATTTTCATGCCGGCGCGGATCATATACATCATGTGGTTGCCCCGGCCATGATGGAATCCGCCCTCCCTGCCTTCCATCGGCGTATCGGCGACCCGCTTACCGCGCAGATCGCGCAACGACTTGATCCGCTTCCATGACGCGATGCTAGCGTTCTGTTCGTTTACCGGCGAGGCGATGCTGACGATCGGCTTGCCCTGCACGACCAATGCATAGGGCGTCAAATGATCGCCGGAAATGAAATCGATCTCTCCTTTGAACAACGCCCGTTCCGCATCCGGCGGCATCGCGCAGTATTCGAAACTAACGAGATCGAGCCCCGCCTTCTGCCAAATGCGGGCTTTCTCCATAACTTCCCAAATCGGCAGATGACTGCCCGAACGATAAACTCCGCGAACTTTGATTTTGCCTTGGGCCATGAATTTTCCTTCCGTGGTGATATATCTTTCTGGTGGTTCCCCCCTCTTGATATTTCTGTCCGCAGTTTTCGTCAATCGTCAATATTTTTCTCATTGAGCCTGAAGCTCAAATAAAGGAGAGTGAAATCCAAGAATCCTGGATTCCGTTTTACTCCATCCAGGCTACAAAATTTTGTCTTTCGTCGCACCGAAGCGCTTTTCAAGGGAGCGCGGGTTTTCTAACCCGCGATTATCGGATACTTAAACGCGGACAAGAATGTCCGCGCTCCTTTACGCTCCGAACTTCGTGCCCTTCGTGCCTTCGTGGTGAATAGTTCCCGCTTACTTCTTGCCAATCGTCGCCAACAGGTCGCCCCACTTGGCTTGCAGCTTCTGGCGGTCTTCGGCGCCGAAGACGTTGGTCTTGGCGAACTGCTCGCGCCAGGCGAAGGGCTTGCAAGCGTTGATGAGCATTCTGCCGACAGTCAGATCGCCCTGGGCGCGCCGGGCCGGCGAGACGCGTGGATCGAGATCCGCGGTCCAGGCGTCACGCAGAACATCGACCGCGGTGGCTGGGTCTACGCGAGTGCACATGGCCCACAATACTTCTTCTTGATTCGTCGGATCGATGTCGTCGTCCACCGTGACGTAGTAGGTCTTCATGTCGCCATGGCGAAAACCCGCGGCGGTGATCAAGGCTTGCTTGGCGTGGCCGGCGTAGCGTTGCTTCAACGACACCACGGTGAGCAGTCCGTTGTAAAAACCCCAGACGCCGTTGATGTCGGTGATGCCGGAGCGTTCGAGATGCTCCCATAGATGCACATAGTTGGTGAAGTTGCTCCAGTTGATCGGCCGCAGCGGCGGCGCGCCGGCGATGATCGGATTGTCACGATAGTAAATCCGCTTGATGCGCACCACCGCTTCCGGTCCCTGATGGGTGTAATAGCCCGGCCATTCGCCGAACGGCCCTTCCACCGCGGTCTCTTCGCTCTCCGGCGGAATCTCGCCTTCGATGACGATCTCGGCGTGGGCCGGCACGGGCAGCTTGGTCAGCGGCAGCTCGACGACGTCCACCGGACTGCCGCGATAGGCGCCGGCGAGTTCATATTCCGACGTACCGAAGGGCGGCGACATCGACGCCGTCATCCAAGTCACCGGCTCGCAGCCGAACACCACCGCCACCGGCGCGGCCTTGCCATCGCGCCAATATTTTTGCGCGAGAATGCGCCCATGCTTCTGCGGATTGATCCACAGGCTGACGCGGTCGCGGCGCTGCACCATGGCGCGGTAGCAACCCATGTTGACCCAGCCCTGTTCGGGATCGCGGACGATCACCATATCCTGGGTGCCGATGTAGCGACCGCCGTCGCCGGGATGCCAGCGCGGCGCGGGGAAGTTTTCAATGTTGACGGCGTCGCCTTGCTGTACGTTGGCCAGCACCGGTCCGTCTTTGACCACCCGCGCGGGAATCGGTTTTGAATCCGCCCGCTTGTCGCGCCAGCGGCGCAGCAATTCCAACGGATGAATGTCGAGGGGCAAAGCCATGGCCAAAGCAAAACGGCGCAGCGTGCGGTTGGCGTTGGCGGCGACGCGAAAGCCCGCCGGATAGCCGGCGAACTTGTCGAACAGCACCATCGGCCCGTTTTTCTCCGCCGTCAGTTCGGTCAATCCGCCGACATCCATCTCCAGGTCCGCGCCTTCGACATGGAGCACCTCGCCGACCTGGTCCGCCGCGGTGATAAAATCACCCAGTGATTCGAATGACATTTCCCCTCCAAAAACAGTAAGGAGTGAATAGTAAGGAGTTAGGGGTGGGAGAGGACTCCTGACTCCTGTCTCCTTACTCCTTACTCCTGACTGTTATTTTCTTCTACCCGTTCCACCCGCCCATCGCGCAAGTAAATCTTCCGATCGGCATATCCCGCCGCCTCCTCGCTATGGGTCACCATGACGATGGTGCAACCGTCTTGGCGATTGACCAGGCGCAAGAGTTCGAGGATAGCGCTACCGTTTTGCGAATCGAGATTGCCGGTGGGCTCGTCGGCGAGCAGTATCGGCGGGTTAAACGCCAGCGCCCGGGCGACGGCCACGCGCTGAATCTCGCCGCCGGAAAGCGCCTCGGGGAGATGCTGTTGGCGATGTTGCAGACCAACTTTTGCCAGCAGAGCGGCGGCGCGCGCATCCGCCTCGGCCTTGCTGCGGCCGTCGAGCACGAAAGGCAGCGCGATGTTCTCCGCCGCGGTTAAGGTCGGCAGTAGATTGAAGAACTGAAAAATGAAACCGATCTGGTTGCGGCGAAACAGCGTCACTTGGTCGTCCGCCATCTGGCCAATCAATCGGCCGTCGACCAGCAGCTCGCCGCTGCTCGGCCGGTCCAAGCCGCCGATCAAATGCAGCAGCGTGCTTTTCCCCGAACCGCTCTGTCCCATCACCGCCGCGAACCCGCCCTGGGGAATCTCCAACGAGACCCCGGCAAGCGCGATGATCCGACTCTCGCCCTGCTGGTAAACTTTGCCAACGTCGGTGCAGCGAATCATGAAGCGGCAGGGTTAACAGAACAGCTGGATGGTCGGCGCACCCAAAGCGCTGGCGGTTTGTTGTTGATCTTTTTCCAACGCGGCAAGATTGGCGCTGACGCCGGCCATCAGCGCGTCGACGTTAACGCCGAGATACACCGGGCTGTAGGCCTGGAGTTTTTCCATACCCATACGCCAGAGCTTCAACGCGCCCGCCGGCACGCCCTGTTCAAGCTTGTAATAGCCGGCGGCGATCTGAATGATGCCCTGATAAAATTTGCGCTCCTCGCCATGCTCCTCCAGCCAGATCTCTTCGAGGGTCTCGTGGCACTCGAAATACAGTCCATTGTTGAACTCTTCAATGCCCTTGATGAATCGCGGATCGTCTTGTAGTTCCATAATCGCTGCACCAGGAATGATTAATGCAATCTCACCACGAAGGTCGACGAAGAGCAGGAAGGTTTCGGAGTGATTAATCGTTCCGAACTTATGCCCTTCGTGCCCTTCGTGGTGAATAGTCTTTCTGTCCTTCGGTTGCGGCGTTGCCGCCCAAGTCCCATTGTGGTTAAGTTGTCACACTTTGATTACCGAACACATTTCACAACCTACCCCGAAAACCGAACTAGAACTAGATATCGACCGGCTTTCCTACGGCCCCTACGGCATCGGCCGCAGCGACGGCAAGGCGATCATGATTCCCAACAGCGCTCCCGGCGACCGCGTGGTCGCCCGACTCACTGAAACCAAAGAACGCTACGCCATCGGTGAGATCGTAAGAATCATCGCGCCATCGCCGCTGCGCCAGACCCCGCCTTGCCCCTACGTCGGCGATTGCGGCGGTTGTACTTGGCAACATATCGGTTACCAAGAGCAACTCAAGGCCAAAGAGCAGAGCGTTGCCGACGCCCTGCGGCGCATCGGCAAGCTTGACGGTTTTGACCTGCGGCCGATCATCGCCTCGCCCAGCGCCGAGCATTACCGCCGGCGCATTCGGTTGCAAGTCAGCGCGGTGAAGCGCTTGGGTTTTTACAGCGGCGCGTCGCACCATCTAGTCGAAGTCGATACTTGCCTGATCGCCGCGCAGCCGCTGAACGCGGTCATCGCGCCGCTGCGCGCCTGGCTCGACCAGCTCGCTGCCAACCTCGAGCATATCGAGATCGTCAGCGGCGACGAGACTGGCCAAACTGTGGTCACGGCAACAGCCACCGAACCGCTGCGGCCAAGCGATGAGGAGCTCTGCGGCCAACTGGTCGGTGCGGCAAACTCTTCTATTAATGGTGTCATTATGCAAGCCGGCGACTGGCGCAAAACCTGGGGCACACCATCGATCACGGTGGCGCTGCAAGACGACCTAGCGCTCAAACTCGACGCCGACACCTTCACCCAGGTCAATGCCGAGGCCAACCGCCTTATGCTCGCCGAACTCCTGAACGCCGGCGCCTTTGACAAACAGGATCGCGTCTTGGAGCTCTACTCCGGCGCTGGGAATTTCACTTTGCCCATCGCCCGGCAGGCAGGTGAAATCACCGCGGTGGAAGGTTTCCGCACCGCGGTCGCTAGCGGTAAACTCAACGGCCAGAGAAACGGCCTCGACAACATCCATTGGATATGCGCGCCAGTGCCCCGGGCGTTATCGCAACTCAAACAGCAGCGCCAAAAGTATTCCAAGATCGTCCTCGATCCGCCCCGTACCGGCGCCAAGGGAATTGAAGCCGATATCAGCGCGCTGGGCGCGGCGACGATGATCTATATCTCGTGCAATCCGACAACCCTGGCGCGCGACCTGGCCGCGCTTGGCAAGCTTGGCTACAAGCTCCGATTCGTCCAACCGGTTGACTTTTTCCCGCACACCTTCCATGTAGAATCGTTGGCCGTAATGACCCGCTGAGGAGGACGATTATGATGAAAATATTGTTTATCGGTATGACACTTTTCGCCCTTTGCTTAAGTGACGAATCGGCAAGGGCAGCGGCGGCGCCGGACCGGCTCGTGGGTCTGCACTCGGCCCAGGTGATGTCCCAGTCAATGCCATGGATCGCGCGGGAAGCCGGCCTGTTCAAGAAATACGATCTCGACTTCAATTTGGTTTTCATTCCCTCATCGCCGGTCGCCACCGCCGCGACCATCAGCGGCGACGCCGAGATCGGCGTCACCGGCGCCGTCGGCAACGTCCGCGCCATCGTTCAAGGTACCAATGATCTTGTCTTCATCGGCGGCATGAAGAACTTTTTGACCCATAGCATCATGGGCAAGGCGGACATCAAGAGCCCGCAGGATCTCAAAGGCAAGAAAGTCGCCGTCGGCCGCTTCGGCGGCAACACCCACTATTTTGTCATTCAGGCGCTGCGCCGCTTCGGCATGGATGCCAGCAAGGATATTCAAACGATCCAAACCGGCGGCGGGCCGGAAACCGTGGCGTCGCTCCTCGGCGGCAACGTCGATGCCGCCGGCCTAGTGGCGCCCGGCGATTTCCAGGTCGCCTCGCGCGGCTACCGCTATGTCGTCAATGGCTTCGACTTGAAGATCCCCTATGCCGCCACCTGCGTCGTCACCCTGCGCTCGCTGATCAACAAACGCGGCCCGGTCATCAGCCGCTTCATGCGCGCCATGGCCGAAGCTACCAAGCTCATGCACAGCGACCGCGCGTTAGTTTATAAAGTGCTCGGCAAATATCTGCGCATCACCGACCCGAAGGTTCTCGACGCATCCTACAATTCCGAGATCGCCGCCATGGAACACCGGCTGGAAATCCACGAAGCAGCGCTGCAAGCATCGCTCGACGAGATCGCGCCCCTCGACGCGCGCGCCAAAGCGATCAAACCTGCCGACATGATCGACCGGCGTTATCTGGTCGAATTGGAAAAAAGCGGGGTGTTTGCAAAATAGGCGCGATGCAACAGGAAGCGAAGAGTTCAATGCCACACAAAGCCATCGACATTCACCATCATTACGTGCCGCAGCAGCTGATCGAGGAAACTCAAAAGCATGGCAAAGCGCTTGGCGTTGAGGTCGCAGACGACAAAGGGAGTTGGTCGCTGTCTTTCAACGGCAGTAAACCACACCGTTTGCCGCCGCCAATCTTCGACGTCGAAAAACATCTCGATATCATGGACCGGGGCCAGGTTGGTTTCGCAACCCTCGAAGCCAACACCAACAGCTTGGGCTATCGATTGAACGGCAGCCAAGGCGAGGCCTGGTGCAATCTCTACAACGATTGCACCCAGCTGTTGGCAAAACAGCGACCGGATCGCTTCATCGGCATGGCGGTGGTGCCGCTGCAAGATGCCACGCGCTGCGGCAAGGGTATTGCAGCACGCCATCGTCGATCTTAAATTTCGCGGCGCCTTTATCGGCACCAACGTCAACGGCCAATATTACAACGTCACCGACTTCGATCCGTTCTGGGCCAAGGCGCAAGAGCTCGACATCATGATCGTCATGCACCCCGAGCATATCGCCGGCGCCGAGCGCATGACCGAATACGGTTTGAACGTCGTCTGCGGCAATCCCGCCGACTCGACCTTGTCGCTGGGCTACATGCTCTACAGCGGCCTGTTCGACCGCTTTCCCAATTTAAAAATCTGCGCACTCCACGGCGGCGGCTTTCTGCCGTTTCATCTCGGCCGCTTCGACAAAGGGTTCACCACCGGTCAGAAAACTCGCCCGGCACTGGCGAAAAATCCGCCCAGCGCCTATCTTAAAAAATCTCTACTTCGACACGCTGGTCTACGACGTCGACACGTTGGAATATTTAAAAGCCAAAGTCGGCGCCGACAAACTCATGCTCGGCACCGACTATCCTTACACCCTCGGCGACTGGATGGCGGTCGAAAAGGTCCAGGCATTGAAATGCTCCGACGCCGACAAAGAGGCGATCTTGGTAGGTAATGCCAAGCGGCTATTGAAATTGTAAGGAGCGCCGCAGCTCCCTAATCATACTCCTTCTCCCTCTGGGAGAAGGCTGGGATGAGGGCTCAGCAAACTGCGGCCCTCACCCTAAACCCTCTCCCAGCGGGAGAGGGAATCGAATTGACTGTTGAACAGCTAGTTAAGGCCGAAAAGTTTCTTAGCATTCAAATAATAAATCTTCTCCTTATCCGCCGCCGGTACATCCAACTCTTCCATCGCTTTCAAAGTCATCGGGTAGAACTGATCGTCGCGTCCTTCCCGGCCGTGCGGATAGTCGGCGCCAAAGAGGATCTGATCTGCGCCCACCGTGTCGCAGACCAGCTTGATAAACGGCGCGCGGATCGGCCCGGCGGTGTCGTAAAAGATCTTCTTGAAATAGACTTCCGGCTCCTCCTTGCACAGCGGATCGCCTTCGCGCCAATTGAGCCGGTCGAGATAGCACAGAATCATCGCGCCTAAATGGGATGCGATCAGCTTCAAGTTTGGATAGCGGTCGAACATGCCAGCATAAACGATACGCGATAACGCCAGCGTGCTGTCGGTGGGCCAGAGGATTTTCTGGTGCAGCGAGTACTTGTCCCAATTGGCCTGGCACGGTGCGTTGGCCGGATGGAGAAACAACGGCTTGCCGCCGGCGGCCAGCGCGTCCCAAAACGGTTTGAACTCCGGTTCGTCGATGTACTTGCCGGCGACATTGGTCGGCATCATCACGCCATGCATCTTGAGATCTTTGTAGCAGCGCTCCAACTCGCGCACACAATCCTCCATATCGAGCATCGGCAATCGCGCGAACGCCAAAAAGCGCCGCGGATATTTGGCGTGGGCTTCGGCGAAACCATCGTTCAAGACCCTGCACAGCTCCAACGCCGTGGCGCGATCGCCGCCTTTTTCGATCCTGCCGCCGGTGTTCGATAGTACACCCATATCGATTCCGTACTTGTCCATCACATTGAGATATTCCTGATGATCGAAAGCATGGAAACCGACGCCCCGAACGTCATTTTTCGCCTCCGGCATCAGCTCGAGAAATTTTCCGGGAAAGGCGTGAAAGTGAGTATCAATGATCATGTGCTTTTCCTTTCGTGATCATGCCGTGGTTGTTCGATAATGTCGCCAAATAACCGTCTCACCACGAAGGCACGAAGGACACGAAGAGTGTGGATATTTCGGATAATTTGAACTCCGACCTTCGTGATCTTCGTGTCCTTCGTGGTGAAAAGGTCTTTCCCATTTGGTTGCGGCTGTGCCGCACTACGTCCTTCGTGGTGAATCCTGATCTTTTCCTGTTCGTTACTTTCCCGTCTCGCCATACAGCCGCTTGACGAAGCCGCTCGCCTCGATCTCGCGCAGCAAACGGCCATCGACGAACTCGCGCGGGTCGACAGTGCGCACTTTTGGATTGGTTTCGCTCACCTGGGTGATACCGAGCTTCATCGCCTCGAGGTCGGGATAGGGAACCCGTTCGAAGGCCGCGGCATAGACTCGCTGGGTTTCCTCCAACATCGCCCGCTCGCTGGTCTGGGTATATTTGCCGATCACGTTCATGGCGAAATTGGCGTCGGTTTTAAACCGGTGCGCCGCTTCGATATGCGCTTCGAGTAAGCGGCGAACCGCAGATTCATTGCTGCGCAATAGCTTTTGAGTCACGATCACCGACGATAGCGGATAGCGATATCCCGCCGTATTGTAATCGACCAAGACGCGAAACCCGGCTGCGCGAGCGTGCAACACCGCGGGAAAACCGAACGTGCCGCCCTCGACCTGTCCGGCTTTGAGCGCGGCGACGATCTCAGGTAATCCCCCCGCCTGGCGGATCATGACGTCCTTGTCCGGCACGAGATTGTTTTGGCGCAAGTACAGGCGTGTGAAGAAGTCCGTCACCGTGCCGATGCGCGTCACGCCAATGGTCTTGCCGCGCATCTCCTCGATGCGCTGAATCTGCGGTGCCGCCACCGTGAAAACCAAGACCCGGGTGACCGGCAAAGCAATATAGATCGTATCCGCCCCTGCCAGCCTGGCATCGACCCCCGCCGGCCCGCCGATCTCGGCAACGTCAACACTGCCACCCACCAGAGTCTGTACCGCGCGCGCCCCCGACGCGATATAAACCAACTCGACATCCAATCCATGGCGCTGGAAGATGCCCGCTTCCTTAGCGAGCCACGGCAGCGAAAATGCCGCGGTGATGGCGGCATAAGCGACCCGCAGCTTTTGCAGCCCTTCAGCCGCGCTGACGGTTCGCCCGGAGAAGAGCAACGCCAGGCACACCGCCATGCCGAGAAATCCGCGTGAAGAAAATCCAAACGAGTTCATGCTTTTCTCCTCAACAGAAACTCGCGCCCAGACTTGGTGACGCCGAGGCAAGAGGGCAGGTTTTAAACCTGCCCTACGAATCCCCATTCTTTTTTGCGTTCTTTGCGGTTAAATCTCCGCTTCCGAAACTCTTCTGCCGACCTTCGTGTCCTTCGCGCCTTCGTGGTGAAGACTTTCCTCAATAATGCCCTTCATCGCCGCCGGCATCGCCGGGATCGGTGTCGAAGAACAACTCGTCGACGGTCATCTCTCTCTTGATCAGCCCCTGGTTGTGACAATAGCGAATGATCGTTTGGAGATTTTTACGATTCGCTTCGCCCAAGCCATAAACCCAGGGATCGGCGCCCAGCACTTTGCGTTCTTCCTGCCATTGATGAGCGAACCAGGCCAACGGCACGATGCGCGGGTTGACCACGCGCTGATAGCAAAGCTGTTTCGCCTTCTCGAAAGCCTTCGCCAAACTGACCGCCGCCCAGGGATACTTGTCGACGATCTCCTGCTTGATCACGGTCACATGCATGATCGGGAAGATCCCGGTTCGCTGAAAGTACTCGCGCTCGACGTCTTTATAGTTGGGAAACAAATAGGATACCCGCGGGTCGCCATTGACGATGGGCCGGGGAATATAGGGATTGATCATCGCCGGGATCTCGCCCTCGGCGAGCATCGTGTCCATATGTTTTCCGCCGGGATCATCTCGATCTTCAACCCCGGTGGCGGCGTGAACTCGACGTCCTCGCTGCGATCGACCACCCAGGTGATCGACTGATGCGGCACGCCGTACTGCTCTTCGAGGGTACCGCGCAGCCAGATATTGCCGGCCGGTTGAAAGTTGGTGCCGCCGACTCTTTTGCCGATCAAGTCCTTGGGCGACTTGATACCGGCGTTGACGTTGACAAATGCAAACCCATGGCGGAATCGCCGGTGCAGAAACACCGGGATGCTGGTCACGGCGACGCCATGCTCGCGCGCCATGAAATAAGCGCCGACGTTAAACTCGCAGACATCGTATTCAAGATTGCGCGCCATGCGCCAGTGGCGCTCCCGCGGACCATGGCTGGTCAAGACCACCAGCTCAAGGCCGTCCGCCTGCACCGTGCCGTCTTTGAGCGCGCGGATGATCTCGTAATCGCCGCAGGCGACCGAAAGTCGCAGCTTAGTAGACATGATTACCCTATTCTCCCCGGTTTCGAATTCAACTGTAGGGGCGACCGGCGGTCGCCCGTCCGAGCGGGCAGACACAGGGGTCTACCCCTACAACAATACGTCCATCCCGCAGATCTTCACTGCCCGTACAGCTTCTGCACGAATCCTTCCTTTTCAATCTCATCGAGCAAGCTCATGTCGACGAACTCGGTTGGGTTTCTTTGCCCGGCATTGATCGAGAGAAGAATATTCTTGATCCCATCCAGTTCCGTGCGCGGCGAGCGCGCCAGGCGGTCGGCGAAAAATTTGTAGGTTCCCTCAACCGCCTCGGCGTCGGTGATCTGTAATATTTACGGAGAATTCTCAGACTGCCCTCTTTGTTGGTCTTGACGTAGTGCATGCCCTCAATCTGACCTTTGAGAAATCCCTTGATCGCCCCGCGGTTTTGCTGCAATTCGGCACGCGTGACGATATTCGAAGTGTTGGTGAAAAAACCGAAGTCGCCGATGTCCGCGAGCACGTTCATGCCGAGCTTACGCGCCTGATAGATCTCCGGATAGGACTGCACCGTCGCATCGACCTTCTTGGTGATCAGCGCCGCCATGCGCGCCGAAGTGCCACCGGTCTGCAACATGGAGATATCTTTGGGGTCCATTTTCCACGCTTTAATCGCCATCAGCACCGCGGCGTCGTTGGAGCCGCCGAAGCGATTGATGCCGATGACCTTGCCGCGCAGCTGCTGCGGCTCTTTGATCTCGGGGCGGGAGACCAACAGCATCGGCAACTTATTTTCCAAAGTTGCAATGATCACCACCGGCGCCCCCTGGTTCGCGCCAATCACCGCCGAAGAAGCTGCCGTCTGCGTCAGTTGCAAGCTGCCGCCGACCAGCGCCTGGATGTTGGGCGAGCCGGCTTGGATCAAAATAATCTCCAGATCGACGCCATGCTTCTTGCTGAAGCCCAACTCCCGATTCACCCATAACGGCAATTGGTAACCGGCGGTGCCGCCGTAGCTGACGCGAAAGCGCGCCGCCTCAGCCGCCAACGCAACCCGCGCAAGAATTCCCGAAGCCAGAATGAAAACCATCGCGCTGAGCAAAGCTTCTCTCGATCGTCTGGTCTTATTCATAAACGTCCCCTCAGGTTCACAGAACTCGGATAACCACTCGATAACATTTTCTCGGTGCGATTGTCGCGCCGAA
>CAVXEP010000019.1:0-341312 GCA_963760795.1 uncultured delta proteobacterium
TGAAGAATCTCCAGGGATTGCGGTGTTGCAAATGCTACCAGGCCGTCGAGCGCTTGTTGCCACGCTTCTTCTTCCGCGTCGTGGAGCACTTCGCTGAGAAAAGGCAGGACCGCCTCTTCATGACGTTCCCAGGCTGCTTTGACCAGGAAGGCGCGAATGCCGGAACTTTGTTCATCTCTGAAAGTCTCGATCAATGCCGGCAGGATGTCGCCAGGCAACTCAATCAGAGTGAAAAACGCCGACTCTTCGTCTCCCGCCCGAAACGTCTCGACGATAGCTTCGATTTCGCGCGCCAACGACATCTAACTTTTCCAGATCTCTATAAGTTCCTTCGACTCCACAACGTCGGCGAAGCGCTCGATTCTTTTCAGCGCGGCATTGTGGCCTTCCTCGGTGTAGGTGCCGACGCAATCGCGTATGATGACCATTGAAAAACCGCGGTTGTGGCCGTCGCGCACGGTCATCTCGACGCCGCCGTCGGTGGTGCAGCCGATCATGACCACGGTGCTGGCGCCGCGGTTGTGCATGATGGTTTCGAATTCGTTGCCGATGAACATGCTCGGCCGTCGCTTGTCAATGACGATGTCTTCGGGCGCCGGTTTGAAGGGTTTCATGATCTCCCAGTTGGTGCTGCCCTTCACACGTCGCGGCTTGAGCTTGCTCGGATGATCGACCTTCTCGTTGATCATCGCTCGGCGAATCCAGGTGACCGCCTCTTCGCTCCAGAGAAACGGCGTCTGGCGCGTGTAAACGGTCTTGACGCCGGCCTTGGCTGCGGTGGCGATGAGCGGCGGCGCAGTGCGAATTAGCGCTTCTTTGTTGAATGCACCCCCTGCCTGATCGTTCTGCATGTCCCAGACTAGCAGTACGCTGCGTTTGGGATCGACAATCTCTTTTAGCTCAGTGGGGATCTGCCGGCCTGCGAATTCGAGCATAGCGCCTCCTCGTTATGGAACTACCGAACCAATTCTTTACGCGCTTTTTCGAGAAAACTGAAATCGACGACCTGCGCGGCGGAGATCGGTTGCGCCACGTTGGAAGTCTCGCGGGTCAAATCGATGAAGTACTGCACCGCTTGGGAGCTGATCACCGCGTCTTTGGCCAGGCCGCGCTTGAGATAGCCGAGCATTTCGGCGGCGAGCTTTTGATCGCTGACACGCCATTGTTTCATCATGACGTCGCGCGCCTGCTCACGATTAGCTTCGTCGCTGACGAACTGCAAACCGCGCAAGGTCGCGCGCACCATGCGATAAACTTCATCCGGCTGCTGTTGGATGCGCGCCACCGAAGTGCCGAAGCCATTTTGCGGAAAACTCACGACGTCGCCCAAAAAGATCAGCTCGTTGTAGCCTTTGTTCACGGCGATAATATTTTCCGGCACCGAGAGTAATGCGGCGTCGACGACGCCCTGTTCCAATACCGCCAGCCGCCCGGCGCCCGATCCCCCCATCGGTAATACCTGCACGTCTTTACCGGGTTCAAGGGCGAAATGTTTCAAGGCTGGTACAGGCTTGATACGCCAGGATCGTCGCCGAACCGCCGGGCGAGCTGCCGGCGACTTTTTTTCCTTTCAGATCGCGTGGCTCTCTGATCTCCTTGCGGCTGACGAAAGATTGCAGCGGTTTGGCGATGGTGAAGATCAAAATCTTTGCCGGGTAGTTGCGCGTCGCGGCAAGCGCCAGGCCGGTGAGTCCGGCGCTGTACTCGATCTCGCCTTTGAAGAAGGCGTTGTTCGCCGCGGCGAGCGACATCAGGATGATTTCCAGATCGATGCCTTCGTCTCGGTAAAAACCTTTCTGATGCGCCGCGTAGATTGGCAGAAAGCCCACGCTGGTGGCGGCGATGCCGAGGCGGAGCTTTTTGAGTGCCGGCTGCGCCGGTGCCGGCGAGCAAAGCCAGCTGTCGATGGCAAGCACGCCGATGCAGCAGAGCATTGGCAGGTAACGTCGAGACATGAGAATGCCTCCGCGAAGTTTATCGAGCCTTGGCGCAATGCGTCTATGGGTTTGCAATTTTCGCTTCCATCTCTTTTCGCACTTCTTCCGCCCAGCGCAGGTCGAAAAAATTTTCCGCGGCGAGCGGCTTATCGAGCTTGAGCGGGATCCGCAGTTCGTTTTCGAGGATGCTCTTCACTCCTTCGGCGGAAGGCACGCCGGGGATGCCGGGCGGAAAGGCGCGGGTGTAGCTGCGGATCGCCTCGGTCAACATCGGCTTGGTGATGTTTCTAATTCTCAAGCGGCGTAGCGCGATGTCGGCAGCGTCTTCGGGCCGCTCTCGGATGAACAGTAAAGAGCGGGTCATCGCCCGGAGCCATCTTTTGACCTGCGCCGGGTTTTCGGCGAGCTTCTGATTGGTCGCGACGTAGCCCTGAAAGGGTAGGGTGAAAATATCGCCCATGAAGACAAGTTTGCGCAGCCCTTCACGTTCGGCGGCGACGGTGCCGGCGGGATCGAGCACGACGGCGGCAACGTTACCGCTTTTGAGGCCGAGGATTTTGTCGCCGATGCTCGTGCCTAATGAGATTCTAGTGATCTCCTTGGCCGACACGCCGGCACGTTCGGCATACAGCGTGATGAAGCGGTCTTCGCTGTCGCCGATCAGGGCGACGCCGATTTTCTTGCCCTTGAGGTCGGATCCCTGGCTGATGCTTGGATGAACGACTAAATACCATGTCGGTTTTTCGGTTTGATAGAAGATCGCCTTGAGCGGCGCACCGCGCACGGCGCCGCGCAGGCCGCTGCCGCCGGCGCCGCTGAAATCGACGTCGCCGCTGACCAATGCCGCGATGCCGGCCGGGCCGCCAATGGCGATGGTTTCGTTGTCCAAGCCTTCGTCGCGGAAGAATTTACGCTCCTCGGCGCTGTACACGCTCAGATAATTGAGATTCGCGCCGGGGATGGCGGTGCGAATCTTTTCGGCGCGCGCGCTGGCGGCGAGCGAAGCGACGCAGAACAGTACGAGCAAGAAACTAACACGGCTGCCAATCATGGAACCTCCAATAAAGAAGAATGGCCGCAAAGAACGCAAAGGGCGCAAAGAAAGAATCGGGAGTCGTGGGGGCGGGTTTGAATCGCGCCCCTGCGATACATCGTGCTCTTGGTATCCTTCGTGGTGAATACTCTTTCACACTACACCTGGAGGACCCTTACTTTAGAGGCGAGCACGGATCGTCAGCCATCATCGTGCGCTCGCGTGATGCCCCTGCTGGTAGTGCAAGCGCAACAGATCCTTGCCGTAGTCGTTGCCGTTGGGTGTGCGCACGATGACATGGATATGATCTTTGTACGGTTTGGTGCGTTCGCGAAAGGCGATGCCGCGTTGGTGGTCGAACTCGACGATGATCACCGGACTCTGGACGCGATAGTAAAAGACGCCGTCGTCAGAGCCGCCGCCCATCCAGCAAAAGTAGGTGTCGTTCAAATGGCGCTTGACTTCGTCCATCTTGACCTGGGCATGGCCGTCGCGCATGCGACCGACGTGATATTCCACCAAGCCGAGCAGTAACTCATGTTGCGCGCTGGACAGCTCGCCGGAGCGGATGCCTTGGTAATCGAGCACGAGGTTGTCGCGAAACGCGGTGGTAAAGTCTTCGCCGGAAGTCTCGGGCGCGATCACCGTTTTCACGCGTTGCGCTTCTGAAAGCGCGCGGAACAATGCCAGGCCGCGGTCTTCGTCGCCCTTGAATGCGCGCACGCCGGCGTATTTGCCGCTGACGGCATGCACCGGTTCCGCGCCCAAGAACGTCGGCGTCACGACGATCTGATCGCCGAGGATAAAATAATTGATGATCAAATGATGGCCGTCCCACTGCCAGCCCCATGGCTCGGTGGCCGACGGCGCGCCCATGATGCTGAGCCAGTAAAGGTCCTCTCCATATTCACTGAGCCTACCGGTCATCTCTTGCACGGTTTCATTCAAGTGCATGAGATCGAGCGTTTCCTCGAAGCCCCGTTGACTTAAACTTTCGCGCAGGAGCGCAAAGGCGCAGTCACGCTGGCCGTCGGTCATCTCGAATAGCGCCGTGCCGTGGCGCATCAGCGTCGGATGAATATTGCTCCACTTGCGCCACTGATCGGTTTCCACGGGAAAGATAGTCTTGGCGCTCTGCTCGGCGCTTAACGATCCGAGAAATTCCTCTGCCGCTGCGCGAATCGACTGCGTCGAAACGCCGGTTTGCTCGATGCCGAACAAGCCGGGAATAACGCGGCCGTCGGTGGTAATGCCTTTGAACGGCTCGGCCGCGGCCGCCAATGATTTTTCCAAGTAGTTCGGCCCACCGCCTTGCTTGTGCAGTGGCCGCTGCGGTCCGCGTTGATGGCAGGTTTCGTGCATGCCGCGAGTGCGGGGATCGCTGGACATAGAATGTTCCTCCGACGGGACAGCTTTAGTGTGATTGACTGCGCGATGTCAAGGTGAATTGAAGCGCTGCGGCCTGAAAAGTAAGGAGTCAAAAGTTAGGAGTAAGGAGAAAAGAGCTCTGACGACGAACCTGTATCTCCCAAAATAACGACTCGGAATCCAGTGTCGGGAATGCAGACCGTTGCGCCGATCATCGCGTTCCTTTCGCTGAAACCGCTTCGGATAAGAGCGCCTGGATAATTGCTTTGGCCGGTGCACTTTCCCAATCTCGTGGTCCGACGGTGCGCGCCACGGCTCGTCCGTCGCGACCGATTAGAAAAGTGGCAGGTAGACCGATGACGCCGTAGGCGGTATTGATCTCTCCCGTTGGGTCGAGCATCAGCGGGAAGGTTAAGCGCAGTTCTTTGGCGTATCGATGGATGGCTGGAGTGCCCTCGCGCGCGTTAATGCCTATAACGCTGAGCCCACGCGCCGCGAACTCACGATGCAGTCGCTCGAACATCGGCATCTCTGGACGACACTCGTTACACCAGCTCGCCCAGAAATTGACGAGAACAACCTTGCCGCGCAGAGAATCCAAGGAAACTGTTCGGCTATCAAGCGTGGTGCCCTTGAACTCCGGTGGCTTGGTGCCGGGCCGATAGCCGGACAGTTTCAGTCCATCCAATAGCTCCGCGACATCGGCCCGACTTAGCTCTGGAGCCCCAACGATCGCCACAATCGCGATGAGGATTCCGGCGATGCTCTTTTTTGCTCGGTTAGCCATTTTTTTCGCCGCTTCGTCGGCATGGCTGGGGTCACCGAGGACACACGCGGTCAGCAACGAACTGACGAGCGCCCTCGGTGGCTCACCCAGTCATTTCTTGGCGACGATTTCCTGAATATCCTTCAGCAGCGTGGCGCTATACACGACATCCGTCGTCGGGTTCGCGAGAACCCACTTCTTGCGGATCACACCCTGGGGGTCGATGAGAAAGAACGTCCTGATCGAGGTCATCCATTTGTCATTGAGCACCCCGAAGCTGCGGATCATCTTCCGCTCCGGAAAATCGCTGAGCAACGGGTACGGCAACTTCAGCGAGTCGGCAAAGGTCTGCTGCGCAAACGTGTTGTCGGCGCTAACGCCGAGGATCTGGACACCGAGGGCTTCGAAGCGCTTGTAGTCGTTCTTCCTGGCCGACAGGTTCGCGGCACAGGTTGGAACAAAAGCCGCGCCGTAGAACTCAAGGAAGACCCACTTCTTGCCTCTGAAGTCATTGAGGGAAACGTCTAGCCCCGTGGTGGCCGGCAGCGTGAAGTCGGGCGCCTTGTCGCCTACTTCGAGGGCCCGGGCACCGCTGGCCCAGCCCAGCCCGATAGCTAGGAGCACTGCGCCGACAAGCAGAACCTTTCCTCGATGTATTCGTTTATTCATCCTTTCAACTCCTTAAAGTGAGACAAGTCGATGATTTTGACCGCTGCGCAACCGCAACATCTTCACGATCCCCGGACCTTTCACCGGATGATTCGGTTCGCCTTGTACAACGCCTCCGGGGCGATCTTGATCGCCGATGCCTTGGCAACCTTTAGATTGACGACAAATTCGATATGTTGATTTACTTCAACTGGAATCTCAGCCGGTTTCTCCCCTTTCATAATTTTGTCCACTAGGCGCGCGGCCATGCGGCCGGATTCATGGAGATCTGAACCGTAGCTCGCGAGACCGCCGTTCTCCGCCCACCAACTGGTAAAAAACATTGTTGGGATCTTGCGTTGAGACGTGGCCTCCACGGCAAAACCAAGAATGTTGAAAGAAAGCGAGCGCGGCACCACGATGCCATGCACGTCACTGCCCCGAACAGTGGCAAAGGCCGCCTGCGCTTCTTCCTGGCTGTGTACCGGTTTCTCGATTAGAGCGATATTTAACTGCCGGGCAGTGTCGCGGAAATTCTTGGCCTGGGCCGCGGAGAAAGTCTCAGACGCATTATAGGCGAACATTACCCGCTTGAGTCCGGGGATCATATCTTTAAGAACCGCCAAACGCTTGGTGTCCAACTCGAGGTCGATATCCGTAATTCCGGTGATGTTGCCGCCTGGATGGGCAAGACTTTGGATCAACCCCAGTCCTATGGGATCAGCCGCGCCGTAAAAGACAATCGGGATCTTTTTCGTTACCGCCTGGGCGGCCTTGGTCGCTGCGGGGTTTACGGTGAATAAAACGTCCACGCCCTGCTGTACGAGCTGCCGCGCCGCTGCCGGAAGAGCGGCTATATCGCCTTGGGTGAATCGGACGCCGAGCACAAAATCTTTATTCTCCCGGTAGCCAAGCTTTTCCAGACCGTCGCGCAGACCGGCCACGCCCGGCGTCGGTCCCCAAGAATCGGTAAGCACGCCAATTTTAATGGGTGTTTTACGCTCTGCCGCGCGTGAGTCAGCGGCCAAGAGCCCGCAGCTGAACGCGAGTATGACAAATATAAAGTGACGCCCCAGCACTTTCATCACCCTCGCCAGTTCCAATGCAATTTTCCCGTCGAGGCGGAGTAGACCTTAATTCGCCGGCGGAAGCAATTCGAGGCTTCGAGCGTAGCGCGCTAATATTGTGCCAAAGCACCCGGCTCCGGGCAGTAGGGCAGGCAGTCGGCGCAGCCGGTGCATTCGCTCGCGATCACTTCGTACATGTGATGGATATCTTGCATCTTGGGATGGACGGCGCGTTCGGGGCAGACTTCGCGGCACAGGCCGCAGGCGATGCAGAGGGATTCGACGATTTTGACTTTCATGTTTGCGCTCAGTTCACGCATTGCCGCCCAGGGCGCGGCTCGGTTCCGGCGCCCAGGGGCGCAGGAGAAAGTCGAATACTTCTTCGATGGGCTTCTGATCCTCGGGCGTTAACGCGTAGGCGTCGATCTGATATTTGCCTTCCATGAAGTGCATTAGTTCTTCCGCCGATTGGCTGTGCAGTTGATGGCGGATCAGGTCGTCGTCGATGACGCTCAAGGTCGCGGCGATGCCGAGGCAGGCCATGGACTCGTTGTAATAATGCTGGCCGGCACGGGCGAGGGGGTGGATATGCGGGAACATGGCGGTCATGCCGAAATAGGAAAGCTTCGGCTGAGTATTCGCCCGCGCGTCGTCCATCAATTCTTCTTCGCGTTTGATGAAGCCGCCGCGCAGCAGCACATCGGCGTGGAGCTGGCCATGCTTGACCTCGTCCCAGATTTGCCGGGCGCGCATGCGCTGCAGGTCGATATACTTCGGTTGCTGGTCGATGCTGACCGAAAGAATTTGCGTCGACATTTGCTTCAACGACATGAACGGCCCTTCGGCGGCGTAGCCGCCGCGCGCCCGCGCCGCTTTGTATTCGTCGCTGCCCGATTGCAAATCATTCTCGGCGGCCTTGATCGCTTGCAGCACCAGCTTGTCCCACAGCGGCAGGCAACGCTCGGTCTGGCGCAGGCGAAAGTCGACGCCGGGGCCGGTGAAGCCGGTGGGATACACCCATTTCTCTAAGAAGTCATTCAGAATGGCATGCATTTTAAGCTCCGTTGCAAAGGTTTCATTAGTTCCAGAGGTTCCAGTCGTTCAAAACGTTCAAGCCGTTCAAATCGTTCGTTCAAGGTTCAATCGTTCAAGGCAGGCGCGGCCAGCGTTTATTTTCGGTCCAAACTTCCGGCGGCGGTGGCACCATCGAACGGCCGGTGGCGCTCTCGACGATGGAGCCTGCGGCGGGACAGTACATCAAGCATACCGTGCAACCGGGGTAGGTGCAGCGCTCGTCGATTTCCAAAAAATGCTGCGATGTCGGCGACACGACCACAGCGTTGATCTCGATCTCGCGGCAGGCGACGTAGCACATGCGGCATTCGGTGCATTTACCATGATCAATCTTGAGTTTTGCTGTCGCCATCTTGTTTTCAATCACACCCCTGGAAAAACGTTTGTTCCAAGTGTTCCAAAAAGTTCCAGAGGTTCCAGCTGTTCAATGCGTTTCGTTCAAGGTCGGAGTCCGGAAAACGTTGAACTTTTGAACCTTGAACCCTTGAACGGCTGTTATCTTTTAATCTATATCCGCCTGCACGGTCACTTCGCCGGCTTTCTCTTCTGCCATACCGAGGACGAAGCGGGCGGTTTCTTCAAGGAAGAACAGATAGTCGCGCTTGGTTTCCGTACATAAGCGTTTGGCCAATTCGCTGTCGACCGCTTTGTGAACGTACTGCTCGACCTGATGGCGGCCCATCAGCACATGGCTGCGGGTCTCGGCCAGTTGGCTGTGAAATACCGCGCGCATGGATTGATCCGGTAACGACTCGGCGAATCTCTCGGTCCAGGCGAGCTCGATGACCTTCGGGCCGAGATTGAGCGCGGCGATGCGGATGTTGTGCGGATAGTTGGCCAGCGCGCGCAGGCAAAAAATATAGGCGCCAGTGCGGGTGGCGGTGCCGAACTGGCCGTAGGGATGGGCGAACAGAGCGCGCTGGGTCGGCACGAAACGGCGGCGCAGAATCTCGTCGCAGTATTGCATTTCCTGCGACGACTCGTCGTAGGTCTGCTTGCCGAAGAGATAAGCGACAGCCGGCGGATACTCGTTTAAATTTATTCCTTGCGCCCAACCGCCGTAGACATAGTAGAGCATGCGTTTGAGCGTCCACAGCCGGGCGAGCAGGCGGAAGCAGTGGTCGTTGGTGAACTTTCCCGCGCGCGCCGCGTCGACCACGGCGTCCATCGGCGTGATGGCGGCGTCCTGCTCGCTTTGTTTGAGCAGTTGCGCGGCAAGGGCGGCGCCGGGTTTGTCGGATCGGATCGTCATGGCTGATTTTGTAATGTTAAGCTCAACTCAATGCGGCTTCAGCGACGTCGATCCGGTTTCTTGCCTCATGAAGAGTCTTTGACAAAATTCGCAGTGGTCCCAATGCTGTCATCCCGAGCCGAGCGAGGAATCTCGCCTTGTCTGGCGCTTACAAAGACGAGATTCCACGGTTTTGCCTCGGAATGACTGCTGCGACACAGGCTGTCGAGAGGAAAGGAGTCGGAATCGGATTTCGCTGTACTCGTGAATTGCCCCATCCTTCAGCTCGCCGCCAATAATCTCTCGTGACCCTTCTTCGAGATCGGCGCCAATTGATCGGTGATCAGCGCCCAACTCTCGCCGTTGTCTTCGCTGCAATAAACCTCGCCGCCAGTCGTCCCGCCGAAGATCGCGCAGTCGCCGTTGGCTTCTTCCAGACAGAGCGCGCCGAACTCATGCTTCAAGCTTGCCGGCAGTCCGCCGGCCAGGCGCTGCCAGTTCTTGCCGCCGTCCTTGCTGCGATAAATTTTTCCTTCAGCGCGGGCATCCGCGCCGGCTTTACGCCAGGTTGTCGGATTATGCTCAGCGGCGGCGACAAACATGGTGTCGGGATTTTTCGGATTCCACACGAAACCGTCGGGATAGACATCTTTCGCCCAATCGTCCGCCGTCCAGCGTTCCCAGCTGCCGCCGCCGGTGTGGGTGACGTAAAGTCCGGCGCCGCCGGTGACGTAGATTCTTTCGGGATCGCGCGGATCGATCAAACAACGGTGCACGTCGTAGAAGTGTTCCACCGGGCGGTTCTTGTCTTTGTACAGGCCCACGGTGTTGAGCTCGCGCCAGCTCTTGCCGAGGTCGGTGCTTTTGAGAAACGCGCCTTGCTCGACGCAGGCGTAGAGTGTGTGCGCATCGCGGGGATCGAAGGTAATGAATTTCGTATGGGCGATATGCGGCGGCGCCGGGAAGGACCATTGGGCAGTGGTCGGCACTTCGCGCAGCGAGGGAATATCGCTCCAATGCATGCCCAAGTCTTCGCTGACGAACAAATGCGCCGGTTGCGTGCCGGCGTAGACGCGGACTTTGCCGTCGACGACGTGGGCGGCCAGGCTGTAGACGTCGTGAATCGTCATGCCGTTATCGCGGCGCTCCCAGGTTTTGCCGCCGTCGGCGCTGGCGTGAATCGAGCCGAAGAACGCGCCGGCGAACATGGTGCCGGTGGTCTGCTCGAAGATGATCGCGCTGATATGCTGACCGCGCAGGGCGCGCTGGACTTCGCGCCAGCCATCGTTGCCGCGCTCGAATAGCGCAAGCCCATCCTGGGTGGCGACCCAAAGCTGCTTGGAGCGCTCGCCCGCCGAATAAACATTGGTCCCGCCGTGAGAGAGTCCGATTGCCATAGGTCACCTCCGCTATGCTTGACTTTGATTTGCCAACCTTGCGATAGGCGCACTCTAGCAACCGAGGTTCTTCGCCGTCAATGGTTCGCCGTGAGATTAAGTTTAGCGCCATTGACGGCGCGGCGCCGCTTCGGTTAGTTTCCGGCCATGGGCTTTGAGGGTTCCGATGAAAATCGCTAGACCGTATTGGCTGCTGCTGGCGCTGGTTGGGCTGAGTTTGCATGCCATTGAGAGCCAAGCGCAGCTTAGCAAAACCACGACTTCCTACGTGTCCGATTCGGCCGGTGTCTTGCCGCTCTGGCTCGCCAAGGAGGCCGGTATCTTCGCGCGCAACGGCTTGGACGTGCAGGCGGTGCGAGTGCACGCCGCCGTCGGAGTCATGGCGCTGATGTCCGGCGAGCTGCAATTCGTGCTGATATCAGGACCGGTCGCGGTCGAAAGCGCCCTGCGCGGCTCCAATATGGTCTACGTCGCCGGCGGCATGTCGACGCTGGACTTTGTCCTGGTTACCCGGCCGGAAATCAAAACCGCCGAACAACTCAAAGGCGGCACCGTCGGCTTGTCGGCGATCCGCGGCGCCAATCCGACCGCCACCCGATTCGCGCTGCAAAAGCTTGGCCTGGCGCCAAAGGAGGTATCGCTCCAGGTGATCGGCGGCACCAGCGAGCGAATCGCCAGCCTGCGGCTTGGGAAAAATCCACGGGACTTTGTTTAGTCCGCCGCAAAGCATCACGGCGCAGCGCGAGGGCTTCAATGCTCTGGCGGATGTCGCCGAACTCGGCTTGCCGTTCGTGCATATCGGCGTGGCGACCACCCGCGCCGTCATCCGGGACAGACCGGAGCTCGTGCGCCGCTACGTCAAATCCCATGTCGAGGCGATCGCGCTGATGAAGACCGATCGCGACTTGGCGATCAAGGTGCTGGCGAAATATCTTGGGCAAATAAAAGAGCGCGATGTCCTGGCGCAATCCTATGACACCGCCGCGCCGGATAACCGGATCTCGCGCAAACAATATCCGTCCGTCGCCGGTCTGCAAATGGCCCTCGATTTATTGGCCGACGATAATCCCAAAGCGAAGGTTGCTAAACCGGACGACTTCATCGACAACCGTTTTATCAAAGAGCTCGACGACAGCGGCTATATCGACAGTCTGTATAAGCCCAAGCCGCGCTGAGAGAACTAAAAATATCGCGATGACGTGCTGCGGCATTTAACTTGACTCAAACGGTTGGTCTATCTAGGCTCCGCGGCGGGAGGGGAACAAATGCTTAAGCGCCGATCTTGGCTTTGCCTAACACTGCTATTGCTCGTTGGCAGCATCCGGCCTGCTGCCGTCGATGGCCGAATGGTCGTCGGCGTGTCGACGGTGAACGTCGCCTTCTTGCCAATCTATCTGACCCAAGACAAAGGCTTCTTCAAAGACGAGGGCTTGGACGTTCTCGTCGTCATGTTCAACGCCGGCGCGACTAATCTTCAGGCGATGATCGGCGGCGACGTGCAGGTCATGGCCGGCGGCTTGCCGGAGACGGTGCTTGCCAGGGCCGGCGGTTTGGATATCAAAAATTTTTGGGCGATCTCCAATCTTATGCCGTTTCAGATCTACGGCAGCCCGAGCATGAAATCGCTGAAGGACGGCAAGGGGAAAAAGTTTGCCATCAGCCGCTTCGGCTCGTTGTCGGAATTTCTCACCCGCTCGGCGCTGCGCCGGGCCGGAGTCGATCCCAAAGACGTTACCATGTTGCAGATCGGCGCCACGCCGGCGCGCTTTACCACGCTGGCGAGCGGCATCGTCGATGCGACGATTCTATGGTTTCCCGTCACCGAGCGCGCCAAAGCGGCTGGCTTGAATAAGCTCTTCGATCTGAAAGATCTCTATCCCAACTGGACCAACGTCGGCTTTGTCGCCCGCGAAAGCTGGCTCGCCAAAGAAAAAGAGCAAGCGACGAAATTTTTGCGCGCTTACCAGCGTGGCGTGAAGCACACCCGCGAGAATCGCGACGATGGCATTCGCGCCTTGAGAAAATATGTTGGGCTAGACGCCGCCGAAGCCGCCGCCGGATACGACGAGTACCGCGATTCCTTTCCAATGGACGGGCGCATCCTCGACGCCGGCATTACCGCCACGGTCGAGCAGGAGATCGAGACCGGCAGGCTGAAGGGAAAAATCTCGCTGAGCGAGATGATCGACGGCAGCTTCATCAATTTGTTCGGGAAAAAGTAGCGTATCGCTGGTTGATTCAGGGGAAAGCAGAACATGTTCATCGTCTCGATTAGAATTTTCGCCGCCGTGTTGACGTTTTGGCTCTGTGCCGGCGGGAGCGCTCAGGCTAAGCCGATCACGCTGGCGTACAATACCAATTCTCTCAACGTGATGTTGCCGCTCCTAGTTGCTCAGGAGTTAGGATTTTTTACCGCTGAAGGTTTTGAAGTCACCCCGGTTTACGTGCGTAGCGGACCGACGGCGATGGCGGCGATGGTGAGCGGGTCGGCGGATTATTCCATCGTCGGCTCGACCACGGTGGTGCAAGCGATCGCCAAAGGCATTCCAGCCGTAGTGATCGGTAATTATGTCCGCCACGTTAACTGGATGCTCATGGGCGGCACCGGTGTGACTAATCTCAATGCGATCAAGGGCCAGGTGGTCGGCGTAACTTCGGCCGGCGGCATGACGGAGTTCTTGACGGTTGAGGCGCTGGCACGCCGCGGCCTCAAGCGCGATCGCGATTATCGGATTCACTACGCGGGCAATAGCCCGGCGCGGGTGTTGGCGTTAGAGACGAAAATTATCCAAGCCGCAGCTTTTTCGCCGGGAGAACGGGTGGCGCTCGAACCGAAGGGTTACACATTGCTCATGGATATGGTCCAGGTCATTCCGGAATTTCCCTTGAGCATTCTCGCCAGCAGCCGGCGCAAGTTGGACAGCAGTCCGGTTGAAGTGGAAGCGTTCCTGCGCGGGTTGCATCGGGCGATGGAGGTGATTCGCACGGACAAGGATCGCGCCGCCGCTGCGGCCTTCAAAAAGACCGCGCGCGGCGATCTCGCCAGGGAGCGCAAAGCGTTGGACTATCTGGTCAACGATTATTCCATCGTCATCAGCAAAGAAAATATCCAAGCGCTGATCTACGCCGCCGGTGTCGAGGCCGAAGCGCGCAAAATTGGCGGCGCCGAGAAGTTTTTCGCGGCGGAGCCCCAAGCCAAAGCGGTCGGGCGGCGCTGAGCGCTGTGATGCCTTTGGCAGAACTCCCACCACGAAGATCCCAGTGCGGCAACACCGCAACCAAGATCCCGAAGATCCCGCACAAAGCACGCACAGGGCGCAAACGTGACGGGCCGATGCCCGTCATTCCGAGCGAACGCGAGGGATCTAAGAAAGATTTCTCCCAGCCTGATTGCCGATCCGACCGCCTGACACTGTCAATCGCCCTTGATGGAAATAATTGGCCAATTCGGTTGGCCGGCAGCAGAGCGTTGGACTGTCGCGAGAATTTACGATATTGCACTGCGGGAGCGTTTAACACCATGGGTTATTTTCGCAACTCGTTTATAGTCACGTTCGTCGGCCTCGGTCTCGGTGCCTATCTCGGCTGGCAGGCCGAGCATACTCATAGTCGGTGCTTTATCGACGTTGTTCATTGTCAGCGTGCTGGCGATTTTAGAAATCTCGCTGTCCTTCGACAACGCGGTCGTCAATGCCACGGTACTCAAGGAAATGAGCCCGCTGTGGCGCCGTCGCTTCCTTACCTGGGGTATCGCCATCGCGGTTTTCGGCATGCGGATCGTTTTCCCGCTGGTTATCGTCGCGATCATCGCGCGTATCGACCCCTGGTCGGCGCTGGTCATGGCGGCCACCGACGCGGATGAATATTCCCGTGTGTTGACCAGCGCGCATGTCTCGGTGGCGGCCTTTGGCGGGGCGTTTCTCACCATGGTCGGGCTCAAGCATTTTTTCAACCAGGAGAAAGATATCCATTGGATCGCCTTAATCGAACGTCCGCTGACCCGTCTTGGCCGTATCGAGGCGGTGGAACTAGGGTTGGTGTTATTGTTGCTATATACGGTGTCGCGCTGGCTGACCGGCGGCGAGCAGATTGAGTTTTTGATTTCTGGGATCTTTGGTCTGGTGACTTATATCGCCGTCGATGGAATTTCAGCAGTCCTCGACATGACGTCGGCCGCCACCGGCCAAGTCGCGCGCTCGGGTGCTGCGTCGTTCCTCTATCTCGAAGTGCTCGATGCCAGTTTTAGTTTTGACGGCGTGATCGGCGCCTTTGCGCTTTCCAACAACCTGTTCATCATCGCCATCGGTCTCGGTATCGGCGCCATGTTCGTTCGAAGTCTGACCATCATGTTGGTCGAACAAGAAACCCTCGCCTCGTACCGCTACCTCGAACATGGCGCGTTCTACGCGATCATCGCCCTGGGCGTGATCATGTTCCTCAATGCCGTAACCCACATCCCCGAAGTGGTCACCGGCCTGATCGGCTGTGGCTTGATCGTCTGGGCGTTTTGCGATTCGATCCGTTATAATCGCCGGCAGCGTGATGCGTGACTTTAATCTATTCACTACAGTTGCCCGCCGCTGAGTTAGCGCGAACATTGGACAGGAAACCAGTGCTATTTTAATCACGAAGGTGTGGCCATGATCGATCTTTCGCGTTTTTCATTAACCGGCCGGACGGCGATGATTACGGGTGGCAGCGGCGGCATTGGCCGGGCCTGCGCGGTGGCATTCGCCAAGGCGGGGGCGAACATCGTCATCGCGTCGTTGCCGCAGGAGTCGATTCCGCCGGTGATCCAGGAAGTCGAAGCGCTTGGGGTAAAGGGGCTTGGTTTGGCGATAGATGTCTCCGATGAGGCCCAGGTGAAGTCACTGGTCGAGCAAACTTTAGCGCAGCTTGGCCGCATCGATGTTCTCGTCAATGTCGCCGGCGGTTCTTACAGCCGCAATCCCGATATGCCGGCGTTCAATCGCGCGCCATTGTTGGAATTGGCGCCGGAAGATTTTATGACCGCCTACGCGGTTAATACCAAGACCGCCTTTTTATGCGCCAAGGCGGTGGCACCGGCGATGAAAGCTGGCGGCAAGGGCAGCATTATCAATATCGGTTCGATTTCCGGCCGCGGCACCAAGAAAGAACGAGCCGACATGGCGGCCTACGGCACGGCCAAGGCGGCGGTGATGAATTTGTCCATTCACATGGCGCAGCATTGGGGGCCGGAGATCCGCGTCAATGCCATTGCTCCGGGCATCATCGACACGCCAAGACCGGCAGGAAGCACGCGCCAGGACGATTGGACGCCAGGCGCTCAAAAAAATCGCCCTCGGCCGCGCCGGCACTGCCGACGAAGTCGCCAGCGTGGCGCTGTTTTTAGCCTCGGACGCGGCGAGCTTCGTCAGTGGTGCGATTATCGATGTCAACGGTGGGGAGTGATCGGTTTTTGCTTTCGTCGGGTTTTTGTCATTTCGACCGCAGGGAGAAATCTATTTCTGCGATAACTGCCCGGAGAAGATTCCTCACGTCCGTTCGGAATGACAGAAGGGACAGATCTCAGTTCGTCTAAGGCACCGGCGTCGAGCTAGTCCAGCCAATCCTTGTCCTTCAATTTTCTCGGCAAGTAGGTCTTCGTCAAGTACTGAAAATCTTTATTCGCCAGGGCATCGAGCTCGAATTTGAGGCCGCTGGTCAGCATGCCTTTGATTTCTTCCTGCCATTCTTTTTTCTGAAACCATTTGTATTTCATCAGTTCTTTGGCGCGGTTGATGTCTTTGTCGTTCAACTTGATGCCGACGTTGCGTGGCAGGCCGTAGCGCTCCGGGTCGGCGCTGGAGAAGCCGATGAACTTCGCCTTGGGTATCGCCATGCGTTCGCTTTCGAAGGCCAGGTTGATCGAGCCCTGCTTGATGACCGAGTAGATATAATAGCCCCAGGGATCATTGTCGACGAGAACATAGACCGGCAGCTTGTAGTCTTCGTGCAGCCGGCGCGCCAGCCGGCGCACGCCGCGCGGCGGTTGGCCGTTGCCGGTGAGCAGGATGCAATTGTACCGGCGCCAAAATTTATCTTCCGACAGCCGGTTCCATTGGGTGCCTTTTTCGACCAGCAGGACGAAGTCCGCCGTGCACTTGCTGATCTGAATATATTCCGGTTCGACGATGGACGGCACCGAGTAGCCGCCTTTACCCAACTTGGTGCAATCGACCCGGTCGCCGTCATCGACGATGGTCAACGGCCCGACGACGGTGCCGGAATTCTCGGCGCGGACATGCAGTTCTTCGCGCAGCGCTTCGAGGGTGACTTCGAGATCTTCGATCAACGGGTCGGATTCGTTCTGGCCGTCGAAGGTGTTTTCGTTGGAGTCCTTGATCGTGTGCTTGGTGCGGTAATAAATTTCCCGCAGTGAAGTGGTCAGGTTGGCACGCTGTAACTCGGCCAGAGCATCGGCGACGAGCACCGTCTGCATGAATTTTTTGGCCATGCCGACATTGAAAAACGTGCGCGCCTGCTTGCGCCGGCCCATCTCGATGATGCCGCGCTTCGCGTTGAAGTTGACGTTGGCCAGGCTGCGCACCGGAATCGCCAGCGATGGGTCCTGGCTGCGCTGCGCCGCGCTGATCACGACATCGGCGACGCCGATCAGTTTTTTTTCGACTACGCCGTTATTTTTTAGTTTTTTTGCCGCCATTTTTCTTTCCTGTCTTTTTGCCGGGTTTTTCCAGAGGCAGAGTCAGTTGCTTGGTGTCTTTGGATTTCGCGCCGCGTTGTTGCCGCGGTTTGGTGGCGCGCGGCTGGGTCGTTTTGGCAGATGGCGATTTGCCCTTCGCCATGGAGGGCAGCGCCGGTTCTGCATCGTCGGCAGTGCTGTTCTGGGTTAACTCAGCGTCAATCGGCGCCGCGCTTGGCAGATTCGGGTGCGTCGCCCTCGGCGCCTTCCTCGGTGACGATAATCGAATGCGGCAAGCCTTCCGGCCCGCCGCCATCATGGCCGAGGATCTCGTCGATCTTTTGTCCGCCGGTGCGCTTGGTGGCGATCTTCTGCAACTGTTCTTTGAGTTTTTCTTTGGCGAGCTTGCCGCCTTTCAGCCGGGCGCAGGCGTCGACCACTTCCTCGATGTAGAGCTCGAAGACGTTGCGCCGGCGGAATTCATCCTTGGCCCGTTCCCGGCGTCGCAAAAAAACTCCCAGCCGCCGGCCGCACTCTTGCAAGGCGAGTTTGATTTCTTTTCTGATCTCGTCGTAGTCGGCGATGGCTTCTTTGGACTCGCTGGTGAAGGGCACCCAGACCGACGCCATGTGCACGAAGATCACCATCGGTCCGGCGGGCAGCGCGCCGCGCGACTGCGCCACGCCGTAGTTACGCCAACTGGTGTCGAGGACCGATTTGAACGTCGCGCAGGCGGACTGCTGGTAGAGCAGCGGCACGCGGTTGGCGTAGCGGATCACCGAGGCTAACTCGTTGTCGTCGTCTCGGTCTTCGCCTTCGGCGAGCGGGATGTTTTGCTCTTTCACTTTTGCTGCTTGTTCCGGCGCTTTGCCGTAGGCCAGTCCGGCTTCAATCACAAACGGATTGCCGCGATAGACCGCCGGCGGCCGGGTCACGGCGGTGTAAAATTCGCCTTTGATCTGTTTGTACAATCCATGGAGTATCGCCCGCTCGCCGATGGGTGAGATACAGTTGCTCGGCGGCGCCATGATCTTGGTCGACTGGATCGCCTTGTAAAACGTTTCGGCGGCGGCGCCGTGCAGGTCGCGCGGCTTAGCGTTTGGCGAAAGCTTGGCGGTCTTGCAAATGTCCTGCGCCAGACTCGACGACACCCGGCTAAACTCGCTGGCGAGAAATCCCACTAGAGTATTGGCTCTTGGTGTCATGGAGCATCTTCAGCATCATGCCGAATTCAATTCCATAGGGATGCGGCTTGATCTCGCGCGGCTGCGGCGGCAGCTCGTCAATGGTCCGCGGATATTGTTTAATCTCGCCTTCCGGCGTGTGGTAGACGAGTTTGACATGGGGATTGGCGATGGCCGTTTGTTCCAGGTATTCGTCCACCGAGGCGCGGCCCTTTTGATAGCGCCCTTCGATTTCCAGACTGACCTGGGTGCCGCGGTGGTTTTCCCAGTCGATCTTTTTGTTCTCGAAAATTCGCGGCTCGTTTTTCTTGGTATCGATCTGCACTTCGAAATAGTGCGCCGGCGCCTTGGCGCTGGTGCGCGAAATGATCTGCACCGGCTTGCCGGTGGTGAGCTGGGCGTACATGCCGGCGGCGGAGATGCCGATGCCTTGCTGGCCGCGGCTCATGCGCAGGCGATGAAACTTCGAGCCGTAGAGCAGCTTGGCAAAGATCGGCGGGATCTGCTGGCGCACGATGCCCGGACCATAGTCGATGACGGTGACGCGGAAGCGCGTCGCCTGGCTCGGCGCCGGCGTGACGCCATTGTTGGGCTACCACTTCGAGTTTGACGATGACTTCCGGCAAAATGCCCGCCTCTTCGCAGGCATCCAGCGCGTTGTCGACCGCTTCTTTGATACAGGTGAGCAGCGACTTGCGCGGACTGTCGAAACCCAACAGGTGGCGATTCTTGGTAAAGAACTCCGATACGGAAATGTCTCTCTGGCGCGCGCCCATCTCGGCGGCGGTGACGACTTTTCTCGGTTCGGCCGGCGCCACCGGTGTGGCTGCCGCTTCGGCCTTTGGCATGGGTTTAGACATCGTTAGTTCGCTTCTCCATGGATGATTTCGGCGCTGGAGCTCAGTGATTTATCGGCAGCGTTGGGCGCCGCCCTAAACTCGTGTGACGCGATAATTGAATTGAATGCAAGAGTGAATCAAACGCTCACGCTACGGAAGGTTGATGTTCGCCAGCGATTATAGCAGAGCGGCAAAACTTGTGAATGGCTCGACGGAATATTTTTCCACAAATCAGGGCGAGATCCCGGTTAGGATTGATATCAGCTAATGGATGCCGACATCCGTGCTCAGGACATGTTTCAGGAAAAGAGCCGATCCGTCATTCCGGCGCAGGCCGGAATCCATCTTCGTGTTCAGCGGAACAAACCTGGATTCCCGTTTTCACGGGAATGACGAATAAGAATCAATGGACTTCGAGTCGACGCAATCGGAATCCTTCGGCTTCGAGCCAAGGGATATTCAGTTAAAGAACGCGAACGCGCGCACTTCGATGCTTTGCCGCGCCGGCGCGCCGGCCGGGCTGTTGGGGTCGACGAAGGATGTGTGCGGCGTGAAGCGGGCGCGGCCGTCGGTGTTGGAATCGTAGACTTTGAACACGAGCGCCTCGTCGCGGCGCATTTCGGGAAAATAATACCAACGATGATTGGCGTTGTACTTCAATCGATAAGTCTGCCCGACGCGGTGCGGGTAGCGGCGCTCGGCGACGACCAGATCTGCCATCGCGACGCTCTTGGCGTCGGCCAGCGCGAGGGGATTGGACTGAATCGGTTGATTGATCGCGCGCCAAACTTGGATGATGGCGAAGCGGCGGGTCAGTAAGTCCTCGGCTTCGTCCGGCAGGAACTCACGCACACGATTGGGTCCCGACCATTCCGTATAGTCATTATGCGCCGACATGACCGGTTCGCGGATCAGTTTCGCCTCGCGCTCGGCTTCGTCGCCGGAGCGCAGCGTGTGATCGAAGATCGCCACCCGAGATGCGCCTGATTCCCGTTTGATCAACTGCTCGACTTCCGGGTAGTAGACCGACTCCAGTTGCGCCGTGTCGAAGAAGTCGCCGACCTTGGTTTTGTGCTCGACCAGGACAAAGCCGTTTTGCTCCAGTGAAATCTCGCCGGCACGCAAACGGCCATTGCGCACCGACATCGGCATCAAGTCGTGGGTGCCGGTCTTGCGCCGCCGTATGTTATTCGGACCGAAGGTTTCGTTGACGAGTTTTTCACCCGTGTCCACGGTATAGGGGATGCCGGCGGTCAGTTCTTGGATCATGACTGAAGCTCCTTCCTGGCTTAACTCACCATAGCACAAACCTATTGTTTTAACCGCCCTTCGTTTTTCAACTCCTGCTGCGCCTGTTTGAGAATCCGATCGTTGACGACCCGGTCGAGGGTGAATTTTTTGTCGACCAAGCCGGTGCGGTGGTCGTCGTCGAGCATGGTTTGAATGCCGTCCCAGGCCACCGACATATCGGCGGCGTAACCGGGGCTAAACAGATCGTAAGAACGCTGGACGATTTCCGGGTCGCCCTGCAAGCCGGCTGCGAAGCCGATCTTGATCGCTTCCTGTTTGTTGAA
Source organism: uncultured delta proteobacterium (assembly GCA_963760795.1). GTDB lineage: Bacteria > Desulfobacterota > Binatia > UBA9968 > UBA9968 > DP-20. The sequence goes on from CAVXEP010000019.1 coordinate 20,783, forward strand.
CTTGGCGAATTGCATGCCGAGAATCAGCGCCTTTAAGAACCGCTTGGTCGTATCCGGGCTTTTCTCCAGCATCTCGCCGCGGCTGACGTAGACGCTCTGGGGCACGCGCAGGGCCTCATTGAAATTCGCGATCATGGCGAAGCCCTTGTCGAGCAGTTTGACGGTGTCTTCGGCGGAAAAGGGCGCGGCGGCGATCAGTCCTTTTTCCAACGCGCTGGCGCGCACCACGGTTTGACCGATTGAGCGCAAGGTGACGTCTTTATCGGGTTCGAGGTTGTTGCGTTTGAGATAGAGCCTAACGGTGAAATCGGAAAAGGACCCAGCGCCAGTGATGCCGACAATCTTGCCGCGCAGGTCTTCGATCCGTTTGATGTCTTTGTTGCCGATGAGCGTGTAGTTGGTGTAGTTCGACGTCGAAGCGATGATGTTCATGTCAAGGCCGCGTGCTTTACTGCGGATCGCCGCCTGGGCGCCGCCGATGGTGGCGAAGTCGATGTTTCCCGACACCAGTGCCATGACTGCCGTTGGGCCGCCACTGACGAAGATTTGCTCTACGGTGAGACCCTGATCGCGGAAGTAGCCGCGGTGATTGGCGACGCGGAAAGGCAGCTGGGCATTCCACGCCAAGCTGACGAAGACGACACGGAGGTTTTTCTTTTCCTGGCCCCACGCGAGCTGGGCGGATAGGAGCGACAGGACCAATAGAACGGGTAGCATTCTGCAACAGCGAGAGTACATCGTTGAGCCCTGTGCTAGCGTTTGCGTTCCAACTCTTCTTTGACTTCCGCGGCGAGCTTCAGCGACAGGAACTTTTCCGGCGCGACATCTTCTTTGATTTTGAGCGGCGCTTTGACGTCGAACTCGATGACGTTCTTGATCCCTTGCGCCGATGGCACGCCGGGAATGCCGTCGGGCAAGGCGCGCACGAAGCGGCGGATGCCTTCGATGACGATGGGCCGGCTCGGGCTGCCCATGGGAATTTTCTTCATAGCGATGTCGGCGGCCTCTTCCGGCCGCTCGCGGATGAACATGAGCGCGCGCATCATGGCGCGCAGCCAGCGTTTGATATCGCCGGGCCGCTTGGCGATCTTCTCATCGCTGGCCATGAAGCCTTGAAACGGGTAGGGAAACAGGTCACCTAAAAATGTCAGCGTGCGCAAGCCTTCTTTTTCAGCGATCAACGCTTCGTCGCCGTTGACTGTGGCGGCCTGGATCGCGCCCGACTTCAGTCCCAAAATGGTCGTGGTGGTCGAGCGCGACGGCATGGCGACGCGGATCAGATCGCGCGGCCCAACGCCGTTGCGTTCGGCGTAGGCCGTAATCAAAGCGTCCTGGGTGTCGCCGACGGTGCCGACCGCGACGCGCTTACCTTTGAGATCGGCACCCTTGGCGATCTCCGGCGCGGCGATCAAGTACCAGGTCACTTTCTCGGTCTGGAACATCACCGCTTTGATCGGCGCGCCGCGCAGCGCCGCGCGCATGCCGGTGCCGCCGGCACCGCTATAGTCGACCTCGCCGCTGACCAAGGCGGCGATGGCGCTGCTGCCGGGAATGACGATGGTTTCGTTTTCCAAATTCTCATCGCGAAAGTAGCCTTTGACCTCGGCCACCGGCACGCTCAGATAGTTCAACGTGGCGCGCGGAATGACCGTACGCACACGCTCGGCATTAATATTAGTCGGTGCGAGAAGCGCAAAGGCGAAGACGATGGCTAGTTTCATGGTATTGCCCTCAGCGCGCGTTTTCGCGCCGGACCTCTTCGAGGACGCGGAAGTCGACGATCTTGTTCAACGCGATGTCACCGATGCTTTTGTCGGAGTTCTGGATCAATTTGATATGGACCTTCAGGCCGGCGTCGGACGAGGCGCCGTCGCGGCTGGCGGCCTTCATGATCGATTGATAGGAGTCGCGCGCCGTCGCCGCATCGAGCTTCCATTCGCGCTCGACGATCTTGATCGACTCTTCAGGGTTGTCCCGGGAGAACAGCAGGCCGCGGTAAAAGGCGCGCAGCAGCCGCTTCACTTGATCGCGATTGTCCGCCAGCCGGCGCTCGGTGGTGGTAAAGCCGTTACTGGGAAACTCCATGGCGTCGCCAAGAAACAGCAACTCGCGAAAGCCTTTTTGCTTGAGCATGGAGTTGTCCGGCGGATTGGCGATGTTGGCGTCCACCGAGCCGGCGATGAGCGCGGCGTTGCGCGTGTTGCCCAGGCCGATCATGATCAAGACGACATCTTTCTGCGGATCGAGGCCGTTGGCTTGGAGCGCGACTCGGGCGGCTAGGTCAGTGGTGCCGCCGAAACGGCTGACGGCGACTAATTTGCCGCGCAGCTCGCTGACCGATTTGATCGTCGGTTTGGACATGACGAAATAATTCGGCAGCCGGGCGCTGAAAAAGATCGACTTCAATGGCGCGCCTTTGGCCGCCAAGCGCAGCGCCGAGTCGGCGACACCGTGGTATTCCACTTCGCCGCTAAGCAGCGCGTTGTGAGCGATGTTAGGCAGCAGCGCCGGCAGTTCGAGTTCGATATTTTCGTCTTTGAGAAAACCGCGGTGCAGGGCGATGAACATGGGCAGATAACCCATGGAGCGCGACGGCAGCGCGAGACGGACTTTTTCCGCCGAGGCAAAGTTTGTTGTCGCCACGAAGCTTAGCACAAGGGTAAGGATTACGTTCAAGCCGTAGAGAAATTTGCGAGTCATGAGCTGCGGCCGTGTCCGGCGTCGAATTTGCGCTAGTATAACCAGAACTTGGTATGAAGCAACTCAGCTGACCGTGCGATTTGCCGTGGAATTCCGCCGCCGCCGAGATTAGAATACGACGATCACCCGAGATCTGAGTGGAGGACTGAATATGACATTGGGGCGTGTGTTGGTCGAGGAGTTTCAACCGGAAGTTTTGCAATGGTTGCGCGAGCGGGTTGACCTGGTGGTGGTCAATCCTTGGGTCGAGCCGCAGCGCTGGGATATCGAAGCGGCGCGCGTCGACGCGGTGATCAGCCGCAAGGGCCAAATCACCCGCGAGCATATGGAAAAGGGCGGCGGGCGTTTGAAAATTATCGCCCGCACCGGCGTTGGTGTCGATCCGTCGCGGGTCGACTTGGAGGCGGCCAAGGAACTCAAAGTCTGGGTGACCAACCAGCCGGGCAGCAACGCCGTCTCGGTCGCCGAGTTGGTGTTTGGCCAGATGATCGCGTTGGTGCGCCATACTCATGCGGCCGACCGCGCGGTCAAAGACAATCGCTGGAGCGATTATCTAAAATTCATCGGCACCGAGCTCGCAGGCAAATCCCTCGGCATCGTCGGCATGGGCAACATCGGCGCGCGCATGGCGATCCGGGCGCGCGCCTTCGAGATGGAGTTTCTCGTCTACGACCCATATATCCCTGAGTCCCATGTGACCGCGCTGGGCGGCAAGTGGGTTGGGCTTATCGAGCTTCTCTCAGACGGGGATTTCGTCACGATCCACTGCCCGCTCAACCGCGAGACCCGCGACATGATCGGCGCCAAGGAATTGGCGCTGATGAAACCCTCGGCATTTCTCATCAATATGGCGCGCGGCGGCATCGTCGACGAAGCCGCGCTGTGGCAGACCTTGCAGCAGGGCAAGATTGCCGGTGCGGCATTGGACGTGATCGCCAGCGAACCGCCGGCCAAGGACCATCCGCTGTTCAAGCTCGACAATGTTCTGTGGACGCCGCATTTGGGCGCGGTGACGCTGGAAGCTTCCGAGCGCGGCGAGTGGGGTGCGGCGCAAGAAGTCATTCGCGTGCTCGAAAGCAAACGGCCGAAGAATCCGGTGGTGGACGCGGATGAAGCGAGATTGCCGCTGCCGGCGTAAACAAAACCGTAGACGCCTCGACGCCTCGCCTACCCCTTACGTTTGTCTTACCTCTTCAGAGCTTTTTCCAGTCGCGCTTTGATCGCCGGCGGCATGGCGAGGAAGTCGCGGACGATTTTATCAATCGACTCGGCGAAGATCGGCGTGATTTCCAACTTGCCTTTTTCCGCTTCAGCCAAGAACGATTTGTCGGTGAGAGTCTTAGCAAAGGCCGCTTCCAAAGCCGCGGCGCGGTCGGCGGGCACGCCCAGCGGCAACATATACACTTTGCCGAACTGATTGGGCGCGCTGGTGCCGTAGCGTAATAACAGTCGCTGGTTTTCGTTTTTGGTTAGTTCAGGGATAGTCGGAATATTATTTGCCGGCAGATCGGGCAAGGGTTGATCGGCGAGTTGGGCGATGACCGACCATTCGCCGCTTTTGAATTTATCCAGTGAACTCGGTTTGACCGTGCTCCAGGGATTGAAAAAACCACCGATCTCGCCCGAGTCGATGGCCAAGCGGATATCGGCGCTGCCTTTGTAACCTGAGACGACTTTCACATTGGCGTCCAACGTCTCGCGCAACAGGATCGGCGCATGTTCCAGGGTCGAGTTGGGGATAGCACCCAGGGTCAGATGTTTGGCAGTGTTTCCAACCAGGTCGCTGAATTTAGCTATGCCCGATTGGCGCGTGACGATCATGACATAGGTTTCGTTCACCGGCACGGCTAGATAACGGAACTTGGCCATATCGAAATGAACGCCTGGATTGGCGAAGAGCTGTTCCATAATCACCGCGCCGTTGAGCATGCCGATCTCGCTGCCGTCCCTGGCGCCGCTATTGAATATATAATTGCCGGCGATGATGCTGCCGGCGCCGGGCATGTTGGCCACGGCGATGGTGGGGTTGCCGGGGATAAAGCGGCCGAGGTGGCGCGCGATCAATCGTGAATATACGTCGGCGCCGCCGCCGGGTGGGAAGCCGACGACGATGCGGACGACTTTGCCGCGGTAGAAGTTAGCCACCGTATGCTCGTCGAATTTTTGCGGCTTCACTTGAGCCGCGACGAGGGATTCTACATGGGCTGAACAATTTAACAGGAACAGCGCGGCGGTAAGCAACAAGAACCTACGCATGAGGGGCAGCTGCAACGATTTGCGGTCGAACGAGTGACGCGGATCGAACTGACGAACACGACGACGCTAGCGTAGTTTGGCCGTGCCGACGTGGACTCTACCATCGCTCTGAAACTTAACGACGTTGACAGTGCCGGTGTATTCGGGCGAGCCGGAGTAGTGTGCGTGAACGTCGCCGTTGCCGACCGCAATGGACTGATTCCAATGGCCGAGGGCGACATAGTCGGCGCCGGTGGCGAGCAGCTCCTCGCGATGGATCAGCCAGGAGCCGATCAGGCGGTTAGGATCGCGCGCTTCATCGACATAGTGGCCATGGGCGGCGGCAAGCTGCCAGCGCGTGCTGCGCGGCTGGGGATTAGCCAGCGGCGACATGTCGGTATAGTCGACATGGGCGTGGCCCCAGATCTCCAAATCGAACTCGGGGAACATGACAGACTTGCCGCAGTTCAAGCCGAGAATATTGACATTGGCGACGTCGGCCAGGCCACCGCGCCGATAGACTGAATCTGGCGTCAGCGGGTCGTGGTTGCCAGGTAAAATCACCACGCGCTTGCCGTAATCGCGCAGGATTCCCGCCGCGCGCTCTAGCAAGTCGACAGGTTGGCGGTGATTGTCGAAAGAGTCGCCGGCGAGCAGGACGATGTCGGCATCGACCTCGTTGGCCGCGGCCAAAACTTGCGGCAAGACCGCTAAACGGTCTTTTTCACTGAAGCTGTCGTCGGTGCCGAGGTGCAGATCCGAGCTATGAACAATAGTCACTTCTGGGTGCGTTGCCATTTTTAGCCGTCCGGTTGCCGAGAATTTACGAAACCGTAACAAAAGCGCCGGGAAAAGAAAAGCCAGCGGTAGAAATGCAACGGGCCGCTGAGCGCGGCCCGTTGCTGGGTTGATTTGGAGGGTAATTCCGAGAAATGCTTACTTGGTCTTGGTGGCGTCGACCTTCGTCTTGTCCACAGCTTTGGCCGTGCTCTTCGACTCGATACTAGTGGCAATCATCTTGTATTTGATCATAACGCGATCGCCTTTTTTGATTTCACCGGTCGCTTTGGTATCTTTGTCGCGGGCGATTTCCCAATCCTCGGTGCCTTTTTTAACGATGATATGGTCGTCTTTCACCTCCACAACCGGGCCGGTGACTTGGTAATCCTTGGCCAATGCGAGCGAGGCGCTCGCAACAAACGCGGCGACGACGAATAAACCGAGCAATTTCTTCATCTATCAATCCTCCTTGGATTTGTTTTGCGGTAAATTCTTTTACGCGCTCATGCGGCCCCTCCAACACGCATGAACTACTCAACCAATAGTATAGACGAAGATACCTGATGGTGATTCAAAGTTACAGTGCAATCCGTACGGACTCTCACGAATAGTTCCACTTGGTCGCGGCCGAAGCGCCGAATGACGCCAGTCTGAGGCAGCTGATCGTATTTCGCGCGGGCGGAGGGTTGTAGGCAAAAAAAAGAGCAAGGCGGAGAGGGCCACCTTGCTCTTTAATCAATCTAGTAGAAAGATTACTTGCTGGCTTTCTTCTCGTCGCTCTTGGCGTCGCCTTTGGTGTCGCCGGCTTTTGCCTTGGAATCACCCTTAGTGTCGCCCTTGGCGTCGCTCTTGGCGTCGCTCTTGGCATCACCCTTGGTCTCGCCGGCTTTTGCCTTGGCATCGGCCTTGGCTGGGTCAGTCTTTTTCTCTTCCTTGGTCTCGGCCGCCAAGGCCGCCGAAGCTAAAAACATCGATGTAACAAATACGCTCAAAAATCTTTTCACTAATGATTCCCCCTTAAAAAATTTGTTGTTCCTACTTGAACAAAGCGTTGAGGTCGAGCCCTCCACTCGACCTAAACGCATTCGTTCTGGTGACTTGGACGAGTGCTACCGGCTTTCCATTCACACGGGATGAGTCTATATATGAAACGGCTTGAAATAGCGCAACTTAAATGACACCCGCCTATGAGCCTAAGTCCTTGAAATTTAGGAGGTATTTCCATGTCCGATGGTCTTACGATTGCCAAGGGAAGCAACGATCTGGTCCTGCTGCCGCGTATGGCGAATCGCCATGGTCTGATTGCCGGCGCCACTGGTACCGGTAAGACGGTGTCTCTGCGGGTGATGGCGGAGAGTTTTAGCCGCATCGGCGTGCCGGTATTTATGGCGGATGTGAAAGGCGATTTGTCGGGTATCGCTCAGCCTGGCACGGCGAATCCTAAGATCGGCGAACGGGTCGCCAAGCTCGCCATCGAAGAATTTCAATTTTCCGCCTATCCCGTGGTCTTCTGGGATCTCTTCGGCGAACAAGGCCATCCGGTGCGGACAACCATCTCGGATATGGGGCCGCTGCTAATGGCGCGCCTGCTCAATCTTAACGAGACCCAGAGCGGCGTGCTGGCGATGGTCTTCAAAATCGCCGACGACAACGGCATGCTGCTGCTCGATCTGAAAGATCTGCGCGCCATGCTCCAGCATGTCGGCGACAACGCGGCGCAGTTCAAAACCCAATATGGCAATGTCTCGGCGGCGAGCGTGGGGGCGATCCAGCGCGGCCTGTTGGCACTCGAAGAGCAGGGCGCCGGCAAGTTTTTCGGCGAGCCGGCGCTCGATCTCGAAGATCTGATGCAGACCGACAGTCAAGGGCGCGGCATGATCAATATTCTTACCGCCGACAAGCTCATCAATGCGCCCAAGCTCTACGCGACGTTCCTACTCTGGCTGCTGTCCGAATTGTTCGAACGCTTGCCCGAGGTCGGCGACCCGGAGAAGCCCAAGCTGGTATTTTTCTTCGACGAGGCGCATCTGCTTTTCAACGACGCGCCCAACGCCTTGCTGGAGAAAATCGAGCAGGTGATTCGCTTGATCCGTTCCAAAGGCGTCGGCGTTTACTTCGTGACGCAGAATCCCCTCGACGTGCCCGACGTCGTGCTCGGCCAGTTGGGCAATCGCGTGCAGCATGCGCTGCGCGCGTTCACGCCGCGGGATCAGAAGGCGGTAAAAGCCGCCGCGAAAACTTTTCGGCAGAATAAAGACATCGACGTTGAAAGCGTCATTACCGAGCTCGGCGTCGGCGAAGCGCTGGTGTCGTTTCTCAACGATAAAGGCCAACCGACGGTGGTCGAGCGCGCGCTGATCTATCCGCCGCAGAGCCAGTTGCCGCCGCTGTCCGCGAGCGAGCGCGAGCAGATCGTCAAAGGTTCAACGCTCTATGGCCACTATGAAAAAATCGTCGACCGCGAATCGGCCTACGAAATGCTCAAAGCCCGCGCGCCGCAGGCCGAAGCCGGACAGGCGCCGGTGCAGAGCGGTGTCGGTTGGCAGGGCGAAGCCGGAAAATTGCTCGGCGCCCTAAGTAAAAGCGCCGCGCATGCAATCGGCAGCCAAGTTGGTAGAGAGATCATTCGCGGCGTGTTGGGATCGATCTTCGGTTCGACTACAACGCGAAGAAGACGTTAAGATAGATTGGCCGCAAAGAACGCAAAAAACACAAAAAGGATTTCTGACTCGCGGGCAGGTTGCAAAGCAGCCCTCTTACTTTTGCGTTCTCGGCGTACTTTGCGGCCATTCCCCTCTTATGGTCTTTCCACCGGCAACGGTTCGTAGATCATGTCGCCGCGGATGGCGTAGACGGGTGTGATGGTTTGATGGGCGGGGATCATGCCTTTTTGCGAGTCGAGCGCTTGCCACTCTCGGTCTTCGATCTTTAAGACAGAAATTTCCGCCTGATCGCCGACGCGCAGGGTGCCTAGCTGCCCCGTTCGGCCTAGGAGCTTGGCGGCGTTGGCCGTCGCCATTTCGACCACCTGATTCAGGGTAAATCCCAGCGCCATGAGTTTCGCCATGGTCGTCGGCAGATCGTAAACCGGGCCCGCGCGGTTGCCGCGGTGGCCGTCGGTGGACACGCCGTCGGGGTGAAGCCCCTGATCGAGTACTTTGCGGGCAACGTCGAAGTTCAAATTATGCAGGCCATGGCCCACGTCCATGAGCACGCCGGTTGCCTTGGCGTCGCGCACCTGGGGCCACAGTTTGCCATTGGCGTCGAGCAGGCCGCCGGGATGCACCGTGAACATATGGGTGATGATGTCGCCGGGCACGAGATACTTGAGCACGTCGCCGATCGCCACCGGCTCGGTACCCTTGGTCCAGCTTTCGCCGACATGAATTAGCAAGGGTATCTTAAGCGTATCGCCGAGCTTGCGGGCGCGCTCCAGGGGCTTTAGCCCCTGCGCGCCAAGCGCGCCGCCGGTGGCCATGATCTTGATGCCGACGATCATGTCGCGATTGGCTTCGACCGCCTGCTCGATCTTTGCTTCGTCGATCAGGCGCGGATCGGCGAGGATGCTGTAGCCGGGGCCGCTGACGCCGCCGAGGGTCGACAGATTGATATAGTTCAGCACCCGCGTCTTGGCGTTGTCGGTGACGTAATTACGAAAAACATTGAGCAACGTATGCCCGGCGCTGCCGGCGTCGACTACCGTCGTGACCCCCGATCCGACACCGAAGATATCCGGATCGACGCCAAAGGCGCCGAGCCCTTTCATCAAGTGTAAATGAACGTCGATCAAGCCCGGCGTGACGATGCAGTCTTTGGCGTCGATGACGGATACACCGTTAGCGTCGAGATTCGCGCCGATCGCTTCGATCTTGCCGTCGATGACGCGAATGTCCAACGCGCCATTTTTGCCGCTCGCCGGATCGATGAGTCGGCCGCCTTTTATCAGATAGTTGGCTAGCTGTTGATTCATGACAACGTCCCTTCTCGATTACGCTGAACGGATCGAGTTCACTGCGAGGTGAACACGAGCCACGAACCCGATCACGGCTATGCTCAGGTCGTGTAGTACGCGTTCTCCTTCACGTAGCCTTCGGTCAAATCGCAGCCCCAAACGCGAGCCGATGCTTTGCCGATGCCGAGCTCAACGCCGATGGCAACTTCGGACTGGCTGAGATATTTCCGTAGCGCTTCCAGATCGCAGTCGACGGGGGAGCCTTTTTTGAAAACGGCGGTGGCGCCAAAGCGAATGGTTACTTTCGCAGCCTCGATGCTCGGATCGAAACTCTTGCCCACCGCCATGATCACCCGGCCCCAGTTGGGGTCGGAACCATAAACGGCGGTCTTTACTAGCGGGGAATTGGCGACCAATTTCGCGACTCGTTTCGCCTGCACTGAAGTCTTCGCGCCGCTGACATCGACGGTGATGAGTTTGGTCACGCCTTCGCCATTGCGGGCGATCTCGCGGGTAAGATATTCGCAGACCTGGAACAATCCCTTTTCAAATTGCGGCAGCTTCACTTTCCCGGCGAGTCCGTTCGCCATCAGTACGACGGTGTCGCTAGTGCTGGTGTCGGTGTCGATGCTCATGCAGTTAAACGTCCGGTCGACCACGCGTTTGAGCATTGGCTTGAGCGCCGGCTTGGGCAGTTCGGCATCGGTCATCAGGTAAACCAACATGGTCGCCATGTTGGGTTCGATCATGCCGGCGCCCTTGGCGATGCCGGCGATGGTCGCCATGCCGACGCGGACCGAGATGTACTTGGGGTACATGTCGGTGGTCATGATCGCTTCGGCGGCGAGTTTCAAATTATCCGGTTTCAGCTCGGCGCGAATGCCTTTTAGCCCAGCGCGAATCTTGTCCATCGGCAGCGGCCGGCCGATGACCCCGGTGGAGAAGGGCAGGACATCGTAAGCATCGACACCCATTTCTGCGCCGACGATTCGGCAAGTCGCCACGGCATTGTCGATGCCTTGCTGGCCCATGGCGACGTTGGCGTTCTTGCTGTTGATCACCAGCGCTTGGACAAAGCCATTGGCGATATGCTTGCGTCCGACAACCACCGGAGCACCGGGAAAACGGTTGCGCGTAAACATCGCCGCCGCCCGCGCGCGCACAGTGGAAAAGATCACCGTCAAGTCGAGCGTCGAATCTTTGATGCCGACGTTTTTGGCGACGGACAGGAATCCTTGAGGATGTTGAAAATCACTTGGTTGTCGATGCTCCATCATTGATAATGACTCCGAGACTTTTGTAGTTGAACTCTTGGATTCTAGCACAGAGCCTTGATCATACGGAACGCAAGCGAGGTTGGGACTGCGAGCCCTTATTCTTCGGCGCTACCGTATTTTCGCCGGTCCCCATAATGCCCGTCCAGGTTTTGCGCCGGTGTGCTCGCCGTCCTTGAGGACCTGCACGCCATTCACCAATACATGCTTCATACCGACCGAATACTGATGCGGGTTTTCATAGGTCGCCCGATCCGTGATAGTTGTCGGATCGAAGACCACGACGTCAGCAAACATTCCCTCTTTGAGAAAGCCGCGATGATCGAGGCCGAGATTGGCTGCGGGCAGACCTGTTAGGCGCCGGATCGCTTCTTGAAGCGAAATTACTTTTTCCTCGCGCACATACTTGCCAAGGAGCCTGGCGAAGTTGCCGTATGATCGAGGGTGAGTTTCGGATTTTAAGAAAACCCCTTCGGGTGCGAGGGACGGTCCATCGGAACCGAAAGACACCCAGGGTTGGCGTAGAATCGTTTTGACGTTTTCCTCATTCATCAAAAAAAACACAGCCGTAATCCGGGAGCGATCCTCCCGGACCAGATTCAAGACCGTTTCGACCTCGTCCTCTCCACGCATGGCTGCAACTTCTGACAATGTTTTGCCGGTCAGTGGCCGCAACTTCTCCGACCTAAAGCTGATAAGAATTGTCCGGGGAATAGGACCCTGCGCGCGCATTTCCTTAATAATCCGACTACGGGTGACGGGATCTTGAAGCCTTTTGTAGAGCGCCGGGTTGCCGCCGCTATGCGCCCATGCAGGTATGCGCGAGCTCAATCCGGTCGCACTGGCAGTGTACATGTACATGTTGGCTGTGATCTTTAGCCCTTCTTGACGGGCATTCTCGATCCGAGCGATCACTCCGTCGATTCTGTCCCAGTTCCTTTCACCTGCCGTTTTCAAGTGGTAAATCTCGGCCGGCAATCCGGCCTCGCGGCTGATCCGGATCAATTCCTCCACTGCCTGCAGCACTCGTTGCGCTTCACTTCGAAGGTGCGAGATGTATTTTCCTTGGTACTTCGCCGCGACTTTACATAGCTCGATCAGTTCCTCGGTTCGGGCATAGGTCCCAGGCGCGTAGATGAGAGCAGAGCCGATGCCAAGCGCGCCGTCCTCCATTTCGCGGCGCACAAGCGCCCGCATTTGTTCCAACTGCTCGGGCGTGGGTTGTGTATCTTCCTGCCCAAGCACGTGGTCGCGGATCGTTGCAGCGCCGATGAAAGAGGCTACGTTCGGAGAGATCCCGCGCTTTTCGAGGTAAGTGAGATATTCGGCGAGCGTTGTCCAAGAAATATCGTACTTGAAATCCCTTTGAGCGGCGATAGCCCGGCGTTTCATCGCTTCATTGAGCGGGCCCATAGAGGTTCCCTCGCCGAAGATTTCGGTGGTCACGCCCTGACGGATATCGCCCTGTGAGCGGCCGTCGACAATCAACGAGACCACCGACCAAGAAAGCATGTTGATGAATCCCGGCGCGACGGCGAACCCTCGCGCATCGATGACATTCAGCGCGTCATCTCGTTCGAGCTTGCCAAGGGCGACGATACGGTCGCCTTTGATGCCCACGTCGGCTTGGATTGGAGCCGCGCCAGTGCCGTCGTAAACGGTGCCGTCTTTGATGAGAACGTCAAACTTATCCTGTTTCGCCTGGGACCATAGCAGTGCGGGAACGATCAGCGAAAACACTAGCAGGGTAGCGACTCTTTTCATAAAAGAACTTTGATCAACATCCGTGCATCATACTCCCTCGTAATGTTCGACCGTGGGAAACGGCTCGTAGAAATGGTGCAGAAAGTGTTTCCATTCCTGATACTCGGCTGAGTTGCGAAAGCCTTCGGTGTGATCTTCGAGCCGTCGCCAGTGAACCAGTAGCAGGTTCTTGTTGTTAATTTCAATGCAGCGATGGAGTTCGTGAGAAATATAACCCGGCATACCAGAGATGATGCTTCTTACTTGGGCGAACGCTTGTTCAAACTGCACCGATTTCCCCCGGCCGAACATTTAGAATGGCAGCTTCTAAGATCCTTGACGGTCGCCTCGCTTGCTAGTGCTGATCGCTGATTGATTTGTCAGGAAACCACGCCATCGCAATATCGTCGATGAAGTTGCCGTCAGGCAGCTGTATTCGTTTCTTGAACCGGCCTTCTTCGACAAACCCAAGCTTGGTATACAGATGAATCGCGCGCGCATTGCTAGCGCGAACTAGCAATTCAATCTTTTGCACCTTGGGTGTCAGCCGCGCCCAGACCATCAAGTCATGCATCAGCATTTCGCCGATGCCCTGCCCAAGAAAACCTGGATGGACGACGACCGTCAGTCGAAATACATGAGCGATCGCTTCGAGTGGCAGCGGTTCCAAGAGCGCATGGCCAACAACTTGATCATCCTTCTCCGCGACAATATAACGGCCGGCGGTGTCGAGTTCAGCGATCTTTTGGTCAAAAGCAGCGAGATTCAATTCGTGCGGGCGCGACACCAGCAGGCCTGGAGTCGCCGCGGTTTGCTGCTCCGCGGCGACAAGGCTCCTGGCATCGTTGCTTGTAGCGTTCCGTATCCTCATGAGTCAAACCCGATCCTATGTTTGGTAACTATTTTGCCCGCGCTTTACACACGAAGTACAACCGTTCCGACCGATCCGATGGCCGCGCGCCTTCGGGGTCGAACACTTTGATTTCGGTGAAATAGGCTCGCAAGGAAGTCAAAATACGCTGCATCGGAAACGCGGTCTCTTCGATGGTCTCGGCGATCAGTTTATAGTCATCGCGTCTGCGATGCTCAAAGATTTTCACGTCCCATGCGAATACTCCTCCGCGCCCGCCGTTCACTTTGATGAGCACTAGATCCCGGCCGAACTGTTTAACCCATGGCGCACCATCGACGAGGCGTTGCAGCTTGCCCGTGGTATTCACATCACAAACAAAAACTCCGCCGGCATTGAGATGTCGGGCAACGCAACGAAAGGTTTTCTTCCAGTCGGAAAATCGCTGCAGGTGATTGATCGAGTCGAAGGCACAGACGATGGCGTCGAACCGGCGGTCGAAGTGAAAGCTCGTCATGTCCTGCCGGAAAAGGCGGATATGCGGCAGCCTCGCGCGCGCGATCGCGAGCATGGGCCGAGAGCGATCGAGGCCGGTGACATCGTAGGATTCGGACAGGCGGCCCAATATGCCGCCGGTGCCGCAAGCGATTTCCAACAGCGTCTGCGCGCGCGGATGGTGATGCTCGATGAGATCGTGAATGAAGTTCGCCGCATCCGCTCGATCGCCCATGACCTGGTCGTAGAACCTTGAGAATCTGTCGTAGGGTGTCATCAGTTACCGTCTTACTTTGAGCACAGCGTGTTCGCGTCAAGATGGAATCTTTTCCACGATCCGAAAGGTTTTTCGTCGATGGTGAATTCAAGCGCGGCGCGGCAAAAATAGTTGAGGCTGGCGCACTGCCGGACTCAGATGGTGCGCGACCGTTACTTGCGCTGTGCGAGAATCTTCAGGGCAGCTTTTTTGACTTTCATGTCCCGGTCATCCAGCAGAGCTTCTATCTCCCTTGGAAATCCTTGCATCGCGGCCTGCGCTGCATCCTCGGCTAATCTTTTAATCGCCAAGCCGCGAATCCTCGGGTCCGTATCCTTAAGAAGCTTTCGGTAGACTTCGATGTGGTCTCGCGTCTCGGCTAACAGGCCGAAACAAGCGAGCGCATCGAAGCGCATGGCGGGTTCATCATGTTCCAAGCATTTCAGATAGACCTTGATGACGTCCTGCCGTTTCGCAGCGAAGCGCCAGAGGTTGAGCAGGATGGCGTGCTTTTGTTCCGAACCACCGTGCTCCAGCCGTTCTAGCAGAAGCGGCAGGATGCGATCGTCCCTGAGATTGCACAGCGCATTCACCGCCGTTTGCCGAACTTGCTCGTCGCTGTCATAGAGCCGCTCGATCAGGGGAATCCCCGCCTCAACGTTTCCCTTCCATCCCAACGCGAAGGTTGCGTGGAGTCTCAGATCGCGATCCGCGCTTGCGATGTCGTTGAGGAGCTTGTCGATCAGCGATCGAGCATCTTTCAACAACGGACCCATGACGCTTATCTGGATCGCGGCGTGCTGGCGAATTTCTTCGTCTTCCGCGCTGTCGGTCATGATTTCATACAACGGCCCAATGCATTGTTCATTGGCAAAGGTGCCGAGCACGAATAGTATTTCTCTTTTAAGCTCCCGGTCGGCGTGCTTGAGGGCTCTTAAGAGCAAAGGAATCGCCTGATCGCGCTCGTCAACGAACAGGTCGACGGATGCAACATAATTCTGAGCTTTCTCAAGAATCCGTTGTTTCGACTCGAATTCGATTACGCGGGTGGTTTTTTTCATAAAATCGGGATCGCGAGGATGTAAGATTTTTCACGCATCGTGAATTCCCGTTCCAAGCTTTGGAACGACATGCCGCCCAACAATTATCAGATCGCGCTCCACGCCGTCCAGCTCGGCGACGCGCGGCAAAACGCCCCAGCGGTGAAAGCCGAATTTCTCGAATAGCCGCAGGCTCGCGTCGTTGTGGGCGAAGATGAAACCGAGGAGAGTTTTCAACCCCAAGTCGCGGCGCCTGCACGACCGCTTGAGAGAGCAGCGCGTTGCCGATTCCTTTGCGCTGCCAGTTCGGAGCGATGTAAACGCTCAACTCAGCGGTCGCATGATAGGCAGGGCGGCCATAGAACGATTGAAAGCTGAGCCAGCCGGCGATGATATCGTTTTGCACCGCGACCCAAAGCGGCCGCGCGTTCGGATTGTGTTCATGGAACCAGTCACGCCGGCTTGCGACGGTTACCGGTTGGGTATCGGCCGTGGCCGCCCGTCCTGGAATGGACGCATTGTAAATTGCGACAATGGCCGGAAGATCAGCTACTATGGCATCTCGAATCGTCATGCTACTTGGCTTTACAATCTCAGCTCGATGCCGAAAATACCCAACACTTCAGACAACGTCGAAATACTTTTGCCTTGCCACTCACGCGCTTCTCGGCGGATTTCCCTGTGCGATTCCGCTGTCTTGATCAGCACCGGCTGCATGCCGACTTGCGCGGCGGCGGTTAGCTCGTAGTTTTCACCATCGGCGACATACAGGCATTCTGTCAGGTCCAACGCCAAGGCGTTCGCAGGCGAGATGATAGATTTCCCGAGCCGGTTTCTTGATCCGTTCGCGGCTGGAGAAGACTGTCGAATCGAAAAGTTCAGCGAATTCGGTTTCCGGCCAGACGATGGGGATTTCGATGGAGCAATTGCTGAGCAAGCCGATTTTGAAACCGTTGATTTTTAGTTGTGCGAGGGTTGTGACGGCGTCAGGTCGTGGCGTCAGCGCCCGTCGGGTAAGTTGCAGGCGGGTTTCAACCGCCCGAGCCATTTGCTCGTCTGTCACCGACGCGCCGATGATATCGCAGACATACTCGATGCTCGCCTCGACGGTTTGAAACTCGCCCAGACTCCGCCGGTCGGTCAGTTGTCGCCAGTGCTGCATGAAGGGATCGTAGGGTAGACCGAGCGCCGCGGGGAACTCTGCATGGTTCGAACCGGCGGACGCCGCGGCGAAGTCGTCGACGATGGTCCCGAATAGGTCGAAGATGACCGCTTGAAACTTCATTTAACGAACCTTTGCGTACACAAAACAGTCTCTTGGCTCGGCTGAGACGTTCGGATGAACGATATATCGCCTAAGAATACCTTCGCGCTGCATGCCGACTTTTTCCAGCACCCGTGCCGATGCCTTGTTCTCCACATCGCATACCGCCCAAACACGATAAATGGTTGCGAGCCGGATCGCCCAATCGACAATTGCCGTCGCCGCTTCCGTGACATATCCACGGCCCCAGAAGGCGCGTCCGAGGACATAACCGATGTCGGCTGCGTGTTCACGCGCACGGCAGCCGATCATTCCGATGGCGCGATCGTCCCCAGGTAGCGTGAGTACCCATGAATACTCTTCACCGGAATCCCATCTGGAGAGCCGCGACTGCAAGAATGGGGCAACCTCGTTTTGATCGTTGTAGGGGAGCCAGGTCACATACCGCGTCACCTCTGGATCGCTGGCATAGTTGGCGAATATGTCTCCCGCATCGGACATGCGGGGTCGCCGAAGTATCAGACGTTCTGTCTCGAATACTCCGGGCGGAGCAATTGAACGAGTTTGTTCCATGAGCAATTTTCCAATGACTATTACCGCCCTACACGTTCAAGCGGCAAGTCGAACTCGCGGTGGGTCGTGAAGTCGGCCTCTGCTCCACCCTCAAAAAACATCCATGGTCGGAAATTTAGCTTCGCCATTTATACAGTCCCACAGATACACGGCAAGGCCGACGTCGCCTGTCCAGAGCGAGTAGCGGCGGTGTCCGTACTCCCTGGCGTGCCGCTCGCTCTGCTCGATGGCGTGCATCGCGAATGCACGCGCGCGCTCCAGCCACTTTGCGTCGCCGGTCCTGCGATAGAGTTTTAGAAAGGCGTAGCCATTGCCGGCGGTGCCGTGACACAGGTTCGGGCCTTTTGTCAGTGGCCCCGCTCTCCATATGAGTTCGCCACCTTTTACCAATAATCGATCGAATACCTCGTCCGCACCGGACGGGAGGTCGGCAAGACAGGTGATCATGCCGGGCGCGCCGTGACAATGTTGAACGAGATTACCCGTACCGCCCAAGCCCGCAGGCCAATTGGCGTAGACAGCGTCGGCCTTCGCGCTACGTTCAAGAGTTTCCTTAGCCCGTGACTCGACGAGTGACAGGGTTTGTGAGTCGAGATATTTGCGACCCTTGAGGATTGCGAAAACATTTGCCGCAAAACCATGCACAGCGCCAAGGTAAATACTCGACCGTCCATACAGGTCCTGAGTCCAGACGTAGCAGTTGTGCTCCTCGTTCTTTTCCAGTTCGCTTATGAGCTGTCCAACATTTCGCAGGTAGACTTCCTTCCAGCGCTCATCGCCAGTTGACTCGAGCATAAAAAGCGCAGCCAACATGGTTCCAGGCGCGCCCCACATGAGTTCCCGCGCCGGGTTCGTCATGTTTGCCTCGACGGCTTGAAAGATTTGGTCAGCCAGAGCATCGCTCGGAGAGAGGCGCCATTGCACCAGTAATATTCCGACATCACCCATAAGGTACGAATTTGTCTGCGGGCCACGGAGCTTCATATCGGCGCGATTTTTCGCAGCCAGATCGACGAGCGAGTTCGCATAGTCGAGCTTCATCGCCGTCGCGCCAACGACGTTTAGATAATCCAGCGCCCATATGACTCCCGCCGCGCCGAAATAGAGCATCCGAAAAGGCTCGGTCGGTGTGTCAGTGAATTTGTCGAGAGGATGAATCGGCCAAAGTTTTTGCGGATCGAAGCGCCCATGAGTATCTCGGACGATCCGATCGATGGCTTCAAGCGCCAATTCCTGGTTCCATTCTGCCTCGATGAGCGGTTCGTGTCTTGCTTCTTCGTACATGAGAATGCCTCGATATCAGCGTGCGGTGTCGTGCAAAAGGCCGTCCTGCTCGGTCTTGTTGGGATCGAGGACGGTTAGTCTCATGAAGCGCTCAGTCTACCCAGTTAGCTTGTGGTGCCAACGGCAATCCTAGACAGGCAAAAGGTGTCGCCATGGAACCAGCAGCCATCACTCGCCTTATGCTTGTCTCGGCGCAGTGACTGGACCGACTTCTCGTCGTCTCGCTTGAATGCTGCCGTCAATTTCTTATTCAAGGCTGCGTCACGAGCGCCGGCGCAAGGAAAAATGCCGACGCGAGAGACGAACGAGGCAGCGAACCCTGCGGGTTCACGCGTGATCTTGACTATTGCTCCTTCAGTGCCACCTTCCTCGCCGGTAACCGTTAGCGGAAGTATGAGTCGTCCGTCAGGCCGCAACGAGTCCAGCCAGATTGAGCGCGGATGCGTAGCCCCGGCATTAACCAGTATCGCATCGCAGGGTCCAGGGTCTTCTTCGCCGCCGTCGCCCTCGATGATTTTGACCTGCGTCAGATAGCGCAGATTACTCTGTGCCCGTCGAGCGAGTTCGGAGTCGATCTCCATCGCAGTAACCTGTCCGGTCGGACCGACAATGTCGGCCATGACCGCGCTGTAGTAACCAGGGCCGCAACCGATGTGGACTACATGATCTGCTGCCTTTAGTTTCAATTGATCTATTAAAAAAGCAAGAAAGCTGGGGTGTCCGTTGTTAAGATGCTGCTCCGCATCAATGACGACCAGCAGATTATGATACAGGTGTTTCGGATCAGCATCCGTGGTGGTCCAAACGGACTCTAGTCCGGGACTGAATACCTGCCAGGGTCCTGGGCCGAGGAAATGTTCGCGGGGAACTTTGGCGAATGCCCGCACCAGCGCTGCCGATTGGAGATTGGACACCGCACGCAGCTCTTCGGCGTAGTAGTGACGTATTTCGTCTAGGTCACCCATTGCCCACCCTTTCCTTTGGCTAAGAGTTTGGTCTTTCGTTACTCAAATATCCAATCCTGCACATCGCACACCGGTCGGTAGCCGATCTTCTGGTAGATGATTGCGATTATTTGCGCACAGATTAACACGGTCGGCATTGTGCTCTCGCCATTCCCGTGCAGAACGGAACTCCATGACCTCAGCCCCTTCCGGATTCAGGTTCGCGCCGGCGATTGCCAGCTTGCCCGGAATGACGGACAAATAGGATAACGAATGGCGTGCGCGGTTTACAGATTCTCGATCTCGACCGGTTCCACCGGCTCCGCCAACTCGAAGCCAAACACTTTCGAGTAGAAATAGAGCTCGGCTTCCAACACGCGTCTGATGTTTTCCGCTTTGCGGAAGCCGTGCTGCTCGCCTTCGAAGGTCAGATAGGCCACCGGGAGTTTCTTGGCGCGCACGGCTTCGACCATTTTCTCGGCTTGATTGGGCGGGACGACTTTGTCTTCCAGGCCTTGGAAGATGATCATGGAACAATTTAACTTTTCGGTGAAGTGGATCGGCGAGCGGGCGACGTAGAGATCGCGCCGTTCGGGGTAGGGGCCGATCAGTCGATCGAGGTAGCGCGACTCGAATTTATGGGTGTCTTTGGCCAGCGCTTCCAAGTCGCAGATGCCGTAGTGGCTGGCACCGGCTTTGAAAACGTCGCGGAAGGTGAGGGCGCACAGTGTCGTGTAACCGCCGGCGCTGCCGCCACGAATCGCCAGGCGGTTACCATCGACTTCGCCGCGCTCTGCCAGATAGCGCGCGCCGTTGGCGCAGTCGTCGACATCGACGATACCCCATTTGCCGTTCAATCTTTCACGATAGGCGCGGCCGTAACCGGAGCTGCCGCCGTAATTGACATCGAGCACGGCGACGCCGCGGCTGGTCCAGTATTGGATCGAATATTTTAGCGAGCCTGAGCTCGACGAGGTCGGTCCGCCGTGGCTCATGACCAACAGCGGCGGCTTTTCATTCGCCGGCGGGGTGTAGTCGCGGTTCTTCGGCGGGTAGAAATAACCATGCGCCGTCAGGCCCTGTTCGGTTGGGAATTCGACGGCGCGCGCTGCGGAGAGATAGCCGGCGTCGACGCCTGTCTGGCGTGATCTGCGCAGCACTTCGAGTTTATCGGCCGACAGATCCAAGGCGACGACGGCGCTCGTCTCCATCGCCGACGCGCCGATGAAAACCACGCGGTCGGCGGCGACGCGAACTTGGGAAATCGCCGAATAGGGAAGTTCGATGGCGCGCAGGGTTTTCGTCTCCGGTGTCGAGCGCGGCGAGATAGTCAATGCCGTCCCTGGTGTAGCTACAGACAATTTGTCGTTCGGATGCGAAGCCATAGAGCGAGCCGCCGAATGCCCATTGCGGCTGGCCGAACTCCGCTGCCATGGGGCACAGCGCTTCAACTTGGTTGTCGCGCCAGCGGTAAAGATTCCACCAGCCGGTGCGGTCAGAAATAAAATGCAGCACGCCTTCTGGGGACCACTGGGGCTGGTAAATGGATTCGTTAGCGCCACCGGCAAGGAGGTGGCGCTCGCCCACCGATCCGTCACCGTTTAGCTGGGCGAGCCAAAGTTCAGTGCCATCCCACGGCATGTTGGGATGATTCCAACTGAGCCAGGCCAGCTGTGAACCGTCTGGACTCAAACGCGGCGACGAATAGAAGTCATTCCCTGATAGCACGACGGCGCCGCCGTCGTCGCTGTCGAGATCGAGGGCGACGACAGTATTGACCGCTTCGCCCGAGCCCGTGTGGTCCTCGCGGACGGTGTAAAAAAGATTTCTCCGCCGATCGAATTGTCCGTCGGCGAAACGTCGCGCTGCGCTGGAAGTTAGCGGTCGCGGTTGCGCGTCAACGGGCTGGAGGTAAAGCCGTTGATCGGTGAAATTCGAGAAGACAATAGTTCGATCGGCGACCGCATAATCGCCGCCGCCATACTCGTGTACGCGGGTGCGGGCGTTGAATCCCGCTGGCGTGACATCGGTGATTTCTCCGTTTGCCGCGCGCCGCACGATAACTTTGCGCCCGCCTTCTTGCGCGCGCCGCTCGATCCAATAGATGTCCTGGCCGTCGATGCGGATTTGTTCGAGGCCGATTTCACCGCCGCCAATCAAATCGGCTGTGATTGGCGACTTCCACGAGCCGTAAGGGGAGATGATTGGACTCATAAAATGGTTCGTTTCATTTATTCTAGCAATTTTGTACTACTTTTGTGTTTCCGCTTGTTGGTGTTTTGCCAGCCACGAGTTCATTTTAGTCTCCAACCGGTCCAACGGCATTGCGCCGTCTCTGAGCAATTCGTCATGGAAGTCGCGGATGTCGAATTTGTCGCCAAGAGTTTGCTGCGCCTTGGCGCGGAGCTCGGAGATCTTGAGCTGGCCGATCTTGTAAGCGAGGGCTTGGCCCGGCCAGACGATATAGCGATCGATTTCAGCGGCCACTTCCAGTTCTTGCTTCACGGTGTTTTCCACCATGAAATCGATGGCTTTCTGCCGGTCCCAACGCAGATGGTGCATGCCCGTGTCGACCACTAACCGGCTGGCACGCCAGATTTCGTACATGAGCTGGCCAAACTTCGAGTAGGGATCGTCGTACAAGCCCATCTCATCGCCAAGCGATTCGGCGTAGAGTCCCCATCCTTCGATGAACGCGGTGTAGCCGCCGTAACGGCGAAAGTTGGGGATGCCTTGCTGCTCCATGGCTAGAGCGATCTGCAGGTGATGTCCGGGCACGCCCTCGTGCAGCGATAGCGCCATCATTTCGTACTTCGGTCTGATCTCCGGTTTGAAAGTATTGATGCTGAATATGCCGGCACGGGAGCCGTCGGCGGCCGGACCGCGGTAGAGCCCGACCGGGCTATCGGGTGCGATGTTTGCCGGCACCGGCTCGATGCCGTATGGCATGCGCGGCAGGACGCGAAAAACTTTTACCAGTAACGGATCGATGCGCCGGCTCAAGGCGCGGTATGCTTCGAGTAACTCGTTTTCACTTGTGAAATAAAATTTTGCATCGTTGCGCAGAAACTTGGCAAACTCGGCGAACGAACCCTTGAACCCTAATTTGTCGATGATCGCCTGCATCTCCCGGCGGATGCGTTTGACCTCTTCTAAACCGATTTCGTGAATCCTCTGGGGCGCGAGATCGGTGCTGGTGTTGGTGCGCGCGGCGTGGGCGTACATCGCCGCGCCGCTGGGGAACTGCCAGATGCCGACTCGATCCGGCGCTGCTGGCAGATAGTCGTTGACGATGAAGAATTTGAGCTTGCGATAAGCTGGA
Source organism: uncultured delta proteobacterium (assembly GCA_963760795.1). GTDB lineage: Bacteria > Desulfobacterota > Binatia > UBA9968 > UBA9968 > DP-20. Next base: position 43,495 of record CAVXEP010000019.1, read on the forward strand.
ACCACGGCAGTGGCGATGGCATCCTCGGCAGCCTGGGTGAGCCTCGCTCGGTCCGCTGGGGTTATCGACGACGAGAATTTCGTGAAGGGTGTGTAGAGCGGGCTCGCTTTCGGATCCCTAACGATATGATGATCGATCTGCGCTGGCACTCGCTGCAAGACGATCTGCGGATGAATGATACCTTCCTTGAGCCCCAGACGTAAAAGGGCGATGGTCTGGTCGACAAGTGTGGGCAGCGCTCTTAGTCTGGCGATCCAGTCGTCATAGTCCTTCAGGGTTTGGAAACGCAGAACGTTGACGAGCTGATTGACCGTGTGCACGCCGCCCAACTGATTGAGCGGCAGCAGATACCAGCGATATTGAAACTCTTGGACGTCGTCTTCGTAATCCTTTTTGAACAGGTCGTAGTTCAGTTGATCTACCGGCGTGAGTGCGTCGCGATCGATCTTCGTCAGTTTGGCCAGCGTCGTGATATCGTGATCATGCCGTTTGAATATCGCGTCTAGGCCGATATCGCTCCAGCGGTCGTTCCAACGCCGGTCGCCCAAGCCGGATGCCCAGGTCGGATGTTGCTCCATCCGGTAGTCCCAGTCCTCGGCGAAGAGCGCGTGCAGGGCCTTGGCCGGGTCGTTCGCGGGCGGCACTTGCGCCAAAGCGCTCGACTGAAGCAACAACAGCAACAGCACTGCGCGTAAGGTATATCCGATTCCCCGCAACATTAGGTGCGACTCACTCGACTGGGTTTTTTCAGAAGCTAACCAATTCTTAGTAGCCTCCGCGCGTTGCCATGCAGCATCGCTTCGCGTTCGGCGCTGGTGCATTCCATCTTCTGTATTTTCTCCGCGGCCCACCAGTCGCCGAGATCGAAGGGATAGTCGGTGCCGACCATGATGTGATCGGCGCCGACCATGCGCTTTAAGTATTCAACGGTCTCGACGCGATAGACGAGGTTGTCGAAGTAGAGATTTTTCAGATATTTGCTCGGTGGCAACTTCGCTGGGATCGCGGATGAGCCGGAACCGCCGGTCTTGCCCTGGTCCAAACGGCCCAGGTGATACGGGATATAGCCGCCGCCGTGGAGTAAGCCGAGTTTCAGATTGGGAAAGCGGTCGAAGACGCCGCTGTACATCATGTAGGCGACCGACAACGTCGTGTCCGCCGGATTGCCGCAGATGTTACGCAGGCTGTAAGGGTCCATTTTGTCGGCGCCGGCGACCCATTCCGGATGCATGATCATGAGCACGTCGAGCTCTTCGGCTTTTTTCCAGAAAGGATCGAAGCTCTTGTCGTCGAAATACTTGCCGACGACGTTGGAGGCGATGGTGACGCCGGACATCTTGAGATTGACGATGGCGTGCTCCAACACTTTGGCCGCGCGCGGCGGATCCTGCAACGGCACGGTGGCGATGCCGGCAAAGCGGTCGGGGTGCTTCTTGACCAAATTCATGATCGCTTCGTTGTAGATATTCGACCAGCTCTCGCCGGGCGCGCCGTCGAGCTCGTAGCCGACCGACGCGGTGTGCACCTCGACCATGGCGATGCCGACATTGCCTTGGGTCATGGCGTTGAGACGATTGGGCACTTCAGCCATCCGTGGATCGGGGGCAAACGCCCGGCCTTTGGGGAATTGAATGCGATAGGGATTATCTTTGGCTTGCTTGGGCGGAAAATGCTCGATGCCGCCTAAAGCTTTGCCATGTTTCTTGATCTCGTCGATGAGTTCCGGCGCGAAGTAATGGTGGTGGATGTCGATGGCGTGGCTCGCGCTAGGACTGGTCGTTGCTGTCGTGGCGCAACCCGCGAGCAGGCCCGATGATACGACTGCGCTCTTGCCGGCCAGCGTGAGAAAGTCACGTCGAGTCATGTTGTGCCGGTGATCGGACATTTTGGCTACTCCTGCTTAATGAAATCGCGAATCGCTTTGTGCGCCGCTGCCGGGTTGGTTGCTAGGTAATGATGTCCTTCACCAGGAAGCACGACTAGCTTGGCGTTGGGGATCGCCTTCGCCAACTGGTGCGCCGCCGCCCAATGCGTTTTATCGGTAGCGCCGTGATTCTCGTCGTCGCCGACAAAGACCAGTGTCGGTGTTGTGATTTCCTTCAAGCGGTCGGTGTGGTCATGGGTCTGGCGCGCCAGGACGAAGTGGAGGTAATTTTCCAGCGGCGCGATGCCGGACATTCTCACTTGGAGAAACTTTTCGATCAGCTCGGGATTCTTGGCGACGAACTCTTTGGTCCAGCCGGTTTCGATGGTGTGGTCGCGGATGTATTTTTCAAATCCATCGCGCACCATGTCGCGGCACATTGCCAATGGGATGCCGTGGGCGCCGGGGTGGGCAGAGCCGCTGGAGGCGAGGATCAGTTTCTTGACCTAGATACGGATAGTCGAGGGTAAGCAGCTGCGCGACCACGCCGCCCATGGAGTGGCCGCAGACGACGGCTTTCTCAACTTTCAAGTGGTTGAGAATTGCCGCGGCATCATCGGTGAACATTTTGATTGTGTAGTTTTGGATATTCTTGCTCGACTTGCCGGTGCCGCGGTAGTCGAACAGGATAACTTTGTGATCGCGGGAAAACTCCCGCACCTGGTGAAACTTCCAGGCTTGATGATCGAGACCGGTGACGCTGCAAAAAAGCCACGCCGGGCCGTCGCCGTGGGTTTCGTAATAGATCTCGCTACCGTCGCGATTGAGAAATGGCATGAGGGTCTCCCTTGTCGCTGAATTCGCTCGCGACTATAGCGCTATTGCTTTGCGGCGAGCAACTGGAAACGCACAGAGACAGAGCGGGGAACTGACCGCGGTGGTCTGAGATTATCGAACTAGTGTCGTGGCCGGGGAATCTTGATAGGGGACTGAGATCTATTCGCCGACGCTGACAACGCGGTAGCCGGCGGCGGCCATGGCGGGAATGAAGCCTTTGGGCAATCTGCCGGCGAAACGGAAAATCGACATGTCGCGGCGGCGCAGGCGGTTTTCATGGAACGACATCAGACTTAGGATTTCCACCCCGTTAAGGCGGCAGAAGTCGAGCACCGTCGGTACCGGGCTATCCTCGAAATCCGACTCGATAAAGATGCGTGTGCCACCGCTCTTGGCGGCGGTCATGCCGATGAATGCTTCGAAAAGGTCGGATTGGGTGATGATGCCGACGATCTGGTTGTCTTGTAGCACGGGGAGGCAGCCGATTCGGTTGCTGCGCAGCAATCGAGCGGCTTCTTCGATTGGGCAATCCGGTAAGACTGTAATAACCTTCTTGGTCATCACGCTGGACACCGGTTTCGGGACGGAGTCTTCAGTGACTTCCACGGAGAAGGGATTCAGATCGTTGGGAAAACCGCGGGCGATATCGAATTTGGCGACCACGCCGACCATCCGCCTACCGGTCCGTGTCGGCTCGCAAACCGGAAAGTGACGAACCTTGCGGCGGCTCATTTCCAGGGCAACCGCGGAAATAGTCTCCTCCGGAGCCACAGTGTCCGGATTGGGCGTCATCCATTTCTCGACGAACATGGTTAGGTTTCAGTGGTCAGGGAGAAATCAGCTAATATGAATTAATTCGGCAAATTGCCCGGTATCTTTAGCGGCTTATTTGCAGCGCGGCGGCGGGCTGGTGTAAGAGGGACAGGGACAGAGATAAAGAAGGGACAGGGGAGGCGAGATGGCGATTAGAATAGGAACTTCGGAGCTCGGCGGGACATTTTATACCCAAGGGCAGGCGATCGCGGAGCTTTTTAACCGCGGCCGTGGGGCGGGTGATCAGTGCGTCGTCGAGACCAGCGACGCGAGTATTCACAATGCCAATCAGCTCGACGCTGGCACTCTCGAGTTTGGCTTCATGGCGTCCAACTGGATCGGCCGCGCCAAAGATGCCACGGCGCCGTTTAGGAAAAATATCGCCATCCGCATGGTGGCGCCGGCCAATGCCGGGCCCATGTGTTTTGTCCGCCTCGCCAACGCGCCGATAGCTTCTGTCGCCGATTTCGCCGGCAAACGGGTGGCCATCGGCACCAAAGGCAGCGGCATGGAACAGCATGTTCACACGATCTTCAAAGTGCTGGGAATTTCATTCGACAGTTTCACGCCGGTGCACATGGGTTTCGCCGAGGGCGCCGCCGCGCTTATTGCCGGCCAGATCGACGTGCAGTTTCATCCGCCGATTCCCAACGCAGTGCTTACCGATTTGAGCCAGCGCGCCGATATACGGGTGATCCCCTACGCGGCCGCGCAGCGCGACAAGCTGTTTGCCGCGGTGCCGTTCTACCGTCCGGTCACAGTGGAGAAAAACGCCTTTCGCGGCGTGGTCGAAGATGTCATTCAGGTGGGTGTCGTCAACGTCATCGTCAGCCATGAAAGCGTCGCTGAGAGCGCAGTCTACGCCATGGCGAAAACCATCGCCGATAATTTAGACAAGCTGCCGCAAATGAATCCGCTATTCAAAGGGCTAAAAGATCTCTTTGAGCCGCTGCGCACCAAAGGCGCCGCCGCCTTCGAGTTCGGCGGCGTGCCGCTGCATCCTGGCGCGGTCCGAGCTTACAAAGATGCGGGCTGGATAAGATAGGAGTATTGGCCGCCAAGAACGCAAAAAAGTCCTGCAAGGTGCGGTGCATGAAATGAACCGCATCGTTGGTGCAAGATTCGACATCGCGACGATCCGGAGTGTCGAGTGCGGGAGAGATTTCTCGCTGCGCTCGACATGACAGCTGCCGTTGCCGTCATCCTGGACGAAGCCAGGAACTTTCCCAAGCGAAACCGCCACGCCACCGGCGGCTTGAATTTCTTTACGGAGTCCAGCCGCTCTGGGTGACTTCGGTCTGCGCCCGACGCATGTAGGAAAAATCAAAAATTTCTTCTGGTGGAATCTCGCGCGTCACGCCGGTCAAACGTTTGCTGCGGTCGATGACGATGCGCTGCAGGCGTTCGGGGACCGTGCCATCGCGGGCGATGGTTTTCATATGTTCATCGTAGACGCGCGCGGTCATCTCGCGATCCTTCTGCCGGGTAAATTCCATAATCGCCGCGATGCCTTCCTGGCGGTTGGCGAGGTAGATGCGCTGGCCCTTAACCGTCGCGCGCATGAAACGGCGAATCATGTCGCCCTGGCGTGCCAGGCGATCGTCGGTGGCGACGATCGACGCTTGGATGTCCTCTAAATGTTCGGCGGTGCGCAGCAGAGTCGTGTAGCCCGCGTCCTGCGCCATGAAGCTGGCCGGCGGACTGAGCGGCGTGGCGTCGATGGTGCCCGCGCGCAGCGCGGTAAACCGGGTGCTGGTGGCGCCCACCGGCACAAAAGTCACGTCTTTTTCCAGCTGCAGTCCGAATTTGGGCAGCAACTCCTTCATCCAGCCATATTCCAAGCTGCCGACGGTCGAGCCACCCATACGTTTACCGCGCAGTTCAGCAACGCTCTTGATGCTCGGCTGCGCCGCCAGGATGCCCGGCGGTTTGTCGTTGAACACCATTAAGATTTTCAACTTGGCGCCTTGCACCGCGGCAGTCGGATTGCTCGCCGAGCCGAGCTCGACGCTGTTGCCGATCAGCGCGCGCGTGCTCGTGAGCCCCGCCATGAGAATGATTTCGACGGTCAGGCCTTCTTCGGCGTAGTAACCGCGCTTCTGCGCAATAGGCATCGAAATATAGGACGCGGAAAAATTTGAGATCGCGACCCGGACCTTTTCCTGGGCGGCGAGCCGGTTGGCCGAGAATTGGTATTGCGAATAGCAGAGCCAATGAAAAAATCATTTTTCGCCGTATCATAGTCATATCCTCGTCATGATGGTTCGCCAGCGTTAAAGCTTGGGAATTTTCAACGTCTTGCTGATCATCGTACAACCGTTGGCGAAAAACAGCAGGGCGAACGGATGCAAGTCGAGGCCGGCGATGGCGATTGTCCCGAAGAGCCAATGCTCACCGGTGCGTCCAAAGTAAAAGCACAGGGCCAAAATGGCGACCAGCAACAGGCTCGATGGGATCGGCGTGCCTTCGAAGTATTTCACTTTACCGCTGTCGTCGCTCAATTGACTCGCGGTGACGTTATAGCGCGCCAACCGGCTGATGCCGCAGGCGACGAAGAAAATCAGAATAATAATATCGAGGCCGCCGCGCAGGCCCAAGCCGATAGCCCAGCGCTGCCGGCGCGACGCCGAAGCTGACGATGTCGGCGAGAGAGTCCAACTCCTGGCCGAAGGGCGAGTGCTCGCCGCGCCGGCGCGCCACTTTGCCATCGGCGATGTCGAGCAATAGGGCGACGAGCACTAGGGCGAGCGACAGGTAGACGCGCCAGTCTTCCGCGGTGACCAAGTAGCTCATCATCGCCAAGACAGCGGCCATGCCGGCGCCGCCGTTGGCCAGGGTGATCAGATCGGCGGCGCGATAATCGCGCAGCATGGAAAAGTGGACGCGCTTTTTCTCAGGTTTCCGGCGAGCCATTGGTGTTCTTGATCCGTGCCGATGCGGCACGCTAGCATAGCCGCCGCAGAAGAGTCCAATGAGCTGGCCATGAATTGCATTGACAGGCCGCGGCGGCGCTGCTTAGATGCGCCCAGCGTCATTCGCAGCCAAATGGGGAAAGAATTTTCACCACGAAGATCACGAAGTTCGGAGATTGGGTCATTGGAACCTTTCGTCATCTTGGTGGTGAAACCGTCTTCACAGCAAACTCGGAAGAAGCTTACTTGGAGGGAATATGACACCGACTCAAGGCCGGCCCGCCGATCGTTGGCCGATCACGACGAACAATGTCGCGCTCATCCTCGTCGACATGCAAAATATCTGGGTGCACCCGCGCGGTGCGCGCTACCTGCCGTCGTCCGAAGATATCGTGCCGAAGATTCAACAACTGCTGCGCTTCTGCCACGCCAGCAAAGTGCCGGTGATCTATCTGCACACCACCAAGCGGCGCGACCTCGCCGATGTCGGTATCTTCGCCGACATCAAGCCGCAAACCCATGACGCCGACGACGAATGGAGCAACTTCGAAGGCACGCCGGGAGCGGAAATTTACGAGCCGGTGAAGCCGACGGTGGACGATATCTTGGTCAAGAAGTTTCGCTATAGCGGCTTTTACGGCACCCAGTTGGAAAATCTCCTGCGTGCCATGGGGCGCGACACGATTGCCATCACCGGTGTGGCGACCAACGTCTGCTGCGACAGCACGGCGCGGGACGGCGCCATGCGCGATTTCAAAGTGTTGTTTCTGTCGGACTGTAACGCTTCCTTCTCGCAAGCCGAGCAGGAGGCGACGCTCAGTAACTTCGACAAGCACTTCGGCGTGGTGATGGATTCGCAGACGCTGCTGGGGAAGTTGAGCGGGGAAAAGGTTGGAGTAATGGAGTAATGGAGTGTTGGAATGCTGGGTTCCGGACGATCCAGCACTCCATTATTCCAGTTTATGCAATTGTGATCCGGAGGTTGATTGTGAAACGGATTCTATCGATCGTTTTCGCTATAACCACTGGCTTGCTCATGGCGCGCTACGGGTATTCAGGGCAAGCCGGTTTCGACGAGAAATCGGTGGCGAATTTTTACCGCGGCAAGACCGTTACTATCGTCGTCGGTCATTCGCCGGGAGGCGGATTCGACCGTTACGCCCGGGCGATCGCGCGCCATCTCGGCAAATATATCCCCGGCAATCCGGCGATCCTGGTGAACAACATGGTCGGCGCCGGAACCATGGTGTCGGCCAATTACACTTACAATCAAGCGCCGCGGGACGGCACTGTGGTCAACAGTTTCGACGGCGGCATTTGGCCTTCGCAGCTCTACGGCGCCTCGGCGGCGCAATTCGATCTGACCAAGTTCAACTACATCGGCGCGCCGGATATTTTCAAATACATCATGGTGGTAACCAAGAAGTCGGGCATTACCAGGATGGAAGACTTTATGTCGGGAGCCAAAGAGGTGGTGGTCGGCGCCGTGCCCAATACCAGCATTCAGCACTCGGCGACCTTTCTCAAGGAAGTGCTGGGCGCCAAATTGAAGTTGGTGACGGGCTTCAAAGGCACCGCGGAGATCCGCCTGGCGATGCAGTCGGGGGAAGTGAACAGCGTGATCACCGGCTGGGAGACTTTGAGCGTGTCCAACTTCAAAGACTTCGAGAGCGGCGAGTGGTTGATTCTATCCCAGTGGGTCGACGAGCCGCTGACCGATTTGCCGCAGAAAAACGTGCCGTCGATCTATCAATACGCGCGCAACGACGAGGAGCGCCAGTTGCTCAAGTTGGGATTGGTCAAGCCCAATAGCTACGCCCGTCCCTACGCGATGCCGCCGGGCGTGCCGCTCGACCGCGTGCGCGCCGTGGAAGCGGCATTTTTGAAAAGTTTAAAAGATCCGGAGTTTGTCACCGAAGCCGAGAAAACCCGCATGACCGTGAGCCCGATCGCCGGCAGCGATCTGCAAAAGATGTTCGCCGAAGGATTGTCCATGTCCGCCGCGCTCAAAGCCAAGCTCAAGCCGATCCTCTTGCCCAAGAGTTAATGAGGATAGAATAAAGAAACGGAGAAGCGGGATTTGGCCGCACCCTTCGACGGTGCTCAGGGCGATCGGGACGAAAAGTTCGCAAAAAAGATATCGGAATATCTCCCGCCACGGCGCAAAGGCGCCAAGGCTTGCGTCACGGTGCAGAAATGAAAGAGGGCAACCACTGGGGGTTGCCCCGACAATTCCGATTTCCTTTTTTGCGAACTTTGCGTTCTTTGCGGCCAATCCCTCCGGTCCTATTCCTGCGGGAATAACTGGTAGAACTTCTGCGCCGCTTCGGCGCTGCCGCAGATATACACGGAATCGTTGGTTTTAAATCTAAACTCAGCGCCAAATTCCACCAGCAACTCTTCGCCGCGCTCCACCGCGACCACGGTGCAGCCGGTTTTTTCCCGCAGGTCGTGTTGTTTCGGATGGAAATTCTCCAGGCGCCGGGTCGAAACTTTGACGACTCGCAGCTCGGGGTCCACCGCGATAGATTCCTTGCCGAGCAGCCGCAAGGCGAGCAGTTGTCCGGACACCTGGCTGATCGACAGGGCGAAGTCGGCGCCGGCGGCATAAATTCTTTCGACGTTCTCGGCGCTGTTGACGCGGGCGATGACCGGCACGTCGGGCGCCAAGTCTTTGATGATAACCGTACTGAAAAGTGTTGGGGCGTCGGCGCTCAGCGCGAGAATCACCGCTTGGACATTGTCCAGGCCCGCTTGTTTGAGAATCTGCGTGTCGAGCACGTTGCCGACGAGATTGACGCCGGGGCCGGGCCGGCTATCGATGATGAAAGTCTCCTCGCCGCAGTCGGTGAGCAGCTCGGCGACTTTGCGGCCGACTTCGCCGCCGCCGGCGATCAGAAACGGCCCGTGGCGGCGCAGCTGGCGCGCGCCGGCGCACAGGTTCATGAAATTGCGGATGCTGTCGTCATTGCCGACCAAGACGAGGATGCCGCCGGCTTCGAGGCGCATGTTCGGCGTCGGCGGTGCGATCAGTTTGCCGCCGACCCATTGGCCGATCACGGTAACGCCGGCGTGCTGGCCGAGTTCGGCCTCGGCCAGCGTCTTGCCGGCGAGGGGGCTATCGCGGGTGATGCGCGCTTCGGCAACTTGCAGCTTGTGGCCGAGGTGTTGAATGCCCGCCACCGTCGGGCTGACCTTCTGGCTGGCGCGCGCCGCTAACGCCGCGCCGAGCACATGGCGCGGCGTATAGGCGCTGCTGGCGCCGGCAAGGATGATCGGTTGGCGATGGAATGGGTCTTCGACCAGGGCGAGGATCTCGCCGTTGAAGCCAAGTTGCCGCGCCGCCAAGATCGTCGCGGCGTTGCGGTCGTCGCTGCTATTCACAATCAGCGCGCGGGCCGCGCCGAGATTGGCTTTCCCGAGCACGCCTTCGTCGAGATTGCCGTAAATGACTTGATGTCCTTGTTCGAGCAAATGGCGCGCATCGTCTTCGTCTTCGTCGATGATCACAGTGGGAATATTGGTTTGCTTCAGCTCGGTAATCAGCGTGGCCACCGCCGGACCGTAGTCGAAGATCACCACGTGATTCTTGGCGTTGGCCGATTCCTTCGGCAGCTTGGTTTCGAACCGTTCTTCGAGGAACGGAATCAGATAAATTGGAAAAACCAGGAAGAGCAGCATCACCCCGATGAACTGGGCAATGACGACGTAGATGACCATCAACGGATGCTGCCAGGAAATATCGCCGCCATAACCGGTGGTCGATGCCGTGCCGGCGGCCCATTGCAGCGCCTGCCAGAACCCTCTCGGCTTGTTCTCGAGAAAATACATGCCGAGCATGTAGAGCAGCGACATGACCAGCAGCAGTAAAATGAGCGAGCCGAGCAGGATGATAAAACGATTATAGGAGCGTGGCATTACCGCCGGCTCCCAGCGTCGCGCGGTGGAACGGTTAGTTGCTGGTGATTGTAAAGGCTGGTGCGATCGATTCAGTGTTGCAGTTCTCTATGGCCATGCGTAAACCGTAGCCTTGCTTAGCATGGCACCGCGGGAATCTTCAACAAACTTTCGCACAAACCGCCGGTTTTGACGCTACGGCGATGGAAGTTAAGACTGCTACTTGAAGGTCTTGACCGACCAGCTGCCGGACTGATTGGCGCCGGTCCATAAGCCATTGATCGCTTCCTTGGCGGCCATCTCGAACATGTCGGAAAAGCGCAGCGTGCGCGAACCCGGCAGCTCAGCGGACCAACTGCCATTGAAATCGCCGCCACGGCCTTCGAGCGCGGCGCGCCAAGTGCCGTTCCAGCCGGTGCGATGCATCTGCGCCGACCAGTTGCCGCGCAGCGCGGTTGCGCCGCCGGCATCGCGCAATGTCCAAAAGCCGCGTGCTGCGCCACCCGTCGAACTCGGATCGACGGTATAACTGCCGCCGAAAGCTTTGCCGTCTTCGGTGACCGCGCCCCAATTGGACGACGCCGATTCTTTCTCCTTGAAAGAGTCCTTGACTTGACTGCTGACCATGACGTCCAGCGCGCGCACCCAACCGATCTGGCCTTGCTTGGTGCGCACCATGTACCAGATTTCCTGGCCAACGCTTTCCGCCATCGGCGTCAGCGCCTCGCCTTTTTGCAATCGCAGGATTGGCTCGGTCTCCAGATCCTGCTGCGCATAAAGCGGTGTGCCCGATTCTCGCGCCGTGAGCGCGGCGGGGGATTCGGCGCCGGGAAGGTTGTTTGAGGATGTTAGGAAGAGAAGAAAGCCAAGTAAGGCAACGTAGGTTGACGAAACGAACATTCATAGACAAATTCTCCGTGGATACCGACCGACGTTCAGCGGACGTACCGTCCGCTGAAGACATTCTACATGATTATCTGTTTAGCCGTCACTCCCAGGATTTATCCGATGAGTCTTACGATTAATCCTGGGGTATCTGCCCGCCACAACTCGTGAGCAAAATCCTCAACCTAGGGGGTCGTTGCTCACTATTTGGGGTTTAAGTTTTAAATCTGAATCCGAGTTCTACCAACTCATCTGCCCCGATTCTCAAGGCGTGTTTCTTACAGCAATGTCTTCTAAGTTCCTTCAATTTAAAAGAACAAGAATCCCGATAGTGACCTGACTTGTTCTCCGGGTTCACTCTCGTATATCGTATATAGGTCAAGTTAGGATGTCGCCACACACTATGGTTTGAATAGAATTCTCGTGAGTGAGTCTAGGAGAAGCAGTATGAAGTTACCGCTGGAGCAAGAAGTTATGCGGGCCAAGTGTGTTCATCCATACGGAGAGTTTATCGAGTTTCCCGCAGAGGATGTCGAGACGTCGATTCCTGAACGGTTTGAGAAGATTGTACGGATGTACCCCGATCGATTGGCAGTGAAGGTGGGTGAGCGCGCACTAACCTACTTTGAGTTGAACAAAGTGGCAAACCAAATCGCTCGTTCGATTCTGGCGAGGCGAGGGCAAGGCAGCGAACCGATAGCGCTCCTCTTTGAGCATGGGATCGAAGTCGTTGCTGCGATTCTAGGAGTGCTGAAGGCCGGCAAATTTTATGTTGCTATGGATATTGACAGTCCCAGAGAACGGGTCACGCGCGTTATAAAAGATTCGGGGATTCACCTGATCGTTACAAACAGCCAAGATCGAACTCTAAGGCAATCCATCAACGGCGGAATCGCCGGGTTGCTAACGACCGACGAATTCGATGTCTCCACGAGGGATTCGGAAAACTTGGGCATCGCAATCGCATCGAGTGATGTCTCGGGGATTGTCTACACTTCAGGTACAACAGGTGAACCCAAGGGTGCTATTGAGACCCATGGATACCGGCTCCATGTTTCACGGGGTCACACCAATTTGGTTCATATTTGTCCGGAAGATAGATTGAGCCTTGTACATTCCATTAGCTTTGGATCTGGCCTAATACAAGTATTTCGTTCGTTACTCAATGGAGCATCTCTCTTTCCTTTCGATCTGAAATCGCGCGGTATTGATCAGTTTACAAAATGGGTGAATCAGGAAAAGATCTCGATAGCTCATTTACCGACAAGCGCTATTCGCCGTCTCGCCGACTCGCCTGAATCGAAAGCGCGGCTTAAAAGTCTCCGAGTGATCCATCTATCCGGGTCGCCCATAACAGAGTATGACTTCGACGTGTATAAAGAATATTTTCCTGCAAGTGCGTTCCTTGCGATTACGATGGGTGCCACCGGCGGTGGCACGATCTGTTCGTGTATACTGGATAATACTTTTATTTTTCCGACGGAAGGAACGCCACTCGGTTTTCCCGTAGAAGGGATCGAAGTTTTCATAATCGACGAACACGGGAAAGGGGTAGGGCTAAATCAAGACGGAGAGATTGCAGCAAGAAACCGTTTTCTCGGAGCCGGCTATTGGGGACAGCCAGAACTTTCCAAAGCCCACTTTGTATCCAACCGTAGTGGTAACGAGGAACCGATTTATCTGACCGGAGACCTGGGCCGTAGAAGGCCCGATGGCTTACTAATATATCTCGGACGTAAGGATCTGATGGTAAAGATTCGCGGTTTCCGAGTTGAGTTGGGCGAAATCGAAAGCACGTTGCTCAAACATCCGGAGGTGAGAGCAGCGGGAGTCAGAGCTTGGGATCAAGAATCGGGAGAGAAATATTTAGCGGCGTACGTAGTTCCTAGAACACATACAAGACCGACGGTGGATGAGTTGCGCGAGTTCTTGAAGCAGACTCTTCCTGACTACATGATTCCGTCAGCGTTCGTCTTCGTGGACGATCTTCCTTTGACAAACGGCAAGCTGGACCGAACGGCTTTGCCGAAACCAGGTAACGAACGACCTGAGATGAAGACGCAGTATGCAATCGCTCGCGGCGAAGTCGAGCAGACCTTGGTAGGCATCTGGGAACAAGTGCTTGACGTTCGTCCAATCGGAATTCATGACAACTTTTTCGACCTAGGCGGTCATTCACTTGCAGCCACCCGAGTTGTCTCTTCGGTCATCAGCCGATTTCAGTTAGAGATACCGCTTCAATCTTTGTTTCAATCCCCCACGGTGGCGGAGATGGCTGTCATCATCACGCAGAACCAAACGAGGCGGGCAGGCGACGCCGAGCTAGCGGGGATGTTTCGCGAGGTGGAGGCGATGACGGAGGAAGAAGCGCAGCGGTATGTGGACGAAATTAATTTGACAGTCTCGAAGAAGTAGCTTGCGGTCTTTAGCCATTTGTCCGTGTACGATCTTCCTAGAAAATCGATTTAAAGTATCGCCGCAGTTAAAGTCGGACCGGTATCGGTGATCGGGCGATGTCCTCCATCCGCAGGCCAGTATTGAACTGATTGTACAGGGTGTATCCTTAATGCGAGTGTAAGGTGTCGCGACAATAGCAATGAGAGTCGGGCGTATTCAGGATAAAAGCCGTTGGACTAAGGTGTTGGGTGAAGCAGCGACGGTTGGCTATGGGGATTGGAACCCTGGCAGGGAATCAAACCAACATCGCCGTGGTGGTGATCATATGATGAACGGGGGCGCATTCGGTAGTCGGGTCGGCGTCATGTATTGTCCAGAGGTGTCATGCAAGACCCGGCCCTCGTCGGCTCCAAAGAGACGCTCTAGGAGGTAATCGATGCGTCCTCAGTTCATTCGGTCACGACGCCTTCCCGTAGGTGGCGGTCGGTGGTAGGTGGTGAGTTTGTATTGCCACGACGGGTGACTGCGAGACCGGCCCCGAGTCAAGAAATTCGATTGACGTGGACAAGGCCACCAGCAGTGTCGGGCAGTGATCGAAAATGAGACGCCATGCCCGGCCTCTAGTCCACCGCGAAAACAGTTTTAGTACTCTTCTCCTTGTGGCATACCCACTGCGGGTCCACGGAACAGCCGTGGATATCAGCCGGCTCTTCAACGTCCTAGCCGCCAAAGTCAGACGGGAGCTATGAGATGAAAACCTACGTTCAGTGGGCCATCGGTTCCCTGTACCTTACGCTCGCTGCCTTTTGTAGCGCTGCCGGGTTCACGCCTGTTCCGTTCAACTGCAGCATGGCGCAAGGTTCTCTAGTTACGAATCTAGACCAACGAATAGAAGTCTCGGCTACAGGGTTTTCGGTCCTCCCTCCGCGAGGCGAAAATTGGTGCGTCAAATCCCTGGCCTCGTAAGGGCTCAGTTTCTTGAAAGCCCCGGTGACCGTGGCAGTTTTCGGACAGCCGTCATCGCCAGATGAGCTTTTCCCAGTGGCACTACAAGCGATTCGATTCACGGGCCTCGCAGTGGGCCTTCCAGACTTTGGTTTCAATATCGAATCACCGGAGCAAGTGAAATTCGCAGTTGACGAAATGATAAGCATGCATGTCTTCTCTCAATTTGTCGGAGGGATTAGTTCTGCCGAGCGTCGTTACCAGCTGTTAGAGTCACATTCGCAGGTAGACGGGTCCTTTGGTGCAAGCTGCGTCCGGTTTGACGCGAAAGTGGAAGCGCGAGGCATGCACCAAGCCCCCTCCGGCTTTGTCATGATACTAAACTTCTCCAACAATTTAATATGTGCCTACCCACAACCCGCGTCTTCTAAGCGCGGTTTGCTATGGATCAGCTTTGTGGAGACTTACCAAGAGGGCGCGCAGTCAGCTGCCGATACGGTGAGGCGGGAAGTCGAGCCATTTTTGCGGAGTCTGCAATTTATCACCTCTCGTTAACACTGCGGGAAGCAATCGCCATCAGTAACTCAAGATGAAAGCTTTGTAGGTCGGGTTAGCGCAGCGTAACCCGACCCCTCCAAATTGTCGGAATTTCTTTCCCATGGCGGAATTTCACTCTCCTACCTCGTCGACGGCAGCGCGACCACGAAACGTGTCTGGCTGAACCCCGGGGGGATGCTCAGTGTGAACTGGATCGATAACGCGAGCAGAAACAGTCGCGCGTTCATGGCATTCTCCGTACGGCGTCTGGCGATGCGGCTTTATCTTTTACTGACCGCCACGGGTTTCTTCGGCACATTCTTTTCCACCCAGGCTAATATCCAGTCGGCGACTTGGAGATTGTTTAGATCCATCATCATCATGTGGGTGTTGCCGCGTATCCCTTGTTCATAGGTGCCCAGGAACGTCGATTTGCCGCTGGCGGTGTTGATGGCGGCGACGGTTTTGCGGCAGTGTTCTTCACCGTTCCACTCGTGATCGCCGGCGACCACAAGCATCGGCACTTTGGCGATGATTTTGATTTGTTCCGGATCCAGATCGCAGCCGGTTCGGCCTTCGACGTTGACAAAGCCTTTGACCAAGTCGGGGCGCGCGACGGCGGTCAGCGCGCCGTAGACGCCGGACTGGGAGTGGACCATCAAGATCGACGGGCCGATTTTTTCCATTAGCACGATGAGCGCGTCAACGGTCTTGCGCGGCGGCTGCGGCAGTGTCGCTTCGGTGTTGGGCACGAGCTGGGCCATGTATTGGTCTAGATAGTCCTTGGGAAACTTCGAATCGGGCCACCATTCATCGGCCTTGGGGCCGAAGCGAAAGATCGACCAGGCGCGCTCGTAGGTGAACTGCACGATGCCGCCTTTGGGTATCAGCTTGGCGTCGCCTTTGGTTTCGGCGTTGTTGATCGGCGCGGTGTTCCAGCCGGAGCGGGCGCGGCCGACCTGATCGACGATGTAAACGGAATAACCCTTGCGCAGGAAATGCTGCTTCCAGCCGTCGCGGCCGTCGGGCGTGGTGTCGTAGGTTTTGCCGGTGTGGCCCGAGCCATGCACCATGATCACCGGCCAAGCGCCGGTTTTTGGTTTCTGCGGGATGGCGTATTCGACGTACATTTGGTTGACGACGATGCGCCCGCCGGGATTGTCGCCGCCGGGGTTGTCGGTCTGGAACACTTCGCCGTTGACGAAGAAGCTGCCGGCTTCTGTGAGCACCGGCGGCGGCGCCGCAGCGACGTTGGACGAGGCGAACAAGACCGACGCAACCGACTTCGCACGAGAATGTTTCTTGCGCGTAGCTAGTTTTTTTTTCATGACTGGTTCTCCGCTAACGAAAGCCTGGCAAAGCCATAGCGCATCGCCCAGCGGTGAACAAGGCGATTGTCAACGCAAGAATTGGCAAGATCGGTTTCGGCAGGTTGGCCGCACGCTTCGACGGTGCTCAGGGCGATCGGGACGCATAGGACCCAAAGAAAGAACAGAGAAATGTCGGGGCGGGTTCGAAACCCGCCCTCAACCGATGCACCGGTGTGGGTTATAAGGGAAGATTTGCGCGGACCAGGCAAATCTTCAATGATCGTATTACGAAGCGCACGAAGTTATCTGGGCAAGGCGTGCCTTGCCCTTCTGATCGAACCCTTCGCGTCCGTCGCGATCTTCGCGTTGCGGTCGTTTACGCGTGAGCGTGGGCGTCGACTCGCCGGTGCGCCACAGCGTGTTCTTTTTCTTCCAACGCGAGCATGGCGAAGTTGGCGGCGATCAGTGCGCCGATGCACAGGCCGGCAGCCAAGCCGAATATCACTGAGACAAGTATCTCCGGAAAGCTGCCTGCGGCCAGAGCGTCCGAAGCGGCGATCCAGGTGATCGGCAATGCGAACAGCCCGCCGACGATGATGCCCTGAATAAGATGCCGGTTCATAGATAACCTCCGATTAAAAGTTTCTTGCATCGGCTATTCTGCAACAGCGATGCCAAACTCCTCGGCGGTGAAACTAACGAAATTAAACAAGATTGTGGCGGGTCGTTCTCATTAGAAAGAACTGCAACGTGGCTATTTCTAAATTTTAAGAATGGGTGATATTTTGAGAAAACCGCCGGGATGAAGTCGGCCGGTTACCATAATCGTCCGTCTAACATAAATGATTAACCCGGTAGCAATCAGCGCCGTTCATGAATAACCCGGAATCAATCGTCGGCGTGGAAGAATTGCGGCTAGCCAGCCTGCGGAAGATCCTCCTAGGGATTTTGGCGTTTGGGATGATCGGCACTGTGACGGAACTGATCTTGCTCAAGCATCGCGAGGATATTTATCAGTGGATACCGTTGGTGCTGCTTGGGGTTGGTTTACCCGTGCTGGCTTGGCAAGGTGTGCGCGGTGGCGTGCTCTGTCTTCGGCTGCTTCGCTGGTTGATGTGCGGCTTTGTTGCCGCCGGCATTGCCGGTGTCTATTTTCACTTTCAAGGCAGCGCCGAGTTTAAACTGGAATCGCAACCTAATCTGGCTGGTATGGCGCTTTTTTGGGCGGCGATCGGCGCCAAGGCGCCGCCGCTGCTGGCGCCGGGCTCGATGGTGCAGTTGGGTCTCTTGGGTCTGGCGTATACTTATAAACATCCGGCACTCAAACGTTCGCAGCGCAAAGGAGAATAAGATGTTGCAGTCGAAAAAGTTTTTCTTCGGGTTGGTTAGTTTTCTTGCGCTCGCTGTCGGCGCGATGGATTTTAGCCACGGTCAAGTTGGCCAATCGCAACTGGTCAATCCCGACCTGGCCAGCGAGAAAGAATTGCTCGCCCTGCCGCATATGAACGCTGCGGTCGTCAAGAGCATTCTCGAACAGCGGCCGTTTCTTAAAATGGCCGATCTCCACGCGCTGCTGTCGAAAACATTGAGCAATGCGCAATTGGCCGATCTGTACGGCAAGATGTTTGTCCAGATCAATGTGAACACCGCGAGCGACGAAGAAATACTGTTGATCCCCGGCGCCGGCAGCCGCATGACGCGCGAGTTGCGCGATAAGCGTCCCTACAAAACCCTGGCGCAGTTCCGTAACGAGATCGGCAAAAGTGCCGATCCGAAAGAGGTGGCGCGTTTGGAACAGTATGTTTTCGTGCCGATCAATCTTAACAGCGCCAGCGATGACGACATTCTGTCGGTTCCCGGCGCCGGTAAGCGCATGGTGCGAGAGTTCAAAGAATACCGCCCCTGGACTACCTTCGAACAGTTCCGCAAAGAGATCGGCAAGTACGTCGACAAGAAAGAAGTGGCGCGGCTGGAAAAGTACGTCACGCTCAATTGACATTTTCTACTACTACAAACGAAGATGGATGCCGGTTTTCACCGGCGTGACGGCGGGAGGCGTAGTGAGAGCGATGGTAGCGATGAGTGAAATTTCGGCGTGCAACGAATAAGCATGTTTGCACCACAGAGGTCACAGAGAACACAGAGGGGTTAGAAATAAATTTTCTCTGTGGTCGCGGTGTGCTCTGTGGCGAATTATCTTCGGTGTTTTCAGACGAGATCCCTCACATCCGTTCGGGATGACAGCCACGACAGCAGCCCGTTGTCAAATCGAGCGAAGCGAGAAATTTTTGCGGTTCCGCGCGTACCCATCCGTCATTCCGGCGCAGGCCGGAATCCAGGTTTAGCGAGCGAAACGAAGCCGAAGATGGATGCCGGTTTTCACCGGCATGACGGACAGTGAACGCGGGACGAGTGTCACCGCTGGCGCATTAGCCAAGGCGACACGCGCGGCCTTGGGTTAATTCTCCTACTCATTCGGTTACCTCTCGAAGCTCGACCGCTGCTATTCTATGTCAAGATTTGCCGGCTGATACGCCGGCGCATCGTCAGTTCAATGGCGACGGACGTGGAGGTGGGTCATGTGGTTGTTCGGCTTGATCATCGGCGCAATCATTGGCGCGATCGGCGGTGTGGGCGGCGTCGTGCTGGGGGCGATGGCCGGTGCGGGCGCCGGTTGGGCGCTGTCGCAAAAGTTGCGCGGGCCAGGAATCGAGCGGGTGGAGACGCTCGAGTCGGCCGTACGGCTGCTCCAGCAGCGGGTTAGTTTTCTCGAGAGCGAACAGCGCACCACGGCGCGGCAAATCCAGTAACAAGTTTGCATGGCGCGTTGGACGCTCCCCGCGTGCGTGATACTGTCGAGCTTTGGCTTTAGGACTTCGAGACCCCTCGTCGCTTTCGGCCGATTCGCAATCGTTCCAATAGACAGCTTGACCTGACCGAATAGCAGTTTCGCCGATGATGGATGAACCGGATTCAACACTTGCCAATGAAAAACTCGCTTGGCCGATTGCACTTTTAGTTCAGCTGCGCGCCTTCGAAGCGCTCCGCCATCGCGATTACCGTTTGCTCTGGTACGGTCAGGTTTTTGGTTCCATGGGCACCTGGATGGACCAGGTGACGCGCGGCTGGCTGATTTACGAGCTGACCGACTCGGCGCTGCAGCTCGGCTTGGTGCGCGGTATCCAGGCGATTCCATTTTTATTATTGTCGCCCATCGCCGGTAGCGCTGCGGACCGTTATCCGCGCAAATTTCAAGTGGTGGGCGCGCAGTTCGCCAGCGGTTTCCTCTATGCGGTGACGGCGGCGCTGGTGCTTGGCGGTTTGATTCGCCCTTGGCATGTCTATGTGACGGCGTTTTTGATGGCCTGCGTGCAGGTGTTCTTACAACCCTCGCGCTCGGCGATGATCTCCGATTTCGTCCCACAAAAAACGTTAACCAGCGCGATCGGTTTGAATGCCATGGTGTTCAATACGGCGCGCAGTACCGGACCAGCGCTTGCGGGATTATTGATTTCTCATTTCAGCACCGGGATTTCCTATGCGGTGCAAGCGCTGTTTATGATTCTCGCTACAGTTTGGACCACGCAGTTAAGCAAGGTGGCGCCGGGCGCACCGAGCAGCCATGGCGGTCATCAGGAGTCCTTCGGCGAGAGCATCATCGAAGGCTGGAAATTCAGCTGGCGCACTCCGGAAGTACGCACCGGCATTCTGATCGTGATTGTCGCCGCTTTGTTCATGATTCCATTCAGCACCCTGTTGCCGGTCTTTGCCCGCGATTTGCTTCAGGTTGGAGCGCGCGGGCAGGGCTTGCTGCTCACGGCCATGGGGATCGGCGCTTTATGCAGCTCGATCTTGATCGCTTCGGTGGGCGACCGATTGCCGCGCGGCCTATTGATGCTTGGAGGTGTCGCGCTTTACGGCGTGCTGGTGGTGATCTTTTCTCTGTGCCATTGGTTTCCGTTATCGATGGGGTTGATGGCAATCATCGGTTTATGCCATGTCAGTTCCCATGCATTGGTGCAGACCGTCATTCAAACCTATTCGCCGCCGGAGTTTCGCGGCCGGGCCATCGCGATTTTCCACATGACCCAGGTATTGTTGCTGGTCGGCGGCATGCTCGTCGGCGCGCTTTCCGAGGTGCTCGGCGCGCCTTGGGCGGCATCGTCCATGGCCATCGCCGGCACGCTGTGTATGGTGGCGATCTTCGTGACGGTGCCGCGGGCGCGCGACATTCGTTAGCCAGCCGTTGCCGTCAATCGGCGTGGCGGCGCGATCGAGCGGGCGAGTGATGGGCGGTGCCTTTGATGAGTCTCGCCGGCATGGTTTTGCTGATCGGGATGTATCTGACCCTTGTGCAGGCGAGGCTGCTTCAGTGACTAGCGATTGAGTGGCTAGTGAGTTGTCCGCCTTGCGATAATTTGCGCGCCGGAGTTTTCGTCAATTTACCATGTGGTTTAACTGGCTTGTCCAATTCAAAATCTTCGAAGCGCTGCGCCATCCGCAATACCGCTTGTTGTGGATCAGCCATGTGTTCTCGGCGATGGGCACCTGGATGGATCAGGTGTCGCGCGGCTGGCTGATCTACGAGCTGACCAATTCTTCGTTTCAGTTGGGGCTGGTGCGCGGCGTGCAAGCGCTGCCGATCTTGCTGCTATCGCCGATTGCCGGCAGCACCGCCGACCGCTACTCGCGCAAGTCGCAGGTGATGGTGGCGTTGGTGGCGGACGCGTTTTTCTATGGACTTCTTGGCCGTGCTGATCTTTACCGGCTCGGTGCAACCCTGGCATGTTTATGCCAGCGCGGTCTGCATGGCTTCGGTGTGGACGTTTCAGCAGCCGTCACGGGCGGCGATGGTGTCCGACTCCGTGCCGTCGGAATCCCTGACCAATGCTATCGGCCTCAACGCGATGATGTTTAATGTCGCGCGCATTACCGGTCCGGCGGTGGCGGGTCTAATCATCGCCGGCTGGAGCAGCGGCGGCGCCTATACGGTTCAGGCGCTGTTTTACATTTTGGCGGCGATCTGGAACGTCAAGTTGCGCGACGATCGGCATGGGTCCTCCAGCGCCCATGGCCACGCCGAGCATGACGATGGGTTTTTTCAAAGCATTGTCGAAGGCTGGAAGTTCAGTTGGCAAAACGTCGAGGTTCGCACCGGGCTGCTGGTGGTGATCTGGGCGTCTTTGTTTATCATTCCGTTCAATACGCTGTTGCCGGTGTTCGCGCGCGACTTGCTTGGCGTCGGCGCCAAAGGGCAAGGAATGCTGCTCACCTCTATGGGCGCCGGCGCGCTCGCCAGCTCGGTGCTGATCGCGACTTTTGGCGACCGCATGCCGCGCGGCCGGCTGATGATCGGCGGCGTCGGCGTGTACGGGCTGTTGGTCGCGGTCTTCGCCATGTCGACCTGGTTTCCGCTGTCGATGGTGCTGATGGCGGTTATGGGGCTGTTCCATGTGGCGTCCCACGCGCTCGTGCAGACGGTCATTCAGGCCTATTCGCCGCCTGAGTTTCGCGGTCGCACCATGGCGCTGTTTCACCAGACCCATGTGATCTTGATGGCCGGCGGCTTGATCATCGGCGCTCTGGCGTCGGCCATCGGCGCGCAATGGGCCGCTGCGCTGATGAGCATCGCCGGCACGCTGTCCATGCTCGCGCTCTATCTGTTCAGCCCGCAGGCGCGGCACATTCGTTAGCCAATCCCGCTATCTCATTGAACCCGAAATCCTAAAGTTGCATCTAAGGCATAACCGCCGCGCTCTGATAGCTCCGCTGTTTTTGCGCGAAATATCGCTTCGTGGCTTTTCTCCACGGTCAAAATGCCGCTGTTGCGCCGTCAACTTTTCGACGGCGGCGGACCTGTGGCGCGGGTGAACTTAATTGCCGAGATCAGTTTACCGCGGGGGTTAAAGTTATCGCCGTGCGCACCGATTGAGTTTGTGAGAACGGGGAAGATGGAAATGCAAAACAGTATAGTCAAGACACGGCGGAGCCTGGGAGATGTCGACGGCGGCGCGGATTTCGATTACTCACGGATCCTCCGCGTGGTTGGCCAGGAGCTCGAAGCCAAGGGGATATCCACTTGCTGTCTATGGGTGGAAGCGAACCGTGTCGATGTCATCGGTCTGTGCACCAGCAGCGCCAACGGTGTTGTTGAGGCGGGGTTTTGGCAGCGTCTCAAATCGAAAAACGGCGCTGCGGGCTATACAACCATTAAGTTGGGCTATTCCATCGAGGGGTTGATGCGGTTCGACGAACTTAACCAAGCTAAACGGACGCTCGCTTCGCCCCGTGCCGATTTTCTCAAGCTCTCCGAGCAACTGCGCACCGTCGGCGCCATTGTCGATCGCCGCGGCGGCCAATTGATCCGACTAGACCGCACGGCTTACGACGGCATGATTTCGTCTTTCACCGTGCAGTATAAAATGGCCACCGGCGCGTTGGTAACCGAAGAATTTAGCGCTCAGAGTCTTTACGATTTTTCGGTGCAGATCTTCATGATGGAAAAGCGCCGGTCGGGCAACAGTCCAGAGGTCTCGCAGGCAGCTTAGTAGCTTGCGCGTTCGTTAGTTTTCCCGCTATCCCAAATCTCTCGCCCGTGCCGAGGCCCTCATTGCCTTCAATTCTCAAGCGCCGCTGGACGCGCTCATTTCGCTCGTGCTATAGCCAAAACATCATGCGTTTTCGTCAGTCATTCGGGAGTCGGTCCTGAGCTCCGTTCCAGGCGATAAGGAAAGCCTTCGCGATTCACTCGATGCCGAGGCCGCGGGTTCCGCGGCGCAACCCAAGCGGGAGCCGTTGGCTTGGTTATACCGACATCGTGCCGCCGAAATTCTGCGCTATCGCGATTTCCGCTTATTGTGGTTCGGCCATGTGTTCGGTTCCATGTCGTTCTGGATGGACCAGGTGACGCGCGGCTGGCTGATCTATGAACTGACCGATTCCACCGTGCAGTTGGGCATGATCCGCGGCGTCCAGGCGATCCCGATACTATTTCTCTCGCCGATTGCCGGCAGTGTTGCCGATCGTTACTCGCGCAAGAAGCAAATCCTCATTACTCAGATCGCTGATGGCGCGATGTTGGCGGTGCTGGCGCTGTTGATTCTTTACGGTGCGGTCGAGCCTTGGCATGTCTACGTCTCCGCGTTTGGCATGGCGGTGGTGCAAACCTTTCACCAGCCGGCGCGGACGGCGATCATGACCGATACCGTGCCGGCGAGCCATTTGACCAACGCCATCGGCCTCAACTCGATGATCTTCAATGTCGCGCGCAGCCTGGGCCCGGCACTGGCCGGCGTTTTGATCTCTTGGAGCGGCACGGGCGGCGCCTACACCGTCCAGGCGATTTTTTATTTACTCGCGACTTTTTGGACTCTACGTTTGAGCGATATCGACGCCGGCGCCGCCCGCACCGGCGGCCATGACGCACATCGGTTTTCCTTAGGCAGCAGTATCGTCGAGGGTTGGAAGTTCAGTTGGCAAAATGAAAACGTCCGCACCGCGCTATTGATCGCCATGCTGGCGGCGTTCTTTATCGTGCCGTTCACGACGCTCCTACCGGTGTTTGCCCGCGATATTCTACAAGTCGGCGCCTCCGGCCAAGGCTTGCTGCTGACGGCGATGGGTGTCGGCGCGCTTGGCAGCGCCGTGATGATCACCGGCTTCGGCGATCGCATGCCGCGCGGCAAAATCATGCTAGGCGGCGCGGCGGTTTATGGACTCGGCGCCGCCGTCTTCGCATTTTCGCCGTGGTTTCAGCTGGCGATGTTCTTGATGATTATTATCGGCTTAGCCAATGTCTGTACCCACGCGCTGGTGCAGACGGTGATCCAAACCTATTCGCCGCCGCAATTCCGCGGCCGCACCATCGCGCTGTTTCATATGAGCCAGGTGGTGATGACCGTCGGCAGCATGTTCATCGGATCCCTCGCCGCGCTTTCCGGCACGCAGTGGGCGGTGGTGCTGATGGGCAGCGCCGGCGCGTTGGCGATGCTGGTAATTCATATTCTATTGCCGCGCGCCTGGCATATTCGCTAATACGCAATCGAGGATAGACTCTTGGAATATCGAGGATTGAAAGACAAGGATTCGCTCCAGATCGAGACGCCATTGGAACCCGAGCTGCCGATCTGTGATGCCCATCATCACCTCTGGGAGCGGCCGCCGCACGGCTATTTGCTCGACGATTTACTTTTGGACTTGCGCGCTGGCCACAACATAGTTTCGACGGTCGCGATCGAGTGCCACTACGGCTATCGGAAAAGCGGCCCCGAGGAGCTGCAGCCGGTCGGCGAAGTCGAGTTTCTCGAAGCGGTGGCCCAGCAAGTCGCCGCGAATCCCGCAATCACAAGCCGCATCGCGGCAGCCATTGTCGGCCATGCTAACCTCACACTTGGCGACGCAGTGGCGCCAGTGCTCGAAGCCCATTTGACGGCGAGCTCGCAGCGCTTCCGCGGCATCCGCCACTCGACGACTTGGGACGCCAGCGACGCGTTGCGCAGCGAGGCGGCGCGAGGATTGCTCGCCGACGATGGTTTCCGCCGCGGCTTCGCCTGGCTGGAAAAACTTGGCTTGAGTTTCGACGCTTGGGTCTATCATCCGCAGTTGCTGGAAGTGGCGCAATTGGCGCGGCGTTTTCCCGGCGTCACGATTATTCTCAATCACATCGGGGCGCCGCTGGGTGTCGGTCCCTACGCCGGCAAACGCGATGAGGTGTTTCAGGAATGGAGCCAAGGGATCGCCACGATCGCCGCTTGTCCCAATGTCGCGGTTAAACTGGGCGGCGTCGGTTCGCTTAGGTCGGGCTACGATTGGCATGAGCGCGCGGTCAAGCCGTCATCGCAAGAGTTGGCGCAAGTCTTAAAACCTTATTTCGACCACTGCATCGAGCGATTCGGCGTTGAGCGCTGCATGTTCGAGAGCAACTTTCCTGTGGAGAAGTCATCCAACGGCTATGTCAATCTTTGGAACGCATTCAAGAAAATCACCCGGCACTACTCCATCAGCGAACGCGCCGCGTTGTTTCACGACACGGCGGCGCGGCTTTATCGCATCGGTTGAAATCTGCCGCGTGCTTATTTTAGTTTCGGCAGGATTTCATTACCCCACAGGTCGATCGCTTCGGGAACATCCGGCCCGAGCGGCACGCCGATGGCGATCTCGCTGAAGCCATGGCGCGCTGCCAGGGAAAATAGTTCGCGAAATCGATCAATGCACTCGTCTGGCGTGCCGGCGATGATCAGACGATCGACCGCGTCGTCGGGCGTGAGCGCTGCGGCGTCGTCGACGCCGCGATTTTCCGCGTAGGCATGGCGCACCGCCTGAATCGCCTTGGGGTCGATGCCTTTTGCCACCAGCGCGTCATCGGGCCATCCCGACACGATATGGGAGACAAAGCGTTTGGCATGTTGGCGGGCGGCTTGGCGGTCGCGCGATATCGAAGCGTTGAGCAGCATGGTTTTGCGCAGCGGCTCAGCAGCTCCGGATTGCGCGCGCGCGTCGTTGAGCCGCGCCAGTGAAGCTTCCATGTCGGCGATGCCGTAAAGGGTTTGTAAAATCACTCCGTCGAAATGGCGCGCGACTAAATCGAGCACGGCGGGTTTGAGCAGGCTTGGCCCGTAATAGAGGTGGATCGGCGCCGGAGTTTTGAAACGTAGCGCGTAATGTTCCGAGTTGAGATGAAAATAATCGGCCAGGGTCGGAATGTCCTTCCGGTGAAGCGTGTCACCGGCAAACAAGCTGCGCAACGCGACCGCTAGTTCCGCCATGATCGTCAACGGTTTGGTGCGCACCACATGGCGGGTCAGGATCGAGCGCGACCCCGGACCCAAGCCAAGTGAAATTTCCTTGCCGTTGGCGAGCTCGGACATGGTGGCAAACGCCATCGCCACGTCGATTGGATTGCGAAAGTAGGGCACTGTCACAGCGGTGCCGAGCTTCACCGGTAAGCTTGCCAGGATAGCCGCGGAGCTGGCGAGGACGCTGCGATATTCTAAATTGTCATTCGTCCATACTCGGGTGAAGCCAAATGGCCCCATGGTTTTCAACGCGCGCTCCGCCAGGCCGATGAGTTCCGGCAGGGTGTAGCGGTTGAGCACGTGGAGCGGATAATGAATGCCGATCTCGCCAGTGAAAGTTACTGGTTGGTAAGCCATTGGATCGGGTTAGCACGGTCGCGCCGCGCAAGTCAAAGCAATTACTGACGCGGCGGCTTGCACCCGAGGTGGTTTTCGATTACCGGTGGGACGTAATTTCAATCCAATCGAGGAATTGGTCATGAGTAAATCCGAAGTACAAAGCGGCGTAGTGAACTGTCTCGGCGCGCCGTGGCCGGAGGATCTGTCGGCGGCGTTTATCGATCAATTGCACGGCCAAGGCGTTACACTGGTCGGCTGCACTGGCAATCTCACTTGGGATGACACGCTGGAGAGCATCGAGAACTTCGAGGTCGTTAAGACTATTGTGCGCGAGCATCCGCACGCCTACATCCTGCGTCGTGCGGCGGATATCGATTGTCCCGAGCATCGCGGCAAAGTCGGTGTGTTGCTCGGCCTGCAAAATCCCAAGGCGCTGAGCGATAGCTTGGGATTGCTCGACGCTTTCTTCGACCTAGGTTTGCGCTGTCTGTCCTTGGCGTTCAGCGAAAATAGCTACTACGGCTGCGGCCATGCCAGCGAAGTCGATACTGGTCTCACGTCGCTCGGCCGCCAGGCGATCAAACGCATGAATCGGCTTGGCATCGTCATCGATCTGTCTCATTCCGGTGACCGCACCGCCCTGGAAGCGCTTGACCTCTCGGAGCAGCCAGTGATCTTCAGCCACTCGACCAGCCGGACGTTGTTCAACCGGCCGCGCAGCGCCCCCGATCCGCTGATCGTCGCGGCGGCCAAGAAGGGCGGGGTGATCTGCCAGGATGTGCGCGCCAACACCAGCGTCGCGGAATATGTCGATTGGGTCGACTACTGCGTCAAGCTCGCCGGCATCGATCACATCGGCGTGGCGGCGCAGGACGATTTTCACCGTTCTTACAAAGACACCAAGCGCATCGCGCCCTATCTGCCCTCCTACGCTGCGGAACTCAAGAAACGCGATTGGCGCGACGACCGCGTCGTGCGGCGCGGCGGCATCGGCGCCAAACTACTCGATCGAGAAAATTTGCCGGCGGAATTCAAACGGCGCAATTATTCCGACGAGGCGATCGAAAAAATTCTCGGCGGCAATCTAATGCGGGTAATGCGCGAGGTGTTGCCGAGGAATTGATGGTTCAAAGGTAACCCCACGGCTTCGGCCGGATCGTTCCTATCAATTGCGACCGAAGGGACTCACGGTAGATTTGGCTCAAACGCATTAGACGTGGCAAGTCTTGCGTACCGTCACAAGCAAATCCCCCTTCATCCCCCTTTTCCAAAGGGGGAATCGATGATTGCGGCCGGTAGCTGCTGCAGCGCCATGTTCTGAGAACAGGATTGGCGCATGATTAGGCTTGCCGGAGATATCCGACTCATTCTCTCCGAAGATTCGCCCAGGGTCTGATCAATAAAGACGTCATGGCGGAAGAGAGCAGCAACGATCCGGCCATCGCCCAGAAAACCAAGGCATAGCTTTGCGTGCGGTCGTAGACATAGCCGGCGAGGACCGGGCCGAGCACCGCGCCCCAGGTGTAGAAAAGATTCATATTGCCGCGGATGGCGCCGAAGGATTTCCGGCCGAAGAAATCGCCCACCGAAGCCCAAAAAACCGGAATCGAAGCGTCGAGCACCGAATAGAACGCGGTGAAAAACCACAGCGCCCAGAGCGAGCTGCTCCACAGCATCGGCAAGACCGCGACAAATCCCAAGAGCAAACAAAACGTCACCAGCTTCGGCTTATTGACGAAGTCGGCGATCCAGCCGAGCAAGAAGTGAATCGGCAAGTTTATGATCGCGAAGCCGGCCAACAGCACCGAGGCTTCGGTCTGACTCATGCCTTTCCACACCATCATCGGAATGAAATGGGTCGTGACGGTGGTGAAAGCCGCCGAGCGCGCGGTCATGGATAGAATCAGATTCCAGAAGATCGGCGAGCGAAAGGCTTGGCGCGCGCTGACCTCCGGTTCGTTGACAGCGTTGTTTGTCGACTGCGCGCCGCTCTTGTCGCCTTGGGGGTTTTCCAATGGTCCGCCGTCGGGAGCCATACCGACGCTTTCCGGCGAGCGGCGAATCGCCAGCGATAACGGAACGCCACCGGCGATGAACAAGCCGCCGGCAACCAGCGCGGCCCAGCGCCAACCGAAATTTTGCACGGCGACGGCGAGCAGCGGCGTGATGAGGGCGCCACCGATGGGCACGGCAGCGCTGACCACGGTCATGGCGCGGGCGCGCAGCTTGATGAACCAACTGTTGGCGACCACAGTGGGCGCGTGCACGAAGCCGGCGTTAAACGCCAGTGAGATGACGCCAAGATAGACGATCAAAAACGTTGTGTAGCTGTGGACGAAGGCAAAAAGCATATAGCCGATGCCGGCGAACAGAGTGGCGGCGAGCATGAGCGGCTTCGGCCCGTAGCGATCGAGCAGGTAGCCGACGATGGGCGCGGTGAGGGAGCCTTCGGCGCGCGCCAGAGAAAACGCCAGCGAGGTCGAAGCGCGGGTCAGGCCGAGGTCCTGGGTGACCGGCAGGAAAAATACCGTGAAGCCATATTGATGCAACCCGCCGCCGAGTATGCGCAGCGCCGAGACCACGCCGATCATACGCCAGCCGTAGTAGAGTCCGGAGATGCGTTTGCGGATGTCGGAGCTGCTCACGGTTGCGCCAATGCTCGATGCCTTCGGTGTCGGTGATACAGCGATTCTATCGGAGCTGCCAGCGGCGAACGGCTGGTGGGATTTCGATTATTTTCAACAGCGGCCGGATACGGTTTACTTGCTGGCGCCGACCCAGCCGGCGTTGGAAACATCGATCACTTGGTCATCAATCACGACGCACTTGACTTCGAAATAGGACTGCGGCTTGGACGGATCGTCGTGATTGACTTCGTTGCGTTGATTGAGCGGTTTGCCGCCGAGGGCGCGAATTTTTTCCACAGCGGCGTCGACATCGTCGACTTGAAAGCCGACGTGGTCGACGCCCAACTTCATGGTCTCGCCCTCGACCACGCCGCGCATGTTGAGGATCGCGATGTTGAGATAGCCGTCGGTGAGATAGATGCCGCTCTGGCCGACGCCGACCTGTTCGAGGCCGAAGGCTTCTTTGTAGAAGGCTGCGGTTTTCTCGATGTCGTGGGTTCTGATCGCGATATGTTTGATTTTGGCCATAAATTTGTCCTCTGGATTCGTCTACCATGGGGTGGTAG
Source organism: uncultured delta proteobacterium (assembly GCA_963760795.1). GTDB lineage: Bacteria > Desulfobacterota > Binatia > UBA9968 > UBA9968 > DP-20. The sequence continues at coordinate 73,218 of CAVXEP010000019.1, forward strand.
CCGACCGCAACGCACGACAGCTCCTGGTAGCCGCGGCCAATCTGGGGCTAGCCGGATTGACGGCGCCAACGTCGATCTGATATCGACGCGTCAACAGAGAGAGTCCGATGTTATTCTTAAATCGCAGCCGTCATCGCAGTCAGATCGGCGCGTTGCCGCTCGTTCTGATCTTTATCGTGTCATTGCCGGTGCTCGGTCTCGCCCAGCTCGGCGGCAAACCGGAGAAGAGCAATTTCACGCTGTCATACACCCAAGCGAGCGGCGCGTTCACCGCTCTGGGTGGCGCAGGAAGCGGGACTGTTCAAGAAACATGGCCTCGATGCGACTTTAAAAATTCTCAACTCACAGGTCGCACATCAGGCACTGCTGGCCGGCGAGCTTGATGTGATTTCCACCGGTCCGGAGTTGGTCAACGCGCGCTTACAAGGCGTGCCGGCGAAATACATCGGCGGCACGCTACAACGCTTTGTCTTTCAACTATGGGGCGGCAAAGGGGTTAAGTCGCTTGCCGACCTCAAGGGCAAAACCATTGCGGCGACGACGCCCAAAACATCGACGGAAATCGCTACTCGCGAAGCGCTCAAGAAGACCGCGGTGATTTCGGAAAAGGACGTGAACTTCATCTACCTGCAAACCATTCCAGCGATCCTTACCGCGGTGATCAACGGTAACACCGCCGCCGGGACCTTGTCGGCGCCGAACACGTTGAAGGCGCGCGACGCAGGACTGAGTCTGCTGATCGATATCGCCCAGGCTAATGTGCCGGGATTTCATCTCGCCTATGGCACCACGGAGAAGACGATCAAAGCGTATCCCAATGCGCTCTACGCTTTTCTCAAAGCTACTGCCGAAGCCACCGTCTTGGCCAAGCAAAATCCGGTGTTGGCAAAAAAAGCGATCGCCAAATACACCGACAGCGACGATGTAAAAATAATCGACGGCACGTACGAACAATTCTCACTCTACTGGGATGCGGTCCTTGCCGTGCGCGGCGAGCCGATCCAGGGTCAGCTGAGTTATCTCGACGAAAAGGAGTTTCCTCGCGCCAAAGACCCGCGCCCCGCCGATTTTTTTGATAACTCCTTCGCCGACCAATTGAAAAACTCCGGCTTCTTGCAGTCTCTCGGGATAAAGTAGCCGGCGAGCGGCGTTGGCTATCCCTCCGCTTGGCCGGCGGCGCGGTTCTTTAGAGCCGTTCCATTTCCCTGCGTCGGCTGCAGCAGTTCGATATCCGGCTGCCCCGGTCCGGTTAGTGCGACACGTCCAGCATGTTGCCTTCCGGATCGCAAAGCTGGTGCTCACCGTAGCGGCAAGATTGCAGTAAGCCAAGCACGACGGCGTATTCGGCTTCCAAATTGGGCGACTTGGGCGCCAGCCATTCGGGATCGGCTTTCGCGAGAATCTCCAGATCGCTTTTCAAAGCCGCGACGTTCTCGACGTGGAAACCGATATGGTCGAGGCCGGGGCCTTTGTGCTCGGTACCGAGATAATCTTGAATCTTCCACGGTGCGAAGACCAAATTAACCGTACCATCGGTGAGATAAAAGTTGGGATCTTCCAGGGCCTTGTCTTGGTATTCGAACTGATAAATGTCGACGTAGAACTGCGCGAGCTTTTCCGGATGGAGCGAGCGCATGGTGATATGTTTGATCCAACGCTCTTGCTTGCGCTCGCCGTCGAGCCAGACGCCTTTGACGTTGGTCTTGCCGGGCTGCATCAGATCGAAAATATTGCCTTCCGGGTCGTGGGTACTGTAGTCGGCAAAGGGGCGGTTTGACGGCCGCTTGACGACGCCGACTTCGGGGTACTTGTTTTTGATGCGATCGAAGGTGGCGTCGAGCTCGTCGACCTGAATGCCGAAATGATCGAGGCCGCCTTTGTAGCCGGGGCGGCGCCGATTAAAGGCTACGCCGATGTTGCCGTCGCTGGCGATCACCGTGCGATCGAACGGCGCGGCGACGCGCTTGGACGCCAATATCGGATAGCCGAAGGAGCGCCCTTGCTCGGTTTCCAAGGACGGTGTCGCTTCCGAAGCCGCTTTGCGCAGATCGAACAGGCACTCGTAAAACTTAAACATCCGCGGTGCGTTCTGGCTCATGATGGCGACATGTTTGATTCTCGATGACATGATACTGGCCTCCTGAATGAAGATGGTTTTATTTGCGGAGAAATTCGCTTTCGAGTTTTCTAAAAAAACCTTCGCGGTCGAGCTCGTCCAGAATGGTCTCGTCGACGAAACGGTTTAAGTCCGTATCGATCTTAGCCCGCCCGGGTTCACGCTGGATGATTTCAATCACATCCTGAACGCCGCGCCGGCCTATTCGCGGGGGAAACGAAAAGACGTTGTAATAGCCGTCGTAGGCGTCTTCGGCGAGTTTGCTGTTGATGCGCAAGCGTTTGGCCGTGAGGGCGACGATTTTGTCTTTCAACTGGGGTTGGTAACGCAAGCGATAGAGCGCTTCACTGATGCCTTGGAAAAACCGCTTGGCGTTGTCGCGCTTTCTTTCCAAGAAAGTACGCTCGGTGATAAACGCGCGATCTGGGAATTCCTTCACGATCTCGCCGAGATCGGCGAGGATGTTGTGCCCCCGTTGCAGTGCGATCGCGGCATTGCTGTAGGGAACCACGGTGCCATCGATGCCGCCAGCGATCTCCAGCGCGGTGAGCCGCGTCATGCTGTCGCCGGCCGGGACTATCTTGACCGACTCGGGCGGCAGCCCCCAGGATTTGAGCGCCATCAGGATGCTGAACTCGTTGGCGCCGCCGAAATTGACCACGCCGAGCTTCTTGCCCCGCAGGTCGGCAGGTTTTTGGATTTCCTTGCGCGTGACGAATTTATAGAGGTTGCGATTGAGGAAAGCGCCGGTAACGACCACGTTGGCACCGGCCAGATTGGCGCGGATCGGAGCCATCGCGGCTACATTGGCCGAGTCGAGGCTGCGGCCGACTAGCGCTTGCATCAAGCGCGAACCGCCGCTGATCACGACGAGATCGACATCAAGGCCATATTTTTCGAAGATACCAAGATCCTTGGCGACAAACAGCGGCAGTTCCTGTGGGCTGGTGCCACCTGCGCCGGCATGGATGTGGCGTTCGAGGGCTGCAACATCGGCGGTGCTAGCGGCGATGAAAAGCAAAAACGCGAGCACGACAGTGGGCGGAAACATAGACGCGTTTATAGTCTGGGGTTTAGGGAGATGCAATCAGCCACCCGAAGTTGACCGATGGATTCTTGTTCACCACGAAGTGCACAGCGCGGCTACGCCGCAACCAAAGTGACAGAATAGTGTCTATCATGTAAATGGGAGTGATGGCTAAGACTCTCGACGGTTCGAGGAACGAAGGTGCGCAACGTTTCGTACAACGCCATCACGCCGATGTCATCGGGGTTTTGGAAGGCTGGGATCGGCTGCGGCTGCAAGGGACGCTGCGCAGTCTCTATCATCCCTCGGTGATGGATTATTATCTGAAGCAATGTGGTGTTTTGTGGAAGGACTTTAAGACCTTTGTGACGGGCCTGACCGATCGGGTGAAGCAGTCTGCTGCGGCGTTGGCCATCGAGCATCGCCGTCCGATGATTTATTTGCCATCGAGCCGCACTAGCAAGGAGGACACTGCCCGCCAGATTCAAGAGCGGGACAAGGTAGAGAGCGGGCTGATCGCGGTGTTCAGTTGCGTGGAGCCGTGCCGTCGATGGATAGCGCGAGGCAACCGGGCCACCCAGAAGTTGGAGCTGCGCTTGGAGTGGGGTAAATGCACACACCTTTACTTTTACTGGCTCCATGAACAGCTGGGTTTTCTGCATTTTCGGCTTCAGACATGGTTCCCGTTTCTGATTCAGGTCTGTCTCAACGGACGGGAGTGGCTGGGGCGTCAGATGGACGCTGCCGGGATTGCGTATCGGCGTGAGGACAACTGTTTCCCATGGATTGACGATATCGCTGGCGCCCAAGCGTTGATGGCCGAGCAGCTGCGCACGCGCTGGTCGAGCGTGCTCGACCCGCTGGTGCAAACAATGCCATCCGCTTAGCGCCGAGATCACCCGGCCCATCGAGCGCGACTACTACTGGACGGCTGCCGAGAGCGAATACGCCACCGACGTAATGTTTGGCGAGCGTGGAGCGCTGGAGCGGATTTATCCATCGTTGGTGCATCATGCGGTGATGAGCTTTGGCAGCGAACAGGTGCTGCGCTTTTTGGGGCATTCGGGCCGGTCTCCGGTTCAGGGCGAAGTTAAAACTGATCGGCGACGGCGTGTCGAGGGCGTGAGGATTAAGCACTGGGTCAATCAGAACTCGGTGAAGTGCTACGACAAGGGCAGCATTTTGCGTGTAGAGGCGACGATCAACCAACCCAAAGAGTTCCGAGTCTGGCGCGGGCCGGAGAATAAGCCTGAGGGTAAGAAGCAATGGCGCCCGCTGCGGCGTAGCGTGGCTGATCTGCATCGGCGTGCGCAGGTCAGCCGGGGTACCACCGACCGCTATCTCACCGCGCTGGCCGCGGTGCATGTCCGTACTGCGCTGGCACAACAAGCGGCGACCGTATGCCGGCCTGTTGTGCGGCGTGATCGACGGCGCTACCGTGCGCTCAATCCGCTGGGGGACGCCGACGCTCAACTCTTGGCCATCGTCAACCGGGGCGAGTTTGCGCTCAACGGGTTTCGCAATCGCGATCTGCGTGCTCGTCTCTACGACGCCACCGAGGACCGAGAACAACAACGCCGGCAGATGACCGCGGTGGGACGGCGGCTCACGAAGGTTTCAGATAATTATTATTCCGACCCTCGTGCTCTTCGTGCTTTCGCGGTAAATACCGACCGGCGATTTTACGTCGCTGCTTTGGCGGTCTTGGCAATGAACTTCAGGGCCACGCCGTTGTTGCACCAGCGTTGGCCGGTCGGCTTGGGGCCGTCGTCGAAGATGTGGCCGTGATGGCCGCCGCAGCGTATACAGTGGTATTCGGTGCGCGGCAGGATCAGCTTATAGTCGGTGGTCTTGCCGAAGGCGCCGGGGATGGTGGTGAAAAAGCTTGGCCAGCCGGTGCCGCTTTCGTATTTCATCTCCGAGCTGAACAGCGGCAAGTTGCAGCCGGCGCAGGCGAAGATGCCGGGCCGTTTTTCGCCGTTGAGCGGGCTCGAGCCAGGGGGCTCCGTGCCTTCTTCGCGCAGAATGTTAAACTGCTCGGCGGTCAAGCGCTTGCGCCACTCTTCTTTTGAAAGTTTTAACGGCTCGGTGGGCAGCGGCACTTTAACGCCGTCGGCGAGCAGCGTCTGCCAATTTTTTTGCAGCGCGTCAACGCTTTTTATCGGCGCAGCTGTCGCGGCGGTGGCAGCGCGGCTTTGCCAAATTGTCGAGAATCCAGCGGCCAGCATCCCTAAGCATAGCTTACGTCGCGTCATAGTTAATCTCCTCCATCGGCTAGCGCGATAACGCCGTTCGGCGGCGAATAGTTCCCAAGGTGGCACCCATTTGGCACCGAGTCGGCTTGTATTAAAACAGTAGGATCTCAATGACAAGGGCACATCGACTCGGATGGCGCCGCTCAGCGGGTCAACGCAGGCGGGCGGTAAACGGGGCATGTAAGCAGCGAATACAAGCGTCGATCAAAGCTTATGTCAAATGGTCACAGCACATGGAGAGCTTGAAGCTTGCTCATGATCTCCGCAGTGAGCTCAATGAACTCGGACAGACGCGCGGGATCGCAAGCGAATCCGGCGACCTTGGCTGAACCCAGGGCTAATGATCTAATCAGCTCAGTATCTGGCGGCAGCACTTTCGATCGGCCATCATTGAAGCGAAGTCTGATAGCCTTCATCAATTCCAGGTTGGCTTCGATGTTCGATCGTGCCGCGCGATAATAGTCTTGGCTGGCTGGATCTTCTGCGTTGTTTTCCTGTGCCAGCAGTTTCTCGCGGCAAAGCGACAGGGCATCGGACACGATAAAATGCGCCGCCGAGTAATTGTTGATCTCATCGCTAGAGAGGTCGCTTTTAGTTCTTGCTTGAGTGCTCACGTTGGATCCTCGAAAACCAATCTACACGTCGGCGCCCAGTTGCGGGTTACCGCGGAATAGTCAGCGTTTTCGTTTTGTCCTACGCTACGCAAACAGTTTGCCACTCATGCTGACCCACGGAAAATTGCCGCCAGGAGTGGTAAGCTGCTGAAACACAAGGCGCTCTTCGCCGAACACTGGCTCATCAGGATCACTTCAGCGGATCTTTCGGATGGCTCATAAGCAACCGCTGTTACCAACTGTAAACTTAGTTGTTCGCTTAATAGTTGTTGGAGCAGAGGGGATTGGCCGTGATTGCCGCAGCGGTGTCCTGGCTCCGACCATTTTGACCGTGAAATTCGACGGCCTTACCAGGGTTTTCCCGGAACTTCACCACCCCAGAGATCTTTGAGAAAACCGCTTTTCGCCAAATTTTCGGCGAAACTGTTGTCGTAGGTTTCACTCGGTTTGCGGTGCACTTGGGCACCGGCCTGACGGGCGGACTCGATGGTATCGGCGACCCGGGATGCGGGAATGGTGACGCGGCGATTGACCAGCTGTTTGGCGTAGGCATCGTAGGCCGCTTGCAGCGATTCGGCATCCTTGATCGCCAAGACTTTTCCCACCGAGGCTTTGGCACGTTCCGGGTTCTTTTCGACGAAATGAACCGCTTCCGCCATGGCGGCGACGAATTTCTGCACGACCTCGGGCCGTTCTTTAAGGATTCGATTGCTGGTGAACAGGCTGCTGTAAATCGCCGGCAAATTGAGATTGTCGAGTTGATAGATGACGTTGAGGCCATCGCGCCGGGCGCGCGCGTCGAGGGGTGGCGTGACCATGGTCGCGTGCCCCAAGTCTTGCAGCAAGGCGTTGTACACCTCAGTTTGGCCGGCGCCGCCGATATGGCGAATGTTCAAGTCGTTGGCGCTGAAGTTGAGCCGCTTCATCAAGACGCGGATCAGCGTGTCCGGCGTGCCGCCGGGGCGGGTGGCGATAAAAATCTTGCCCTTCAGATCTTCGACGCGGCGGATGTCTTTGCGCGCGATTATCACCCAGGGTAGGCCGACCAAGGGCGAGGCGATCATCTTGGCTTCGGCGCCGGCGGCCAGGCTCGGAATGATCGCATCGGCAGTGCAGTAGAGGAACTGGAGTTCATTGGCGGACAGCGCCGCCACTGAAACACCGGCACCACGGATCAACAGGAACTCGACTTTGAGACCGTACTTCTCGAATAGCCGGTTGTCGACGGCGGTGTAAAGATGCATGAAGCCACCGCTGATCGCACAGGTGGCGACGCGAATCGATGTCGGAGTTTCACCGGTCTTGGCCAGGTAGGGATTGGCCGCGTGCAGCACAGAGGATGAGCAGAGCAGGAACACGAGAGCGATTAATTTGCCGGTGTAATTCATGTGGAATCTCCCGAGTGGTAGCAGGACGCGAAACGGCGAACACGCTTGATCTCAACAACCTAGCATGAACTACGAAAGGATCGCACTTTTGCGGCAAACTTAGACTGGGTATTGTTGTGATGTCGATTTGGCGCGTTAACGCGGAATCGTCTTTCATCAAGCGGTCGAGGTGATTTTCGCTGAATATCTTTTCCGGCTTCGCTAAGATGTGATCGTTAGATAATAAGGAACGACGGAACATACGCATTTTCTAGGCGCACACCGAGATATCGTTGTGATAGAGAGCGATCACAATTAAGACTGTTCAAGGTTCAATCGTTCAAAGTTCAAGGTTTCCGCACTCGGAACAAGTCTCAGATGGTTCAGCCTAGGAGAGGACGCAGTTACTTGCCGAGTGTTGCTAGCGCTTTAGTGTAAAAGCGTTCGTCGACATATTTTTCGGCTTTGGTTTCGCCGGGTTTCATCAGGCCGGCGACTTCGCGCAGTTCTATAACCGTGCGGATGCCCGCCATGTCGATCCGGCTGCGCGCTGTCAGGCCCATGGTTGGGCTTAGCGTGCTGGCGTACATGGCCTCGGCGCGCGCTTTGTTGCCCTTGGTTTCGCCGAGCAACAGCTGCACCGCTTCGTCTTTGTTTTTCTTGTCCTGCAGCCAATCGGTGGCGCGGATCATGGCGCGGTTGAAGCGCACGACCAGCTCTTCGTTAGCGTTGGCCCAGACCCGCCGGGTGGCACCCAGGCCGCGGGCGTAATTTTTGACGTAATCTTCCGAGCGCGCCAGGATCTTGAAGCCGCGTTTGGCGATGTCTTCGTCCGGCATGCTCATCATCGCGCCGGCGGCGTCGCCCCGGCTCATGGCGTCGGCGCGGGCGCCGGTGTTGCCGAAGGACTTTATCTGGTAGTCCTTCTTCCACTCCAGGCCATGCTTTTTGAGGATGGCGATAGCGACCACCGCATAGCCCGTGGTGACCGCGTCGGCGGCCAGCAGTTTACCCTTGAGATCGGCGAAATCGTTGATGCCCGGTGCGACCACCAGTTTTTGATCGACGCCCTGGCTGCCGCCGAGGAAGATCACGAAGTCGTTTTTCTGCGGGTCTTCGCCCTGGCCTTCGGCCCAAGCGATGACGTTGTCTGCGTTGTTCAAGATCATGTCATAGTTGCCCTTGATCAAGTTGCGCAGCAAGGTCGGCGAGTCGGTGACCGTGCTGATCTCGACGGCGATATTTTCCTGCTTGAGAAAGCCTTTTTCGACCGCCGTGATGATCGCGGCGTCACGGTTGAATAAACCGATTTTGATCGAGTCTTGCGCCATAAGTTCGTTCGGCAGCAGCGCTATCGCGGCTGCCAACACTCCCTTCAATAGTTTCATTCGAAGATCCTCCGCAGGCATTTATCCAATTCCCGTCCGTGCTTGTCAATATGCGCGATGCCAATCCGTGAATCGTCCAGGCGCTAACGGCGCTGGAAAAGCTTGCCGCAACTCTACGACGGCGATTGTTCAGAATTGACTGGGTTCGCTAGCACAACGACTGGTCCGCGCTGGGGCGCTCGGCGACGGTGGGAACCATGACCGGGTTTAACGTCTGCCTTCAAATATGCCGCGACTGGTGGAGCTCGCGGTCGATCGCTTCGGTGGCGCGGCAGGCTTGGTCGAGAATTTCTTCTTCGTGCTTTACTTGATACCAGCGACGATCCGGCTACGGGCGGTGTCGGACTCGGTGCGGCGTTATTTTATCGCGGATAAACAGGTTGTGAGGATCATCGATACGATGCCACCGCCGATGCCGCGTTAGCGCACACCGGCAAGCCGCTTAGCCAGCTCACCATGAGTAATCGTTCCAGGGGCGCACGATGCTACAGCGACAGCTTCTCCCAATCGGCGCTCGAAGCATCGCGGGCGATGGCCAAGCCGCCGTCGCAACCGGCGAACACCGGATCTTTGACTACCGTCGCGCGACCCCCGCCGAGCTCGATCAGGGATTTCTGGATCGCGTCAGTCAGTCCGGCGATCAGCGAGGAGCCGCCGGCGAGAATGACGTTGTTGCGGACTTTGTCTTGGAAGTCAGGCTCGACTTTCGACAGGATATCTTGCAGGGTCTCGCAGATCGGCGGCAGGATGCTTTCGCAGGCGGTGCGCATTTCGTGAGTGATATCGAGTTCGCTGGCTTTGCCTTTGACCGGTGCGCTGACGACGACGCGGTCTTTAGGTTCACCGACAAAGCTCCATTGCTCCTTCCACTGGCGGATCATGTGCACGGAAAACTGCGCGTCGGGATGGCGTTCGCGGACCAGTTTTTCTAACTGTTCGTCGATGGAGTCGCCGGCGGCGGACAGAGTGCGCTGGTCGTCTTCGGTGGGATAACGCCCCTGCATGACACAAAAGTCGGCGGTGCCGGCGCCGATGTCGATCACCAAGGCGTGCAGCAACGCTTCCAGGCCGTAAGCGACGGCGAAGGGTTCAGAGACCAGCATGACGCTGTCGGCGATGCCTTCCATGGTGTTGCGCAGATTTTGCCGGCTCACTCGGAAGGCCTCCGCCGGCACGCCGACCACCGCGCGCACTTTCGATTTGTTTTTACCTTTTTGCTTGATGCCGGCGAGGTTGATCAGATGTTTGAGAATCTCCTGCACCGCCTCTTGGTCTTTCTCCGAGCCTTCCTTCATGATGCCCCGTTCGAGCGGGCGGCGCAGATCGAGCATGGAGCGGTTATCGAGCGCCTCGCGGCCGATCAAGATGGCTTTTTTGATGATCTTGCGCGCCACCATATCCAGCGGCCAACCGACATAGCTGTCGATCACATGGCGCTCGCCGTTTGACGCGGAGATCGAGCTGCGCGAGGTGCCAAGATCGATGCCGACGCAGAGGGGTTCATTGCTTTCTTCCATGACCTAATTGCCTTTCCTCACGGGGAGGTTGAAATTGCGTGCGTAGTTCTTGATGCCCTGGAGCAGGGCAAGGGCGATATTTTCGCGATAATCTTCTTTTGTCAACAACTTAACCTCTTCGTCGTTGGACAGCGCCGAGATCTCGACCAGAATGGCAGGCATCTGGGTGCCGATGAGGACGACAAAGGGGGCGGTCTTGACGCCGCGGTTCTCCAGCCACGGATTGACCGGCTTCAGTGAATGATGGAGCTGGGCTTGGATGTGTTTGGCAAAGGTTCTGGATTCATCGTGGCGTGCGTCGACGTAAATTTTTTCCAGGATCTTTTTATAGTCCGACAGCGAGTAGCCTGAGTCTTTGTTTTCGATGCTTGCCAGCCTGAGGGTCGCCGGGTCATCGGTGGGGCCGACGTAATAGGTTTCCAGGACGCGAAGAGATTTCGGTTCCAGCGAATTCACATGGATCGAGATAAACAGATCGCCGTTGTTTTCATTGGCGAAGGCCACCCGCTTGTCGAGTGGCACCGACTGGTCGGTTTCACGCGTGAGCAGGACATCGTAGGGGCCGTTTTCCATGAGCCGGCGCAGGCGCAGCGCCACGTCTAAGGTAATTTCTTTTTCCATGACGCCCGATCGCGAGATCGCGCCGGACTCGCCGCCATGGCCGGGATCGATGATGATTCTCTTGATCGACAGCGGCACGGCTCTTTTGTCTAGCGGTCGGGGTGAATTTAGCGCCCCGGCGGACTCCGGGGTTTGCGCGATATTGGCGGCGGAAACGGTCCCGGCTGCTTCGTTGGGCGAAGTGTTGGCGGTGGAAACGACCTGTGAGGGGATCGCCAGATAAGCGACACCGAGCATGGCGATGCAGGCTGATAGCCAATAGCGAAAGGATAGCCTGTGCTTGGCGCGATATTTAGTTCTAACCCCCTGGACGATGTCGACGTTATCCTGGACCACGCCGCGCAGGAGCTTCGCCTTGGTATTATAGATGTCCGCCATGAATAAAATTGGCTAGAAATGATTCCCGAATTGAAAGATAACTATCGATCACATACTAACACATCAGCTGGATTTGTGCGGCATGGACGTGGTTTTCCTCAGTTAAAGTTAGCCGGTTCTTAGCGCCGGCCAAAATGGAGGATTGAGCAATGGCATTGCTCTTGAGCGAGAAAGACTTAGCTTCTTTGTACTGTCAACCGTCGAATATGGACGCGCTCTTGCCGCTCATCGAAACCTCAATGGGCGATTTTAATAGTAATGCGGTCGCCGGACAAGCGCGGGTTGAAACTAGTTTGATCGACCGCCAGAAAAAATATCGCATTATGACCGCCGCCGTGCCGGGGGCGGGACAGGGCATGCGCATCAGCGCGCTGTTCCGCGGCGCCAAGGACGGCTATTTCATCGTCCTGTTCGACGGCGAGAGCGGCGACTTGCTGGCCCTGGTGGCGGGACGCGGGTTGAATGTCTGGCGCACCGGCGCGCCGGCGGGTGTCGCGGGCAAATACCTGGCGCCCAAAGGCACGGATACGTTGGGTCTGATCGGCAGCGGCCGCCAAGCGCGCGGCCAGATCGTCGCCATCGCCCGGGCGCTGCCAGGAATAGGGAAGGTAAAAGTTTTCAGCTCGACCAAGGAACACCGCGAGTCGTTCGCCAGGTCGATGAGCGATTTTCTAAACATCGATGTCGAAGCCGTCGACTCAGCCAAGAGCGCCGTGGAAAACCAACCGATGGTCAGCCTGGCGACCAGTTCGCGCTCGCCAGTGATCGAACCGGGCTGGATCAAACCGGGCGCGCTGATCGTTTCCATCACCAGTGGGCAACTGCCGCGGCAGACGGTGGCGAACTCGCGCGTCATCGTGTCTTGGAAAGAAGAATTGCTCGGCGGCGAAGCGCCACGCCAGCCCTACATGGCGATGATTGGTGATGGCAGTTGGTCGGCGGCGAAAATCGCCGGGGAATTGGGCGATGTCATCCTGGGAGAAATCCCTGGCCGCGCGGGTGAAAACGAGACCGTCGTCTTCGAGTCGGTCGGCATGGCGATTTGGGATACCGTGGCGGCGGCCTGGGCGTACCGCTGGGCGGTGGCGCAGGGTGTCGGTACGAAATTTTCGTTGGAATAGTTTGGGACAAATCGTAAGGAGTCAGGAGTAAGGGTAGGGTCTCCGACCCCTTACTCCTTACTCTTCACTCCTTACTTCTTCGAAGTCGGCAAGAAATCTTCCAGTCTGATCTTCCGCATTACTTCGTCGGGCACGCGCAGTTCCGGCGCAAAACCGGTGAGCGGTTTGGTCGCATCGAGGCCCATCTTGGCGTTGACGCCGCCGGGGCCGGCGGAGGGATCGAGCTCGCTGCCCTGGGCGTTGGCGATGACGACCAAATCTTTGTCGGCTTGAAAACGGTTCGACACCGCCCAGAGCACTTGTTCTTCATCGAAGACATCGATGTCATCGTCGACGATGACGACATGTTTGAGCAGCATGTCGGCGGCGAAGGCGGCGCAGATGGCGTTTTTCGCCTGGCCGGGGCCGCGCTTGGCAATTGAAATATAGGCGTGAAAGCGGCAGTTGCCCGACACCGGCATGCTGACGTTTTTCACCGTCGGCACGGTCTGGCGCACGGCGCGGATGAGGGCCGCTTCGCGCGGCACCGCGCCCATGAGCTTATGCTCGGTGTAGCCGGCGTGGACGTCTTGGAAAATATAGTTCCTGCGGTGGGTGATCGCGGTCACTTCGATCACCGGGCGTTCGTCCTTCGACACCGCGTGGCCGGTGAACTCGCCGAAGGGGCCTTCCTCGCGCCTGACGTTGGGCAAGATCTTGCCTTCGATGATCAGCTCCGCGTCGGCGGGCACGAGCACGGGTACGGTCTTGGCTTTCACGACACGCAACGGTTCGTTCATCATGCCGCCGATGACCGCGTATTCGTCATCCGTCGACGGCGTGAACGCTTGGGCGCCGAGAGAAAACAGCGGGTGGACGCCGACGACGATGGCGATGGGCAGCGCTTGGTTGCGCTGCTCCATCTTGTTGTGCAGCGTCCAAAGATGACGGCCGATAGCCATGAAGATGCGCAGCTCGCGCTTGCCCGCCATCATCAGCCGGTTGTAGCTGGTGTTACGCACGCCGCTGTCGGGATCGGCCGCGACGACGATGCCGGCGGTGACATAGGGCGCGGCGTTGACATCGTAGTGAGTGAGCAGCGGCACATTGGCCAAATCAATATCATCGCCAAGCTTGACGACTTCCTGCACCGGCGCGTTTGCTAACTTCCACCGGCGCCATCGGTTTGCCCTGGCGCTCGGTGAATTTTGCCGCCAATTGTTCCGGCTGACACTCCAGCGCCAGCGCCATCAGCTTGCGGCTCGCCTGGGCGTTGATCACCACCGGCGCATCGCCGCCGTCGACCTTTTCGCAGTAGAGCAGCGGAAAGCGTTTGGCTTTTTCCAATTGCGTCAGCAAAGCCGTGATCTCGTAGCGCGGCGATATGGATTTTCCCACCCGGGCGACTTCTTCGGGATATTTGGCTTCCAATTCGGCGATGAAACTGCGCAGGTCTTTGGGCATTGGCGGCGCTATCCTTATTCGATGGTTTCGGCTCGGCTGACTATTAATTAGCAGGCCTGGCATGTCAAATAGGGGTACTCAACGTCTGCAGGTTTGCGCTATATTGAGCCGCGAATGACAGTGCATTTTTTGCCGGCGCGAAAGTCGAGGACAAATGGCTATCCGCATCGTCCGTCTCGGCAGTGATAGATCTCCCAATGAAGGACCGCGTATCGGCACCGTGCGCCGTCCACCGCGCGGCGTGCCCAAGTCCAAGTTCTCGTCGGGCAATTGGTACGATGTTTGGTTGCCGAATCTGTCGCCCGCGCCGGCGACGGTGAGACTTGCATTGAGCGCTGAAAACGAGGGCCAGTGGGTGGCCTTCGTAAAGCGCTATCGCAATGAAATGGCTAAGGCAGAGAATAGCAGAGTGATTGATTTGCTCGCGGTGCTGTCACAGCAGACGAACTTTTCAGTTGGCTGCTACTGTGAAGATGAAGCGCGCTGCCATCGGTCGGTGCTGCGTCAGCTGCTCACTGATCGAGGGGCCAAAGTAATATGAGTCTCTAAGGAGGGAATCGTCATGAAACATTTGCCTGTTTTTGCATTGGCCCTGCTGATTTTCGGCTTGCCAATCTTGGGCTGCGTTCAGCAGGCTGGGGATCAATCTGACTCTGGTTGGATCACACTGCTCGACGGCAGCAATTTGGATCACTGGACGACGGTCGGTAAGGCCAATTGGCGGGTGGTGGACGGCGTCGTGCAAGCCGATCAGGGCAATGGTCACTTGGTATCGAAGAACTCGTATAGTGATTTTCAAATCCGAGCGGAGTTTTGGGTCGATACGCCGGCCAATAGCGGCATTTTCATTCGCTGTGCCGATCCGCAAAAGATCGGCACGGCGACCTGCTACGAAGTGAACATCAACGACGATCGTCCCGAGGCCGACTACAGCACTGGGGCCATCGTCGGCGTCGCCAAGGTGTCGCCGCCCATACCCAAGGCGGGGGGGCGCTGGAACACTATGGAAATTACCGCCAGAGGTCCGCAGATGACTGTCGTGCTAAACGGCGTTCGCACCGCAGAGGGGCGGGATGCCAAGTTTGCCAGCGGACGGATCACAATCCAGTACACTCGTGGCCTGGTGAAGTTCCGCAAGCTGCAAATCCGGCCGCTATGAATCGGCTGGTCTCAGTTTCTTCGGTGGCCCGGCTTGTGGGTCTACGCGCCGATAAATAATGAGGTAATCGATGGCCGATGTTTTTATCAGCTACGCCAGTGAAGATCGCGAGCGCGCGGCCAAACTGGCAAACGCGCTGGGCGAGCGCGGTTGGTCGGTGTGGTGGGATCGCAAGATTGTCGCCGGCCAGGCTTTCGATCAGGTGATTGAGCGTGAGTTGGAAACTGCCAAGAGTGTGGTCGTCCTATGGTCGATCCATTCGGTTGAATCCGAGTGGGTCAAGAACGAAGCGTCGGCCGCGTCGGAGCGCCGTGTCCTGGTGCCGGCGTTGATCGATAGCGTGAAGCTGCCGTTGGAGTTTCGCCGCAAGCAAACCGCCGATCTGATCGGTTGGGACGGTGATTTATCACACGGTGGCTATCACGCCTTGTGTGAAGGCATCGCGGCCACAATGGGCAGTGCCGCACCGCGTCTAACGACATTACCTAAAGAATCGAAGTCAAACGGGAAGCCTTCGTGGTTATGGCCTGCGATTGTCGGTGTCGTGATCGTCGTAGGTCTTTTCGCCTTTGCTCTGCGGTCATGGCAAAACTCGCCGCCGGGATCTCAAATCGATGGCTCCGAGACAGGCAAGCGTTCAGAGAGCAAATCGACCGAGGGCATAAAGCCGGTTGAACAAGTCGGTGAGCTGGCCGATCTTGTCGTTGGCAATTATCATGGTGAGGTGATTGCAGATTCCAAGGGCAGTAGCCGAAGCGATATTGCGGTTACGGTTGCGAAAATAGACCGATTGAAAGTGCGTGTCGCCTCGGACTATCAGCGAATTGGTACGCGTTGAGATCACACTCACTCGCACCGGCAACCAGATCCTAAATGCTGACGGCGATACGCCATTCGTGGTCGATCTCGATCGCAATCCGCCGACTCTTGTCCTCAACCCACGAAACGAGATCGCGTACAGCGGAAACAAGCAGAAGTGAGTGATTGCGGCGATGGGAATTGAGAAGGCGTCGCGAAGCCACGCCGAAGACTAGGCCCAGTCTGTCGTTCTCGGCGAAGCAGGCGACGGTGCCTTGCTTGGCGCAGTGACGCTGGAAACTCTCGGTTTCATGCTCAATCCGTTGACGCGCGAAATCTTGCCGATGCGCATGGCGTTGTCTCGTATGCGGCGGTGATGGCAGCAAGAAGTGCACTGGGTATCGCTGCGCTCAACCCATCCTACGAAACTGCGAAGTGCTGAAAGTACGATAGTGCACGGATAGCGCTCGCCTCGGACCCGTGGTCTTCAGGTTAAGAGTGAGTTGTTACCGTTGCCGAATGTTCAATAGGAATGGCCGCAAAGAACGCAAAGGGAATCATGGATTCGTAGGGGCGGGTTTTAAACCCGCCCTCTTTTTGCGCCCTTTGCGTTCTTTGCGGCCATTCTAATCTTGAATCCCGTACAGCCGACGCGGGTTGTCGTCGAGGATTTTTTTCTTTACCGGGTCGGTGACTTCGCTATTCGCGCGAAAAATATCAATAGCGTCTACTTCACTCGACGCGTCGGTGTGGCCGTAGTCGGTGCCGATGACGAGGTTGTCTTCGCCGGCGTAGCGCAGGACGAAGTCGAAGTCGTCGTTGGTCTCGGTGGTGACGTAAATATTGAAATCCTTGAACGGCAGTTTGGGGAAGCCTTTGCTGCCGCTCCGGCGGGTCGCTTCTTTGACCACCCAGGGCACCCATTGAGCTGACGCTTCGACAAAGCTCCAGCGCAGCTTGGGAAATGTTTTTGGCAGATCGCTCATCATCACCGACAAGCAAGTGATCACCGTCGGCACGCGGAACTGGGCGAAGCCGCCCATCTTGTCGTAGCGCGGTTTGAACTGATCCATCAGCGCCGGGCTGCCGTTGGCGATGTGTACCGCGATGGCGAGATCGAGGCGGATCGCCTCTTCGTAGATCGGATAAAAATAGGGATCGACGAGATGGCGGTCGTTTTCGAAGGGCCGCAGGCTGACGGCCACCGCGCCATGTTCTTTAGCGAAGCGCATCTGCTGCACCGCTTCGCTGAGCGTCATCGCCGGAACGACGCAGGAGTAACGCAGGCGGTTCCTGCCGGCTTTCCACATGTCCGCCATCCAGCGGTTCCATGAGCCGCATAAAGCGATCTCGGCATCAGGTTTGTCGGCGACGCGGGCGATCCACATGGTGTTGAACAGCACCTGGACGTCGATGCCGAGCCTGTCCATGTGGGCCAAACGCAGCTCGACGTCGCGCAGTTCGCGGGCGCCGGCGGCGGTATTCAATTCCCGGCCGGTTTCTTTGGATAGCGCAATCAGTTCTTGCTCGGTCAGTGTCGGTGGTCGAAAGCCCACCGATTTACCTTCGCAAAACCAATACTGCATGTTGGGATTGTCCGCGGAGCTGAAAAGTTGCGGGCGAAATTTTTTATCCGAGCCATCCATGTAGCTCCAGGTTTGCTCAGTCTCGACCACATGGGCATCGGCATCGACGATCATGATTAGCTCCTATCCGGGTATCAATTCGAGATCATACTACTACGGAGACCACATGGATCAATACGCCCCGCGCCGGTCCACCTCAAAGCGCGATTGCCGAATGACCAGCGATGTCACCGCCAAGCACTTCGGCGTGCGACAAGAAGAACCAGCAGCATTAGGATCGGGGAGAATTTTTTCATTGTAACTCCTCCATCTGATTGGGTTGACCGGCCGGGCTTAAGTCATCGCCACGCTCGAACCGCCGACAATATGCTGATCATCTACTTGAGAATTTCCGTCAACTTGGGGATCAGCGCTTTGTCGAGGGCGAATAGTTCGCGGATGTTGCGGTCGAGGGTTGCACCGTCGAGCGGATTCAAATCGAGTTTCGCCCGTTTCAACTCGGCGCCGAACTCGGGATCGCGCATGGTGTCCATGAAGGCTTTGCGCAACATCTCGACCCGCGCTTTCGGCGTGCCCGGGGTGACGACGTAGGGACGAGCGGTGGCGCCGAAGTTGTTGATCACGCCTTGCACCAATTTTTTCGCCATGTCCGTTTTGGCGTAGTCGATGACTAGCGGGACGTTGGGTAAATCGGCATGGCGCTTGCCGGCGGCTTGCAGCAAAACTACGGCGTCGCCGTTCTGAGTTTCCTGCGGCCATGTGGAAACCATCGACTCCCAGGCGTTGGCGACGCCGTCGACTTCGCCGCTGTTGAATGCCAAGCGGATCACCGAGCTGCCTTTGTAGCCGGAAACCACTTGGAGCGGCAGGTTGAGCGCTTCCTTGGCGATCTTCGGGATCGATTCGTTGGCCGAGCCGGGGCCGGTGCTGCCGAATTTCACCGGCGTCGGATGGGCGAGCCACTGCTCGACGCTTTTCAACCCGGTGCGCTTGTGGACGATGAGCAGTTGGGTGTCCTGCGCCGGCGCGCCAATGTATTCGAACTTTCTGCCGTCGAACTCGATGCCCGGTTTGCCGATCAGTTGATCGACGAACATGGTGCCGATGGGCGTCGCCATGGTCAGACCGTCGGGCTTGGCGACTTTGTAGACATGGTTGACGCCGATGAGCCCGCCGGCGCCGGTCATGTTGTCGACGACGAACACCGGATTGCCGGGAATGTATTTGCCCATGTGCCGGCCCATGATGCGTGAATAGATATCGTAGCCGCCGCCGGCGGCGAACGGCACGATGACGCGCACGGTCTTGCCTTTGAAGAACTGGTCTTGGGCGAGGACGGAAACGGCGCTGCACAGAACCGCGGCCAGGGTGAACGATGTCAGCTTAAGTTTCATTAGGCTCCTTGATGACGGTCAATCGGAGTGATGGAGTATGCGAATAACATATGCGATTGAACCGTCGAACCTCTGAACTCTTGGACCCGGTACTCCATCACTCCAGTACTCCAGTTTCTTCTACGGCAAAAAGCTCAGATCGGTCAGCTGCTGCGGCGTGTAGTTTTTCGCCCGCGGGTCGTCGAGCATGGCGGCGTCGATGACCAGCTGGGTGCCTTTCATCGTCGGCCGGCCATCGTCGGGCAGCGCCTTGACGTTGCTCAGATAGCCGGTCTCGATGGCTTCGCGGTCGGCGAGTTTTTGTAACTGCATGCTTTTCTTTACAGCTTCTTCTTTGTGGGTCTTGAAGTAGCGGATCGATTCCACGTAGGCGCGCATGAAGCGGCGCAGCATCTCCGGTTGCGTCTTGATGGTGTCGTCGCGGGCGATGATGGCGATGTGGGTATAGTCGATTTCCTTTTCGAGAAAATTGACCAGCACGTTATAGCCCAACTTTCGCGCCACCACGGCTTGCTCGATATTGAATAGCGTTGCATCCACCGTTCTGGTTTTGAGCGCGAGCAGCCGGCTTTCCGGCGCGCCGGTTTGCACGATGGTGATGTCGCTCTTGGGGTTCAGGCCAAACTCCTGCGCCGCCAGCCGGGCGATGAAGTCGGTGTTGCTGCCGAAGCGGGTGATGCCGATTTTTTTGCCTTTGAGTTGGGCGCCGGTTTTGATTTCGGGTTGGGCACAGCAGCGCGAATGGGATGCGGTTGTTCATGCCGCCGATGATTTTCAATTGCGCGCCGTTGATCACCGCCGAGAGCATCGGCGTGGCGCCGCCCATTAACAGATCCAAGCTCTTGCCGATCAGCGCCTGGATCGTCGTCGAGCCGCCGACGATAAAGATCGGCTCGACGTTGAAGCCATGCTTGACGAAGATGCCGGCGTCTTTGCCGACATAAAAGGGAATCTCGCTGGAAAAGCCGTTGTGGGCGATGCGGATGGTGGTAAGTTCGCTGGCGGCTTGCGCCGGCATGGGACATGTTAACGCGCTCAGCAACAGTGAGATCGCGGCAAGGGCGGCGGTTTGAATAAACATATTCCTCGCTCTCCTTAGATCCAGCGCTGACATTAACTGATCTCCGCCTCACTCATCAACCGTTAGCCGTTGGGTTCCCGGCTGATTCCTTATTGACAGAAAAACCCATTAACCATAGATTCCCCAGCATCATGGCACGGGAAGAAAAGTCCTTGGTTCTCGGCGCCGAAGTCGGGGCGGTGGCGGACGAGCATCGGCGGCAACTCCGCGCCGGGCGCGGCGCAAAGAACATGGCGCTTCGTGGACCTTTCTTTTGCGCGGCGGGTCGATCCTGGCGATGATCGCCATCTGGTGGATCTTGACATTTTTCTTTCCGCCGAGTTTGATTCCGCTGCCGTCGGCGACTTTCTCCGAAGTGATTTCGATCGTTAGTACCGGCCAATTCTTTTCTGAGATGGGCGCAACCTTGCGCCGTGTCGGTGTCGGATTCGGCATCGCCATGATTGTCGCCATTCCCCTCGGCATCCTCATGGGCACAGTGAAGAACCTGGAAAGCTTCTTCGAGCCGCCGGTGATTCTCGGACTGACCATGCCGGGGTTGGTTTGGGCGGTGATGTCGATCATGTTTTTCGGCCTGTCGGAAACCAGCGCCTACGCCGCCGTGTCGGTGACGATCATGCCCATGCTCGCCATCAGTTTATGGCAAGGCACCAAGTCCATCGACAAAGATTTGATCGACATGAGCACGGCGTTTCACGCGAGCGCTTGGTCGAAGATCGTCGATGTCATCTTGCCGCAGTTGATCTCGCATATCCTCGCGGCGATCCGTTACGGTTTGGGGTTGGCGTGGAAAGTGGTGGTGGTCGTCGAGATGTTCGGTTTTAGCAACGGCGTCGGTTACCAAGTCGTGCGCGGTTTCAACGTCTTTTCGATGAAGCAGGTGCTCGCCTGGGCGATTACCTTTTTGATCGTCATGATCGTCATCGAGTTTGGCGTCATCGGCTGGCTCGAAGGCAGAGTGACACGCTGGCGGCCACGCATTGAGGCGTGGCGGCGGTAGGAAGAAATGTTCCAGTCGTTCAAACAGTTCAAGCCGTTCCAATCGGTTACGGAGGAAGCTTCGGAAGCGGTTATCGGTGGGAACCTCCGGGTCGGTTTGAACGGCTTGAACGGAACGCAGTGATTGAACGGTTTGAACGAGCAACCCAATGGCCTACGTTCACGTTGAAAATGCCGTTAAGTATTTCTCCCGCGAAGACGGCTCGGACATGCTCGTGCTCGACAAGGTCTCTTTCGACACCAAGGAATTCGGCATCACCTGTCTCTTGGGGCCGTCGGGCTGCGGCAAATCGACGCTTGCTCAACGCCATCTCCGGTCTCGAAAGACTCGACCAGGGCAAGATCGAAGTGATCGGCAACGGCAACACCGCGGCGCGCGGCGCGGCGCTGCTCGGCTACGTGTTTCAGGACGCGCGCTTGCTCAACTGGAAAAGCGTCGAGCAGAACCTGATCTTCGCCCTCAAGGGCATGGGCATCCCGCCGCCGCAGTGGCCGGAGCGCTTGAACAAGTATCTGAGCTTGGTCGGCTTGGCCGAGTTTCGCAATCAGTTTCCACTTTATCTTTCCGGCGGCATGCGCCAGCGCGTCGGCCTGGCGCGCGGCCTGGTGATCGAACCGGAAGTGCTGCTGATGGACGAGCCGTTCAGCAAGCTCGATCAACTGACGGCGCGCCGTCTGCGCGAAGAATCGTTGCAAATTTGCGCGCGCTTGAATCAGACCACGGTGATGGTCACCCACGATGTCGAAGAGGCGGCTTACATGGGCGACCGTATCGTGATTCTGCGGGCGCGGCCGGCGCGCATCGTCGAAATTTTCGAGAATCCGATGGCGCCGGGCCAACGCGACATTGACGATGTCGCGTTTATCCGCTTCAAGAAGCAGTTGCTCCACACAGTTCTCGAACTTATGGAAAAGGATGAAACGCTGTCATGAAAAAGTTGCTCGAATTACTCACAGTGCTGGCGCTGACCCTTGGCTATTGCACTCAAGTCCGCGCCGCGGAGCTGCCGACCATCGAAGTGGGCCTTCCCGAAGACGGCATGTTCGGTTTGGGCGGCCAGTATCTGATCGACAAGGGGATCGATAAGAAGCATGGCTTCATCGTCAAGCCGCGCTGGGCGGCCGTCGCGGACGTGGAACGGCTGATGGCCATCGGCGCCATTTCGGTGGGCCTGGCGACCTCGGAGTCGGCGGTGCGGGCGAATTTGAATCAGATCGCCATCCGGCTCATCCAACCTTACCAGACGCCGCATAATTCGATCCTGGTCCGTCGTGATTCGCCCTACAAAGATCTAAAGGACTTAAAGGGTAAAGCGGTCGCCGTGCCGCCTGAAGTGACCTCGGCGTACAATAACTTCGACTATTTCATGCGCAAGCAAGGGATCGAGATCGAAAAGTTTTTCCAACTAAAAAAGTTGGGCGCCGCCGGCATCAGCACGACACTGGAGCGCGGCGACGTGGAAGCGGGCTACAGCTGGGAGGCCCATGTATCCAAACTTTTGACGACGGGAAAATATCGCGTGCTGGTGTCGCCGCGTGAAGAATTGAACCGGGTGTTGAACACCAAGGTCAAAATGCTCGGCTGGATCGGCGCGCTGGAGCCATGGACGGCGAAGAACCAACCGATGGTGGCCCGGATCAGAGCGGCGTGGCAAGAATTGATCAAAGGCGTGCAAAACGATGAGGAACATTTCCGTAAGTATGCCAAGCGTTTCTTCGGTCTGGAAAGCCCCGAGGAATTGGCTCTTGGCTGGAAGCGCACCAGAGTTTTCTTTTTGCCGCCGGACTTCCCCTGGCCCGATAAGACCAATCTCGATATCGAAAAACGTTATCTCAACGAAAGCACTGAAATGGGGATCTTTCCGAAGGAATCGCTAGGTGTGATCGAAACACTCTTCGTGCCGTAAGCGCGCGCTGCGCGCGGTTCAAGGGTTCAAATGTTCAAGGTATTCGGATTCCGGAGGTTCGTACGGTGTGCGAAACTGGAACGAGCCGATTGAACCTTTGAACCTCGAACTTTTGAAACAAAAGGTGATCGCCGTAAAGAGAAGCTTCTCGGTTGCAACGTTTATCGGAGGCTAAGACAGTGCAAAAATTATTAATCGACGCTGACGGCCATGTGATGGAGTACGACGAGCTGTGCGATTACATCGAAGAGCCTTATCGCAGCAAGGCGTCGACACGGACGTTAGCGCGGCCGTTTCCGTCGCTGGATTTTCACCACCTCGGACTGAAGCCGACCAATCCTAAAGCGTTTGGCGGGCCCGGCAAAGTCGGTCCCAAGGAGTGGATCGAGTTCGCCGAATTGGCTGAATTTAAGTATGCCGTCCTCTATCCGACCAATGGACTTGCCTATGGCAACATCAGCAATCCGGACTGGGCGGTCGTCGTGGCGCGGGCCTATAACAATTGGCTCCACGATCGATATATGAAAGCCAGCCCGAAGCTGAAAGGCATGGCCTTGATTCCGCTGCAGGATGTTTCCGAAGCGGTGACGGAACTGCGCCGTGCCGTCACCGAGTTAGGCATGGTGGGGGCCATGTTGCCGTCACGCGGTTTGCCGTTCGATCTTGGCCACCGCACTTACTGGCCGGTGTACGCCGAGGCGGAAAGGCTCGGTTGTGCGTTAGGCGTGCATGGCGGTTCCCATCACAGTTTGGGTCTCGATTCCTTCGAATCCTTCGTGCCGATTCATGGTCTCGGTCACCCGTTTCAACTGATGATCGCGTTTACCGGCATGGTGTATCACGGTGTCTTCGATCAATTCCCCGCGCTACGCGTCGGCTTCATGGAAGGCGGCTCGGCGTGGGCGACATTCTGGGCCGATCGTCTGGATCGCTCGCATCATTATTTCGCCGAGTTCAATCCGCGCGGCGCTTATAAAGGTCCGGCGCAGGACAAGCGGCCCAGCGATTATGTAAGGCGCGATACCATTTTCATCGGCTGTGAGGGCAGTGAGGAGGGCCTCGCCTATCACGTCAATCGCGCCGGCCGGCAGCATTTTCTCTTCGCCAGCGATTTCCCCCACGAGATCGGCCCGGAAGATGTTAAACATGAAATCGAAGAAGTCGACGAATGCGCCGGATTGTCGGAAGCGGACAAAGCCGCAATCCTCGGCGAGAACGCGCGGCGGTTTTATCGATTGGGCGAATAGTAGGCGCGAGCCGTGAGGCTTGAGGCGCAGTTGAATTTGCATCGTGCAGTCCCGATCCGATCACCTTGAACTTTTGAACTCTTGAACCTTGAACAGCCGCAAGTCGGCTATGGAGCGAAGCGAAGATGCCTTACGCACAAGCAGGCGATGTAAAACTGCACTACGAATCCTTCGGCAGCGGCGTGCCGTTTCTGTTTGTCTCCGGCACCGGTTGGCCGGGGGAGCCGTGGAAGTTGCAGCAGGTGCCGGCGTTCAGCGATCGTTATCAGGTGATCGTGTACGATCATCGCGGTGTCGGCAAATCGGATGCGCCCAAGGGGCCGTACTCGACGCGGCAGTTCGCCCAGGACGCGATCCAGTTGCTTGACGCTATCGGCGTTAAAGAGCCGGCGCATATCATCGGCCACTCCATGGGCGGGCGGGTGTGCCAGTGGATGGCCATCGATCATCCGACGCGGGTGCGCAGTATGATCCAAGCGGCGTCCGGTTCGGGATCAATGGGACTGCCCGACTATCCGCGCGGGTTGACCGTGAATGCGACCGAGAGTTTGATCACGCGCGGCTACAAAGAGCATATGTGGCATCACTTTCAGAGCAAGTTTTTTTTCCCGGAAGCGTTTGTCAAAGCCCATCCGGAGGTGCTGACCGAGCTATTCAAAACCTTTTGGGACAATGCGCCAAAGATCGAGCCTTACTTGGAGCATGTCATCGCGCGCAACCGCCATGAGACCGGCGAATACTTGTCAAAAATGAGCACACCGACGCTGTGTATCGTCGGCAGCGAGGACAAAGTCGACGCCGACACCGGCAACCATGTGGTCACGACGGAACACCTGCGCGACAACATCAAAGGCGCCGAGATGAAAGTCATCGACGGCTGCGGTCACGGCTTTTTCTGGCACAAGCCGGAGGAGACCAATCGGATAATCCGGGAATGGGTGGATCGACATTAAGATTCGTTCGAGACGAATGCGGAATGTGAACAGAATCGCGATTGCTTGCAATAACTTTTGAGCGGAATATTTTTGATTGTGCGGGCCGGTGTTTGAAAGTGGGAGTTATCCAAAGGCATTTTGGTGAGGTCAACGCCCAGCATCAGCTGCGGCGGTAGCGCCAGCAGCCGCCGCCCTGCGTCATCCAACACGGACTGAGGTATCTCGTTTATAGAAACGTCAGTGCTCAATTGATTCTTCTTGATCGCTAATTACGCTCTAGCCGAGATCCAATACGAAGTCGAAGTTGGCGGTCTTGGCGCCGGCTGAGCCGCCGAGGGCGACGACGAGTTTGGCATTGAAGATGAAGTCTCTTTTGTTTTCCGGCTCGCCGGGAAAGTAGAGTTGAGTGGTGAGAGCCGGGCGATTGGGCGCCTGGACTCGCACGTGGAAATGACGCGTGCGTCCGGGATAGACGCCCGGCACGACGGTCTCGAGGCGGTATCTGCCGGCTCCGTCGGCAAACTGGTGGCCGCGCAGCCTGTAACCGGCGTTGTCGTACGCTCCGCTCCCGTCGGCTTGCCAAAAGTCAACGAGGGCCCCTTGAACCGGCTTGCACTTGGTCGAGCGCACCGCGCCTTCAAGAATGATTTTGCTCCCTTGGATGCCCGGTTCAAGCAATGATTTTCGTTCCGGCGAGCGCGGCTTGTAGAAAGGTCCGGCGGTTTGCGGCGGTGTAATATCGTCGGTATCGGCGCAAGCCGGCGTTGGCTCCATCCCGGCCGTTGCCGCCACGGCATCCAGGCTATCCGCTAGCCGATTAAATAAGACGTCGGAGACGATTAAAGATGCGGTCAAAAATCCGCGCCGCGATATCGGGAAATCATTTGCCATCTTCATAGGGTAAACTTTGCACGGCATTGCTTCCGAGGCAAGACCATTGGTAGTGGCGGATCCTTGGAGTTGACAGCACAGCCGATTCTTGACGATATGGTAGACTAAGACATTGCACTGATCCGGGGGACACCATGTTCGACAGTTCAAAGATTCAGCCGCATATCGCTTTTACCGACCTGCGCGAGTGGATGGCCGAAGCCGATAAACTCGGTGAACTCAAAACCGTCCGCGGCGCGTCGTGGCAGGAGGAGATCGGGTTAGCCACGGATGTAGTCGTGCCGCCCGATGACGGGCCGGCGGTGATCTTTGACGATGTTCCCGGTTGCCCGCGGGGCTTTCGCGTGATCGTCAACGCGTTCGCCGGCAAGCGACGCGCCATGACTTTCGGTTTTCCCCAAGGCTTGACCAAGCAAGAGCTGAGTGACGCCTACTTCGCGCACTATCAGACCGACGCGAAGCATCTGGCGCCGGTGTTGGTCGACAACGGGCCGGTGTTCGAGAACATCGTCAAGAAAGACGACATCGATATCGAAAAATTCCCGACGCCGGTGTGGCATCGCGACGACGGCGGCCGCTACATCGGCACCGGCTGTTATTCCGTGACCATGGACCCGGACGAGAAATGGATCAACGCCGGCTGCTACCGCGCGATGATTCAAGACAAGAAGTCGGTGAGCCTTTTAATGGTGCCCGGCAAGCATGGCTACATGCACCGGCAAAAATATTTCCGCAAAGGCGAGCGCATGCCGATCGCGCTGGTGCTGGGCGGCGATCCGCTGTTTTTCTTCATGGCCGGCACCGAACATCCCTACGGCGTGTGCGAGTACGACGTGGTCGGCGGCATGCGCCGCAAGCCGGTGGAAGTGGTGCGCGGCAAGATCACCGGTCTGCCGTTTCCGGCCAACTCGGAAATTGTTTTCGAAGGATTTCTCAATAACGACAACCGCAAGTTCGAAGGGCCCTTCGGCGAGTGGACCGGCTACTACGCTTCGGACGAGAGCGCGCAGCCAGTGCTCGAAATCGAGGCGATCTATCACCGCAACGATCCGATTATTCTCGGCGTGCCGCCGATCGGCGGCGGCTCGGACGAAATGGCGCGCTACCGCGCGATCATGCGCTCGGCGATGCTCAAGAACGAACTGCGCAGCGCCGGCGTCCCCGATGTGACGCAAGTGTGGCCGCACGAGATCGGCGCATCGCGCATGCTGGTGGCGCTGGCGATCAAGCAGCGCTATCCCGGCCATGCCAAACAAGTGGCGACCCTGGCGTCGAGCTGCGGCTCCAGCGTCTACGGCTTGAAGATGGTCATCGTCGTCGACGACGATATCGATGTGTCCAATTTAGACCAGCTCATGTGGGCGACCTTGTCGCGCTACGATCCGGAAACTTCCGTCGAGATCGTCAAGCGCATGCGCAGCACGCCCGCCGATCCGCGCTTGACGCCGGACCAGCGCAAGATTCGCGACTTTACCAATTCGCGCATGATCATCGACGCCACCCGCCCCTTCGAGTGGGGCGACAAGTTCCCCAAGGTGAACGCGCCGGGCCAGGAAGTGGTGCGCAAGGCGAGAGAGATGTTCGGCTATCTGCTGAAATGACCGTGAAATACTCGGATGATTAACCGCAAAGTACGCAAAGAAATCACATCCAAGGGACGGCTATCACCTGCGCTTAATCTGGTTTCCGGCTTTGCGTTCTGCTGCGTACTTTGCGGTTGAAGGGGCAATCGGCGAATCGCCGTCACGAGTTCCTTACCACATCACCTGGCCGCCGTTGGGTTGGATCAACTGGCCGGTGATAAACGCCGCGCGGTCGCTGAGCAGGAAATCCACCACGGCGGCGACTTCCTCCGGTTGACCCAATCTTTTTATCGGTAAGCGGCCCTCGAATGTGCGCCGGGCGGTTTCGAACTCTTCTTGGGTGCGATTGGCGCGCAAGAGCGGCGTGTCGATGGGGCCGGGACCGATGGCGTTGACGCGAATATGCGGCGCGAATTCCAGCGCCAGCGATTTGGTCAACGAATAAAGCGCGGTCTTGGCGGCGCAGTAGTTGGCGGCATTGGCCACGCCAATTATGGCGAAATCCGAAGAGGTGATGACGATGGCGCCGGCTTGTCTCGGCACCATATGGCGCAGCACCGCTTGGCAGAAATTGAAAGTCCCGGTGACATGGGTGTCGATGAGCAGCGACCACTGTGCCAGCGTCATGTCGGCGACCATGGCGCGGGCGTTGACGCCGGCGTTGCTGAACAGACAATCGATCTGGCCGTATTTCTCGATCACCTGGGCGATCCACGCGATTACTTGCGCTTGATCGCGCACGTCGACAACGCCGGTAAATACACTGCCTGCCTCGGCGCGAATTCGCTCGGCCGTGGCGTTGACCGCGTCGGCATTCAAATCGCAAATACAGACTCGATCGCCATTGCGCGCCAACCGCAGTGCGGTCGCCTGTCCGATGCCGCTGCCGCCGCCGGTGATGACGGTGACGCGCGAATTGGCCGCGGCTACCATAGAGTCGACCCTCCGTTGACGCGCAGATCTTGGCCGACGATGTAGGAGCTGTCGTCGCTCAACAAAAACAGACAGGCTTCGACCATGTCCTGGACGTCGCCGATGCGGCCGAGCGGGATATGATTCTTGCGCGACTGCATGTATTCGTCCGACACCACGGCGCGCGGCATCGCGGTATCGGTGATCACCGGCGAGATCGCGTTGACGCGGATGTTGTCGGCGGCGGCTTCGACGGCGAGGGCGCGGGCGAGGCCGAGTATGCCGCCTTTGGATGCCGCGTAGTGGGCGACATTTTTGCCGCCGGTGCGCGCGGCCATGGAGGAGAAGAGGACGATGCGGCCGAACTGGCGCGGGGTCATGTATTTCAACGCCGCGCGGCAGGAGAGAAACATGCCGGTTAAATTAATTTGCAGCGTTTGGCGCCAAGCGTCGAGACTGAGTTCGAGAAAGGGTTGCGGCCGGTAAATGCCGGCGCAGCAGATTAAATAATCGATGGCGCCATGCTCGGCGCCGATGGCGTCGATTATTCGATTGACCGAAGCTTCATCGCCGACATCGACGGCATGGAAGCGCGTGTCGTCAGCGCCTGGATTGACATCGAGGACATGGACAACGGCGCCTTCGGCGGTTAAACGTATCGCGATCGCGCCGCCGATGCCGCCGCTGCCTCCGGTGATGACCGCGATGCGGCCGTGATGTTCATTAGCATTGGCCATGGTGGTTTGCTCTTGCGATTGTCAGCATTCTATCAGGGCGGGTTTAAAACCCGCCCCTACGGTTTTGCAGATTTTTATGCCGTCGAAATTGTCACCGGATTATTTCAGCAGTATGTCTTTGAGCTTTTCGCACCAGCGCTTTGTCGAGTTGATAAACCCGCGCTACGACTTTCTCCAACTCCTCTCCGCTGAGCGGGTTCATGTCGAGACGGGCGCGGCGCGCGTCGGCGATAAACTCCGGATCTTTGTAGGTGTCGGTTAGTCCTTTGCGCAGTAGCAGGACCCGATCTTTCGGGGTTTTGGGCGGCAATGCGTAGGGCCGGGCGATGGCGCTGTAGTCGAAGATGCCGGTCTGCACCAGTTTGCGATCATCGTCATTCTTGACGAAATCATGGATCGCCGGAACGTTGGGTAGTTCGGGATGGCGCTGGGGCAGTGTCTGCAGCAGCATGAGCACCGAACCGGATTCGATCTCTTTGCTCCAGCCCGATTTATACGACTCCCATGAATTGGTCACGCCGTGGAGTTCGCCGGCGGCCATCGCCAGGCGGATGTCGGCGGTGCCTTTGTAACCGGAGATCAGTTGAATCGGCACACCGACGGTGGCGCGCACGACTTTGGGGACATCGTCGGTGCCCGCGCCGGGGCCGACACCGCCAAATTTTAGCGTCGTCTTGGTCGCGAGCCATTGTTCGACGCTGGTGATGCCGGCGGCCTTGGTGACGCCGAGCACCAGCGAGTCCTGTGCCGGCACGCCCAGGTATTCGAATTTCTGTCCCTCGAACTCGATGCCCGGTTTGCCCATGACCTGTTGCAGCATCAGGCCGCCGATGAAGTGGCCGATGGTGAGGCCGTCCGGCTTGGCGATCTTGTAGGTGTAATTGGCGGCGATCAAACTGCCGGCGCCGGTCATGTTTTCAACCACGAAGCTGGGATTGCCGGGAATATGCTTGCCCAGGTGGCGCGCGATGGTGCGCGTGTAGGTATCGTAGCCGCCGCCGGCCGAGCCGCCGACCAGGATGCGCACGGTCTTGCCTTTATAGAACGACTCCTGAGCAGCGGCCTGGACGGAGAACCACAGTCCCAGCGCGGCGGCAATCGTACACAAGGAAAATTTTCTCATCGGCAAATCTCCCTTCCCCATTTACCTCAAGCGCTGGGCGATAGATAGCAAAAATTCACCGTGTTGCAACTTGAATCGCGATGCCATTGTGGACCATTATTTCGCCGGGAGGGGCTTCACATGCAATACCGTTATCTCGGCAAAGATCGTTTGAAAGTTTCCGCCATCGGCTATGGCTGTCCGCCGTTTCAAGGCAAGTTGAGCGACGCCGACGAACGCCAGGCGATCGCCGTGCTCGATCGCGCCATCGATATCGGCATGAACTTCATCGACACCGCCGATCACAACAACGGCAACAACGAAGAGATCCTCGCCAAGGTGTTAAAAGGCCGGCGCGGCGATGTCGTGCTGACCGCAAATTCGGCAATCTGCGCGGCCAGCCTTGGGCGGAAGGCAGAGAAGTCGAAGGCAAGCCGGAGTATGTGGCGTGGGCGTGCGACAACTCGTTGCGCCGGCTGCAAACCGATTACATCGATCTCTACTATCTTCATCGCGTCGATCCCAAAGTGCCGATCGAAGAAACCGTCGGCGCGATGAAGCGGTTGGTCGAGCAAGGCAAAGTGCGCCAGCTCGGCTTGAGCGAAGCCGGGCCCGAGACCCTGCGGCGCGCCAACGCGGTGCATCCGATCGCGGCGGTGCAAAGCGAGTATTCGCTGTGGACGCGCGATTACGAAAGCAACACCATTCCGGTTTGCCGCGAATTGGGCGTCGGCTATGTCGCCTACTATGCATTGGGACGAGGATTCTTAAGCGGCAAGTGGAACGACTTCGCCGACCTCGGCGAGAAGGAAGCCAAGCGGCGCGGGCCGCGCTTCCACGCCGAGAATTTTCAACACAATGTCAGTCTGCTCAAACAACTGGAGGCGATAGCGAGCGTGAAGAAATGCACGGTGGCGCAGTTGGCGCTGGCATGGATTCTTCATCAGGGTGATTTCTTCGTGCCGATCCCCGGCACGTACAAGATCGCCAATCTTGAAGCTAACGCGGCCGCGGCGGATATTTCGTTGACGGCGAAAGAGTTGGCGGCGATCGATCGGATCTTTCCGTTGGGCGCGGCCGCGGGCGGGCGGCATGATTATGATCGATCTAAAGAATTGAACATCTGAAGATTCGTTCAAAACGTTCAAGCCGTTCAAATCGTTCAAAACGTTTCGGACAAGACGCGGTTCAATGTAGGGGCGACCGGCGGTCGCCCTTCCCAGATTTCGAAAGGGGATAGACATGCGAGTCTTGATTACCGGTTGTGGTTTGATTGGTGCCTACACGGCGAAAGAGTTGGTCGAACGCGGCGATGAAGTGACATTCTTCGACCTGCAACCGAATCTTTCTTACCTGCAAAAAGTTCTCGGCCGGGAGCTGCCGATTATTCGCGGCGATATTCGCGAGCTGCCGGCGCTGATCGAAGCGATGCAACGCACGCGCGCCGAAGTAGTGTTTCATAGCGCCGGATTGCAGGGTAACCGGACACCGTATTTCGGCTTTCAAGTGAATCTCATCGGTACGTTAAATGTCGCCGAGGCGGTGCGACTCACCGGTGTGCGCCGGTTGATTCACGCCAGCAGCCAGGGTGTTTACGATCTCACCGATCCGCCGGTGCCGATTCACGAAGAGGCGCGGCGCGACGGCGGCGCGCGCGTCTATCAGGGCGGTAAAGCCGCCTGCGAGGAAGTGCTGACGGCTTACGCCGCGACTTACAAGTTCGAGCTGGCGCTGCCGCGCTTCGCATCGGTCTACGGCTACGGTCCCTACACCGGCGGCGGCAACGTCGGCATGGACATGTACGCCATGTTGCAAGCGGCGCTGGCCGGTAAGCCCGCGCCGATGGGGCCGGGGATCGCGGACGCCAACGATTTCGTCTACGCGAAAGATATCGCCCAGGGCCTGCGTTTGATCACCAGCGCGGCGAGCTTGCCGCACCAAGCGTATAATCTCGGCACCGGCGTCGCCGCGACGATCGCGGATATTCAACGCGGCCTGCAAAAAGTTCTCGGCGACGTGCGCTTTACGCGCGAAGTCGTCGTCACGGCCGCGGCCGGCGTTGGATATTTCGCGGGCACGGGCTGAGTTAGGCTATGAGCCGAAGTTCGATGTTGAGGCGGGGCTCAAGGACTTTATCGAAGAGATGCAGCGGCAATAAGCGGTTCCAATAGTTCCAGTTGTTCCAACGGTTCCAATTGTCGGAATCGTTCAAGGTTCAAAATTCAGAGGAACTACCGTAGATGGAATCGCAAACTAATGTATGTTATAAGATACACTAGGCCATGATAGAAATAAGCCAAACCGAGGTGTACGCACGTTGGTTTATGGCTTACGCGATCGGCGAGCCCGGGTCCGTATCGATATTAGAATTCGTCGTTTATCTCTAGGCAATCCCGGTGATGTCAGGCCAGTTGGAGGAGGCGTATCGGAGCTGCGAATCGATTATGGACCTGGGTATCGGGTTTACTTTGTGCAACGCGGAGCCTCGCTGATTATCTTGCTCGCTGGCGGCGACAAAAAGACCCAGGACCAAGATATTCAGAAAGCTATAAAGATGGCACGGGACCTATAGGAGATTACTATGGCGAAAGTTAAAACTAGACGTTGGGACCCGTCGGAACATTTGGAATCGGACGAAGACATGGCAGCGTACTTAGAAGCTGCGCTTGAAGACGGCGATCCGGCGCTGATAGCTGCGGCATTGGGGGATATCGCGCGGGCACAAGGCATGAGTGCAATCGCGCGAAAAACTGGCCTCGGTCGCGAGAGCCTGTACAAAGCATTGTCGCCCGACGGTAACCCAGAGTTTTCGACGGTACTCAAAGTTGTGCGTGCGCTTGGCCTGCGGTTACACGCGACGTCGGTGGATGCGTGAACGCCGTCGTAGGTTTTGCATTGCGATGAATTGTAAGACTGGCCCCAACTCCATGTCTCTTTCGGACAGCGCCTACACTGACGCGAACGATGTACTGGTGGAGCAGTGCCCATTAGCAAAGCTGCCTAAGCGCACGCCGTAATCGAATCTGACCCGGCAGACTATATCGCGAAGACGACAGGTGTTGTAAGGTGATTTGCCGCGTAAGACTGATGCAGAGCTGCCGACTCAGCACCCGCGCAAGTAAGCACCGTCGAAGTCGCATTGTACAATTCTCACAACCCTAGAATTCGCCGGCGTAAGTAAGGCACTCGGTGCCACGAGACTGCTTGCAATGGATTCCGCCCTAGTCATGCGTTATTGTTTTGATCCATAATCAGAGCGCATCCGGCGCCGGCATGATTTCGCCACACTGCTTGCAGGTTCTGAACTCCACACTCTCAAAGAATCGCTGGTAGGCTTTCGACACCGGGTCTTCGGCGTAGTCGTGTACGACGAAACTCTCTTCGTGCAGCAAGTTGTCGCATTTCTGGCAGTACCAGTGAAATCGATCGATCTCTCCGGCTCGTCTCTTTCTTTCTGAGATCAACGCGAAGGCGTCGGGCGGGAAGCGCGGCGAGTGCGGCGTGCCGGCGGGGGTGTAGATCATCGCGCCTTCGGCGATCACGGCGACTTCTTCTGTTCCTTCCGGGGTGCGGTAGTGCAAGCGCATCTCGCCTTTGATCATGTACATGGTTTCGTCGCTCGGGTTGATGTGAAACTCGCTGCGGTATTCGCGGCCGCGGGCGATGAAGGCTAGGTTGTCGTCATGTTGCCATAGGACTCGAACGCGGCGTCCCGACTCCCGTAGTTTCTCGCCTTCCGCCGAGAAGCTTGACGATGGGCATGGGTAGCATCGGCGTGGCTCCTTTGTTCAAAGGTTCAAGGTTCAAAAGTTCAATGTTCGGATTGGAAGAGCTAATCATGATAGGCACGAAATTCCCATAATGGGTACGCGGTGCTATCGGCGCGATCTCCTTAAGCTGCCTCGGAGGTACAAACTCTATGATCGATGCCAGGACGATTCAACCGATACGCCATCGGTGCGCGAGACGTTTTGCGTTGTCGAAACATTTCAATTAACAATGGAGTTGTCGCTTCTGAGATTTGTCTACGGTCATGCCTAAGCTGTCATCTTTGAGAACTCTCCGCTCGCTCCGTCATCGAAATTTCCGACTATTGATGGAAGGCGCGCTGGTGTCGAGCTCGGGCGATTTCATGCAGAACATCGCGCAGAGCTGGTTGGTGTGGCATCTGTCCCAATCGCCGGTCGCCATCGGCGTCATCGCGGTATTCGACACGGTGCCGCGGCTTTTGATCGGTGCTGTGGGTGGCGCCATTGCCGACCGGTTCGACCGACGGCGCGTGTTGATGATCACGCAAAGCTTGGCGATGTTGCAGGCATTCGCCTATTGGTTGTTAGTGGAGTTTGAAGGGATCGAGCTCTGGCATATCGCGCTTTTGTCTTTCTTTCTCGGCGTCGTTAACACGATCAATCAGACGGCACGCCAATCCCTGGTCAATAGTTTGGTGCCCAGGGAGGAATTGCTCAACGCCATCGGCCTGCAATCCTCGGTGTTCAACTTTTCGAAAATCATGGGGCCGTCGGTGGGCGGTTTGATCATCGCCTACATTGGCATCGCCGGCTGTTTTCTCATAAACGCGCTCAGCTTTGTCTATTTGATTTTCAATCTCTATCAGATGGAGCTGCCGCCATGGGAAGCGCGGCACCACAAACAGGGACTATTGGGCGATATCAAGGAAGGGTTTTTCTATCTACGTGACAACCGCCGCATGCTCGGTATAGTCGGAATTTCCTACGTCATGGCCTTGTTTGGCGCGCCGTACAATCGTTTCGTGCCGATATTCGCGACCAATGTGCTGCATGTTGGCGCGGCGGGGTTCGGCATGCT
Organism: uncultured delta proteobacterium; assembly: GCA_963760795.1. Taxonomy (GTDB): domain Bacteria; phylum Desulfobacterota; class Binatia; order UBA9968; family UBA9968; genus DP-20. The sequence goes on from CAVXEP010000019.1 coordinate 108,223, forward strand.
GATGTCCGCGCCGGGAATCGGCGCTATGGTGGCGTCCTTGTCTCTCGCGACCGTGAATAAGCTGCGCGTCGGCACGCGCTCGATCTGTTTTTGCGTGCTCGGATTCGCGCTGTCTCTGGCGCTGTTCGCTTTCTCCTATTCCTTCATTTTGTCGATCCTGTTTCTTGCCATGATCGGTTTTTGCCAGGTCGGCGAGCGCGCATTGACCAATACGGTCATTCAAACCGGAACGCCGCAGGAGTTATTAGGGCGAGTCTTGAGCTTGTTCTTCATGGACCGCGGCTTGTGGTCTCTTGGCGGTTTGCTTATGGGCGCCTCGGCGTCGGCCATCGGCATCGACTGGACCTTCGCGGTTTGCGGCGTTGTTTGCACCATCGCCGCGACCGCTTTGTTGATCTTCAGTCGCAGGCAGCGCGCCGCAGCTCTTCAACATTAAATTAAGCCGCCGCGGCGCTCAGGTCGGATAGTTTCTGGGAAAAGAAATAACCGCATTCGAATTTCCGTTAGCCGAGATTGTTTAGCCCTGGAACTTTCAATTCTTCGCCAAAGTTTGCGCCCTTAGTAACCGGTCAAGCGGCAACGCGGTGGTTGCTGGCAGATCGAACTATTCCGGCAAGGCTTGGCCCTTGGTTTCGCGCGCCCAGATTAGGATGATCAAGCCGACGAAATAGATCGACCCGATGGTGGCGATGGCGGGGGCGAAGGCGCCATGAGCCGAGGTGAGCATGCCGGCGAGGAGCGGGCCGGCGGCGGAGAAAAAGCGCGCGAAGTTAAAGCAAAAGCCCTGGGCGGTGGCGCGGATGTTGGTGGGGAACAGCTCGGGAAAGTAGATGGCAAAGCCGCTGGTGACGCCGGCGGCGAAAAATCCCATGACCGGCGAGGCCATGACCGCGTGGCTGAATTCCTTGGCGAATAGAAATGTCGATGGCACTGAGCAGAGGGCGCCGAGAAAATAAATCCACAGCGCGTTGCGCCGGCCCCAGCGGTCGGCGATCATCGGCATGCACAGACAGCCGGCGATGCCGCCGACGGTCAGCGTCGCGGTGATCAAACTGACCTGCGGAATCACCGCGCGGGTGCCCTGGGCGTGCAGCATGGCGGCGATCCAACTCGGCACCCATTGAATGGCGCCCTGGTAGCCGAAGGTCGCTACCACCGCCAAGCCGATGCCGACCAACAGGTCGCGGCGTACTGGGCGCATGAAAAGCTGTGAAAACGGATTGCCGGTCTGTTTGGCCCGGGTCCAACGCTCAGGCTCTTCCAGGGAGTGGCGAATATAAAACGCCACGATGGCGGGCAATATGCCGAGAGCGAAAACCCAGCGCCAACCATAGGGACCGACGAACAAGTAGAGCCCGATGGCGAGAAAAAAGCCGATGCCGCCCGAGGCTTGCATGATGCCAGCGGCTTTGGCGCGGGATTTAGCCGGCCAGGTCTCGGCGATCAGCGCTGCGCCGGCGGCCCATTCGCCGCCGATGCCCAGGCCGGTGAGGAATCGGTAAAAAGCCAGTTCTTGCCAACTGCCGGCGATGCTGCACAGGCCAGTGAATGTCGCGTAAACCAAGATCGTAATCGCCATGGTTTTGGCGCGCCCGTAGCGGTCAGCGATGGGACCGAAGATCAGACCGCCCAAGGCCCAACCGATCATGAAGATCGCCAGGACGATGCCGCCGTACCAGCCGATAGCCGCCGGCTCGCTGGTGCCGAGCAAATCGCTCATGGCGGGAAACAGGATGATGGCGTAGAGATAGCCATCCATGATGTCGAGAGCCCAGCCGAGACAGGTGCAGTAGAGCACGCGCCATTGGTAGGGGGTGATATCGTGGTACCACTTGGGTTCACCCATGGTTTGCTCAAGTGCCACAAAGGAGCGAGAAAGGCAACGGAAAAGGTGGCGGGATGGTGGTTCTAGGGCAGGCATTGTGGCCGCGGATTTATTAAAAATAGATCATTGACTCGATTTCACCGCATGGTTAGACTCCCTACACAGAGAAGGAATTCCTAGATCAGGAGGAAAAGTGTTTATGTCGACTACAAAGTATAAATTGTTTGCCACGGCCGTGGGGCTTTTCGCGGTCTTCGCACTAACGCAAATAGCATTAGAAAGCTTAGCCGATGCCCGCGCCGGCGGCGGCCGCTCCGGCGGCTTTCGCGGTTCGCGCAGCTCACAGGCGCCGAGCCGTGCGGCGAACCCGACGTCGCCACAAAGACAGGATGCCATGCCGGCACAACAGGCGCGCCAACCGGCTTCGATGATGCCGCAGTCCGGCGGTTTCATGCGCGGTCTGGGCACCGCGGTGCTCGGCGGCTTTTTAGGTTCCATGCTGTTTTCGGGCTTAGCCGGCGCCGGCGGCTTCGGTGGTATGGGTGGCGGTATGGGCGGCAGTGGATTCGGAATGATAGAAATTCTTTTGTTCGGCGGTTTGGCGTATTTTCTTTACCGGAAATACAAAGCGTCGAGAACTCCGGCGCTGGCGACGGGCGGCGGCTCGATGCAGTATCAAGACACCTCCTACCAGGCGCCGACACCGGGTTATGCCAATAATCCGCCGGTGCAGGAGCAGTTGCCGTTCAATGGCACCGACTATCGCTCGCTGACCATGATGGATCCGAGCTTCGACGCCAATACTTTTCTGAAAACTGCTCAGGATAATTTTTTCAAGATTCAGGGCGCATGGAACAAGCAGGATGTCACGGCGCTACGCGTGCTCTGCGGCGGCGAGCTAATGAAAACTTGGGAAGCCGAGATAGCGCAGCTCAAACAACGCGGCCAGAAGAACCGCATGGACAACATCGCTTTGCGCGAGAGCGAGATCACCGAAGTCTGGACTGAGAACGGCGAGGACTTCATCACCGTGCGCTTGCACGCCAACCTGCTCGACTTCACAGTCGACGAGAAGAGCGGCAATGTGGTCGTCGGCAGCGACAGCGAACCGGTGCAGTTCGAGGAGTTTTGGACATACAGCCGCCCGGTTGGACCGAACGCGTGGAAGCTGACGGCGGTGCAGCAGGCGTAATTCAGTAAGACGTTTACGAGTTAAACCGGCAGTGCATGGGTTCATGCACTGCCGGTTTTTTTTGATCTGATTGGTTGTCTGGTCTTGTGGACGGTACTTCCCCCTTTGAAAAAGGGGGACTGAGGGGGATTTGAGGTTTTTGCGCGCGAGAAAGTCCGCTGAAGAAAATCCCCCCTTCCCCCCTTTTCCAAAGGGGGGAGCATCCGAACCAATACTCGGATTTGTTCAACGCATATCTGGGTTGCGACAATACCGACCTACGCGACGATCGGTTCTTTGATCGGCGTGTGGCTGGGAATCTTCGGCACGCGGGTGCGCGGCTTGCCGTCGACATGGCTATTGCCGGCGCCCAGGAGAATCATCCGGCCTGTGCCGGTATTGCACAGTTGATAGGACTCGCCGGATTGCAGCAACACGGTGTCGAACTGCTTCAAGACAAAGGCTTTGTGCGGCGTGCGCACGGTGCACTCACCTTCGACGCACATGAAAATGTGATCGTCGTTGTCGTGATAGTGCATGTCGTCTTGCAGGCCGGCCTCGCAGTTGATCACCCAGTAATACGCCAAGTCCGTGCGCCAGAGACTCAAATGGCCAACGCCAGGGTGGGAATCGGCTTCCTTCACCAAATTTTTCATTTCAACCATAAATAACCTCCTAATTAGTTGGGGTTCAAAACGTTCCAATCGATCAAGCGTTCAAATTGTAGGGGCGACCGGCCGGTCGCCCTTACGGGTTCAATCGGTCGCATGCTTCTATTATCCGTGCGCTCTGGGTGGGCGCTCTTTGGGTTTGACCAAGCGGCCGTGGGTGCCATCGCAGTAGGGATGGTCTTTGGATCTCCAGCAGCGGCAGATGGCGATGGTTTCCGGGCTGGCGAATTCCAATACTGCCGGTTGCATGTTGGTCCCTTCGTGGGAGCCGTCGCAGAAGGGCAGGTTTTTGCTGCGGGTGCAGCGGCAGTAGGCGACGCTTCTCGATTCTTGTTTGACGATCGTCGGTTCGATCAGATCTTCATAGGATAGCGGCATCTTTCCTCCTTACAAAACGATAACACGTTCAAATCGTTCAAGCCGTTCAATTCGTTCAAACCGTTTCAGAGGTTTAAGGATTCAAACGTTCAAATTGTAGGGGCGACCGGCCCGGTCGCCCTTACCCGCGTGCCAATAGCCTCATGGCGTTACGGCTAAAGATATCTGCCCGCTCATCATCGGTCAATGGGAAGTCTTCGATGATCTGTTTGGCGCGCGGCAGGAGCGGCAGGAGTGGCGGGGCGTCACTGCCGAAGAGTAATTTCTTGGCGCCGACGGTTTGATAGGCGCAGGCGAGGGCCGGCGGATGGTAACAAACCGTGTCCATGTGGATCTCGCGCAGATATTCACTGGGTTTCTTGGTGATCAGCATGGGTTCGTAGGGTCCGAGGCCCGAGGCTCGGTCGCCGAGCTCGTAGGCGTAGTCCATGCGGCCGATGACGTCGCAGATGCCGCCGCCAAGGTGGCAGCCGACGAATTTTAAGTTGGGGTTGCGTTCGAAGACGCCGCGGACGATCAACCGGGCGATGCTCAGACACTCGTCGAAGGGCCGGCCGACGCTGGAGGCCAGCCGGTAGTCCAGCATGCGCTCTTCGCCGAAGCCCACCGACGGCGCGTGCATCATCATCGGGAATGGCGAGACTCGAGACCAACTCGAAAAAGGGCTTGGCTTCATCGTCGTCGGGGTAGGCGCGTTGATGGCTGGAATTGATCAGCACGCCGTGCAGGCCGTACTCGGTGACGGCGCGCTCCAGTTCTTTGTTGAACGGCGCGCCGCCGCAGGGCAGCGTGCTGGTGAAGACGATAATGCGGTCTTTATATTTTTGCTGGATCTCCGCGCCGTATTCGTTCCAGCGGCGCAGGAAGGCGAGAGACTCGTCGGCGTTTTTGTCTTTCAGATAATGGATCGTGTTGCTGACGACGCAGCGCTCGATGCCGGCCTTTTCATGGGCTTCGAGCAGGTTTTCAATGGTCAGCGGCGACGCGCCGCCCCAACGCCGCTCTTTGGCCAACTCGGGCGGATAAACATGGGCGTGCCAGTCGATAATCATGTTCGCTCCTTTTCAATCACCTTAACGTCGTTGGTTCTTACGTCCGACAGTATCGCCCTCGTGAAGCTGCGTCGCAATAGCGTTGATGGTTTCCGTCGACACGCTCAGGGCAGACGCTGAACGAATTGAAGGATTCCGTATTCAATCCGAGTCGCCTTACCCTTCACCCTTTACGCCTTACCGTATGATTTTACTCGCTCGCGCCAACACCTCCGGTACAATCGTCACGCCGATCTGTTTGGCGGTTTTCAAATTGATCACCAGTTCAAACTTCATCGGCTGCTCCACCGGCAGATCGGCGGGCTTGGCTCCCTTCAAGATTCTATCCACGAAATATGCGACGCGCCGGTAGCTGTCCACTTGGTCCGCTCCGTAGGACATGAGCCCACCGGCATCTACAAATTCACTGGTGCCGTACACCGACGGTAACCGGCTCTTTAACGCAAAGCCGATGGTGCGTTTTCGGTTGATATTCATTAGCGGGCCCCCGCCGATCACGTAAAGTCCATCCGGGCCCTGTTTACTTAGCGCAGTGAATACCCTCTCGAAACCGTCTGCAGCTCGTACCTCCCAAGGCTGAAGAGTCAACTTCAGCGCGCGCGCCGCGCCTGGGAGAACCTCTTTCACCTCGTGTACACTGGGCGAAATGGCCGGATCGTAGAGCACCGCGACACGGACAAGTTTGGGAACGGCTTCTTTGAGCAGCTCCAGCCGCTTCCCGCTTAGTTCTCCGGTAAGGTTTGTAATGCCGGTGACGTTGCCGCCGGGACGGGCTAGGCTGTCAATGAGGCCTGGCTCGACAGGATCGGCCCCAGCGCCCGTCATAACGATGGGAATCGTCTTGTCGCATTCTTGGCTGCCCGGACCGTCCGGGGTCCCTCCTGCTACCACGATGATATCAACCTTGAGACGCACCAACTCGGCCGCAAGCTCAGGGAGCCGATCGAGCTTCCGCTCCGCATATCGGTACTCGGTGGCGATGTTCTGTCCTTCTATGTAGCCAAGCTCGCGCAGAGCCAGTCGAATTCTCTCGGAACGGGACGGACTCACTGGCTGGATCGCGCGATGATAAATACCCTAGCACGCGGGACTTTCTTCGGCTGCTGTCCTTGAGCGATCACTCCACCAGCAAGCAGCATGGCAACGACCAGGGTTGATTTGAAAGAAACTATCCTCATTGCGCACCTCGAGATGGAAGCTATCACGCATGCGGCAGTTGCGAAAAGTGTTATTTGCGTCAGATACGGAACCAGGTCCGTCACTTTCTCCGTATGGTATCCGGCGCTTGGTCACACGGTGCCGGCATAGGCACCATCGGAAGAGGCGCGCCGAAGCCCCAGCCAACGGATTGCCCGCCGCCAATTTCCCAGCATCTTGCTCAGGCTTTTGCGCCCAGCTCAGCGGGATATGGTTTGAGCAGACTGAGCGCGTCGCTGAAGATCGTCCTATTAATCCATGCAACGGCGTCGATCGTTAAGCATCACCGGCATGCGGTTGTGAATGGGCAGAAGCTCTGCGTTAGGTTCGATGATGAGTATGATGAATCCGATGGAGAATTCAGTTCAATCCTACGCTGCGAAAAAGCAAAAAACGGCGGACCGATTTAGAGCCGGCGCTGTGGTGTGAGGTAGGCTTTATTTGACCGTGCGACTCGGCTTTATGGACAAACCCACAAGAGCGATTTCACACAATCGATTTGCCAGGATGGATCGTGAAAAAGTGATTGCACCTTGTTATTGAGGGCATCGACAGTCCTGGGTTCAACTCCCAGGATAACGGCAGCGTGAGTCTTGTGTCCTAAAAATGATCACAGGCGCACAGGCTAAAAGACCACAGCAGAATCATCGATTTCCCACTAGTCCTTTCCTGGGTACTCCGGATATATACAGGACCTCAAATCTTCGCGCTCTATGCAAGGAGTCCTGCCGGTGCATGCAAGAGTGACGAAACCTAACGAGGGGTCTAACCGTTATCGAAGGTGTTGAAGGGCATGAACAAAGCTAGAGGGCTGGCTCAATGAGCCGGGGCAACGGTAATGGGTTTTTTGGAGAAGACGTAGTAGCTACTGCGCTTCGCTTGATGTGTGATCACGGACTCGATGGTCACACGATTCAGCTTGTTGTGTATTTGGATGCCGAAAAATTCCATGTCAGTGAGTTCCGGTGCGCTGCTTGTGCCAACCGACTTCCGTTCCTACTAGTTAATAGTGCCAGGCAATCTGTTGAACTGCGGGATTTACTGCTCGCTCTAGGGTTAAACGTCAACGTGATCCGTGAAAAGCTGCAACATCGTAATACCAACCAGAAAGTCGGCGAATGGTTGGGAAACCACAGGATTTTAGAATACCCATCCAGCCGAAGCACAAGCCCTCGAAGCTAAGTTCAACGCGCTATTTGCAAAGGCTACAATATCGACTGATGATCGCTCAGTCGTACTGAACAGCCCATCTCTCGTGCAACATCAATTCAATCTCATAACTTTCGGCTATCTCTTTCACTCTCCCTAAATCCAAGGGACCTGATCATGACCCAGAATTCGGCGATGATAAGCCTGCGCGAAACGAAAAGACGGCAACGCGATAGGACGAGTCGACTGATGGCGTAGTCGTGAGCTCTATAAAACCAATTTGGTATCGACCGAGACAGACTCAAGACGAAGAATCCAGAGTGCCGTTAGCTCGGAGTTGAATGGATTGAAGGCAAAATGCTGTGAACGAATCTGCATACAGTCTGTAGAGGATAACTTAGGTTATAAGGCGTCCGAGACATTGCTTTTGCTTGGCAACTTTCTATGCAACTCCGAAAACATCCTGTTATGGCGTTTTGGGGTTACACCCGCTGGCCACCAATCTGGATTGAGTATCAGGGAACAAGCGAATCAATTTTGCAAGGAGAAATTGGTGTGCTGCGGAGTGCGCTAAGTTATCCCTACAATCCTCGCAAAATATTTCTAACGATAGAGCATGAAAGGGCTGACTATATAGGTTGCCTTCTCATGGAGTACGAATTCTTGGGTGAGTACATGGCGAGCTTGTTGAACGACTGTATCGGTATGACTATCGAATCGATTGGCAGCTTAGAAATTCCGATCACCTTCGAGACCGATAAAAAAAGCCCAAACTGCCGTTGAGCAAAGCTCTGGCTTTAATATACTTCCAAAGACTTGCGAACGAAAAGTCCTGCCGCAAAAAGTAAGTGTTACATTTCGTATGAGCGTGGTGATACGTAATCTCACGCGCAAGCTGTGGAAATTGGTCTAGCTTCCATCTCCGTAGTGGTACTCGATCCTTATGTTCTGGCCGTCTATATAACCGAGATCGCGGAGAGCAGACCCAATAGCCGAGCGCGGATGGACTCACTCCGGCAGGCGCAAAATGATTATCTACGGGAGAACGCGAAAACGTTATGCGATTAAGCTGTACGGCAGCCTGTTGACTCGCCCTTGGGCGCTGCGATAAGAGTCCGCGACCATGTCCAAGTATATTGCTCGAACTTGCCCCCGGTGCCGCGACGATTTTTGGGTTGTAGTAAGCCAGACACCACGTTCGAATGGAGAGTATCCGATCTATTCATACTGTGCTGTATGCGGATATCGCTTGGACGGTTGGCGAGTGGTCGTGGGACGCAAGCGACCAGTTAACGTCTATTACGGCAGGATGCCAAGGGTCTTCCGGTGATGGACCGTTACTTAGTCCGCAACTGCCCACGCTGTCGTGGGTTAATGGGTGTGGCAGTCAATGGAAAGTGCGTTAGGTGCCGTCATCGGCTGTGGGATCGAGATATGAGCAACGAACTCAAGGGACTCGCCCGGTGATGATCGGGAGAATAAGATCAGCAATAACGAACGGCCTAGGGTCGTAATTCTAATCGTTACATTGATTGACTACTTACGGAGTTGCTAACTCGTTTACAGACATACTTTAAGCGAACAGACAACGAATTCCGCAGCAGTTCTAGTCAAACTCTTTGGCTACTTTCGCGAACTCATAATACTCGTCTTTTGGAACACTTAAGTACATCGCCGAGTGGTGAATTTTATCCTCCCACCCAACCATACGAGATCATGTCTTTTGCTTTTTTGGTAATCATATAAACATGGCAAGGCAAAGGGTTTTCGATTTAACGTCATCCCGGTGCTTGGGGTAGTGGATCGCCCACAAACGCGTAACTTCTTTGTCAGCCCTCTACGGGGTTTGCCGGTCGTGAGCTAGATGAGGAAGAGCATCGGTTATCTTCGATGCAATGGTCAAGGTAGGCATCGTCCCGCGATACCGCTAAGGAAGTGACTGGAAGTTAGAAAAGCCTTCCCATTCGCGAGGCATTTCAATCGACCACTTGGGCAACGCAAAAATTAAATGGTCAAAATCACAAAGCACTCACAGCAAGGCAAAATATTTTTTTTCATTTTCCTCTCTCACGCCTCGCGCCTGTCACCTCACGCCTATCGAATCACCTTTAGTTGGGCACCCAGGCCAGGGCGCCTCTAATCTCAGTGAACTCCCGCGTGAGTTTGATCCACCACTCGCCGCCGTCCGAGCTGGCGAACAGTTGGCCGTAGTGGCTGCATGCGAGGATCAGGTTGGGATCTGCGGGATGGGTCGCGAAGCACTCCATATGCGTATTCGGCGTGATCGGAAGGAGCGGCGTTTCCCAGCTATGGCCGCCGTCAGTGGAGCGCTGTAGGGCGCCGAGGCCACCCAGCGCGTCATCGCCGATGGCCGCCAGGATCACGTTTGGCTCGTCTAGTTTGAAAACCACGTTGCGGCAATACGGCAAGGGAAAGCGTCCGCGCACCCCGATAGCCTGCCAGTTGGCGCCGCCATCGGTGCTGACGCAGATCTCGTCGGGGATAGTGACGACCGCTGCGCCCGGTTTGCCCGGAAGTATCTTGATATCGTGGATGTCGGGCTCGTCCATGAGACCGCCGGATGGACGCGTCCATGTGTCGCCGCCATCCTGGCTCACGCGCACGCCGTCGACCTCGACCCCGGCCCAGACGAAATTGTGGTCCAACGGGTCGACCACCAGCGCCGTAACGCGCGGCTTGGTTACGTTCATGCACTCCGTGGCAAATCCCGCTGGGAGTTTTTCCCAGTGAAGACCGCCGTCGCGGGAGCGAAAGAGCGCCGGCAGAGCGGTGCCGGCGAACATGGTATCGGGGTCCACGGGGTCGATGGCAATGCGCCAGACGTTATACGCGTCCAACGGCGATTCAATGTGCTCGAAGGTCGCGCCGCGGTCTTCGCTTCGATAGATGCCATCGTCTGCGCCCGCGTAGATGATCCGGGAATCCCGAGGATGCACCGCGAGACCAAAGACAGATCTCCCACCCTGGTATCCCTTCCATAGTTTGCTTCTAGCCCAGCTCTTGCCGCCGTCGGCGCTGCGCCACAAGCCCATGCCCAACGTGCCGACACAGATCGTAAAGTTCTTTGCCATAGCTCCGTCTCCCTAACTGCTCCTAAGAAGGATTTTTGTTCTCGCGCCAAGACCACTAAAACCAAACCCGAAATTCGAATATCGAAAGCGGCCCCGCGGACCGAAACAAACCGGGGCCAAAATAAATCTAAACCTGGAAAATCAAAAACCTTAAATCCGACTCAGGGTTGTTCTGAACATTGCATTTGTCTTTGTCATTTGAATTTGTTTCGAGCTTCGTGCTTCGGTCCGCGGGGCTTCTTTCGTGCTTTCTCTTTAGATCATTTGAATTTGTTTAGAGTTTCGGATTTCGAGTTTCGAATTTGTAATTTGTTTACGCTTAGCGTCCTTCGGCTTTCCGTATCGCCGCCCAGAGTTTGGGCGCGGTGTAGGGCATGTCGATGTGGTCGATACCCAGGGGAGCCAGCGCGTCCATGACGGCGTTGGCCACAGCAGGCGGCGCTCCGTTGCATCCGGCCTCGCCCACGCCCTTGACTCCCAAAGGGTTAAATGGATTCGGCGTCACCGTCTCTCCCAATGTGATCTCGGGCATGTCACTGGCGCGCGGCACCGCGTAATTCATCAAAGAGTCGGTGAGCACCTCGCCGTCGGCGCCAAAGAGCATCTGTTCGCAAAGCGCTTCACCGAGCCCCTGAGCTACGCCTCCGTGAATCTGCCCATTGAGAATCATTGGGTTAATGACAACGCCGCAGTCATCGACCAGGACAAGTTTTTCAACCGTCGGCGTGCCCGTGTCCCGATCGATTCTCACCAGCGCCAGATGCGCGCCGAAGCCCCAGGCCTCGCGCTTTGGATCAAAGAAGGCGGTCTCGTGCAGACCGGGCTCCATACCGCGTGGAAGGTTCATTCCGTACGCGGCGGCGGCGATTTGGCGCCAGGAAGCTTTTTTGTCGGGCACTCCAGCCACCGCCAAGCCGCCATCCGTCTGAACGATATCCTCGGCTGCCGCCTCCATCAAATGCGCGGCGATGCGGCGAGCCTTTTCAATGACCCGATCAATAGCCATCACCAAGGCTCCGCCCCCCATAATGGCACTGCGGCTGCCAAAGGTGCCGCCGCCCTCCTGAATCGTCAGGGTATCGCCGTGTCGAATCGCCACGTGATCCATGGAAACGCGCATCTTCTCGGCCGCCACCTGGGCAAACACGGTCTCATGACCCTGACCGTGGGGGCTGGAACCGGTGAGCACGGTAATTTCTCCGCCGCGCTCCACCCGAACCGTTGCGCTCTCAAAGCCGGCGCCGCCACTCGGCTCAGCGAAAGTCGAGAGGCCCACGCCGACCAACTCGCCGCGTTCGCGCGCTTGGTCTCGGTAGCGAATAAGTTTTTCGTAGTCAGACAAGCGCAGCGCCTCGGCGAGCGACTTTTCATAGTCACCCGAGTCGTATTCGACGTTTACGCCCGTGCGGTATGGGAACTGGTCGGGGCGAATGAAATTTTTGCGCCGGATTTCCAGACGGTCCATGGCCAATTCGCGCGCCGCTTTGTCGATCAACCGCTCGATGTTAAGCACCGACTCCGGCCTCCCCGCGCCGCGATAGGGACCGGTGGCAATGGTATTAGTAAAGACCGCGACTACCTCGACGGAGCAGTTTTGGATCTGGTAGCAGCCCGGGGCCATCGCCATCATGCGCAGCGGCGGTATCGCGGAAAGGGAGTTCAGGTAAGCGCCCAGATTGCCGACCACGCGCACTTTCAAGCCGAGCATGGTGCCATCCCGCTTGAGGGCCAGCTCCGACGTCATCACCTGGTCGCGCCCTTGATTCGTCGTGACGAAATCCTCGCTGCGCGTGGAGATCCACTGGACGGGCCGGCCGAGCTTCAGCGCCAGGTGGCTCGCCAGCGCGTCTTCTTGGTAGAGGAGTCCTTTGCTGCCGAACCCGCCACCGACATCAGGCGCGATGACGCGGATCCTGTGCTCAGGAAATCCAATCGCGGTGGCCAGATCCGTGCGCACTCGGTGCGGGCTCTGAGTTGAGAGCCAAACAGTCAGATCTCCCGTCGGTTCCGGCTTCGCCACGATGCCTCTCGGCTCCATTGCCATCGCTACCAAGCGCGGGCTAGCGATGCGCAGGCGAATGATATGCTCGGCCTCGGCGAATGCTTTGTCGACGTCGCCGCCATTTTTTGTCGCGATGTAGCACAGGTTGCTATCCAGCTCCTCGCGGGCGAGTGGCGCGCCGGGCTCCAGCGCTTTTTCGGCACTCACCACTGCCGGCAGCGCTTCGTATTCCACAATGATAGCGCTCGCCGCATCCTGGGCGAGGGCGCGGCTTTCAGCAACCACCGCCGCCACGGGAGTGCCGGCCGCGTGGACTGCCCCACGCGCCAGCAGCGGATGGGGCGGTATCTTCATGCCGGGCACCATCGGAATAGCCGGGATATGCAACCGCTCACTGAGGTCATCGCCGGTCACCACGGCGATCACTCCGGCCATTGCCTTCGCTGCGCTTGTATCGATGGAAATTATTTTCGCATGTGGGTGGAGGCTACGCAGAAAAGCCATGTGGAGCATTCCAGGTAGCCGGATGTCCTCCGTATAATATCCTTTGCCGGTAATCAGGGGCGCGTCCTCGACGCGCCGTATAGACGCGCCAATAAGTCCAGTCGTGGTGGGTTCTGTTGTCATGATGAAACCTCGCCAGAAAAGCAAAGCGCAAAGGGCATGGCGCCCAATTGAATTGCGGATTTGACATTGCGGAGTGCGGATTTAAAGTCAATCGCGAAAGAGTCAATCGAAACTTGATCCATTGTTGTACCCATCAATCCAAAATCGAATCCGCAATCCGCAATCATCTGATCACCTTATCCGCTCTCGCCAGCACATTCATTGGATTTTGGATTATCGGACCGAAGCCACAGAATTGCCGTCCGAAATGTCTTTGTCATGTCCGAGTCCCTCAATCGAAAATCGGCAGTCTAAAATCCAAAATTACTTGATGACCCGATTCGCCCGCGAGAGAAACTCCGGCGAGAGTGTCAGACCGATCTGTTTCGCCGCTTTCAAGTTGATGACAAACTCAAACTTGGTCGCCTGCTGCACCGGCAGGTCAGCCGGCTTGGCGCCTTTCAAGATCTTGTCGACGTAGTGGGCGGCCTTGCGGAACAGGTCATCGTAGTCCGCCCCGTAGGACATGAGACCGCCCTCATCGACAAACTCCTTCTGAAAGTAAATAGCCGGCAACCGGTATTTGCCGGCAAGCTCGACGATCCGCTTTCTTTCGGCGAAAAAGGGGCGACTGGTGATCGTCATAATCGCGCCCACCTGCTTCTGCTTTGCGGTTTGAAAGGCGCTCTCTAAACCTTTGGCGTCGGGTTGAGTCTCGATCTCCTCCAATTTTAGCTTCAGTGCCACAGCCGCAGGCCTGAGCTCTTTCAGTTGGAGTTGATCCTATGCCGCCTCCCGGCCGGCCGCAGAAGTCCAACTCGGGCGAGCTTGGGGATTGCGTCCTTGAGTATCTCTAGCCTTTTGCGTGTTTAGCTCGGTGACTAAATTCGAGAGCCCGGTGACATTGCCTCCCGGCCGCGCCAGACTGGCAACCAGACCTGCACCCACGGGGTCCCCAGCGCTCGCCATCACGATGGGGATGGTAGTAGTGGCGTTCTTCGCCGCTAACGCCGATGGTGTCCCTGAGGCCACGATCAGATCAACCTTAAGACGAACCAAGTCCGCCGCAAGCTCAGGTAGGCGCTCAGCTTTTGCTCTGCAAATCGGTACTCGATGGTGATATTCTTTCCCTCAATCCATCCAAGCTTGGTCAGCTCTTGCCGGAACGCCTCCAAGAGGACCGCGCATACCAGAAGCAGTGCTATTATCCAGGAAACCGATGCGAAAGATTTTTCCAGCCTGCTGCGCGTTGGCGATGGGACCAGAAATCACAATGGCAGTTGCCAGTAGCCAGATGACAATGGATTTCATCATGGATTTGTCTCCGATGTTTTTGCTGACAACCGACCGCTGATCTCTGACTTTTGATCTCTGGTGTCTGTCATTTGATTATCCTAGTCGCCCGCGCCAGCACCTCCGGCGCAATCGTCACGCCGATCTGCTTGGCCGTCTTGAGATTGATCACGAACTCAAACTTCATCGGCTGCTCCACCGGCAGGTCGGCGGGCTTGGCGCCCTTCAGGATTCTGTCCACGTAATATGCGACGCGCCGGTAGCTGTCCGCTAGGTCCGCCCCGTAGGACATGAGCCCACCGGCATCTACATCTTCTCTGTTGGTGTACATCGACGGTAACCGGCTCTTTAAGGCAAAGCCCGCGATCCGTTTTTCGTTAGCACGCATTAGCGGGCCCCCGGGCACGTAGAGTCCATCCGGGCGCTGCTTGTTTAGCGCAGCGAATACCTTCTCGAAACCGTCCGCAGTCTCGTACCTCCCAAGGCTGAATAGTCAACCTCAGCGCACGCGCCGCGACTGGGAGAACCTCTTTCACCTCGATTACACTGGCCGGATTGGCCGGATCGTAGAGAACCGCGACACGGGCAAGTTTCGGAACGGCTTCTTTGAGCAGCTCCAGCCGCTTCCCGCCTAGTTCTCTGGCAAGGTTTGTAATGCCGGTGACGTTGCCGCCGGGACGGGCAAGGCTTTCAACCAGGCCTGCCTCGACAGGATCGAGCCCACCGCCCACCATAACGATGGGAATCGTCTTGGTCGCATTCTTGGCCGCCCGGACCAGTCTGGTCCCTCCTGCTACCACGATGATATCAACCTTGAGACGCACCAGCTCGGCCGCAAGCTCAGGGAGCCGATCGTTCTTCCCCTCCGTATATCGGTACTCGGTGGCGATGTTCTGTCCTTCTATGTAGCCACGCTCGCGCAGAGCCAGCCGAATTGCCTCGGCACGGGTGGACTCACGTAGCTGCATCGTCCACCGATAGATACCCTATCCGCGGGACTTTCTTCGGCTGCTGGGCTTGAACTGGAAAGCTATGAGCAAGAAGCAGGACGCAAAGAATCCGTCCCGTGATTTTTTTGTGCATGGAGCAACCCTCACTCTAGCCCCGTCGAAGTCAGAGAGAGAACTCGAATTTAGATGCGAGAAAAATTGATGCCGTTTCTAATTCCGCAGCCGATTCATCGCGCCTTGATGCCTAGCTCCGCTTGCGCCTCGCGCAAGAATGTTAGATCCGCCACATCGTTGGCGGCGATTTCGCGGGTAACTTTGGCGTTGCGGCGGGCTTGGTCGATGACCAACTTCAAGCCGTCTTCGGGCACGGCGCCGTCGCTGTTGAACAACACTCGCAGCGCGTCGTAGGAGGCGTAGGCGAATTCGCGTTCGACCTTGCCCCAGGCGATCAGCGTGCGGGCGGACTCGTCGCGGTTGTCGCGGATGAAGCGATTCGCTTTTACCGTCGCTTTGATGGCGCGGCGTATCTCCTGCGGCTTCTCTTTAATTTTGCGCAGATGGGTGCCGAGACCGAGGTAGGGGAAATTGAACAGCTCGTAGGCGCGGGCCAAGATTTTGTAGCCTTGTTTCTCCAGCTGGGTGTCGGCGGGAGGCGACATGACAACGACGTCAACGATGCGCTGCATCAGCGCGGTCATGCGCGCGGCGTCGGAGCCGAGGGCGAGGATTTTGATTTCCTTGTCGCTATCGATGCCGGCCTGTTTGATCATCATGCGGGCGGCGACATCGGGAGTGGCGCCGAAGCTGCTGATGCCGAGGGTTTTGCCTTTGAGGTCTTTGAGCGTTTTGATCTCCGGTTGGGCGATCAGCGTCATCGGCCAGTTGTCGAGAAATCCGGCGACGATCCGCACCGGCAGGCCGGAAACCGCGCCGCCGACGACGGCGCCGAAGAGTTGGCAGTAGTCGACGTCGCCGGTGGCCAGCGCCGTGATCGCGACGTTGGGATTCATGCGGATGATCTCGGCGTCGAGATTCTCATCCTTGAAGAACCCGCGCTTCAGCGCCATCTGCGACGGTGAGATTGGGCATGTTCGGATTCGACACCGCGATGCGAATGCGCTCAGCGGCGTGGCTGGGGGAGCCGAGGCAGAAGCAGGCCGCAATCGCGGCGATGAAGATAAACCGTAACGAGTTCGGACTTTGAAATCTGCGACTTGTCATTTGCGACCAGACGGCCTCGCCGTCGGTTACCGCTCCTGCACCACGTTGAATCCGCTGTAGCCGCGAATTTTGTCGATCCGCACCAGCACGCCGTAACCTTTGCGCTCGGGGTCTTTGTCGAGTTCGCCTTTGACCGTGCGGCGCATGATCTGTTGGCGGATGTCGCCGTCCTTGTGGATCGTCGCCGTGCCGTAGAAGCGCCAGCCCAAGCGGTTTTCTTTGTCATAGAAGAGCATGCAGACATGCGGGCTTCTTTTCCAGATTGGTCGTGCTGGCGCCGAAGGAGCGGTCCCAGAAGGCGATATGCTCATCGTCGAAAACAAACGTGCTGCCGCGAAAGCTCATGTCGGGAAAGCCGTCGTCCGAGGTGGTCGCCCAGACGCAGTATTTCTTTTCCTCGAAAGCCTTGTCGACTCGCTGTTGCATTTCCTCGGTGATCTTGATCATGTTGTTTCGTCCCACGTTGCAATATTTCCTATGGGGAAGCGTGGCGGCTGTCAAGCGATTGTTGCCAGCGATGCCGAGTGTATCGACGGTTATTGCCAGGCTTTGCTAGCATCCGCCGCGACGAATTTTAGAGCTAATCGCATGCTCGCAAGCGGAAAAAGTCACTCCCGCTAACGAGACTTACGCCACAGGGTCGACGGCGACCGGCTGGGGCATCAGACTCGCGTACTTTTTGCTCGACCGCACACCGCTCGGTTGGCTCGTTCGCCAGGTGGCGGCGATCCAGGCGTCGGTGCATGCCAAACTGATCACGGCTTTTCTCATCGTCACCTTCCTGGTAGTCGCCATGGGCGCGTTGAGTTTGCAGGTGATTAATCAAACCGCGCAGCAGAGCTTGTTGTTGGACGAAGCGCATAAGAGTGTCGAATGGTCGCGCCAGATCCAACATGAGCTGGCGCTGCAGATGAATTTTACCGCCATGGCTTTGTTGCTCAAGGACGAGGCGACGGTGGCGAAGATTTTACGCGCCAATAATCGCTTTAACAACTATCTCGCGCTGATCGCCGAGGCGGCGCCGGCGGACGAGCAAGGCGTCATCGATCAGATTCGTGCCGCGCAGGGAACCGCCTTGACCACCGTGGCTGACATCGCCAATCTGTTGCGCGACGGCAAGGCGAGCGAGGCGATGAGTTTGCAGCAGAACAAGGGCTATCCGCTCTACGAGCAGATCGCCGGCCTGGTCGATCGGGTGGTGGCCAGCGAGCAGTCGAAAATGGCCGGGTTGAGAGCCAACGTTGCGGCGGCGACGCGGCGCACGCAACTGCTGATGGCCGTATTCGTCGTCGTCGCGATACTCTTGGCATTGCTGCTCGGTTTTGTCATTTCATGGTCGTTCATCATGCCGGTGCAGCAGGCTCATGGTTTTCTCACCGAGGTCGCCAAGGGTAATTTCCAAGCCACGATCGAGGTGCCTAACCGCGACGAGTTTGGCGTGCTCGCCGACCGGATGAATCATATGAGCCAGGAGCTGCATCAATTGTACGAAAAGCAGCGCGACGCCGGGCTGGAACTGCAACGGCTCAACCGCCAGCTCACCGAGGCGAGCCGGGCCAAGTCGGAATTTCTCGCCAACATGAGCCACGAGCTGCGCACGCCGATGAACGCGATCTTGGGCTTCATCGAGATGCTGCTTGACGATCTCTATGGCGAGGTGCCGGCGGCGCTGCGCGAGCCGCTACACGACGTCCAGATCAACGGCAAACACTTGCTCAATCTGATCAACGACGTGCTCGATCTCTCCAAGATCGAAGCCGGTCGCATGGAACTGACGCTGTCGGAATACTCGGTTCAAGATGTCATCGAAGCGGTTTGCGCGTCGTTACAATCGCTGGCGGCGGAGAAGGGGCTCGAATTTTCCGCCAAAGCCCAGCCGGAGATTCCCCTGGCCTATGGCGACGGCAAGCGCGTCACCCAATGCATTATGAACCTGGCCGGCAACGCCTTGAAATTCACTAATCGAGGCCAAGTGGAAATTTCCGTCGAACGGCGGAACGGTTTACTGCGCTATCGCGTCTCTGACACCGGCATCGGCATTCCCCCCGACCAATTGGAAAAGGTCTTCGGCGAGTTTCGCCAGGTCGATGCCGCCATCACCCGCGAATACGGCGGCACCGGTTTGGGTTTGAGCATCACCAAGAAATTCGTCGAACTGCACGGCGGGCGGATTTGGGTGGAAAGCGATCTCGGCCAAGGTTCGAGGTTTTTTTTCGAAATCCCGCTGCGCTGTGAAGGAGGGGCGACTGAATGAGCAAGACAATTCTCTACGTCGAGGACAACGAATTCAATCTGAAAATCGTCCGCCAGTTGTTAAGCCGCACCTCGTACCGGTTGATCGAGGCCATGGATGGCGAGAGCGGCGTTGCCACGGCGCAAAACGAATTGCCCGATCTCATTCTGATGGACGTCCAACTGCCCAAGCTGTCCGGTCTCGACGCGACGCGCCAGCTGCGCGCCGATGCCAAAACCGCGGCGATTCCAATTGTCGTCATCACTTCCTTCGCGCTCAGTGGCGATGCCGAGAAGGCCAAGGCCGCCGGCGCGTCGGCCTATCTAGCCAAGCCCTACAGTCCAAGGGAACTTTTGCAGATGATTCGCAATCTGGTTCCGGAGAATTGATTCGCGTTGCAAGCAGATTTATGGCCGATTCAATGCCAAAAATTCTCGCCGTCGATGACAATAAGCAGAACCTCGAACTGCTGACTCGATCGTTGAGCGCGGCCAAGTACGAAGTCATCACCGCCGGCGACGGGCCGAGCGCATTGCAGCTGATCGACGGCAGCGCGGTGGATTTGGTGTTGCTCGACGTCATGATGCCGGGGATGTCGGGCTACGAGGTCTGCGAAAGGATTCGCGCCAACGACGCGACGCGGCTTTTGCCGGTCGTCATGCTCACCGCCCTGCATGACGTGTCGCACCGGATTCAGGGTATCGCCGCCGGCGCCGACGATTTTTTGACCAAACCATTTAACCGCGAAGAGCTGCTGACACGGGTGAAATCTTTGCTGCGGATTAAAACACTTTATGACGACATCGAAACCAAGAATGTTTTGCTGCGCCGGGTGATCGGCCGCTATGTTTCGGAAGAGGTCGCCGACGAAATCGTCGCCGATCCTGGACGGCATTTTAAATTGGGCGGCGAGAAGCGCGATGTCACCGTGCTGTTTGGCGATCTGCGCGGCTTCACGCCCATGGCGGAACGGCTCGATCCCCGAGGACGTGGTCGAGATTCTCAATGTCTATCTGAGCCATGTCGTTGATCTCGTCTTTGAGTTTCGCGGCAATCTTGACAAGTTTCGCGGCGACGGCTTCATGGCATTCTTCGGCGCGCCGCTGGCCCATGGCGACGATGCCGCGAGCGCGGTACGCTGCGCCCTGGCTTTGCAGGAACGGCTCAAAAGTATTAGCTTCGCGAAGTTTCCCGACCTCCGTCTGTCGGCGGGCATCGGCATCAACAGCGGCGCGGTGATCGCCGGCAACGTCGGCTCGGAACGGCGCGCCGACTACACGGTGATCGGCAACGAGGTCAATCTGGCGCAGCGCTTCGAAGCCAACGCCGGGCCGGGCCAAGTTCTTATCACCGGCGCCACCTACGAGCGGGTCAAAGAATCTATCGATGTGCGCGATCTTGGTCGCTTGCGCGTGACCGGCATGCAAGACGGGGTGATGGCTTACGACGTGCTGCGTTGGCGCGCGGCGTAATTGATTTAGCAACAACGAAATTAGTAACAGGAGAAATCGCAAGTTATGAAAATAATTTCTCAGCGATCGGCGGTGATCATCGCGCTAGCTGGGCTGGCGCTCGTTCCACTGCTTGCCGGCGCGCTTACGCCGCCGGTTTGGGCCGGGCAGGCCGAGCAGTTCACGCCCGAGTTTCACGGGCTGCACAAGAACTTCGACCCCAAACACACGCCGAAAATCGTCGCGCCCGACAGCGTCAAGCGCGGTCAGTGGTTCGATGTCACGGTTTCGGTCGGCAGCGGCAGCGAGCATCCGTCGTTGAGCGAGCACTTCGTGCGCTATATCGCCCTCTACATAGACAGCGCGGAGATCAGCCGCGTCTATCTTCATCCGGTCTATTCGTTCCCGAAGGTCACATTCACCATCGCCCTGGATCGCGGTGGCGTGCTGCGCGCTTTGGAGGAACCGACCCATTCGTCGGCGTGGGAAGGCTCAAAGAAAATATCCGTGCTGCCTTAACTGGTTTGAAAACTATTTTTTTTGCATGCGCAGGCGACGCTGGTGCTGTCGCCGCTCACCGTGACTTCCTGGGTCGTGGTTCCCAAGGTTTCCTGCCAAACTTGCAGCGTGTACTTGCCCGGCGGCACGTTCTCAAGAACAAATTCACCCGCGTCATTAGTAACTGAATAAAAGGGATGTTCGGCAACCACCACCCAGCCGCGCATCCACGAGTGCAGGTCGCAGTCAACGCGCAGCACCTCGGGATGTTTGAAGCCGATGGCAATCGTGCGCGCGTGCGGTTGCGCCCGGTTAAACGGCGGATTTTCTTTGCCGCCGCTCCTGACGTTGTGCATCAGCCGGTCGCTGTTCAAAAATTCCACGGTGCTGCCCGCCGGCACGATGACCACGCGAGGAATGAAGTCGCACTTGATCTGATCCATTTTCACTGGGGCCGGGTTGGCAGGCCACTTGGCGCCGGCCGGTACACCTTGCAGCGACACGACGGCGTTGTGAATGCCGTTGTTGGGCGACAGCAGCAAGTTGCCGGCTGTTTTCTCTTTGCCGCAGAGATACTGGTCGATGGTTACCGCGATTTTCTTTTGTTCCACCGCGGCGCCGCTGTAGCGCACGCTACCCTTGATCGTGCCGGCGCGGGCTATGCCGCAAAGCGCTGCGATACCGACAATAAACGAAGCGATGCGAAGAATTTTCATAAAATGTGACCTTTAGCTAAAGCCGTAGAGCCGCGCCGGGTTGTCGACCAGGATATTCTTTCTGATTCCCTCATCGGCAGCAAATGCCGCGAGCAAATCCACTAAGTCGCCGTCGTTGGGCGTGTGGCCAGGGGCAAAGTTGTTCGAGTGCGGCCAGTCG
Organism: uncultured delta proteobacterium; assembly: GCA_963760795.1. Lineage (GTDB taxonomy): Bacteria > Desulfobacterota > Binatia > UBA9968 > UBA9968 > DP-20. The sequence continues at coordinate 129,888 of CAVXEP010000019.1, forward strand.
GTGCCCCAGATGACGCGATCAGGCGCGACGGCTATCACCGCCTGGGCGTAGGGAATCACTTCGACGAAGGGCAGGCCGAAATAGGAATGCACAAGGGTCTCGCAAATTTTGTCGGCGCCGCTGACTTTGGTCCAGACATGTTTGAGTTTCATCAATTCGAGCAACAGCTGAAACCCTGCCTGCCGCAATCCCTCGGCGGGCTTCACTCTTGCGATATGATCGATGATCACCGGAATCGGCGACGTTCGAATTCGTTTTTCTTGCTCGATGAGGTTTTTCATGTCGATGTGCAGGTCGACAGACCAGCGGAGGTCGGTTATTTTTTCGATGCAGCGGTCGAGCACTTCAAGCCTAACATTGCCACGCGGCCGGTCAAGCAGATTAAATCTCACGCCGCGGATGCCCCCGTCATGTAATCGTTGGAGTTCATCCTCCGGCGTCTGGTCATCGATGCGGCCGACGCCACGGAACTTGCCGCGGGAATTTTTAATCGCGTCCAGCGTTGCGCTGTTGTCGAGGCCGTGCACGCTAGGTTGGACGACGACGGCACGCTCGATGCCGATCACCGCGAGCATTTTTTGATAATGCTCCAATGGCGCCGCCGGCGGCGTGTACTCATGGGTTGACAGGAACGGAAACACTTCGGGCGGCCCGAAGACATGAAAGTGGGTGTCGCAGGCGTTAGGCGGCGGTGTGAACTTGGGTTTGCGCGTGTTGGGATCGGGCGGGTAACAGTAGGGCATGGTGGCTATCTCCATGTTGGCGCTGGGCAATGTTTTAACTTAGCGGCAAGGGTAAGTCCACCAACATTGAGGGCTTGAATACGCTTTGGTCTCAAGAGTAGTATTGGGTTCGCAAGTTGTCGAGTTCGAATTTCGAAATCCGAGAGGCTGGAGGACACATGGCAAAGTTTCGCATACAGTCGCACGGACGCTTACAAGAGTGGGTGGCGGAGGAGAAAGGTTATTTCGCCGACGCCGGCCTCGATTACGAATTCTTGGTCACGCCGATCGTCACTTGGTCGGCCGGCGTGAAGACCGTCGAAGCGGCGCCCGCCGATATCCAGCGGGGCGCGTTCGAGTCCATTGAGGATGGGCGCGGCTGCAATCTGAGCGCGGCTTGCCACTGGACGGTCAACATGGCGGCGGCGGCGGATCATGGCAAGATGTGGGGCCGGGCATACTCGGTCTCGCCGTCGGGAATCTTTGTGCCGCCGGACTCCCATCTGCGCCAGCCTGAAGATCTCGCCAATGTGCCGGTGACGGTGGGCTATCATTCCGGCAGCCACTTCTCGTCGCTCCAAGGTCTCGAACATTTTCTCACTCGGGAGCAAATCAAACTACACTTTGGCGGCCTGCTGCTCGACCGCTTGGCGCTGCTCCTCGATCGCCAGGTGCCGGCGGCAAATTTGTTTGGCGCGCCGTACTACGTCGCCGAGCAGTTGGGTTTCACCAAAATCATCGATACCACTTTTATGATCGCCCATCTGGTTTCCGGCGACGCCGACTTGAGCGACGTGGAGCGTTACTTCGAAGCGCTGCGCCGCGCCCAGCAAGATATCGATTTCGAACCGGAGGCATTCAAACACTATTTCCTCCGCGAGTTGCCCGAGCGCTACCATGGACTGGTCGACACGCGACGCTTTGGCCCCGGCGAACGGATCGTCTTCGAGCCTTACCCGCGCGCCGCCTTCCAGCGCACACGCCAGTGGATCGAGTCGTGGAATCTATTTCCACCCGAACAGAAGGGCGACGCCGGGTACGACGTGGCGGTGGTTTAAAAGGAGTAGAAAGTATTCACCACGAAGATCGCGAAGCGGTGGGACGATCAGGAAGGTGGGTTTATATCCCGCTCCTACGAAACCTTCATGATCATCGTGTCCCTCGTGGTGAGTGGGATTCGAGTTTTTCGGCGAGCTCCTCAACCTTACATTTACGCGGCGGTGTGGCGTTTGACCCAGTCGAGAATCACCTGGTTGGTTTCTTCCGGCGCTTGCCAGAAGAAGCCGTGGGATTGGCCTTTGAGTATTTTGAGTTCGGCGCCGGGAATTCTGTTCTTCAGTGCTTCAGCTTGTAACAGATGGTTGCTGCGCGCTTTGTCGTTGGTGCCGATCACTACGAGCGTGGGAACGCTGACGTCACCTAAACGATGGGTGGCTTCCCAGTTGTGACGGGCGATGCTCAAGTGGATATATTCGGACAGGTTGGCGTGAGTCGCGCGTGCTAGTTTGAAGAATTCTTCGATGCGCTCCGGGCGAGCGGCGCGAAATTCATCGGTGAAAAAGACTTCGGACTCGCAGTACTCGTCATGAAGAAATTTTTCAAAGCCTTTTTCAACCAAGCCGAGCACGAGCCAGTGAGGTAAGCCGGGAATGCAGTCCGGGCCGGGGCGAGTGACCAGGCCCGAGCCGCTGGCGGCCATGATCAAGCTCTTTGCCCGCCCGGGAAAATTCAGCGCCAGGGTCAGGGCGACCCGGCCGCCCATGGAGTGGCCGAGCAGGTGGGCTGAGGGGATTTCTAGATGGTCGAGCAGCGCCACCGCATCGTTGGCCATCTGCTCGATGGTGTAGACTTGCTGGCTAACTCTGGTGCGCGGACAGCCGCGGGGATCGTGGAGAATCAGCTGCATGGCCGGCGACAGCGCCGGCACTTGGTGGGGTTTCCAAACCTCGCCGGAAAACGCCGTCGACGGAAAGAGCAGTAGTGCATCGCCAGCGCCGTGGGTTTCGTAGTAAAGCTCTGTGCCTGTGGGCAGACTGGCGACGGGCATCGATGCGTCCTCTAAGCATGTCTAAGTTTGTGCTGGTCGATTTGTCCAATCCGTACAATCTTTTCGCTTGAATGAATAGTCTATTACCGCGAAAGTGCGCGGATTTGAACTCCGGGCAATGGCAATCCAGGGTGACAGGAGATTGCCGCGTGGCATTCCCCTAAAACAGCAACGCGGAAGACCATTGCCGATCTTCCGCGTTGATTCCGAACCGTGGGGAATAACTATTGCTTGATCGCGGCGGCGCGCCGTTGCAAGGCGGCGTTACGCACGGCGCCGTAGAGGTCAACTGTGGATTCAGCCACCCGCTCGAAGCGGTCGAGATTGAGTGAGCGCTCGTTGACCGTCTCGGTAATAGTGGCTGCGAGGGAGCCCCACCAGGGGATAAAGTAAGACGGTGGGAACATCGCCGCGTCGAAGGCATAACCGAAGCCGTCACGAACATTTAGCGGCGGCAGAAGCGGCAGAACTAGATAGGGACCCGGTCCCATGCCCCAGACGCCGAAGGTCTGGCCGGTGTCTTCGTCTTTTTGTTCGATGCCGAAGGCATCCTTTGCTATATCGAAAAAGCCCACGACCCCAACCGTACTATTGACGGTAAATCGCACCAGCTCGATGCCAGCGCCGGCGAACTTCAATTGCAGGGTGTTATTGACCACTCGGCGGACGACGTCGAGGTTGTCGAACATATTGCGAAATCCGCGTTGTACCATGTCAGGTAAAACAAAGTCCCAGCCGATGGCGATTGGCTTCAACAGAAAGCGATCTAGGATCTCCCGGTTAAAGTTGAACATCTTTTCGTTGAAGCCTTCCCAAGGGTCCTGATCGAAGTCATCCCCAGCGGCGGCAGCTGTCATGTTCGGTTGGATGGCCATCTCAACTTCAATGGCGCCGGCGTCGGCAGCCAGTGCGACGATCACCTCTGGATTGTCGGCGGATTCCGATGCAGCGGTAATTTCTTCCGCCTGTGCGGTCCCGCCGGGGATAGCCAGCAGGCCAATCGAACTGGCGAGCGCGCCAGCCATCCATATTTTCAATAACCACCGGCAATATGATTTATACATCCCCTTCTCCTTCTCCAAGATGGATTTCAATGATCGGAACTACAGCAACCGGTCAAGTTAAACACACTGACTATCATATCGTGCCACTGAATGCAGCTTTATGAGCCAAAATCATGCCAGCGATCGGCTCTCTGTTCTAACGCCCCGGCGAGCAAATAGAGGAAATTACAGCCAAAGTAGTAGTCAGACCCAGACGATGCTTTGACAACTGCGGGCGCCTAAAAGTCGCAATACTGTAAACGTGGTTACATTGTCGGGCAGCCGAGTCGCCTTTGGCCTGGTTCGGTAAAAGTTTGCAGCAATTAGTTGAATCGGCTAGTTTGTCGCTGTGGCGGAAATCGACAAACCGAAAACCGTGGTGCTTGGGGTGACCGGCGGCATCGCCTGCTACAAGGCGGTGGAGCTGGTGCGTTTGCTCGTCAAGGCCGGTCACCGCGTTCAGGTGATCATGACCCGCGGCGCCATGGAGTTTGTCACAGCGCTGACCTTTCAAACCCTTTCCGGCCATCCTGTGGCTACGGAAACCTTCAACCTCACGCAGGAGTCTGAAATCGGCCATATCAATTTAGCCGACTCGGCCGATCTGTTCGTGATTGCGCCGGCGACGGCCAACATCATCGGCAAGATCGCCAACGGCATCGCCGACGATCTTTTGACGACGGTGATCATGGCGACCCAGGCCCCGGTATTGATCGCGCCGGCGATGAATATCCATATGTATGAGAATCCGATGCTGCAGGAGAATCTGCGCAAGCTAGGCCGGGTCGGTTACCATATTTTAGAGCCGGCCGAAGGTTTTCTCGCTTGCGGCTACGAAGGCAAGGGCCGGCTGCCCGATCCGGAAAAGATTGCCGACGAGGTCGAGCGCTTGCTCGGAAAAACGGACTTGGTGGGTGAGCGGCTGTTGATCACCGCTGGGCCTAGTCGCGAGCCTCTCGATCCGGTGCGCTACCTGTCAAACCGGTCTTCCGGAAAAATGGGTTATGCGCTGGCACGGGCGGCGGCACGGCGGGGCGCAGAGGTGGTGCTGGTGAGTGGACCCACCGCGCTGGACTGTCCTGCCGGCGTTCGCCTCATCCCTGTGGTCACGGCCGCCGACATGCGTGATGCCGTGGTTAAAGAGTTCGCCACGGCGACGGCGGTGGTGATGGCGGCGGCAGTAGCTGATTACCGGCCGGTGGTGACCGCGGATCGGAAGATCAAGCGCGGCAAAGGCCCCATCGAGCTGCGCCTGGAACCCAATCCCGATATCGTCAAAGAGCTTGGCCAGAACAAAGATGGCAAAGTGTTGATCGGCTTCGCCGCTGAGACCGAAGATCTGACCGCCAACGCCGCCAAGAAGCTGCGCGAAAAAAATCTCGACATGATCGTCGCTAACAACGTCACCGAAGCCGGCAGCGGGTTTGACGGCGACACCAACATTGCGACTATTCTCGACCGCACCGGCGCGTCGCAGTCGCTACCGCTGATGAGTAAAGATGAGTTGGCGGACCGCATCTACGATCATTACCTCGCCCTCAAAAACCGGCGTTGAGATCGGCAAGCCGGTAAAATATTTTGTCGTGTCTCTTATTGCCGATCTGACGCTGCTTGCCGTTACTTAACTGCCAACCCAGGCGATCGAAAACAAGTGTCGCGATCCGCTCTCCGGCGGCCGTCGGGTGAATCTCGACCCCGGCTATATCGATCTCCTCCGAGTCATTCTCGCTTCGACCAAAATTGCCAACCAGCGCATCTAACCGAATTCCGGCATCTGCGCCGAAGCGACTCGGCGACAGCTCTTCAATCATTGAGCTAACTTCGTATTGCTTCGCGCCGGTGTCGGGTGGTACGATCCGGCGGTGAAAGGATCGCGCTGATGTCCGAGCCGAGCGACGCCGAAGAATTGGCCGCGTTAACCACCACGCTCAAGCGCCATCTCCAACGCCGGCAACGGGCCGGGTTGCGCTATTTGGCGAACGCTCTGCCAGCGCCAATGAAATCCGTAATCTTTAATGAAGAACCTAGCATCATGAGCGGCACTGAATCAGACATGCTTGCCGATACCAGCAGCGCTCTGCAAGCCGAGAGCTTGGACGATTTGCGCGCCGTCATCGGTGATTGCCAGCGCTGCAAGCTATGTTCAGGCCGGACCCATATCGTTTTTGGCGTCGGCAATCCCCACGCCAAGCTGATGTTTGTCGGCGAAGGGCCAGGCCGCGACGAAGACTTGAAGGGCGAACCGTTCGTCGGCCGGGCGGGACAGCTGTTGACCGACATCATCACCAAGGGCATGGGGCTTAAGCGCGAAGATGTTTACATTTGCAATGTGGTCAAATGCCGGCCGCCGGAGAACCGCAATCCCGAGCCGGACGAAGTCGCTGCCTGCGAGCCGTTCTTAAAAAAACAGATCGATATCGTCCGGCCGCAAATCATCGTTGGTCTGGGAAAATTCGCCGTGCAAACGCTACTCAATAGCAAAGCGCCGATCGGCAAACTGCGCGGCACTTGGGCCAGCTACCACGGCATCAAGCTCATGCCGACGTTCCATCCGGCTTACTTGCTGCGCAACCCGGCGGACAAAAAGCTGGTGTGGGAAGATATTAAACTGGTAATCAAAGAGATGCGTGGTGAAGACGCTTAAAGCAATTCTATTCATTAGCCTAGTCGCTATGGGCGCGGGCGTGTTGGCGCAGTCCAAGGACGCGGCTGTGCCCCATGTCGATCTGATCGCCATCGACGGCAGCATCAATCCGGCGGTGGATGATTTTATCCGCGAAGGCATCGCGCGGGCGAAGCATAATGGCGCGCGGGCGCTGATCATTCAGCTCGACACTCCCGGCGGGCTGCTCAATTCCACGCGCACCATCGTCAAGGAAATGCTCGGCGCTCAGGTTCCGGTCATGGTCTGGGTCGGACCGAGCGGCGCCGGCGCGGGCTCGGCGGGAGTGTTTATCACTCTGGCCGCCCATATCGCGGCGATGGCACCGGGCACCAACATCGGCGCGGCCCATCCGGTGGCCGGTGGCGGCCAGGAAGTCAAAGGCGTGATGGGCGAGAAGATCGAGAATTTCACGGCATCGTTCAGCGAGAGCATCGCGCAGAAACGCGGCCGCAACGCCGAGTGGGCGATCCAAGCGGTACGCAAGAGCGTGGCGATCACCGAGAGCGACGCACTCAAGAAGAATGTCATCGACATCGTCGCCAAAGACATTGACGATTTGCTCAAGCAAGCCGATGGCCGCAAGGTCGATCTCGACGGCAAAATGCAGGTGCTGGCGCTCAAAGACGCCAAGGTGAATCGCCACGACATGAGCCTGAAGCAGAAGGTCTTGAATACCCTGGCCGATCCCAACATCGCTTATCTGCTGATGATGGCCGGTCTGCTGGGATTGTATATGGAGTTTTCCCATCCCGGCGTGATTTTCCCTGGCGTGGCTGGGGCGATTTGTTTGTTGCTGGCGCTGGCATCGTTTCAACTTCTGCCGCTCAACTACACCGGTCTCACGCTGATCGCATTGGGGATAGGGTTGCTAGTTTCGGAGATGTTCGTGCCTAGTTTCGGCGTCTTAGGAATCGGCGGGATTTTTGCGCTGGCCATCGGCTCGCTGCTTCTTTTCGATACCGAAAGCTCGGATCTGATCGTCGACCGCGCGATCGTTTTCACCGCGGTGGGCACGGTGGGGGCGATCATGCTTGGTTTGAGCTATTTAGTATTTCGCACCCAGCAGGCCAAGCCGACCATGGGCATGGCAAGTTTGATCGGCAAGATCGGCGAAGTCAGAGCCGAGCTCACGCCGGCAGGCAAGATTTTTGTCCATGGCGAATATTGGAACGCCCGCGCCGAGACGCCGATCGAGGTGGACGCCAAGGTCGAAGTAATCGGCTACGAGGGTATGACACTCAAAGTGCGACGGGCGGCGGGTGGCGAACTGGTAGGTTAACAACAGGAGGTCGACATGTTTGGTTTCGGACCGATAGCGACATTTCTCGTCATTGCGGTTGCGGCGCTGGTCAGCGGCATCAAGATTCTCAAAGAGTATGAGCGCGGCGTGGTGTTCCGCCTCGGCCGCATGGTCGGCGCGCGCGGTCCGGGGATGGTTTACGTCATTCCGGGCATCGAAAAAATGGTCAAAATGGATCTGCGCACGGTGACCATGGATATCCCGCCGCAGGACGTGATCACCCGCGATAACGTTTCGGTGAAAGTCAACGCGGTGCTTTATTTTAGGGTCATCGATCCCAATCTGGCGGTTCGGGAAGTGGAGAATTATCTTTTTGCCACCTCCCAACTCGCCCAAGTGACGCTGCGCAGTGTCTGCGGCCAGGGCGAACTAGACGAACTCCTGTCCGAGCGGGAAAAGATCAACAGCCGCATTCAAGACATCTTGGATAAGCAGACCGATCCCTGGGGAATCAAGGTCGTGTTGGTTGAGCTGAAGCATATCGATTTGCCGCAGGAAATGCAGCGCGCCATGGCGAAGCAGGCCGAGGCCGAGCGCGAACGGCGTGCCAAAGTCATCCACGCCGAGGGTGAATACCAGGCTTCGCAAAAGCTCGCTGACGCCGCCGGAGTCATGGCTTTGCAACCGATGGCGTTGCAGTTGCGTTATCTTCAGAGTCTGGTCGAAATCGCCTCGGAGAAAAATTCGACGACGATCTTCCCCATACCCATCGATCTATTGACGCCGTTCTTGAAGAAGGACACTTAATTCCCTCCGGGGACAATCTCGATTAGACTGATCTCGCTCCTGCCGATCTCGATTCAGGGCACGGCATGCCGTGCCGTAATCGTATCGTCATGCCGGCTCTTGTGTGAATCAGGCGGGTGGAAAATGAAAACGGATTTCTTTTAACACGAGAGATCACGAAGGACACGAAGGGTTCGGATGAACCGAAAATTCCGAACTTCGTGCTCTTCGCAGATCCATTCGCGGTCGCAGAAAATTGTAATTTTCAATAGCTCGGCACGCAATCCCCTATTTTATCGGCCAGATGGATCTCAAAGAATTCGATTACCGGTTGCCCGAGTCGTTGATCGCGGCGTTTCCCAGCCGGGAGCGCACGGGCTCTCGGTTGTTAGTCATACGCCGCGCCACCGGCGAAATCATTCATAGCGTGTTTGCCGAGCTTGGCAGCTTTCTCGATGCCGGCGATCTTCTGGTGCTCAACGACGCCAAGGTCTTTCCGGCGCGTTTGCTGTGGGACGAAGGACAGCGGCGGTAAAGTCGAAGTTCTCCTGATTGAGCGCTTTCCCGACGACGGCCGGACCTTATGGATCGCCATGGCCGACGCCGCCAAGAAGCCGCAGGTGGGGAGTCTGTTGCGCTTCGGCGCCAACATGACGGCCGAGGTGATTGGCGATCTCGGGCGCGGCCGTTATGGTTTGGAATTTCATCACGATGGCGAGTTCGACGAGCAGTTGGAAGCCCTCGGCGAACCGCCGTTGCCGCCCTACGTGCGACGCACGCGCGATTCGGAATCCCTCGATCGCGAGCGCTATCAAACTGTTTACGCGGCCCAACCCGGTGCCATCGCCGCGCCCACGGCGGGATTTCATTTCACCCCGGAGCTACTGGCCGAGCTTGGCGCCCAGGGCATCGATCACACCTTGTTGACCCTGCATGTCGGGCCGGGTACTTTTCAGCCGGTGCGCGCGGCGGAAATTGAAAATCACCGCATGGAAGGGGAGCGCTACTCGCTCAGCGCGGCCAGCGCGGAAAAAATCAATCGCACTAAGCTGACCGGCAAAAGAGTTGTCGCCGTCGGCTCCACCAGCACGCGCACGTTGGAATGGATCGCTTTGCAGAAGGGCGAGCTGGTCGCCGACGAGGGCATCGCCAGGCTGTACCTGCGCCCGGGCGACAAGTTTCGCGTGCTCGACGCCCTGATCACCAACTTTCACCTGCCCGGTTCGACACCGCTGATTCTCGTCGCCGCGTTCGCCGGTCTCGACCTGGTAAGGCGCGCTTATCGCGAAGCGATCGAGCGACAGTATCGATTTTACAGTTACGGCGACGCAATGCTCATCTTATGAAATTTTGGATTTTCGTCTGCGGGGCCGCTTTTCGATTTTGGATTGTCGGATATCGGACTCAATGTCGCAAGAATTGCTGCGATGGCGATTCAGCCAATCCACCAATCCAAAATCCAAAATAGGTTGATGGGCAATCATTTCACACTAATCAAGAATGACACGAGCACCAAGGCCCGCCTCGGTCGCCTAACCACGCCGCATGGGGTGGTCGAAACGCCTTGCTTCATGCCGGTGGGGACGCAGGGCACGGTCAAGGCGGTGTTGCCGCGGGATTTGCATGAGTTGGGGTGTCAGATCCTGCTCGGCAATACGTACCATCTGTATTTGCGTCCCGGTCATGAGCGGATTCGCCAGTTGGGCGGGCTGCATCGCTTCATGAACTGGCCGGGGCCGATCTTGACCGATAGCGGCGGCTATCAGGTGTTCAGCCTCGGCGCCATGCGCAAGATCACCGAGGATGGCGCGCGCTTTCAATCGCATATCGACGGCTCGTCCCATCTGCTGACGCCGGAAAAGGCGGTGGAGATTCAGGAAGCTTTGGGCAGCGACATTGCGATGGTGTTGGACGAGTGCATCCCGCACGACGCGGCACGCAGCTATGTGCGCGAGTCGACGGAGCGGACGATCCGCTGGGCCGAGCGTTGTTTGAATGCGCGCCATCGGCCGGCGCAGTTGATGTTCGCCATCGTTCAGGGCGGCATGTTCGAAGACCTGCGGCGCGCTTGCGTCGACGCGCTGTCGGTGATGGCATTCGACGGCTTTGCCGTCGGCGGCCTCGGTGTCGGCGAGGGTGAAGAAAAGCTCAATACCGTCGGCGCGTTCACGGTAGACTTATTGCCCGAGGATAAACCGCGTTACTTGATGGGCGTCGGCCGGCCGCAGGATATCATTCACGCCGTGCGCGCCGGCTTCGATATGTTCGATTGCGTGATCCCGACCCGCAACGGCCGCAACGGCACGTTGTTTACCTGGCAAGGCAAAGTCAGCATCAAACGCGCCGAGTTTGCCGACGATGCGCGGCCGCTGGACGAGAACTGCGGCTGTTATAGCTGCGCCAACTTCTCGCGCGCCTACCTGCGCCATCTGTTCATGGCCGGCGAGATCCTCTCGGCGCAGCTAAATTCGCTGCACAATCTTTACTTTTACCATCGCCTCATGGATAAGTGTCGGGAAGCGATTCGCGACGGGCGCCCGGAGCTATGGGCCGAGCTCGTCAAGTTCGCCGAAGCTTCATAAGAAAACCCTTGAGGAGGAATTATGGTCGATTTTGCTTACGCCCAGGCGGCGCCGGGCGCTGCCGGACCGGGACCGTTGATGACGATATTCCCGTTCATCATTATTCTCGTCATCATGTATTTCATGGTGTTTCGGCCGCAGCAGAAGAAGCAGAAAGAGCACCAGGAGATGCTCAATAAGATAAAAAGAAACGACGAGGTGATGACCTCCGGGGGAATTTACGGTAAGGTGACCGAAATCAAAGATCAGGTGGTGACCCTCGAAGTTGCGCCGAACGTGCGTATCCGCGTGAATCGTCCGCAGATCTCTGCCGTTATTACCGCCGACAAGGCATCAGCCAAAGACGGAAAGGATTAATCGAATGCGACGGGGTGTTCTTACCCGAGTGATTATTTTCTCGGTTCTGGCTCTGTTGTCGGTGCTCTTTCTCGCGCCTAACTTTCTCGGCAAAAAAGATAGTACCGGCAAGACCGAAATGCCCAACTGGTGGCCTGATTTCTTGCCGTCGGATGCGATTCATCTCGGCCTCGATCTGCAAGGCGGCAGCCATCTGGTGCTCGAAGTGAAGCTCGACAAAGCGATCGAGAATCACATGGAGCGTTTGAAGAGCGATCTCACCAACAGTATTCGCGACAAGGGAATTTCGGGGGTATCGGTGGAGCGCGTCGAAGGCACGCAGCTGCAAATCAAGGCGGCGACCGCGAGCGTCGACCGCGTGCGCAGCATCCTCAAAGCCGATTTCGCTAACTTGTCCGAGGCCAAGACGCCGCAGACGAGCGCCACCGGGACCGATTTCTTCATGACGCTCAACCGTGAAGAGAGCTCGCGCGTTGCGCGATTATATCGTCGATCAATCGCTCGAAACCATCCGCAACCGCATCGACCAGTTCGGCGTCAGCGAGCCGGTGATTCAGCGCCAGGGGCTCAACAATATTCTCGTCCAACTTCCCGGCATACAAGATCCGCAGCGGGCCAAGGATATCATCGGCAAGACCGCGCTTTTGGAGTTCAAGTTGGTCGACGACAACGTCAATCCGGAAGATGCGGTGAAGAGCGGCGCGCCGCCAGGGCGGCAGGTGCTCTTCGGCCAGGTCGGTAAAGGCCTCGCCGGTGCAAGCCCGGCAAAAGTTCCCTATGTCCTGGAAGCGCGCACGCTGATGACCGGCGAATATATCAAAGACGCGCGGGTGCGTCCCGGCGAGCAGCTGCAAGGCCCCTATGTCGAACTCATTCTCAACGACCAGGGCGGGCGGCTATTCGAACAGATCACCGCGGCTAACGTGAAGCGGCGCATGGCCATCGTGCTCGACAACAATGTCTACTCGGCGCCGGTGATCCAGGAGCGCATCGGCGGCGGCCGGGCCTCGATCACCGGCAGCTTCGACATCAAGGAAGCGCGCGATCTATCGATCGTTCTGCGCGCCGGCGCGCTGCCGGCGCCGGTGGAGATCGTCGAAGAACGCACGGTCGGGCCTTCGTTGGGGCGCGACTCGATCACTCAGGGCCTGACTTCGTTTGTCGTTGGCGGCGCGTTGGTGGTCCTGTTCATGATCGCTTACTACAAGGGCGCCGGCTTGGTCGCTGACGTGGCGCTGGTCTTCAACGTCTTGTTCATGGTTGCCATCCTCGCCGGTTTCCAAGCGGTATTGACGCTCCCGGGCATCGCTGGAATTGTCTTGACCCTCGGCATGGCTGTGGATGCCAACGTGCTCATCAACGAACGCATACGCGAGGAGATACGCGCCGGCCGAGCGGTACGCTCGGCCATCGAGGCGGGCTATCAAAACGCCTTGCCGGCGATCTTGGACTCCAACATTACGACGTTTCTTTCGGGTGTGATTCTCTTTCAGTTCGGCACCGGGCCGATCAAAGGTTTCGCCGTGACGCTTTGCGTCGGCATCTTGACCACGGTGATCACGGCGGTTTATTTGACTCGTATCTATTACGACTATCGCATCGGCGCGCGCCGGCTGGAGCGCATCAGCATCTAAGGGAAGCAATGGAAATCATCAAGCCTGGCAGTAAGATTCCGTTTACTCGTTATCGCAAAATCGCTCTGATCGCTTCGACGACCGTCAACCTGGCGGTGCTGGCCTTTCTCTTCTTCAAGGGGCCGAATCTGGGCGTCGACTTCGCCGGCGGCACGATGGTGCAGTTGAAGTTTCAACAGAGGACGACGATCCCGGATATCCGCCAAGCCTTGGAGACGATCGATCTCGGCGGCAGCACGATTCAAGAATTTGGCCAGGAAGGCGCCTTCGAATTTCTCGTCCGCGTGGAAAAGGTCGGGGTCGAGGTCGCCGCGCTGGGCGATCAGATGAAAAAGGCGCTAACGGCAAAGTTCGGCGCCGATAAAGTTCGAGATCCGCCGGGTCGAATTCGTCGGCCCGAAGATCGGCGAGGATCTGCGCTGGCGCGGCACGCTTTCGGTGATCGCCTCGACGGCCATGATGGGCGTGTATATCTGGATTCGCTTCGCCTCGGCGTTCGGTGCGAAGTTCGGTCTGCATTTCGGTCTGGGCGCGGTGATCGCCTTGATCCATGACGTGTTGGTGACCGTCGGCGCCTTGATGCTGGCCAACTACGAATTCGATTTGACCGTGGTCGCGGCGTTGCTGACCATCGTCGGTTTCTCGGTCAACGATACGGTGGTTATCTGCGATCGTATCCGCGAGAACTTGCGCAAGATCCGGCGCGAAAGTTTGGAAAGTATCATCAATACCAGCTTAAACGAGACTCTGAGCCGGACGATACTGACCACCGGTACGGCTTTATTAGTCTTGTTGGCGCTCTACCTGCTCGGCGGCGCGGTGATCCGGCCCTTCGCTTTTGCGCTATTGGTGGGCTTTATCTCCGGCGTGTATTCGACAATTTTCATCGCCAGCCCGGTCATTCTTTTGTGGGAGAAGTCGTTTAGGAGATAGCAGCAACCAAGGAAGATAAAGATAGTTTTCACCACGAAGACATGGTCGACAGACTCACCACAGTCTCCGGTCACGACAGGTTTCGGAAAATTTGTTCCGAACTTCGTGACTCTCTTCGACTTTGCTCAGGACATGCTTCGTGTCCTTCGTGGTGAGATGGGATTTTTCATCGTACTCGTAACCTTCCATGCCGCATGATCTTGCCAAGCGTTGGCGCTTGAAACCGAGCGATGAAGCGACGGTCAAGCGCTTCGCCGAAGAACTCAAGCTTTCGCCGCTGATCGCGCGCATCCTGACCTTGCGCGGCTTTACCGACAACGACGCGACCCGCTGCTACCTGTCATCGAGTTTACGTTCGGATTTGCCGTCGCCCTTCGAGATGGCGGATATGGACGCGGCGGTGGATCGCATCGTCGCCGCCGTGACAAGCGATGAACAGATCGGCATCTGGGGCGATTACGATGTCGACGGCACCACCGGGGCGTCGGTGCTGGTGTCGTTTTTGCGCGAGATCGGCGCTAAGCCGTTCTACCATGTGCCCCATCGCATCGAAGAGGGTTACGGTCTCAACGTCGAAGGCTTAAAAGCGCTCAAGGATCGCGGCGCCGGCCTGGTGATCACCGTCGACTGTGGCATTTCCAACGCCAAAGAAGTTGCCGCCGCCAATGGCTTCGGCCTCGATCTCGTCGTCGTCGATCATCATCAACCGCCGGAAGAGCTGCCGCCGGCGGTGGCGGTGGTGAATCCGCACCGCAAGGATTGCCGTTTCCCCGACAAAGGCATGTGCGCCGCCGGCTTGGCTTTCTACCTGGTCATTGGCCTGCGCGCCAAGTTGCGCGAAGCGGGCTGGTTCAAGCACGGCGCCGCTCCCGATATTCGCCATTTCCTCGACATCGTCACACTCGGCACCATCGCCGACATGGTGCCGCTCAGGGGCGTCAACCGGACGTTGATCAAGCGCGGGCTCACCGAGTTGGGGATTTCTTCGCGGCCCGGCGTGGTCGCGCTTAAAAAAGTCGCCGGGATTCCTGACGGCGATGTCACCGCCGGGCAGGTAGGCTTTCGCTTGGGGCCGCGCATCAATGCCGCGGGGAGGGTGGATTACGGCATCAAAGTCGTCGAGCTGCTTACTACCGATTCCGCTGAAATCGCCCAGCGCATCGCTCAAGAGTTGGAGGAGCATAACCTCGAACGGCGCGCCATCGAAGCGGAAGTACAGCAGCATGCCCTGGCGCAGGCCGAAGCGGCGGTTGCCGCCGGTAACCGCCACTCGCTGGTCTTGGCCGGCGAAGGCTGGCATCCCGGCGTGCTCGGCATCGTCGCGTCGCGGGTGGTCGAGCGCTTCTATCGCCCGACGGTGGTGATCGGATTCAATGACGGCGTCGGCAAGGGCTCGGCGCGCAGCATCCGCGGCTTTCATATGGTCGAGGCGTTTCACGCCTGCGCCGATCATTTAGATAAATTCGGCGGTCATGAGTTCGCCGGCGGCTTGTCGATCCGGCCGGAGCAGTTGGCGCCGTTCGCCGAAGCTTTCGAGCAGGCGGCGCGCCGAACTCTCTCCGCCGAACAACTGTCGCCGCTGTTGGAGATCGATGCGCAGTTGGATTTCTCGCAGTTAACTTTGCCGTTGATGCGCGAACTGGAAGTCATGCAGCCCTTTGGCGTCGGCAATCCGGAGCCGGTGTTCACCACCGTTAACGCGGAAATTTGCGAGCGCAAAGTGTTTTCCGCCGGCGTGCGCTTCCGGTTGCGCCAGGCGGGCAAAGTGGTCAGCGGCGTGATTTTCGGCGTCGGCGATGAATACCCCGGACAGCCCGGCGAGAGCATCGACGTGGCTTATCGTTGGCGGAAAACGAATGGAATGGCACCAGCGTGGAGTTGAAGATCGCCGATATGCGGTTGGCGAAATAGGCGATAGTGGCGAAGGCGGTGAATGAAAATGTTTAACGCGATCATGATCAGCACATGTTTAATGCTGCATTCGTCCAAGTGGCGTTCGCCGCCGAGCCTGGCGGCAAGCCGGAAAAGCGGACGTCGTGGTCACCTACGCGCAGCCGAGCGGCGCGTTTACGCCGATCTGGGTGGCCTATGAAGCGGGGCTGTTCAAGAAGTATGAAAAAGAATTTCCCAAAGTGAAAAACGCCGATCCCAAAGAGTTCTGACGATAATTCTTTCGTCGACGCCTTGACCAAGTCAGGCTTCTGAAAAATCTGCGGCATGAAGTAGCCCGGACGCCAACTGCCGAACCGACAACGGGGAAGTCCAACCATGGGAATTCAAAGCCGCAGGGATATCGTTTATCTGGCGCTGGCCGGCTTCTTCGTCACCAATGCGATCCTCGGCGAACTGACCGGCGGCAAGCTCTTTACCTTCGGTCCGTTTACCTTGAGCATCGGCGTGATTCCCTGGCCGGTGGTGTTCATCGCCACCGATTTGATCAACGAATACTTTGGCCGGGAAGGGGTAAGGCGGCTGACGTTCATGACCATCGGACTGATCGTTTACGCTTTCGTCGTCTTGTTTCTCGCCATGCAGGTTCCCGCGGCGTCCTTCTCTCCCGGTGACCGACGCGCAGTTCCAGGCTGTGTTCGGCCAGTCGCTGTGGATTATTGTCGGCAGCGTCATCGCCTTCGCGTGAGCCAACTGGTCGATGTCTTCATTTTCTGGCTGGTGCGCCACAAGACCGGCGGCAGATATCTGTGGATGCGCGCTACGGGCTCGACTGTAGTCTCGCAGCTGATCGACAGCATCGTCATCATCGGCATCGCCTTTTGGCTGCCGGGCAAGAGTGCAAGACCGCGGAATTCCTCACGGTGGCGGCATCGAACTATTCCTTCAAACTGATCGTCGCGCTCAGCGTCACGCCGCTGCTCTACGCCGGCCACGCCGCCATCGATCGCTACTTGGGCAAGGAAGAGGCGCATCAGTTGATCGAGCAGTCGGCTAAGGTGAGTGAAGAAGGAGTGCTGTAACGCGCATCGTGGCCGCTTGGTTGGTCGACTTTGGCGAAGTATAATTCGGACTTGATCCAATCGAAAAGGCAGCGCGGACATTCCTGTCCGCGTTGTTGGTCCGGACGAGAACCTTGAGTGTCTCGCCGGTGAACCTTGAACCGGCGCTCTTGCCTGCCGCCATTTTTATCCGCATCTATTCTTTCCCAGCACGCCGAGATCCGGACTTTTATTCTTTTCAAAGTTGTCCAATATTGGACAGCAATCTGTTCCAAGCCAGGTTACGTTAAACAGGATGGGTTGAAAAACCTATGGGATTTTCGAGATCTGTAATGGCGCGCAAGAGGTAGAAGACCGGGCCACCTAGACAGCGGTGACACGGACTTCGGTTCCGGTTCGACGGCGAATGTATTTCCCCGGTTCTGCCCCCTTCCTCTTCCAAGATTCACAGGCCATCGGAGCCTGAGATGGAGAGTTTATGCATCCTATAATATTGGTCGCCATTCCCTTGGGGTTGGTGATTCTGGGTATGATACTGAACAGCATGGACCTCGGCTTCAGTCAACCGCCGAGTTCGACGGAACAAGATCCGGTCAAGAAACTCACGGCGGAAAAGGAGTCTTACCGCAAATTCTTCGATCTCCAGAGAAGCCGGTCGGTGACGCGCCAGAAACGGGTCGGCCAGTATGGCTGGTTGGTGATGGTTGCCTTTATCGGCGCCTTCATCTGGCTCTACGCCGATACCGTGAACAAGACGAGCCTTTCGACGCGCATCGCCGGGCTGCAAACATTGGCCACCGAAGAGGGCAAACAGATGGTGCTCTCGGTGACCCTAAGCGACGGCAACAATGTCAAATACCTGATCAAACTGCCCGAGGCCGGCAAAGCACAGGTCGCCACGGGAGAAGCGGTTAAGTTAGAAAAGGTCTCATCGTGGGAGATCGAAAGATTGGGCACGGCACTCAGCACCGGCGATAATCCCTTGACGCTCGGCGTCGCGCTGAAGCTTTCCCAGCTCGCCGTCGATCCAAATAGCCGCGAGATTTCCCCAGTCCCCAAATCAGACCTGAGGCGCGCCCGATCGCGCCTCAGGTGATTGCCATTTATTCTACGTTCCGAAATTCCGGAAAGTTATATTTCCCCTCCGAATCCGTCGTTGAACTTTTGAACCGTTGAACCTTTGAACGGGCCGGTCTTTAAATGTTTTGAGCGAAGTGCAGTGATTGAACGTCTGCAACGAAAACAATCGCCTCGACCCCACGCAACTCATTCCCCGATCCGTCTACAGACCAGCTCTTTTTTATTGAAAAGCCGACGATGCGTGTGTTAGAAGCAGTCCGTGCCGCGAATTATTGCTGCAAAACAAAATACCGTGCTCGTGATCGTAACTGCTCAATCGTTCGTGAATGATTGAATCGGCAAAGACCATTCGGAACAGCCTAGCTTTATTATCGCCAAGAAAGCCTCTTGGGGCCAGGTTTAGTATTGATTCCAATCAGCTAGAGGGACGGTAGGCCTATCGATTGTTTTAATTGCATCCCACAGAAATATGCCAGGTTTAGGAGCAATGCGTGAATCTTATGACCGGCTCGAAAAAGGAAAACATAGACCTCATCGCGACAAAATGCCGACGGCTCGTCAAATATCTCGAAGCAAAAAATAACATCTTGCTGCTCACTACGAGCACTCGGTACAAGGAGCATCCCTGGGATATCCCAAAGACTACCGAACTCGCGCTTCGAATCAAAAAGCATTTGAAGCCAAAAGGAAAGCATGTAACCGTGCTCGACGTTGCCAATCTCAGAATACATACCTGCGAAGGAAATATTAGCGCAAAGCGTGGCAACAATTGCGGCGTGCTCGAAGCGAAGCTGCGCGACAATGGGAAGAACCCGACGGGCCAGCATCGGTGCTGGGCCTCTATCAATAACAAGGATGACCAACTCTATAAGATCAGCCGCGAATTATTCAAATCGCAAGCGGTGGTCTTTTTCGTCTCCGTCCGATGGGGCCAAACGAACAGCGTGTATCAGCGCCTCTTCGAACGCCTTAGCTGGATCGAGAACAGAGTTACCTCACTTGGAGAAAAGCCGATACCCCAGTTAAAGAAGCTCGAAGCCGGCATCGTCCTGTTCGGTCACAACTGGAACGACGAACAAGTTCTGAAGACTCAGAAACAGAACTTCGAATGGTTCGGATGGAAAACCCCCGAGGCGCTTAGCTTCAACTGGCAATACACCAATGATGCGGATGAGGAATCTCCCGAGTCCTACAGTGATGCTGTTGCGGAATTCGGAGTGCTGCTACAGTTAGCGCTCCCACGCTAATCCACTAGGCGGGGCGCGGAACGAATCGAAGAGTAGCCTGATTTTTTGGAGGTAAACGTGCATTTCACAGGCAAGCACTGGATAATTTACGCGAGCGTTTTTCTAATGGTGATGCTGGCGATGCTCTCGGCACCGCAGGCTCAGGACAAGCTGCTGATCTCCTACGGAGGTCATAATGAGACCGTCGGTCCCATGTGGGTCGCAGTGGACAAGGGCATTTTCAGGAGATACAGCCTCGACGTGAACATGCTCCAGGTGCGCAACGGCCAGATCAGCTTAACGGCAGTGATGGCAGGGGATGTTCAGGCCTTTTGGCCCGCGGTTTCTTCGGTCATCAGCGGCGTCTCCGGAGGAGCAAAGCTCGGCTGCGTCGCCAGTCCCTTCAACAAGATCGCGCGGGAGCTGATCGTGCGACCGGAAATCGACTCGCTTGCCGCCCTGCGGGAGAAAATCTTCGGGGTGCAGAGCATCGGCGGCGGCTTCTGGTTGCAAACCATGATCGTTTTGGATCGGCTCGGCGTCGATGCCGACAAGTACAAATTGCAGATGCGTGTGATCGGCGACGAACCGACGATTCTCCAAGCCCTGCTCGCCTCGAACATCGACGCGGCGGTGATCACCCAGGCTTCAGCCGCAGTGGCAAAACGGGCCGGTTTACGCTCCCTGGCGAATACCACGGAGCTGAAGGTTCCTTATCAAGGAGTGGGAATCTGTACGCGCAGCGACCGAATCGCTAATTCGCCGGACCTGATCATGCGCTTGGTAAAAGGCATGGTCGAGGGCGTGGTGTTTATTCAAAGCCCGCGCAACAAACGGGAGGTCATGGATGTGCTCAAGAAGCATCTCCGGCTGAGCACAGACCAGGACGCCGAGACCTCTTACAACGCATTGCGCACGGTGTCTTCCCTCGACGTCGCCCCCGATCCCGAGGCTTGGAAAAATATTCAAAAGTATGTTGCCCGAGTGACTCCTAGAGTCGGCCAGTTGGATATTCATCAGATCATCAATGGTAATTTCGTCAAGACGCTCGAAGAAACCGGCTTCGTCGCCGAAGCTAAAAAGCGCCACGGACTCTAGGGGTATGAAAGCGCGCCGAGCAAAAGTGCCAGGTTCAATACCTCGTGGTCGGGGCATGGTCGGAGTCGTGCAGTAGCTGGGGTCAGGGCTTGCTTTGTAAACGAATGAATCGTGTTTCCAATCGCTGGGGGTTGATTCCCCGCAGCTTGGTGCGCTTTGAGTCCGACGTAGGATGGGTGGAGTCCTTCGACTTGGCTCAGGATAGACTCCGCGATACCCATCATTCCGAATGGTGGGTATCGGTGCTTTGCACCTCCGCCCACCCGACAATTCCATCCGAAGTGCGTTGCTTCGATACCCCGTAGCTTGCTGCGGGATAGTTCCATTTCGTTCAAAAGGTTCCAACCGTTCAAGAGCTTTGAAAGCCAGCCTTAGTCACGAGGAATGGCCGAAATTGTTGTTCCCGTCGTTCCGCTGGGAGACACTAACTAAATGTTCACCAGCGCCGCTGGTCGTGTTATGGATAGCTTCATCCTCATTGCCAGCCATGCCAGGAAGGAGTAGCCATGCGCGACGGTTTTAAGATTTTCGATTCGGACACGCACCTCAATCCTTTGGCCGAAACTCTGGAGCCCTACTTCGATGCGGCCATGCTCAAGCGGCTGCCGGAGTGGGCGAGCTGCAAGGTGCCGTTTCGCACTGGCTGGGCCGGCGAGATTCTCGAACCGCCGTATCGGCACCGTTACCAGTTCAAGAAAAGAAGCCGGCTGGCGTGAGCAGCTGCGTATTCTTGGCGAAGCGGGACCGCGGGAGCATATCGAGCCGCACTTTCCGAAGTTCATGGGGAGCCGCTTTCCGACGCCCGGCGGGTCGGATCATGACGCTGACGCGCGCATCCGGGACATGGACGAGGAGGGCGTGGACGTTCAGCTGATGCTGCCCGGACTGCCGCCGGCCACGGACGAGGTCGAGATTGAGATCGGGTTTATTCGGGCCAACCACCGCTTTACCGATGACTTCTGCGCTAAGCAGCCGCATCGTCTGAAGTCTCTCATCGTCGTCAGCAGCAGAGCGATCGAAGCATCCGTGCAAGAAATCAAAGCCTGGGCGCGCGCGCCCTGGGCCGCAGGCATCCATCCCAATTTGGCAGAGGGCGTTCCCATCGACCACCCGGACCTGGAGCCGATCTGGGCCGCGGCCAATGACGCCGGACTGTGCGTGGCGCATCACAGTTTCACTGCCGGCTATCCCGGCTATCGCGATCTCTGGGACAACCCGTTCATCGGCCGGACGGCATCGCATCCGTGGGGCGCGATGAGAGCAATCACTGCATTCTTCGGTGCCGGGATCATGGATCGGTATCCGAACATTCGCTACTGCATTCTTGAGTCCGGATTCGGCTGGCTACCGTTTTGGGCCGCGCGGATGGACGATCAATGCGAATACATGGCTTACGCCCTGCCGAAGAATCTCGCTCGCAAACCCAGCGAATACATGACCAGTGGGCGCTTCTTCGCCAGCGTGGTGATCCACGAAGGCGAGAAGATGGCGCGCATGGTCACCGACTTCCTCGGCGACAATGTCTTGATGTATTCGTCCGATTACCCCCACGCTGAATCCCGCTTTCCCGAGTCCACGAACAAGGTGCTGGGGTGGAAATCTTTGGGAAACCAGGTCATGGGAAAAATGCTCTGGGACAACGCGACCCAATGCTTCGGCGCGCCCTAGAAACTTTTCGACAATTTCGAGACCACTCGATAGGTGATCAGGATCAGCCGTCTAGAGTTCTAATACAGACTAGCAAGAGTTGTTTGACGGCTCTCAGAGTGGATGATATGAGCGGCCATTGAGATCTATGAGTCAGGTAAAGAGGGAACTTTCATGTACCGTCGCCTGATTGGCAGCACATTATTTCTCGCCTTAAATCTCTGCAGCCCAGCAGTAACTCTGGCCGCCTCAGCTAGTTCATGGGATTCGATTCTGGCCAAAGCACGGACCGAAGGAAGTGTCACAGTTTCCGGTCCGGGGACAGCGGATGCCCGGCGTTCCCTAACCAAGCCGTTCGAAGATCGTTACGGTATCCGGGTGGAATACGACGGTGGCCGGGGTTCCGATCAGCGCACCCTGATCATCAACCAACGGGCGGCTGGAATACATCAAACCGATGTGTGGCTCACCGGTTTCGGTACAGTCGAGGGCCTCGACGTACGGGCGTTTTTTGAGCCTCTGGAACCGCTCTTGCTCCTTGCCGACGTGAAAGCCACCCAGACTTGGCTCAATGGACATTTGTGGTACGACGCCAAGGATCGGCGAATCTTTGGACATGCCGCGAGACTGTTTGGCGGTCTTGCCGTGAATCCCCAGAACGTTAGGGGTGAAGTGATAAAGTCATTCAAAGACCTGCTGAAACCGCAGTACAAAGGTAAGATTATTTCCGATGATGCGAGAGTTGCCGGAGTCGGCCAAGGTTTTTTCACCTACCTTTATATGGGCAAGGAGTTAGGCTTTGGGCCAAACTATATCAAGAGACTGATTGAAGAGCAGGATGTCACCTTTACTCGGAACGCTAGGCAGGCGGCCGACTGGATCGCCAACGGGCGCTATTTGTTCTGGCCTGCCCCCGATACCCGGCCGGTTGCCGAACTGCAGGGGAAAGGAGTGCCCATCGAGCACCGCTGCCTGGAAGATGGCCAGTGGCTCTCCATGGGCAGCGGTGGCGTCGGGGTGTTCACCAAGGCACCGCACCCGAGCGCAGCCGTCATTTATCTGAACTGGTTACTGAGTAAGGAAGGACAGGCGAATTATGCCGAAGGGGGAGACACGGCGAGTCGCAGGGTCGATGTGCCGGCAAAAATTTCCTCGTGCTTTGTGCCGAAAGCGGGCAAGAATTATTTCTGGGTCGACAGAGCGGACGCGCTTGAGATGCGAAAACCAGGCGGTGAATTGGTGCAGTTTTTAAAAACCGTCTACACGAGAAATTGACGATGGACGATTGGTCGCGAAAATAGAAACTTTACTGGCGCAGTCGAGAGGAGAATACCTATGGGGCTGATCATCGATGCTGATACGCATGTCGCGGAGTCCGAACATATGTGGGCGTTGTTGGAGAAGGAGCTCCACGCTCGACGGCCGATCATGATGCAAGTTCCCGACGACACCGTTTACGGCTCGAGCAATGCTTTTTGGTTGATCGACGGTAACATCGTGCCCAAGCCCGCCGGCAGAGGCGGCAACCGGCTGATTACACCCTCGGCATCCAAGAAGGAGTCATCGAGGACGGACATACCTATAGAATCCAGAGAAATGAGCGCGCCGAGTTTGCGCCTGAAAGACATGGACAAGCTCCACGTCGATGTCCAGGTAGTCTACCCGACGCTTTTTCTAGTTTATTTGACCGACGACGTGCAATTAGAAATTGGCTTGTGCAAGGCCTACAACCGCTTCATGAGCGAGGCTTGCTCGAGCGACGGCAAGCGCTTGAAGTGGGTGGCCGTCCTACCGCTGCGGTCCGTTGATGAGTCGCTCAAGCAGATGAAGTGGGCCAAGGATCATGGCGCCGTGGGGTTGTTTTTCCGCGGCCTTGAGAAGGACCTCAACTTGGACGATCCTTATTTCTTCCCAGTATACCAGGCGGCCATGGATCAGGATCTGGCCATTTGTATCCATACCGGGGCCGGCTCACCGGTGATGTCGAGCCTCTTCAACGTAGACCGTCATTCAGTATTTTGCCATGGCCGGCTACTTCCCTTGATCGCTTTCAGAAACCTGGTGGCCAATCGGATACCGGAGCTTTTTCCGAAACTAAGATTCGGCTTCATCGAAGCTTCCGCCAGCTGGGTACCGTTTCTCCTCCATGCCTTAAGACGACAGTTCCGCGGGCGATGGTCGGAGTTGTCGAGCGCCGAACTGTTTCACAAATACCGCTTCTACGTGGCTTGCGAGGCCGACGAGGACGTTGCGTACCTATCTCATTATATCGGCGAAGAAAATCTGATTATCGGCTCGGATTACGGCCATAACGATCCTTCGGAAGAAGGCGACCTTGTGGGGACGATAAAGGCTCGTGAAGATATCCCGCTGCACCTGGCGGAAAAAATTCTTTCCGATAATCCCAAACGATTATAT
Source organism: uncultured delta proteobacterium (assembly GCA_963760795.1). GTDB lineage: Bacteria > Desulfobacterota > Binatia > UBA9968 > UBA9968 > DP-20. Next base: position 154,317 of record CAVXEP010000019.1, read on the forward strand.
AACTTGTAGAAATTTTTTGGCTGATGATTCTGCTGGGAAACTTGGAGGCCGGGTTCGGTTGGGAGAGGTGTGGCCATTGTAGCGCTAGCCAGCCGCTCATCCGCTGGGTTCTTCGCACTCACGCAAGTGATTGAGTTGACGCCGGGGCGGTGTATTCGCGATTGAGATCTAACGCCAAGGAAACAGGGCCATCCAGATCACCATGCAGTTTCCCACCGGGACATTCGTCTCGGAGGTGAAGTCCGACAGATGTCCCTTCGTAGGCCAGCTGAAAGAGCGAGAGATTTTCATCTGTTCGCTAGACTCAATGGCACCACCCTGGGCTTCGCATTACTGATAGCGGTCATCGCTTGCTTCACGGCATACCCAATCGGTCTGCTTTTTTTGGGCAGTTTCCAGGTCAACCCACTCGGACAACCGATCGCTTGGGGGCTAGAAGGGTGGCGCATGGCGTTTGGCGACGCCGCGGTGCCGAAAGCACTCTGGAACACTTTTATCCTCGGCTCTGCTCGCGTCGCGATTACCACGGTCTTATCGGTTTTTTTCGCCTGGGTGATTACCCGAACGGACACACCGGGAAAGAACTTTATCGAGTTCATGCTCTGGCTCGGATTTTTTCTGCCTTTGCTGCCGATGACGTTGGGATGGATATTATTGTTGGATCCCAACTATGGCCTTATCAATAAGCTGGCGGTGGATTGGCTCGGAATGTCCCGCGGCCCTTTCAACATATATACCTACGGCGGCATTGTTTGGGCCCATCTCGCCTTTAGCACCTGCGTGCGCTTTATACTTTTGACACCCGCCTTCAAAGCGCTCGACGCGACTTTGGAGGAGGCGGCTCAAGTGGCCGGCAGCAGCGCGCTTACCACGCTAATGCGGGTGACCGTTCCGGTACTGCTGCCCGCGGTCTTGGCGACGACGATGTTGAGCTTCATCAAGAGCTTGGAGTCGATGGAAATCGAGATCGTGCTGGGCGTTCCCGCGCGCATTTTCGTGTTCTCAACGTTAGTGTGGGACTACGCGCACTTTCAGCCGCCGGCCTACCACGCTGCGACGGCGCTGAGCAGTATTTTTCTCGTCGCCGTCTTTGGTCTCATCTGGTTGCAACGGATTATGCTCGGCGGCCGGGATTACACAACGGTTGGCGGTCGCAGTTATTCAGTTCGGGTCCAGAGCATCGGGCGCTGGCGTTGGGTCACCTTCGGCGTTTGCATCGCTTTCATCTTTGTCATGATCGTCTTACCGATGGCTGTCCTGATCTTGGGGACGTTTATGAAAGCGTTCGGCTATTTCTCAATTCCCGAGCCATGGACTGTCAATAACTGGTCAGGCGCGTTTGCCGACCCGATCCTATTGCGCTCCTTGCGTAATACCTTGATTTTGGGGGCGGGAGCGGGTGGATTGGGCGCGCTGGTTTACGCAATCCTGGGCTATAACATTGTCCGCTCCCGACTCATGGGTCGCCATGTGCTGGACTTTCTCGCCTGGCTGCCATGGGCATTGCCCGGCGTGCTGATCAGCTTGGCGCTACTATCGGCGACATTGGGTATCGGCAAGGCGGTAACGCCGATCTACGGAACGCTTTATCTGCTGATCTTGGCGATCATTATCAAGGAACTGCCGTTGGGCACGCAGATCTCCAAAGCCAGCGTCATGCAAATCGGCAAAGAACTCGAAGAGAGTTCGTTTGTCAGTGGCGCTTCCGGCGCCCGAACCTTCGGTAAGATCGTTATTCCGATCTTACTGCCGGCGATTTTAGCGACCGCTCTAGTGGTATTTGTCTCAGCGGTACGCGACATCCCCGTGGTACTATTGCTTTCTTCGCCATCGTCGAGGCCGCTCTCTCTGCTGATGTTGGATTACATTGGGGGTGCCGAAACCGAAAAGGCTACGGTGATCGGAGTTTTCATCGTGATTATCATTGTCGTTGCTGCTTTAATGGTCCGTTTCCTCGGCCTCAGAAAACATATCGACTAGCGTCGCGTCACTCGGAATGGCAATTCGTAACGCCGCCGGCGCTGGGCAGGCGGTCAAAGCATGGGGGCTACTATCGATGGGTTGACCAGCAAGGTGTTGGCGCGGATACCCCGGAGACAAGGGCTTGGGGAAATAGCTGTAGCGAAACGCGACCAAATGCTTCGGCGCGCCCTAGAAGGTTTTCGGCAATTTTGAAGACTATATTATTGGACAGCCAGTTCCAGACGATCCAAATGTTCCCGACGTTCAACCGCTTCGCTCCGTGCAAAAGGAATCCGGCGATTTTATGTTAACCCCGCCTCTTGAGGCGGGCCAACTAAATGGGGTTTCCAAAGGGGGCGAGCATCCCCTTTGGTCAAGGGCGGGGTTAAATCCCCGCCCGCGAAGTGACTTCGTTTAACGTTGGCCGCGAAGCTTATCTAAGCGTACGAAAATAATTATCGCGAGTGCAATTAACAGTGCGACGACAATCACCAGTCGGTAATTATTGACGGGTGCGGGTGGCTCTTCCCAACTGGGAACAGTCGCCAAATTAGTCTGGAACTTTGCCTTTGCAAAATCGTAGACATAAACGTTTTGCCACTCAAAGCAGTGGATTGGCTTGGCGAAATCTAGGTTTTCTCTTCGTGTTTCCGACGGAACATCGCTTGCCTTATAGATGCAGGTCTTGAACTCCAGCGCGACGTTTCTGACGCCGCTGCCGGTGACGAACGCGCCGGCGGGATAGTCGGCCATATAGACAACCGGCGCTTTCGGTTTCATCACGCCGTAGTATTTCTGCGTCCGGTTGTCGTAGGAGCCGGGTTTGTTCCAGCGCAATAAATAAAATCTACCGTAGTCAGGATCGCTGTTGTAGGCGGGATCGGTGTCCTGCGAATCGATCACCCATTGGCGAAAGCAAAAAGGAATCTGCTCGCCGAAGCTTGCAACGGTGTCGCTGACGATCCGTACGGATCTTTGCCTTCGCGATTTTTCGCGCGTTTCAAAAACGCAGCCTTTCTTGAATTGTACGATGACGTATTTCTCCAGCGCGGCCACGACATCGGTTTCATATTCCATGATCACGCCATTGCCGTAGGTCGGATGATCGGGGTTATCGCTGAACCAAATCTCGTTCACCGCCTTGGTCAAGGTAAATCTTTTGAGATCGCAGCTGTCGGTCGCGTGGCAGTCCGGATTCAAGAAGACCTGCTGAGTCTCCGAGAGCGTGTGCACATGGCCTATGCCGGTAAAGTCTGCATAAGAAATACCGGCTAGTAATGAGAACAGCAGGATGCATGAAAAACAGAGGAATCGCTTCATTGAGTCGAGATCCTTTACTTGCGCCCAGGATATTTCACTTCAGTGCTTGCTAAGTCGAGATCCTTCGCTTTCTCAGGATGACCTGACCTCAGCTTTAACTGAGGTCAGGTCAATTGCAGATCATCAGGTGGCAGTCTCTCGGCAATTTCTTCATCAACCCTTTGATCACATGGCCGCGCAGCATGTGGTAGAAGGCTGAGCGGCGCGATGCGCCGATGATCACTGAATCGACGTCGAGGACTTTGGCGGCGTTGGCGATCGCTTCGGCGGCGTTGTGCGACACCGACCAGATTGGCAGGATCTCGATTCCTTTATCGCGCACGGCCTGTAACACCGTTTTTAGAGTTTGGACTCCCTGTTCATTGGGCGCATGGGGCGTGTTCCCGGCAAACAAACCGGGCCATTCTTCCACGTAAATGCAATAGAGCGCCGACTCTCCCTTGCCTTTTACGCGGGTGATCGCTTCTTGCACCAAACCGGGGCTCTGATCACGCAATGCCAATAAGGTTGACGACGAGTAGAGCGGCTTGACGTCAACCGCCTCTGATAGTGTCATTAACCCTTTCAACTCATCTTCCACCAGGTTTTCCGACGCGTGGTAGGCGCGCGCTTGTAGACGCTGAATAAAAGGAACCTGCACCAGAATGTCGAGGAACCACGCGCGGCGGACACCGACAGCGGTAAGCATGCCGATCAACGTGATCGCGCCACCGAAGTAAGTGGCCAGCGGTTTCTCCACGATATTGATCGCCCAGGCCACCGCGACCATCAACGTCGTGAAGACGCCGATCCAGAATCCAAGATCGCGTCGGCCGAGCCTCCATCGAATAGAATCGAGACTCAATGATGAAAAAACAAAGGCGCCGAGTAGTCCGAAGGCATACATATCGCCCAAGATCTTCATTTGTCCGCCCGACCCAACGATAACGAGCATCGGTAGGGAGAGTTGCCAGGACGACGGCAATATGCGGTGAATTAAACGCATTGTTGCGAAGCGCGATGACTCGCGGCAAAAAACCGCCATTCACCAGGGCGAGAAACACATGGTAGGAGCCGATGATCGCGGTGTTGGAGGCGAACAGCAGTAAGCTTGAAGCGGTCAAAACCACAGCGAGCTTGAGGCCCAGGCCGCCGACGATCATGCCCAATTGCGATATGAATCTCTCGCTCTCGGTCGCCTTGAAGTGCTCGGGCAAGAGGCCGATGGACAGAGCGGTGAGGACCGGCGCAGTGATGACCATGGTGACTATCACCGCTGTCATGGCCCAGCGAGTAGTGCGCCGCAGGGGAAATTTCATAGTTGGACTCAACTGGCTGATGCTTTCCAAACCGGAAAACGCCAGCCAAGCCGAAGAAAATCCGACCAGCAGCTCATAGTGAGAGATTTCTTTGCCGGTGCCTAGACGGCTGAGAACCGTGCTCCACTGTGCGCCGTCCATGGTGATCAACGCAATGGCGATGACTACCATGTTGACGAAAAACGAAGCGCAGGCCATGACCATCGCCACGGTGGCGCTCTCGCGAATGCCGACGATGTTGAGCGCGGCCAAGACTCCGACGCCCGTACAGGCGAGCAAAACGATATGGGCGTCCAACGCCGGGAAGGCGCTGCCAACATATTGAAAGCCCGCAACCGCCGAGATCGCGGTGGTCAGAAAATAGTCCACCGTGATCAGCATGCCGCCCAGGCAGCCCCAAATCGGGCCGAAGGCTTTGGTCGTGATCGTCACTACGCCGCCACCCTCGGGGTTGCGCCAGGAGATTTCGATGTATTTAAGCGATAGCAGGATGAAGCCGCCGGTGGTCAAGAGCACAAAAAACGGCGTAGCGTCTTTGACATGACCGTAAAGAATGCCCGGGACATAGTAAACCGAGGTGCCGATATCGCAGAACACCACTGCCCAGGCCAAAAACCAATTGAGTTGCCGAGTATCGCGGGTCGGTTTCATAGAATGTCGACGAAGGATCGTTTAGGAATAGATGCCCACCGACGATAAGGCAAGCGTGATTGTGAACGTCACGAAAGCGCGCGAAGGATGCTAGTTGCAGATCATCACATGACAATCATGGGGCAAACGCTTCATGAGACCTTTGATCACATGACCGCGCAGCATGTGGTAAAACGCCGATCGCCGGCTCGCGCCAATCATGACTGTGTCGACGTCGAGGACTTTGGCGGCGTTTGCGATCGCCTCGGCGGCGTTGTGCGATACCATCCAGATGGGGATCGCTTCGATATTCTTGCCGCGCGTCTCCTGCACGGCGGCACGCAATGTGCGCAGCCCTTCCTCGTTGGGCCGATGGGGCGTGTGCCCGTCAAACAGTCCGGGCCATTCCTCGACATATACGCAATAAAGCGCCGTCTCGCCAGCGCCCTTGGATCGGCGGATTCCTTCTTGCATGAGCCGTGGATTTTCGCCGCGCAAGGCCATTAGGGTAGAAGAAGAATAGAGGGCTTTGATTTCGACGGCATCGGCCAGTCTGACCAGCCCTTTAAGTTCCTCATCGACCAAAGCTTCCGAAGCCTGGTAAGCACGGGCTTGCAAGCGCTGGATCCAAGGAATCTTGTGCAGCAGATCGAGAAACCACGAGCGGCGCACGCCGACGGCGACGGTCATGCCGATCAAGGTCAGGGCGCCGCCGAAGGCGGTGGCCAATTCCTTTTCGACCAGATTGATGCACCAGGCCACGGCGATCATGACGGTGGTCAGGACGCCGATCCAAAAAGCGAGATCGCGGCGCCCGAGACGCCAACGAATGACGTCCAGGCTGAGCGATGAAAAGACAAAGGCACCGAGCAAGCCGAACGCGTACATCTCGCCGAGCAGTGCGAGCTTGCCTTGGGTGGCCAAAATCACCGCGATGGGGACTCCAGTGGCAATCGAAATGGCGATGTGTGGGCTATTGAAGTGGGCGCTGCGTATGGCGATGATTCGGGGCAAAAATTCCAAACGGGTCAGTGCTAGAAAAATATGATAGGCACCGATGATCGCCGTGTTGGCGGCAAAGAGCAGCAACGTCGAAGCGCTCATGACCACTGCGAGTTTAAGGCCCAACCCGCCCGAGACCATGGCGACTTCGGAAATGAAACGTTCGCTCTGGGTCGCCTTGAACTCGGCCGACAACAGATGGATCGACAACAGGGTCAACAACGGCGAGGTCAATAGCGTGGTCACGATCACAGCTAACATCGCCCAGCGCGCCGTGCGGCGCAGCGGGAAGCGCATGTTCGGCGTCAATTGACTGATACTTTCCAAGCCGGAGAACGCCAGCCAGGCTGCTGCGAAGCCAACCAGCAATTCGCGATAGGACATTGATTGATCCGGCGTGAAGCTGGCCAGCGCTCGCCACAACTGCGCCGGTGAAAACTGCCAGAGGGATACGGCGCCGACAACCAGGTTCACTAAAAATGCCGCCAGCGCCATGATTAGGGCGACGGTGGCGCTCTCGCGAATGCCGATGACGTTTAATATCGCCAAGGCGACAAGTCCGACGCAAGCGAGCACAATGATGTGGCTGTCAATGAAGGGCACCACGCTAGCGATGTAGTGGAAGCCCGAGACCGCGGAGATCGCCGCGGTCAGAAAATAACTGGTGGTAATCAACATGCCGCCCAGGCAGCCCCACATGGGACCGAAGGCTTTGGTGGCGATGGTGACGACGCCGCCACCTTCGGGGTTACGCCAACTGATCTCGATATACTTCAGGGCGAGTGGGATGAAGCCCAGAGTCGTTAACAAGACGAAAAATGGAGTGTTATCGCCGACGTTGCCGTAGAGGATGCCCGGAACGTAGTAGATCGAAGTGCCGATGTCACAAAAAACTACCGCCCAAGCAAGGAGCCAGGTCAGTTGTCGAGTGTCCCTCGTGGGTTCCATGATGCCAGTAAAGATGGTTGGAGCTGTTCTATTTCGAGGGCCAGGTGATAGGCTCTTGCATTGATAACGCCCTTCGACTTATCATGCAACTCAACATCCCGATCCTATGGCCCTGCCGGTTCAATACTTTCAGAAGCTCGTTGAGAGTTCTCCTGACATCATCATTTCGGTCGACAAGTCCGGCACGATTACTTTCTACAACGACGGCGCGCGGCAGAATTTGGGTTTTTCCTACGACGAAGTCTTAGGCAAAAACGTTTTAGAGATTTATCCTAACCTCGAAGAGGCGCGCAAAGTCATGAAGACAATGCGTGCCGACGACGGTGACGGCAAGGGCCGGGTCAGAAACTTCGAAACGGTTTTCAAAACCAAACGCGGCGAGCAGATGCCCGTGGCCATTTCCGCTTCGATTATTTACGACGATCAGGGCCGCGAAATCGGCTCCATCGGCTTTGCCAAGGATATTCGCGAAATCCGCCGGCGCGACCGTTTAGTAACCCTGGCCGAGATCGCCGTCGGGTTGTCCCATGAGATCAATAATTGTTTGGAAGTCCTGGTCAATCAGACCGAGTTGATGAAGAAATATGTCGAGCGCGTCGCCAGCGACGAGGATTATATCGTCGAGTCGGACCGCCTCGACTCGGTGGCGTCCCAGGTGCGCAAGATGCAAGACATCACGACGCGCATGGCCAAAATGGCCGAAGAGGGCGAGTACGGCACCACGGAGTATCTCGACGGCAAGATGATGACCGATCTCCATGTCGATGCCACGGCTGGCGAGAAACCCTGCGTCCGGCCGGCGCCCGACGCGCGCTTTCCTTTGAGCGGTCTTAACGTTTTGGTGGTCGACGACGACGCGGGCATATGCCAGTCGCTCAAGCAGCTGTTGGAGTCGGAGCGCTGCTGCATCGAGACCGCGGCTTCCGGTGTCTACGCCATGGAGTGGTTGGGGCGGCGTCGTTTCGATGTCGTGTTGAGCGATGTCGTCATGCCTGACATGGATGGTTACGAGCTCTATCAAACCGTCAAGAAAAACACGCCCGAGCTTCCTGTAGTCTTGATGACGGCGTTCAATTACGACAAAGACCACATCATCAAGCGCAGTTGCCTCGAGGGTTTGCAGGGCGTGATCTTCAAAAAACCGGTCAATCCGACCATGCTCAAAAAAGTCTTGCTGCAACAATGCCGGCCCGAGCCGGTACCGCCGCCCGCCGCGCCTTGATAAACTTGATAGTCAATCGCTCAACTGACCGCGCCCGTGAATAAAGAAGAATTCTACAACCAGGGGATGGAGCATTTCGCTGAAGATCGCCTGGACGATGCGGTTGCCGCCTATCTCCATGCCCTCGATGAAGATCCCAATTACGCCGAGGCGTTGCATGCGTTGGCGATGACCTACGCGCACCAAGAGAAAGTCGATCAAGCCATCGACGTAGCTAAACGCTTGATCGCGGCGGCGCCGGAAGATGAACTCGCCTATACCAGCTTGTCGATCTTCTATCAGCAGAAGGGCATGATCGCCGAAGCCGAAGAGGTTGGCGCCAAGGCCCGTACCCTCGGTTGGAAGCGCCAGCTCGCCGAGAACAAACGCTAGTCCACGTTTCGCAGTTCACTCACACTCACTCACCATCGATTACCAAGAGGCGGCAAGCCGGTGTCTAACACGCTGCGCTAAAACGTGCGCCGGCGCATCGAACACTTGCGTTCACAGGGGAAAACTTTAACCGGTCTTGTGTTTGTGGGACGCCACGGCTGGCGGAAATCCGCCAGCCGAATATCGAAAACGGCGCCGCGGATCGAAACGAACCGCGCAAGGGTAAACCGGAATCCGGAGCACAAACTTCGAAACCGAGGCCCAATAAATTCGAAATCAGAAAATCCAAAAACGCCGAATCCGATTCCCCTGTTTGGAACCCTTGCTTGTGTTTCATTTTCCATAGCTTTGAATTTGTTTCGGATTTCGTGCTGCGAATTTTTCTAGGTGCATTTCCAAATCAGCTCTCACCGACAGCTTTAGCGTCACGTAAACTCGTACGGAAGTTGACCACATAGCCGACCAGACCGATGGTGAGTGCGCCGCAAATCGCCACCGTCCAAGGTGCGCCGATCCAGGTGGCGATCAGGCCGAAGGGGAAGCTGCCCATGGGGCCGAGGCCGCGATTGATCAAACCGAACATCGACATGATGCGGCCGCGGTTATGCTCGTTGGTGTGGAATTGCAGAAGCGTGGCGACCGCCGACAGGAATGTCGTTTGGAAGCCGCCGGCGATAAACAAAAACACCAGCGACAATGGAAAGCTGCGCGAAGTGGCGAATAGGGCGATCGAGACACCGAAGCCGGCGGCGAGGCCAAACAGCAGCCGCGCCGGCCTGGGGAAGCGGCGCACTGAGGCGAGTGTCAGCCCGCCCAAGATCGCGCCGGCGCCGGGCGCCATGAGCAGCATGCCGAGACCGGGAGCGCCGACATTCAAGATCGTCTGCGCGAACACCGGCATGAACTGGGTGTACGGCTTGGTGCAAAAGCTGACGACGGCGAGGACCGTGAAGAGTGCGAGAAACATCGGCGTGTTCCATGCGAGCCTCAGACCGTCGATCATATCGCGTGTAAGACTGGTCTTGCCGCTTGCCGGCTCGGTAGCAGGTATGTGGATGAGAAATATCGTGACCAACACCAGCAGATTACCGATAGTGGCGAGAAAGAAGCAGCCTTTGGTATCGATCACCGGGATTAGCAGACCTCCGATGGACGGTCCGAACAGCATCGAGCCGTTAAAGACCATTTGATAGAGCGTGACCGCGTTTGGCAAGTCTTCGCGCGGCACGAGATGATGCAGGATCGACTGGCGCACCGGCTGCTCGAAGGAAACCAGCAAGCCGGTGAACGCCGAGACCAGTAAAAGATGCCAGACCTGGATTAGCCCGAGATGATGCATGACGCCGAGAAAAAGCGCCATCGCGACGAAGCAAATTTGGGTTAGCAAAAAAATGGTTTTTCGGTCGGTACGGTCGACCACGGCGCCGCCGAAGGCGGAAAACAGCACGCGCGGCAACCCGAGGCAGAGTCCTTCCAGACCCAAGTAAAAAGGCGATTCGGTGAGTTGAAATATCAGCCAAGTTTGCGCCGTGGTTTGCACCAGGGTACCGGTATGGCCAAAAAATAGGCCGAGCCAGTAGATCAAGTAGTCGCGGTGGCGAAAGGCGCGGAACGTGGTGTTCAGAAGCATGAAGGTAGTCTTATTGCCGCGCTTCGTGGAGTTTGCATTGGCGCAACCGGCGCTTTAGCCCGAACGGGTATAACGCGCGATCATGACCGCTGCGGGTTGTTGGCCATCGGCGCGATGCATCGTTCTAGGCAAGGGAAGAAAACTTGGTGGTCCCAACGGGAATCGAACCCGTGTTCCCGACGTGAGAGGCCGGTGTCCTAACCGCTAGACGATGGGACCTTGGCTGAGGAGGCAGGACTTGAACCTACAATCGCCTGATTCAGAGTCAGGTGGCTTACCAATTAGCCGACTCCTCAAATTCGCAGCGAATTCAAAGTAGAAGAATTGATTTACAGAGTCAAGTTGGCGGACTCAAGCTTTGGCTCGCTCAACTGCTTGTTTGAGTCGAGCAATGCTGCGGTCTTTGCCGAGCACCGCGATGACATCGTGGATGCCTGGGCTTACGGTCGATCCGGTTAGCGCGACCCGCACCGGTTGCGCTAGTTCGCCCATCTTCAGGCGCTGTTCTTCGAGCGTGCTGGTGAAGGCATGCTCGATGTTGGCTTCGGTGAATTCACTCAGCGCCGCTAGTTTGCCGGCCAGGGAGGACATGCTGTCGGCTGCGGCTGCGGTCAAAAACTTCGCCGCGGCGTTCTCGTCGTAGACGATTCGGTCGTCGAGATAGTACCGCGCCATCTCCACCAGCTCGACCAAAGTCTTGGCGCGCTCGCGCAAAGTTGCGATCATCTTTTCGAGCCACTGGCGATCCTGAGGTACTGGATAGCCCTTCGCTTGGATATACGGGACGACTTCTTCAGCCAGTTGAGACAGTGGTTTGGTCTTCAAATAGTGAAAATTCACCCAGAGAAATTTTTCGGGATTGAAAATGCCTGCAGCCTTGCCGACATGTTCCAAGCTGAACATGTCGAGCAATTGCTGGCGCGTAAATATCTCCTGGTCGCCATGGGACCAGGCCAGACGGACGAGATAATTTACCACCGCCTCGGCTAAGTAACCCATGTCGCGATAGGTGATGACCGAAGTGGCGCCATGGCGCTTGCTCAGCCGCGCCTTGTCGGTACCCAAGATGAGCGGCACATGAGCGAATTGTGGTAGCGGACTGCCCAAAGCTTGGTAGAAATGAATCTGCCGCGGCGTGTTGGACAGATGGTCGTCGCCGCGGATGATATGGCTGATCGCCATGTCGATGTCGTCGACGACGACGCAGAAATTATACGTCGGCGTGCCGTCGGTGCGGGCGATGATGAGATCGTCAAGCTCGCGGTTTTCAAAGACGACATCGCCCTTGATCAAATCTTTGACCACCGTCGTGCCCTCGCGCGGAGTGCGAAAGCGGATGATATAGGGCGTGTCGGTGGGCAGCGCCGCAATCACGCCTTCTGCGGGCCGGCAAGTGCCGTCATAGGAAGGTTTGCGTTTTTCTTTCATCGCCGCTTGGCGTTTGGCGTCGAGCTCCGCGGCACTGCAAGTGCAGGGATAAGCTTTGCCCATGGCCAAGAGTTCCTGGACCTTTTGCCGGTAAAGCGGGTAGCGCTCGGTCTGATAAAACGGCCCCTCGTCGTAATCGAGTTCGAGCCACTTCATGGCGTCGAGAATCGCCTGGATCGCCTCGGGGGTCGACCGTTCGCGGTCGGTGTCTTCGATGCGCAGGATAAACTTGCCGCCATGATGACGCGCGAAGAGGAAATTAAACAGCGCGGTGCGCGCGCCGCCGATATGGAGGTAGCCGGTCGGGCTGGGAGCGAATCGGGTTCTGACTTGTGCCATTGCGTGAAGCTAACAGGCGGCTGAAATGGCGTCAACGGCGCGTTATGAAATCGCCGCGGATATGCTAATATCCGCGGAATTAAAGTAATCCTGGGGTAGCTAACATGGCAGAGGGAGACAGTAGCAAAGATAGCTCGGCGAATGAGTCGGTGCCATCTCATTTCATTCGTAACATTGTCGTTGAGGATATTCGGCAGAACAAAAATCACGGCCGAGTCCATACTCGGTTCCCGCCGGAGCCCAATGGCTACTTGCACATCGGTCACGCCAAATCGATCTGTCTCAATTTCGGCTTGGCTGCCGAGTTCGGCGGCAAGTGCAATCTGCGTTTCGACGACACGAATCCAAGCAAGGAAAATGTCGAGTACGTCGATTCGATCAAAGAAGACGTCCGCTGGCTAGGGTTCGCTTGGGACGGAGAATATTACGCCTCGGATTATTTCGAGCGGCTCTACCAGTTTGCCGCGCAATTAATTCACGCCGGGATGGCGTTTGTTTGCGATCTCAACGCCGAGCAGATGCGCCAGTATCGCGGCACGCTCACCGAGCCGGGCAAGCCCAGCCCCTATCGCGACCGCTCGGTGGACGATAATCTCGACCTGTTTCAGCGCATGCGCACCGGCGAAGTGCCGGACGGCGGCCGCACGTTGCGCGCCAAGATCGATATGGCGTCGCCCAATATCAATCTGCGCGATCCGGTCATGTACCGGGTGCTGCGCGCGACCCATCATCGCACCGGCGATAACTGGTGCATTTATCCAACCTACGACTTCGCCCACGGCCAATCCGATTCCATCGAAGGCATTACGCACTCGATTTGCACGCTGGAGTTCGAGGATCACCGGCCGCTGTACGATTGGTTTTTGGATCGACTGGCCGTGCATCATCCGCAGCAGATCGAATTTGCCCGGCTCAATCTAACTCACACCGTGTTGAGTAAGCGTAAGCTCCTGCAACTGGTCCAGCAAAAGCTTGTGGCCGGCTGGGACGATCCGCGCATGCCGACGTTGGCCGGCATCCGCCGGCGCGGTTATACGCCGGAAGCGATTCGTAATTTTTGCGAGCGGATCGGCGTGGCCAAAGGCAACAGCACCGTCGATATCGCCATGCTTGAGCATAGTCTGCGCGAGGATCTCAACAAGCGCGCGCCGCGCGTGATGGCGGTGTTGCGGCCGATCAAAGTCGTCTTGGAAAACTATCCTGAGGGTCAGGTCGAAGAGTTGGAAGCGGTCAACAACCCTGAAGACCCTAGCGCCGGCACGCGCAAAGTTCCGTTCTCCCGCGAGCTTTACATCGAGCAGGACGATTTCCGTGAAGAGCCGCCCAAAGGATTTTTCCGTCTCTCACCAGGCACAGAGGTCCGTCTGCGTTACGCCTATATCATCAAGTGCAACGAAGTCGTAAAAGATCCCAGCAGCGGTGAGGTGCGCGAGTTGCGCTGCACCTACGACTCGGAAACGAAAAGCGGCTCGTCGCGAAGCAAGCGCAAAGTCAAAGCGACAATCCATTGGGTATCCGCATCTCATGCCGTCGAGGTTGAAGTCCGACTCTACGATCATCTTTTCGCGGTGGAGGACCCCGATGACGTACCGGAAGGCGCCGATTGGCTCGCTAACATCAATCCCAGTTCCCTGGAGCGTCTCGTCGCGTGCCGTGTCGAGCCCAGTCTCGCTGGCGCAAAAATCGGCGAGCGCTATCAGTTCGAACGGCTGGGGTATTTCTGCGTCGATCGGGAGTCGACGGATCAACGAAATGTGTTCAATCGCTCAGTAACGCTGCGGGATACATGGGTGAAAGTGGGGAGGGTGAGGAGGAGCACCTAGCGCCAGTTAGAGGATGTAAGACCTTTTTGGAGAAATTCCAGTCTTTAGTCATTGATTTGGATGATTGACAGGTCGCCGCGTAGTTCACCGGTTTAAAATTTATACCCCACTGATACGATGACAAAGTTACTAAACGTTTCATACTGATCTTTGCCTGGAGCGCCTGCGAAGGGTATTCCGGTCGCAGGTGTCCCTTCCAGCTCGTTGTTGGTTATCCGGCGAGTTTTGTAGAATACCGCTTGATAACCCAGGTCGAAAGAAAATTTTTCCCATTTATAGCCGATACCTACATTCAAGGTGAGTTTGTCTGCATCGGGGATGCTGGGATTTTGTGTGCCGTTTGGTATCGGAGTTTCTTCAACCGCGAGTCCGCCGCGCAGTTCAATATTCTTAGTTAGGCTATAGTGGCTGCCAAATCTGACCGTACTCGTGTCTTGCCAATTTTGTGGAAGATTAAAACCGGGCAGCGGCCCGCTCTTAAATGTCGCTTTGAATGTCTTAAATTCGCTCCAGCGGGTAAATTCATAGACTAATTCCGCGCCCCAGGCCGGTGTTATTTGCCAGTGTGCACCGGCGTTAATAACGGGTGGCAGCGGTATCGGCTGAACATCTGCTTTCACTTTCTGGCCACCCAGCACTCCACCAAGTTTCGCGTCGGCATCATCGAACCGAATATCTGTCCGTCCACGATAGCTGAATCCAAACTTCCAGTTATCCAAAGGCTTGATTAATAGACCGACGTTGTATGCGAACGCATTCGTTGTGTCGGTCACGCGCAGGTGCGCTTCTGCCGCTCCAGGCGCGAACGTACAAGCCAGAGTGTTAAAGCAAAGAGAGCGAGAGAATAACCCTGACGCATGGACGAAACTAGCACCGGCGCCAATCGACAGTATCGGCGAGGGATGCCAAGATAGCGATGGAGTGACATACAATGTTCGAAGCTCCGTACGTTCGGCGGCGAAACGGGTGAAGTCCCGCTCATACGTTGTCGCAAGTCCAAAAGGTGTGTAGGTTCCGATACCCGCCGAAATGTCAGTGCCGGGGATATGATAGTTGGCGAAGAGGCTCCCGAGGAAGTTGTCGTCGTGTTTGTTTACTGCCTCTCGGCCACTATTCTCCACCGAACTTACGGCCCCAATATACATTCCATTGAGGAGAAGGTTGTTCCCAGGCACTTCTGAAAGCGCAGCAGGGTTATAATAGACGGCAGACGCATCATCAACGCCGGCAGTCATGGCATTGGAGAGAGACAGTGCTCGAGCGGTCTGGTGTGGTATCATGAACCCGCCCGAAATCGCCAAGTCGTTTCCGTTAAGCAAAGTGACCAATAATAGACCGTAAAATCCTAATCTCGTGTTGGCCATCTGATTCCTTAGAAAATCGTTGACTCTTAGAGCCGGACTTTGTATATCAATGCAAACAATTGCCAATGATTGCCATAAGTGAGGAGCCAATGCAAGAAAATTTACTAACGGCCGAGCAGGTCGCTCAGTATCTGAAAGTGGATAAATTCACGGTCTACCGTTTGGTGACCAAGAAAAAGATTCCAGCTTTCAAAGTCGGTAACCAATGGCGATTCGATAAGAAAATTATCGACGCTTGGCTTTTGAAGAACTCGAACATGGGAGATCAGACAAATCTTTAATATGAACAACGTTAGGGGAGTTAGGATCGCCCTAGCAAAGTTGCTGAGTACCCCCACTAGAATTCGCGGATTGGCGTAGTGATGCACTCGAATGAGAGAAAAGTAGCCATTACCGGTCTTGGGGTTTTATCCCCAATTGGGATTGGAAAAGAGCTGTTTTGGGAGGGTATCAAAAGTGGGCGTTCGGGCATCAAACCGATCACAGCGTTCAACTCGGAAACCTTTCCGGTTCGCATAGCAGGTGAAATTTGCGATTTTGATCCTCATTCTTTTTTCCCGCAAATCCTCCTTCGACGGCTGGATCGTTTTGCCGTGATGGGACTAGCAGCCACAAAGCTCGCAATGGAAGACGCCGCTCTACCCGATAAATTTAGCGAGGACGAAAGCGATAGGGTCTGTGTTCGAATCGGGACCGCAATCGGCGCTTTGGCCCATGCGGAGGAAGTTCATTCGATCTTCATTGAGAAAGGGGCTAGGCGCATCCCGCCTTTTTTTAGTAGCTTAGTCTTACCAAGTTCACTTGCCACTCAAATCGGTATGTTTTGTGGCGTACATGGCTCAATATCCACGATAGTCTCAGCGTGTGCATCCGGAACTTCGGCTATCGGCGAGGCATTTAGGCTGATTCGGCGAGGTGAATATGATGTGGCCATCACTGGTGCATCGGACGCGCCGATTACACCTTTGGTCATTACAGCGTTCTCCTCAGTTGGCCTTCTGTCATCACGTAACGATGAGCCGACTATGGCCTGTCGTCCATATAGTATCGACCGCGATGGGATTGTGCTTGCTGAAGGTGCAGCCATCGTTATTCTCGAAGAAATGAATCATGCTCTCTCTCGTGGTGCTCGAATTTATGGGGAAATTCTTGGTTATGGGGAGGCTTTTGATGGCTTTCACACCCACCATCCGCTTCCCTCAGGTGATTTCTGCGTGAGAGCGATGTCTGCCGCACTTAATGATGCTCACCTTAACTGTGACGACGTCGATTATGTGAATCCGCACGGAAGTGCATCAATTCAAAATGATAAAGCAGAAACGATGGCGATAAGGAAAGTTTTTGGCAACCATGCAGGGCAACTTTGTGCGAGTTCGACGAAGTCCATTATTGGTCACAGTCTCGGAGCTTGCGGTGCGTTAGAATTTCTCGCCTGTGTTTTAATGTTAGATCGTCAGTACATTCACCCAACCCTCAACTTAACCAGCCAGGATCCGGAGTGTGATCTTGACTTCGTTCCAAATGTTGGACGAGCGACGTCTGTTCGAAACATCATGAAATTGTCGAGCGGATTTGGTGGTTACAATGCTGCCTGCGTACTCGGCCAAGGCGATCATAGATAACGTGTCCTGGTACATTATAAATTATTTGTTCGGGGCTTTGTCTTCACTTGTTGCTGGACTCTTCATTTTATATCGAGGAGAGACGCGAGTGTCGACGAGGCGAACCTGGTTCGCCCTTTGTGTATCTGTCAGCGGCTGGCATCTCGGTCGTTTTCTGATGACTCAAGCCGCAACCGAGGTTGTTGCCCAATACGCAACGCTGATAGTTTATCTTGGAGCGATACTGATACCTCCAACGTATTTGCATTTTGTACTTTCTTTATTGACAGAAGAAAAGCGACATTTGAGGCTGTTAGTTGTGGCGTATGGTGTTGCCCTGATCGAGTTCTTTTTCTACTTTCATGGGTCGCTCTTGAGTGGAGTACGGCAGTATTCATACGGAGGATTCTACGAGATCCCTGGGGAGTTTTACCTGGTATACGTTGCTAGTTTCGTCGCCTTGCCAATCATAGCGTTCGCTAAATTACTCGACTCTTTTCGCCGCACCGATGCGGTTGTGAAGAGAAACCAACTCAAATACGTAATTTATTCAACTGTGATTGGGTTCGTTGCGGGCGGCATGTCGTTCACTCCATTCTTTACGTCGCAAGTGCCACCCTTTGGGGCGCCTCTAGTCTATCTCTATACTTTGCCTATTACCTATGCCGTTACGCATTATCGGTTAATGGATATCAGCGTAGTCATTAAGCGAAGTGTCATTTACGCGGCGTTACTTGTAGGACTGTTAATCCCGTGTTTCCTAGTCGTCATTTGGGGACAGCATCTTGCCTTTGACGCCGTAAATGTCAATTTTTCTGTCGCGATTCTTCTTTTATTCATAACTGTCGGTTTTTTATTTCCCAAAGTTCGCTTCAGAACCGAAGATGCGCTAGAGCGAGTGCTGTTCAAGAAGGGATTTGACTACCGTGAAACCCTGCTGCGCTCCAGCCAAGACATGGTCTCAATCGTCGAAATCAAAGCGCTATCTGTAAAACTCGTTGAGACTATCGGCAAGTCGCTGCGGATTGACAAAGTTTCGCTTCTGCTCAGCAACGAAGGGAAGGGCAGTTACAATTTAGAAGCGAGCGTTGGCCTCGACTTCGAGCATCCGGAGCGAATACTCTTGTCGCGCGATGGACCCTTGATCAAGCTCTTGCAGAGCCGCAAAGAGCCGATCATCAAGGAGGAGCTAGAGTGGGTGCCGGTGGGACCGGAGACGCCGCAGACGATTGACACCATGGGCAAGCTCGGCGCGGAGATCAGTTTGCCGATCATCTCGAAGGAAAAGCTCATCGGTATTTTGAATTTGGGCCACAAAGAAGACAAATCTCTTTACTCGGATGAAGATTTGGAATTGCTTTCAACCCTAGGGAATCAGGCGGCGATCGCCATCGAAAACGCCCGGCTATATGAAAATCTCAAACAATCCCAAGTGACTCTGCGGCGAGCCGATCGGCTTTCTTCGTTAGGTTTGTTGACCGCCGGGCTGGCCCATGAGATCCGCAATCCGTTGGTGGCGATCCGCACCTTTACACAACTCTTGCCAGAACGCTACAATGACGCGGAATTCCGCGATGGGTTTCAGGGTTTGGCGCTCAAAGAGGTTGACCGCATTTGTGGTTTGATCAACGATCTGCTCAGTTTCGCGCGCCCGTCTAAGCCCAATGTCGCGCCGGAAAATATCAACGATGTGGTCGACAACATCGCGCGTATTTTGGAGGCTCAGGCCAAGGAAAAAGGCGTTGTCATCGTTCGCGACTTCGCCACCGAGGTTCCCAAGGCCTGGATTGACAGAGAACAGATGAAGCAGGTATTTATGAACCTCATACTCAATGCGATCCAAGCCATGGACGGAGAGGGTTCCATCACAATCTCGAGCCGGGAGGTTACGCGCCGAGGCACGGCGCCGGTCGGGCAGTTTGTCCAGGTGGAGGTGCGCGATACCGGTGTCGGTATTCCGGACGATAATCTGGAGCATATTTTCGATCCGTTCTTTACCAGCGGCAAGGAAGAAGGCAGTGGCTTGGGGTTGGCCGTGTCTCATCAGATTGTCGAGGAACATGGCGGTTTTCTCACCGTGGAGAGTAAGGTAGGACAGGGAACCGGGTTTTTTGTCCATTTGCCTGTTAGCGCTCCGGTTCGGGCCGGCGCGAGCGGTATGGCTAACACCCACGAGCGGTACGGTTTTCACTGATAATGCGGACCTTAGTCATTGATGAGTCTGTGGGCGTTTACAAAACGCCGACTTCAACCAGCTGTTGCAAAGCGCGATTGCGCTCGAGGAAAAGACCAAAATCGCCGGCGGCCAGATTCACGCCTTGCACTAAACGGTAACCCCGTTTGATTGGAAGAAAAACGGACGCTTCAGACCAATTTGCTCCGACAAAAAACAGCTGGCGTACATCGAACGATCGTTGTTCGATTGTCATTCTTGTCACTTTTTGCCCACCGTTGACAGTGTCAAGGTTGCTTCCCGCAAGCTAACTGTTTGAAAAATAAACGCTGCGAATTGGCCTGTAGGTTGCTGATAGACAGCTCTGAGGAGTACCATGACATGTTGATCAGCCAGCCCGGACCTTGGCCATGACCTCGGTCAAGGTGGCCCTATGGGGTCGGTCGCCGATTGCTTGAACGCCCACAGCGTTCGGCCCGAGGATAGCCGCCTGCTGCTTGGTGCGTTGTTAGCCAAACATTGGGTGGAAAAAAACGGCGACCGCTTTATCACGGACCAGCCCAAGGCGGAAATAGACATGGTTAGAATGGAGTTCCCGATTGTTGAGTACGGAAAAAAAAACTGACATGAGTCAGCCCTTATTGTTGGTGGTGGACGACGAAGCCGGCGTGCGCCAATCGCTGCAAATGGTGTTCAACAAGATTTACCGGGTTTTGGAAGCCTCGTCCGCCGATGAAGCGATGCAGAAGGTTACCGAGGAAAGGCCAGACGCTGTGCTCTTGGACGTCATGATGCCGGGCGCCGACGGCCTCGGTGTGCTCAAGCAAATCAAATCTATCCACCCCGACTGCCAGGTGATCATGCTCACCGGTATCAATACCGCCAGAACGGCATTTACGGCCAAGGGAACTGGCGCCTTCGATTATGTGACCAAGCCATTTGACGTGGAAGAACTGCGTTTGCGCGTCGAGCATGCGCTGGAAAAAGTCCAGCTGTCGAGAGAATTGGAGCGCTTGAAGGAGGAAGTCGGCCGCAAGTACGGCATCGACTTCATCATCGGCAAGTCCAAGCAAATCACCGACGTCTTCAAAGCGGTCAGCATGGTGGCGGCGAAAAAAAGCACGGTGCTGATTACCGGTGAAAGCGGCACCGGCAAGGAACTCATCGCCAGGGCGATTCATTACAATAGTGACCGGCGCTCGAAACCTTTCGTGGTGGTGAACTGCGCCGCCTTGCCGGAAAATTTGATGGAGAGCGAGCTGTTCGGTTATGAACGAGGCGCTTTTACTAACGCGTCGCAGAAGAAGATCGGCCGCTTCGAACTCGCCCATGGCGGCACGTTTTTCCTTGATGAGATCGGCGAACTCGACATCGGTGTCCAAGCGAAGTTTCTGCGCGCTATCGAACAAGAGACTTTCAGCCGTCTTGGTGGTACGGACGAAATCAAAGTGGACGTGCGCATCATCGCGGCGAGTAACCGCGATCTGGAGCAGATGGCCAAAAACGCTGAGTTCCGGCCGGATCTGTTCTACCGGCTCAATGTGATTTCTTTGTTCTTGCCCCCGCTGCGCGAACGCCGTGACGATATTGTCTTGTTGCTCGACCATTTCTTGCGCCTCAAATCCCAGGAACATTCGATCGCTGCCAAGACGCTGTCCCCTGAGGTTGTCGACTTTTTCACGTCTTATCCTTGGCCAGGTAACATTCGCGAGCTGGAGAATTTGATCGAACGCCTGACGATTTTGACGCCTCAAGAAACCGTGACGCTGCGCGATTTGCCGCCGAGCTTGCGCTCGACGGATCAAACCGCCACGCTCAAAGAAGACGTCTTGAGCGGTTCGCGGCCGCTGAGCGACGCGGTTGACGAGTTCGAGCGCGAGCTGATCGTCAAAGCCTTGCAGCGCACCGGCTTCAATCAGACCAAGGCCGCATTGATTCTCAACACCAGCCGGCGCATCCTCAAGTACCGCATCGAGAAACTCAAGATCCACAATCCCAACGATGAGGACGACGATGACGAGGTGAAATTATCGTCATAATTGGACATTTTTGTTGCCTTCAGCTTCCTTAACGGTCCCTTCTTGCGGGAAAACTCCCTCTAAATTCAATCCCTTACCTAAAACCCCTGGTGGCATGCGCCTTGCTGAAATAGCTTCGCTATGGATGCCAGCAAACCCAACATATTAGTCGTCGATGACGAGATGGGACCGCGAGAATCGCTCAAGATGATTCTCAACCCCTATTACAATGTGCTTATCGCCGACCGGGGCGCCCAGGCGATCGAGATGCTCAAGCGGCATCCGGTGGACCTGGTGACCTTAGATCTCAAGATGCCGGGGCTGACCGGCATCAACGTGCTGGAGAAGGTCAAAGCCCATGATCCCGACATCGAGGCCATCATCATCACCGGCTATGGCTCGCTCGACACGGCCATCGAAGGTTTACGCCTGGGCGCGTTCGATTATATCTCTAAGCCCTTCGACGTGAACCACATCCTGTCGCTGGTCCGGCGTGGCTTGGAACGGCGCACCGCGAAGGCCAAACTGCGCCAGGTCAAGTCCGATTTTCTCTCCAACGTTTCCCATGAACTGCGCACGCCGCTCAGCGTGGTTGTCGGCTTCGTCTATCTGCTGCTCAACCAGGTCATCGGCAAGCTCAGCGAGGAACAGCAGAAGGTTCTCGAAACCGTCTACCGCAATTCGGAAGAGCTTTTGGAGTTGATCGATAACGTGCTGTGGATGACTTCGCTCAACGCCGGCGACGCCAGCGCCAGTGTCGAGAAGTTCGATGCCCGCGATCTCGTCAAGGAATCGGTTGACCGGCACGAGAAGATGATCCGCGATAAGGGCTTGCAACTCAATGTGCAGTTCGCCGACGGCGATTTGTCGATGGTCAACGACCGCGCCAAAGTCGAACGGGTTTTTCAGAATATTTTTAATAACTCAGTCAAGTTCACCGCGGCAGGCGAAATCACGATCAATGTCGGCGCGTCGGCGGACCGCGCCGCTATGGATTTTGAAATCATCGACACCGGGGTCGGTATCGAGCAGGACAAAATCGCCACGATTTTCGAACCGTTTCATCAAGCCGACAATTCGTCGCGGCGCGCCTTCTCCGGTTTGGGCATCGGGCTCACGGTGGCGCGCCGCATGGCTGATCTCATCGGTGGTAAACTAAGCATCACCAGTAATCCCAACGTCGGGACCCGAGTCCTCATGAGCTTCCCGGCCCAGGCGGCGCTGGCCGCGCAACAGAGAAAATATGCTTAACCCGAAATTTATCCGCTGCCGCAACTGTGATGCCGTGCATCATGTGACAGCGTTTGATAAAGCGCCCAGCTATTCCGTTTCAGCCGGCAAAGCCAACGAAACGGCGGCCAACGATTGGCATGATTTTATGAGCAGTCATGCCGGCCATCGGCTCGAACCGCTTGAGGCCACCGGGCAGAGCTATTTCTCCGACGGCCCGAGCTCCGATCCCATGGCCACTGGCTTTATCGAGGCTACCGACGGCAAGGAGACCGTCTTACTGCGGCGGGTTCGGTCGACTATTCAGGAGCCACTGCGGTTTGAATGGGTTCCAGGCCGACTGGTCCCGGGAGAGTCGACTCTCGACGTACAGGAAAACTCGCTGCGCAAGGAAATGAAACTGCATTTTCCCTGGGCGCCGGCAGAGCCTTTGTCCGACCAGAAAATCGATTTGTTCGTGCACCTTTATCGCCAGGTCGTCAGCGGCCTCGACGCCCGCTCTGTTTACAGCCGCGAGTTCACCCTGGTCGATGACAATATCGTTTACGGACAGCTGGACGCTGCCGCCTGGAGCACGCTCCTGGACAATTGCCGAAGCTGCTTTACCACGGACGAGGTGGCGGCGTTACGCCGATTCATCGAATGCCACCGCGACGCGGACGATGTTTTGGCAGTGGTGATCCGGCGTGGCATGGTCGTCGAGCAACGGCTGTAACCTTGCCGCTATTGCCGACCTCACTCCTATAACTTCACGGACCAAAGCACGCAACCCGGCTGCCATTTCTGAAACATCTTCGATAAGGCATCGGTTGACGTGCCCCTCGCCATTGGGTGAACTCACTCCTTTCTACATCATTCACGGCGAAATGTTCGGACTAGTTTGTCGCGTTCTTGGCTAGCTCGCTGTCGCCCACGCGATTTTTTTCTGACACTGAATCGTTTGCTTGCATGCTACTGCCCAGTGGTGGCATATCCGTCTTGTACAGTCGGCGTCCTCGATTCGCGCGAGGTATAAGCGCTTTCACCGTGCCGACTGTGAGTGAAGCAAACTGGAGAATCAACGGAGGCAATGCAGCATGGCGCAAGATTTTGTCGGTACTAAACGCTGGGTAAGGCAGGCCACTTCCTACGAGCTTTACATGGACGAGCAAAATCTGCCGATCCATCGCGGCACGGTGGGGTTTTACGACATTCGCGATCTGACTTTGGCGCCTTGGAAGCGCATGGGCGCGCAAGGCGCGTTCATCGACCTTAACGGCTGTGGCGGTCTTCAGGGGATGTACGTTATCGAGGTGCCCAGTGCCGGCGTGATTACTCCGGAAAAGCACATGTACGAGGAGATCTTCTACGTGCTTGAGGGGCGCGGCACGACGGAGATCTGGAACGACGGCGATGGCAACAAGACGCAGACCTTCGAGTGGCAGCAGGGTAGCCTCTTTTCTCCACCGCTGAATACCTGGCACCGCATCGTCAACGCCACCTCCAGCCCGGCGTTGCTCCTCAGCGTGACCAATGCGCCGCCGATCTTTCACCTGTATAGGAGTCAGGACGCGCTGTTTAACAATCCGTACCAATTCAAAGATCGCTACGATGGCAGTGCGGATTACTTCAAAGCGCAGTCAGAACTCGGCAAGGATCCGCGCCACGGCCGGGCGCGCAACTACGGTAACATTATCCCGGACGCCGACCGCGTCGAGCTGCCGCTTGACGGTCAGCGCGGCGTCGGCCACCGGACTTTCTTTTGGAACCTGTCCGGCAATAGTTTTCAGGGCTTCATCGCCCAGTATGCGCCCGGCCGCTACTCCCGCTGTCACAACCATGAAGCCGGCCCGGTGCTGTTGTGCTTAGGCGGCAAGGGCTACACGATCACCTGGCCCGGCGAGGCGGGGACCACGCCGTGGAAAGACGGCAAGGGCGAGTTGGTGCTACGCCAAGACTACAAGCCCGGCGGCATCGTCAGTGCCGCCCCCGGCGACGCCGGCTGGTTCCACGGCCACTATGGCGCATCGAAAGAACCTTTGCGTGTGCTCGCCTTCCTGGGCGGCTTTCCCAGGCGAGTCATGGGTGTGCCCGGCGTCGATTGGCGCGGATTGAATCTCGACATAAAAGAGGGCGGCAGCACCATCGAGTACCGCGACGAGGATCCGTATATTCGCAAGATGTTTCAAAGAGCAGTTGGCCAAGGAAGGCGCAGCGTTCAATATGCCTGAAGAAGCGTATCTGTAAGGGATTAGAACGGGCAAATTGGAGAGATGGTTATGTCAGCTTCACCCGAGTCCCCGAAGCCGACCCTCCGACCCATTACGGCTACTTCGTCCAGAACGGCATCAGCGAATAGAATAGCAGTGGAATTGCAAGGACCGGGACGATCCAGACGAGCGCCAGCGGGATTTTCCGGGTGACGTGTTCCGGCAGGAACGTAGCGAGCACGCCGAGCACGGTGGCGCCGAGCATCGACGTAGCTGTCCAGCCGTACCAGTACATTACCGGGCCTTCGCCCTGGCGCGGCCGCGCATAAAACAGCTCCACCCGGTCGGTTGCGGGATGATAGGAGAACAGCGGCCAGCCCATCATGTCACAAACCACGTAGAGCGCCGCCGCGGAAAAGCCGAACACGATGGCGAAGGTCTTAACGCTGTGGACGACGCCAGAGATTTAGACGCGCTCCCGGCCGGCGTGGTGTTGGTTGGCGTGCTCATGAGCCAAATCCCCTGACGTTGTTGACGACGTGACCGACCAGGAAATTAAACCAGCACCCCCGGCGAGATACATGGTCACCCATTTACGCGTGCTGTCGTAGTCCGCGTGCTGGGAATTCTTCCAGAGGTACCAATAGATCGGCAGCAGTCCGAGGCCGATAGTGGCGAGGTGTTCCTTCATTTCGAAGAAGCCCTGTGTCTTCCAGAAGCCCTCCTGCTCGATCGGAACGCGGACGTAGATGCGGTACTTGGTGTAGATCCATGCGCCGAAGATGAAAGTCACGATCCATAGCACGCAGACCGCGGTGGCGTAGCCGGCACCCTGCACCGCGCGGAAGCGGGTAACGAAACCGGCGCCTGCCGCCTGGCGCACCGGTATGAGCACCGACATCGCCTGATGCGTGAGCGCTCCCAGCAGAGCGACCGCCAACAGTCCATGGATGATCAGCAAGATCGTCCAGTACGTGTTGACGGATATGTAATCGAATAGGTCGTCCATCGTTGCCTCCCTTCATCCTTGCATGCCTTGCTGGGGCGCGTCCTCCTTCACGATCACTATTGGCGGACCCGTCTGTTCGTCCTTGTCCGTTCCACACCGGGCCTGTGGATCGGGCAGATTTGGAACTTGATCGTCCTCGGGCGCGTGCCCTTGCCGGTTTCCAGATGGACAGCTACCGACCCCTCGTTTTTTGGCGGAGAGTATCCGCTAAACAAGCGCTGTGTCAACTTAGGCTTGGTTTGATAATCGTGATCGGGATCAAGATTGGGTCCTGGGCGTCGCTTTGGAATCTAAACAGTCAGAGCGATCATCTCAAGGAAAGCGGCAATGCCAGGCTTCGCTTCTTTGATAATTGCTATCTGCACCAATATGAGAAAACAAAACTCAGGCCCGACCCTGAATCCGGACTGAATCCCCGCGACCCTGAATACTAAATCTTGCCTCGAAGGAATGATGGAACCCATCCGCTAGGAAACTCTGGTCAATTCAAGACTCGCTTTCAAACCTATTTGCCGGGAATCCTCCAGTAAGCCGTGTTGCGTCCCTGGATTTAAGTAACTAGCGGGTTTTGCCAGCGAAGATTTTTGACACGCGCGAAATCGCCGTCGGTGGAGCAGAGAATCAGTCCATGCTCGATCGCCAGAGCGGCGAGATGGGCATCCGGGACGAGGTTCGCTTACGTGCCGGACGCTTTCAGGAGCTCGCCGAGCACATCGCGATGCCGCTTCGTCGCCTCTGGTATCCAGGCTACCTCGCAGGCAAGTCATGCTTCGACTTGTTTCCATGCGTCCACCATCGTCGCAGCCATTTGGAAGACGCGTGAATTGGTGACGATGCGGAGAAACGCGAGCAAACTATGCCACGGCAAACCGACCCGCGAGGCGCCGTTGAATTGTGAATCGAGCCAGGCGCGCGCGCTGTTGTGTTGTTGGAACGAACGAACATGGGCGTAGACGAGCAGGTTAGCGTCGACAAAAATCATCTAAAGGACTCGCCTTCGGCCACCGCGAGAACTTCAGCGATGTTATCCACGTGGCTACTCCGGGTTGGGCCAAGGTCCACTGAACGAATCCAAAAGACCTTGCGCTTCTTGGTCGGCGTCGTCAGGTTTTTCACGCCCTCGCGAAGTGCTAAGTTGCCGAGGTCTTTGAATTTTAGGCACCGCCCTTTGCATAGCCGTTTGAGTGATGCAACGACCTCGTCTT
Organism: uncultured delta proteobacterium; assembly: GCA_963760795.1. GTDB lineage: Bacteria > Desulfobacterota > Binatia > UBA9968 > UBA9968 > DP-20. The sequence goes on from CAVXEP010000019.1 coordinate 181,080, forward strand.
CCAGGGTGATGGTGGTACGCACGCATCAAAACAAAATCGAGTTGATACTTTGATGCAAGGCCGATAGTTGCACCGACTAGCGCCGGCCCGAAGCTCGATTTGGCCTAGAAGAAATGGGGAGTGGTTCCCCTAATCTCCCGCCAATCGTGCAAAGCGTTTTTTCATTAGGTCAATTTGCGTGAGATAGCGCTGCAGGCTGTGTGTGCCGCAACTGTCGCCGGGTTTTACGCGAAAACCGCCGGCGGCGAAAGTTTGTCCCCTTTGCAATCCGCAGAGATGAATCACGGCAGCCAGTTTTTGTTTTTGTCCAGGGCTGGCTTTAAGTGCGCGGCGAGCCGTCAAAGTATCGACCACGCTCTGGTGCAGATAGGCGGCGGTCAATTCGACTGCATGGCTCGGCAAGGTTCGAGTATAGAGGCCATTAAACCAACAGGAATCCGAATTGTTTCCCGAATCCTTGGTCGCGACTTTGTGATCGCGGATGCAATACCTGCGCGCCTCGGCGAAAGTTCCGTCGGTCAGTTGAAACATGCCGAGGGCGCTCGAGGCCGGCCGATAGATCTCCAAAGGATTCCACGACCATTGCCAACGCCAGTAGGTGCGCGCAACGGGATTGCCGTCGCTCTCGACTTGCGCCAGCGCGGCGAGCAATTCCGGCGAGATAATGCTGGTGGAGTACTCCTCAAAAAGCGCGCCGTAACTCTGCCATGTCGAAGCCGGAGTTTTAGCCATGGAGCCACTGACCGGAGCGAAGAGCTCACCGGGTTTGCGGATCACCTGATAGACCAAGTTAAGCGTGAAGAACCCGGCAAGGCCAAGAATGCACCACCAAACGATGCTTCGATTCCGGAGGAGTTTGGTAACGCGCCTCGACTTTCGCCTGGGGTACCGGACACCGCTATGGACGGTAGTTGTCACGGGCAAAGATTAACCTCTCGGTGACGATGCAACAAGTCTACATTGTGCTTTTAGGAATCTGGATTAGCAGCAACAATCGCTGAAGAGCGAACGCTACTGACGGTGCGGGGGGCGGTAAGGAAAATAAGCGATTCTTAGCGATTACAAGCACTGTTTTGACAAGCCCCTGACGTTGGTTCCACAGCGACAATGGCACATCGAAACAACCCCTAGGTGTGCTGGCTTTCCCGGTGACTTTCCTAGGCGGTCGCGGGTGTACCCGAGGTGAATTGCGGGCGAAGTGTCATGAGTATGGCCTCAGCACTAAATTCGACTGAACGGGATAAAGAATCTTTCCCTCCGGCAACTGAATTCAAGTGGGATAGGTCATCTCAAGAATTGGGCTCTATCGACCGCCTGGCGAGCGCCGCGGAGTTGGTTTTCGTTTCCGTTAGGAGACCGCCCAACTTGCTGAGTCTGTAATGCGATGATCCGTATACCAAACCGTCATCTAGCCGGCAGCCCAGGCTAACCGTCAACAGGAGTTGGCTGCGATATTCCATATCCATCTTGTGCTCGATCTCGATTTGATACCCGTCGATGAGGCCGGCCGGCGTGCTGAACTGCGACGGTGAAATCCGTTTTACTAAATGGGTCACACGGCCGGACCGTTTGAGCTTGCCGGTCTCAACACTATACATTTTGTAGCCCGTCTGGCGCAGAACGGCGCCGGTGGAATCGAATTCGGCGGGTAGCACGCGCAGTGCCGGTTCATAGATGACATAGCTCTTGCTGTTGAACAGGTCGAGCCGATCCATAATCAGGGCGCCCGAGCTGCTGCGCAAAGAGATGCGTCCGTAGTCGCCGAAGCTGAGCTTCCATCTTTTTTCATCCATAGGATCAGACTGGAATGTCACCGGCACCAGTCGTCCCTGGTCCTTGCCGTCGATGATCTTGAAATCCTTCCGCGAGCTGGTGAGAGGTATCAGTTCAGTGGCAGTGACGTGCTGCGGTAGGGATAGCGGCGGTGTGATGCCGGCGAACGTCGCCGTGGCAGCTAACAGCGCAAATACGAGAACGATGAGTGGTGGACAATGCATCGGGTGCGGATGCTCCTATAATCAAAATTACAAAGGCACTGAAGCAAGAACAACCGCTTCCGAGTCACCATTGTGTCCTATAGTTTATCTGGATAATTACGAAAAGTAAGTAGGGGGGTGCTCGCGACTGCGTTTGGCGGAGCTCAAGGGTGGCTTTCATCCGGATTGATTCTTAGTCTCTTAGAACGGCAGACAGAGTTGACTGTCCTAATAGCGGGACACGAAGCGGCGACCAAAAATAGTGCATAAATTCCTGGCGAGGGAGTTTGTCACACTTTTTTTGGTGCTCGATCTACCGGTCGCCTGGCGGTGGACGTCGCGCAATCAGTGGGTGGGTGGACTTCGAAGTATTGGTCGTTTTCTAGCAGGCCGTGCGCAGTTACCCTGCGGCATTTTTATTATTCCTGGGCGTCATCTTCCCGTAATCCCCTTCCGTTGGAGAGTGTGTCGCAACTGTCATTCGGAGGCGAAGCCGGAGAATCTCGTCATGGTAAATGGTAAATGGCAGACAAGACGCGTTCTCTCGGTGCGCTCGGGATGACAGGAATGGGGATTTTCGCGTTCCGAAAATGTCTATTGCCGGAGAGGGCCAAGGGGGAGGGGTAGTTAAAACTTGATTACAACCGTCATTATAGAATCGCCGGGCTGTGGCTCGGTCGCCAGCGGCCAGCGTAAAATCAAAGCAACTCTCTGATGGGAAAAGAGAATAGCTCAAAGAACTTTTCCTTAAATCCACGCGAGTCCCACTCTTGGTAGGATATTTTTTTGGCATGTTTGAGGTCTTCCTCAAAGATCTCTTCGAGACGGTGCGCGAAGGCGCTGTCGTAAACTGTAAGATTCAGTTCTTCGTTCAGAGCGAATGATCGGTTGTCGAAGTTGGTGCTGCCGATGGTTGCCCAAATGCCGTCCACGACCATGGTTTTTGCATGCATAAGAGCGGGCAGATATTCGAAGATCTGAACGCCGCCGAGCAGCAGCTTGCCGAAGTTACTCCGGCTGGCTCGATAAACAATTTTGTGATCTATCTTATCCGGTACCAGCACGGTTACTCGGACACCCCGGGCAACGGCCTCGAGCAGAGCGTTGACCATCCGATCGTCGGGGATGAAATATGGATTGGTAATCGAGATTGATTTTCTCGCGGAGGCGATGGAGATCAAAAAAAGCATGTAGTTTTGAAAGCTGCCGCCGATCGGCGAGCTCTTGACGATTTGCGCCGAAATTTTTCCGCGCGGCTCGAGGCGTGGGAAATAATCATCGCCGCCGAGCAGCGTTCCGGTCGTCTCCAGCCAACTCTCGGCGAACGCAGCTTGGAGGTTTTTTACCAGTGGTCCCTCGATCCGCGCATTGGTTTCGCGCCAATGATTTGCCGTGCGGCCGTCTCCGGTCCAGGCATCACTTATTCCATACCCGCCGGTGAACCCGACCCGACCATCGATTACGAGAATACGTCGATGGTTGCGATAGTTGTATCTCAGCAATTTCCAAATGAATAATACCTGCGGTGCTTCGACCCTGCGGAACAACTCCACCTGACAACCGGCATCGCGCATTATCTCGGGTATCTCAGCGGGCGTATTGGTTCCATGGCTGTCTAAAAGTATGTTGACGACGACCCCTGCCCGGCAACGTTCGGCAAATGCTTTCGCCAATTCGTAAGCGATCGAACCGTCTTCGTAGAGGTACTGGGCGAAGGTGATCGAGCGTTTAGCGAGTTTTATGTCGCGTAACATTGGCGGGAAGGTTTCATCGCCATTGAGCAAAATATCGACGCGGTTTTCGCCGACGATCGGCGCATCTGTGTGGGCTTCAATGGTAGGGAAAAATGATGGTTCGCCGAGAGTCAATTCCGGGATTTTGTAGACCGGGAGTACTTTGGCGCAACTCGATACCAGACATATCACAAGCAACCAGACGAGTTTTCATAATCGAGGACTCCACAAAGTTAGTTGACCGACATATTAAAACAAGTTGAATATCTCAATTCAGCACTCCGGGATCATCTCAATACCCGCTGGTCAACACCCAGGGCTGAGACCCTTCAGCACGCATTGTTCGGTTTTGGGGGGTCGGGGCTGAGTATGGAATATTCTGAAATGACGGGCCAGCTTCTGCTCTGTTTGCTTCTCCCGATGCAGACGGCGCCCCAACTCCGTGGTTGTGAGCTCACTCAATTCCCGCGCCAGATACGCGAAGTGCGCTCTGTCCGCGACCCACTGCTGCTACCCTCCTGATTGAATCAACGCTCTACGGGTCGATTCGCGCAAGGCACAGATCGCTTCAACCAGCCGGGCGAAACTAACCGTCTGGGCTTTTTATCGCCATTGCCTTCAGGAAATAACCGCGATCGCATTGATCTCCATCAGCAGCTCTGGGCGCGCCAATGCCACCACCTGCACCATCGTGCTGGTTGGGAAGTTTGATCCCAGGACCTCACGCCGCGTTTCGTTTATGTCGCGGTGATTACGCACATCCGTGGTGAAGACGTTGAGCGCGACGACATCGTTCATCGTGCCGCCGGCGGCTTCGACGGCGCGTTGAATCTTGCCCAATATGAAACGCGTCTGTGCCCGCGCATCGCCGGCGCCGACGACCTTGCCCTCATGATCTGAAGCCGTCTGCCCGGCGATGAATACCATCCGCCCCGGCTGGGCAATGTTGACCAGCGAATAACTCCCGCGCGGCACTGGCAAGCCATCGGGATTGAGTGCGGTCTTTGCCATCGGAATATCCTCCTTTTAACGTAGTGAGCTTTAGATCTTTAACAGGTTATGAGCAAGAGTTTCGGACCACTCTATTACCTTGCCGGACCAACTCGCCCAGAGCCAGTTTCCCCACGATGCTTACGCCAGCTGTTCCACTGTCGCTGCTGACGGATCGCCTTTTCACCAATTCGCCATGACGATCGGATGATGATGACAAATACCGTTCCGTCCAGAAAATAGAAAGTGCTAAGGATGTCCCCAGCGTTCGGCGATTAAGCCGCAGATAGTGGTGAGACCGAGCTTAGCGAGGACTGCGAGCTCGAGAGGATTCTTACGGTGCTAACCGGCGTCACTGCGCTTTCGGTTCTTGGAATCGTCTGTCTTAGTGAGTATTCTACGCGGCAGAGGTGAATTGTTAGATGCTTCCTCAAGAACACAACGAGCTATTGACCAGGACCGCGGCGGGGACGCCGATGGGAAATCTTATGCGGCGTTATTGGATTCCGGCGCTGTTATCCGAGGAGATCCCGGAGCCTGATTGTCCGCCGGTGCGGGTGCCCATCCTAAGCGAGAAGCTGGTGGCGTATCGCGACAGCCAGGGACGGGTGGGGTTGTTGGGAGAGCACTGTTTGCATCGCGGCACTTCGCTGTTTTTCGGGCGCAACGAGGAATGCGGCCTGCGCTGCATTTACCATGGCTGGAAATACGACACGGACGGTAACGTGCTCGACACGCCGGCGGAACCGGCCGGCAGCGACTTCAAGACCAAGCTCAAACATATCGCCTATCCGACGGTGGAAGCGGCGGGGATCGTCTTTGCCTATCTGGGACCGCGCGACAAGATGCCGCTGTTGCCGAACTACGAATGGGCGCAACTGCCCAAGGAGCAGACCTACGTCACTAAAGCGCTGATGGATTGCAACTACTTGCAGGGGCTTGAAGGCGAATGCGATTCGTCGCACCTGTCGTTCTTGCACCGGGAGTTCGGCGCCACAGGTCGCCGCCAATTGTTCGCATTGGATTCGGCGCCGGCCTATGAAACCGACGAGACCGACTTCGGCGTGCGCTTGATCGCGACGCGCAATGCCGGACCCGACAGCCAGTACGTGCGGGTGTCGAGCTTTGTCATGCCGATCGCCTGCTGGGTGCCGGCGCGCAACCGCGAGACGCATATTTATGTGCCGGTCGACGACGAACACGCGTGGCGCTACGATCTGGGTTTTCTGCAGGACCGCAAGCCGACGCTAGAAGACTGGAATCGCAAAACTCAAATCGGCCCCGACTACCGCAAGATCCGCAACCTGCAGAATAACTATCTGCAAGACCGCCAAGTCCAGGCGACGGTGAATTACACCGGCATCGAAAACTTTCTCAATCACGACGGCTGCGCCACCGAGACCATGGGACCGATCTATGATCGCTCGCGCGAGCATTTGGGGGTGAGCGACAAGGCGGTGATCGCCGTGCGTAAATACCTCATCAATGCGGTCAATGAATTTCAGACCGGTAAAGAACCGCCACACATCGTGCGCGACGCGGCGCGCAATCGCTTCCCGCACATCGATACGTTTGCGCAAACCATCCCGGCGAATATCAACTGGCGCGATCGTTTCGCGCATCTGACGTTCACCGCGGCGTAAAGCAGCGGGGCAGACCGAACTTGGCCTTTCCGGATGCGCGCCGGCCTTGACCGTCAGTTCCGCCTAGGGGATCAACTGGCGCGCAATCTCCATGGCTGGCCGGCGGTACTTATTGATGGCGTCTTCCAAGTGATTTTGTAGCTTGTAATAGCTCTCGAGGGTGAGCGAGTCCTTGGCGGCATGGACGCCAAAGGCCCTGAGCGACTTGGTGTCGACGTCGAGCCGGCGCGTCGCCTGGCCGATCGCTGTACCGAAAGTCTCCTGGCCTTCTTTGCTGAGCAGCCAATTGATAAACACTTTGGTCGCATTCGGATGAGGCGGGTTCTTGACGATGGTCACTGTACCGCTGCCGTTGCTCGTGTAAGTGCCTTCCTTGGGTACTGGCAGCGCTTTGACCGGCAACCCCGCTTTAAGGAACGGCTCGAGAGTGTAGTAGGATATGCCGATGGTCAGTGAGATTTTTCCCTTGGCCAGCGCCTCGCCCAACAGTCTCTGATTGGTGCTGACCAGGAGATCCTGCTGGACGAGTCTCTTGAGAAATTCCTCGCCCTTGATCATCCATAAAAACGTCCAGGTGGAGTGGCCGGCGCCGGGGTTGCGCGGATCGAGAATGGCGATTTTGCCTTTCCACTTGGGATGCAACAGGTCGTCATAGGAGCGGATCTCTTCCGCTTTCACCAGTTCCGTGTTGTGCCAGAGATTGTCGCTGGTGAAGGCTTCGAAGGAATAGATAAACCGTTTGCCGCCCTGGTTGTCGCCCCAGATGTGGCCGCCCCACCATTGTTTGGGATCTTTGACTTCCGGCGAAATCATATAGGGTTCGAACGGTTCGGCGATGGCCGGCTCGACGAAACCGTAGAGCATGGTGTCGGTGCCGCCGATGCTGAGATCGAAGTTGCGAATCCCGGCTTTGTACTCTTCGGCGATTTTCCTGACGTTCTGCGGCCCGCGGCTCGGCGACAATTCAATCTCGATGCCCGGGAATTTGGCTTTGAACGCCGCTTCGAGCTGTTTCCTTAGATCGGCGCTGGCCGGAATCCCGGCGACGAGCTTGCCTTCTTTCTTCGCCGCCGCCACGGTGCGCTCCCATTCCGCCGTGGCGCCCGTCTGGGAATGCGCTCGGTTCGAGATCAATAGCAGGACGCCCTGGGCGCCGACCAAACTCCAAATCAGTAAGGCGGTCAAAGTTGTTTTCATAGCGGTTCCTTTCCGCTTAGTGGATACTGTTTCCATTGCGGTGACTTGTGCTGCAAGCGCATCCGGCACACTTATGCCCTCAGCGTTTGATGAAAAAACAGCTCTTCCAGCGCCGGCTCGCGATTAAGCAGCCCTTGTTGGATCTGGCAGCGGATCAATGCCGCGAGGGATTTACGAGTGGAGTCGTCGAATGTATAGCCGTACGGGTCGTAACCGATAACCTCCCTCAGCCAGCGCGCTTCGTCTCTTTCTTCATCGCTCATGTACTTTTCATCCAGAGCACGCGCTTTGCGGAAGGCGGCAAGCAGGCTGTCGATGACCCAAGGGTGCTTCTCCACCAGCTTTTCCTGCAGGACCAGCGTATGGATCACCGGGATCACTTGGGTGCGCCGAAAGTAGTCGGCTTCCTCGCGGCGGTGGTCCGAGAGCAAACGGCGTAGTCTAGGATTTTTTGCCAGCGATCCGTAGGGCTCCAAGGCGGCGTCGATGACGCCGTTCTCCACCAGTTCGATGGCGTGCTCGCGGGTTCTCGGCGCAGCGATGAAGTTCACGGTAACCGACTTCGGCGGCGCCACGTTGGCCTCCTCGCCGACATCGGGCTCCGCCACGTACCACGCCATTTGCTCTGGTGCGACGCCGTATTCGTCCTGGAGCAGCGCGCGCAACCAAACGGCGGTAGTGGCGTTGTAGCGATGGGCGGTGACGCGCTTGCCCTTGAGCTCGGATGGATGGCTGAGGGTGGAGGCCGTCGAACAATAAAAGCAGCGATGACGAAACTGGCGCGCCGGAAAAACCGGCAGGCCGCGAAGCGGCATGCCTCTCATGCGCGCTAGAATCAGCGAGGAGGTCGAACATTCGCCGCCGTCGATGGCGGCGCCGAGGATCGCCCGATGGCGCGCGCCGGTATTATCCAGGCCGTCGCCGAATTGGCTCTCGCAGCGCAATTGTATCCCGTCGGGCTGAACACTGCCGTCGAACAACGCGCGGGTCCGCGGCGTTACCGCCATACCCAAGGTAAGGTCGATTGAATCCGCCATGTCATGCCTCACGAAGCCTCACATCCAAGCCAGCCGCGATTTTTCTTTCATCCGCAGCGCATGCGCATTGCAGCCCCAGGCGCTTATTCGTTCGGAAAAGTGGCGCATTTTTTACCATTGATAGCGAAAAGAAATTCTGACCCGCGCGCGAACATCGCACAGGATCGGCGCCGTTGCAATTCTCCCGGGAGTACCGAGCGATCTCACTCACTTCAGTCATGCATATCGGCCGCCGCAGGTGGGGGATGTCTGGGGCCAGGTCTGCATCGCTAAATTAACCGAGGACCGTCCAACCTCTCCAAGTTTCAAAGCCGAATTTTACCTCGCGAATGTTCACCTAGCGGTCTGGCAAGCGTTCTCCGCCGGCGATCCGGTTGAGCAGGATGACTACCTCGGGGTCGCGGGGAACTTCTTGGATGACTTTTTGCAGCTCCTCGGGCATCAGCGGCGTGGGTTCTTCGCCGACGAGCTTGCGAAACGATACGGCGAAACCCGGATCGTTAAGCGCTTTGCGCATCGCTGCCTGTAAAACTTCCGCTCGATCGCGCGGCGTGTTCGGCGGTAAAACGATCGCCAAGCCGCTCAGGCGAATGGCGCGCTGCAGCGCCAACACTTTTCTCTCTTTATCCGACTTAGCGAAGGTTTCAATTTCCGGCAGATGCGCAAACCTGGGGTGACGGTTGCCCTTGGGGGTTTCGAGGACGGCGTGAAAGTCGACGAGCGCTTTATCCACCCATTCCGGGGTGCGCTGCATGATGGAAGAGACCAAATTTGACCGTGCATCGACTTCGCCGCGCTGTATCGCTAAATCGATCTCCGGGCCGGAATAACCGACCACGAACTTGGGATCTTTGAGGCCCAAGAGGAACGCGAACAGCCGGCCGGTGATGTAGATCGTGTGGCCGATGGATTGAGCGCCGATTCTAATGCCGGCGGCGCTGCGGAGTTTTTCGAGACTGCTGCCGCCGACTTCCCTGCGCGTGAAAAAAATATGCTGCGTCATGGTATCGGTGGAGCCGAGATAGATGAACTTGTTGAGATCGTAGAGCACTCCGGTCTCGCCCTGGATCGCTGCCGCCACCAGGGTGTTTCCCATGCTGCCAATGATCAAACCGTCCGGTTTTGCCATGCGGAAAACATGGTTGGCGGCCTTCCGTCCACCCCCGCCGGGCATGTATTCGGTTACGATTGTCGGATTTCCTGGAATATACTTTTGCAGAAAGGGCAGGAGCGATTTTATCCGCACGTCGCTGGTGCCGCCGGCGTCGCTGCTGACGATGACAGCGATTGTCTTACCTTGATAAAAGGGTGCCTGAGCGTAAATGGCATCATTGAACACCGCTGTAAACGGCAACAGGAGCGCCAAGCGGCGCAAGAATGTTGGCCGCTTCATCCTCGACCCTCCCGGTGAATGACGCAGACCAGCATCGCGGACTCTACCCGCTTATCGTGGGCGAAAGCGCGTGTAGCAAGGCCATTGTCAGCCCCATAGTTCTTGGCTCGCCAACTTGGCTCCTTCGGACAACGCATAGAGTTTAGCGAAAGCGAGACTGGCATCGGGGAGATGGCGCAAGCCACAATCGGTGCAGGCGATGACATTTTCTTTGCCGACAAGTTTGGCGAAACGCACGATGCGCTCGGCGACCAGTTCGGGATGTTCGATGAAATAAGCTGATGTCGTCGATCACGCCAGGGAAGAGAATTTTGCCTTCCGGCAATTTAGTTTCTTGCCAAATCTTCCACTCATGGCCATGGCGCGGGTTGGCCGATTCGATGGTGATACCGGTGACGTTGGCTTTAAGCACGATATCGATGACGTCGCGGAGCGCGATGTCGCGATGGTGCGGTCCTTCGTAGTTGCCCCAGCAAACATGGATGCGCACTTGTTCGCGCGGAATCGTTCTTAAGCGCATAGTTGAGGCACTCGACATGGCGTTCGATGACTTTACGAAATTGCTTGACGCTCAGGCTGGCGTAGTCCGTGTTGGCGCCGGAAGCCAAGTCCGGGCAGTCGAGTTGCAAGATGAAACCGGCGTCGACGATGGCCTGGTACTCTAGGCGCATGGTATCGGCGACCGCTTGCATGTAGCTTTCTTCGTTGGGGTAGAATTCATTGCGGAAAAAGCGCACGAAACAGCCGGGCGAAAGGGCCGACATAAAGACGTCGTGGGGTTGGGGCGTCGTTATCGCCGCGGCCAGCCGGGCGATGTCGGTTTCCACCGCGGCAAAATCACTCCAGCCGATGGGACCGGTACAGACATAAGCCAGGCCGCCGTTGTCATGGCCGTCGCTCTGGGCGCGCGCCAGGTCATGAAACTCGGCGATGTCGGTGCGGTAGTGGCGCGGCGCGCCTTCAATGTCGCGCCTGACTAGCCCAGTATTGCGCGGCCGGACGATACCTTGGGCAACGCTCCAAGGTTCAGCGCTCTGGGCGCGCGAGCGCGGTTTTCTTTCCAGGCCGCTGACCCGGTGCACGACATAATCATTCCAAGCGGTCTTGCTGAGCTCGCCGTCGTCGACGATGTCGATGCCGACTTCGATTTGGCGCCGGACCACGTCGCCGATGGCGGTTGTCAGTGTGGCGTCGATGACGGCCTGATCGTAGGTTTCGCCGCGGCGCTTGGCGGCGAGGGCTTGACGCACCGGCGCCGGCAGCGGCAGGCTGCCGGTATGGGTGGTGAGAATACGGTCGCTACTGCGCTTCATTATGCTGGCTCTTGCACGAACGCCGCCGGCTCTTTGCCTTCTTCACGGATCGCCATGACGAGTAGATTGGCGACAAACACCGTGCCGGCGAGAAAATAAAAGGCACTCAAGATGCCCCAGCGGTCGGCGATGATTCCGCACAGCCACGGCGAGACCGAGCTCAGCAAAGACTGCGCGCCGGAGAAGAAGCTCACCGTGCTGCCGCCGACTTCTTTGGGACTGAGGTCGAGAACCCAGGCCCAGATCACCGGCCGCACGGCGTAGAGGAAGAAGCCGAGCATCGCCAGGCCACTGATAAACAACCAATTCAAGCGAAAGTAGGCGAGCACCACGAGCGCGATGCTGGTGGAAAATAGGCCGGCGGAGAGCACGCGCTTTCGGCCGCTGCGATCGGAGATGCTGCCGGCGATGGGCGTGCCGACCAGGCCGGCGGTCTGAATGACCGATAGATAGAGGCCGGCTACTGCGCTCGAAAATCCCAGATCGTTGGTCAGGTAGATTGGGATGAACGTGTGCAGTCCTTGCTGGGTCATCGAGCGCATGCCGGCGACCAGTACGAGCATGAGAATGCTCGGATTCTGCGCGAGCTTTTTCATTCCTGAGAAATATTCTTTGGCCGACAAGCCTTTTTTCGCCTGGGTGCGGCTTTCGAGCTTGCCAAAGAGAAACTTCCACAGCACGAAGGCGATGACTATGCCGGGAATCAAATTGATGAACAGCACGTTGCGCCAGGATAGGTAGAGCAGCAAGATGCCGACGAACAGCGGCGCCAGGCTTTCGCCGACGTTGGGCCCCATGGCGTGGATCGCGATGGCGAAGCCGCGCTTGTCGGGATAGCGCTCCGACAGCGTCGAGATCGCCGCCGGATGCCACAGGTAGTTGCCAACCCCGACAAACGCCATGAACAGGGCGATCCAAAAATAGTTCTGGCTGACGCCGACGAGAAAGTACGGCACGCCGGTGGCGACCAGCGCCAACGCCATCAGCAGCGCCTTCTTGCCGATCAAGTCGACGAGCATGCCAGCCGGTATATTGATCAACAGATTGGCCGCGGCACGGATCGTGACCAGAAAGCCGGCTTGGCTGTAGGTGAGCCCCATTTCCTTAACCAAAAACGGCAGCAGCAGATAGAAAGTGGCCGGGCACCAGTGGGTAAAGGTGTGGCCCAAGGCGATCATCCAGAGAATCGAGTCGGTTTGGCGCAGCTCGCGAACCTGAGCCGAAAGTTTTTGTTTCAGGGACATGGAGGTTTCCTGGTGTTCAAGACTATCGATTTTGTACTTATTCCGGCAGCGGGATTTTTACAAGCAAAGGGAGTCTTGGCGTTTCCGTCGGGTTAAGGTGCAGCTACTTATCTTTCGCGTGCGCTCAGGGCATGCTCACGGCGCAACTAAATTTCGCGACATGGGTGAAAACCCTGGCATCCGGCTTTCGCCGGCATGACGAGAATCGGCGTCGACATCGAATCGACAAACTGGCCGATGGCATTGTCCCGCTGGGAAAGTTATAAAGCTGTCAAGGCAATCGAACATTGACTGGTCTCGCAAAAACAAGACCGCGTTGCTCGCAATGTGATTCCTCGTTGACCCTGTGCATGTGCGCGGTGTTGCCGCGGTTGGAGTTGCGCACGAAGGTTACGCTGGTGATCCATCGGCATGAACGGCTGCGCAGTAGTAATACCGGCATGCTGGCGCGCCGAGCGCTGGTCAATAGCGCATTGCGCATACGCGGCGAAAGGCGCGAGATGCTCGATCTTAGCGATCTATTATCGCCGCGGTATCGATCTTTGCTGTTTTATCCGAGCTCGGATGCCGTCGAACTCACCGCGGAACTGGTTGCGCGAAGATCCCCGGCCGATTCAGTTGATTGTCCCGGACGGCACCTGGCGTCAGGCACGCAAGATTCACTCGCGCCATCACGAACTCAAAGCCATTCCGCGGGTAAAGATCAGCACGCCCAACGATTCGACCTATCAGTTGCGCGCCCAGAGCCGGCGGGAGGGGATGGCGACTTTGTTGGCGATCGCCTTTGCTCTTGGAATCATTGAAGGTGAAGTTGTAGCGGCGCAGTTGATGCAGCTCTATCAGGCGCGGGTGGCACGGACGCTGAAGGCGCGCGGACTGCTGCCGAAGCATTCAGAGTGGGAGTTGCCCGCACTAGTGAATTCGAAAACCCTGTAGAAATCTCTCAACGAGTTTAGTCGCGGATATCCTGCAAAAACCAATCGGTGGGGATCTCTTGGCCGAGGCCGCGTTTTTTCGCTTCGCGGACGACCCAGCCGGCGGTGGAAGCGAACTGCAATCCTTGGGTGCCGCTGTTGGCGAAGAACGTCACTTGATTCTTGTCGGTGCGGCCTTTGAGCTTGCCGGACATGATATCGGTGAGCAGCGGATAGTCTCTGGAAAAGATGTCGACCTTCGGATTGACGATGCGCTTGATCTCTTCGGCGTTGCCGGCGACCACCGCGGCTTCGCCGCCGATGCGCAGTTGGCCGACATCGAGATTCAATGTCGGGCGGCCCATGCGAATCACTACGTCGGACTGCTTGACGATCTCGGGGCTCCACTCGTTGGCTTTGACGCAGGTGAGATGCATGCCGGATTCAATCAGATCGGGATCGCTGACCAAGACTTGGATCGAATCGGTGCAGGTGGCGACGATGTCCGAGCCGCGCAGGACTTCTTCCGGCTTGTCTACGGGATTGATTTCTACGCCTAATTTTGTGCCCATCTCTTCGGCGAAGGTTTCGCGATTCTTCTTGGTCGGGCTGTAGACTTTTACTTTGGCGATCTTGCGCACCTCGTTGAAGGCCATGAGATAGGTGCGTGCCATGCCGCCGGAACCGAAAATGCCCACGGTTTTGGAATCTTCGCGGGAGAGATACTTTACGCCGAGACCGGCGCAGGCGCCGACGCGCATATGTTGGATGATGCCGTCGTTGATGATCGCCAGCGGCTCGCCGTTCTTGGTCGAGAAAACCATGACGAAACCGCAGATACGTGCCGGGCTGGACGCAGTACTTTTCCACGGTCTTGCCGTCCGGCCACTCGAGCATGTCGGACTTCATTCTGATGGCAAAGGTCTCGAAGGAACGCGACGCGCCTTCCATGGTGCCCCATCGATACATCAGCTTGGGATCGTCATTGGGCACGAAGAAGTCGTAGCGGCCGCGGTAGTTGGCCCGTTCGTTGACCAGGTCGCGGTAGCCGGTATCGAGGGCTTCGATGCAGCCCTTCATGTCGAGAATTTGTTCGACGACTTGGTTATTGATCAGCAGCATGGAGCCTCCCGTTTCAGCGCACGGACGATTCTATTTCGTAGAAGCGCGGTGAATGCAAGGGAGGATATTGCCATACTTGCTTACGCCGCGAAGGGGGACGAATTTCTTCGCTTTGCTCGGAATGACAACTGGGCTAGATGACTTCTGAAGAAGGACGGCTTTGCTGGATGGTATGTAACATAAAGCGCCGGTGGCGGCGCTTTGCATGAACAATTCTGTGGGAACCAAGATTAACTGTCGAGCTCGGGCTTGGGCAGCGGCATGCAGGGCACGCCTTCTTCGGCGAGCTCTTTGACTTCGCTGATGGTGGCGGTGCCGTGAATCGGTCGCTCGGCCGCTTCGCCTTTGTGAATCTGCTTGGCTTCCTCGGCGAAGCGCGGGCCGACGTCTTCGAAGTTTTCTTTGACGTAGTGATGGACGCGCAGGAGCATTTCCTTAAATTCAGCGGCGGTCGGCGGCGCAGCCGGTGCCGGTACGGTCTTTTTTGCCGGCGGCGCGGGCGGCTGCTCTTTTTTTACATGAACCGCGCAGGCGTGGGGCACTTTTTCGACTTTGGTGGTGCCGCAGGTGGGACAAGAAATCAGCTTCTTGTCAGCCTGCTTTTGGAAGTCTTCGAAGCTCGGAAACCAGCCTTCGAAGTTATGTTTCTTCTTACAGAGGAGATTGTAAATTACCATAGGAAATCTACCGCTGAGACAATCAATAAGGTCGCCAGGACGGCTTGTCAAGGGTGGGTGCCGGACGGAAGGGGAATCAACGCGCCAAAAGCGGCTTCGATTCCAATCTTTGGCGTAAAAGTATAAAAGAGCCAAAGTATCAGCTAGGATTAGAACCATGGCCGAGCAAATTAGCCTGCGAGTGGTGCAGAGAATTGCCGATGTGCCGCGCGAGCGTTGGGATGCGCTGGTCGGCGCGGCAACGCCGTTTCTCAAGTGGGATTGGTTGGAAAGCCTCGAACAGTCGGGCTGTGTCAACGATAGGAGCGGCTGGTTGCCGCATCATATTGTCGTGGAAAAGGGCGGTGCGTTGATTGCGGCCTGCGCGATGTATTTGAAGCTGCACAGCATGGGTGAGTTCGTTTTCGACTACGAATGGGCCGAGGCGGCGCAGCATGCGGGCATTCGATATTATCCCAAGATGCTGGTCGGCGTGCCGTTCACGCCGGTGACCGGCCACCGTTTCATCACCGCGCCCGGCGAAGACCGCGCGCATCTGATTCAGTTCATGGGCCAGGCGCTGGCCAAGATCGCCGCCGACAACAAGATCTCGTCGGTGCATGTTAATTTTTGCCTGGCCGACGAACGCGAGGCGCTCGAAGCGGTGGGTTTCTTGCCACGCCACGGCATTCAGTATCATTGGCAGAATCGCAGCTTCAATTCCTTCGATGACTATCTTGGCAGCTTTCGCAGCGACCGGCGTAACAAAGTTAAGCGCGAGCGGCGCGAGGTGGCCGAACGCGGCATCACGATCCGCGCCTATGAGGGCGCCGAGCTCACGCAAAAACAGCTGCGCACGATGTTTCGCCTATACAAGGGCCATGTCGACCGGCTGTATTACGGCCGGCAGTATTTGACCCAGGAATTTTTTGACGAACTGCACAAACGCTTTGCCGCCCATCTCTGCTTGATGCTCGCCGAGCGCGACGGCAAGATCATCGCCGGCACCTTCAACGTGCGCGATGACCAGGCGATGTATGGCCGCTACTGGGGCTGCGCCGAGGAACATCCGTTTCTCCACTTCAATGTCTGTTACTACTCGGCCATCGAACATTCGATTCGCACCGGTCTCGAACGCTTCGAGGCCGGCGCCGGCGGCAGTTTTAAGCAATTGCGCGGTCTCGAGCCGGAACACACCACGAGCGTTCACTACATCGTCGACGGACAGTTTCGCCGCGCCGTCGAACGTTTCCTCGCCCAGGAGCGCGAGATGATCCGGCGCAAGCGCGAGATGCAGCTCGAGCATAGCCAGTTGAAGCACGAGCAGGAAGAACCTTAGGTCAGTGATCGCGTTACCGCGGTCGCGGTGCGTTCAAGGTTCAAAAGTTCAAAGGTTCAAGGCCGGAGTCGGAATGGACTGCCAAGAGTTTGCTTGCGTCCTAAAGCAGGGTGCCGCGCAGGACCACGGCCGCGACGGTAAAATAGATCACCAGACCGGTGACATCCACCAGGGTGGCGACAAACGGCGCGGATGCGCTTGCCGGGTCGAAGCCCAGAGAACGCAGGATGAAGGGCAGGATCGAGCCCATCAACGAGCCCCACATCACCACGCCGACCAAACTTAAGCCGACGGTCAGGGCGATGAGAAAGTAGTGCTCGCCGTAGGCGTCAAAGAAGACCTGCCAGAGCAGAATGCGAACCAGGCCGATGGCCGCGAGAATGCCGCCGAGCGCCAGCCCCGTGGCAAACTCACGGCGGATGACGCGCCACCAGTCACGCAGGCGCACTTCACCCAACGCCATAGCGCGGATTACCAGCGTGGTCGCTTGGGAGCCGGAGTTGCCGCCGCTGCTGATGATCAACGGCACGAACAGCGCGAGGATCACCGCTCTGGCGATCTCCGCTTCGAAATATCCCATGGCCGTCGCGGTCAACATCTCGCCCAAAAACAGCGCGGCAAGCCAACCGGCCCGCTTGCGGATCATTTTGGCTAACGAGACCTGTAAGTATGGCCCGTCCAACGACTCGGCGCCGCCGATCTTTTGAATGTCTTCCGTGGCTTCTTCTTGGACAACGTCGACGATATCATTGACGCTGACGATGCCTTTGATGCGCCCGGCGCCATCGACCACGGGAATCATCAACAAATGGTGCCGCATGAACAGCTTGCTCAACGCCTCTTGATCCATGTCCTCGCGCGCGGAAATGATCTCGGTGCGCATTACCTCGTGAATCAATTTATCGGCCGGAGCGACGATCAAATCGCGAAAGGTGATGACGCCGAGCAAGCGCTCTTCAGGGTCGACGACATAGGCGTAATAGGTCGTTCGCGCGCGTGTTTGGGCATCGCGGCGCAGATAGCTGATCGCCTCGCCGACTGTCATATCCGAACGGAGCCGGGAGTAGCGCGTGTTCATCAGGCCGCCGGCGTCGTCCTCGGCGTAATCGAGCAGCCCTTTGACTTCTCGTTGCGTCCCATCATCCAGCAACGCGAGCAATTCGGCTCGCGCTTCGGCGGCGGCTTCTTGTATGAGATCGGCGGCGTCGTCCGGGGCGAGCAGGCGCATCCAAAGCCGGCGTTCGCCCGCTGGCAGACCGAGCACCAAGTTGGCGCGCTCGCGCACGTTCAATTGCAGAAAAAAAGATTCGGCGTCGTCCCGTTGCAGGCACTCGAAGCCTTCGACTCGCTCGGTGCCGGAGAGTGATGGCCAGGCGTCCCATAACTCGGTGAGTGTAAAATGATTCTGTGCCATCGCGTGCCATCCTCCGCAACCACGGTACTCATTTCTAGCATATCGCCCTGCTCGTGCAATTTGGCGCGACCCTGGGGATTGCCGTTGAGTTTGTCCTTGTGTCTGAATGATCATTACCTCAGGCTAAATTCTTGACTCCACTGAAGCTTTCCATTAACGTCGGCGCGGAGTGCAGCTGTGAAATCTTCCTGGAAAAATGTCGCCGAGCCGGTGGTCTTCTTCATCGTCTTACTGTTATTGTGGGAACTCCTCGTCGAAGTCATCAAGGTTCCCTCGTTCATTTTGCCGCCGCCGCGGGATCTGTGGACGGCATTTTTCAAAAAACTGCCGATCTTAGGCCACCATTCACTGGTCACTTTCATTGAAGCCTTCGGCGGTTTCGCATTGTCACTCGTTCTCGGCGTTGGTTTCGCCATCTCCGTGGTCTACTCACGCCACTTGCAAAACACCATCTATCCATTGATCGTGATTCTCTACGCCATGCCGAAAAGCGCGTTTGCGCCGTTGATGGTGATCTGGGTCGGTTATGGCATTTTTTCGAAGATTTCCATCGCTTTTTTGGTGGCGTTTTTTCCCATCGTCGTCAACACGGTGGTCGGATTGAAAGAGGTCGAACCCGAGCTGTTGGAGTTAGCGCGCATCAACCGCGGCTCGGCTTGGGATGTCTTTAAAAAAATCCGCCTGCCCAACTCGCTGCCCTATATGTTCGCCGGTATCAAGGTCGCCATCGTGCTGTCGGTCACCGGCGCAATCGTCGCCGAGTTTGTCGCCGCCAACGAAGGCTTGGGATATTTGGTCCTGCAAGCCAACTATAGTTTGGATACGGCGTTCGCACTGGTGATCTTGCTGATTCTCGCGGTCTTGTCTCTCGGCTTATTTTGGCTGGCGGAGTTCTGCCAGAGAAAACTGGCGCCCTGGAGCGCGGCGGTGCGCGAAGTCGAAGGTTCGTTTTGATTTTCTAATTGCGGAGGGAATGGTGAAGTTTCTAATCTCTACATTGATAGCGTTGGCCCTAGCGATTCTCGATTCTGGCACTTCGCTGGAAGCAGCGGAACTGACGCCGGCGAACGTGCGCATGGACTTCATCATCGGCGGCAAGCATGCGCCCTGGTATGTCGCTTTGGAAAAGGGTTTCTACGCCAAGCGCGGTTTGGCGGCGACGATCCAGGCGAGCACGGGCTCAGCGGATACCTTGCGCACCATCGGTTCCGGCGGCGCCGACTTCGGTTTCGCCGATGCCGCGACCATGATCGTCGCCAAATCCCGCGGCACACCGGTGCAAGCGGCGGCGCAGTTCGGTTATGTCGGCGCGACGATTTTGTGGCGCGACGAGGGTGTGATCAAAAGCATCAAGGATTTACCCGGTAAATCGTTGGCGATCAGCCCAGGGCAGGCGCAGTGGTTCCTGATGCCGGCTTACGCGCGCATCAACAAGATCGATTTCAAGGCGATCAAGATTCAGGAAACCGCGGCGCCGATCCAGCCCGCGGCTTTGGCGACCAAGAAGGCCGACTTTATTATTATGTTCCGGGCTTCCAACGATGAAGTCGCCGAGATGGCGGCGGCGAAGGTCGGCGTCAAGCTCAGCCGGGTGTTTATGAAAGACACCGGTTTGGATATTTACGGAACCAGTCTGATCGTCAAGGATGAGGATGTCAAAAAACGACCGGAGTTCGTGCGCGCCTATGTCGAAGGAACTTTGGAAGGGTTGCGTTATGCGCGCGACAATCAGGAAGAGGCGCTAAAGATTCTGCTCAAGCATAAACCCGAACTCGATTCGGTCCTGACCACGCAGCAGCTCAAGAACGCACTGACCGAAGTGTTCCTGCCGTTGGAGTCGGTCAACGTCGGCATGGGTTACATGAAGCCCGAGATCATGGAAAAAACTGTCAGGGTGGTCAACGAGTACTTCGATGTCGGCCGCAAGGTGAGCGCCAAAGAAGTCTACACCAACCAGTTTATCAAGCGTTAACCTGCCCTTGGTCGAAAGTGATGACGTGCCGCCGCTGATCGTTGTCGAACAAGTCTCGCGGGTCTTTTCGACCACTACCCGGACCGTTACGGCGCTGGATAATATCTCGTTCGATATTCAACCGGGCAACTTCGTTGCCATCGTCGGTCCGAGCGGCTGCGGCAAGAGCACGCTGCTGAAAATCATTTCGGGCTTGATGCCGGCATCCTTCGGCACGGTCGCGGTGGCCGGCCATCAGGTCGATTGTCCGCTGGAAAATGTCGGCATGGTTTTTCAGGCGCCGGTGCTGCTCAAATGGCGCTCGGTGTTGGGCAATGTGCTCCTGCCGGTGGAGTTCGCTAAACTCAATGTCGCCAATTATGCTGACAAGGCGCGCGCCTTGATCAAGCTCGTCGGGTTAGACGGCTTCGAAGAAATGTATCCCCATGAGCTCTCCGGCGGCATGCAGCAGCGCGCCTCGCTGTGCCGCGCGCTGGTGACCGACCCGCAGCTGTTGTTGATGGACGAGCCCTTCGGCGCACTCGACGCCATGACCCGCGACGAGTTGGACATGGAACTGCTGCGCATTTGGGAAGAGCGCAAGAAGACTGTGCTGTTTGTCACTCACAGCATTCAAGAAGCGGTGTTTCTCTCCGACCTGGTGTTCGTCATGTCGGCACGGCCGGGCCGCCTGCTCGAGACCATCGCCATCGATTTGCCGCGGCCACGCACTATGGAAATGATGAGTACGGTCAAGTTCGGTGAATACACCCTCAAGATTCGCGCTCTGCTCGCCTCGGCTAGCGGTGCCAATGCCACTGGAACTGGCTCGACCATGTGAAATTCCGTTTTCAGTGCGCTATTATCCCGGGGATGGCGTGGATGATCCGCCCCCACACCGGTAAACGAATTCAAGCAACGAATTTAGGTTCTAATGACAACTCCAAAAGGTCTTACTTACGCCCAGGCCGGCGTTAACATCGAAGCCGGCGCTGAACTGGTGCGGCGCATCGGCCCCATCGCCAAGCAAACCAAGGTACCCGGCGTGCTCGCCGGCGTCGGCGGCTTCAGCGCGCTATTCGATCTCAAATCGCGCGGCTATCGCGATCCGGTCTTGGTCTCGTCCACCGACGGTGTCGGCACCAAGCTGAAGATCGCTTTCATGACCGGCATTCACGACACCATCGGCATCGATCTGGTCGCCATGGGCGTCAACGATATCCTGACCCAGGGTGCGACGCCGCTGTTTTTTCTGGACTACTTCGTCTGCGGCAAGCTCGACGTGAAAATCACCGAAGCGGTGGTGCGCGGCATCGCCGCCGGCTGCCGCCAAGCCGGTTGCGCGCTGATCGGTGGCGAGACCGCCGAGCATCCCGGTGATTTTCCTAACGGAGAGTACGACCTCGCCGGCTTTGTCGTCGGCGCTTTGGAGAAAAAGAAAATTATCGATGCGGCAGCGGTCACGCCCGGCGATGTCTTGATCGGCATCCCCGCCAGCGGACTGCACAGCAATGGTTATTCGCTAGCGCGTAAGGTTCTGCTCGAACGGGGCGGACTGAAATTAAACCGGCGCATTCCCGAGCTCGGTCGCAACCTCGGCGAAGAGTTGCTCGAACCGACGCGCATTTATGCTAAAATTGCCAAGAAACTGTTCGGCGCCTTTCGCATCAAAGGCGCAGCGCATATCACCGGCGGCGGTATTAGCGGCAATCTGCCGCGGGTATTGCCGCAAGGGCGGCATGCGGTGGTTGAGCGGTCAAGTTGGCCGGTGCCGCCGGTCTTCGGCTTGATTCAGAAAATCGGCGCGGTCACCCAGCCGGAGATGGAGGCGACGTTTAATATGGGCCTGGGCATGATTCTCGTTGCGGACAAGAAGGACGCCGACCCGGTGGTCCGAATGCTGAAACGCATTGGCGAGCGCAGTTTCGTCGTCGGTGAAATTCGCCAAGGCGCGAAGGGTGCAACGATTCGTTCTTGAAATAATATGGCAAGACAAGTTCCTATCGCGGTGTTGCTCTCCGGCGGCGGTACCAATCTTCAGGCGATTATCGACGCCATTGAGGCGAAAAAACTCGATGCTAAGATTGAATTGGTTTTGAGCAACAAAGCCGACGCTTTCGGTCTGGTGCGAGCGCAAAATCACGGCATCCCGACCGAAGTCTTGGACCACCAGACATATCCGAGCCGTGAAGCCTACGATCAAGCGGTCGTCGATCGGTTGCGCGGGCGCGGCGTTGAGCTGGTGGCGCTCGCCGGCTTCATGCGTTTGCTCTCGCCGGTTTTCATCAAGGCCTACTCCAATCGGATCATGAACATTCACCCGGCCTTGCTGCCGTCATTCCCGGGTCTTCATGTGCAGCGCAAGGCCGTCGAGCATGGCGTGCGCTTTTCCGGCTGCACGGTGCATTTCGTCAACGAAGAGTGCGACGAGGGGCCGATCATCATCCAAGCGGTCGTGCCGGTTTTTCCCGACGATACGGAAGAATCACTGGCGGCGCGGATTCTCAAGCAAGAACATCGAATTTTTCCCCGTGCCATCCAGCTCTTACGCCGAGGGGCGCCTGCATGTCAGTGGGCGCCGAGTGCTCGTGGATGGACTGAGTAAGGATGATGGCCAGGTGCTGATCCAACCGCCGCTGGAACGATGAAAAAGGCCAAACCTATTATTGATTTTGTTAGTGAAGCTGCTCGTTAGCGGCGGTCTGTTAGCCTATTTTCTGTCGCGAGTTCATCCCGAGCGCTTTCTGCAAACCTTTGCGACGGCGAATTATTGGTGGATCGCGCTGGCGCTGGTCATCTATCTGTGTACCCAAGCGATTAGTGCCGCGCGCTGGGCCACCCTCGGGCGGCCGTTGGGGATCGAGACGCGGTTCATAGATCTGCTCAAATATTACTTGATCGGCATGTTCTTCAATCTGTTCGCGCCGGGCACGGTGGGCGGCGATGTCAGCCGGGTTCTTTACCTCGCGCGCGGTCAAGAATCTCACGCCAAGGGGCGCGCTGTGACGACCACGCACGCCGCCATGTCGGTGCTGATGGATCGCGCCATCGGTATGACCGTGTTGGTCTGGATAGGCGCCGCGGGGTTGCTGTTGTTTCCCGAATACGCGGTTCCGCCGACGGTTCGTTCGGTCACGCTTATGATCGCGGCGGGTTTTGTCGGCGCGGTTTTGCTGCTGCCGTTGCTTAGAGGTGTGTTGCCAGAGGACGGCCATCCGATGGTGGTCAAGATCCGCTTAGCCCTGCACAGTTATCGAACCCAGTGGCGCGCGTTGGCGGCCGCGGCTGGGCTCTCCCTGGTCGCTCATTTAATCCAAGCCTGGATGCATCTTGTGATGGGCCGCGCGCTCGGTTTAGAGGTGCCGCTTTCGTTTTGTATCATCGTCTATCCGTTGGTGGGGACCTTTGCGGCGATCCCGGTGAGTTTGAATGGATTGGGGCTGCGCGAAGGCGGTTACATCTATATGCTTGCCGTGATTGGCATCAGCAGTGAAAATGGCATCGCCTTCGGTCTGTTGTTGTTCTTGATCGTCGTCATCGACAGTTTAATTGGCGGCGTCCTGTTCTTGCTGCAAAAGTCGCCCAAAGCGGCCAACGTGATTGCCGAGAAGACGATCTAGATCAAATAACTGCGAAAGATCGTCGCCAGACCGAGAAACGAGAGAAAGCCAAAGGCATCGGTAAGGCCGGTAACGATGATGCCGGAACCGAGCGCGGGGTCGAGTTTCATGCCTTTGAGCAATAAGGGGATGACCGCACCGGCAAAGCCCGCCATCAGTCCGAGATTCAGTAACATCGCGGCGGCCAGTACCAGTCCCAAGTAAGGATTGCCTTTCCACAAAATTGCCGCCACGGCGATCATGGCGCCGGCGGCGATGGCGATGCAGATATTGACCGACACCTGTTTGACCACCGCCTTCCAGGCCGAGGAAAACTCGAGCTCGCCGAGGGCAATGGCGCGAATGATCACTGTCGCGGTTTGCGTAGCGCCGTTGCCGCCGACACCGGCGACCACCGGCATGAAGGTGACCAACGTGACAATTTCATGGAGCGTACCCTCGAACAGGCCGACGATAGAGGCGGCGAGCGTAGCGGTTAACAAATTGAGGAAGGTCCAAGGCAGGCGCATTTTTACCGAGCGCGACACCGGCGTAAACACACGGTCTTCCTCGGCCAGGCCGACCATCTTGTACATGTCCTCGGTGCTTTCTTCCTTGATGATGTCGATGACATCGTCGACGGTGATGATGCCTTCCAAGCGGCCCCCTTCATCGACGATCGGCAGCGCCAATAGCTCGTACTTGGCGACGATTCGCGCGGCGTCTTCTTGATCCATGAAGACATCGGCTTTGATCGGATCGGCGATCATCATCTCGCTCAATTTGCGTGCCGGCGGGGCGATCACCAAATTGCGAATCGGCACGACGCCCACCAGTTTGCCGTCGCTGTCGACGACATAGAGATAGAAAAAACTCTCGAGTTCACCGCGCTCGCGAATCTTGTCGATGGCGCCTTGGGCGGTGGCGTCAGGAGGCAGTGCCATGAATTCGGTGGTCATCAAGCGGCCGACGGTGCCCTCGGGATAATTGATGATTTCACGCACCGCGGCTCGGCGCTCCGGGTCGAGCAAGCCCATGACCTGCTCGCGGCGCTCGTCGGGGAGGCAGTCGATGAAGGTGACCGCGTCGTCCGGGTCCGCGCGCACGATCAGCCGGCCGATCTTCTCGTCGTCGATCAAGGCGAGAATGTCGGGCAATAGTTCGAGAGGCAGCTCTTTAAGGGTCTTGGCGGCGCGGCGCGACGAGAACAGCACGTCGAACAGCTGGCGCACTTCCGCCGAATCGAGGCCTTTGAACAGCAACGCGATGTCGGCGGGGTGGCTTTTGCCGATGAAACGCAGCACGCGGTCCGGCGTCGCGGTGCGCAACATCTCGCGCACGGTGTCGTAATCGATGGGAGCGGGTTTCATGGTTGCTTTCGACGATAAGGCTGGTTACTTCATAGACACTGAGATGGTTATTTGCAAATGTTTTGGCGTTTCGTTCGCCGTTTCGCCGCGCCCGGAAAATTTGCTATTGTGCTGGCAGAGTCGAATCTATCGAGGATCTATCGCTGATGTTTACACGTGATCGATCGTTAAGGCCCCGGTATTTGATCGCCAGTCTATTGTATTGCCTGAGCGGGCTTGGATTGCTGCCGCTCGGCGAAGCCCACGCCGCGAACCTCGGCTGCCTTGGACGGCAACCGTCCTCCCAGCTTCGCCAGCATCGCCAAAAAAACCATGCCGGTGGTGGTCAACATTTCGACTTTGACGCAACGCTCGCCGCGTTCGAGCTCCAACGATCCCATCGAAGAGTTCTTCAATCGATTTTTCGGCGAGTCGGCGCCGCGAGAGAACAACTCGCGCAGTTTGGGCTCGGGGATTTTAATCAGCCGCGATGGAGAGATTCTCACCAGTTATCATGTCGTGCGCAGCGCCGACACGATCAAGGTGAAACTGGCGGATCACAGCGAGCATGAAGCGCGCTTGATCGGTAAGGACGATCGCACCGACTTGGCCTTGATCAAGATCCGTCGCTCCGGCGGCAATCTGCCCTTCGCCAAGCTCGGCAACTCGAGCCAGCTGGACGTCGGCGATTGGGTGATGGCGATCGGCAACCCCTTCGGTCTCGAACATACCGTCACCGCGGGAATCATCAGCGCCAAGGGGCGGGTGATCGGCGCCGGTCCCTACGACAATTTCATTCAAACCGATGCCTCGATCAACCCTGGCAATAGCGGTGGACCGCTGATCAGCGCCGACGGCGAAGTGATCGGCGTCAATACCGCGATCTTCAGTCAATCCGGCGGCAACGTCGGTATCGGTTTCGCGATTCCCATCGATCTGGCGAAAAAGGTCTTGGACCAGTTGCGCAAAAACGGCAAAGTGGTGCGCGGTTGGCTGGGGGTGCGCGCCCAGGATCTTAGCGCCACCCAGGCCGCTTCACTAGGAGTCACGCGATCCGCCGCCGATCTAGCGATCGTCACCGAGGTGGCAGACAAGAGCCCCGCGGCCGAAGCAGGCATCAAAACCGGCGATGTAATCGTCGAGTTCAATGGCAAAGCGGTGCCCAAGAGCAATGAGTTCCCCGGCGTGATCGCCGATATCGCGCCGGGGCAAAAAGTTTCGCTCAAAATATTGCGCGAGAAAAAGGAGCAAACCGTCGCGGTGCGCATCGGCGAACTCGGCGACGAAGCCGATATCAATCAGCAGGCCGAGGCGCGCGATGCCGAGATCGGTCTGCGGGTGCAGCGCATTACCCCGGAAGCGGCGCGGCGCTTGGGTTTGAGTTCAGCCAAAGGGGTCTTGGTGGTCGAGGTGCAGCCGGGCAGCCCGGCCGACCTGGTCGGCATCGAACCGGCGGACGTGATTCGCGAGGTTAACCAGCGCGCCGTGGCCAATGTCAAAGATTTTGAACGGGCGACGCGGCAAGGCCGGCGCGGCGACCGCATCTTGCTGCTTGTACAGCGGGGTGATAACGCGGTATTCTTCGCCGTGAAGCGCAAAGCTTAGGAGGATTCATGTTTGGACTTGGTGTGCCGGAACTGATGGTGATTCTCGTGATCGCTCTGGTGATCTTCGGTCCCAGTAAGCTGCCGCAGATCGGCAGCGGACTAGGCAAAGCGATCCGGGATTTCAAAAAAGGCGTTACCGAAAAAGATGACGAAGCGGAGAAAGAAGTGAAGAAGGATCCCAAAGACCTGCCGCGATAATTGCCCAACGATCCCACCTCGTGAATGACTGCCAGTCCACGTCCGATAACGATTGCATCACCGGTCACCGGAGACAATTGCTAACCGCGTTCTTTCGGTTCTAGGCAAACTTGTCAGCCGATTTTGCTGGCGCAGGCCGACCCGTCAAACCATCGATTTGCGGCGTCCATGCACGCTGAGGCTAGAGTTCACGCGCGACATAGCGACCGTTGGAGTTGGAGTCTTTTCTGGCCAATACCACGGTGTAGAGGGAAGTCTTGTTAATTTTATAAACCCTTTCAATGATGAGGCCAGTGGTTGCGATGAACGGTTTAAGCTGGAGATCGGTGCGCCAACCGAGCCAGCGGGTGAGCGGGTCCATGGATCGAGTGAGCGTGCCGAGCACCGGAACGTCGCTGGTGAAGTGATTGACGATAACAATCTTGCCGCTCGGCTTGCAGACCCGTTTGACCTCAGCAATCATGCGCACCGGATCGGGAACCACGGTGACGACATGAAACGCCATGACGTAGTCGAAGCTGTTGTCGGGAAACTTGAGATCGAGGGCGTTCATCTCGATCACTTTGAGATGGCGCCAGCCGTTGTCGACGATTTTTTGCCGCGCGCGCGCGAGCATGTCCGGCGCCAAGTCTATGCCAGTAACATTGCAATGAGTGGGATAGGCCGGAAAAGAAGTGCCCGTGCCGGCGCCAACTTCGAGAACCTGCGCGCCCGGAGGAATGCCGACATCGTCAATCACCCGCTCGAGCCGACTGTAGAAAATCTTGCCGAAGATTTTGTCGTAGAGCGGGGCGAACTCTCCATACAGTTTGCTCTCATGCGCTTCGTTTTCAGCCATGCGCCCCAACCCCAATCATCCACATCCGGCTACGCGTCGCGGATATCCTTCGGTTGTTTCTTGTAGAAAATTGAAATGTCGCGCTTGCGAAATCGCCATTGCTTGCCCTTTTTGAAGGCCGGCAGGATGTTTTTCCGGGCAAATTCATTGACAGTGTCCGGACTCATGTCGAGAATCACGGCGACTTGTTTGCTGTTGAGCAGTTCTTCTTCTCGATCCACCATAGACTCTCTCCTCGGTAAACACCAGTAGGCGAAAAAGTTCGTTTTATCTAACAAGTTCATCCAGGGCTGTCAAGGCAAGAACCGCGCAGCGGCGGTGAACGATTGCAAAACTATGCAAACCGATAAAGCCGCGAACCGATGCGCTATATTTTCCTCTTTGCGGGAACTCATCAATAGTAACTCTGGGGGACTGCGTTGGCGCCGATTTACGCTTGCGACTCCGGTGAACTTGCTTTAGCATTGCCATGGTTTAGCGTTCCGCATTCCCACCGAGGAGAGCAACCGCCCGAAGCATTGAAGCGCGACTCTGTTTACTCATGAAAAAACTCCTCCAGATCGGCGTGTTCGTCGGCATTACCGCGGCGCTTTTTTTCTTTGTTTGCGCCCTGGCATTTTACCATCTGGTTCGAGTCGGCGAATTCCGCAGTTTTGTCATCGACGAAATCGAAAAAAACACCGCTCTCAAGGTGGGTCTTGGCGCCGCGGATATTGAAATCGGTTGGGTCACGGGAATAGCATTTCGCGATGTCGCCATCTCGATGCCGGGCAGCGCTAGGCCGGAGATCGCCGCCGAGCGGGTCACGGCGCGGGTTGCGCTGCTGCCGTTGCTGCAGCGTCAAGTGATATTTTATGAGATTCGCTTGCAGCAGCCCACCGTCGCCCTGGCCGGCGATGCCGAGGGGCGCATCCCATTGCTCGAAAAGCTGATTAATTTGCCGATATTCAAACGCCACGGTGAGCAGTTCAGTCTCGATCTCCAAACCATCAAGATCCACAACGGCGCCATCGATTATTTGGATGGGCGTAAGCGTGTCGGCCTGGGCGAATGGCGCTTACGCCAAGCCGATGTCACGGTCGAGCGCGTGCGCGGCCAGCGGCTGCGCGAGTTCATGAAGGATATGCTGGCGCGCCCATCGACGGAATCGACCGGTGCGGCGCTGCATTTCGAAATTACCAGCCAGGTAGAAAAAGACTATGCGCCGATGCAGCTCAAGGCCTCTGGACGGTTGGCGTTTCCGCAGGCAGTTCTGGATTTTCACCAAGCGCACTGGAACGCCGATGTCGATCTCATCGATTTTCCGGCGGCGCTGATCAAAGTCCAGCTCGGCGCCGATTTGCCGATCAAGTCGGCGAGCGGTCATCTCGCTCATCGGCTCCATCTAGAAGGCTATCCCGAGAAACAGCTGCGGCTCAAAGGCGTTATCGAATTCAGAAAGATCTCTATCGACGCGCCCGAACTGTTGCTAGCGCCGCTGACCGGCGCGGACGGCCTGGCCAGCTTCGAGGCGGAGTGGAGCCGGGGAAAATTGGCGATCAAGCGCGCCGATCTGCGCGTCGACGATCTCAAGTTCGCCCTGGCCGGCAGTATCGGCGCGCTCAACAGCGCGGAACCCCATATATCGCTGCAGCTCTCTCAGCTGTCGGCGCCGCTAACGACGCTGCGCCGCTACTTGCCTTTGAAAATCATCGAATCGCCGCAATGGGAAAAGAGCCTGAGCTCGATCCAGAGCGGGCAAGTGGAGCTTAAGAGTGCCGGTGTTAACGCCACACTCGGCGAACTGCGCCGGCTGGCGCAGACGGGTATCGGCAAACAGCTCTGGTTCGACGCTGAATTGCGCGACGTCTCGGGCAGTCTCGCCGCCCGCGGCACATTGCCGCTGCGTGGCGTTCATGGGCGGGTGAGTTTGCAAGACGGCCGGTTAACGGTGCGCGATCTCAAGGGCGCCTATGGCGATTCCCAATTGCAAGATGTCGATGCCAGCTATGATTTGACGCCGAGCGGACACGGCGGGCTCGAGCTCGCGGCCCGAGGCGATTTCAACTTGGCGGAGCTGCGCAATCAGCTGAAAGCCGAGTTTGTTTCCGAGCACACCGCCAAGATCGCCGCGTCGATAAGTGAACTCGATGGCCGCAGCCGCGTCGATTTGACTGTGAAACGTGGCGCCAATGAGCCGCTTCAATTCGCCGGGAAAGTCGCTCTGGACAACGCCCGGCTGCGCTACGACGACTATGCCTTGAGCGAGATCAAGGGCGAAGTCGCCTTTTCGTCCAAGGAGATCAAGGGTGAAAAGATCCGCGCGCAAATGAGTGGGGCACCGGTGCAGCTCCAATTGGCGCTCACAGACTATGACACCGACGACGGCACTTTTGACCTGGGTGTCGAGTCCACCGGCGTGCGCGCCGGCGTGATCGCGCACTTGCTGCTCGACCAGGGATCGCTCAACGATCCCGGCATTGTCAGCGGCGCGGTGCGCTACCGCGGCGCTTTCGCGAACAAAAACACGCGCAAGTTCACCGGAGATTTGGACTTGGCCAACGTCCAGCTGCTGGTGAAACCGCTCTTGCAGCCGCTGCGCGAGCTCAGCGGCAAGGTCAAGATCGACGAGTCGGGCATCGATTTTCACAATCTCAAGGCATTGCTCGTCGGGGTTCCGGCAAGCCTCAGCGGGCGCTGGCGCTACGCCGAAAAGCCGCCGTTGCTCTTCGACTTCGCTGCGCCCAATTTGGATGTGACCTATTTGATTTCGCAAATTGACGCCGAGGCCAGCGAGTTTTACGCAAATCTTCAGGCCGAGGGGAAAATTGCCTTGGCCAAAGGGCGGATCAGGAACTTCGAGTTCAGCGACATGAAGACCGATGCGACGATCGACCGGCGGGTCTGGCGATTGACCAATCTGAACGCGCGCTCCGCCGGCGGCACCATCGTCGGCGTGACGACGATTTTCGACCGGCCGGACACTCTCGCGGTGGTGGCCGAGCCGAAAGTTCAGGGTGTCCCGATACAGTCCTTTTTGAATTGGTTCAACGTCACCAATACCGAAATGACCGGCCGGGTGAATCTCACCGGCAAGCTCGAAACGGTCGGTAAGAATGACCTCGAACGCAAGCAGAATCTCAACGGAGCGTTCAACCTGCGCATCGAGGACGGCACGATCAACCGGATGCGCATCCTGGTGCAAATTCTCAATCTGCTCGACTTGTCGCGTTGGTTTACCTTGCAGTTGCCCGATCTCACCAAACAAGGGATTCGCTTCCGCGCCATCACCGCCGACTTCAAAGTGACCAAAGGGATTTACGTAACGGAAAATTTGCTCGTCGACAGCAATGACTTGCGCATGAGCGGCGCCGGCAAAATCGATGTGCCGAACGATGAGATCGACCTGGTGGTTGCCGTGCGGCCCTTCGCCGGCATCGAATCGGCGTTCAATCAAGTGCCGATTTTAGGCCGAGGCGTCGCCGCCATCATGAATTCCTTCCTGGTCGGTAGTTTTAGCATCAAGGGCCGTATCGAAGAGCCGACCATCACGGCGATGCCGTTAGGAACTTTATCCGAAATGTTTTGGAGCGTTCTCGGCATCCCCAAAAGCATCCTCACGCTGGGTGACACCGAGAAAAAACAAGAACCTAAAGAACCTGCCAAGACACCGGCCAAATGACGGCCAAGTTGACGCTATATTCGCGCAAGGATTGTTGCCTGTGCGACGCCATGAAGGCGGTGATTAATAAAGTCGCGGCCAATCTGCCGCTCGAAATTGACGAGATCGACGTCGACGGCTCGTTGGAGTTGCGCGAAAAATTCGCCGACCAAGTGCCGGTGCTGTTCATCGACGGACGCAAGGCGTTCAAGTACCGGGTTAGCGCCAAACAGCTGGCAAAGAAGCTCAGCCGAAAACCGCCAAAACTTTTTACCATCATCACAGGTTTCTTGGGAAAGGGGGAATCATGAAGGTAATCTTGCTGCAGTTGTTCCTGGTGGTGTTAACGTTGGCTGAGGGCCGTCTGCTGTCAGCGGCGGAGCGCTTGATCGGCGTGCAGTCGGCGCGGGTCATGTCGCAGTCGATGCCGTGGATCGCCGAGGAGACCGGCATTTTTCGCAAGTATAATTTGGAGTTTCCGCTGGTCTACATTGGCACCTCGCCGTTGGCAACGGCGGCAATGTTGGGCGGCGACGCGCAGTTGATGATTGACGGCGGCGTCGGTCTGGTGCGCACGGTGGTGGGCGGCAACAACGATCTGGTATTCATCGCCGGCATCAAGAACCATTTGACTCAAAGCATTCTCGCCAAGCCGGAGATCAAACGGCTGGAAGACTTGCGCGGCAAGAAGATTGGCGTCACGCGCATCGGCGCGACCACCCACTATTTCGCGCTCCAAGCGTTCAAGCGGCGCGGCATGGAAGCGGGACGGGACTATGCGATGGTGCAGACCGGCGGCGCGCCGGAGATGTTGGCGGCGCTGCTCTCCGGCGCCATCGACGCCGGCACCATGTCTGCGCCTTGGGATGCCCGCGCTGTCTCCCAGGGTTACCAGTATGTTGTCTACGGCCCAGATCTGCGCATCGCGCATGTTGCCGTGTCGTTTATCACGCGCCGCTCGTTTATCGCCCAGAACTCACCGCTGCTTGGCCGCTTCATGCGCGCCATGGCCGAGGCCGCGAAGATTTTGCACAGCGACAAAGAAATAGTCTTCAAAGTCCTGAGCAAATACCTGCGCATCGACGACCGCAAAGTGCTCGACCAGGCTTACAATGCCGAGATCAAATCTCTCGAACCGCGCATGGAGCTGCGCCTCGAAGCCGTGCAGGCGATCCTCGACGACATCGCACCCACTGACTCACGGGCGAAGAAATACAAACCGCAGGATTTGTACGACCGGCGCTACTTGGACGAAATGGACAAGAGTGGGTTTATGGACAAGCTGTGGGCTAAAGCGGCGGCGAAGTGAAATTTGATGGACTCGCTTACGCGCTAGCGCCGTTGCGTTAACGCAATTAATCCGTTCATCGGGGTCTTGGCTGTCGCTACTGGTTCGGTTGCGGGGCAATTGTTTTCCACCGCATCACGGTATGTCAGGACCCTGGGTCGGCGGCAGTTTGTCGAAGAAAGCTTGGACAGAATCAGGACCCCGGGATTCGATTTATGAGAAATCAAAGTACCTGCCTACGCTGAAAGAGTTAAAAAGGCCTACGTGAGAAATTCCACGCCAATGGCCATCAGGCCGACTTGAAAGAATTCAAAGCCGGCATCCGTCCGGCAAGTGCCGGCACCGTCAGCGGGGATTCACGTCATGTTCGTGCGCACGGAACACTACGAAAGGAAGCTGCCGAGGGAGAGGAAATAAGGTTAATCTTCCTCTTCGTGGCGCCGGCGCGGCCGGTCGGCTTGTTTGAGAATCTTTTTGCGCAGTCTAATTGACTGCGGCGTGACTTCGACCAACTCATCGTCAGAGATCCATTCCAAGCCCGCTTCCAGCCCCATTTCGCGGTGCGGTGAGATGATGATGTTTTCGTCTTTGCCGGCGGCGCGCATGTTGCTGAGCTTTTTCTCTTTGCAGACGTTGACGTTCAAGTCATTCTCGCGCGAGTATTCGCCGACCACCATGCCTTCGTAGACTTTGGTGCCCGGCGCGATGAACATGACGCCGCGTTCTTGCAGGTGATAGATCGCGTAGGGCGGGGCGGAGCCTTCGCGGTCGGCGACCATGGCAGCGTTGGTGCGCGATTGAATCAGGCCATGCCAGGGCTCCCAGCCGTTGAACAGCGCGTTCATGATGCCGGTGCCGCGGGTGTCGGTGAGAAAGCGCGAGCGAAAGCCGATCAAGCCGCGCGACGGCACGGCGAATTCCAAACGCACGCGGCTCGTTCCGCCGTGTGTCATCTTGGTCATCTTGCCCTTGCGCATCGCCAACAGCTGCGACACCACGCCGATGAAATCCTCGGGAACATCAATCACCAAGAGTTCCATCGGTTCATTGATAGCGCCATTGATCTCGCGGGTGATGACGGTGGGTTTCGAGACCATCATCTCGTAGCCTTCGCGGCGCATGGTCTCGATGACGATGGCCAGGGCGAATTCGCCTCGGCCGGTGACTTGAAAGGCATCCGGCTGGGCGGTTTCCTCGACCCGCAGACTGACGTTGCGCCGGGCTTCGAAGAACAATCGTTCGCGCAGCTTGCGCGAGGTGACATGTTCACCTTCACGGCCGGACCAGGGCGAATTGTTGGCGCAGAACAACATGGCGATGGTCGGTTCGTCGATGCGCAGCGGGGGTAGCGCTTGAGGCTTTTCCCGGTCGGTGATGGTATCGCCGATGCCGATGTCCTCGATGCCGGCGATGGCGGCGATGTCGCCGGCTTGCACCGATGCGACTTCGACTCGTTTGAGCCCCTGCCAGCCATAGACTTGGGTGATTTTGACCACCTCTTGCTTGCCGCCGACGCGGCAAAGCATATATTGCCCCGGCGCGAGCGTGCCGTTCTTCACCCGGCCCACGGCGAGCCTGCCGACGTAGTCGTTGTAATCGAGATTGTTAGCCTGGAATTGTGTCGGCATCGCCGGGTCGTAGCTTGGGCCCGGCAGCGTGTTGACGATCAGCTCGAACATCGGCTTCAAATTTTCCCCGGGCTGTTTCAAGTCGAGTGTCGCGGTGCCGGCGCGGGCATTGGTATAGACCACCGGAAAATCGAGCTGGTCTTCGCTGGCGTCAAGATCGATGAACAGGTCATAGATTTCATCGAGCACCACGGCGATACGCGCGTCGGCCCGGTCGATCTTATTGATGCAGACGATCGGCGTGAGTTTGGCTTCAAGGGCTTTCTTCAAAACGAAGCGGGTCTGCGGCAGCGGCCCTTCCGAGGCGTCGACCAGCAGCATGACGCCGTCGACCATCGCCAAGGTGCGTTCCACTTCGCCGCCGAAATCGGCATGGCCCGGCGTATCGACGATGTTGATCTTGGCGTTGCCGTAATGGATCGACGTGTTTTTCGCCATGATCGTAATGCCGCGCTCGCGCTCGAGATCCATCGAATCCATGATGCGTTCGGCGACATGCTCGTTGGCGCGGAAAATACCGCTCTGGTGCAGCAATGCGTCGACCAGAGTGGTCTTGCCGTGATCGACGTGGGCGATGATCGCGATGTTGCGCAAATCGTCGCGGCGGGTGAGTTGAGCTTGAGTCATAACCGATGAGTATCAAAGTTGGCTCCTCCGAAGTCAAGCGAACGGCGAAAATGTCCACAATTCTCGAGCGTTGGCGTTCGTTACCTTGCGATTACCGGGGCTGTAGAGTATTTTTAGGGTTTACATGGGGCGATTGTGGCAATATTTGCGGCGCTATTGGCGGCGTTACCTGATTGGCGGGCTATGTCTGCTCGGCACCGCCACGCTGGTCATGGCGATCCCCTGGTGGACCCGTGAAGTGGTGCGCATCATCGAGCAGGGCGGCTCGCTCAGCGACGTGCGCTTTTACGCCTTGCTGATCATCGCGGCGGCGGTCCTCCAGGGTATCGTGCGCACCTATTCGCGGGCATTGATCTTCAACGCCGGCCGCGATGTCGAATACGATCTGCGCAACGATCTGTTCGCGCACTTGGAAAAGCTGCCGCTGGCGTTTTATCAAGCCAACCGCACCGGCGATCTGATGTCGCGGGTGATCAACGATATTTCCGCCGTCCGCGTCATGCTCGGTCCCGGCGTGCTCAACTTCGTCAACGCGCCGGTGTATTACGTCTACGCGGTGATTCTCATGCTGTCGATGGATGTGCGTATGACCTTGGCCGCTCTGGCGCCGTTTCCGTTGTTGATGATTGTCGCCCGCGTTTTTCGCGGCAAAATCATGAAAAGCTCCCTGGAAGTGCAGCAGCAGATGTCGGTACTGAGCAGCCATGTGCAGGAAAATTTGAGCGGCATGCATGTGGTCAAAGCCTATTCCCAGGAAGACTTTCAAACCCAGCAGTTCATCGGACTCAACAAAGACTATGAAGTCAAAAGCATGCAGATGGCCAAGATGCGCGGCATCGTCAACCCGCTGATGCAGGGGATTAACGGGCTGACCGTGTTGATTGTCATCTGGTACGGCGGCGTGCGCGTGTTGCGCGGCGATTTACTGGTCGCTGACATCGTTGCCTTTATAGCTTACTTGAACGTGCTCGCGTGGCCGACGGCGGCCTTCGGCTGGATGCTTTCGCTCGTCGAGCGCGGCCGGGCGGCGATGCGCCGGCTCGAAGAAATTCTCGCGACCGAACCGGCGATTGCCAGCCAAGCGGCGCCGTTGCCGGTTCAGGGCCTCAAGCAGGGCATGGAATTTCGCAACGTCGCGTTTGCCTACAATGGCCAACGCAACGGTCACGCGGCCATCGAAGGTATCAGCTTCAAACTCCCCGTCGGCAAGTCGGTCGGATTGGTCGGCCGCATCGGTTCGGGCAAGAGCACCGTCGCGCAATTGGTACCGCGGCTGTTCGATGCCAGCAGCGGCGAGATTCTCTTAGATGGGCAGCCGCTCACCGAGCTGCCGCTCTCGGAACTGCGCCGGATGATGGGCTATGTGCCGCAGGATCCGTTTCTGTTTTCGACCACGCTGCGGCGCAATATCGCGCTGGGCCGCGAGGAGTACAGCGAAGCGGAGCTTAATCGGGCGATCGCGATCGCCAAGCTCGACCGCGATTTGGCAATCTTTCCCAAAGGTTTGGATACCCTGGTGGGCGAGCGCGGCGTGACCCTTTCCGGCGGGCAAAAGCAGCGCGCGACCTTGGCGCGGGCGTTGATCATGGACTCGCCGGTGCTGGTTCTCGATGACTGTCTTTCCAGTGTCGACGCTCAGACCGAAGCGGAGATCCTCGCCGGGCTGCGGACGTTTCTCAAGGAAAAAACCTGCCTGATCATTTCGCACCGTATTTCCGCGGTGAAAGAGGCCGATGAGATTCTCGTGCTTGACGACGGCAGGATCATCGAGCGCGGCGATCACGAAGCCTTGGTGCGCCGGGGCGGCGTCTACGCCGATCTGTACCAGCAGCAACGCTTGAGCGAGGAGCTCGAACAAATCTAATGGCCCAAGCCGCACAGCAAGAAGACGTCCTCGGTAAAGCCTATGATCTGCGCCTGATCCGGCGCTTGTGGAAGTTCATCATTCCCTACAAGCGGCTGTTTTATCTCACCATGCTGCTCTTGCCGCTGCAGCAGGCTTTCGGCGTCGCCCAGCCGTATTTAATGAAAATCGGCATCGACCAGTATATCGCCGGCAAGGATCTCTGGGGTTTGCAGAACGTCATGCTGCTTTTCCTCGCCGCGCTGATCGGCGAGACGGTGGCGGCGTTTGCGCACCATTACTTTTCAATGTTAGTGGCGCAGCGTTGTTTGGCGGACATGCGCGCGGCGGTGTTCGCCCATGTGCAGAAATTGCCGATGAGTTATTTCGACCGCAATCCGGTGGGCCGTTTGGTGACGCGCATGACCACCGACGTCGACGTGCTGCAGGAGATGTTTTCCTCCGGTGTCCTGACGCTGGTGTCCGACCTCATCATGGTGGTGTGGATCGTCAGCATCATGTTCTATCTCAACGTTGGCTTGGCGTTGGTGTCCTTGGCGTTGATCCCGCCGATGATGTTCGCGATTAATTTTTTCCGCGTCAAGGCACGCCAGAACTACCGCCAGATCCGCGAGCGCATCGCCAGGGTGAATGCCTATCTAGGAGAGGCGATTTCCGGCATGATGGTCATCCAGCTGTTCTCCCGCGAGACCAAAACCTATCGCGAGTTCGAAGCGCTTAACGCCGATCATCGCGATGCTTACCATCTGTCGAACAGTTACGAGGCCGCACTCTATTCCATGGTCGAAGCCGCTGGCTCGGTGAGCCTGGGGCTGTTGCTCTGGTACGGCGGCGGCGAGGTCTTGCATGGCATCATCGGCATCGGCACGGTGGTGGCCTTCAAAGAATACGTGCACCGGTTCTTTGTGCCGATGCGCGATTTTAGCCAGAAGTACGCGGTCATGCAGTCGGCGATGGCATCGGCGGAGCGGATTTTCCAACTGCTCGACACCGAGGTCGATATTCAAAACCCGAAAAACGCCGTGGTGCCCAAGCCGTTTCGCGGCGAAGTGGTCTTCGATAACGTTTGGTTTCACTACAAGGCCGGCGATCCGGTGTTGAAAGGCGTCTCGTTTCGCATCGCGCCTGGGGAAAAAGTCGCCGTCGTCGGCGCTACCGGATCGGGCAAGACGACCACCATCAAGCTGCTCAACCGCTCCTACGATATCCAACAGGGCTCGATCAAAGTCAGCGGCGTCGATGTGCGCGAGTGGGATTTACACGCCTTGCGCCGCCATATCGGCGTGGTGTTGCAAGATGTGTTTTTGTTTTCCGGCGACGTGCGCGGCAACCTGATCTTGGGCGATCCGTCGGTCTCCCAGGAACGCGTCGAACAAGCGGCCAAGCACGCCAACGCCGATCAGTTCATTCGCCGGTTGCCCGACGGCTATCTTGCCCAGGTGCGCGAACGGGGCAGCAATTTTTCCGTTGGCCAACGCCAGCTCTTATCGCTGGCGCGGGTGCTGGTTTTCGGCCCGGAAATTTTGGTGATGGACGAGGCGACCTCCAGCGTCGACACTGAAACCGAAGCGTTGATCCAAGACGCTCTGGATAAAGTCATGCGCGACCGCACCTGTCTGTTGATCGCGCACCGGCTGTCGACCATCCGCAACGCCGACCGCATTATCGTCCTACACCATGGCGAAGTGCGCGAGATGGGTTCTCACGCCCAGCTG
This sequence comes from uncultured delta proteobacterium, assembly GCA_963760795.1. GTDB lineage: Bacteria > Desulfobacterota > Binatia > UBA9968 > UBA9968 > DP-20. The sequence continues at coordinate 219,355 of CAVXEP010000019.1, forward strand.
ATGGACAAGCGCGGCATCTATCATCGCCTGTACCAATTGCAGTACGAGCGCGAAGAGTTGAAGCTCACCATCCATGCCGACTCCAAGGTAGTTGCCTAAGAAGTTAGACTTTTACTTCCGGTCTGGAACAGTGCTGCATCTTCGGTATCACAGAATTTGGCGCCAGGCTGCTAAACAAATTCAGTAAACCCGCCGATTGCCGTGGTGAGATGGCGTGTTTGATCGCCCACTAAATTCAACGCCGCATAGAGACTTGGCCGACGCGGATGCTCCTCAATCGAGCGGCGACCTCAATCTGCAATAGTCCACGAAAACGTTTGAAGTTGTTAGGCAAGCATCGGCCCGACTGAATCCGCCCCCTTCTCCCATGTACACCGATTGCTAGCCTCACGCACAGCAAAATCGATTACATAGAATCGCCTGGGTCCTTTTTTCTGGGTGCGTGTCTCTCGATATACGCTGTGACGTTTTTATTGTTTGATATCTCGCGGCGCGCTTTTCCTTAGTAACGAGGCGAGAAGCTCAAGGCGCTCCTTCGAAAGATTCTTGAGCGCGGATGACGAACGATCGCTCTCGCGGGCGTACGCGTCTTGCTTTACCGCAGGCACAGCAGCCAGATTTTCCAGATATTCCTCAACCGGCGCGATCGAAAGCTTCGAAACATAGTTCTCTGCGGCCTCCCGGGAGGCTGTAGATAGCTCGTCGTAATGCTGCCGATCAGAGAGAAGTCGCTTCAACGCGTCGAGCCAAGGCCGAATGTCTTGCTCGGGGACGAACGGGACTGGAAGCATCTGGTCATCTCTGTGCGTTTGGTATCGCGCGATGGGTTCAACCGGCAAGAGATAGTCCACACCTAGTTTTGCTTCGGGTAGGCCGCCCAGATTGCTAGCCAAGACCGGAATTCCTCTGAGCATCGACTCGACGACGATCTTGCCAAAGGCTTCCCCCCAGAGCGATGGCACCAGCATAATGCGGGTCCGGGCAAAAATCTGATCTATATCCTCGGTCGGCTGAAGCATCTCTACATTAGGAAATTGTTTTAGGGCAACCCGGTCGGCAGCGGTGGTAGCCCAAGTCGGCACAGCAGCAAACTTTTCCGCAGGTAATGCGCGCGCCAGCTCTAAAAAGATGGCAATTCCTTTGATCGCCGACGGGTTGACCATCGTAATGAAGGGGTTATCCAATGATCCGAAGTAGGGCCACGGGGGGTTCCCGAAAACCGGCAAGGAAATGGCGACCGAGTTCAGGCCGCCCCACTTAAAAATATAACTCTTCAGGTAATTGCTGACCGCTATGATTCCGGCCGTTCGTTGGAGCATTTCTGCTTTCAATGGATCTGGCGAAAAACACTCTGGACCGAAAGGCAGAGTTGCCTGGCTGTGCGATAGAAAAACAACACGCCCCGGCACGCTCTCCAGGGCAGCCGCAAGGGCGAGATAACTAGGATCCTCGGATATCAAAATCCAATCCGGCCTAAACTCTTCAGCTTGCTTCAGAAGCTCGCCGCAAAATTGACTGGGGTCGGCGAGTTGGTGAACCTGAACGCCATGGAGATCAAATTTCTCGGCCAAAGGCGAGAATCCCGCATGGGTCGGATCCAATGACTCGTTGCGCGATCCGCGGCGCGGCGCGAAATGTGTTGCGGTGTGCGACAACGCGAGGACTCTGCACAGGTGGCCTCTTCGGCTAAGATATTGCAGCAGCTCGCGGTTCGATTTTGCTGCCCCGGTCCATGTCGGTGAATAGGATAATTTCTGCGCCAGAAATATTTTCACGAATACGCCACACTCAGTCCTGGCTGTGATCTTCCCTGGTTAGCAGCGATTTAACCTGATCATCGGATAGTCCTTCGATTTTCTTCAAAACGACATCAAGTTCATCGACGCTGGCGGCATCTGCTTGTGCCATTAGAATCTCTCGGCAGAGTCCGCCGATAGTAAGTTTAGTCGTAAAGAATAGTCTCACTGGGAGCTCAACGCCCAAATCTTTTCGGATGCGGGAGAGAACCTGCATACCGAGAAGTGAGTGACCTCCCAAATCGAAAAAGTTGTCATCGACGCCAATACGCTCCAATCCCAGCAGTTCCGACCACATGTGAGCCAGACGGTTCTCGAGCGGAGAACGCGGCGGCACGAACGGCACGACCTCCCGCGGCAGAGGACGGCGCGTTTGTAAAACCACGCGGTGGATTCTTTCGGCGTCGTTAAGTTCAATGGCAATAGAACTCAACAGCGACGCCTTTTCTCGGGCACCTCGCGTATCGGCGGCAATGACCGAAGACTCCTCGTCCTCGGCGGTCGCCGCGGTGATTGTCGCCGCCTCCTGTGGCCGGTATTCGATGGCCGCCGCATACACGGCGGGAAATTTGAAAAGATAACCTCCGTCAATTGTTTCCTTCAAATCCGCGCCGACACTCTCCAAAAACTCCAATGCGGGGCGATTTTTCTTGGTTTGGAGATAGCGCACTTCGACTCGATCGAAATCTCGCTGCATAGCAATTTCGCCTAGTCTCGACAGCAGGCGATGCTCTACGCCTTTGCCGAGAGCGCGGCAACTCAGCAGGAAGGTGTCCACGAGAATGCAAGCAACGGCTCTAAAAATAATTGCGCCAACGAGACCATAGTCGCCAAACCGATCTCTCAGGTTTACGGTGAGACACTCTGCGTCTTCTTTTTGACAGAGACTCTGAATTTCGCTCTCGGAACGTCGCTGGGTCGTACAGTTAAACTGGTTGGTTCTCTGGGTTAATTCCGCCACGCGGGGAATTTGACGCGTCACCAACGGCGCAATCTCGATTGTCAGATCGAGACCCGCTAGGAAATCGCTAAAACTAAGCGATGCCTTATGAAAACTCGCCCGCTCGGAACTCTGTTTATACGCTAGATTGCGTTGTTGTCCTTCGGCGGTGACTTTGAGATGATCAAAGATCCACAGATGCGATAAAAACTGCCCCGCCTGCTCGGGGTCCCGCGGAACTTGGAAGGTCAACACTTCAGGGCAGTGCGATTGCACTTCCGCGCACTCGACGGGATCGTCATCGAGAAAGATGAAACTGTCGGCGCCGAGGTTCAACTCCTGTGCTAAAGCTCTGATGTTTTCCGATTTTTGCCGCCAATTGATTCGCCGGGCGACAAAATGATCGAGTTTCAAAGGCATATCGGAGCGATTTGTAAATACCTCGACGACATCAGCCTCATTGTTTTTGCTGCACAAACAAAGGAGCATTCCGGCATGATATTGTTCGAGCAGGAACTCTTGGATTTTCTTCCATGGCGGAGTTATCGCTATGCCAGCCGCGCCATCTTCGCCGCATACCCCGCCCCAGAGCGTCTGATCGCAATCCAGCACGATTACCTTATAGGGGTCGCTCGTAAGGGTGTAAATTTTACGCGCGAGCATTGTCGCCAAGGCGCTGAAGAATAATGGCGTGAACGGGATATGCGCTAACCTGTCACTGTCAGGATCATAATATTCCGCTACCGGATAGCAGGCGAATAGTTCAGCCGGCGTAATGACGTGGACTCCGGGTATTGCTTGCAGCTCGGTCTGCAGCGACGCGACTATATCTTCGACAAATCGTTTTCTCTCCGGGTCCATCACAACCGCCGGTGACGCCGGACATAAACAGACGAGCTGCGGCGTCGCCGAACGCTCGGCGGCGGTTGTAACGGCGCGCGCAAAGTCGCGCGCGTCACGTTCGAGCGCCGGAAACGACAGTTCGGCAGCTTGACGCCCTGCGGCACTCTTTTGCCAGTCTTCAAAGCCTACCAGAATAATATTGACACCCGTGCGGTTGGTGGCGAGCAAGCTAGACGGATCGACGAGTTGTTGAAATACCTGGTTGTACGGCGCAAAAGTGATCCGCGCCGGTATCTGGAGTTCCTCCAGCCAGAAGGTCAGCGGTCGCTCGAGCGGCTCTGCTGTAAAGGTAGCTGTGATCGCGATCGTTTGCTCTGCGTTCCGAGTATCCAACTCATCATTCAACATTGGCTCTTTGCTCCATCGATCTAGGCGATGTGACCTGACCATAAATATGCAGCGGCCTTACTGCCTTCGAGCTGGTGCACCGTCACCAGGCGTCCGACAACGGCTTCGGCGAGGGCGACGCGTGGATACCGGCCCTGTGGCCCGGAGCCGGAAGCACGGACGTTTTTAGCGCCGGCGAGATTGACCCAAAAGGGATCATCTTCGGTCCTCGGCTTATCCGGGCCGACCATACGGCGCAGCGCGGCAGCGCTGCGCCAGCTTGCGGCTCCAACGGCAACCCAGCATTGGTAGCGGTCGGTATTAGTCGTTAAAGTCAAAAACGCGTGAGGTCGCACGGCTTCGACTGCCTGAGAATCGAGTTGATCGACCATTACTAACAACGGTTCGCCCGGCCGGTCATTGGTCAGAGGCCGGATCATAACATTCAAGTTCCGATTATCTGCAGCTTGCAAATGCGCTGGCAATCTCTCGAATAGTTGGTCGGGATCTAAAGCGGCTTCGGAAGCAAGCAACTCGCCGGAATCAGTCGTCAGCAACAAGTCAAATCGATCCTTGTCGACGGATAAAAACAGCGCAATGATGAGCTGCGCCTGCTCCAAGCAGGAGCGGGAATCGGTCGGTGCAGTTGCGCTGATGTTGAGACCGGTCATCAGGCGACGATGCCCTCGGGCCCAGCGTGAAGTTGTGTGATCCGCTTCGGGTTCAGTCTTGTCTGTGAAGAAGCGCACGGTCGTGACGTTCCACTTTTGATTAAAATGCTGCACTGTCCTCAGGTTCCAAGCTTCACTCCAGCGCAACATAAAATAGGCTAGATCCGACTCTTCACAAGCAGGCGGCGGAATGTAGCTGGTGACCGCCGTCGGCTCGATGTATACCGCTCCTCCGGCCTTTTGCACTTCCAAACACAGGTCAATGTGCTCTTGGTGGCTCAATAACTTTTCATCCAGCGGGCCGAGTTTCGCGAATACGTCCGTGCGCACCAACATGCAATGGAATTCTGCGTAGTCCCAAACGCTTCTTTGAAGCGGCACTTCTAGGTTAGCCATGGGAGTATCGAAACGATATTGCTCGTCGTAAAGCACTCGGTGCCCTTGTTGCTCCGTGAATTTTAAAATTCCGCCAGCCATGTGGATCTTCTGGCGCTCGATCTCGCCAAAAAGATAAAGCGGGCCGACCACCCATGCTCCGGTTTCTTCGGCGCATTGCACTAAAGCCTCGAGCCAACCGCGTGTGACTAGCGCATCATTGTCCAAGAAGACGAGGTATTCGGTGCTGACCTCTCTCAAGCCGAGATTTCGCGCTTGGTTAGGCGATAAAAACCGGTCCGAGTGAATAAGCGTGAAGCCCTTTGATTCCGCCTGGGCCGCGATCCGATGGTACATAGGTTTCGGCGTGCCGGCGCTGACATAAATCAGTTTGAAGGGAAGTGTCGTTTCCTGGTAGACGGTTTCGAGGGTGCGCTCACTATGGCTGAAACGCTCCCGCGGTACGATCACGATGGTGACTTGTGGCTCTGACATAATAAAAGACTCAGTTATCGGCCGATCCCGTTACAGCTCATTCCGAGCGTCTTCCATCCTTTTACAGAATCTGACCGGCGGAATTTCGGTCCTGACTTGTTTGTCCTGTCGGTTGCGGTTTCTGCTTTTTTACAACACCAGCATTATCATACATTATCCACGGTTCAGCCAACAGCCGATACGTTATCGGCAGTCGATGGAGCTTCGGCGGTGGCGGGCTCAGACTTTATATTCTTGACAGACTAAACCAAATCGCCGGCCTGCCGGTCGGAAAAGCATGACGCTGACGAAATCATCGTCGAAACCTCTCGATCCAAACAGCTCGCGACGTCTTTAAAGCTCATAGATGAAATCCAGGGTGTTGTTCGCTCATCGGTGGCCGCTGGCACAACCCGAAAATCGATTAAGCTAATTGATTCTCGGTTTTTCCCAAGCCAAAAGTCTCCGCCAGCAGTTCGTAGGAACGGTGGCGCGGAGCGGGATCGTAAGTCCATGTGACCACGACCAGTTCGTCGAGGTCGAGACTTTTCGCGAGTTCTTTCAGTCGAGTGGTGACCTGTTCTGAAGATCCGACAATCGCCTTGCGATGTAACTTTTCCGCGATCGCCAATTCGGCGGGCGAATACGGGCGATTTGCTTCCTCCGGCGACATCAGCGGCTGGCGGATGCCAAGTTTGCGGTCGATCATGGCGCGTTCGCGGGATTTGAACTGGAACAGTGCCTCCTCCTCGGTATCGGCGGCCAGCGCCCAGACGCAAATCGTGCAGATCGGCTTGGGATTGTTTTCGCTGGAGCGATAATTCTTGCGGTAAAGATCCAGCGCCTGCTCGACGCCAAAGCCGTCGCTGAAGAAGTAGGCGAAGGCGTAGGGTAAACCAAAATAGGCGGCAAGTTGCGCGCCGTAGTCTGAGCTGCCGAGAATCCACATCTCCGGCGTGGTCGGTCCCGTCGGTTGGGCGACGATTCTCTGAAACGGATGACCTTCGGGCAGGGGTTTCCCGGACACCCAGTGTTGCAGCTCCTGGACTTGCCGGGGAAATTGATCATGGACATTCTGCGGGTGCGGATTGAGAGCGTGGGATGTCAATTGATCCGATCCGGGTGCGCGGCCGACACCCAGGTCGATACGGCCCGGCGCAATGGCGTCCAGGACGCGGAACTGCTCTGCAACTTTCAGCGCCGCATAGTGCGGCAGCATCACGCCGGCGCTGCCGATACGGATACGCGGCGTGGTGGCGGCGATCGCCGCCATGAGTATCTCGGGGGCGGTGCCGACGATATTACCGGAGTTGTGATGCTCCGAGACCCAGTAGCGATGGTAACCCAGCGCGTCGCAATGTCTCGCGAGATCCAGGGTCTCACGGATCGCATTGCCCTGCGCTCGGCCCTTGGCCGCGGTCGATTGATCGAGTACTGACAGCTTCATGGATGACCTGCTTGTCGGGCACAGTTTATTGTGAATTTGTTGGGAAGAGCATTCATCACGAATGATACTGTGCGGCAAGCCCGCAACCAAACACCGGAATATCTCGCGCCAAGCTCGCAAAGACCGCCAAGTTATGAGATCAAATCTCCTTGGGGCCTGGGGTTGGGAGGCCTTTGCGTGCTTGGTGCACTTGGCGTGAGAAATTCCTCTGTTAGCCGAGCCGATCGCCGATGTTTAATCCCGCCTGTTTGGCAAATTCCGCGCCGCTGACTTTGGCGCCTGTGCCGCGAGCTTTCTTTATCGTCAGCGCGCCGCCATTCAGCGCGACGGTAATTCCTTCTCCACCGATGGCTGTCACTTGTCCAGCGGCCGCTGAATTCGGCCCGGCTTGCAGCCTAGCATCGAAGATGCGCACCATCTTGCCTTGCCAATTCGTGTGCGCGCCGGGTTGGGGGTCGCAGCCGCGGATTAGGTTGTAGACTTCCTGCGCCGGTTTGGACCAGTCGATCTTGGCATGAGCGTCGTCGCAGATGGGGTCGTAATTGGCCTTGGATTCGTCTTGAACGATGCGCGGCGGGTTGCCGGCTTTGATGAGATCCACCGCTTCGCCGATCGCTTCGATGCCCAGGGGAAATATTTTGTTGAAGTACAACGATCCGGTGGTGTCGTCCGGCTCGACCTTGACTTCTTTTTGCAACAGGATCGGCCCGGTATCGATGCCTTTGTCGACCCAAAATAGCGAAAGTCCGGTGACCGATTCGCCTTTGATCAAGGCCCAGTTGATGGCGCTGGCGCCGCGATACTTGGGCAAAAGCGACGGATGAAAGCAGATGCTGCCGAGTTTTGGCACGCTGAAAACTTGCTGCGGGACGATCTGGGTGACGAAAGCGAGGATCGCTAGATCGGCGTTCAACGCGACGAATTCGTCGCACACTTCCGGCGCTTTGAACGATTTAGGCTGTCGCACCTCGATGTGGAGATCGATGGCTTTCTGTTTTACCGGGTCGAATTTGCCGTTGGGCGGATCGGGCGGGCAATAGACCGCGACCACTTTCTCGCCTTTGCCAAGGAGTTTTTCCAGAGTCTTTTCGGCAAACGCCGCTTGTCCGATCAATATTATTCGCATTTGGTGAAACTCCGATACAGTAGAGCTAGCGCGTTACGAAGACGAGCCACGATCGCGATTTCTCGTTAGCCGATGATTTTAAAGTCGCCGCCCTTGTAGCTCCGGCATAGATTGACGTAGGTGGTTGAGCCCATCTTGATCCAGTGCAGCGCTTCGCCGGTAATTTCCTTCTTGACCTTGGCGGGCGCGCCGGCAGCGAGCACTCGAGGCGGGATGATCGTGTGCGGCGTTACCACGCTGCCGGCGCCGATCAGGGCTTCTTCGCCGATCTCGACATGTTCGAGCAGGGTGACGTTCATGCCGATGATCGCGCCGCGCTTGACCAGCGGACCTTCCATGATTGCGCCGTGGCCGATGGTGCAATCTTCTTCGATGATCGTCGGCGCTTCGCCGGAATGAATCACGCAGTTGTCTTGCACGCTGGTGCGGGCGCCGATGACGATGGGATTGGCGTTTTGATCCGAGCGCAAGACCGCGCCCCACCAGATGCTCGCTTCGTCGCCGATGGTTACATCGCCGATGATCACTGCGGTGGGCGCGATGAACGCCGTGGGAGATACATGCGGTCGTTTGCCTTTGTATTCGATGATCATGAAGAGCGATACCTCCGTGGATAAGTTTCACGATATTGGACGCTGCCCGGGGAAATCAAGATTGTTGGTGCAATGTCGCGAGTGTGGATTGACTCGATTGGTAAAATTGTTAATGCTTTGCCAACTTTGAAGACCCTCAACCTAGCCCTTGCCCGCATGCCCGGGCGAGGGGAAAGGATTAGCAGAGCGGTCGATACCTATTGGAGGTTAGATGGTGAAATATTTTCGTTGTCATTGCGATTTCACTTTGGTCACTCATCGGTGCAGTGGACGTCTCGCTCGCGCAGACCCGCGAGGCGACTCTCGCGGCGCTGGGAAAACTTCCCAGCCGCCGAGCGCCAGGCGCGTTTGGTCGAGGGGGCGAAGAAGGAGAATGGGCTGGTTTGGTACTCGAGCACGACGGCGGAAGACGCGCTGGCGCTGAGCAAGAAATTCAATGAGCAGCATCCGGCCATCAAGATCAATCATTTCCGCTCGTCCAGTGAGAAGTTACTCGAGCGGATTCTCGCCGAGTCCCGCGCCAATGCGTTCAAAGCCGACATCGTAACTCTACCCGAGTTGGAACTGTCGCTGATGATCAAGCGTAAACTATTACTGCGCTACGAAGCCGTAGAGAATTCTTTCTATCCCGCCGAGACCAAGGATCCGCGCGGCTTTTGGACCGGGCTCTACACTTCGGCGTGGGTGCCTGGCTACAACACCAAGCAGGTGGCCAAGGATCAGGCGCCGCGGACTTACAAAGATCTGCTCAACCCCAGGTGGAAGGGCAACATGGCGATGGATAACGAGCCTTTCAACTGGTACGTGATCTCGCTCAATTACTTGGAAAAACGCGACGGCAAGGAGGCCGCGGCCAACTACATGAAGCAACTGGCGGCGCAGCAGATGCAGTGGCGCAAAGGCCATTCGTCTGATCGGCCAGTTGATGGCGGCGGGCGAGTTTCCCCTCGCCGCCGAGCTGCAAGTGCACACGGTGGAGCGCGCCAAAGCGACCGGCGCGCCGGTCGAATGGTCGGTGCTCGACGGCGTGATTCCGATTTCGAAAGTCGGCGCGGCGGTCACCAGTACCGGCAACAGTATTTACACTTCGGCGCTGTTTTTTGATTTTCTCTTGTCCCGCGGCGGCATGGAGACGATCCGCGCGAGCCGGCGGATCCCGACGCGTCCGGATGTCACAGCGCCGTACTTAAAGCCGTACAAACTCATCCCATTCGAGCCCCAGGCGATCGACGACTTCGACAAATACGTGACACTGTTCCGCGATACCTTCAAGCCGGGAAACTAAAAATAATGGATACTGGAGAATGCAAAACTGACAACGCCGGTCGGAGTTAATTGCGTGAGTAGCTTTTGGCGTTGAGCTGGTCTAATTCTTTTTCTACGGCGTGGCGCGGGTAGAAAGCGTTTCGTTGCTGTGGTTAACTATTGCGCCGCTCTGCATTTTGCCGCCACCGACCCGTGATTTCACCGTCATCGACTCATAACAGCGACACCATTCGCCGTCTGGTTCTGATCAATTCCATCTTGGGCGTGACCATCGCGGGAGTTTCCGCGCGGGTCTTCATGATCTCGGTGCCGACGTTGGCAACGGCGCTCAATACCGACATGTTGGGGATTTCCTGGGCGCTGATTGTCTATCAAATGGCCGGTATCGGCCTGGGCGTGATCTGCGGCCGGCTGGGAGATATTCACGGCCACCACAAGACCTACGGGTCGGTATGTGGGTGATGGCGGTGGCTTCACTGCTCTGCGGCTTTTCACAAAATATCTGGCAGTTGATTCTGTTCCGCTTTCTCCAGGGTATCGGCGGCGCGATAATTCAATCTTCCGGACGGACGCTGGCTTTTAAAGCGATGCCCGCCGGCTCCGAAGGAAAAGCCCAAGGGTTAATGGCGATGTCCCATCAATTGGGCTTCTTTATCGGCCCACCTATCGGCGGGCTGATCATCGATCTGGTGCATTGGCGCGGGGTTTTTTTTCTACTGTTTGTCCCGAGTCTGGCGGGCGCGGCTTTGTGCCTGGTGACGGGGCGCGCCGCGGCCGCCGAACCGGCGCGCCAGCAGGCGATCGATTACCGCGGCGCCTTGCTGCTCTTCGCCTTGACGGTACTCGCGACCTTGTTGCTCGATCAGAAAGTCGCCCAGGCGGTGGGCGCCGGCAGCGAGCTGTTGTTGGGCTCGGTATTTCTCGCCGCGCTGTGGCTTTTTCTCGGCCACGAAAAGCGCGCGCCAAGTCCGCTGATCAATCTGTCGATGTTCTCGGTTAAAGTGTTCGGCTATGGTTCGGTGGGGCTGTTGTTCTGCAATATCAACCAGGGCCTCTCGACCTTCATCACGCCGTTTTACCTACAGCAGGTGCTCAACTTATCGCCGACGTTCATGGGGGCGATTTTTCTCGTGCCGTCGTTGTTGAGCATGGTACTGTCGCCGGTGAGCGGTGCTCTGACCGACCGCATTGGTCCACGCTTGCTGTTGATTGTCGGCGCGCTGGTGCTGATGGCGAGCTTTATCATCGGCGCCTACCTGCGCAGCGATTCCCACTGGCTGCTGCCGACGATTTTATTAGCTCTTACCGGTATCGGTTCGGCGTTTTTCAATACGGCATCGCAGGCGGCGATGATCCGCGCCTTGCCCAAGGAAAATTGGGGTACGGCGATCGGCATCATCAACGGGGTTTTCGGTCTCGGCCATATGCTCGGCATTTCCTTGAGCGGCATCTTCTTGACCCTGGCGTTTCGCTACTACACCGGCGACGCCGCCGCGACGCCCGACCCAGCGAATAGCACTTTGTTCGTTGCGGCGATGAATTTGACCTACCTCTTTGCTTTGGCACTCGCCGTCATCCCGTTGTTTACCTCGACTAAGATTAAGCGCAGTGAATAGCGTGGAGCCGGCGCGATAGCAAAACGTCTATACGCGCAGTGCGATCGCAGCTGACGAGAGTTAGGACGTGGGCAAGCGTCTTTGCGCCTTTGCGGGAGAAAAATCCGTATCCGAAAGTCTTCGACTCCCAACAAAGCTATAACACCTGAAACCCTGCCTTCAGCACGGCGCGTAGGAAGTCGTCGATATGCGATAGGGCAGGGTCGAATTCGAGTACGGCGACGCTGCGCTCCAGGCTGAAATCGATCTTGCCGACGCCGGGCACGGCTTGAAACGCTGCGCGCAGGGTCGGGAGATTTTCAGCGGTGAGATTGCCGATGGAGAGGATCGCGGTTTTTGTGCTCATCGGATTTTTCTTGTCGAGACTTTGACAAATCCGATCTGATTGCGCAATCGACGCGCTAGTCGCCCTCGTGTTTCGCTGCTAAAACCCGCGCGGACAAAGTCTGGACCGCGCATGTTTTGAAAGCCATCAGTTCGCATAATCGTTTTTTGTCGCGTCGTCGATGGTTTGTTGCGGTTAGGTTGGCGAGCCTGTATAGCTCGCTCTACGGCATTGGTCCTGCAAATAATATTCACCGTCGATTTCGCTCCACAACATGAGTTCCATTCCCGCTGAGTTCTACGCCCTCGCCAACGCTTTCCTGTTCGCGGTGCACAATATCTTTATGAAAAAGGCGTTGCGCCATTCGAACCCGGCCACAGGCGTGATCAGCACTTTGTTGATCAATATCGTGTTTCTCTGGACCATTGCGCTCTTGTTTGTGCCGATGGCCAACGTGACGCTGGCGTCGCTGCTGATTTTCGTCGGCGTGGGTTTCTTTCAACCCGGCCTAACCCGCTTGCTCACTTACAAAGGCATCGATGCTTTGGGTGTGGCGATCACCGATCCGATCCGCGCCAGCACGCCGCTGTTTAGCGCGGCCATGGCGATCGTCTTTCTCGGCGAGGAGATCACCTTGCCGATCATTGTCGCGACACTCATGATCATCGGCGGCATCACGCTGTTGTCGTGGCGCCACGGGGCGATGAAGCTCGCCGGCTCGGCGGTCTATCTCTGGTTTCCCATTGCCGCCTCGGTGCTCGCGGGTGCGTCTCAGGTGGTGCGCAAGTTCGGCATGGCCGCCGTGCCCCATCCATTTCTCGCCGCCGCGGTGACCGCGACTTCGTCATTGATCATTTCGGTGCTGGTGATGTGGTACGTCGAAAAGACGCAAGAGACCTGGAAAATGAATCGCCAGTGCGTCTGGTGGTTTCTCGCCGCCGGCATCACCGTCAGCTTCGCCATGACGTCGATCTACCACGCTTTGGATCTCGGCAAAGTCTCGGTGGTGATTCCCTTGAGCAGCACCGCGCCGTTGTTTTCGCTGATCCTCACCGCGCTGTTCCTGCGCGGCGTCGAACGGGTGACGCCACGCATCGTTGTTAGCACGGTGCTGATCGTCAGCGGTGTCGCGCTGATCACGTGGTGGAAGTAGGGAAGAAGACATTTAGCCGCAAAGAACGCAAAGGGTACAAAATAAACGGATGATCAGGACTCTGAACTTCGTGGTGAAACCTTCTTTCCCGCGAATCAGCTCGATCAATTTAGACGGGACAGATAGTGGGCGAGGTCTTGAAAGTCGGCGTCGGTGAGCGGATGGAGCGCGTCGGCCATGGACGGGTCGTAGGCGCGCCGGCTATTGTTCTTGTACTCGCGTAGGGCTTTAAGCAAGTAATCTTCTCGTTGGCCGGCCAGACGCGGCGCGTTGTCCTCACCGGAAAAATCTGGCTTATGACAGAAGTTGCAACGATGTTGCTGGATCAAGGCGCGGGCCTTTTCGGCGCGGGCGGGATCGAGCGCATTCGAGCTAGCTATCGGCGCAGGCAGTTTGGCGATCATCGCCGCGGCGCGGCGCAGCTCGTCGTCGCTCCAGCCTTGCATCATACCGGTCATGGGCTCGAGGTTACGCATTTTTTCCCGGAACATCAGCAGCTGGACGGAAAGAAAAAAAACCGGTTGGGCGCCAAGGGACGGCACTTCGGGGATGAGCGACTGGCCATTTTCGCCATGGCAGGCGAGGCAAGGCGCGAGCCGTTCGTCGACGGTCGCTGCAGGTGCCGTGACCGCCGCGACGAGTAGAAGAAACGCCGCGGCCAGAGCGCGAACGATATTGGCTTGCAATGGAGATTGGCCAGCGTGGAGCCGCCGCGGTGGTGACGCCGCGGCGGGCCGTGAGTTCTTAACGACTGGCAAGCTGCGGGCTGTAGGTGACGCGGTAAATCGCGCCGGCGAAATCGTCGGAGATCAACATCGAACCGTCTTTCATGACGTGGACGTCGACCGGCCGGCCCCAGTATTCGTTGTTGTTAAGAAAGCCTGTGATAAATGGCTGCACGGATTTTACCGTGCCGTCGACGTTCAACTTCGCGACAACGATATCGCCGCCGATTTTCTTGGTGCGGTTCCACGAGCCATGGCGGGCGATGAAGAGGGCGTTGCGGTATTCGCGGGGAAACATGGTGCCGGTGTAGAAGCGCAGGCCGAGGGCGGCGCTGTGCGGCCCCATCAACGCCACCGGCGGGGTGAATTCGTCGCAGGAGCGGCCCCAGCCCATCTCGCGGTCGGTGAAGTTGCCTTGGTGACAGTAGGGAAAGCCGAAGTGCTGGCCGACTTTGGTGACGCGATTCAATTCATCTTCCGGCAAATCTTCCGACAGCCAGTCGCGGCCGTTATCGGTGAAGTAGAAATCTTTGGTGATCGGATGCCAGTCGAAGCCGACGGAGTTGCGCACGCCGCGGGCGAACACTTCTGCGCCGCTGCCGTCAAGATTGATGCGGCGGATCTGGGCATTTTCCGCGGGCGGTTCGCAGATATTACACGGCGCGCCGACGTTTATGTAGAGCTTGTTGTCCGGACCAATGGCGATGAACTTCCAACCATGGGACTGGTGATTGGGCAGGTCGCTGTAGATGACCACCGGCTTGCCGGGATTGTCGAGGTTGTCTTCGATTTTCTCCAGCTTGGAAATTTTCGTGCCCTCGCCGATGTAGAGCGTGCCGTTGTGATAGGCGAGGCCGTTGGGGCGGTCCAGGCCGGAGGCGATGACCTTGGCTTCGCGCTTGCCGCTGCGCTCGACGACGGCGTAGACTTTGTCAAGTTGGCGGTTGCTGACGAACACCGTGCCTTTATCGCCGATGCGCAACGAGCGGGCATTGGCGATGCCGCTGATGTAAACCTCGAGCTTGAAGCCCTTGGGCATCTTCAGCTGGCCGATCTGTAATTTCTCCGCCGGTGTGGCAAACGGCGGCTGCGGTACACCGCGCAAAGTTTTCGCGACCTCCGCATTGGGAATGTCTGGACGGCCGGGCACCGTCGTCGGCGCCGGCTGAACATTGGGCGCAGGTTTTTCTTGGGACAGTGAGATTGCCGGCGCACCCATCGACAAAACGCCGAGGATGGCGGCGACGGTCGTCCGCAACAAGTTCGGGAATGAGGTCATGGCGTGCCTCCTCAATAATGTTTTTGTTTTTGTCGAGAACGAGGTGCGACAAGAAAATAGGCATTTCGCCGCAACATTGCAAGTAGAAATTTTTACATCCTTCCGTGCGGCGGCGGGCAGTTCGGTCCCGCACGGCTAGATAGCAAACGGATGTTTACGGTCGCTTGGGCAGGTTTTTCATCATGTCGTTCATGTTGATGTCAGGCATGCCAGGCATGGAGATGTCGCCCGGCTTCTGGCCCGGCTTGCAAGCGCCCAGCCATTTGGCTTCCATCGTCGATGCAGACTCTTTCATGCCGTGCAGCGGCGGCTCGTAGGTCGATTTGATGTCGGCCTTATAACTAGAGTCGAATTGACCGGTGAAAACGCCCCTGGTCGTCGCCGTGCTGCCGCTCATCTTGCACACCGATTCGGTGATAAGTTTGGTGCCTTCGCGGCGGAATTCGTTCTTGGAGCAGGATTGTTTTTCCGTTCCGGCCATATTGTTTTTCATCATGTCGTCGGATTTTTCGTCGACGCATTGTTGCATGGTCTGGCTGCCCTTGGCGCTGTTGCTCGACACGGTTATTTCCCATAGGCCGGATTTGCGTTTGGGCATGTCGGAGGTGGCAGCGACAGCGCCACCCGCAGTAGCGAGTAGCGTGACAATCAAAGCGAGAGTTCTCATAGCGGTCTCCTAACGTTAATTTGGCGAATTATAGCGGTGTATTGAAACATGCTCGCCGACCGACAAGGTGAATGGGTGGCTAGATCGCCGCCGGCTGGTCCAGCTCAAAACCGAGATCGCGGATCATCTGGTGCGCGTCGGTGGCGTCTTGGCCGGGCGTGGTCAAGTAGCCGTTGACAAACATCGAGTTGGCTGGATAGAGGCTTAGCGGCTGCAGCGAGCGCAAGTTTACTTCGCGGCCGCCGGCGACGCGGATCTCTTTGGTCGGATTGACGAAGCGGAACAGGCACAGCGTCTTCAAGCAGCGCTGCGGCGTCAATTCGCGTTTCTCCTCGAAGGGCGTCTTGGGAATTGAATGCAAAAAATTTACCGGGATCGAGTCGATGCCCATGGCACGCAGCGTCATCGCCAGGTTGATGATGTCGTCGTCGCTTTCGCCCATGCCGATGATGCCGCCGGAGCAGGTGCCGATGCCGGCGCTCTTGACGCTCTCAATCGTCGCCACCCGATCGTCGAAGGAATGGGTGGTGACGATGTCGGCGTGGTGTTCGCGGCTGGTATTTAAATTATGATTGACCCGGCCGACGCCGGCGGCGGCGAGCTTCCGGGTCTTGTCGTCATTCATCAAGCCCAGCGAGCAGCAGACGTTCATGCCGGTCTGGGCGCGAATCTCGCGCACCGCCGCGGTGATGTCGTCGATTTCTTTGTTGGTCGGGCCGCGGCCGCTGTTGACGATGCAAAAGCGTACGGCGCCGGCTGCTTTGGCCTGGCGCGCGCTTTCGACCAGCTTGTCCTTGGACATGAAAGTGTACTTGTCGACGGGGGCTTCGGAGACCGAGGACTGCGAACAGTAGTGGCAGTCTTCCGGGCACAGGCCGCTCTTGGCGTTCTGCAAGACATGGATCTGCACGCGCTTGCCGTAGTAGTGGTGGCGCACTTTGAAGGCGGCGCTCAAGATTTCCGGTAGCTGTTCGTCCGGTGCGTTCAATACTTCACGCAGTTCCTCCCGCTCGGGTAGAATGCCTTGCAATGCTTTGTCCGCCAGTCGCTGAAAATCCATGCCGTCCTCCAAAACTAGCAAGTTTCTAGCATGCGAGGTGTAGCCATGCAATCTGCGGGTGGCTGGAAGGTAGTAATACTTCTGTAGATTTCGCTACTTAGGTGCGATCTTCAGCGTGCGGTTAAAAGACCCGGCAGTTAACCACATGCTCGTCAGTTTGCGCGGTAAGCCATTGATCGGCATCCGTTCGATTCAAAAGCATAGCTGACAACTATGCGAATTTTTTTATAAGTCGGTCATCACCTGGTGATAGTGGCCGAGAACGAATATGAACCCGGCCAAGACGAAGTGAAAAATGATTGGAATGACGTCGCCGAACCAGCGCATCTCGGGATGGAGAATCATGGTCAGAGCATAGCGCAGGATCATCAGTCCGGCATAGGCGCCGGCAAATTTTATCAGGAATTCCGCCCAGTGGGGGCGCACGACGGCGAAGGTGCCGGTGCCGCGCCAGACTTCACCGGTGATTTTCACCATCAGCATCAACATGAGAAGTTGGATGATCAACAGTGAGGAGTAGGGAATCACGCCGGAAAACCATTGCTTCATAGCCGGTAGCCAGGAAATGCCGACAAAGGCGACCAGCGCTTGTCCCAAGACCCGGCACGCGAACAAAAACGTTATTAGGGCTAGGAGCGGTCCGTGCATTCTCTTGCTACTTGCACCCGTGCGTTGAGGCCCCGCTGAGTTCAATCACGCGTGTAATTTCGTCGGTTGCTTGCGGTGTCGTGCTGAGCAGTTGGGCTTTGAACTGAGTGTCGCGAGCGCCGCGGTGGAGTGCGGCGCTCGCCTGACGTTCGTACCAGCCGGGCGGCATCAGGCAAAGCACCGGCGGCTTGAGACGCTGGGATGCGCGTTTCTGAGCGTATTCGATATTGAGCTGGGCAAGGTTTTGATCCAGCGCGGCGAGCAATTGCCTGAGCGCGTCGTCGCTTGGATTCGCGCCGTCGAATTCGATTGGGAATGAGTAGCGCGATTCTTCCGCGTCGGCGATTCCGCGGTAGTGTCGCGGCGTGATACCGGCGAGCGCTTGCGCCAGTTCCATCGCCTGGATGACCTGATTGACGTGGAGTTTCTCGCCGGTGATGTTGGTGAAATCGCGGCCTTTGCGGACAAATTCGAGCAGCGGGGTTTGCCGAAAGAATCCCGCGACGCGCACCACATCGTTGATATCGTAGCGGTACAAACCGCCTGGCGTGGTGAGGATGAGATAATAACTCTCGCCGGTTTTCAATTCCGCGCAGGTCAGCGTTGCCGGTTGTGGACTGTCGATTTCCGCTTCGGGAATGAACTCGTAAAAATTGCCGTTCAAATCAGGGATGCCGGCGAACCCGGAGTCGGATATCGGCAAGGTCATCTGCGCCTCGCTCGCCATATAGCCTAAATCGCGCACCGGCATGGACTCGCCGAACCAGCGGTGCAGTTCATTCAAGCGCACACCGACCGTGCCGCCTTTCCAGCAACCGATCAATTGCAGTTGTGGCCAGTAATCCATGGGACGCAGGGCGCCGTATTGGTTCGCCAGCCGTTCGAGCTCGAGCCGCGCGGGCGGGATTTTTCTCGAGTTGCGCTGCGAGCTTTTGCCGCACCGCGCCGGGAATATGCCAGCGCTCGCTGATGGTGCCGTCGCGAATGTCGCGGATGATTTCAGATTTATTATTGTCGGCGATTTCGACCAGGCGCAGAATCGTGCTCGGATTGGGCGTGCCGAGAAACGAGATTGGCTGCGCCAACGCCAACACGCATGATCAGGTAGTACTTGGCGGCGAAGTCTTTCACTTCGGCGACCTCGTAGGGTAGGGCGAAGGCGTTCTGAATCCAGCGTGGACTGCTCTGATAAATCAAGCCTGAGGCGGCGCCGTAGGGAATATTGCCGGCGGTTTTCCCTTCTTGGGCGGAACTGACGACGCCGAGCATTTTGCCGTCGAACAAGCCGGGATGATCGAGGTTGGCGCGGTAGTACCAAAGGCGCGTAAGTCGACGGTGGTTGGCGCGGCTGTTCTCGGTCACCGGGATCAGCTTGGGTGCGCCGGTGCTGCCGCTGGTCAGCGTGAACATCTCGACTGGCGCTTCGGTCAAGACCTGAGCTTCGCCATTCTCGGCACGCTCGACATAGGGGCGAAGCCGTTCATAGTCGCCAATGGCGACCCGCTCGCGGTAGTCCGCCAAGCTGCGAATCGCCGCGAAGCCATGATCCTTGCCAAAGGCGGTTCCGCGGTTGCGCTGAATGATGTCGAGCAATAGCCGGTTTTGCACCGTTGCCGGAACGGCGGACAATTTTTCCCAGCTGCTCCAAAGACGGCCGGTGACGAAGGCCGCTGCTTTGACGATCACGCTCATGGGTTTAACGCCGCAATTCGATTTTCTCGACGGTGAGTCGTTCGAGGGCTTCTTCCTTGACGGTGACGCTCAAGCCGCGGCTTTTCAGCAGTGGCGCGCGGCCGCCGAGGCCGAAGGCGACGTTGTCGAACGTGATGTCTTCCGACAACAGCCAGGTGCCGAAGGATCCTTCAGCACCGGCTAACTCGGGCACATGGGCCGCGAAAGTTCGGCCGGCGGCCGATAGGATGCCGGTCTCGCCGACCTGAGCGCCCACTTGGATTTTGATGCCGGCTTCCTGCGCAAGTTTAGCAATCGCCAGACTGCCGGTGATGCCGCCGTTTTTTGACAGACGAATGTTAAATAGATCGCAGGCTTTTTCTGCGATCAAGCGGCGCGCCTGCTCGACGGTGACCAGCGATTCGTCGGCCATGACCGGGATGGCGCACTGGGCGCGCACTTGTTTCATGCCATCGATATCGTCAGCCGCCACTGGCTGTTCGATTACGGCGAGTTTAAACAGCGCCAGCTGCTTCAAATGTTCAACTGCTTGCGCCGCGTTCCAAGCGCCGTTGGCGTCGGCGCGCAGTTCAACTTTGCTGCCCACCGCTTGACGCACCGCGTTCAGGCGCGCGGCGTCATCTGGCGTGCCGACTTTGATCTTGATCTGTTTGAGGCCCAATTGCGCCATGCGCTTGGCCAACGCCGCGGCGTCCTTCGGCGCATCGGCGGAGATCACGCCGCTGTAGACGACCTCGAAACGCGCCGGCGGAAGATAGTCCGCCAAAGCGCTATGATCCGTGCGCAGGTTCCAGTCGAGCAGCGCCAACTCGACGGCGCAAAACGCCGCATTCCAGGCAGTGACGCCATTGTTTGATTGCGGAAGTCCGCGTCCAGTCCGGCTGCAGCGACTGCAACTGCTCGATGGTCTGCCAGCCGGGGAAAAACGTTTGTTGAAAGATCCTTGGCGCAAGGAAATCGCGGATCCGCGCGATCATCGATTCAGTGGTCTCGCCGGTGACGTAGACGCGCGGTAACCCTTCGCCAAAGCCGCTACGGCTGTCGCTGCCGGTGATTTTTACAATTACGGCGTCGCTTTCGTCGCGGCTATGCAGCGCGTGGCTAAAGGCTTGGTGAAACGGAATGCGCAGGCGATAGATGGTGAGCGCGTCGACGCGCTGGGGCCCGACTGCTTTGCTGCGGGTTTTTAGCTTCGAGCTCGGCGGAAAATAATGGCGGCAGAAAAGCTGGTCGCCGAGAGTGAAGCCAGCGATCTGGTCGAATAGCGAGTCGGAGATCTGATGAAACTCGCTGTAGTCTTGGATCACCGTGATCGCTTCTTCGGCGTGGCGGATATCGACTTCGGAATGAAGCTCGAACCAGCGTAGGGCGGCGCCCGCAATGGCATAGTTATCACACAGCGCGTTGGCCAGTTCGCTGGAGCAGCGCGACAGCATGAACTCGAAGCTCATGGTTTCGAGCAGCACCGACAGGCAGAGCTCGCGCAACGTCGCCACCGGCACGCGGGTGGCGCAAACCAGCGCGACGCGCCGGCGCGCGTCGGCGATCAGCTGATCGATTTCATCGTTAGCGAAGCCGATGGCGCGAGCCATTTCCAAGAGCAGCTGGGAGTGGGGCGGCTCATGTTCCGACCGGCCCATTTCTTCGAGCAGGTTCTCTTTCAACATCTCCGCGGCCGACGACGGCAGCGCGGCGAAACAAAGCGCGACGATATGCGATGACAGATAATGGGTGCGAAAGATATTGCGCAAAAACTCGTAGGCGGTCAGCATGCCCGCGGCGCCGCCGACGAGGTCGCGATATTCGCGGGCTTGCGTGAAATCGTTGGTGGCTTGCTCGAAGTATTTAACGATCTGTTGCGCGGCGACCATGGTCACCTCCGATGCTGGTTGGGCAGCGGTTGAAGCTCGATGGCCATTCTAAGCGATTGCTTTTTCCAAGGCCATCGCTTTGACTCTTTTCAGATCGGCTTTGCCTGAGCCGAGGATGGGAATCTCGTCGATGGCGTGGAGATCTTCGCGCTTGGGAACCCACAGCTTGGGCAATGCGGATTTGTTGAGCTGGTCCCATAGCTCCTCGCGGCTGACGCCGTTCTTGGCGTAGAAAACCACCAGCCGCTCACCGCGCTGTTCGTCCGGGATCGCAGTCACCACCGATGCCGGGCTGCCGAGTAAGTCGTTGATCATCTCTTCGATCTTCATGTGCGGCACCATCTCGCCGCCGATCTTGCTGAAGCGCGACAAGCGGTCGGTGATGGCGATGAAGCCGTCCTCATCGATGGTCGCGATATCGCCAGTGACATACCAGCCTTGGCGCATCGCTTGATCGGTTAGGTTCTGCTGATTCAAGTAGCCGAGCATGACGTTAGGTCCTTTGACGAGCAGCAGCCCTTCTTCGCCTGGGCCGAGGGTCTCGCCGCCATCGGGATCGATCACCTTGGTCGCGACGCCTGGGAGCGGATGGCCGACCGTGCCGGGCTTGTGGCCGGTCTGTTTTTCCTTGTCGTGGACAACATCGGGTGTGTTGACCGCGACCACGGGGGAGAGCTCCGTGCAGCCGTAGCCTTCGAGGAGGGTGATGCCGAATTTATCCTGATAACCCTTGGCGATCTGTGCGCGCAGCTTTTCCGCGCCGGAGATGACGTAGCGCAGCGAGGCGAACTGTTCCTTGGTGCAGCGGCGCCAGTAGCTGACGTAGAAGGTCGGCGTGCTGATCAATAATGACGCGCGGTATTTCTCGACGGTCTCACCAATAGTCTTGGCGTCGGTGGGATTGGGGTGATAGACCGCGCCGAAGCCGGTCAGCAGCGGCAACCAGATGGTCGCGGTGAAGCCGAAGGAGTGAAATAGCGGCAAGATGCCCATGATACGATCCTGCGGCGTGAATTGAATCACCTGGCCGATCGCCTCGACGTTGGAAATAATGTTGTGGTGCGACAGCATCACGCCTTTGGGCGTGCCGGTGCTGCCGCTGGAAAATATGATCGTGGCGAGATCGTTGGAGCGCTGTTGTTTGCGCGCGCGGCGGTTGAGCCAACGCGCCGGCGTAACATAGGCTTTGACCGCGATGGCGAGTTTTCGCGCGCCGGTAAACGTCTGGCGGATCTCTTCAACAAAAACCATGCCGTCCATTTTCTCAAGATTGGCTTTGTCCAAAAACGTTCGCGAGGTGACGATGGTGGTGATCTTACATTGGGCCAGCGCCGCGGCCGTGGATTCTTTGCCGCCGGTGAAGTTCAAATTTACCGGCACTTTGCCCGCTAGCAGGGTGGCGATATTGACCAGCGCGCCGCCGACGCTGGCTGGCAGGATCACGCCAATCATCGACTGGCCGGCGCAATGGCTCCTCAGCCAGCGGCAAAAAAGCAGGCTGCCGATGAGCGCCTTGCCATAGGTGAGCTCTGTGCCGGTGGTGTCGGCCATGCAGAACCTCGACCAGTGGCGCTTGGCCATCTCGACGAACTTGGCGTGGAGCAGATCGCCGGGAAGCCGACGGTACTCCACCGCCTCGCTTTCCAGCTCTAAGATCGCGTTGCGCACCTGCACCACGGAGGAGGTTGGCGGCAGCGGCGCGCCAAACGACACCGTGACCGAGTAGGGGAATTGCATCGGCCACTTCCAAAAGAACTTACCGTCTTTGAAACTAAAGATGCTGCCCCAGAGCTGGTCCAAGTGCACCGGCACGATCGGAATATCCGAGCCCTCGACGATTTTCTCGAAGCCGCGCTTGAACGGCAGCAGCCGGCCGGTACGGCTGATCGCGCCCTCAGCGAAGATACACACCACATGGCCGTTTTCGAGTTCGTTTCTCGCCCGCTTGAGCGACTGGACGATGTCGCGCCGATTGTTCGCCGACACCGGGATCGCATGCATGAGGCGGAAAAACCAGTTGAGCGATTTGAGATCGTAATACTCCCGATGCAGCATGAAGCGGACGAAGCGCGGCTGCGGCGCGCCGACCAAGAGCGCATCGACGAAGGAGACATGGTTGCAGACCAAGAGCGCCGGCCCCTGGAGCGGGATATTTTGTCCACCGACCACCCGGATGCGATAAAGCGTATTGGTCAACAGCCAGACGACGAAGCGGACGAAATAATCGGGCAGCAGGTACAAGATCGCCAGCGTGCCGGCGAGGGTAAACAGTCCGATCAGCAAGATGATGGTGTCGGGGGATAGTTGGAGCGGCGTTTTCAAGAACCAATGTAGCGCCGCTGCCAGGGCGATGCCGATGGTGTTCAGGAAATTATTGGTCGCGATCAATTGGCCCTTTTCCTCTTTGCCGCTACGTTGTTGCAATAGCGCGTTGAGCGGCACGGCGAACAGGCCGGCGGCAAAGCCGAGCAGCATCAAGGCCAGTGCAGTGTGCGGATAGGACGGTGCCGCCCAGGCGACCAGGGCAAGGCAAATGCCCATGCCCACCGAGCCGAGGGGTACCAAGCCCAATTCGATATGGTCGCCGGAGAGTTTGCCGGCGGCGAGACTGCCGATGCCGATGCCGATCGCCAAGAAAGTCCCCAATAGGCCGATGTGAAACTCATCGAGCTGCAACAGCTCCTTGCCGAAAAAAAGAATATTGATATTGACCAGCGCGCCGAGAAACCAAAAGTAAGAGATGCCGAGGACGGTAAACCACAGCGCCCGTTCGCGTCGCAGCCGGCGCAGGCCATCGGTAATTTCGCCGAAGGGGTTCAAGTTGAGCAGCTTGGTCGACCCCGAAGCCGGCACCCTGGCGATGCGCAGGCTGGTAAGATAACCGGCGATGGCGATGGCGATCATGATCAGGCCGATGCGCGGCAACTGGTTTTTCCAAACCGAGAAGATCGCGCTGCCCACCGACGTCCCCAGAATGATCGCCATGAAGGTGCTCATCTCCAACAAGCCGTTGCCGCGCGACAGTTCTTTATCCGGCAGCATTTCCGGCAAGATGCCGTACTTGGCGGGGCTGAAGAAGGCCGAGTGCAGGCCCATCAAGAAAACCGCCGCGAGCATGGGCCGGATGTCCGCGAAGTAGAATGACACCAGGACGAAAATCATGATGGCGATTTCGGCCGCTTTCACCGCCACCAGGATTGTCCGCTTGCTATAGACGTCGGCGAGATGGCCGGCATAACCGGAAAACAGCGCCGACGGCAGGATAAATAGGATGGCGATCAGTTCGACGTAGAAATCGCCGCCGTGCCCGGCCAAGCTCAGGGCGACGAACGAGACCACGATTTTTAAGAAATTGTCATTGAATGCACCTAAGAACTGGGTGCAGAAGAAGGCAAGGAATCCCGGCTGTTTGAGCGTGACGGTGTAGTTGCCGTTATTCATTGTTGCTGGCTAATTTACTCGGCTCCGCGCGGTTCGGCAAGGTCGAAGCCACGCCAATCCCGTCTATTCGGTTGCGCCTTGGTACAACCAGGCGCTTGCGTAAACGTGATGAAATTCACATAATCTGCCCATGGAATTGACTCATTTAACAGTCCCGCAGTGGCAGAAGTACGACGGTTTGCTGCATGGCTTCACGGGCCGGCGCGGCGGCAGGAGCGTCGGACGCTATGCCGGGCTCAACGTTTCCTACCGCGTCGGCGACGATAACAAAGTGGTCAGCCAAAACGTTTGCGATGTGAAGCTGGCGATGGGTATCCACGACGGCAAGATCGTTACCATGCAACAGGTCCATGGCGATAACCTCATCGAGGTCACGGACAAACAGACGAAAGAAGCCGGCGCAGCCGACTCCATGGTGACCGCCGAGAACGGCGTCTTTCTCGGTGTGCTCACGGCGGACTGCGTGCCGCTGTTGTTCATTGCACCGAAACAACGGCTGGCCGCGGCGGTCCACGCGGGCTGGCGCGGCACGCTCGCGGGGATTGCCTCGAAGACCGTCGACTATTTTATGAGCCGCTACAATGTCGGAGCAGGCGACTTGGAAGTGGCGCTCGGTCCGTCCATCGGCGTGTGCTGCTATGAGGTCAACGACGACGTCGCGACACCGCTGATGAAAAAATGGGGCGCGTTGACGACGCCGAGCATCGCAATGAAAGACGGCAAGCCCCATATCAATTTGAGCAGGCTCAATCGCGATATACTGCGCGCCGCCGGCGTGCCCGGCACGCAACTCTTTCAAATCGGCCCCTGCACCGGCTGCGCCGCCGATGATTTTTTTTCTTACCGCCGCGAAGGGGGGGAGACCGGCCGGCAGATCGGTGTGGTCGGTTGGCAGGCGACTTAACGTCTTGGTCGTTATATCTTCCGCAATAGCAACAATATCGGGACTGTCCTGACGCGGGATACCGCCGTGACAAATCTATAAGCGAGGCGATGGAGGTTACGCCGACGGATCACTCGTGCGAGGTGAAATTTGCGAGAGCGTGGTTATATCAGCGGTGCCGAAAATCCAGAAGTCTTTGCGTGTTCCATCAATAACTCTCGTTGTCTCGGCTTGAGGGCCTTGGCGATCGCGCTTACCGGCCGGTTTCGGGGCGCCCCCTATACTGGATGCCCGGCTGGACTGCTCTCATCGTGCGCGACACCGTTTGCAGTTAACGAAGGATATTAACATGACGTTCCTGCTCTTTTTGAAACTTGTAAAACTCGGATTCGGGAATCCCCAAGATTGTCAGCGCGTGGCGTAATCTAGCGTCTTCATTATTGCTGTCCATAAATAGTTCTTGTGCCGTGCTGTGAGCGATTGGCAGAGATTTACGCAAGCCGACAAGGGTAGCGGGCGCCATTTCCGCTGAGGAAAATTTAGCGCCCCAAGCGGTCCGACTTGTTGCTGTTCGGTTGATGGTATAGCCATGGCGGTATCTGAGCCGACCACGCGTTATTTCTCGACAAATTGTTTCCTCTCTAGAAACTGCGTCTACAGACCTCACTTGCTTGCTTGAGCCCATCTAAAATCGGCCCATAATCAGGCCGATGGAAATCTCGGCTTGGACAACAGCAGGCCAGCAATCCGGTCCGTTGAAGTTGTCTTGCGTGATCCGCTGAAGGCGCCGAAGTGCGGCAAGCGTCGGGATTACCTCACTTTCATTATGCACTCACTTATATTAAGGAATAGGCGTCATATTCGAATCGTTGTCAAAAGATTTGGGGGTTCAGCGCTATGAAAATCTCCCGTCGACATTTTCTCACTAAACTCTCCGTCGGTGTCGCCGGTTTATCGCTGGCGCGCGATTTCGCGTCGGCGCAGGTCAAGGGCAAGGTGGGTTACATGAAGATCGTCGACAATGCGGCGATGTTCATGGCGATGGAAAAAGGTTTCTTCAAAGCGGAAGGCATCGAATTGGAAACCGTGCCGATGGCCGGCGGCGCGGTGATTGTCCAGGGCGTGACATCGGGCGATTTGCAATTTGGCTGGACCAACGTGATCTCGCTCTACCAGGCCCATGCCGAAGGTTTCGACTTCAAGCTCGTCGCCGGCGGCGCTACCAACATTCGCGGCAGCAATGAAACCCATGCGATCGTCGTCGGCAAGGATTCGCCGATCAAAAGCGCCAAGGATCTCGAAGGCAAGACCGTCGCGGTCAACACGCTTAACAACATTGTCCATCTGATGGCGCTCGCCTGGGTCGACAAAAACGGCGGTAACTCGACCAAGGTTAAGTTCGTCGAGATTCCTTTCCCGCAAATGGAGCCATCGTTAATCGCGGGCAAAGTTGACGCCATTAGCGTGCACGAACCCTTCGCCGCGGTGGCGGCACGCCGGCCGGAGGCCCGCGTGCTGGCGAATCCCTGGGGCGACGTCCTGCCGCGCTTTTTGATCGCCAGCTGGTTCGCTTCCGACAAATGGATTCAGAAGAACCGCGGCGTCGCGCAGGGGTTTGTGCGCGCGATCAATCGCGGCGTCGATGCCCTCCGCGCCGATAAAGAAGGCGCCCGCGCGGCGATGATCAAGTGGGCCGGCCTCAACCCCGATTTCGCCGGCAAGATCGGCTTGCCGGAATTTGAAAAATCGATTGCCGAAAAAGATGTCCAAGTGACCATGGACTTGACCTACAAGTACAAGATGATCTCCAAGCCGCTTAAAGCCAAGGATGTGCTCAGCGACCTGGCGGGAAAAGCGTAAAAGCCTAGTCGGGGTAATGGGTTCGGAAACACCCAACACCCCGTTACTGCATCACTCCAATACTCCATTCTGCTACTCTTCCGTGCCCATTCTCGACGTTCAATCGCTTTCGAAAAGCTACCGGCAAGCCGGTGGCGAGACTACCGTGGCGATTGGCAATATTACTTGCCAGATCGAGGCCGGTGAGTTTGTTTCCTTCGTCGGCCCTTCCGGCTGCGGCAAGACGACGCTGTTGATGTCCATCGCAGGTTTGTTGGCACCGAGTTCCGGACGCGTCATCGTCAACGGTAAGGAAGTCAGCGGGCCGCCGGCCAACTTGGTGCTGTTGTTTCAGGAGTACAATAAGTCGCTGTTCGCCTGGCGGTCGGTGCTGGGCAACGTGCGCTTCGGTTTGGCAGCGCGCGGCGCGCGCTCAAGGGGGGCGGCGGCAGCGGAAGATGAGGCGCGCAAGCTGATCGAGCTGGTCGGCTTGAAAGGATTTGAAACCCACTATCCTTGGGAACTCTCCGGTGGCATGCAGCAGCGGGTGGCGATCGCCCGGGCGCTCGCCTACGAGCCGGAAGTTTTGTTGATGGATGAACCGTTCGGTTCTCTCGATGCCCTGACGCGGCTGGAGCTCGAAGACACGCTCCTGCGGCTGTGGGCGGAACTCAAGACGACGATCCTGTTCATCACCCACGATATCGAAGAAGCGATTTATCTTTCCGACCGCATCTGGGTGCTCAGCCGGCGGCCGTCACAAATCATTCAAGAACTCAAAAGTGATTTTCCCCGGCCGCGCCATCAAGTGACGACCCGCGCTGAAGCGCGCTTCATGGAGCTGCGCAACGACATATACCGCCAGATCGGTAACCAGGGTGCGCCGTGAACCAGGCGAAACCTTTCAACTGGCCGGGATGGTCGAGCTTCGCATTGTTGCTTCTTTTTTGGGAGCTCAGCGCTCGTGCCACGCCCAAGCTCGAAGTCTACTTCCCGCCGGTGAGCCGGATTCTCGGCGCTCTCGGGCAAGCCCTCACCGTGGGTTCGATTACAAGTCATGCGCTGGTCACGTTGACGCGCTTTGCCGAAGGTTTCTTGCTTGCTGCGGTCCTGGCGGTGCTGTCTGGAGTCGTGCTTGGCTATTTTCGCTTCTTGAATAGCTTGTTGGCGACGCTGATTGAATTGCTGCGGCCGATGCCGTCGGTGGCGATCATTCCGGTGGCGATTCTGTTACTCGGCATCGGCGACGGCATGATCGTCAGCGTCACGGTCTATGCCAGCCTCTGGCCGATTCTCATCAACACCATCGACGGTGTGCGTAACATCGACCACACGCTGATCGATACCGGCCGCACCTTCGGTCTCAGCCGCTGGCGGATTCTCTGGCAAATCATTCTGCCTGGCGCGTCGCCCTATATCGTCACCGGACTGCGCATCGGCTTGTCCATCGCGCTGATCCTCGTCACCACTGCCGAGATGATCGCCGGCAGCAAGGGGCTGGGCTTCTTTATTCTCGATGAAGAACGGGCGATGAACAGCGCCAACATGTATTCCGGTATCGTGGTCGTCGCGCTATTGGGCTACGCTCTCAACCGGCTGTTCTTGTGGCTCGAAAGCCGCGCTATGAAATGGCGCCATGGCATGATGGCGCGGCAGGCGGCGTGATGGGACTACGGCGATTCAACGGCATTGCGTTTCTCTTGGCGCTTCTAACCCTCTGGGAGCTGGCTGCCCAGGCTGAGTGGATCAATGCGCTGATCGTGCCACCGCCGTCGAAGATTCTCAGTATATTTTCCGAGCTGCTCTGGTCCGGACAGATTCCGATACAGATCCTCGTCAGTATGAAGCGAGCGTTGACAGGCTACTTCCTCGCCGCCGTGGTGTTTATCCCGCTGGGAATCTTCATGGGACTCTCACCATCGGTTTACCGCCTTTGCGAAGTCGTCGTTGAGATGCTTCGACCGGTGCCGCCGCCGGTGGTGATCCCGGTAGCAATGTTGTTTTTCGGCTTGGGAGACGAAATGAAGATATTTGTGATTTTCTTTTCCTGCGCCTGGCCGATTCTCTTAAATACCATTGACGGTGTGCGCGGCATCGACTGGGTGCTCTTGAACACCGCCAGAACTTTCGGCTTGTCGCGCGGTAAAATTATCTGGCAAGTGATCTTGCCGGCTGGTTCGCCGCAGATCGTCACCGGACTGCGGGTGAGTTTACCGATCATGCTGATTCTCGTGGTGATCTCGGAAATGGTCGGTAGCACCGATGGCATCGGCTACTTTGTGCTGGATTCCCAACGCCGCTTCAAGGTCGCGCAAATGTATGCCGGCATGTTCGCTCTGGCGCTCCTGGGCTACACGCTCAATCAGCTATTCAATCTTTTGCAGCGGTTGTTGCTGCCGTGGCAGCGGGGCAGGGAATTGGAATAATGGAGTACTGGAGTAGCGGGGGATTGGAGTAATCGAGTGTTGGAGTAGTGGAGTGATGGATTCCGGAATTGTATTGTCCTCCAGTACTCCATCGCTCCAACACTCCATTCTTCCTCAGACGATATGCATGCCGCCTCCGGGAGGCGGGGTCGGCTGATTTTTGCCGGGGAGCCAGGGTACGTCTTTGCGCGGGCTGTTGCCGACGACTTTGAACTTGGCCCGGCCCATGTTGGCGAACTCGATCTCGATGGTGTCGCCGGAGTTGACCGGCGCTAATCCCTCATGAAATGTTCCGGTGGCGACGACGTCGCCGGGACTGAGTGTCAAGAGTTTGGTCAGCCAAGCGATCTGATTAGGAATCTTATGGGCCATGGCGCTGGTATTATAGTTTTGCCGTGGCTCGCCGTTGGTCCAGGATTTCACGTTGACGTTATGGGGATCGGGAATCTCATCCTTGGTGATGATCCACGGACCGCAGCAGCCATGGGAACCTTGGCCTTTACCGACGAATTGGGTCCGCCGCACCATGCCACGGGTCGAGATATCGAACATCGGCACATAGCCGAAAACATAGTCGAGGGCCTTTTTTTCGGTAACATCCTTGGCGGTCTTGCCGATGACGAAGGCGAACTCGGCTTCGGGTTGATAGACGACGCAAGCGGGAATATCGCGCAGTTCGACTTGACCGTCGGGGCCGACGAGGTCCGGTGATTTGTAAAAATATTCATTGGGAAAGTTGTCGGCGGTACGTTCGGGCCGGTCGATGTAGTTGCTGAAAGCGGCAAGGCATTTGCCGGGCCGCGCCAGCGGACTGAGTAGTTGGACGCTCGCCAGTGGCACGCCGTCCTGCTCGGCCAGAACCTTTTCAAACCGTTTACGATATTTGCGCCAGCCGTCGATGATCTCTTCCATTACCCGCTGCGGGCCTTTGGCTTTGCGCGCGCTGACGGTGTTGCTGACATCCACGACCATGTTGTCGTTTTTGATCACGCCAATCTGATCGTCGTTGAAACGAAGAATCTTCACGTTAATCTCCTCTCGGCCCAATTTCCGCATATCTTTGCGACAACCGGATGGGCTTGTCAAACTGAAAATCCCGGCGCAATTGCGGCAAAGGAGAACTACGCGCGCCGCGGTCGCGCGCGATGTTGTCGGATGGAATCGTTCGTGGTCGCGCTTGCTTCGGCGAGCGGCTAGGGAGTAGTGGCTATGCGGGGGCGAACGTCAAAGGCAGAGGATTTATTGACCGAAACGCTGCAATTCGGCATTGGCGGCGTGAAAGAACGGCGTGTTGGGCGGGCATTGGCTCCTGGCAGCCAGCAGCCGGGCAATCGCTTCGTCCTTGGCGCCCTTGAGCAGCTTGGCTTCAGCGACGTAGAAATTGGCTTGGCATTGCTGCTCCATTTTCACCGTCTCTTCGGCTGTCTCAGTGGCGGCGTACAAGGAAGACTCGTCGATTTTGCCGAGATAATATTCGAATACGGCCGCTGGCCAGCGTTTATCCAGCCCGGCGCGCGCTGATTGCTCGGCAAGCTCGCGCGCGGCACTGCGATCGTCATTGGCTTTACCCAAGGCCAGATAGCGCCACAGCGCCGCGTGGCGATTGTCCGGTTTGGCGCGGACCACTTGCTGTAGCGTCTGGGCGCTCTGGAGAAAGCGGCCTTGGAAAAATAACAGATCCGCCATCGGATGAGGATCGACGGCACTGAAGCCTAAGCGCATGGCTTCTGCGTAGTCGTCCACAGCCTGATCGTAGTTGCCGGCGTCCCGGTGGGCGATGGCGCGATCGCGCAGCGTCAAAACGTTCAGCGGTTCGAGGGCGAGAGCGTTGTCGAAGTCCTTTAGTGCTTGGCGGTAGTCACGGCTCCCTTGGTGGGCGAGGGCGCGCTGGTGCAAAGCGCTGGCGAAAGAACTGTCCTGGGAGATCGCCTTGTCAAAGTCGTGTATCGCCTGGGTGAAGTCCTTCTGCTTCGCAAAAATCTGCCCACGCAGGTAGTAGGCCTGGGTATAGTATGGGTTGAGTTGGATCGCCGCGTGCAAATCTTCCAGGGCACGCTTATGGTTGCCGTCGTTGAGATTACCCAAGGCGCGCTGGTGCAGACTGGCGGCGTCGCTCAATTGTTCGTCATTGGCCACCCGGTTGTGCGCCAGCTCGCCTGGCACTTGAGCTGCAGCGATATGGGTGAACTGGAGTGCGGCGGCGAAGAGAGTCATTCCTATGACGTTGGGCATAGAGGTCCTTCTGAGCAAAACCGGTGCCACGCGCCTGACGACAGATTGATGAGCTTCTGGCAGATTCGCTGCATCAATCCTGCCGAAAACATCCGGGTTCCCCTCGGCGGGCGGACGTGGGACGGGAGCTGCAACCTGCGTTGGGCAAAATTGTCAGCGCTGCGTCTGCGTTTATGCAGGAATAATCATGCACCCTAGCCATGACTTGAATGTCACTATCGCTGGGGCGTATAGAACTAAAGCGCAGCGAAATTTCATTTCGAGCCCTCTTCGTCAGTCTTGGAGGTTGAATGTTACTGATCAATAATCAGGAAGTGGAAAAACTGTTTTCGATGAAAGATTGTCTCGCCGCCCTTGAAGACGGCTACGACGATCTGATGATTGGCGACGCGGTCTATCGGCCGCGTTTGGATTTGTGGATGCCCTGCGAACGGCCCGACGGCTACTGGCGCTGGGGCACCATGGAAGGCGCGAGTCGCAAGATCGGCGTGTTCGCGATCCGTATGAAATCGGATGTGGTTTACTGGCCCGGCGGCGAGACCGAAGAAAAGTATTGCATGCAGCCCGGCACCTGGTGCGGTTTGGTGATGGTCTTCAGCGTGCGCAACGGCGAACCGCTGGCGATGATCAATGACGGTTTGCTGCAACATATGCGAGTCGGCGGCTGCGCCGGTCTCGGCGTAAAATATCTTGCCCGCGAGGACGCCTGTGATGTCGGTATCTTCGGCTCCGGCGGCATGGCGCGCAGCTATCTGGAAGCGATTTACCAAGTGCGCAAGCTGCACAAGGTGAAAGTCTACAGCCCGACAAAGGCGAACCGCGATCGATTTGCCCAGGAGATGACCGGCAAACTCGACATCGAAGTCGTGGCGGTGGACGCGCCGGAAAAAGTCGTGCGCGACGCCGACATCGTGGCGACCTGCACGGACTCGACGCAAACGGTTTTCGACAACCCCGAATGGCTGAAAGAAGGCGCGCATATTACCTGCGTGCGCGCCTGCGAGGTCGGGCCCAAAGTGATCAAGCAATGCGACCTGTCGGTGAAGCTCGGCAGAAATACGATCGAAGCGATGGACGAAGGCATGGTCCGTCTCCACGGCAACGTCGGCTACATCGCCGGCCAGCCGGAAGAGCGGGCGCGCATCCCCAATCCGGCGGTGGATAATTACAAGGGCGACTATTTCAAATACTTCATGGACGTGCGCTCCGGCAAGGTCCCCGGACGGCAGAACAATAAACAGGTGACTTTCTTCATCAACGCCGGCACCCAAGGACTGCAATTCGCCGCCTGCGCCGGCAAGGTGGTCGAGCTGGCGAAGAAAGCCAAGGTCGGTCGGGAGCTGCCGACGGAGTGGTTTTTACAGGATATCCGGGATTAACGGGATTAAGGGTCGAGAACGAGGATCGATAATCGAGAATGGAAAACTCTGAGTGTCCATCTGCCATTTTCCATCGTCGATCCTCGGTTTACTCTCAGTACCCCAAATCTTCGATCTCTTCTTCGTCCATGCCGAAGTAGTGGGCGATCTCGTGCAGCACCGTGAGACGAATTTCCTCGCGCAGTTCTTCGGGGTCGGGGAAGTCTTCTAAAAGTGGCTCGGCGAAGATGGTGATTTTGTCGGGCAAGAGCGGCGGATCGAGACTTGAGCGTTCCGGCAGCGGGATGCCCTGATACAGACCGTAGAGGGTCTCTTCTTCAGGGTCCATATCCTCGGCGAGCAGGAGTTCTTCAGATGGCCGGTCTTCGACGACGAACTCGACGTTGCGTAGTTGCTCGCGGAATTGGCGCGGCAGCCGGTCGATGAGCCGGGCGACTTCTTTGCGAATATCTTGATGATTCACCGCGGCTGAGTTTCCCGTAAATGTTTCTGCGCTGCAAGCTCTCACAATTGTTTCTGGGCGTCGCGGTGGCCATCGCCGTGGCCGGCTGTGCGCTTCCGGTTACTGTGCCGTGGCCGGCGCTGCGCGACGATCTCGACGTGGCGTCGCTGCGTTTGGCGATCGGCCACGGCATGAGTTATCTAAAAAAGTTGCCGCCGGAGCGGATCGTCGGCGAGCAGCCGCGACCGTTCACGGCGCGGGAGCTGCTCGACTCATTGATCACATTCGACCGATTGCTCGATCAGTGGCATTGCCGCGATTGCCTGGCGCGCGCGATCGCCGCGGCTTTCGAAATCATTCCATCGAGCGCTGCAGCGCATGAAGCGGAGGTCCTCTTCACCGGCTACTATCAGCCAGTGATCGATGGCAGTTTGACGCCGGGCGACGGATTCGACTATGCGATTTACGGTGTGCCGGCGGATTTGTCAGGGCGGGAGCAAGCCGGCGCCAACGACGCTAAGAACGGTGAAACGACGCCCGGCAGGATCGATAATGAACGGCCGGTAACGTATTATTCGCGCCGCGAGATCGACCAGCTCGGCGCCCTGCGCGGCCGCGCTCTCGAAATCGCCTGGGTCAAAGATCCCATCGATTTGTTCTTTCTCCATATCCAGGGCTCGGGTCTGTTGCGCTTGCGTGATGGCCGGGAGGTGACCGTCGGCTACGCGGCGCAGAACGGCTTGCCCTATCGCAGCATCGGCCGCTTGCTTATCGACGACGGCAAAGTTGCTAGAGAAGAGATGTCGATGCAGCGGCTGCGCCGTTACTTGGTGGAAAATCCCGGCGAGCAGAACGAGATATTCGCCTACAATGAGAGTTATGTTTTCTTTCGTTTCAATGAAGGCGGCCCGCTGGGCAGCCTCGGCGTGCCGGTTACCGCCGGCCGATCCATCGCGACCGATTCACGATTGTTCCCACGCGGTGCGTTGGCGCTGGTGCAGATGGATATCCCCGTCATCGGCCCACAAGGTGAATTGGCGGGATGGCGGCCGGTTACACGTTTCGTGCTCAATCAAGATACCGGCGGGGCGATTCGCGGGCCGCAGCGGGCGGATTATTATTTTGGTACAGGCGATGAGGCTGGCGCACTGGCGGGATATATGAACCGGCAGGGGCGGCTATATTTCTTGGCGCGCAAACAGCGATGAGACACAGACAGTTGCGGATTATTCTCAAGGCGTCTTGAGCCTTTCTCCGCGCGGGGGTAACTTAACAGCGATCCACGATTGCATGGCGCGGCATACTGAAACACAGCGGTTGAAATGGGCTTTGATCATCAGTTCGGTCTATTTCTTCGCCGAGTTGACCGCCGGTTTTCTCACCAACAGTTTGGCGTTGTTGTCCGACGCCGGCCATATGCTTTCTGACATCGGCGCTTTGGGGCTCAGCTTGTTCGCCTTCCGGGTCGCCAAGCGGCCGGCGACTCATCACAGCACTTACGGTTACCATCGCGTCGAAATTCTCGCGGCGCTGTTCAACGGCCTGACGCTTTGGCTGATCGTCGGCGTGATCTTCACTTCGGCCTACTATCGCTTGGCCAATCCGCCGGCGGTGGAAAGTTTCGGCATGATCGTCGTCGCGGTTATTGGGCTATTGGTCAATTTCGCCGCGGCGGCAATCCTCCACTCCGGCCATCAGCACAATCTCAACATGCGCGGCGCGTTTCTCCATGTCATAAGCGACGCCATCGGCTCGGTGGGCGCCATCGCCGCCGGCGCGATAATGTTGGCCACCGGCTGGTATCTGGCCGATCCGCTGATCAGTATGTTTATCGGCGCGCTGATTTTGTACTCGTCCTGGAGCTTGATCAAAGACTCCCTCAGTGTGCTCATGCAGTCGGTGCCCAAAGGCATTCGTCTCGATGAAGTGCGCCAGACCATCGAAGCGGTGGACGGCGTCCACAAGGTTCACGACCTGCATGTTTGGGCGGTGACATCGGATATCTACACGCTGAGCGCCCATGCGGTGGTGGAGAACGGCGGCGACTTCCATCAGGTGTTGAACGGCATCGAGGATACTTTGAAAGAGCGCTTTAACATCGAACATACGACGATCCAACTGGAAATCGAGAGCCGCGAGGACAAGGAGTTCAAGGATTTTTAGGATCGTTTCCACTACGAGCAACGAGCACGTTGTAGCCGAAACCAAAGTAGATAAGAGAACTAGCCGCAAAGAACGCAAAGTTCACAATAAGCGATCGGATCTGCATACAGGAAGCGTTTAAAACCCGCCCTCCTGATTTGGTTTTGAAGAGTTTGTCATTGTCTCCATGAAAGCGAAGATCGTTCCCTGGATTATTCTTGGCGCCCTGATCGTTGTCGGCGCCGGTTATTCATTGCGTAACGTCTTCGGCAACCGCAGCGAATTCGTTATTTCCGGCATCGTCGAGGCGGACGATATTCATGTCGGTTCCAAGATTGGCGGGCGGGTCTTGAAAGTCGCGGCCAAGGAAGGCCAGGCGGTGAAAGCCGGCGAGCCGCTGGTGTTGCTCGAGCCGCGCGAGCTCAACGCGGCGCTCGCCGAGGCGCAGGCAAGCTTGCGCCAGGCGGACGCCAAGTTCGCATTGTTAAGCGCGGGCTACCGCAAGGAAGAAATCGAACAAGCAGAAGCCGCCATGGGCCAAGCCCAAGCGGAGCTCGACCAACAAATCTCCGGGCCGCGCCAGCAGGAAATTGCCCAGGCGGCGGCGGACTGGCAGGCGGCCAAGGCGCAGGCCGAGAACGCGCGCAAGTTTCTCAGCCGCATGGACGATCTGGCCAAGCGCGAGCTGATTGCCAAGCAAGAATTTGACGATGCCCTGACGAAATCCGATGAAGCCGAACAGAAAATGACCAGCGCCCGCGAGCGCTACGAGCTCTTGCTCGCCGGCACGCGCAAGGAGGAAGTCGAGCGGGCGCGCCAGCGCTGGGCCGAAGCCGATGCCAAGCGGCGCCAACTGCGCGGCGGCTTCCGCAAAGAAGAAATCGCCCAGGCCAAGTCGGAGATGGAAGCGTCGCGTGCGAGGCTAGAGCAAATTCAGACTCAACTCGATGAGACCGTGATTAAGGCGCCGGTGGATGCGCTGGTCGAGGCTTTGGATTTGCAGCCGGGGGATCTAGTCGGCGCCGGCAAGCCGGTGGCGACGCTGTTGCGCCTGGGAAGTCTTTGGGTGCGCGCCTATCTGCCGGAGGAGCGTCTGGGTTTTGTCCAGCCGGGATTGAAAGTAAAAGTTCGCGTCGATTCATTTCCCAATAAGGACTTCTCCGGTGCGGTGCGGCGTGTGCATCGGCAGGGAGAATTCACG
Source organism: uncultured delta proteobacterium (assembly GCA_963760795.1). GTDB lineage: Bacteria > Desulfobacterota > Binatia > UBA9968 > UBA9968 > DP-20. The sequence goes on from CAVXEP010000019.1 coordinate 256,294, forward strand.
CCGCGCAATATCCAAACCCACGAAGAACGAGTGCTGCAAGTATTCCAGGTAGAAGTGGTCATCGACGATGCCGAGCATGTGCTGCGTCCGGGGATGAGTGCGGATGTGACGATTCAAATACGCTAGGGGCGATTCATGAGTCGCCTGCGAAGAGCGCGCCCAGCGGCAGCATTATGTGGAAGATTGGGCAATAATTCATGAGTATCGCCATTCGAGCCGACGGTATCAGCAAGAAATTTGGCGAGTTAACGGCGGTCAGCGATGTCAGTTTTACGATCGAGGAAGGTGAGATCTTCGGATTCCTCGGCCCCAACGGCTCGGGCAAGTCGACGATGATTCGCATCCTCTGCGGCTTGTTGCAGCCGACCTCGGGGCGGGCTGAACTCGACGGTCTCGATGTCGTCAAGCAGACCGAGGAGATCAAGAAGCGCATCGGCTACATGTCGCAGCGTTTCAGTCTCTACGAAGATCTCACGGTTGAGGAGAATATCGATTTCTACGGCGCGATCTATGGGCTGAATCGCGCCGACCTGGCGGCGCGGCGGCGCGCGGTGGTGGCTTTGGCCGGTCTGGACGACCGGCTGGAACAGATGGCGGCGACGCTGTCCGGTGGTTATAAGCAGCGCCTGGCGTTGGCTTGTTCGCTGTTGCACCAGCCCAAAATTTTATTTCTCGACGAGCCGACGGCGGGCATCGATCCGGTGGCGCGCCGGGAGATTTGGGATCTGCTCTTTCGCCTCGCCGCCGAAGGCACGACGTTGTTCGTGACGACGCACTATATGGACGAGGCGGAGCGCTGCTCGCAGGTCGCCTATATTTATCTTGCCAAGCTGATCGCCATCGGCCGGCCGCAGGATTTGAAGCGGCTGCCGGAGATCACCCCGGCGGGCTGCGCCTGGGTCGAAGTCACCAGCGACGATGCCACCCAGCTGCTACCGCTTTTGCGGCGCCATGACGATGTCGTCGACGCGACCATCTTCGGCGAGGCGATCCATGCTTTAGTCCGCCAGTCCAGCGGTCCGGCGGCGCTGATCGAGTTCGCCCGCCAACAGGGCGGGGTCAACGTCGCTTGCCGCGCCGTGCCGCCGTCCCTGGAAGATGTCTTTGTCTCGTTGACGCGCATGCGCCGCAGCGCCACGGAAGGACGATAATGTTTAGCGGCCTGTGGGCGATCCTCAAAAAAGAGGTCATTCACATCAAACGCGATCCAGCGACGCGCTTTATCTTCGCCATCCCGCTTTTCGAATTGCTGTTGTTCGGCTACGCCATCGACACCGACGTCAAGCATGTGCCGACGGTGGTGTTCGACCTCAATCGTCAACAGGAGAGCCGCCAACTGGTGCAGGAGTTCGAGAACACCCACTACTTTCGTTTGGTCGGTGAAGTCCAGTCGGACCAAGATTTGCACGACGCGATCATCGGCGGGCGGGCAAAAGTTGGTATTAAAATCCCGCCGGACTACTCGACCAATCTGGTCAACGGCCGGCAGGGGCAAGTGCAAGTGATCATCGACGGTTCGGACTCGACCATCGCCACGCGCGTGCTCAACGCCAGCCAACAGTTGGGTTTCGTCAAATCGCTGGAACGGGACGGCATTTCAACCAGCCAGTTCAGCATCGATATCCGGCCGCGCTTGCTGTTCAACCCTAATCTTTTGAGTGCCAATTTTTACGTGCCGGGATTGATCGGCATCATTCTCCAGTTGGTGACAGTGTTTCTCACCGCCTTCGCCATCGTGCGCGAGCGCGAGCGCGGCACGCTGGAGCAATTACTGGTCACCCCGGTGTCCAAGGGCGGGCTGATCCTCGGCAAGCTGTTGCCCTATACCGCCATCGGTTTCGGCCAGACGGCTTTGGTGCTGTTGCTGATGGTTTTCCTGTTCGGCGTGCCGATTCACGGTTCGGTTGCCTTGCTGTTGTTTTTATCGATGGTCTTTCTCGTGTCCGCCCTCGGCATGGGTATCGTGATTTCGACCTTCGCGGGCAACCAAAGTGAAGCGATGCAGATGTCCTTGATGACGTTGCTGCCGGCGTTTCTGCTGTCCGGCTTCGTTTTTCCCCGGGAGTCGATGCCGCTGCTGATTTATCTGATCAGTTTTCTGATTCCGGCGACCTACTATTTGGAAATTCTCCGCGGCATCATTCTCCGCGGCGCCGGTATCGTCGCGTTGTGGGATGAAGCGCTGGTGCTCGGCGCCTTCGGCCTGTTTTTTATGACCTTGAGCGTCGTGCGTTTTAAGAAACACTTGGGCTAGTCGTCCTCGCTGCGCTCGGACTTCCAGATTCACAATTCCAGATTGCAGATTTCAAACGCTGCGATGCGCCGTCACGATGTGTAGGTTGGGGTCGGTAGGATTTTTGCGCTGCGGGGCAATAGCAGTGCCATGAGGGCGACGCTGATAAACGAAAGAATGCCTAACATCCAGAAAATCGTCGGCAGCTCTGTGCTGACTAACAATAGCCCGACGATGGAGGTCGAGGTGGTTTTCGAGACCTGCTGGATCAATCTGTCGAAGGAGACGATACCGCCGCGCAGTTCCGCCGGCGCATTCTGTGTCAGCAGGCTTTTCTGCATGGGCGAGATCACGCCATTGGCGAGGCCGTAGAAAAACAATGCGCCGCCGATCAGCCAGACATCAGGAATGAACGGCACGGCCAAGACTGATGCGCCGCTGACGACGAAAGCGAGAAACAAGATCCTCGCCTTGTCGCGGCCAGTGGCGATGCGGCCGGCTTGGCTCGATGTCGCCATGGCACCGATCGCGAAAAAGACGTAGAGCAAGCCAGCGGTGGCGGTCGAGATGCCATGGGTACGCACCAAGAAGAGCGGAAAATAAGTGAGAAATCCATAGTCGAGAAAAAAACGCAGGAAGCCGGCGGTGAATGCGATCATCAGTCGGGGATGGCGTGTCAAGCGCAGGATGTCGCCCACATAGTTTGCCGCCGGCTGTTTCTGCTTGCCTTTAGTCTCGGGCATGCAAAACAGCGCGACGAGACCCAAGGGAATCGCCAGGAGATAAAAGACAAAGGGCCAGAACCAGGCGATGGTTGCCAGCAGTCCGCCCAACGGTGGAAAGATGAAATAGCCGATGCGGTCGAGAAAAACTTTCAGACCCTGGCCGCTGACTTCCTTGTCGCCTTCCAACAAATCGCCGATCAAGACGATAGTCAGCGGGATCACGGCGCTGAAGCCGACGCCTTGCAGCGTGCGAAAAACCAGCAGCCAAGTATAGCTGGGCGCAAACGCCATGGCCCCACCGAACAGGCCAAACATCATTAATCCATAAGCCAGCAGCAGGCGCCGGCCGTAGAGATCGGCGATGAAGCCGAAAACCGGCGACAAGAAAATCGCCGGCGCGGTAAACAGCGTCATGATCCACGACAGTTGCGCGTCGCTCACCTGAAACGGCTGGGTGAGCGCCGGCAAAGCCGGCTGGATGAAGTTGACGCCCATCATCAGCGCCAGGCTTGCGGCGTAGACAATGCTCAACGCGCGGGCCTTTTCCGGCGCGAGTTTGTCGAGACCGAAGAAGGCCGCGATGGAGTGCATGGAGCGAAAGTAGGCGAAGCGTCTGGGAAAGGCAAGGTGGAAGACTGGAGTACTGGAGTAGTGGAGTGATGGAGTGTTGGGTCGTCCGGAAACCCATCACTCCAATTCCTGTGTTGGTCAGCGCGGCAGTGCCGTGGTATGCATTAGCCAATTCACTCGAGAGATGGAGAATCCCATGGCTCAAGACATGCGCAGTTGGATCGATCAACTGGAAAAAGCCGGACTGCTGGCGCGCATTACTAAACCAGTTGACCCGCGCACGCAGATGGGCGCGCTGCTTTGGCAAGCGCGCGACCGCGGTTTGCTTTTTGAAAATTTGCCTGGCTATCCAGGCTGGCGTTGCCTTGGTCAAGCGCCCGGGGACGTGGCGTTGGCGCCGGTGGCGTTCGGCACCGAGCGCGATCAGATGATTCCCGAATTCGTCCGGCGCACGGAAAAGCTTGGCAAAACTCGGCTGGTAGAAACCGGGCCGGTGCAGCAGAAGGTTTTACTCGGCGACGATGTCGATATCACCAAGATGCCGATTCATCAGGCCGGGATTCGCGACGGCGGGCCGTTCATCGGCTCGGGGTTGATGATCACGAAGAATCCCGAGACCGGCCAGCGCAACTTGAGCTTTCACCGCTTGCAGATGAAGGGGCCGAAGAAGACCGGCATCCTGCTGTATCCGCGCCATGCCTGGGCCAACTATCAGATGTATGAAGCGCAGGATAAGCCGATGCCGGTGGCGATCATGATCGGCCACCATCCGATGTATTACTTCGCCGCGGCGACGACGACCCAATATGGCGTCGATGAATTGGAGATCGCCTCGGCACTGCTCCAAGAAGATGTCGAGCTCGTCAAATGCCGCACCGTCGACTTGGAGGTGCCTGCTTGGGCCGAAATCGTGCTCGAAGGCGAGATTCCACCAAAGATTCGCGAGCCTGAAGGGCCGTTCAGCGAATTTCAGGATTATTATCTAACCGGTTCGGGGCAGAATCCTATCGTCAACATCAAGGCGATCACCATGCGCAACGATGCGATCTTCAAAAACGTTCAGAACGGCACGGAGGTCGAAGGCTGCGTCTATCACAAAGTCCCGATGTCGGCGCAGATCCTGCGCCGGGCGCGCAATGTCGGCGGCCTCGCCGATGTGCGCAACGTGTTAGTCATGCCGGGAATTTTCGGCGTGGTGGTGCAGATGAAGCCGCGCTACTACGGCGAGGCGAAAAACGTCTTGATGTCGGTGCTATCGAGCGAATACCAGCATCCGAAGATCGCCATTGCCGTCGATATCGACGTGGATATTTTCAACTACGCAGAAGTCTTGTGGTCGCTCAACACGCGGGTGAATCCGACGGAGGATATCGTCACCATACCCGGCGCGAAGATCCATGCCATGGACCCATCCTGTCCGGAGTTCGGTCATCCCGGCGCGCCTGGCTGGCACCGCATCGGCGGCAAGATGATCATCGACGCCACCAAACCGCCGGAGTGCGATGCTCAGCGGCGCAAGGAATTTGAAAGGCTCAAACCTGTGGGTTGGGAAACTGTGAACCTAGAGGATTTCTTGCCGGCGGGAGCGCCGCCTCTACGAATTAAACCGAAGATTCCGATGGATTAGGGTTTTCGTTCAACGGTTCAAACGTTCAAGGTCGGAATGGAGGATAGAGTTCTGATTGAACCCTTGAACTTTTGAACCTTGAACCAAGCGCGGCGGGCGCGGCGCTTATTCATCCGGCTCGCCGAAGTAGTCTCTGACGATTCTTTCCTTGACATATTCGATGGCGCCCAGGTCTTGGATGATGTCACCGCCGGTATCGTAGAAAAAGATATCGCCATTCTTATTGCGGCCGATGGCGACCAGCCAGTCGAGCTCGTCGCGGTCTTCCAATAGATAGTTGATTGCCTGATTGGCCCCTTTGCTGGCTATAATGGTTACTTTCGGATTAGCGGTTTTTTTTACCTGGGTCATTGAGGGGCCTCCTGGACCAAAGAAAGTCTATAACAGTTAGGAGGGGTAAACAACTTGCGGGAGGAATGGAATACTGCAGTGTTGGAGCAATGGAGTGATGGGTAATCCGGAAGCCACTACTTCACTACTCCATCACTCCAGTTCTTATCCTGTTTACTTCATGGTGAAATCGACGCGGTTGGGTTTGCCTTTGAGCTTGGTTTGTTCCTCGTTGCTCAGCGGTTTGGCGGCGACGATGAACAGCCGGTCGGCGCCGAGGCCGCTAGCCAACAAGGCGTCGCGCACCGCTTGGGCGCGCTGACTTGCCAATACCCCAAGGTCATCGTCAGTCGCTTTGGCATGTTGCATCATTAGTTTTTCCATCTCCGCCACCGGTAAGTCGACCGCCAGGCCGATTACGTTGCGCGGTTTGGGAAAGTTTTCTTCGCCATAGGCAGCTTTCAAATATTTCGCGTACTCGTCCTTGTCGAACTGAATGTCGTCGAGCGATCGTTGTGCTTGCCCCTGGCGCACCAGGTCGCGCAGCTTTTGCGCCTTGGCCTTGCGTTCGATGCCAACTCGCTTCAATCCTTCGAGATCGCTCACCGGATCGACCCTTCCGGTCAATTCCAAATTAATCGACGGGCGATTGTTGAGCCCCTTGGCCAGGGCGGCGATTTTAGACTGCGCGGCTTGATTCAAGTTGGCGCGGCCGTTGTCGAATTCGACATAGCTCAACTCCTCGCCGCTGCCACCGCCGCCGCTGAACGCCGCGCCGAGCAGCGAGAAGGGCGCGGTGATGGCTCTGGTAAGTATGTTAACGATCATGCGCCAGATAATGCCGCCGATGCTGAACTGCGGATCGTCCAGCGACCCGCTGATGGGCATATCGATGTCGATGACGCCATCGCGGTCCTTTAACAGTGCCACGGCAAGCAGCACCGGTAGTTTAGTCGCATCGGGGCTTTCGATTCTGGGGCCGAAAGTGAGCTGGTTTAAAATGATTTTGTTTTGGGCGGTCAACTTGCGATTCTCAAGTTTGTATTTGACGTTGAACGATAGCTTGCCTTTTTCGATACCATAACCGACGTAGCGCCCAGAATAAGGAGTCATCGGGCTCAGCTCGATCTCCTTGGCATCGGCGACTATGTCGAGAAATAAGTCTTTCGAGAGTGGGTTGAGCTTGCCTTTAATTTCCACCGGCGCGGCGTTGTCGAGCCGGGCTTTGAGGTCGATATCGCCGGGCGCCTCCGGCTTGAGCTCGGAAATCGTTCCCTGGACGCCGGTGAGATTGGCGTTGTAGTTGGGTTTGATGAAAAGGTCGCTGAAGTCAATGTTGCCGGCGGTCAAATTGATTTTACCGATGGTGATGGCTTTGTCCGTGCCGGTGGCGGGAGCACCTGCGGGGCCGGACTTTTCCGGTAATTGTTTCGCGGACTTCTCTGGCGGCGCCGAATCGTTTTTCTTTTCCTCATCCTGCGGCGTGAGTTTCTGCAGATTGATCTTACCGTCGGCGCCGAGAATCAGCCGGGAGTAGAAATCGCCAAGATTGATCTCGCCGATGTTCAGCCGAAAAGGCTCGAGATTGAATTGGACGGCATTCAAGTTGAGGGATTTCCATTTGAGCAAGTCGCTGGAATTACTTTTTTCGACGGTCGCAAAGTCGGCGATGTCGAAGCTGCCGTCGTAATTTACTTTTGCCGGGCCGGCGCCGCTGGCATCGAAAACCAGATTGCCCTTGGTGCCAATATTGCCGCTGGTGAGCAAGAAGTGAACGCGGTCCTCTAGATAAGGCCAAAATGGCAGGACGTCGATCCCCTGAGCATCGACCTCCAGCTGAGCGGCAACGGGGCGAGTTCCAACAGTCCCGGCAAATTTCAATGTCCCTTTGTCGTTGATCGTGGCTTGGAACGTCGCTTTGCCTCGCGACTTTTCCACATTGGAAAAATTCTCGCCGCGGAGTGTTGTATTGGATACGACGATACGTGCCGGCGCCGCCAGGGATCGATCTTCGTAAACAATTTTAAAACCGTTGAAAACCACACGCTTGGTTTCCACGGTCCAAGACGCCTGTTCGGCTTTCGCCGGCTGGTTGGTTGCGCTTTCAGAGCCGCGGGTCTTGATCAGGCGGGCGTAGCTGATCGTCCCGTCCTTTTCCCGTTGGACATAGCCGTTGCCATCCCGGGTTTCCACGGAACCGATGACGACCGAACGCTTGCCGACGTCGACCGTGGTGTCTTTCACGGTCAGGAGCGGAACGCGCCAAAGGGGTTCGGATTCTCCCGGCACGTCCATGCGCAATGATCGCAGGGCTGCAGTCAGCTCGGTAAGTTTTACCTCCGGCTCGTCTGCTTTCTGCGCGAAGGCGACCTGAGTCGAAAGGTCGAGAAGCCCGTCCTTGAATTCGACTCCGAGCAAGTCTTCGTAATACGGGCGGAGCTTCTTGAGTTGCAGTGCCCGGATCTCCAGTTTGCCGTCTGCCAGCAGCGGCGTCAGTTGGACGGTACCGGCATGAGAGAATGACTCTTTTGCGTCAGAGTCAAACGACAGTTCGACATTGGCCTTTTTATCGGCTTCATTGTTGAGTCCCGTGACGTTGAGGCGGACATTGTCCAGGCGTGTCTTGTAGGGCTGCTGCGGTTGTTCGTCGTTGAAGTGGATCGTTGCGCCATCGACGGCGATCTCTGCAATTTGATACAGGAATGGCTTACCGTCGTCTTTTTTTGCCGTTTGCGGTTGCCGTTGCCGGTTGACTGTTGGTCGATGGCGTCACCAGATTGGCCAGATTGATTTCGCCCTTGCGATCGCGGCCGACGTGGAGTTCGAGGCCTTGGGACTTGATTGATTTGATCGTCGCTTTGCTGGCAAAGACGTCGAAGGATTCGACCACGACATCGAAGTTGGGCAGCTTGAGCAGCGGTGCGTCGCTTGTTTGCTGCATCTCCAACGCGTTGACGTTGAGATCGCCTGACAACGCCAGTACCGGCGCGGCTTTGGGCGCCGACTTGAAGCTTACGGTGACCTTGCCGTTGAGTTGTCCCGAGGGCACTTTGAAATTAAGCGCCACCGGCGAGTATTCCAAAAATTTGGCGATCTCTAGTTTATCGATCTTGATCCCCAGCGTGCTTTCCAGGGAATCCGTGAACGGCGTAGTGGAATCGCCGGCGAGGTGGAATGGCGCGCCGTTGATCACCGCGGCGAACTCCGGTTTGATCTTGATCGCCAAGTGCGCCGGCAAGCTGGATATAAACGGCAGACCGATCTTGAGTGAAGTGACGGAGTGCTTGGTCTGCTCGGGCTGGTCGTCGAAATCGATCTTGCCGTCGATGATTTGAATATTGTGGAGGGCAAAGCGCGGCGTCGGCCCCGGCGGGCCGGAAGTAAATTCGTCGATTAAATCTTGAAAACTGTATTTGAGATCTTGCTGGCGCACCAAATTGACATAGGGCTTGACCAGGCGCAGTTCTTCGATCACTGGCGCCAGGCGAAATAGGGACTGCAATTCCAGATTGACGAACAGCTCTTCGAACGAGAGCGCGGCAGTTTGGCCTTGCTTCTCCCGCATCAGAAAGCCGCGCACCGAAACGGTGAGCGCGTAGGGATTGATCTTGATCTGCTCGATGGTGACGGGGCGATGCAGTTTCTTCGACAGATCGCTGGCAATCTTACCGCGCAATAGTGGCGGCGCGGCCAGACCCAGAAGCACTCCGAAACCGACAACGATCGCGGCGAGCCATATAGCTATCTTACGCGTCCGCGGATGGCGAACGATGCGGGCGGTTTTTGTGCGCAGATCGGTAGCGTCTGACGCCATAGCAACCTTCGTGGGACTGAAACTTGAGGTGAACCTATCGCAGGGGTAGGTGCTTGTCCATCAAACTTGGCGATCTAATAAACGATCGCCCGTTTCGATGGTTTCCAACCTGGCGATGTACGTGCTCGGCATGCGCCAATGGCGTGCGCCTTCGAGGATCAAGCGTTTGTATTCGGGGTTGGGCAGTGGCACGTCGGTTTCTATTGCGGCGACATAAACCAGGACCTGCAGCGGTGTATTGCTGTCGTCGGGCCGATAGACCGGTATCATTTCTCGGTGGTAGCCGTCTTCGAAGCCGTCCATGACGTCGAGATCGGCGTCGCTGACATCGTACACCGCGCCCCAGACTTCTCGACCCGCGGCCGCGCAAACGTTAGCGGTGCCGCAATTGCGCAGGCGCGAGTGGCGGGTGATGCCAAATTCATAGTTGGGCAGCTTGGCGATGGTGACGAACTTCGCCGAAGGGCAGCGCCGCTGCATTTGCGGCCAATGCAAATTCGATCCGTAAGCGAAATAGTACACGACAGCCTCACCTCCCGGTTAAGCGACGATATTATGGAAAGATTTTATTATGCACAAGCTGTTGGAAAGGTTTCGAAAGCCGCGAATCTGAGGCAGAAACGGCGCTGAATCCTTATGGATGATTGTTGCGTCTCAGGAAATACTTAAGTACAAGCGTCTTTTCCCCTGACGGGAGCTGTACACAAATTATGAAAAAATTAGCCAATTTGCTGATGTTTCTGTCGCTGGCGTTGTTACCGAGCCGAGGATTCGCAGGCGAACCAACTGCGCAACTGAGTGCGACGATTAACGAGTTCGTGACGATAATGGTCAACACGCCGGTGTCTGAGCTGCGCACTACGGGTTTGCCCGAGAAAGCCTTGAAACTCATCCATAGCCGCTTCGACTTTACTGAGATGACCAAGCGATCCTTGGGCCCGCACTGGAAGACTCTCGCGCCGGCGGAGCAGGGTGAGTTTGTCGATGGCTTGACCTACCGTTTGCTCGTAACCTATGGACGCACGGTGCGGACCTCGGGAGATGAGAAGGTCGTGTTCAAAAAAGAAACCTTGGATGGCGGCTACGCCAACGTCGAATCTCTTGTCGTCGGCGGCAAGTCCGACACGTCGATCGATTACCGCCTGCATGATGTGGACGGCCAGTGGCGCGTCTATGATGTGGTCATCGAGCATGTGAGCATCGTCAGCAATTTTCGCGCACTTCGGTGAAAGCGTTGCTCGAAAAGATCAAGCAGCGCCAGTCCTAGCATTTAGTGCAGTCCATTCGATCGTTGCCGACTTCAATCGCCTAAGCTCAGATGAGCTAAGGCCGATCTGTTTTTTGAAACGAGTGAGTTTGCCCACTGTCATTTCGCGCGCAGCGATATATCTCTCCTGAGCCAAGCCAACCAAGCGTTGACGAACTCAGCGCGGTTCGATACTTGATCGTCCCATGACCAAGCTCAAAATCACTTTGGCCCTAGGCTCCTATGACCGGCACGCGCCTTTGCTCGAAGGCTGCATCCAACACCCGGATATAGACATCGATTATATCGAGTGCGACCCGCAGCAGGGGCGCCATGAGCGGTTTTTGCAGCATTGGGAATTCGATGCCGCGGAGCTGTCCTTTTCATCGTACTGCATCGCCGTCGATCAGGGCATGCCGGTGCATGCGGTGCCGATCTTTCCGCGCCGGCTGTTCAGCCAGTCGCAAATGTACAAGAACGTTAACTGTGGTATCGCGACGCCGAAGGATTTGGTTGGTAAGCGTATCGGCTTGAGTGGTTATCAAAATACTTTAGGTGTGCGCGCCAAGGGCGACCTGATGCACTTTTACGGCGTCGATCGAAAGTCAGTGACCTGGATCACGCCAGGTAAGGAAGTGGTCGATGTCGAGTTGCCCGCCGATTTGAAAATTGAAAGTCGCGGCAGCATGGCCGAGATCGAGCAGGAATTTGTCGACGGCAAAATTCACGCGATGTTCGTGTCGCGCCTACCCAAGCCCTTCCGCGACGGCAACAAGAACTTGGCCCGGCTGTTCGCCGATCCGCAAGCCGAAGAAGAACGCTATCTGCGCGAAGAAGGCTACTTCCCGATCATGCATGTCTTAGCGTACAAAAAAGACTTGGCCGAGAAATATCCGAAGCTTTCGCGCGCGCTTTTCGATGTCTTCGAACAAGCCCGCTCCCGCGCTACGCAGCGCTGGGTCGATCCCAACTGGTCCATGGTGATGTGGGGCAGGAAAGAGCTGGAGCGAGAGATAGAGTTGTGTAGCTTCGATCCGTGGAAGAACGGTCTAGACGCCAACCGCAAAAACATCGAACGCTTCGCACTCTACAGCTACGAACAGGGCTTGACCAAGCGGCGGCTCACGCCGGAGGAATTGTTTGTGGGAATCGAATAAGAACGTTTTGAGTTTAGAGTTTACCGTTCTTCGGACAACTGAAAATTGATAACTGTCGACTCCCGCCGCGGTGGCTTTGCCAACAGCACCAAGAACGCTGAAGTAAACAGCGCACAAGAAAAAATCGTGAACGAAAGATCATAGCTGCCGGTGCGGTCATGCAGAAAACCGAAGAACGGCGCACCGCTGGCGGCGAATAGATGCGAGAACAGCATCGATAGGCCGCGCACGGTGCCGAGGGAGTTCCGGCCGAAGAAATTGGCCCAGATCACTTCGCGCAAGACGAAGCTTCCCGCCAAACCTGTGCCATAGAGAAAAAAGCCAATATAGGTGACATGAATTTGCCGACTGGTGATGGCGGTGATCAGGCCGATGCCTTGAATCAGAAACTGGATACAAGAAACTTTTCGGATATCGAATTTGTCGGCGAGCATGCCCCAGACCAGTGTCGAGCCCAGTTGCGTGATTGCGATGGTGCTCATGAACGAAGCGGCGACAAGCGGTGAGTGGCCGATGTCGGTGACATAGGAGAAAATGTGGAGATTCAAACCGGCGATGCCGACGCTGGCGATGCCGAAGGTGATGACGAGCACCCAAAATGTCCCTGACCGAATGGCCTGGGCACGAGTCCACACCGTTTCGTCAGAACTTTGTGCCGGTTGTTTTCGGCGGTCGTCGGTTCTGGATTCTCGCGGCTCTGCAATGGCGGCCAGGGGTGGATCGCCATCTGGGCGGAGTCCTAAGTCCTCGGGTTGGCGGCGCACGAAAATCAGCGCCGGGGCGACAACTAACAGCGGCGCGATGATGCCGAAGATCGCCCAAGTGTAGCGCCAGCCGACGAGGACGAACAGCGACGCGGCGGCGATCGGGATACTCAGCTTGGCGACACCGGTGCCGAGGTTGGCGATGCCCATGGCGCGGCCGCGCTTGCGCACGAACCATTGGGCGATGGTGACGTTGATCACCAGGGAACCGAGCAGTGCTTCGCCGGCGATGACCAACGAGCAGCGCACGACGACGAACTGCCAAAAACTCTGCACCAAGCTCGAAAGTAACAGCCCCGCGCCTTCCATGAGCACGCCCAAGACAAGCACGCCACGCCCACCATGGCGGTCGATCCACGAACCGAGCATGGGCACGATCAACGCGGCGACGCCGATCTCGAAAGTACGAATCAGCGAAAATGCGCCGCGAGTTACGCCAAGCTCTTCGGTGATCGGTTTGAGAAAAATGCTCAACGTGCTGGAAAAGGCGAAAGTGCCTGCGATGTTGACGAGAATGCCGACGGCAACGATGTACCAGCCGTAGAAGAAACGGGGCTGAATGGCGGAGCCATCCGTCTTGTGATGTGCGGTCATATCTGCAGCTGACGCCCGTGATGTCTATCGAATGGCTATAGCGTTTGAGGGAAGTTCTCCGAACCCTGTAGGATGCGGTGAGTCTAGCGAACCGCACCAATCCTCCAACATTCCCGGCTCGCAATAGCGAAGTTCAGGACAGTGAAATAGGCGGCAAATTTACTTGGCCGCCTGCGCGACCGGTCGCAGTAACTCCGCTAAATGATGCTTCCACCACTTCGCTCTGCCGGTGGTGCCGTGGCCGGCGGTTTCGTCGCTTGCTGGGATCAGCATATATTGGCCGTGCTTCACGCGCTTAATCTCGCGTTCCATGATCCCTAGCTCGGTGGGATTTCGTTCGTCGTCGGCGGAGTTGATGGCGAGGAGGCGAGCTTTGATGCTTTCTAATTTGGCCGCGGGATTATAATCGCGGGCAGACTCGTACTGATAAATCAGATCGTTGGCGTCGGCCCTCGACGTTTGCGCTAGGCGCTGGTTGACCAGCTGATCGGCTTTTTCCCGCGTCGGCGCCGCCTTCTGAAGTGCCTGGGTGCCGCCGTTGGTGGCGATACTAAAAAAAGTTTGCGCCAGCTGAAGGCTGCGCGGTTGTTTGGTGTAGTTGCCGCCGTTCCACTCCGGGTCGCTGCGGATCAATTCGATCATCATGCGGCGGGTTATCCAGTTGCGGCCGGCCATTTCGACCGGCATGCAGGCCATCGGCGCAAGAGCGTCCATGAAGTCCGGGTACAGAGTTCCCCAAATCCAGGTTTGCATCCCGCCGCCGGAATTTCCCATAACCAGACGCAAACGACGTACACCGAGGTGCTCGGTGGCCAGTCGATATTGCGCCCGCACTAGATCGTCGGAGTTGTAGCGGGGAAAGTTTGTCCGCAACCCATCGGATGGCTTGGATGACTTTCCGGCGCCGATAGCGTCCGGAATAATAATGAAGTAGCGAGTCGCGTCGAGGGGTTGTCCTGGACCAAACAGTTCGCCGGCGAAGTCGTTGTTCAGAAAATTCGTTCCAGCGCCGCCTGTACCGTGGAGGATCAACACCGGTTCCCCTGAGGGAGACCCTACGGTGGTGTAATGCAATCGCAGCTCCGGCAGCACTTCACCGGTGTGAAAGCGGAAATCGCGCACTGCCCAGTTTCCTTCCTTGGGCGCCGGATAGTCGGCGGCCTGGAGTGAATCAGCGATAGAAAAACCGAGCAGGCCGCAAATGACGATCGACAAGAATTTAATATGTTTCATACGGCCTCCTGTTATTAAGAACGGTCGCTGTTAATTTCCCACCAGTTGCCATTCAAGTCGGCAAATAGAAAAGACGCTGACTTCGTTGGATTCGCTTACTGCTTCAAGCTCGCGCAGTTGCCAACTTTCGCGATTCGCGGTGAATTCACGATGAGCGTCGTGCACCGCTGTCGGCGAGTCTAATGCGACGGTGAAACGTTGATAGCGAGACAACCGGGGACGGTTGGGATTTTGCGCTTGAATGCAGACGATGTACCACGGCGTGTCGGCATGTTTGACGTAGCAGGAGCTGGGCCAGAGTTTGACCACTTCCAAGCCGAGGGCTTCTTTGTAGAAACGCTCGGATGCGGCGAGGTCGTCGTTCTCTAACGTTCCGTGGGTCAGCGCTTGGGGTACGTAGCCTTTGCCGGCGAAAGTTTCTGCGGCTAACGGTTTTGTCCAGTGCGGGTTGGTGGTTTTGCCCATGCCGTGCTCGACGGCGTGTTCGTAGGACTCGATCTCCCAGTAGTTGCCGCCGGGTTCGTAAAAGTGGACCGAGTAGGCGTTGTGGTTCTCGCGCGGCTTGATCACTTTGATGCCGAACTGGTTCTTGCGGCTCTCCAAATATTCCGTCGCGGTATCCACTTCGGCGTTAGTGGCGACGCGCACGCCGTAATGGTTGCGCATGGACTTGATCGGCGCGGCGGGGCCGTTGGCATGGACGACGATCTGCCAGCCGGTGTTTGGATGTTGAAGAATTTTCTCGCCGGCTTTTTCGTCAACCACGTCAAGGGCGAGGAACTCCTTGAGGATCGGCAAAGATTCGTCGAAGGATCGGCATTCGTAATGGCCGCTTATCAAACCGGTTGGTTTTAGCATCGCATCTTTCTCCAAAAAAAATTAATTGGGCAGCTTCCCGCCCCACAGCTCCTTCAAAAATCCGCTCTTCTCTAGATTTTCCGCGAAGCTATTGTCGACGATCTCGTTGGCTTTCTTGCTAACTTTAGCGCCGGTTTCGCGCGCCACTTCCACGGAATCCGCCACAGCGTTGAGCGGCACGATCAGGCGCCGGTTCACATGCTTCTTGGCATAGGCATCGTAAGAGGATTGCAACGCGTCTTCGTCGCTGACTCTGAGTATTTTCGCTACCGACGCCTTGGCCTTTTCGGGATTGTCTTCAACGAATTTGACGGCTTCCGCCAGCGCCGCGACAAACCGCTGGACGGTCTGTCGGCGCTCGCGCAGAGACTTGGCGTTGGTGTGCAACGAGCTGTATATCGCCGGCAAGCCCAAGTCATTCATATGGTAGACCAGATTGAATCCATCCTTCTTGCCGCGCGCGTCCATTGGCGGCGTGAATGGCCCGGAATCGATAACGCCTTGCATCATGGCGTTGTAGCGCTCCGGCTGGCTGCCGCCGACGGGCCGGATCTGCGTGTCACTAAGCCCGAACTTCTTCACGAAGATTCGCAGCAGACGGTAGGGCAGGCCGGCGACACTGCCGACGCCGATGGACTTCCCTTTCAAATCTTGCACCGTGCGGATTTCCTTGCGCGCGATGATCACGTAGGGCAAACCGACCAAGGGCGAAGCGAGCAGCATGGCGTCCCGGCCCACGGCCATACCCGGCAGAGTCGAGTCGGCGGCGCAATAGAGAAACTGCACTTCGTCGGCGCCGAGGGCGGCAAGGTTGATATTCGTGCCGCCGCGGATGACGACATGCTTGATCGCGATGCCGTACTTTTCAAACAGGTTCTGGTCGAGGGCGGTATAGAGTTGGATAAACCCGCCGGAAACGGCGCAGGTGGCCACGTAAACCGTGACCGGCGCTTCGCCCGGCTTTGCCAGGTACGGATTGGCGCGCGCAAATGACGCCGCGAAAATGCATAGGACGACGACGCCGATGGATAAAAAACGTCTTACGGTCTTGGTGTTCGGGTGCAATGACATGATTCCCCTCGGCTAAAGTTGCGCGTTTCGGCTGTCCGATAAGACAACAGCGCTGTTGTCCTGTCAACCACTTGCTGGTCATAGCGAGCGGCTTGAAAAGCTGAACGGACAGCACTAAGAATGGCGGCGCAGGTTGCTCCGGAGGTTGTCATGCTGATTCTTTCCAACGACGACATCGAAAAAATTCTTCCGGTGGGCGCGTGCCTCGACGTGCTCGAAGAAGCGTATCGAGACCTCGGCAACGGCATGGCGGCAACGGTGCCGCGCTACGACGTTTTCAGCCCGACGAAATCATCGAATGAGTTCTACGAGTACAAAACCATGAGCGGCGTGCTGCCCAATCGCGGCATCGCCGCGCTGCGGCTCAACTCCAGCGTGGTCAAGTGGTACGAGAAGGCGGGCGGCGTGCGCAAGGACAAACTGCCGGTGGCCGGCGGCGACCGCTACGTGGGGCTGATGATGCTGTTCAGCACCGAGACCGGCGAACCGCTGGCGATTTTCCCCGATGGCTATGTGCAGAAGTTGCGTGTTGCCGGCGCCAGCGCAATCGCCGCGCGCTACCTGGCGCGCAAGGATTCAACCACGATGGCGTTGCTCGGCTCGGGCTGGCAGGCGAGCGCGCATCTCGTCACGATGGCGATGATCCGTGATTTGAAACAGGTCCGAGTCTTTAGCCCGACGCCGGAGTCGCGCCGCAAGTTTGTCGAGGATTGGCGCGATAAGGTGACAGCGGAACTGATCGAATCAGCCAGCGCCGCCGAAGCGATTAAAGACGCCGACATGGTGATCTGCACGACCAACTCGATCTCGGCGTTGTTTCCCGGCGAGCTGTTGCAGCCGGGCATGCATGTGTCGTGCGTTAAGCCGTGTGAGCTCGATGCGCTGACGTACAAGCGCGCCGATCCGCTGATCATTCACTGGCGCGAGGCGAAACCGTTTCAGATCGCCATCGGTGTCGATCCGCAGTCGATCCCCGATATTGCCGAGGGCTGGCCCCACCCGATCACGCGCGAAGACACGGCGATCTGGGATTTGCCGACGATCTCGCAGTTGGTCAATGGCCAGCATCCAGGGCGAGTTCATGACGAGGCGATCAGCTGCTTTTGCAACAATGTCGGCCTTGGTTTGCAGTTCGCCGCCGTCGGCAGCGAAGTATTGGCGCGGGCGCGGGAGGCGCGAGTAGGTCGGGAGATTCCGACGGATTGGTTTTTGGAAGATGTGCATCCGTAATATTTTGTTCAAGGTTCAAACGTTCAATGTTCAAGGTCGGAAAGGCGCAATGGTTGTCGCTGCTCTTTTCGTGTGGCTAGCGTTTACTTCCTATCCGCATTGCCGCGCAGACGATCAAGCTCAAGGTCGCTTATCCGACGACGGTCGGTTCGATGGCTGTGGTTTGGGTCGCCAAAGAGGCCAAGCTTTTTGAGAAGCATGGACTCGATGTCGAGCTAATTTATGTCGCGGGCAGCTCGCGTGTTGTCCAAGCAATGCTCGCCAAGGATATCCCGATCTCGGAGATCGCCATCCCCGCGGTGATCCAGGCCAATCTCGCCGGCGCCGATCTGGTGATGCTCGCCGGACCCAATCACAAACCGGGGCAGAAGATTATGGTCAAGCCCGAGATCAAGCGGCGGGAGGACCTCAAGGGCAAAAAAATCGCTATCAGCCGCTTCGGCACATCGGACGATTTTCTTCTGCGCTATGTGCTCGGTCAATGGAATCTTCAGCCCGACCGTGACGTAGCGCTGATCCAAATGGGCGGCTCGCCGGAAACGCTCGCGGGCTTGGCGGCGGGCGCTGTCGACGGCGGCTTGCTCGCTTCACCGCTCCATCTCCAGGCTGCCAAGTTCGGATTCAGTTTGCTCGCCGACCTGAGCGCCATCGGCGTCGACTACCAGGGCGCCGGTGTCGTGACGACCCGTTCGTACATGCGCGAGGCGCCGGACACGGTCCGCCGTTATCTGCGCGCCTACGTCGAAGGGCTGCACCGATTCAAAAGCGACAAAGCCTTCGCGGCGAAAGTTATCGGCAAGTATTCGCGCATGACCGATCCCGATGCTTTGGAGGAAACCTATCAGCACTATGCCGTCAAAGTGATGCCGCGCGTGCCGTACCCGACAATCAAAGGCATTCAAATGGTTCTTGACGAGATCGGCACGCGCACGCCCAAGGCCAAGAGTCTCGCGCCGGAGAGTTTTATCGACGTGAGTTATTTGAAGGAACTGGAGCAGGGCGGTTTTATCAAGAAGCTTTATGGGGATTAGAGCCTATTCAAGAAAATACCAGGAGAATTCGATGATGCGATTCAAAGGTGCAATTGTCGGATGTCTTTTGATCTCGGAGACGGTTCACGCGCAGCCGGCGCCGAAGACGGTTATAAAACTTGACGGTTTGCCGTCTTGTTCAGAGATATTGCCAAGTAAGAAAGAAGTTGCCGGCAATAGCTCGGGGCCGGACGATTGCCGTATCCTTTCGCAGCAGAAGGTGTTCAGCATTCAAGGCCAGGTGTTCGAGCGCATGGAGCTGCGCATTAGCGGCAACGTCGAAGGTTGGGCGGTGAAGGATGGCCGGCGCGGTAATTATTTCAACGACGCGCCGGATATTGTTTTCGCCCAGTCGGAAAATCCCGGCAAACGTTTCAAAGGTATCGCCCGATACGACGGCGGCACCGGCCATGGCATGTCGTTGTTTTTTCCGGCGGACCCGAAGCATTGGAACGGCAAGCTGTTCGTCACCGCCCATGGCGCCGGTTCCTATGGCTCGGTGGGCACGCTGTTGCCGCGCGATCCCAAGGCGGACTTCAATTCGCTGCTCAATATCAATCGTTTTGCAGGGTTGTTGATCGACAAAGGTTATGCCGTGGCGCATACGCTGCGCTCAGCCGATCGCCTCGGCGGCGACGTCGCGGCATCCCTCGAAGACGGCACGACGCTCAACGTCAACGTCAGCACCCACGCCGGTTTCATCGTCAGCTTCGCCAAGAGCGCGGAAAATATGCTGCAAGCCAAACTCGGGCGCAAGCCGCAGAAGACTTACTTCTACGGGTTTTCGGCAGGCGGTTTTCTTGGCCGGTTGGTGCAGTATCATTCAGGCTTTAACCGCGACGACGATGGCAGTGCGATGTTCGACGGTTTCATAGTGGACGATGCCGGCGGCGGCGACTGGCGACCGATTTTGCTCGCCGACGGCAAGGACACGCTGCTTACCAGCGATGACGACAAACGCCGATTCGTGCCGCAGATCGATATCACGCATCAGCTCGATGTCGGTGACAACGACAGCAGCATTCGCAAAAAACGGGAGAATGCCTTGTTGCTTAAACAAAAAGGGCTGGCGGACAAACATCGCGTCTACGAGATCAAGGGCTTGGCGCATATCGACGCCGGCCTGGTGTCGCGCGCTGACCATGTCGCGCAAGCACTGGATTTGGGCGGGATTATGGACGCCTTGGTTGACCGTTTGGATGAGTGGGTGGTCGCGGGTAAAGCGCCGCCGCCGTCACGCGCGGTAATTCCTGCGCTGGGCGGCAAGAGCGAAGCCGTCGCGATGCCGGAGGTCGCCTGCCCTTTGGGCGTCTATCATATTTTTCCAGAAGTCTTGGGCGAGTCCCTGCGCGGTAGTCAGGAAACATCTTTTGCCGCTTTCGACGGTATGAATCTCGAACCGCTGGATGCGCGCGGGAAGCTGGTCGACATGAACGGTAACGGGGCGCGGGACCAGCGTGAGACGGTGGAGCAGGCGTGGCGGCGGCTCGGATTGCTCAAGGCCAATGAAACGTTTAACCGTGCGAAGTATGTTGCCTGCGTAACCCAAGCCGCGACAGCGCTGGCAAAAGACGGGTTCCTGCCGGCGCGGGTGGTGAACCACTATGTTAGTAAGGCGCATTCGGCGCCGTTGGTTCAGATAGCTCGCTGACAGAAATCGAAACACTCGTGCAGGCTGATTCTTGAGCGGCGTTGAAATTTCTTGGAATTCGCGAAAATACCAGACTGATTAACAGGTCGACGGACGCGCAGCCTTTGAGATTTGTCGATTGCTGTGAGTGTAACTTTGAATCAATTTATTTTTTTATGTCGCTCAATTATCTTATTGACAGAGAAAAGCCACTTTCGTAAACTAACGATCAGCAGGGAAAGGAGGTGGTCCAGACATGATTGATTTAAGTACTGGCTGTGAGGTGGCTGAGACTTAGGCTCTAGGCGGCGACTCTGAATGGAGATTCGGGCCTAGAGCCTGAGAATCTCCCTCAGCCACCGCAGTGGCCCGCTGCACCGGTCGCGCAAGCTGCCGAGTGTAGCGGGCCTTTTATTTTTGCAGCATTTTAAGTGCCGAATCGGCGCTCTTTTTGATCTGCCCATTGCCGTTCCGGCTCGCTTCGTTCAACGCCCGCATAAATTCTTCATCCGGCGACCCTAGACTAGCCAGGGTTACGGCGACTACGTTTTTCACGCGGTCATCTGCATCATGCAAATAAGTAGCTAGAAGCTTTTGCCGGACGGCGGCATCGACATCGGTTCTCACTTTCAGACTGGTAGCGGCGGCAACGCGCACTGTCGGTTCTTCGTCGTCCAACGCCTGCAACATTGCTAGCCGACTCTACAGCGTCGTGCAAAGCCAAGTCGCGCAGACAGTAGAGCGCCATGCGTTTCTGATTGGCGCTGCCAGTCACGCATAGTTCTACCAGTAGCGGGACCACGGCGCCTTCCTGCTGGGCGATGCGCACGAGCAGCAGGCCGTTGGCCCAGCGAATATCCGGTTCGCGGTGATCGAGGGCGTCGAGTAGTGTGCGAATCACAACTCCCGAAGGCCGGGCTTGATGGCCGAGAATGTAAGCGACCGGCCAATAGTTTCTGTGATCCGCTTCGCTGAGGCGATTATGGAGTGCTTGTCTAAGAGTTTCGGAAGTCTCGGCCAATGCGATTAGCTTGTCGACGGCGGCGCGGATCGTTGGCTTGTCGGGATGATCGAGGGCGGCGATGAGATCGGTAATCTCGCGTGGCTCGGTGGTCATGGGCGAACTCCAACGCGAAAGGTTAGCCGATTTAGATTTCTAAAAACTGCGGGCAGTCGGTCAAGTTGCGGTTGCCTTTGGGCTTGACCACGACGACATCTTCCAATCTGACGCCGCCGACGCCGATGTAATAGAGTCCCGGTTCCACGGTGACCACATGGCCGGTGCGCAAGATCGCGTCGACGGGTGCGATGCGCGGTGGCTCGTGAATGTCCAACCCCAAGCCATGGCCGGTGCCGTGGAAGAAGCCCTGCATGCGGCCATTAATTTTCCCAGTCGGGAAGCCGCGGGCTGCGAACATGTTCAAAATATTCTGGTGTACTTCTTTGCCGTTGACGCCGTCGCGGATCTGCGCGTAGCCGATTTGCTGGCCGGCTTGCACCGTGGCGTAGATCTCTTTTAATTTTTCCGACGCTCGGCCGCGCACCACGGTGCGGCTCAAATCGCCGAAATAACCATTGTGTTGCGAGCGCGGAAAGATATCGAAGATGATCGAGGTGTTCGCTTTGACCGGCCCGGTGCCTTCATGATGCGGATCGACGCATTGGTTACCGGATGAAATGATCGTGTGGCTCGGCAGCCAGCCTTGCGCCATGATTGTCGTATTGACCGCGGTCTTGAGCATTTCCGAAGTCAGCCTGGTGCCGTTGAGATAGAGATAGCCGTCGCGCTTGGTCGTGGTCCGTTTGAGCATGCGGATGCCGGCTTCCAAGCC
This sequence comes from uncultured delta proteobacterium, assembly GCA_963760795.1. Taxonomy (GTDB): domain Bacteria; phylum Desulfobacterota; class Binatia; order UBA9968; family UBA9968; genus DP-20. The sequence continues at coordinate 278,239 of CAVXEP010000019.1, forward strand.
GAGGCGGGCGATGCGCAGGGATTCGGCGATCTGTTTCACTTCGAGATTATTCTTTGTCTCGCGCCGGGGCCAGAAGGGGTCGCGCTTGATTTGCACGCTGTAGCCCTTGGCGCGCAGCTGGTCCAACAGGAGCGCGGAGAAATTCGCCGGCACGATCAGCGAGCGAATGGCGCGTTCGCGAAATATCAAGTCGACGATGTCGATGACCGCCGCCGGCGATTTGCCGAGCTTGCGCAGCTTCTTCTGATACAGGGACAAAGACAAAGTCCGGTCGGCATGGGCTTGCTTCTTGGCGCGGTCGATCTCCAGATCGCTCATGACGATGTGGCTATGGTTCTTGTGCTGAAAAAAAATAAACGGATCGGGCACGAAGAAGCCGGTGGCGTAAAGCATGTTGGCGTCGCCTTCGCTGGCGGCGTAAAGCAGGATCGCCTGATTCGGTTTGAGTTGGATCGATTGCGGCGCCGAGCCGCTCGATAGGTTTTTTGCTTTTGTCTTCGCTTCAAACATGATTACTTGATCGCCTCGATTCGCGTTGGTTATGGTTTCTAGTAGCTCGATCAATTTAACAACTTGGCTCTGGAACTGCAAGATTTTCCTCGTGATTTCGCGCGATTCGGTTGACAGTAGAGAGGCTTTTGTTATGATGCCGCCACTCGCTGGCGAAACTATTTTGCTTTCGCGTCTAAGGAATTTCTCTCGATGACGATCGCTAACAATCTCGACAAACTCCGTGAACTCAACGACAAAGCTGAAGCTGGCGGTGGCGCCGACCGGGCGCGCCGGCAGCATGAACAGGGTAAACTTCTGGCGCGTGAGCGTCTCGACATTCTGCTCGACAGCGGCAGTTTCGTCGAGATCGACCGCCTGCGCACGCACCACAGCACTGACTTCGGCCTCGATAAACAGAGATTTTTAGGCGACGCGGTAGTCTGCGGCTACGGCGCTATCGATGGCCGGCTCGTCTATGTCTACTCACAGGATTTCACTGTTTTTGGCGGCAGCCTGAGCCGTGTGGTGGCCGACAAGATCTGCAAGGTCATGGACATGGCTATCAAGAACGGCGCGCCGTTGATTGGCATCAACGACTCCGGCGGCGCGCGCATTCAAGAAGGCGTCGACAGCCTCGCCGGCTACGGCGATATCTTTCAACGCAACGTGATGGCGTCCGGTGTGGTGCCGCAGATTACCGCGATCATGGGTCCGTGCGCCGGCGGCGCGGTCTATTCGCCGGCGATCACCGACTTCATCTTCATGGTCAAAACCAACAGCTACATGTTCATCACCGGTCCGGACGTGATCAAGACGGTGACCCATGAAGAGGTGACTAAAGAGGACTTGGGCGGCGCGGAGACGCATACGGGCAAGAGCGGCGTGGCGCATTTTACCGCCAATACCGAAAAGGACTGCTTGCTGATGATTCGCGAGCTGGTTAGTTTTCTACCCAGCAACAATCAGGAAGATCCACCGTTTCGGCCGACCCATGACGATCCGCTGCGACGCGACAAGCGGCTCAAAGATATCATCCCTGATAATCCAAACCGCCCCTACGACATGAAAGATTTGATCGGCGCGGTGGTGGATGAAGGTTACTTCTACGAAGTCCAACCGGAGTTCGCACGCAATATTCTTATCGGCTTCGCTCATATCGGCGGCCGCTCTATTGGCATTGTCGCCAACCAGCCGAATCACTTGGCGGGCTGTCTCGACATCAATGCCTCGGTGAAGGCGGCGCGCTTTATCCGTTTCTGTGACTGTTTCAATTTTCCCATCGTGACGTTTGTCGATGTGCCGGGTTTCTTGCCCGGCACCGAGCAGGAATATCATGGCATCATTCGCCATGGCGCGAAGTTGCTTTACGCTTATGCCGAAGCGACGGTGCCGAAAGTCACCATCGTCACGCGCAAGGCTTACGGCGGCGGCTACATCGTCATGGCGAGCAAGCACCTGCGCGGCGATGTTAACTTGGTCTATCCCACCGGCGAGATCGCAGTCATGGGGCCGGAAGGGGCGATCAACATCGTCTTCCGCGGTGAATTGGAGAAGTCGGCCGATCCGGCCAAGGCCCGCGACGAGCTGGTCAACCATTATCGCGAGACTTTCGCCAATCCATTCAAAGCCGCCGAGTCAGGCTATGTCGACGGCATCGTCTATCCCGAGGACACCCGGCCGACCTTGATCCGCGCCTTGGAAATGCTCAAGAACAAGCAAGATCACAATCCCCCCAAAAAGCATGGGAATATTCCACTCTAAAATGAGATGCGAGACAGAGGTTAGAGACCGAGACCGGATCGATAGGGTCGATGATCTCAATTCTCAATCTTTATTCTCTGTCTCGACTCTCGATCGCAAATCTCTGTCTGCCGACCATGTTTAAGCGAATCCTCATCGCCAATCGTGGCGAAATCGCCGTGCGCATTGCGCGCGCTTGCCGTGAGCTCGATATCGAATCGATCGCGGTCTATTCGGAAGCCGACCGCGAGTCGCTGCATGTCAAATACGCCGATTACGCTTACGCGATTGGCCCGGCACCGTCTGCGCAGAGTTATCTGGTCATCGATCGTATTATCGACGTCTGCAAGAAAAGCGGCGCCGAGGCGGTCCATCCGGGTTACGGTTTCTTGGCGGAGAATGCCAAGTTCGCCCAACGCTGCAAGGATGAAGGCATCGTCTTTATCGGCCCATCGCCGGAAGTCATCGATCAGATGGGCGACAAAGTTAAAGCGCGCCAGATCATGAAAAATGCCGGCGTCCCGGTGGTGCCGGGTTCCGACGGCATTCTCACTTCCGAAGAGGAAGTGCTCCAGACCATGGAAGCGATCGGCTATCCATGCATGTTGAAGGCGGTGGCCGGCGGCGGCGGCAAAGGGCTACGGCTCGTACGCTCACGGCGCGAAGTGTCGTCGGCCTATCGCGCCGTCGGTTCGGAAGCCAAGTCGTCCTTCGGCGATCCGCGGCTGTACGTCGAAAAGTTCATCGTCAAACCGCGTCATGTGGAGATTCAAATCCTCGCCGATGGTTACGGCCGGGTCATTCATCTCTACGACCGCGAGTGTTCGATCCAGCGGCGCCACCAGAAAGTTATCGAAGAGTCGCCTGCTCCAGGACTGGAAGACCGCACGCGCCGGCGCATCGGCCGGATCGCCATTCAAGGCGCCCGTGCTGTCGGCTACGTCGGCGCCGGGACGTTGGAGTTTTTGCTCGACAGCGAGCAGAATTTTTATTTCTTGGAAATGAACACCCGCCTGCAAGTCGAGCATGCGGTGACCGAGCGGGTGGTCGGCATCGATCTGGTCAAGGCGCAGATCGAAATAGCCGCAGGCGGTTATCTACCATGGCGCCAACGCCATATTACCCAGACTGGCCACGCCATCGAATGCCGGATTTACGCCGAAGATCCCGAGCGTGACTTCATGCCTTGCCCCGGCCGGATCGAAGGCTTACGTCTGCCCGAAGGGCTGGGCTTGAGAAACGATAACGGCGTCTACGAAGGCGCTGAAGTGTCGATCTATTACGATCCGATGATCGCCAAGTTGATCACCTGGGGTGAGAATCGCATCGAGGCGATCCTGCGCATGCGCCGGGCGCTGCGCGAGTACCAGGTGCGCGGCATCAAGACCAATATTTCGTTTCATCAATGGATCTTGCGCCACCCCCGGTTCATGTCCGGCGACGTCAATACCGGGTTTATCGACGAAGAATTTATTCCCAAGGCCAACGAAGAAGTCTATCCGCACAAGGAGATCGCGCTCGCCTCGGCGGTCATCGCGGCGCTGCACGGCGAACATGAACGGACCATCGGCTTGCTTGCCAAGGGCGCGGCCGAACCGTCCAAGTGGCGTCAGCAGCGCGCGTCATTGCGCCGGTCGGCGACGCCCGGCAACCGCGGTTGGCGCCGTTAGAGGATATCCCCATGGCGTTTATCGGTAAGCTTGGCGATCAATCCTTCACCGTGGACATCGAGGAAACTGGTAAATCGGTTTACCGGGTCTCGGTGGACGGCAATGAATTTATCGTCGACGGCAAGAAGACCGGCCGGACCAACTATTCGCTGATTGTCGACAATCGTTCCTTCGAGATCGAAGTCGATAACACCGACGATGACTACCGGGTGCTGGTCGATGGGCGCAATTACCACATCAATCTGGTCGATGAGCGGCGTGTGCGCGTCGGCGGGGCCCAGGCCGGCCTCGAACTCCAGGGACGCCAGAAGGTCACTGTACCGATGCCGGGGAAAATCATCGCTGTCCTGGTTTCCGAGGGGGAGCAGGTCGAAAAGGGCCAGGGACTGGTGATCGTCGAAGCGATGAAGATGGAAAACGAAGTGCATAGCCCCATCGCCGGCGAAGTCAAAGACATCAAAGTGAAGCCGGGAGATACCGTCGAAAGCGGCGCCCTGCTGTTGATCGTCGAGTAAGCAGGATTTAATCAAGATTTTTTCACATGATTATTGTCAGCTTATTTCTTTCATGTTATAGCAGCGCTCCATGATCCCGAAGAAATGTTTTTTTACCAAAGGTGTCGGTGTCCACAAGGAAAAGTTGGCATCCTTCGAGCTCGCCTTGCGGCAAGCTGGTCTGGCCTACTGTAATCTGGTGTTGGTGTCGAGCATCTTCCCGCCTTATTGCAAGCGACTTTCCAAGGAAGAGGGCGCCAAACTACTGCGTCCCGGGGAGGTCGTGTTCAGCGTCTATGACCGTGAGAGCACCAACGAGCCCAATCGGTTGGTGGCCGCCTCCGTGGGTGTGGCGATTCCATCGGATGAGAGCCAATACGGCTATCTGTCGGAGCATCACTCCTTCGGCGAGACCGACGAAAAGGCCGGCGACTACGCCGAGGATCTCGCCGCCAGCATGTTGGCTACCACTCTAGGCATCGAGTTCAATCCCGACACCGCCTGGGACGAGCGCGAGCAGCTATTCAAAATGTCCGAGAAAATTGTCCGTACTTCCAACATCACCCAGTCCGCCATCGGCAACAAAGACGGCCTGTGGACCACGGTGTTTGCCGCTTGCGCGTTCATCAACGACGATAACTAAGGGTTATTCGAATTCTAAAGAAAGTGGTGTTGGCTTTGACTGACGCCCCTTTTTTATTCGGCGGCCCGGTCTAACCGGTTCATTCGAAAGCGCGCCAGGTAGGCGACGGCGATGCTGAGGCCATAGAGCATTAGCAGCGGCACCATCAGCAAAATTTGCGAGATCAAATCGGGCGGCGTCAGGATCGCCGCCAAGAGCGCAATGGCGATCAGAGCGTAGCGGCTGTGGTGGATCAAAAAGCGATGGTCGATCAGGCCCACCCGGGCGGTGAAAAACGCGATCACCGGCAGCTCGAACATGGCGCCGGAAGCTAAAACCATGCGTGAGATTGTCGACAGGTAGTCGCCGACTTGAAGCATCGGTGTAACGCCGATGACCTCGTAGCGATGCAGCAAGAAACTCAGTCCATGTTGCACCACGATGGCATAACTGAAAGCCGCTCCGAGGCAAAAGCACAGTGAACCGGCGAAGACGAAGCTGCGCGTATAGCGCTTCTCATGCTCGTAGAGTCCGGGCGCGACGAATTGCCAGCCCTGCCACAAGAGCACTGGTAGAGCGACAACCACCGCGGCGGCGAAGCCGAGTTTCATCTTGGTAAAGAACGCTTCAGTAACGCCGGTGCCGATGAGTATCAGCCCCGGGATATTGAGACGGCGCACTGGCGCGGCGAGAATCGCGAATATCGTGTCGACGTAATAGAAGCAGGCGAAGAACGCGACGGCGACGGCGAGCAGTGATTTGACCAGCCGTGAGCGCAATTCCCCCAGGTGGGAGGTAAAGGGCATTTGGACATCGGCATGCTGCCCGTTGCCGTCTGGCGTGGTCACTTTTTTTCTGCGGCGTTGGGAAGGGGATCGGCTACCGGAGTTTCGGCGGCTTGCGCGGGTTGGGGATCGACTGTTAGCGGTTCGGCCGGCGGTGGCGGCTCGTCAAGATCGGCCTCCACTTTGCGAAACTCATCTTTGAGCTCATCGGTGGCGCGGCGAAACTCGGCCAGTCCTTTGCCTAGGGTTTTGGCCAGTTCGGGTAGTTTCTTGGGTCCAAGGACAATCAAGGCCAATCCCAAGATCATCAGTAATTCCGGCATGCCGATACCAAACATACAGTTAAACTAAGCGATTTCACTTGGCTCCGCAAGATTGCGCGATGGATATCGTTTGCTTGGCCCTGGTTGCGCGGAGCGAGACGAGATTTCTCGCTGCGCTCGAAATCACAGCTGAATTGCGCCGTAGCCAAGCAATCTAAGAAGATTCGGAATCGGAAGATTAGCGGAAACAACGCAAATCAAAATCGCCAAAGGAGGGCAGGATTGGAAACCGGCCCGCTTGATCATCACCGCAAGTAGAATACTAAGAACGTTGTCATCCCGAGTGCAGCGAGGGAGCTCGACCGAATCGAATCGCGGCGAAATCGCTTGGCAGCGCCTGGGCGTCGGTGTTAGGTTCTTTCAATGGCGAAGACGGCGGTCGTAGTCGATAAAGAATATTTGAAACACCAGCCCGGCGAGTCTCATCCGGAGCGGCCCGAGCGCGTCAAAGTGTTGCTCGAATTGGCCAGTGAACTTGACGCGGCGAAGTTTCAATTACTGCCGCCCCAACCGGCCAAACGCGCCGATATCGCGGCGACCCATGGCGAAGAACACATCAAACTTATCGAAGCGACGGCGCAGCATAACCGCTACGCCTTGGACGGCGACACGATCACTTGTCGCGATTCGTACGCGGTCAGTTTATTGGCGGTGGGCGGGTTCATCGGTCTGCTCGATGCGGTCGCTGCTAAAGATTGCCGCAACGGTTTCGCTCTGGTGCGGCCACCGGGCCATCATGCCCTGCGCAATCGCGCCATGGGGTTTTGTCTTTTCAACACCATGGCGATCGGCGCCGAGTATTTGCAGCGCACGCACGGCGCCAAGAAAATTCTCATCATGGATTGGGACGTGCACCATGGCAACGGCACTCAGGATGCTTTTTACGCCGATCCTTCGGTACTGTTCATTTCGACCCATCAGTATCCCTATTACCCCGGCAGCGGTGCCGCTAACGAAGTTGGCAGCGGCGTGGGTGAAGGTTTCACCATCAATATCCCTCTGCCCGCTGGCTGTGCCGACGCCGAGTACGCTCAGGTATTTCACGATATCGTCGTGCCGGCGGCGGAAAAATTTTGCCCCGATTGGATTTTGGTGTCCGCCGGTTTCGACCCGCACCGGCGCGATCCGCTGGGCGGCATGGGAGTGAGCGACCAAGGCTTTGCGCTCATGGCGAGCCGGTTACTCGGACTCGCAGATAAATTCGCCGATGCCAAGATCGCCTTTCTTCTCGAAGGCGGTTACGATCTTGTGGGACTGCGCGGGTCAGTAGCGGCGGTGCTCGATACCATGCAATCGGGCGTCGCCCCGCGCGATCGAGGCGCCCAAGTTGAGTGACAGCCGCATCGCCCCACTAGTTCGCCATATTCTACAGCTTCATGAACAATATCAGTAACTTGAATTTCCTATTGATTCACCGACGAGTCTCCATTATCTTAATGTTCCAAATTCATTAAAGATTGGTTAAGTATTGTGAACACAACTGAAGTACGCAGAGTTGTCGTGACCGGTATTGGTCTGGTCACGCCATTGGGAACCGGCGTCGACAAGAACTGGGACGCATTGATGGCCGGGCGCTCGGGCATCCGCAAGATCAGCCGCTTTAATGCCGACGCTTTCGCCTCGCGTATCGCCGGCGAAGTGCCCGACTTCAACGCCGAAGATTATATCGAAGCGAAAGAGATCAAAAAAATGGATCTCTTCATTCACTACGCCATGGGCGCCACGGCCCAGGCGATGGCCGACAGCGGTCTCAAGATCGAAGGCGAATTCGCCGAGAACGTCGGCGTCATCATCGGCGTCGGCATGAACGGCCTCGATACCCTCGAAACCACCAAAGAAGCGCTGATGGCCGGCGGGCCGCGCAAGATATCGCCATTTTTCATTCCCAAAGTCATTTCCAATCTAGCCCCCGGCCATGTGGCAATTCGTTACGGCGCCAAGGGCATTAATTTTACGCCGACTTCGGCCTGTGCTTCTGGCACCCATGCGATCGGCGAGGCTTACCATATGATTCGCCGCGGTTTGCAGGATGCCGTGATCGCCGGCGGCGCCGAAGCGGCGATCACACCGCTGGGGGTGGGCGGTTTCGCCGCGATGAAAGCGCTGTCGACGCGCAACGACGAGCCCGAGCGCGCCAGCCGGCCCTTCGACAAAGAGCGCGACGGCTTCGTTATCGGCGAGGGCTCCGGCATTTTGATCCTCGAAGAACGCCAGCATGCGCTTGAGCGCGGCGCCAAAATCTACGCCGAAGTGCTCGGCTACGCGGCCAACGGGGACGCCTATCATATGACCGCGCCGGCGCCCGACGGCGAAGGAGCGGCGCGCTGCATGCGCTTGGCTTTGAAAGATGCCGGCATGGTGCCGAGCGATGTCAGTTACATCAATGCCCACGGCACGTCGACGGAGTATAACGACGCCAATGAAACCACGGCGATTAAAACTGTTTTTGGCGAAGTGGCGGCCAAGCTGGCGGTGAGCTCGACCAAATCGATGACCGGACATTTACTCGGTGCCGCTGGCGCGGTGGAAGGTATCTATTCGGCGCTGACGCTGCATCACGGCATACTGCCGCCGACGATCAATTATGAAAATCCCGATCCGGCTTGCGATCTCGACTACGTGCCCAATCAAGCGCGCAAAGCCGATGTCAAAGTCGTGCTTTCCAACTCCTTCGGTTTCGGCGGCACCAATGCTTGCGTGATTTTCGGGAGGTGCGCATGAGCCGCTCCGAACGCCGCAGCGTGATTCTCGGCACCGGCTCCGAACTGCCGTCTAAAATCATCACCAACCATGACTTGGAAAAGATGGTCGATACCAGCGACGAGTGGATCACCGTGCGCACCGGCATCAAAGAACGGCGCGTTCTCGAAGAAGGCAAGGGCAATGCCGATATGGCCTACGAAGCGGCCAGACGCGCTCTCGATGACGCTCACGTCGATCCAAAAGATCTCGATGCCATCATCATGGGCACGGTTTCCGCCGATTATCCGTTTCCCAGTTCCGCCTGCGTCCTCGAGGACAAGCTCGGCGCGCGCAATGCTTTTTCCTTTGACGTCGGCGCCGCCTGTGCGGGGTTTCTCAATGCGCTTGCGGTGGGCGATTTATTCGTTCGTAGCGGCAAGGCTGATAAAGCACTGGTGGTCGGCTCCGACGCCCTAAGCCGCATGCTCAACTGGAAGGATCGTGGCACCTGCATACTGTTTGGCGACGCCGCCGGCGCGGTGGTGCTCGGCGCCGCCGAAAATGGTTCCGGTGTCTTGAGCACCAAGCTGCGCACCGACGGTTCGTACGTTAAGCAGCTCTACGTTCCCGCCGGCGGCTCGCTCAAGCCTCCCTGTCCGGAGACGGTGCGCAACAACGAGCACACGATCACCATGAACGGCAAAGAGGTGTTCAAGATCGCCGTGCGTTCCATGGAAGAGATCAGCCGGCAAGCCCTCGACGAAGCTTGCGTTAGCATCGATCAAGTGGCTCTAGTCATCCCACACCAGGCCAACAAACGCATCATCGTCGCGCTCGCCGAACGGCTCGGCGTGCCAATGGCCAAAGTCGTGGTCAACGTCGACAAATACGGCAACACCTCGGCGGCATCGATCCCGGTCGCCCTCGACGAAGCCAGACGCGCCGGGCGCATCCAGCCCGGCGACATTGTCTTGTTCAATGCTTTTGGCGCCGGCTTCGCCTGGGGCGCGGCGGTGGTGAAGTTCTAAATTGGCGGGCTTTGCAGGCTTCGTCGGTTCGTTGGCTGATATTCGGCCTCTTGAATCGAGTGCCGGGCGGAAGCGTCGAGTTTCCCTATGAGGCAGTGAAGGTGGAGATTCTTTTGCAAGCCGCATAGTAGCGCGACAATCTCGCCGCACACATCGCTACAGCTGACGCCGCCACGCGACGGAGGACCATTTCTTCGGAAGAATTGTTTCACGGCGTTATCCAACCGCCTTCTTTAACCACTCCGTCACAATCTTCGAAACTTTGTCCTCCGCGCCGACGTAAAAGTGGTCGCAGTTGGGGATGATCGCGACTTCGCAGGGGCCGGGACAATTTTTTGCGAACTCTTCAGCCGGATAGTTTTCTTTTGGCTCTTGGTCGCCGCGGACGAAGAGCACCGGGCAGGCGATGTTTTTTGAATTCTCCAGCAGGTCGGGGGCGTTGGTCAGGCGGTCGAGGAACGTTCTCGCCGAGATTACCCACCACCAGGCGGGGATGAGCATGAGCTCTCTGGGTTTGCCTGCGGCGATCAGTGCCTCGGCTTCCTTTTTTTGCTTTTCGACATCGCCAGCGAGTGAATAGTTACGCGCGGCGCGCTGGTGCACCATGCGGTTGCCGCCGGTGTGGGCGGACAATAAAATTAACGCCTTAGTCTCCGGATGATGCGCGACATGCTCGGCGGCGAGGACACCGCCGTTGCTGTGGCCGATGACGATCGGATTGGCGAATCCTTTGTCGGCCAAATATTTCGCTACCAGCGCGTTGTCTTCGACGCCTTCGGCGACGGTTTGGTAGGCGCCGCCGACGCATTCGCGGCTGTCAAAAGTGCTCACCGAGTCGTGGCCGCGGCGGTTGAAGGCTAGATATTCATAGCCCAACGCGGTGATATGCGGCGCGAGAAAGCGCGCGGCGCAAACGTAAAAATTCATCTGGTTACCGTGGCAATACATCGCCGCGCCTTTGCTCTGCCCGTCAGGCGTATAATAGGCGCCGTCGAGCGGGTGCGTTGGGGTTTCGATTCTGATAAGTTCGGTGCGCATTGAGTGCTCCTGTGGTTTTGAGATTGCCAGGTTAGCGTCAAAGCTCGGACAATTTCAAAGCCTCACGGCGATTAACTTGGAAATAAGGACGTGCCATGGCTGAAAGAAAACACGCCCCGTTTCGCGCCGATCATGTCGGCAGTTTGCTCCGTCCCGCCGACTTGTTGCAGGCTCGGGAGCGACGGGAACGCAACCAGATTACCGATGCCGAACTGCGCGCAGTCGAGGATCGCTGCATTCGCGATGTTGTGAAGATGCAGGAAGATCTTGGCCTGCAGGCGGTCACCGATGGCGAGTACCGGCGCAAGCTATGGAACGTCGACTTCGTCAAAAAATTTGCCGGTGTGGTCGTGAAAGAAGGGCTCGCCGAGGATGCGGACAAATCGTTTCAAGGCGGCGATGCTAACTTGCAGCGCTCGCCCACCCGCTTTGAAGTCACGGGCAAATTGAGCCGCGTGCGCGAGCATGAGGTCGAGAATTTCAGATTTACTCAGTCCGCAACTAAGGTCACCGCAAAGTTGTCGATTCCATCGCCTTCGGTGCTGCATTTCCGCGGCGGCCGCGGCGCCGTGAGCGCCGCGGCATATCCTGAGATGGGAGATTTTTTCACCGACCTAGCGCGGGTTTACCGCGAAGAGATTCAAGCGCTGGCGGCGGCCGGCTGCACCTATTTGCAGATCGACGATACCAACCTGGCTTATCTCTGCGATCCCAAGATGCGCGAAGGTGCCAAAAAAATTGGCGAAGACCCCGACCGCTTGCCTTCGCTCTACGCCAACCTGATCAACGAGTGCATCAAAGACCGGCCTGCCCACATGGTGGTGTGCACCCACCTGTGCCGCGGTAACTTCGCCAGCGCGTGGGTGGCCGAAGGCGGCTACGATCCAGTGGCGGAAGTCCTATTCAACGAGTTGAAGGTCGACGGCTACTTCCTCGAATTCGACTCGCCGCGAGCCGGCAACTTCGCGCCGCTACGCTACCTGCCCAAAGGCAAGCGTATCATGCTCGGCTTGGTCACGACCAAGACCGGCGCGCTGGAAAACCCCGACGACCTCAAACGGCGCATCGACGAGGCCGCTAAACTCGTTCCCATCGACCAGCTCGGCATCAGCCCGCAGTGCGGCTTCTCAAGCACGGTGCTGGGCAACAAGCTGACGGTGCAAGATCAGATCGCCAAGTTGAGGCTCATCGTGCAGGTCGCAACTGACGTTTGGGGCGCGGTTTAGAGGCATGAGCTGTGGCGAAGTTCCTTCAACGTTCAAGGTCAACGTCGGAAACCGGACGTGCACGTCAATAATGAAGCCCCGGAAACGGCTTCTTGCCAACATTGTCGATCATGAAATTTCGCGGTGAATTTGCTTTAAAGTTTGCCCTGCAAAGCGCCAGCCAGCACAGGTTGCCTGATCTGGTTCGGCTGGCGCAGCGAGCGCATGGCGAAGGGTATAAGCAGGTTTGGGTTAACGATAATCTCGGCCAACGCAATGTCTTGGTTATGCTGACCGCCATTGCGGCGCAGGTGCCGATAAAATTAGGCACGTCGATTCTCGTGCCTTATTTTCGCAATCCTGTCGATGTCGCCGGCAGCCTGGCAGCGCTCTCGGAATTGACCGATGGGCGTGAACTGAGTGTCGGCATCGCCCGCGGCGAGGCGGCGATTGCCGGCCGGCAGATCGCCATGATCAAACCGCTGGCGATGGTGCGCGAGACGACGTTGACGCTCAGGGCTTTGCTGGGCGGCGAACCAGTCTCCTTTCGCGACTTCCCGGTATGCGCCGCCTACCACCATATTGATCAGGAGCAAGAGTTTCGTTTGGCGTTTGCGCCGGCAGCGCCGATTCGCTTTTACTGCGGCGGCAACGCTCCCAAGATACTCAAAATTGCCGGTGAGATCATGGATGGCGTCTTGATCGGCGACCATTACATTCCCTTGGTTCGCAGCGGCCGGCTCGATCATTTGTTGACGATTCAGCGCAGTGCGGCCGCCGAGCGCCAGCCCGGGAAGAATATGTTTGACGTTTGCGAGCTCGACATCGCTATCGCGCGTGACCGCCAGCGCGCGCTCGAATTCGCCAAACCTTTTGTTGCCAATATTCTCCTGGGTCTCGAAGGCGCGGGATACTCGGATGACGAGCTGCGCGTCTTGGGAGTGGAGCCGACGCTCGTCAGTTCGTTGAAACAAGCGCGCGCCGCTGGCGCGACGGTTCAAGCGGTCGCGGCGCTCATTCCCGATCAAGCGGTGCAGCGTTGCTATGTGGCGGGCGGTCCGGAGGAGTGCCGCGACCAATTGGCGCCGTTGCTCGCTGAGGCAGAGCGATTGAAGTTCGGCCAGGTCGCGTTTGCCAAACTGGGCCCTGACTGGAATGAAGCGATGCCACTGCTGCGGCGGCAACTGGATCATCTCTAACGAGCATGAGCGATCTTACAGCACGACGCGGACTGCGCTCGCCCCAAACCTTTGTCGAGTTTGCCGCTGCCGAACTCGACCAATCGATACACCAGCGCTTCGAGCGCCAAGTGCAGAAATACGGCGATGGCTGTGCGGTGCGCCTGCCATCCGGTGATGTCAGCTATGCGGCATTGAACGCTGCCGCCAATCGCGCCGCACGGCTGCTGCTCGCGACCGCGGAAAATGTTTCCGGCCCAGTAGCCTTGATGATGGATCAGGGCTACCAGGCCATTGTCTGGACGCTGGCGATTCTCAAAGCGGGCCTTTGCTACGCGCCGATGGACCAGCGTCTGCCCGACGCGGTGCTGAACGGCATAATCAAAGACTTGGCCCCAGGAATGTTAGTTGCCGATGGTAGGTATCTCGACCTAGCTCGAGGCCTGGCTGGAAGTGATTTCCCTGTCATCCAGGCGAATGCGGTTCGTGATGGCTTCTCTGGTGAAAATGTCGATCGACTGGTTTCACCCGATACGCTCGCCTATGTTTTCTACACGTCGGGTCCACCGGCGCGCCCAAGGGCGTCGCGGATTGTCATCGTAACGTCCTGCATAATGTTTTGCGTTATACCAATAGCCTTAAGTTCGCGCCTGGCGACGTCTTGAGTCTGGTGCAGAACCCGAGCTTCAGCGGCACGGTTTCCAGTCTGTTTGGCGCGTTGCTCAATGGCGCCGCGGTTGCGCCATTCGATCTGCAAGGTGAGGGTTTGCCGGCAATCTCGCAATGGCTGCAGCGAGCACGGGTCACCGTGTTTCATGCCGTGCCATCGATCTTTCGCCAACTGTCGGATCCGCTAAACCGGTTTCCCGCTGTGCGGCTGATTCGACTCGAGGGTGATCGCGCGGCACCGCTGGATATCGAACATTTTCAGGCGAACTTCCAAGATAGTTGCACATTGATCAACGGTCTCGGCGCCACCGAGTGTGGCCTGGTGCGCCAGTTCTTCGTCGATAAAAAGACCACTCTCGGCGAAAACGAATCGGTGCCTGTCGGTTACCCGGTTACGGATATGACGGTGCGGGTGGTCGATGATCGGGGACATGAGCTGCCGCTCGGTGCCGCCGGTGAGATTGTCGTCGAGAGCCGCTTTTTGGCGAATGGTTACTGGCGCAACGGCGCTTTGACTGCGCAACGCTTCATTGAATTAGATAATGGCTTGCGCCGTTATCGCACCGGCGATCTCGGCCGCATGAGCGAAGGGGGTTGTCTATTTCATTTGGGACGGGTGGATCAGCGTCTCCGCATCGGCGGCGAGTTCGTTGCTCCGGCAGATGTTGAAAGAATCTTGCTCAGCGTTGCGGGAGTGCAGCAGGCCGCCGTCCGTGATTTCTCGGATCAGCTTGGCGAGCGCAGGCTGTGCGCTTACCTCGTGGCTGACCCGGCCGTGAGCGCCGGGGTGATTCGCGCAGAGTTGTCAGACCGCATCGCTATCTCACATTTGCCCAGCGCCTTTGTCTTTCTCGATGAGCTGCCGGTCACCAAGGATCTCAAGGTCGATTACTCGAGCTTACCGCCGCCGGGACGAAACCGTCCTCGGCTCGCCAACGGCTACGTTGCGCCGAGCAATGAGACCGAGCAACAGATGGCGCGTGTCTGGTCGGTGGTCTTGGAGCTCGATGAGGTGGGCGTGACCGATTCCTTCTTCGATTTAGGCGGCGATTCCATCCGTGCCGCGCGCTTCGTGACCCTGTTCAAGGAGCAGCAAGGCTTAGCGATACCGGTGACGAGCGTTTACGAGCATCTGACGATCCGCGCGCTGGTGCACGGGTTAGACGACGATCGGCCTGCTGCGCCAGAAACCGTTGCCGGCGCAAACCAAGAGAATCATGCGCTTCCCGCTCATAGCATCGCAATTATTGGCATGGCCGGGCGATTTCCCGGAGCCGATTCAATTGAACAGTTTTGGCATAATCTGCGCGCGGGCGTCGAGAGCCTGACAGTGTTGCCCCGCGAGTCTTCTGAACCAAGCCCCGCAGCTGTTCCAGACGCGGTGGCCGCCCGTGGATTGCTTGCCAATGTCGATCAGTTCGATGCCGCGCTTTTTCGCCTGACGCCGCGCCAAGCGCAGATGCTCGATCCGCAGCAACGTTTGTGGCTGGAGTGCGTTCATCGTGCGCTCGAAGACGCCGGACTGCCGGTCAGCGAGGCCGGATACGCCGGCGCTAACGCCAACATCGGTGTGTTTGCCGGTGGCAATGCAAGCACCTATCTTTGGCATCTGCTCGGCGGCAGCCGTGATGCCGTCGATGCGCTGCTGCAGCGAACCGGCGAGGAAGCCCATCAGTTGGCGATCAGCAACGATAGCGATTCGCTGGCGACGCGCACCTCCTTCGTGATGGGTTTCACCGGGCCGAGTATCAACGTTCAGACTGCCTGTTCGACATCGTTAGTCGCAGTCGCCCAGGCCTGCCAGGCACTGAGCAGCAGACAGTGCGACATTGCCATCGCCGGCGGTGTTGCCGTGAGGTTTCCGCAAACGGACAACGCTTCGCGCCAAGTGGGCGGGATCTATTCCCAAGACGGCCATTGCCGCGCCTTCGATGCCAGAGCGACGGGAACCGTATTCAGCGATGGTGTCGGCGTCGTCGTGTTGAAAAGGCTGGGCGATGCCGAGCGCGATGGCGACCGTGTCGATGCGCTGATTCGCGGCTGGGCGGTCAACAACGACGGTTCGAACAAAGCCAGCTTTGCCGCGCCCAGTGTCAACGGCCAGGCGGCGGTTATCGCGCGCGCCCAAGCTCACGCCAACGTGCGGCCGCGCGATGTCAGCTACGTCGAAGCGCACGGTACCGGCACTCCGGTGGGCGACCCGATTGAATTTGCCGCGCTCGCTCGCGCGTTTCGGCGCGGCGCCGGCGAGCGGTGGGTTTGCGCCATGGGTTCGGTGAAAACCAATATCGGCCACCTCGATGCCGCGGCGGGCATTGCCGGATTGATCAAAACTGTACTGGCGCTAAAGCACCGTGAGATTCCCGCGACGTTGCACTTCGAAAAAGCCAATCCGGAAATCGATCTGGATGCAAGTCCATTCTATATCGTTGACCGGTTGATACCGTGGCCACGGATGGGGACCGTCGGATCGCGGGCGTTTCTTCGTTCGGTATTGGCGGCACCAACTGTCATTTGGTTTTGCAAGACGCTGCGTTGGCCGCACCGCTTGCGGTTCAGACCGCGTTGCCTGCTCATCTGCTGACTTTCTCCGCTGCGTCCGCGGCCGCGTTGGATGAATTGGCCGGCAGTTACCGCCAATTTCTTGCCGAGAACCCCATGGCGGATCTGGCCGGTATCGCCGCGGCAAGTCAGAAAAGCCGATCCCATTATTCCCATCGCGCGGCGATTGTCGGTACGTCGGTGCAGCAGTTGCGCGCGAGTTTATCGCAGGACCGAGGAGCGGGCGGAGTTGACTGGCATTGGCGCGGCAAAGCCGTGACTTCCGCCAACCCCGAGATCGGCTTTCTATTTGCCGGGCAGGGCACGCAATACGTCAATATGGGCCGAGAGATTTATCAGGCGAGCGGCGATTTTCGCAGGGTGCTCGAGCGCTGCGATAATATTTTGCGCGATCAACTGGAGCGGCCGCTGCTCGACGTCATGTTCGGTGCTTCCGGCGAACTGATTCACCGCACCGACTATGCCCAGCCGGCTCTCTTTGCGCTTGAATTCGCTTTGGCTGAACTGCTGCAATCGTGGGGCATCAAACCAAAGTTCGTCATGGGTCATAGCCTTGGCGAGTATGTCGCCGCCTGTGTCGCGGGAGTGTTCACGCTTGAGGACGGGCTGCGGTTGGCCGCCGCGCGCGGCCGGTTGATGCAGCAGCTGCCCGGTGCCGGCAAGATGCTGGCGGTCACCGCCGAGCAAACGACTCTCGATGCGCTGTTGCACAGGTTCCCGGCAGTAGCGATCGCGGCGATCAACTCGCCCAGTCAAACGGTGCTTTCCGGCGCGGCTGACGCCATCGACCGGTTGCAAGCGATGTTGCAAGCGCAAGGAACCTATTGCCGTGAACTGAATGTGTCCCATGGGTTTCATTCCGCGCAGATGGATCCGGTTTTGGCGCCGCTGCGGCAGTTAATCAGCACGACCGAGTTGCAGGCGCCGAGCCTGTGTCTGATCGGCAACTTGCATGGTCGCGCGGTCACAACCGAAGTCACCGATCCGGAATATTGGTGTCAACAGGCGCGTCAACCGGTGCAATTTGCCGCGGGATTTTGCACCATGGTGCAAGCAGGCTGCGATCTGTTTGTGGAAATTGGCCCCGATGCTGATCTTCTCCGCGCTGACCCAGGAATCCTCTGCGCAGCAAAAGCTGGATGTCGTGCCAACCCTGCGCCGGGGTGATAACGATTGGGCGGCGTTGTTGGCAACCATAGGGCGCTTATATGTCCGCGGCGTGCAGGTGGATTGGCCGGCGTTGCAAAAGGGACAAAGCTTTCGCTCGGTATCTTTGCCGAGCTATCCGTATCAGCGTTCGCGCTATTGGTATGACGGTGCGCTGCTCAACGCCCAACATCGTGTCGCGACCGCGCCGAATCATTCGGCCGGTCATCCTCTGCTCGGCCGGCGTTTACGCTTGCCCGGCGCGACTGAGATCCGTTTCGAATCTCGGTTCAGCCAGAGCGCGCCGCAGTTCCTTAACGATCACCGCCTTTTCGGCATCTCTTTGCCTCCGGCTGCATGCCATTTTGCCATGCTGGCCCAGGCGGCGGAATTTCTCGGCGGCACTCAAGGTGATTGCTATCGCTTTGAGGATCTTTATCTGTTGCGTCCTTTGTTATTGCCGGACGGATGCGAGCGCGATGTCCAGTTGATTTTCAAGCCGGACGCGCAGGGCTGGAGTCTGGAGCTGACGAGCGCCGGGGTTAACGAAGCGGCAATGGGCAGTGAACCCTGGACAGCGCACATGATTGGCTTGGGCCGGGCGCATGTGCCGGAGAAGACGACTCCTGCGCTGCCGACAATAGATTTGAGCGCCATCAAAGCGCGCTGCGCGGAGACGCTTTCGCGCAGCGAGTTCTATTCAAGAATCTGGGCCAATCAGGGCGGAACCGGGTCGGCATTTCGCTGGATCGAAACGATCTGGCAGGGCGATCAGGAAGCGCTATGCCGGGCGGTCTGTCCCGCCACGATCCTTGACGCCGCGAGTTATCGGTTGCACCCAGGTCTGATCGAAGCCGCTTGCCAGGTGCTGCACTGTTGCGCCACCATCGAGACCGAGGAGCAGCTGCGACAAAACTCGACAACCTTTGTGCCGTTTTCCCTGGATGTGCTGTCGCTGTACGACGTCAAAGCGACCTACGAGCAGGCGTGGTGCTACGCGCAACTTCGCGAGCATAGCGAAAACAATGTGCTTGCCGATTTGTCGATTATGAATAATTCCGGAGAACTGGTCGCCCAATTGGAGGGTTTTCGTCTGCGGCCGATCACCCAGCAGGGATTGGAAGCTTCGCGGCAACGAGTCACCACCCATGCCGATGGCAAATTGATATCCGGTTCGCTTCCCGGACCCATGGATGGCATCGACAAAGCGGCGCTGACCCTGCAACAAGTTGTGCGCTATCTGCAAGCGCAGTGTGCGGAACTCTCAGGCTATCCCGAATCGGCGATTTTCAGTGATCGAGGTTTCATGGCGATGGGGCTGGACTCCCTGGTTGCGATGATTCTATCCAACCGTATCCGTCAAGACTTCGGCTGCGCGGTTTCCGCCACGCAGATTTTGCTGTCCGTGAGTATCGAATCACTCGCTCAAGTCATCTGTGAAAGTGTCTCTGACACGGGTTTCTTATAGTTCAAATGCCCCACTGAGTGCTCAAATGGCTGTGTGGGTTGCAACCAACGCGCAAGACAGAGCATCTAAGGATTCGGCGCGCCAGGAGGAACTTACCGAAGAGATCCATCGCACGACCTTTGAAGATCGTCCCGACCGGGTGCGGACCAATCTCCATTTGGTCTTCTCCGATTTCGGTTCGGTGCGGCAGTTGCAAGTGGAGCGGGACGTCCGGGCGGAATTGGTCCTGCGCCGGCTCGAAAGGACGGTACGAGTATTTCGCGGCGAGCTCTAGGCGGTGCAGGACTTACTCTACCGTTGGGACGTACACGGTGACATATTCAGGTGCAGCGCTGAAGCTGCTAAAAACTACAGCGCCCGTCTTTTTCCACTTCCGGAACTAAGGCGGCATCGACGAGATCTTGCGGTTTCATGGTTGCCGCCGAGGGGATCAGCGCTGCGGTCATTTGAATGGCGAGATCGACGCCTTCGGGTTTCAGATAGGGCTTCGCCGGAATCACGTCGGTGATGTAAAGCTGGTAAAGATACTCGATCCCCGCCGCGTCCATGTTCCTGCCGGTCTTGGCGACGAATTCCTTGGCTTTGACCTGATCTTTTCGCGCCAGGGCGATGCCTTCGCAAATTCCGCTCATGAATTTCTTCGCGTCTTCCCGGCGATTTTTTAAAAGCACTGCCGAAATCGCATAGTCGGCGCCGCCACCGGCGTAAATCTTTAGCTGGCGATGATCGGTGAGCCGATTAAGTTTTTTGATTTGTCCGGTCTTTTCCAGGTCGTACATGGTTTCCGCGGTGATCATCATCGCGGCGACCGCTCCGGTGAGTAGGCTTTTCACCCGGTCCGTGTTCCTGCCTTCGTCGAACGGAATTAACGTCACATCTTTGTCCGGATCGATGCCGAGCTTGCGCAGCGCTAGGCGCGTGAGCTGATCCGGCGTGCTGCCGGGCTCGCCGGTGCCGATTTTTTTGCCTTTGAGATCGGCGGCACTCTTGATCGCCGCCTCGGCGAAAAATGCTGAATAGTTGAAGCCGGTGTTGCCTACCAGCCGCATCGCTGGGCCGCCGGAGGCGTTGTTGTGCCCGATGTGGTTGGCGCTGGCGACGGCGATGTCCGCCTCGCCGTTTTTCATGGCGGCGAGCAGCTTGTCGTTGGAACCGGGATTGGTCCAGGTGATTTTCAAACCGTTGCGCTCGAAGATGCCGGCGTCGCGGGCCATGTACATCGGCAGTTTGCTGATGTTCCAGGGTGGGTAAAACAACACGCGGAGGGTGTCGGATTGGGCGGCGGCGTGGGAGCAGAATGAGAGTAGGTAGAGAATTGCAACTATCTGGCCAGCGTGCGCGTACCCACCGCCGCCCTTGTCCTCCCCCATCGGGAGCCTGTGTCACAGTTGGCAAAAGTCCTATTGCTGTCATCCTGAGTGCAGCGAAGGATCTCGTCTTCTCTGCCACTCATGAAGACGAGATTCCTCGGCTTCGCCTCGGAATGACAATTACGAAACAGCCTCCGACGGGGAAAGGACGAATTCGGGCCGGTGTCGAATTGCTTATCCAAATTCCGATTTGCCATTGTTGCGAGTCCTAATGTTTGAACGACACGATGAAATACGCCGTCGCGGAGCGCGACGCCGAGTCGCCTTGACCGACGACGATGACCGGATAGGTGCCGATGTCCTTGGTCATCTGTGCCGGCACGATGGCTTCGAGTTCGCTAGTGCCGATAAATCGGGTTTCCAGCTCCTTGCCGTTCAACATGACCTTGTGGAATTTGTCGAAGCCGCGCGGTGTGCTGATTTTCAAGGTTCCGGCTGTCCCCTGTGCCAGCGAGCGCGGCGCGATGTCAATCTCCTGCGGTGTCGAGCGCCAGGCACGAATCGCTGGAATCGGATTTTTGTAATTGGCGTGGAAGTCGCGGTCGACGACTTTTCCACCCTGCACCACCAGCTTGACGTTTTGCACGGCCCAGATGTCTTGCAGCGGATCGCCGTCGATGACGACGATGTCGGCGACTTTGCCGGCCTCGACCGTGCCGTAGTCTTTGTCCTTGCGGAACGCTTTGGCGCTGTTGATCGTGCCGGCCTGGATCGCTTGCATCGGCGTGATGCCGGCTTCGACGAACATCACCAGTTCCTGGTGCAGCCCGAGGCCAGGCAGGCCATTGTTCGGGTCGGAGCCGGCGCGCAGTAGTCCGCCGGCTTTGACATAGCGGCGCATCAAATCTTCGAGCTTCTTATAACCTTCGCGGGCATTGTTGAGCCGCTCGGGGGCGAATTTCGCGTAGCGTTCGTACTGGCCAAGCGCCTGCTCGCGCAACACGCGCGGCAGGTAGCCGGCATTTTTCTGATCGAGAATCGACAGCTCGCGCTCTTTGAATCTTGCCACGCTCGGCGACAGCGGGCGATACCAAGTGGCGATGGTCGGACTCCAGGTGATGTTTTTGTCCACCGCGGCTTTGACGACCTTGTCGAAGTTCTCCGGTTCATAGAAATAGGCGAGGTCGGCGGTGTTGATCTTGCCGGTCATGCGCCGCTCGTGCACGTCCCAGCGCTTCTTCAAATCGCCGATGGTGGTCATGCCCATGCCCCAATGATGTTCGACGCCGGCGAAATTATTTTCCGCGGCGAGAAACACATCGAGGCAGTGGCAAGTGATCGGCAAGCCGAGTTTTTCGGCTTCCTCGGCGCCGGCTTTGATCACTTCCGGCGCGACGTACTCGTTGAACTTGATGATGTCGATGCCGGCGGCTTTTTTCTTGCGCACGACTTCGCGCGCTTCTTCCGGAGTCTTGACCAAATAGCCGCGCTCGCCGCGTAGCGCCCAGGCGGGCGGCGGCGCCGACCAGACCGGCCGCCGGTGGACCAGATGCGCGGGCCGCGGATCTTGCCGAGGTCGGTGCCGTGCTTTTGCGCCAGGGTCCATTCGTCGTCGTTCTGGGTGATGTCGGGGCAAGTGGTGACGCCGAGATGGAGATAAATCTCGCCGACGAAGTCGAGCAAGTGGCAGTGGCCGTCGATGAACCCGGGCAGAATGGTTTTGCCTTTGACGTCGATCGATGCGGGCGCCGCGCGGAGATCGTCACTTCGCCGCGCTTGCCGACCGCTTTGATGCGTTCGCCTTCGATGACGATGACCGCGTCTTCGACCGGCGGCCTGTCCGGTGGCGTCGATCAGCGTGCCGCCTTGAATCACCAGCGGCGTGATTTGGGGTTGAGCCGCTGAGATTCGATACTTGCCGGCGCCAGCGCGCTGGCAACGAATAGTCCACCCGCCAGGATGATTCTCGTAAATCCGCTGACGTTCATGCGCTTTAGTCCTCCCGCAAGCTTATTTATTAAGCGAATCGAAAAAGCCGCTCTTTTCCAGTTGATCGACAATCGAAAAGTCGACGAACTGTTCGGGTTTTGGCAGCGGCTTTTTCCCGGCAAATTGATTCTCAATCATAAACTGAACCGCTTTGAGCGACGGGCGCGGTGTTTTCTGCAACGTCGGCGCGTAGTCTTGCCAGGTGCCTTCCAAGATTTCCTCGTCGTTGATCTTGCCGTACTTGGCCAAAACTTTTTTGCTGTATTCTTTATCGGTGCGATAGCGCTGCATGCCGCGCGTGAAGGCGCGCATGAAGCGCAGCGCCGTGTCGCGTTGCTGGGCGACGAAAGCGCGCGTCGTCATCACGGTGCCGTTGATGTCCTCGACACCGAGATCGGCGAAATTGACCAGCTCGCGCATGCCGCTTTTTATCGCCTTTGGATAGAGCGGATAGCTGAGCGCGGCGACCTGCACGATGCCGTTCATCAACGCAGCGAACGCCTCCGGTTGCGCGCCGAAGGTGAGCAGCGCGACATCTTTGCTGGGGTCGAGATTGAACTGCTTGAGCGCGATGCGCATGACTTGATCGGAAGTCGAGCCGAAAGTTGTGATGCCGGCTTTTTTGCCTTTCAAGTCGGACGGCTGCTTGATCTCCGGGCGCGCGATTAGACGGAAGGGCGAGACCGTACCGGTAGAACCGATGATCACGACGTCGGCGCCGGCGACGTTGGCGGTGAGCGCCGCAATGGCGCCGGCCTGAATGATCGGCGCGCTGCCGCCGAGCATCGCCGCAACCATTCGGCTGCTGCCGCCGACGCGGACGAGTTCGACGTCGAGCCCTTCGGCACTGAAGTATCCGGCCTCCTTGGCGATCCACGCCGTCGCCCAGCTGCCGGCGAAGCTCGGGTAGAGCAAGCGCATGGATGTCAGAGTGGTCGCGCAAAATGCCGGATGCGTCAGCCGCCGATACTTAGGAATAGGACAACCAGCGCAATTCTTCTAACCGAACATGGTCTCCTCCTGGATTTGTCGATGCTTGGCGTTGGCTTCTTCGGCCAACCCATTGTAGACATTGTCTCGATTTACGACGATGCAGCGCGACGATACCTCAAAGACGATGGTGAATAAAAGCGCCAGCGCGGAAATTGCCGCGCCGATGGCCGCATCCGGCGCGTCATTTGGGCGGCAGGTCGCGCCGGTATTTTTTCTGACGGCGATCTTTTTTCTCAACTTCATCGCGCGGGTGATTCTCTCGCCGCTGTTGCCGACGATTGAAAAGGAGCTGGCGATCGGCCACGGCCAGGCGGGCTTTTTTTTCTTTTTGATCTCCGCCGGTTATCTTTCGGGTTTGCTCGGTTCGGGATTTCTCTCGTCGCGCACCAGCCATCGCCAGACGATTCTCCTCTCCGGCGCCGGTGTCGGACTGGCGCTGTTCCTGCTTTCCGGGTCGAGCAGCCTGTGGGCGATGCGGCTCGGGTTATACGCCTTGGGATTGGCCGCCGGACTCTACATGCCTTCGGCGATCGCGACGATCACCGCGCTGGTCGATCAACGCCATTGGGGCAAAGCGATCGCGATTCACGAGCTGGCGCCCAATCTGGCGTTTTTCACCGGTCCGTTCGTTGCTGAACTATTTCTCCGCCACTCGACTTGGCGTGCCGCCCTGGCGGTATTGGGCTGGCGCCTCGGTGCTGATCACCATGGGCTACTATCGGTATGGGCAGGGCGGCCGATTCGCCGGCGAATCGCCGGCGTCGAACGCCTTCGGTGTGCTGGTGCGCACGTCGGCGTTTTGGATCATGTTGATTCTCTTCGGCATGGGCGTCAGTTCGACCGTCGGGATTTATGCCATGTTGCCGCTCTATCTGGTTAGCGATCGCCAGGTCGAGGCGAGCTGGGCGAACACGGTGACGGCCTTGTCGCGCTCCTACGGGCCGGTGTTCGGCATGCTCGGCGGCTGGGCCTCGGACCGGCTCGGGCCGAAGCGGACCATGGTGGTGAGTTTGATCGTCACCGGCGTTTGACTTTGCTTTTGGGTTTCGTCGCCGATCAGCTGGATCAGCGCTGTGGTGATCATCCAACCGGCCCTCGCCGTGTGGTTTTTCCCGGCCGGCTTCGCGGCGCTAGCGGTGATCGCGCCGCCACAAGCGCGCAATCTCGCGGTCGGCTTCACCATTCCGTTTGGCTATTTGATCGGCGGCGGGGCGATCCCGACGTTTATCGGCATGATGGGCGACGCCGGACTGTTTGCGCTGGGCTTCACCATCACCGGGCTCATTGATCACTGGCGCCGGCGTTCTCGCGATGTCGCTCAAGCTGCCGCGCACGATCCAAGGAGTGATCGCACTAGTTTTCGGTTGTCAGCGGCGCACCGGCTGTTCTATAAATCGTCATATGAAGCTGGACGAGTTCGCTGCGAGGATTCGCGAGAGCGACGAGATCGTGGTTTTTACCGGCGCGGGGATCAGCACCGAGTCCGGCATCCCGGACTTTCGCAGCCCCGGCGGCATCTGGACGCGCTACCGGCCGGTGACGTTTCAAGAATACATGACCAGCGAGTCGGCGCGCATCGAGGCGTGGAAGCGCCGCCTCGACGGCTGGGAGCAATATAAAAATGCTAAACCCAACGTCGGCCATCATTTTATCCAAGCGCTAAGCTTGAAAGAAAAATTGATCGGCCTGATCACGCAAAATGTCGACGGCCTGCACAGCATGGCCGGCCTAGCCGACGACAAGATCGTCGAGCTGCACGGCTCGAACCGCAAGATTCTTTGCATGAGCTGCGCCAAGGAATTCGCACCGGAACCGATCATTAACAGTTTAGTCGGCGATTTCGTCTCGCCCAAGTGCGACAGCTGCGGCGGCATCCTCAAGTCGGCAACGGTGTCCTTCGGCCAAGCGATGCCCGAGCAGGCGATGCGTGTAGCACAGGAATGGACCGAGCAAGCGGAAGTTTTCATCGTCATGGGCTCATCATTGCAAGTGCAGCCCGCGGCGTCGTTTCCGGTCATGGCGAAACGCAATGGCGCGCTGTTGGCGATTATCAACCGTGAAGCAGGGCCGCTCGATGACTCGGCGGATTTCGTCCACAACGGCGCGATCGGCGAGTTCTGCGGCAAATTCGGCGAGATGATCGCCGATGGATGACGCGGATGCGGACTGTTGGCCGCAAAGAACGCAAAAGGCGCAGAGTTAAAACACGGTAATTCACCACGAAGGACACGCAGATCACGAAGGTCGGAAGAGTAATTATCCGAACTCTTCGTGCCGTGAACTTCGTGGTGATACGACCGAGACTTCCTGGCGACGAAAGGAGCAAATTTATGGCTGACTGGAAGATGATCGATGCCGATGGGCATATTCGCGAGGTCGAGAGCGATGTCTACGAATATCTGCCGGATTATTACAAAGCGCGGCGCGAGGCGGTGATGTATTTCCCGTTGCTGCCGCATCATGGCTGGCACCGGCAGGCGGGCCGGGCGGGGATCGGCGCGTCATTCTTGATCCCCACGTTGCAGGATTGGCAGCAGGCGTTGGATCTCGGAGAGCTCGAAGCCGCGGTGGTTTATCCGACCCGCTTCATGCATATCGGCCAGGTCGGCATGGCCGACTTCGCGGTGGATTTGAGCAGGGCTTACAACGATTATCTGCACGATCGCTTCCTGCGCCACGAGCCGCGCTTGAAAGGCATCGCCATTCTGCCGATGCAAGATGTTCCAGCGGCCGTCGCCGAGCTGCGCCGGGTCGTCAAAGACTACGGCATGGTCGGTGCGGTGTTGCCGGCCGACGGTTTGCCGCGGCCATTGGGCCACCCGGAGTTTCACCCAGTCTACGAAGAGGCCAATCGCTTGGGCTGCATGCTCGCCGTGCATTCGCAGAATTCCTTGCGCAACAATGATCTGTTCATGTGGCGCGGCGAGGCGGCGACCCTGGCCCATGTCTGGCCGCAGATGCGCCAGTTCACCAACTTCATGTTTTCCGGAGTGCTCGGCCGGCTGCCGGATTTGAAAATTGCTTTCTTAGAGGCCGGCTGCGGCTGGGTGCCTTATTTGATGAGCAAAATGGGCAACCGCATGGGCGAGGCGCTGCCGCCGGCGAAGCTGATCGAGCGCGGGCAGATTTATTTTCAATGCGGCGAAGAGATGACCACCGGCCGCGATTTAGAATTGCTCGGCGACGAGTGTTTGTTCTGGGCGTCCGACTTTCCCCACGAGGGCATCGTCAGCATGAAGAAAGCCGTCGATGAGTTTCTCGAGCGCGACGATATCCCGGCGGCAGCGAAGCGCAAGATCAGCTACGACAATCCGAAAAGGCTTTACGCTCTCTAAGCTCAAACTCGTTCAAATAGTTCAAAATGTTCAAGCCGTTCAAAACGTCGTCGGAATCGCAACTCCGGAAACCACTTGAACGGCTTGAACTATTTGAACGTTTTGAACGAGTTCTTATGCTTTCGCGAACTCTTCTTGAACCTTCTGCCGGACATCTTTGCGCGTGACGTAATCGATGATCTGGATATTCTCCGACGGGCCGGAGCGGTTGCCCATCATGATCATCGGTTGGTCGCTGGCATTTTCCAGCTGATAGAACGAGCCGCCGGTGATGGTCGCGGCCATGCCGGGTTTGAGCACGGCTGTGCCGCCGTCGGGGAAGCGCATGGTGCATTCGCCGTCGATGACGTAAAAAGTTTGGTCGGCATTGTGGCAGTGCATCTCGTCCTTGTGGCCGGGTTTGTAATAGTGCATCCAGGCGTGGAAGCGCGGCGTGTTGAAAATTTCTTTGCGCTTTTTTTCCTGATGGGCGAAATCGACCATGTCGATAATTTCGATGGGCATTGGTGTGTCCTCCTGTTTTGGGTTTTGGATTAGAGTACTGCGATCACTTCGATTTGAAACAAATTGTTGCCGCGCAGATCGACTTTGACGGCGTGGCGCGCCGGGCGGTCATGTTCATCGGGAAACATTTTCAGCCAGGCCTTGTTGACCGTGTCGCGCAGCTTTTCGTCTTTCAAATAGACTTTCATGTAGGCGATTTGGTCCGGCGTCCCTCCGCGCGGTTTCCATGAAACAGTCGAAATTTCGGAACATCGCTTCGGCCTGCTCGTCGGGATCCGTCGACAGCACGCCGGTCTTGGCGTCCTTGCCGGACGATCGCCGAGGAGAAAACCATGTTGCCGATCACCACGCCGTTGGGGATCGGCGCGCCATGTTCCATGCCGGGAATATGAATGCTCTTGCGTTTTGCCATACGTCACCTCCTTGTCCGACTCGTTGCCTTTCTCATAGCACGGCGCCGAATGTGGGTCTACCGCGCCAAGTGGTCACTGGCGCTGTGAAAAAATCGGTGCTATGGGAAAGATCAACCCTATACACCCAAGCCGAAGGAGTCGCTCATGGAAGCACTCGCGCAAACTGATAATGGCCGGACGTTGACCGAGCTCGAGGCCTACTTCAAAAAATACTCGGACATGCCGCGCGAGGTGGTGCTCAAGCATGACCTGTTGCGTGACGGCCATTGGTTTACCGATGCGGCGTTGGAGCTGGCGTCGGACGCGTTGGTGAAGTCCTACCGGCTGTTTTCCTACGATCTGATGCCGATGAAGGACATGAAGCGCAAGGAGCATCGCAAGATCACCGAGTGGTTCATGATGCGCGGCGGGCCTTATGGGTTGCGGCCGGTGACGGTGCAGACGACGTTGAATTCAAATTCGCCGTACCTGATCGATGCGGTCGATGGCAAACCGAAGCTGTTTCTTCAAGGTAAGGAAATTTGCGACGTGGCGTTTCCCCCGCCGCTCAAATATTACACGCGCAAGTTCGCCGACGGCACGGCCTATCACGAGATCATCGCTTACGGTTACTTCGTCACGGCATTCCGCAATTGCCAATATTGGGGGCCGGATGAGGAGTGCCGCTTCTGCGACATCAATATCAATGCCCGGCAGATGAAGGACTCGCAAGACTTCACCTTCAATCCGCCGGTGAAGCCGCTGGACTATATGGTCGAAGTGGCGCGTTCCATCGAGCAGGACGCCACCGACGAGGTCGGTTTTACGCCGCTGATCGACTATCTCATCACCGGCGGGACGATTACGAAAACGCTGCACGGCAAGGATGAGGACACTTTTTATGCGGAATACGCTTCGGCGCTCAAGTGGAGCGGCCACCGTCGCCATGTTTATCTACAAACCAACGCCAAGGATAAGGAAGCGCTTAAACGTTACCGTGCCGCCGGCGTCGATGGCCATCACGCCAACATGGAGGTGTGGGATCGCAAATTGTTTGAATGGATCAATCCCGGCAAGAACCGCCGAATCGGCTGGGACAACTGGGTGCAAGGCATGGTCGATGCGGTGGATGTATTCGGCGAGACCAATGTCCGGCCCAATTTCGTCAGCGGCGTCGAGATGGCGCGCCCCTACGGCTTCGACAACGTGGGGGATGCGGTCAAATCGACTAGCTCTGGATTCGACTTCATGATGAAACATGGCATCTTCCCGCGGCTCAACCAGTGGCGTCGCGAGCCCGGTTCTAATCTAGTGTCGAATCAGCCGCAGCCGACGATCCCGTTGGAGTTCTATTTGGAGCTGATGGCCAACTATTACGCCACCTGGAAGAAATACAGCTTGCCGATAGCGCCGCATAACAGCGTCCATCCCGAGACCCGCATCATGGGGCGCGGCCATGGCACCTACGATGACATCATCCTGCTCAATGAAGTGGCTGACTACGAAGAGAGGGTTGACGACGCGCTGAAAAATGGTTTGAAGGCGTGCGTGCACGGGCATGCGAATGCATGAGCGATTGAGGTCGTTTAAGAAAATGGCTGTCGTTCGAATCGGTCTTTTGATCGCCCTCGCGTTGGTTCTGGCTGCGACAGGGCCGGCAAATGGCGCGGATAAGCTGCGCATCGGCTACGGCGCGCCGTCGGTGACGATGGCGCCGCTGTGGATTGTCCAGGAAGGAAAAATATTCGCCCGCAACGGTTTGGACGTTGAGGTGCTCTATCTAGAAAGCGCTCTGGTGCAGCGGGCGTTGATCGCCGGGGAGATTTCTTTTGGCGAGATGACCGGCGCGCTGCTGTCGGCGCCGCGTTTGCAAGGCGCGGATGTGACCATGGTCTTGGGCTTCGTCGACCGCCTGCTGTTTCGCCTGGTGGCGCGCGGCGATATCAAGACCGCCGCCGACCTCAAAGGCAAACGGATCGGCACGTCGCGTTTCGGCGCGGCGCTCGATCGCGCCGCGCGCTTGGCTCTGCCCAAGCTTGGCGTCAATCCCGACAAGGACGTGATCTTCGTGCAGATCGGCAGCGAAGCGACTTTGTTGACGGCGTTGCTCGGCAAGTCGGTGGATGCGACGTTGTTGCAACCGCCCCGTTTCAAGCGGGCCGTGGACGCCGGCATGAACGTGCTGGCAAATTTAGAAGAAATGAATATCCCGTTCCAACACACCGGCTTGGTGACCACCCAACGGTATATCGCCAAGAACCCGGATGTGTCGCGGCGAGTGGTGAAGTCGTTCGTCGACGGTATTCATCTGATGCGCACCAATCCCGAAGTGGCCAAGAAAGCGATCAACCGCTATATGCGCCTCAACGATGAGCGCGAGCTCGAAGAAACTTATCAATTGCTCAAGCGCGTCACGTTGATCAAACCGTATCCCTCTTTGGAAGGGATCAAAACTATTCTCAACGATCTCGTCGATCAGATTCCCGCGGCAAAAACCGCCGACCCAAAGGACTTTGTCGACACTCGATTCCTCGAAGAGCTGGACAAGTCCGGTTATATCGACAAATTGTACCGCTAGTCGCCAGCGACACTTCATCCGCGATGGGAATCGTGGCAATCGAGGGATCGCCCGGCCCCTGAGCGCTTGATAAAGCAACCGCGCCCTAGTTTATCATCCCCGTAAGACCTAGTATCCGCCGATGGATTTACGGGCAACGCTGGCCCTTATCTTTGGCGTGGTTCTCCCCATTCTTTTCGTTGTCTATATTGGTTCTTCGTATAGAGCGGGCGCCGAGCCCGAAGACCCGGTGCCGAAATGTTTAGGCCCGCGGGTAGGTGGCAACAGTGGTTGGTAAGTAGGGAACGCCAGGAGTGTTCAGTAATCAACTGGTAAGTTCAGACAACGAATGACCGTTAGTTTGTATTTCTTCATCCCAACGAAATCACCGCCGTGCACGCTGTTGCTAAGAGCGATGAGGGCGTTAGATGCGGCAATTACTGAGGCGAATGTTGGGATACGGTTGGGAAGGATACGAGCAAGCAAGCTGTAGAAGTTAATACAATAAGCCTTGGAACGAAGCAACGCAGCCTTGTCTCGGAGCGCCTTTGCAGCCTCATCTTGTAATTCCCTTCGGCTACGCTCGGACACATTGTCATAGTAGACGAGCGCGTGAGCAACTTCGCCGACAGTTTTTCTATAGTCTTGGTATGGATCAATGATTAATTTGCTGACGTATAGTCCGATAACGTAGACAATGACGCTGCCGATTATTGTGAGAACCGCTGTAATAATTGGAACTGTCACGATGTTCAATCGGCAATGAAATTTGACCAGCCCGCTCGAATCAAGCAAGTTCGGGTAGAGACGGCGCGATCGGCGCCTGAATGCTTCGGTAAGCGCATCATAATTTGCGATAATCTCTTCCAAGCCGATGCGCCAATGGAATCATGCATCCGTACCGCAGGCGGGATTGGTAATCAAGAACTGACGTAGCGTCGGTTCCGGAATGTTTCCTGCGTGCGCCCGGTCGGCGTCGCTGAAGGTCTAACCGCTAGCGAGCGCAAGCGCCTCTAGCGCGGCAAGCAAGGGCTTATGCGCCGGCGGGGCTTCGGGCGCGATGTCGACTACGACTAGCCCATTGATGGAACTGGCGTTGACCGCGGCGCATTGCCGGGCCACCTTGCCGACCATGGAGTGGCCGCATAGATGGGCACGATCGAGATTCTCGCTGGCAAAAAAGTCTCTCACATCCTTCGCCATGGCGCATGATGCGTCACCGGATTATGCGGCGAGGCGCCGTGATTTCTTAAATCTAAATCATAGACTTTGAAGTAGACAGCGAGCCGCTTGCCCATAGTGCGCGCATTGTCGGACGCGCCGAGAAAGCCTGCAGGGTGATTCTCGGGAAACCGATCCCTTGGACTTGGAAGTTGAGACGGATGGTTTCTGGTTGTGGCGGGCGGCCGACGAAACTCTGCCAAGATCGGGAGACAAGGGAAAGCGCTTCGCGAGGCGCTTTAAGAGAGTTGCGAAGGAATCGTTGAGGTGGGTGGTAAAAACGCGCTGGCGATCGCAATGGAGAGTACCGCTAGTATGTCGGTTGCCGTGAAACGAGCTGTGATCAGCCGCCGACTCGCGCCACGGCGTCGCCGCGGATATATCCTGGCGGCCGGCCATGTTTGGAGTGAATCTCCAGCCAGCCATCGCGCGAGTTGACGACGTTTACTTTAAGGCCGGCTTCGATCTCGCCCAGTTGCTGGGCAAACTCTGTAGGCGCGGCGAAGACCCGGGTGCTGCGAGTGACTTCGTAAGTGCCCGCGGCTGCGTCCGGCTGTATTTTGGTTTGTCTTGCCGGTTGCGCCGCCGCTGTCTCGTCGGCCTTGCCGACCGGGGTCGCCGAAGCGACCGCGTCGCCAGCGCGCTTCAGTTGGACCGGCGTCGGCGCGGCTTTTTTCTCCGGACCGGCTAGCGCCAACGGTTTGGCGGCATGGATAACCGGCTGCTCGCCGCTCTGGCTCCAGAACAGCGCCGCCATGGCACCGCACACCACCAGGGCAATCAAAGCGTGGAAGATACCGAGGCCGCGCTTGGCCTGGGGTGCTAATTCTTCGTTGACGGGGTCGGTACGGACCGATGTCGTCGCGGCAGGGTGGCTGTCGCTGCCGTCGTTTGACGCCGCCATGTGCAGCAACGCTGCCGGCGCTGCCGTGTCCTGCTCGGATTGGAGATCGAATAATGTCGGCGCGGCAATGGTGCCGTCGTGGGACGCCGAGAGAAATTGCGCGAAGGCTTTTAGCTCGCCATGATAGGCGCGTTGATGCTCGATGATCGAGCTTTGTTTGGCGACCAGCTGATCGAAAACCGGCTGCAGGGCGAGCAGGCGAT
The DNA here is from genome assembly GCA_963760795.1 of uncultured delta proteobacterium. Classification (GTDB taxonomy): domain Bacteria; phylum Desulfobacterota; class Binatia; order UBA9968; family UBA9968; genus DP-20. Next base: position 310,749 of record CAVXEP010000019.1, read on the forward strand.
GCTTGATTTCTTCGCTGGCGGCGATCCGCTCTTGCCATTGAGGAATCTCATCCTCGCGCCGCCGCAGTGAGTCGCGCAGCTCGCGCTCCAGCTTCTCCGATTCGCGGATGCGCTGCTGCAGAGTGTCGAGCTGGCGGGTGATTTCGGCGCCGGCGCGCAAGTCGTTTTCCAACTCGGCGATTCTCGCCTGGAGCCTTTGGCTTTCTTCCTGGTGGCTGGCTTCGTTGGCGCTCGCATCGGCCACGGGTGTAGGCGAGTTTTCCAGTTGGCGAACTTTTGACTGGCTTTTTTCCAATTGCTGTTTCAAATCGATGAGCGCGTTTTCCAACTGCGTCTGCCGTTCGCCGGCGCCACTGTCGACGACGCTGGCATTCTGGACTTTAGCTTCGCTCTCCTGCAGCTGGCGGCGCAGCTCTTGCACTCGAGCGTCGAGTTGGGTGTTGGCGCTGCGTAACTGTTCCACCTGGGCGAGTGTCGTGTCGTTTTCGGCCGCGGGCTTGCCGGTGCGAAGTTCGTCGATGGCCCGGTGGGCGGCTTCCAAATCGTCTTGCAACAAGGCCATTTCTTTTTTCAGCTCTTGGTTATTGGCGCGCAGGCCGGTGACCTCGGCGCCGTTGCCGCCGGCTTCGCTGCTCGCCGGGGCGGACGCCATTGGGGCGTCTTCCAAGCGGGTCAAAAGGTCGTTGATTTCGCCGCGTTTTTTCTTGAGCTCTTTCTCGGACGCGACCAAGAATAGGCCGAGCAACAGTACCGTCGCTCCTGAAAACAATACGATCCAGAGGAACATGCTCTCCATAGCGATCTCCCGTCGAGTTTGAGGCTGAATTTGATGACTGAATAACGCTAAACTCATGCCACTTGACGCAAGGCTAGTTACCTAGAGACAAGCAAGGTAGTTCCGGAGATCATTCGATACTTTGCCAGACAGTTTTCCGGGTATTCCGGCTGAACAGAGCTGCACAAATCGGTGAATCGTTACGAAAACTGTTTAGCTATGTCTGCGTTGGCCGCGGCAGCAGCGCTGGTTCCGAGAAAAAAAACCCGCATCGTCTGGCAGATCGCTGGCGCTATGAGCGTCGTTGGGCTAAGAAAAATTACCCCAAGATGTCCTTCCATGATCCCGCAATCTCAAACCGCCACGCCGCCAAAGAATCTATCCATCGCCGAAGAGCGGGCGATCCTTTCGGTGACCTGTCTGGCGGCTTTTCTATTCTTCAACAGTTTTGGCAGCATCAGCGTCGCCCTACCGGCGATTCAGAAACAATTTGGCAATAGTTTGCCGGAGATTCAGTGGGTCACGCTGATGGGCGTGGTGACGATCTCCAGCTTGTCGTTCTGTTTCGGCCGTGCCGGCGGTATTCTCGGCCAGCGCCGGCTCTACAAGATCGGTGTGGCGCTTTATGCCGTCGGCGCCGGCTTGGGCGCGCTGGCGCTGTCGTTTCCACAGCTGCTGATCGCGCGCGCGGTGATGGCGGTTGGGCTGGCGATGGCGCTGCCGATGTCGACGGCGTTGTTGGCCGGCAGTTTCGCCGCCGCGCGGCGCGGCCAGGTGCTGGGCACCTTCGCCTCGGCTATCGCCGTCGGGCGCATGTCTGGGCCGACCGTCGGCGGCTTGCTCTTACAAATGGGCGGCTGGACCTGGATCTTCTGGATGAATTTTGTCGTCGGCTTGGCGGTGACGTTGGCGGTGGTGGAAATTTTTCGCGGCGCCGGCGAGCAACGGCCGGCGAAATTCGACATCTGGGGCTCGTTGGCCTTACTGCTTGGCTATCCGTCGCTGTTGATCGGCTTGAGTTTTGGCGCCCGCCTCGGTTGGAGTTCGTTGCCGGTGATCGTGTGCTTTGCCGTTGCCACGGTTGGGCTGGTGGGTTTCGTTGGCATCGAACTGCGCACCGCGAAGCCGTTGGTCGATGTGGCGATTTTTCGCAATAAAATGCTGTCCGCGGCTATCGTCGCGCTGATCCTCAGTCATATGCTCCACAATCCGATCGCCTTGGCGGCGCCGCTTTATTTGCAAAACGTGCTTGGCGCCAGCGCGGTTGCCGCTGGATTCCTGCTGGCGATCTTACCGCTGTCGACGGCGTTGGCGGCGCTGCTGAGCGGTCGCTTGGCCGATCGCTTCGACGCCTCGTCAGTGGCGGCGGTCGGGATCGGTTTAATCGTTGCCGGCATCGCCAGCTACGCCTGCTTGGGTGTCGACTCCGATTTCGCGTCGGTCGGCGCGGTCTTGGCCTTGCTCGGCGCCGGTATCGGATTTTTTACCCCGGCCAATCAGAAGCTCGCCTTCGCTTCAGTCGCCAAGGAAGACTACGGCGTGTTGGCGGCGATGTTGAGCTCCTTCGGCACCGCCGCCGGGACCATCGGCACTACCATAACGGTGGCGCTAATGGAGGTGTCCGGCGGCGACGAGATCTGGCAATCTCAAGCGGTGTTCGCCGGCGCACAGCAATTTGCATTTGCCTGGTTGGTGCCAATTGGGCTAGTAGCCATATTCATGGCATTGCGTGCTCCATCTCGCGCCGGCGAAATCACTTGAGCGAACGAAAGGAAGCAAACATGGTTGTCGATTTTCAACATCACTATATTCCGGTCGAACTGGCGAAAAAGCGCCGACTCTATTCCGACACGGGTAGAACTTTGTTGCAGGAAGGCGGACTGCCGGCGACGACCATTCATCAGCGGCTGTATAACTTGGAGTTGCAACTCAAAGACATGGACGAGGCGGGAGTGAATGTTTCGGTCTTGTCTTGTCTGCTCGGTTGGTCGGCGCCGCTGGACGAATGCCGCTTCATCAACGACGATTTGGCGGCGATTCAGAAAAAATATCCACGCCACTTCATTGGTTTGGCACAGGCGCCGGTTCTCGAGGGGAAATCCGCCATCGCCGAACTGCGCCGGGCGCTCGCCGACTTGGGGCTGCGCGGCCTGACGATCACCTCACAGGTGGGCGGTCTCTCCCTTGATGCGCTGAAGGTTTACGACTTGTACGAATTGGCCTGCGAGCTCGACGTGCCGGTGTTCGTCCATCCGGCCTTGGTGCCGACCGGCTATGAACATCTCAAGGATTACGATCTGCCGCGCGTGTTGGGCCCCGAAGTCGACTTGACCGTGGCAACGACCCGCTTGATCGCCGGCGGAATTTACGACCGTTATCCCAACTTGAAAATCGTCATGGCCCATTTCGGCGGCGGTATCGCCGCCGTGAAGGACCGGCTGGTGGCTAAGGGTTACCGCTTCGGCACGCTCAAGAAACCCTTCGGCGAATATTACGACATGGTGCTATTTCGACATGGCCGGCTTTGAGGGTGGCACCACCGCGCTCAACTGCGCCCTCGAAGGGATCCGTCCCGAGCGTCTAGTTTTCGCCAGCGACTATCCGCAGGACTTCACCGACGTTAACACCGACACGGGAAAAGGGATGACCGAGCTGCGCAACTATGTCGAAGTGGTGCGCCAGTTGCCGCTCAGCGAGAAGCACCGCGAAGACATGCTCGGCGGCACGCCAAGTTGTTGAAGTTTAGTGGCGCCGAGGGATTCCGGTGCGACTATTCGTTTACCGGTTTAGCCAAACTCGAATCAACGTAGCCGGGTTTGTTGCCGCGCTTGGATTCGACTTTCAACCAGCCTTTTTCTTCATCGACGACGTTGAGCTTGGTGCCTTTAGCGATATCGGCCAGGGCCGGATAGTGCAGTCCCGGACCGCCGCGCACCTGGGTATCGGTCATCGCTTCGTATCTGCCTTCGACTCGGCGCGCTTCGCCGAATTCCGGCTTCTCGTTTCCGCTTTCGCTGGGTTTGACCGCGGCCAATTCGACAAATCCTGGAGCATTGCCTTTCTTTGAGACGATCAGCGCCCAGTCGCCGTCGCGGCCGACGACATAGACCTTGGCGTTAGCCGGTATATCCGCGATGCCGCGAAACTGTGGGCCGGGGCCAATGCGCACCTTGGCATTTTCTACGGTCAAATAGGGGCGTGTTTGTTTGTTCAAGTCGGGCAGATCATCAGGGCTCGCGACCTGCTCAGCTTTTTTGCAGGCTGTTACGAGTAAGAGGATCGCCAATGCGACGGTCCAGCAATTCGATCTTTTGCCGCGAGATTTCATGGAATTCCTCCCACACTATATCTACTACTGGAGACTATAACACAATCGACAATCTTGGGTTGGGGATGCTGCACCGCGTCGGTAAGCATACGGGTTTCAGTGAATCTCTTTCCAAACTTTGGCGAGGCTCTCGCCGTACACGCTCAAATCCCACTCGCAGAAATAACCGAAGGGCGTGGTCCAGACTTGGTAGCCGGTTTCGCCCAAACGTTGCTGCAATGTGCCCATGATAGACTCGGCTAGCTCCGCGGGAGCGGTGACGCCGCCAAGATGGGTGAAGGAATGGAGCACGATATTTTTCAACCCGCGCTTGTTGGCAAGCCATTTGATGTGTTTCAAGCTCTGGCGCAGCACCGCGGCGCTTCTTTCGATGTCGCCGTCGGCGGCTTCGGCGTGGAGAAACACGACGACGGTTTCGCCCACTTCCTGGTCGAGATCTTGATCGGCTACTTCGGGCAGGGTCTTTGAATGAGTCTTCCAGCGAAAGCGCTTGGCTTGGAAGCAGAGCAACTTCATGATTCAGCCGCGGTCCAAGAAATTCTTTAACAGCTTCTTGCCTTCTTCGGCAAGGATCGATTCCGGATGAAACTGCACGCCTTCGACCGGGAAAGTCCTATGGCGCACGGCCATGATGACGCCGTCGTCGGTTTGGGCGCTGACGACTGAGTTCCGCCGGTAAACTCTGCGGATCGATCACCAGGGAATGATAGCGCATGGCGGCGAAGGGGTTTTTCAAGCCATGGAAAATCGTCTTGGCGTCGTGGCTTACGTCCGACAGTTTGCCATGCATGATCGACGGCGCGCGGACGATCTTGCCGCCGTAGGCGGCGCCGATGGACTGATGGCCGAGGCAGACGCCGAGAATCGGCGTCTGCGCGCCGAAGCGCTTGATGACATCGCAGGAAATGCCGGCTTCCTTCGGCGTGCACGGGCCCGGCGAGATGACGATTTTTTCCGGGCGCAGCGCGGCGATTTCGTCAAGGCTGATTTTGTCGTTGTAGACCACCCGCACCTCGGCGCCGAGCTCGCCCAGATAGTGATACAGGTTGTAGGTGAAGGAATCGTAGTTATCGATGAGCAGGATCATCGCTTCCTCCACTGCTCGGCGAGCTCCACGGCGCGCAACATGGCGCGGGCTTTGTTCAAGGTCTCCTGGTATTCAAGCGCCGGATCGGAATCGGCGACGATGCCGGCGCCGGCGTTGATAAATAATTTCTTGCCTTTCATGACAATGGTGCGGATGACGATGCAGGTGTCGAGATTGCCATTATAGCCGAAGTAGCCGATGGCGCCGCCGTAGAGGCTGCGCTTTTGCGGTTCCAGTTCGGCGATGATCTGCATGGCGCGGATCTTCGGCGCGCCGGAGAGCGTGCCGGCGGGAAAGGCCGAGACGAAAAGATCGAAGGGGGTTTTGTCCTGGGCCAGTTTGCCGCGCACGTTGGAGACGATGTGGATCACATGGGAATACCGTTCGATGGCCATGAGCTCGTTGACTTCGACGCTGCCGATGGCGGCGACCCGGCCGACATCGTTGCGGCCGAGATCGACCAGCATGATATGCTCGGCGCGTTCTTTCGGGTCCGCCAGTAGTTCGGCTTCGAGCTCGCGTTCTTCTTCCGCCGTGGCGCCGCGCCTGCGCGTGCCGGCGATGGGGCGAAGCTCGATGGTATCGCCGGTGAGCCGCACCAGGGTTTCCGGCGACGAGCCGATGACCCGCAGATCGTCCAGCTCCAAGTAATACATGTAGGGCGACGGATTGACGAATCTTAGGGCGCGGTAGATTTCAAACGGATCGCTGTCGGTTTCGCTTTCCAGTCTTTGGCACAGCACGGTCTGAATGATGTCGCCGGCTTTGATATATTCCTTGGCCCGGTTGACCGCCTGGTGAAATGCTTTTGCGGCTCAAATTGGAGCGGAATTTGCGTTTGCCGCTGGCCGGGCTCAAGTCGCGCGGTTCGATGCCGCGCGGTTTTTTCTGTAGCGTCGAGATGACCTGATGAATTCGCTTCACCGCGCCGTCGTAGGCCCGGCGCAAATTCTTGCCGGGTTCGATCTGGATGTTATCGATAACTTTGATGGTGTGCTTCAGATTGTCGAAGGCGATCAGGGTTTGCACGAACAAGAAAAAGATCTCGGGCATGCCGAGCGGGTCTTTCTTGTGGTTGACGATACCATGAAATTGCTCGACGGCATCGTAGGCGACGTAGCCCAAGGCGCCGCCGAAAAAGGGCGGAACACCGGGCACCGGCACTGGCCGGTAATCCTTCAGCAGTTCTTCCAGCGCTTTTAGCGGCGTGTCGGTTTGCCATTTCCTGACCTTGCCGTTGTCGATGATTTCGACTTGGTTGCCGCGCGCTTTGAAGATCCGCTGCGGCCGGGTGCCGAGAAACGAGTAGCGCGCCCAGCGCTCGCTGCCTTCGACGCTTTCTAAAATGAACGCGTAGCGGTCGCGCTCGAGACGCTTGAAAAACGACAGCGGCGTTTCCAGATCCATCAGGAGCTCTTGATAGATCGGTACTAAGTTGCCCTGCTTGGCGAGCCGGCAGAATTCTTTGAAGCTTGGTTGGATCATTGCGGATAAATTAAAAGGGCCATAAGTGATTCACCTATGGCCCTTTTGTCAGGTTAGATCGACGGACGTATTCAGCCATGGTGCTGCTGCTGGTTCCAATACCAGCGCCGCCAGCAGGCCAAATATTAATTCTCAATGCGCGTCATGACCGGCATAGTGCCGCATAGATGATGAGGCGTCAAGGGCGCTGCACCGTGTGGCAAGTAAGCGGTTGCGGTTGCCGGGAGCCCCGCTGGGTCGCCCTTGGCCGTCGCGCCAACTCGCCGCGACGCAGCATTCGATAAAAGGATTTCACTTCGGTGCAATCGTCACAGCGAAATCGGTCCGGTTTGTCCGCTTCGTCAGGGCCAATTTGCGACATCGGTTGATTATCGATCGATAATTTTACGACCAATGACCAGGCATGGACTGGGTTATTACGGCGCTGGGACCTCGCCTCGCATGGTTTGACAAGTTCTGTGGGTTAGCTTAAAACGCCATGTCTGGCCGGATTATCTCAATGGCTCTGGATGACAGCCGGCAGGCGGTCCTTGTCGGTGCATGGAGGCAACATGGTTCGGCGCGAGAAAGCTAATTACGTCATTCAATCGGTGTCCCATGCGCTCGATGTCTTGGAGCAGTTCAGTGGCAACGTCGACGAGATCGGCGTCACCGAACTCAGTAAGCGCTTGAAGCTGCATAAGAACAACGTGTTTCGCCTGTTGGCGACCCTCGAAGCGCGCGGCTATATCGAACAGAATAAGTCCTCGGAAAACTATCGCCTGGGACTCAAGTGTCTGCAAGTCGGCCAGACCTACATTCATCAGATGGGGTTGCTGATGCAGTCTCGGACGATCCTTGAATCGTTGGCGAAATCGACCAGAGAAAGCGTTTATGTCGGTATCCGCAAGGGCGGCTGTCATCATGCCCCTGGATTTTGTCGAGCCGCAACGTGCCGTGCGGGTGGTGTCGTTCTTGGGCACGGCGTTGCCGGCCCATTGCACGGCGGCGGGAAAGATTCACTTGGCATTCGAAGCCGACGGCGCGTCTGCGCCAGACCCTCGCCGAACGGCTTGAACGTTTCACCGACAAGACGATCGTCGAGCGCACGCGTTTTGGATGAGCATATCGGCGCAGATCGTCTCGACCGGTTACGCCGTCGAGAAAGGTGAGTTTACCGAAGAGGTGAACTCGGTGGCGGTGCCGATCCGCGACTATACGCGCACGTTGGTCGGCACGCTGGCCGTGGTGGGTCCGAGTCAGCGGCTAATCGATGAGGCGATCGACAATGATATCACGCCGAGCTTGCTGCGTGCCGGCGATGAGTTGTCGCGCCGTTTGGGCTTTGCTGCGTAATTGTCTCTGAGCGACAGCGAACTAGGGATAGGCTTCACCACGAAGGTCCTAGCGCGGCGCAGGCGCAACCAAAAGAAAGATTTGGAATCGGATAATTCACCGCAAGAGGCGCAAAGAACGCAAAATTCGGCAAGGACAGCTCACCACGAAGGACACGAAGAGCACGAAGGAAGAGACTTAACTTCCGAACCTTCGTGTCCATCGTGCCTTCGTGGTGAGCACTTCTTATGCCCATGAAGTAGCTACCGTCGAAGACGCTAAAATTTACGCCAGCCGCGCAAACTTGCAATGCAGCTATAGCAGTACGAAGGACACGAGGACCTCCTCGGGGCGTAAGATTTTACGCCCCGACATTTGGCTTTCTGTCCTTTGTGGTGAAATTGGGAGTTTTCAATGAGCTTAGGGCTTTAACACAGCCGGCTACGGTCGCGCTAAATTGTGGTGGGGTGGCGGGGGAGTTGCCGCGCCAGTGATAATTTCTCGCCGAGTATTTTGACAAACTCGTCCTGTCAACGTTAAGTAAGGATTGAAACGGAGGGCGTCTGCACCGCGATGTTGACGACACTTGAAAAGATCATCGTTTGTTTTGCTCGCCGCCGGCTCGCTTTACTACGGCGGCAGAGGATTTACGACGTTTACCGGGCCATCGCCCGGGGCAAGCCGGATGCACGCTTCGACAATCTGGCGGACCGCATCCGCCGTGCCCTGTGGATCGTTCTAACCCAACAAAGCGTGTTCAAGAAGCGGCCGGTGGTGTCGTTGCTCCACGCGATGATCTTTTACGGATTTATATTTTACTTCCTGGTTAATCTTGTCGATGTTCTGGAAGGCTTCTTCGGCATCCATGCCCGCGGCGGTCTCTGGAATTTATTTAATATCGCCGGCGATCTGCTAACCGCCAGTGTGCTGACGGGCATGGTCGGCATGGTGATTCGCCGTCTGCTGGTTAAGCCGCAGGATTTCGCCTTTGCCGAGAATACTCCGGTGCAACCGGAAGTGCGCGCCGGTATATTTCGCGACTCGACGTTTGTCGCGTCCTTCATCATCTTTCACGTCGGCTGCCGGCTGCTGTTCAAGGCGACGCAGCTGGCCCAGCAGGGCGACGATCCGTTTCAGCCGGTGAGTTCGCTGTTCGCCGGACTCTTTACTGGCTTCGCTCCCGGCGTCCTCGAAGTCCTCAATCATTTTTATTGGTGGGGCGCGCTGGGTTCGATCTTGCTGTTCATTCCCTACTTCCCGCGCTCCAAACATATTCATATTTTCCTCGCGCCGATCAATTTGGCTTTGAACAAGGACAAGCCCGGCGTGCTGCAACCGATGGACTTCGAGAAGGAAGAGACCTTCGGCGCGGCAAAACTGGAGGATTTTACCTGGCCGCGCTTGTTAGACTCGTACAGCTGCATCATGTGCAATCGCTGCCAGGATGTCTGCCCCGCGTCCAACACCGGCAAGGCGCTCAGCCCGGCGGCCATGCTTATCAACGAGCGCTATGAGCTCAACAAGATTTTTCCCAGCTTCTCCCAAGGGCAGGAGAGCCCGCGGCCGCTGCTCGACTTCGCCCTTAACGAAGAGTCGGCCTGGGCCTGCACGACTTGCAACGCTTGCATTGAAGTCTGTCCGGTGGGCAACGAGCAGATGCTGCATATCATCGACGTGCGCCGCGAGCGGGTGCTGGGCGCGGCTGAGTTTCCCAAAGGACTGCAAAATACTTTCAATCACATGGAGCGCGCCGGCAACCCATTCGGCATGCCGGTCGATGAGCGCGTCGCGTGGACGAAGGGATTGCCGTTCCCGGTGCCGACTTTGGCCGAAAAGCCCGATCCTGAAGTGCTTTACTGGGTCGGTTGTGCCGTCGCTTTCGATCCGCGGGCGCAAAAGATCGCTCAGAGCATGGCGACGATATTCAACGCCGCCGGACTGGACTGGGCGGTGCTCGGCAAGGACGAGAAGTGCACCGGCGACACGGCGCGGCGCACCGGCAACGAATATTTATTCGTCCAGATGGCCGAAGAAAATATCGGCGTGCTGAACGAGATCAAAGCCAAAACCATCGTCACTACTTGTCCGCATTGCTTTCACACCATCGCCAACGAGTATCCGCAGTTCGGCGGCAATTATGTCGTCAAGCACCATACCGACTTCATCGATGAGTTGGTCAAAAGCGGCAAGGTAAAGCTCTCTAGCGATAACCACGGCTCGGTGACCTATCACGACCCCTGTTATCTCGGGCGGCATAACGGCATCTACGATCAGCCGCGCGGCTTGATCGAGTCCACCGGCGCCAAGTTGACCGAGACCAGCCGCAATCGCAGCAATAGCTTCTGTTGCGGCGCCGGCGGCGGCCAGTTCTGGAAAGAAGAAGAAAAGGGCAAGGAGCGGGTCAGCACCAACCGCTACCGCGAGTTGAAAGAGACCGGCGCCAAAACCGTCGCCACCGGCTGTCCGTTTTGCATGCGCATGCTGACCGAGGAGACTGCGAAAGAGGAGCCGGAGACCGCCATGGAAGTCTTGGATATCGCTGAGATCGTCGCCCGCAGCCTCAGCAAATAATATGCGCAACTATGGCAGTGCGCTCAGCGCTTTTGTTTGGCTGTTTGTCTTAACCGTATCCGCGTGCGATGCCCAACCCAAAGTGACCATTATCACCAAAGACGGCCGGCAAGTCGGCTTTCACGTGGAAGTCGCCGACACTCCCGGTAAGCGCGAGATGGGGTTGATGTACCGCACCGATCTGGCCGACGACCGCGGCATGATTTTTCTCTTTCCCAACGAGTCGCAGCAGTCCTTCTGGATGAAGAACACGCCGCGGCCGTTGGACATGATCTTCATCGGCCGCGACCGCAAGATCGTCGGTATCGTCGAGCAAGCTACGCCTTTTTCACTCGACCCGCGCTTCGTCGAGGGGAAGAGCCAGTTCGTGTTTGAAATCAACGGCGGCCTATCGAAACGACATGGCTTCAAAGCCGGTGATGCAGTGCAATTCGACGGCTTCAATGCCGATGTCCGCCAATAAAAAAGGGACCGAAAGCGCCGGCCTTCGATCCCTTCTTGCACCGATCTGATTTGGTTTTAGATCTCGCTGAAAAAATAGGGCCGTACAGGTGCCAGTTTCTCCTCGTAGGTGTCGGGATACATAAACCACAGCGAGGCGGCGATGCTGCTCAACAGCGAGTTGCCATCTTGGGGCGTGAAACAGGTGCCGATGACTTCCTTGTCGTTATGGATCGCCAGGCTCTGGGCGACGATCACCGTCTGGTTGAGAATCCGGCCGAATAGACCATGGTCGCGGCCAAACGAAAATACCGATGCCGACGATGCCTTGTTGGTCATCGCCACTCGGCGCGTCGAACCGAACCGGCGCATAAGTTCGTCCATTTCAATGGCGCGCCGGAGCCGCAGATTGAAATGAATCGTGTGCATGTACTGGGTATTGAGCTTCAAAGCTGAGGAGAAAATATTCAAATCCAGTCCCACTGTCTTGAATAACGCGTGGGCGTCATGTCCCTGGTGGGTGCCGTATTTTTTGTCGTCATGCTTGCCCGCCTCGGGCGCCGGAATGAAGTCGCCTTCCTGACTCAAATCGTTGGCGCGCCGCATGCACACAAAGCGGCTTTCGGCCAGGTTGTCTTCCTTCTCGGGACCCAATGCGATGGTGTCGATCAGCACAGCCAAGTTATGGGTGTTGCAGCTGACCACCTGGATGAACTGGTCCTGGCCTTGGACCAGCGCCTTGTCGTTGATGCCGCGCGCGTATTTCTTGCCGAAGCCGTCTTCGCTGCCCTGGGCGATGAAGCCGCGGCCGTTATTGGCGTATTTGTTATAGAGTTTTTCTTTATTCTTATTGCCGACCGGCGTGCAATCGATGACGACGCTGGCGCGCTCGATCGCCTCTTCGGCTTCGAAGCTGGGCGTCATACCCATTTCAATAAACTTGTGCCGGCTCTCCTTGTCGACGGCCAGTTTGGCGCCATTGGCGCAGGAGACTTGGACTTTGGAGCGGTCGGTGAGCAGCGGCGTGCGCTTATGAAACGTCACTTCGTCGATGCCAAACTGCTCTTTGAAGGTAGAAAGAATGCCTACCAGCGGTTCGCCGATAGTGCCGGTGCCGACGATGTGAACGATTTTTTTTTGTGCCATGGTCCTCTGCCTGCCGAATTGATGGGCGAATACTTAGCCCAACGGCCAGCTGCGATCAATAGATTATTAGCCGCGATGAGCTGGTTTTTAGCTGTAAATCCTCTATCTTTGAAATATAAGCGAGGTGAAATGCCATGGCAGACACGCCGGTTCCAGCCCAATCGTTCTTCGATCGAAACTTCGGCATCCGTAACCAAGACCTGGAAAAGGTCATCGACGCGGCCTTGGGAAAAAAAGCCGACTACGCCGACTTGTTTTTCGAATACCGGCGCAACGAGGGCGTCAGTTTGGAAGAGGGGATGGTCAAGAACTGTTCCCAGTCGACTTCCAACGGCGTCGGCGTGCGGGTGCTGGCGGAAACCAAGACGGGTTACGCGTACACCGACGACATTACTATCGAAAACCTGGAGATCGCCGCCCGCACGGCGCAGTACATCGCCCAGAGCCGCGCCGGCCCAAGCTGCCGGCGCAGATTGGCCAGCGCCCTGGCGCGGCCCATGATCTTTACGCGATCAAGACCCCGGTCAACGATGTTCCTTTGGACCGGAAAGTTTCCCTGCTCTACGAGATCGATAAGTTTACCCGCGCCCTCGATCCGCGGGTGAAAAATGTCTTCGCCTCCATCGGCGCTGAGTACAAAGTGATTCTGGTCGCCTCGTCGCAGGGCTTGGTGGTCGGCGACATCCAGCCGCTGACGCGCCTCAACGTCACCTGCATCGTCGAGGAAAACGGCAACCGCCAGGTCGGCAGTTTCGGCGGCGGCGGCCGGGTCGAGTTTGGTTTCTTTGTCGACGGCCGCGACTACGAACGCTACGCCCGCGAAGCGGTGCGCCAGGCGGTGTTGAACCTGAGCGCCGAAGACGCGCCGGCGGGAACGATGGATGTGGTGCTTGGCCCCGGCTGGCCGGGTATCTTGTTGCACGAAGCCATCGGCCATGGCCTCGAAGGCGACTTCAACCGCAAGGGAACTTCGGCTTTCAGTGGCCGCATCGGCGAAAAGGTCGCTTCCGAACTGTGCACCGTGGTCGACGACGGCACGATCCCGTCGCGCCGCGGCTCGATCAACGTCGATGACGAGGGCACGCCCACGGGCCGAACCACGCTGATCGAGAAGGGCATTCTCAAAGGCTATTTGCAGGACAAGCTTAACGCCGGCTTGATGAAGATGGCGCTCACCGGCAACGGCCGGCGCGAAAGCTACGCGCATATTCCCATGCCGCGCATGACCAACACCTTCATGCTCGCCGGCGAGTCGGCGCCGGAAGATATTTTGCGTTCGGTGAAAAAAGGTCTTTACGCGGTTTCCTTCGGCGGCGGCCAGGTCGATATCACCAGCGGCAAATTCGTATTTTCCGCCAGCGAGGCTTACTTGATCGAAGACGGCAAGGTCACCAAACCGGTGAAGGGCGCGACCCTGATCGGCAACGGCCCGGATGTGCTGACGCGGGTGTCGATGGTCGGCGCGGACTTGAAGCTCGACGAAGGCGTCGGCACCTGCGGCAAGGACGGTCAGTCGGTGCCCGTCGGCGTCGGCATGCCGACGATCAAAATCGATGGATTAACAGTCGGGGGGACAAGAGCCTAATCTTGAACTCGGTTCCAGAGGTTCCAATGGTTCCAAAAGTTCCATTGTCCGGAATCGCTGTCGACAGAAACGATTGGAACGACTGGAACCTCTGGAGCGATTGGAACTGAAGATCGGAAAACCATGGAACGCTGCGAATTAAACCAAGAACTCGGCCGCGAATTACTCGACATTGCCATGAAGAAGGGCGCATCGTCCGGCGACGTCGTGATGGTCGAAGGCGATTCGTTCTTCGTCACCGTGCGCATGGGCGAGGTCGAAAAGATCAGCCAGGCCGGCGAGAAGCGGTTGGGCGTGCGCTTGTTTCTCGGCAACAGCTCGGCGTCGGCATCGACCTCGGATATTTCGAAAAAATCGCTTGAAAAGTTGGTCGACGACACGGTGCTGATGGCCCGCGCCACTGCCCAAGATCCCAGCGGCGGTTTGCCGGCGGCGGAGATGCTGGCGCGGGATATCCCGGATCTCGATCTGATCGATACCAGTGCGCGAAATATCGCCGTCGACGACAAGATTCAGATCGCCTTGGCGACCGAGAAAGCCGCCCTCGCCTACGACGCGCGCATCACCAACTCCGAGGGCGCGGAGTTTTCCAATCATTTCGGTCGGGTCGTCTATGTCAGCAGTCACGGCTTCGCCGGCGAATATGCCGGTTCGACCTTCGGCCATTCGGTGTCGCCGGTGGCGAAGCAAGACGGTGCGATGCAGCGCGACTACTGGTATTCCTCGACGCGGAAGTTCGCCAATCTTGAATCGTCGCAACATGTCGGTGAAAGAGCCGCACAGCGCGTGCTGCGCCGGTTGGGCGGGCGCAAGGTCAAGACCTGCGAGGTTCCGGTGGTGTTCGATCCGGATATGGCCGCATCGCTGTTGCGCAGCTTGGCGTCGGCGCTGTCGGGCTACGCGCTGTACAAAGGCGCGTCGTTTTTGGCCGGCAAGCTCGGCGCGAAGATCGGCTCGGATCTATTGACCGTGATCGACGACGGCACCATCGTCGGCGGCCATGGCTCGCGTCCCTTTCGATGCCGAAGGGTTGCCGATCAAGAAGAAAATCGTCGTCGAAAAGGGCGAGCTGAAAAGTTATTTACTCGACACCTACAGCGGCAAGAAGCTCGGCATGCCGTCCACCGGCAACGCCTCGCGCTCGGTCGGCGAGCCCCCCGGCGTATCGCCGGCGAATTTTTACCTCACGCCCGGCACGCAGACGCCCGAGCAGATCGTCGGTTCGATTAAATCAGGTTTGTATATCACCGAAATGATCGGCTCCGGCGTCAACATGATCACCGGCGACTACTCCCGCGGCGCCGCCGGCATGTGGATCGAAAACGGCGAGCTCGCCTATCCCGTCGAGGAGATCACCGTCGCCGGCAATTTGAAAGAAATGTTGCTCAACATCGAAATGGCCGGCAACGACCTCGAAATGCGCGGCCGCATCGCCGCGCCGACGGTGAAGCTCTCGAAGATGACGGTGGCCGGGGAGTGACCGGCTCAATGCAGAGTGCACAATGAAAATTGCAAAATGCCAAGTGACAGAGCGGATTCGTCGGAGCGGCTGCTAGAGTTTAGCGCCGACGTTGTTAAGTTCACAACTTCCTTCCGTCATTCCGGCGTAGGCCGGAATCCAGGTTTCTGTGACCTTGCAGTGAAAACGAAGATGGATGCCGGCCTGCGCCGGCATGACTAATCTCTTTGCCTGACGACGAGGGATTCCAACCATCCCCAAGTGGGACATTAAGTTGAATAGATCCGCTGCCGGTTACCATATTGCAAGTCAATTGATGCGCGCTGCTACATCCTTGGCGCGAATTATGAAGAAGCTTGCGCCGCCGAGAGTCGTGCGGATTTCATCCACAAAATGCAGATCGTCTTGAAGGAGATCCGTGAAGCCCGTTATTGGCTGAAACTGATCGATAAAGTCGGTCTGTTCCCGGAAAGCAGCCTCCCTGTCCTGCTACGTGAATCCGATGAGCTGGTAAAAATATTTGCCAAGTCGGTTATCACCGCCAAACGTCCCATCCGATAATTTTGCATTTTGCACTCTGCATTCTGCAATTTGCCTTGTGAGTCTCGCCCTTCACGCCTCACCGAATTACTTTATCCGCCCGCACCAAGACATTCGGCGGGATCGTCAGGCCGATTTGCTTGGCTGCTTTCAGATTGACGATGAACTCGAATTTCTTCGGTTGCTCGACTGGAATTTCGCCGGGCTTGTCGCCTTTCAAAATCTTGTCGACATAGGTGGCGGCGCGGCGGAACAATTCGGGATAATTCGGGCCGTAGGTCATGAGTCCGCCGGCGTCGCTATATTCGGGTTGCCTGTAGCTCGCCGGCAGCCGATGCTTGTTTACTAAATCGATGACTCTTTGGCGCTGGACATTGAAGATGGGATTGCCCAACACCAGTATCGCATCGGCGCGCCCCTTGGCGGCAGTCCGGATCACGGGCTCGATGTCCTTGGCTTCTTGGACGTCCAGATAACTAAGATAAATCTGGTAGGCGCCGGCCGCGAGCACGGCTTCTCTTAATGCCAGAGCGTCGCCGGGATTGGCCGAATTGCCAATGATCGCCATGCGCGAAAGTTTGGGAATGATTTCTTTCATTAGCTCCAGTTGCTTGCCGCTCATTTCCGGTCCCATTGAGGACAGTCCAGTGATGTTGCCACCTGGCCGCGCCAGGCTTGCCGCAAAGCCATTGCCTACCGGATCGGTATCCTGCGCCATCACGATCGGTATGGCCGACGTTGCTTCTTTGAGGGGACGGGTGACTGACGGCCCGCCAGAGACGATGAGGTCGACTTTGAGTCGCACGAGTTCGGCGACAATCTCACTGCGGCGCTCGGCTTTGCCTTCTGACGAGCGCCACTCAATGGCAATGTTCTTGCCCTCGACGTAGCCCAACTCGCGCAGACCTTGGCGAAACCCTTCGATGCGTGCCGCGATGGAAGCAAGCGGCGAGTCGAGCTGGAATCCGATACGGTGAAGTTTCGCCGCCTGCTGCGCGTTCGTGAGGAGCGACCGTTGCCAGAAAGACGGTTGTCGTTAGCCAGAGGATAATTTTTATGTTCATGGATTTCTCTCTTACTAATGCTGTTGCCTCACGCCTTGCGACTATCGAATCACTTTGTCTGCCCGGTACAACAGCGACTGCGAAATCGTCAGGCCGATCTGCTCCAGCCTCTTAACAGTAAACACGAGGTCAAACTTCTTTGGCTGTTCGCATTGACGAATCTCAGCCAGGCGAATACTCTGTGCATATGAAGCCCGCTCAACAGAAGGTCTTGGAAGAGGTATTGCGCTTGCCGCTAGCGGCGCGCGCAGCCCTGGTTGGCCACCTATTGGATAGCTTGGACGATGTCGTCGATGAAGATGCTGAATCGGTGTGGAGTAAAGAGATCGCCCGCCGTATCGACGACCTCGATCGGGGAAAAGTAAAAACGGTTCCCTGGTCGGTGGCACGCCGGCAAATCCTCGGGCGATCCGGTGGCCGCTCCAAGCGTTAGATTTCACCCCAGCGCTATCGCTGAAGCCAAGGCGGCTCACGATTGGTATGCCAAGCGCAATCCTTCTGCCGCTGCGGCCTTTATGGCGGCCCTCGACGATGCCATCAGTGTCATCCGCAACAGTCCGGCGCGCTGGCCGCAGCATTCGCACGACACCAGGAAATATCTTCTTCGCCGATATCCCTACTCTGTGATTTATCGAATTACCGACGCAACGATCCAGGTCGTAGCTGTAGCGCATGGACGCCGCCGTCCTGGTTACTGGCGCAGAAGAAGTCTGTAATTCTAAACAAGCGGCAAAATTTTTCATACTGCTCCTAACCCCCAATTCGCATACTATCGTTGGTTAGTTTTCTGTCTCGTACTGTCGTCACCGAATCACCCGATCCGCCCGCGTCAGCACATTCGGCGGAATCGTCAGGCCGATTTGCTTGGCGGTCTTGAGATTGATCACCAGTTCAAACTTACTCGGCTGTTCCACTGGCAGGTCCGCTGGGTTCGCGCCCTTCAATATTTTGTCCATGTAAACCGCGGCGCGCTTGAAACTCTCGACATCGTCGGTGTTGTAGGACATCAGACCGCCGGCTTCGACGAAATCGTTGCCGTCGAATATCGACGGCAACCGTTGCTCGATGGCGAAGTTCACGAGCGCTTTTTGCTGAGCATTGACCAGGCCGCTCCTGATCGCGATGAGCGCGTTCAACTGCGCCTGTGCCGCAGCTCTAAACGCATTGTCCATATCGGCTTTTACGCCGCGGACCTCGATCGATTGCAGCGCTAGCTTCAACGGGCGCGCCGCTGCTTCATATTGTTTAAACGCGATCGTCGAACCTTCATCGTCAGCGGCCCAGATGATGCCGATGCGCGAGACCGCCGGGACGGCTTCTTTGAGCAATTCCAGCCGTTTCCCACCGAGTTCCCGGGTGAGGCGGGCGAGGCCGGTGATATTTCCACCCGGCCGTGCCAGGCTGTCGACGATTCCGGTCGCGACCGGATCCTGAGTCGTCACCATGACGATGGGAATGGTCTTGGTCGCTTGCTTGACCGCGAGGATTGCCTGAAAGGGGACGGCGACAAAGAGATCGACCTTCTGGCGCGCGAGCTCGGCGGCGATCTCGGAATACCCGTTCGGGTTGCCGGCAACGTAACGATAATCGACAAGGAGATTCTTGTCCTCGATATAGCCGAGATCCCGCAACCCTTGCCGGAATGCCATGGTGCGGGAGTCGGTAGCGGGAGGACCGAGATAGCCGATCCGCGGGATTTTCGTTGGCTGCTGCGCCTCGACCCCGCCCGCCAATCCTACGAAGGCGAGAACGAGGGTGACAATCCGCCCCCATTTTAGTCTGCGGGGCCGCTTTTGGATTTTGGATTTTGGATTATCGGATGGAAGCCACGGAATTGCAGTCCTCAGTATCTTTGTCATGCCTTAGTCCTCCAATCCAAAATCCAAAATCACACATCCAAAATTCACCGAATGACCCGATCCGCCCTTACCAACACATTGGGCGGGATCGTCAGGCCGATCTGCTTGGCTGCTTTGAGATTGACGATGCGCGATATCGGCGTCGCGTCGCGTTCAACTCCATGTCGGCGATCGGTGGATTACTTCAAGCCAAAGCTTTTTTCAGCCATGGCGCAAATGCTTTGACCGATGGCGAGGGACGCGGTGGCGCCGGGGGATGGCGCGTTCAAGACATGAATCGCACTCTGGCTCTCTTTGATGACGAAGTCGTCGACCAGGGCGCCGCTAGCGGAGACCGCTTGGGCGCGCACGCCGGCGCCGCCGGGGACGAGATCGTCCGCGCCGATCTCCGGTAGAAGTTTTTGCAGGGCGCGCACGAAGGCTCTTTTACTTAACGAGCGGTAGAGCTCGCCAAAACCGGTCTGCCAATATTTCCCGGTGATCGCCCAGAAGCCTTTGAACGAGACGGTGCGCCATAGGTCGCTCAAATTGATGTCGCTATGGCTATAGCCTTCGCGGGCGTAGGCGAACACGGCGTTGGGTCCGGCTTCGACGCCGCCGCGCGCCATGCGCGTGAAATGCACGCCCAAAAACGGAAAAGTCGGGTCCGGCACCGGGTAGATCAGATTTTTCACCAGATGTTCGCGCGCCGGGGCGATTTTGTAATACTCGCCGCGGAACGGAATGATGCGGTGTTCCTCGCCTTGGCTGTGGTGATTCTTGCCGCCCATCATCTGCGCAACGATGTCGGATTGCAGGCCGCCGCAGTTGATCAAATTTTTCGTCCGGTAATCGCCGCCGGACGTTTGCAGGATTATCTCTGCGCCGCGATCGAGGATGCCGACCACTCTTTGCGACAGGCGAATATCGCCGTTGGCGTCGCGCACTTTTTCGCCGTAGGCGGTGGCGACTTTGCGATAGTCGACGATGCCGGTCTCGGGCACGTAGAGCGCTTTGATGCCGCTGGCGTGGGGCTCGATCTCTTTTAATCTTTCCGGGCCGATGATCTCCATGCCTTTGAGGCCGTTGGCGAGGCCGCGGCGGTGCAGTTCCTCCAGGCGCGGCAGTTCGGCCTCGCTGGTGGCGACGACGACCTTGCCGCAGATTTCATAGGGGATATTGTTGGCGTCGCAAAACGCCATCAGCTCGGCGCGGCCGCCGACGCAGCTCTGGGCTTTCAACGATCCCGGCCGGTAGTACAGCCCGGAATGAATCACGCCGCTGTTGTTGCCGGTCTGATGGCGCGCCAGTTGGGCTTCTTTCTCGAGCAGCAATAGCCGGATGTTGGGATGGGCCGCGGTGATTTTCAGCGCCGTGGCCAAGCCCAGGATGCCGCCGCCGATGATGGTGAGATCGTATTGTCCAGCCATATTCAGAGTTCAAGGATCAAGGTTCAAAGGTTCAAGATCGGCAGCCGAGTTGTTAAGCATACTTCGCACACTTGGCGCATGAATAATTATAGATGCAGCAGGCGGCGTGAATTTTTTTCCGTAAAGCTCTTAAAGTGCGTTGGATCAGCCAGCCCGTTGACCGCATTGAAGGCTTTACTCAGCGGTCCCAAGCCGCCGCAGTAGTCCGAACCGAAGACGATATTGTTCTCGCCCATCTTGTGCACCAGAAAAGTCAGTGTCGTGGCGTCCGAGCTGGCGCAGTCGATGAGAAAGTGTTCGAGAAAGATATCCGCATACTTCTTCTCTCCTTGCGGTCCTTTGTGCTTCCAAAAGAAGCGGTGCATCAACAGCGGAATGCCGCCGCCGGAGCTGCGGATGACGATTTGCAGATTAGGATGGCGGTCGAAGACTCCGCTGGCGATCATGCGCAGGCAGCATTCGGCGACTTCGCCGTCGGACAAGACGGCGTAAGCGACGCCGGCGCCGCCGTCTTCAAGCTTTTTTAGCGACGGGCTCTGGGCCGTGCCGGCGCCATGGAGAAAGATCGGCAAGTTAAGCGCGTTGATCTTGGCGTAGAGCGGTTCCATGGCTGGGGTGTCGACCAGCATTTCGCCGTCGACATGGGGATACATGAGCACGGCGCGAAAGCCCTGCTTGGCCATGCGGTCGATTTCGTTTATCGACTCGGCAATGTTTTTCAGCGACACAGCGACGATGCCGCCCAGGCGGTCTTGGTGCGGCGCGATGCGCTGGGCCAAAATATTGTTGGACTGATGCATCACCTCCAGCGCCTGGGCGCCGCTCAGCTGATCGGCGTAGATCCCGGCGCCTTGGCAAATCAACTGCAGGTCGATGCCGGCCTCGTCCATTTCTTTGACGCGCTTGGCCAGATCCGGGGAGTCGTAGGCGTCGATATGCGGCTTCTTGCCGGTCAGTTGGCCGATGCGCTCGGCGACTTCCGGCGCGGTATGATGGGCGTGCCAGTCGATTATGGTAGCCATGGCGAGTCTCCTTCGCTTGTTGGGTGAATTGGCAATACTGCGTCTGACTTATCACAGTCAAGCGCGCAATGATAAGTCTGTGGGTTTCGAGAACGGGTTCAACCTGATTTTGCGCCGCCGGTGGCAAGGAGCAGGATAGAGGTCTCGTGTCGCTTAAGCTGGGAGATCGCGGACCGTAGTCATCGCGAATGGAAAGAACGATCGTAGCTCGCGCGCACTGCTGTTCAGCGTGGCGCAAACAAGAGTTGCCAAGGACGAAGGTGACGCTTACTTTTTCGGCGCGCCGGCGAATTCGTTCTTGTCTTTGAGGCGGCGCACCAGATCTTCGTAGGAGGATTTGGCAATCACGCGGCTGAACTGGGAACGATAGTTGTTGACTAGACTGATGTTCTCGGCAACCACATCGTAAACCTTCCACTCGCTGCCGACCAATTGAGCACGGTAGTTGATCGAGTATTCTTCGCCCTTGGCGGTGACAATTTTGCTGTTCACGTCGGCGTAGCCGCTGTCGACTTTTTCGGCCAAATAGACGATTTTTTCGTCGATATAGGACTCGATGATATCGGCGTAGGCGCGTTCCAGTACCTCGGTAAACAGGCGCACAAATTCTTCCTGTTCTTGAGGCGTGCGCCGGGTCCAGTTAGCGCCGAGCGAACGCTTGGCCATCTCGGCAAAATTGAACCGGCTAAATAGCACCTGTTTTAGCTGTTCGCGTCGTTCGGACTGCTTGGTCGCTGGTTTCAAGCGCGGATCCCTAAGTACCAGTTGGGCTTTGTCAACGGTCGCCTTGATCTGGTCCGTGGGCAGGCCGGCGCGGGCGGGGGAAGCGGTCAGTGTGACTGCTGCGAACCATAGGGCTAATAGAAGCTTCACTGGATTATTTAGACTTAGGGGTCTCATCTTTTTTCTCACCTTTAGACGTCAGATCGCCGCCAACTATTTTACCGATCAAATCGGGAATATCGGGCGGGGAATCGGTTTCGCGGATTCTCCCGCCAGCAGGGATAATTTTATCCGATGCGCCGGGAGATACCAAGACAAATTTATCGCCGATCAAGCCGCGCGCCCGCACTGAGGCTATAACGTCTTCCTGGAGTTTGACGCCGTCGTTAAACCGAAGCGTCAAGCGGGCCTTATCTTCGGCCAAGGTCATGCCTTCGACCCGGCCGACTTTAACGCCGGCGATCTCTACGGGGTCCCCCGGCTTTAACCCGGCAACTGAGGCAAAATCGGCGAAAAGAACGTAACCCTGGGCACCGAAAACTTCGAGCTTGCCGAGACGGATGGCGAGATAGCCTAGGCAGGTAATCCCAACCAGAACAAACAGGCCGACTAATATATCAGTGCGGGTATGATTCAATGTCGCAACTCCTAGAGGACTTGGATCGGTCCTTCGGTTTTTCCATGGATGAATTGCTGTACCACTGGATTCGCCGATGCACAGAACTCCGCCGGCGCTGAAATGTTTTCGATGATGCCACCGGCAAGCATAGCAATGTAGTCTGAAATTTCAAATACTTGCGGGATGGTATGACTGACAATGATGCCAGTATAGCCAAACTCGTTCTGCGTGCGGGCGATCAGTTGGTGAATGCTGGTGGCCAACACCGGGTCCAAGCCGGTGGTCGGTTCGTCGAACAGGACGATTTCCGGGTCCATGATCAGGGCCCGCGCCAAACCGGCGCGCTTTTTCATGCCGCCGCTCAGTTCGGCAGGGAATTTGCCGCCCATTTTGCCCAGGCCGACCTGCTCCAAGCGGCTGTCGACCTTCTTCTTGATGTCGCTTTCGCTGGTGCTGGTTTTTTCGCGCAGGGGAAAGGCGACGTTGTCGAATACACTCAGCGAGTCCAACAGGGCGGCGCCTTGAAACAAGACGCCGAACTTGCTGCGCACTTCGTAGAGTTCTTTTTGGCGCAATTTAGTGATGTCGACGCCGTTGACGAAAACTTCTCCGGCATCGGGCAAATAGAGCGCGTTCAAATGTTTCAGCAAGACGGTTTTGCCGCAGCCGCTGGTGCCGACGATGGTGGTGATCTTGCCGGTGGTGAACTCTAAGTTCACGCCGCGCAGAACCTGTTGGCCGTGAAAGCTCTTGTGCAGATTGGCGACTTGGATCATGGCGCTTAGAGCATGACGGAAGTCAGGAAGTAGTCCCAGACCAGAATGAAGACAAACGACAGGACCACCGACTCGGTGGTCGCTTGGCTGACGCCGGTGGCCATCGGCGGGGCGTGAAAACCCTTGTAACAACAGATCCAGGTGATGATCAGGCCGAAGGAAATCGATTTGACGAAGCCGCTGTAGATATCGTGAAACACCACGCTGTTTTCGATGCCGGCGAAAAAACTGCCCGAGCTTACCCCTAACATGGAGACCCCGACCAAGTAGGAGCCGAAGATGCCGATGACGTCGAAGATGGCGGTCAGCAGTGGCATGGCGATCAGACTGGCGATGATGCGCGGCGAAACCAAGAACTTGATCGGGTTGATCGCCATGGAGTCGAGCGCGTCGATCTGTTCGGTGGCGCGCATGGTGCCGAGCTCGGCGGCCATGGCGGAGCCGGTTCTGCCGGTGACCATGAAAGCGGACAGCACCGGTCCCAATTCACGCAACAGACTCAGGGCTGCGGCCGAACCGAGATAGCTTTCGGCGCTGAATTTGCGCAGGCTGTAGTAGCCCTGGAAGCCCATCACCATGCCGGTGAAAAATCCCGACAACGCGACCACCGACAGCGAATCCACGCCGATGGTTTTGATGTGGTAGACGATCAGGTTAAGCTTGGCCGGACGGCGGAACACCAGCATGATCGCCGAGAGGAGAAAGTTAAACATTTTCCCCATACCGGCGATGCGTTCGAGTGAGCGTCGGCCGATTTGGCCCAAGAAATAAAGCATCAGTGTTTGCGGTGAAACAGAATGAAACTACATTTTCGAAGTAAATATAGAAATCCGCTAGTCATTGCAAGGTTTAGCAACAATTACGCGGTCGTTGAGAGCGCCGCGGGCAATCAACAATTGCAAATAATAAATTCCAGATGCCAAATCGGCAAGAACTCGGCTTATTCTGGAATTTGCAATGTGGAATTTGGAATTTTTAATCAGAGCTGAACATGAGCACGATTAAACAATTCGAAACATCCGCGCCAGCGCGCTCGCGAAGCTAGGCGGGTTCTCATTAATTATGAGCGGCAACACGTTGGATACGCTGATCGACGGCAAGCTGCGGCTTTACCAAAGCCGCGCGGGCTACCGGTTTTCTCTCGACGCCTTGTTACTCGCGCACTTTGTCACGGTCAAGCGCTGCGATCGCATCGTCGATCTTGGCGCCGGCAATGGCCCGATCGCGCTGTTGTTGAGTCATTTGCATCCCTCGGCATCGCTCACCGGTTTGGAAGTGCAAGCGGAGATGGCAGCGCGGGCCAAGCGCAGCGTTGCCCTCAATCGGCTCGACGATCGGGTGGAAATTGTTAGCGGCGATCTGCGCGAGATCGGCTCAATATTCACGGCATCGTCATTCCATGTCGTCGTCAGCAATCCGCCCTTTCGTCCGGCCAGCAGCGGCCGGATCAGCCCCAATCGGGAGAAACAGTGGGCGCGCCATGAGATCAAAGCCGGGTTGGCAGATTTTCTTGCCGCCGGGGCTTATCTTCTTCGACCCAAAGGGCGGCTGGCGTTGATCTACGCAGCCGAGCGGGCGGTTGAGTTGCTCGTCAGCCTGCGCCGCGCCGGTCTCGAGCCCAAACGGCTGCGCTGGGTCCATTCATTCGCCGCGGACGGGGCACTGCTGATATTGGTCGAAGCGGTCAAAGGCGGCCGCAGCGGCGTCAAGGTCGAGCCGCCGCTCGTGATCTATCGTAAGGGCAAGGAATACTCAGCGGAAGTCGCCAAGATTGTCGTCGGTATCGCCAAGCCGAGCGCGAGAACGGGGCTGTCCGATGACGAGTAAAACCGGTTGCGGCAATTTCATTCGGGCTTGGTGGGACGGCGGGCGAAACTTTTTAAGAGTTTTTTAAAGGCGTCGCGAATTGCCGGATCTTCGATGGTGTCAATGAACCCGGCGTCGACCAGCCGTGGCGGCGTGGCAGCTAGCTGATCGGTGCTTTCATCGAGCGGCAGGTCGATCCGCCCGACCACGAAAAAAATATTTTTAACGACGTTGCGCTTTAATTGCTCGTTGAGTTTGGCGGCGATCATTTCCTTCATGAACTGGAGTTGCTGCATCCACACCGGGCTGGATACTTTGACGATCAGGGTGCCATTACGGATCTTTTCCGGTTGGGCGTTACGGGCGATGGCGCTGCCGACTGCGTGATTCCAGATCGTCCAAACGCCGTAGTCCGCCAAGCGCGAGTCCAAGTCGAGCCGCTTGAGCGAGATGTTCAGCAACTCGCCCAAGCGTTCGATCTGAGGGTCTCTGCGCGCCATAATTCAGACTTTCGCCCATTTAATTACCAGATCGGCGCGGTCCATGCCAGCCGGTGTGATGCTGCCGTAAGTTTAGTATTCTCGCCAAAAGCGGCGAAAAATCACAACAAATACAGTTGCCGAAAATTTTGATTGACAACCAGGGCATTTGCCACTAAAAATACAAAATCTAGTGCGCATCTGAACGTTTCACACCATATATGGGCGAGACCAGGGAGAAGGGAGAGTTGGAGCGATGGCAATTCTGACATCTGAAGCGACTGATTTGGCGGCCGGTAACAAGCCGGTTCGGGCGCCCGCTGGGCTGAAAATTCCGCGTTATTTCAGCCGGGCTGGGGTTAATCCTTATGACGAAGTGGAGTGGGAGCAGCGGACCGCGACCATCGCCAACGAGAAGGGCAAAATAGTTTTCGAACAGAGTAACGTCGAGATCCCTAAGTTTTGGTCGTTAATGGCGACCCAGGTGGTGGTGTCGAAATATTTCCGCGGTCCGTTGGGCACGCCGCAGCGGGAAACCAGCGTGCGCCAGATGATCGGCCGGGTGGTGCACACGATCACCGGTTGGGGCCAAAAAGATGGCTACTTCGCCACCGAAGAGGACGCCGCTGCATTCGCCGATGAGCTGACGCATATCATGCTGCACCAGAAGGCCTGTTTTAACAGCCCGGTGTGGTTCAATTGCGGCATCGAAGAAAAGCCCCAGTGCTCGGCCTGTTTCATTCTGTCGGTCGAGGACACCATGGACTCGATTCTCGACTGGTACCGCAAGGAAGGGGTCATTTTCAAAGGCGGCTCCGGTTCCGGTGTCAATTTGTCGAAGATCCGTTCCGCCAAGGAGCAGCTCGCCGGCGGCGGCACGGCCTCCGGGCCGGTGTCGTTCATGAAAGCCGCCGATGCCTCGGCGGGAGTGATCAAGTCCGGCGGCAAGACCCGGCGCGCCGCCAAGATGGTGGTCTTGAACGTCGATCACCCCGATATCGAAGATTTCGTCAAATGCAAAGTCGAGGAAGAGAAAAAAGCCTGGGCTTTGATCGAGGCCGGCTACGATTCCAGCCTGGATGGCCCGGCCTATGGCAGCGTGTTTTTCCAAAACGCCAACAACTCGGTGCGGGTGACCGACGAGTTCATGCAGGCGGTGCAGGAAGACCGCGAGTGGCAGACCAAATATGTCATCAACGGCCAAGTCTGCGAGACCTTCAAGGCCCGCGACCTGATGAAAATGATCGCCGAGAGCACCTACTTCTGCGGCGATCCCGGCATGCAGTACGATACCACGATCAACGACTGGCATACCTGTTCAAATACCGCGCGCATCAACGCGTCCAATCCCTGCTCCGAGTATATGCATCTGGACAACTCTGCGTGTAATCTGGCGTCGCTCAATCTGCTCAAGTATCTGCGTGAAGACGGCGTGTTTGACACCGAATCGTTCCGCCGCGCGGTCGATATCGTGATTCTCGCCCAGGACATTTTGATCGACAATTCGTCCTATCCGACCGCCGAGATCGCCGCTAACGCCCACGCCTTTCGCGAACTCGGCTTGGGTTATGCCAACCTGGGCGCCTTGTTGATGACCCTCGGCCTGCCCTACGATTCCGACGGCGGGCGCGCCTACGCCGCGGCTGTGACCGCGTTAATGTCGGGGCAGGGGTACTTGCAGTCGGCGCGCAACGCCGCCGCCACCGGCACCTTCGCTGGCTTCGATGTCAATCGCCAGCCGATGCTGCGGGTGCTCAACAAACACCGCTCGCAGGCTTACAAAATCTCGCCATCCCATGTGCCCCTCGATCTGCTCACCGCGGCGCGCGAAGCTTGGGATCAAACCTGCACCGAAGCGGAGAAGTTCGGCGTCAAGAATTCGCAAATTTCGGTCTTGGCGCCCACCGGCACCATCGCCTTCATGATGGATTGCGATACCACCGGCGTCGAGCCCGATATCGCGCTGGTCAAATATAAAAAATTGGTCGGCGGCGGCTTGTTGAAGATGGTCAATCACACCGTGCCGCGGGCGCTGCGGCGGCTGGGCTACGATGTCAAACAGATCCAAGACATCGTCGAGTACATCGAGGAACATGACACCATCGAAGGGGCGCCGCATCTCAGGGATGACGACCTGCCGGTGTTCGACTGCGCCTTCAAGGCCGCCAACGGCAGCCGGACAATTCATTACATGGGCCATGTGCGCATGATGGGCGCGGTGCAGCCGTTTATTTCCGGCGCAATTTCCAAGACCATCAATATGCCCACGGATGCGACGGTCGAGGATATCATCCAGGCTTATATGGAGTCGTGGAAGCTGGGACTCAAGGCGGTGGCGATCTATCGCGACGGGTCCAAGCGCACCCAGCCGCTCAATACGGCGAAGGACAAAGAGGCGAAAAAGGGGCACCGCGGAGAGCAAGGAGCCGCAGGTGCTGCGCCACAGGTTGCCCGACGAGCGCCGCTCGATCACCCATAAGTTCGACATCGCCGGCCATGAGGGCTACATCATCGCCGGCATGTATGAAGACGGTCAGCCGGGCGAGATCTTCATCACCATGTCGAAGGAAGGCTCGACGATCTCCGGTCT
Organism: uncultured delta proteobacterium; assembly: GCA_963760795.1. Lineage (GTDB taxonomy): Bacteria > Desulfobacterota > Binatia > UBA9968 > UBA9968 > DP-20. The sequence goes on from CAVXEP010000019.1 coordinate 338,827, forward strand.
GATGGACTCCTTCGCCACGGCGATCTCCATCGCGCTGCAATACGGCGTGCCGTTGCGGGGCTTGGTCGACAAGTTCAGCCATATGCGTTTCGAGCCCTCGGGATTCACCAAGAACCCCGATATCCCGATGGCCAAATCGATCATGGACTATATCTTCCGCTGGATGGCCAGCAAGTTCCTCGACAACGAAGCGCAGCAGGAAGTCGGGATTGTCCAGCGGCAAGAGCCAACGGAACCGATGCCGCAGAGTAATAAAGTCGTGTCACTGGCCGCCCACGCGCCGCGCGGCGGCGCGCCGGTGGCGAGCATCAGCAGCGTCACCAGCCTCTATCAACAAGACGCGCCGCCTTGCCCGGACTGCGGCGCGATCATGATCCGCAGCGGCGCTTGCTATAAGTGCATGAACTGCGGCGCGGTGAGCGGGTGTTCGTGAGTGGGACCGTGTGAAGTAAAGCGAATAGCGAAAAGAGGCCGGCAATTTTGCCGGCCACGGCATTTCTGGGATGTGACATTGGGTGCTGCGACTCTGTTGGATAAAGTTTAGGATCCTTATCGCGACCGATGACCAAGAGATCGTCTAGAATCGGTTATAGAATCCATGTGCGGCCGGTTCACAGCGACCTTCGACTTTCGCGAGATCAAAGTTTGGATGTATTGAAGATTTTACTATGACAACGAACACCCATGGCCTCGACCGATACATTACAGAAGATATCAGTCGGCAAGTTCGGCAGGAATGTGGGTTTGGGTGCGTCATCTGCGGTCTAGCAATCATCCAGTACCATCATTTTGATCCGGAGTTTACCGATGCCAAGATTCATGATCCAGGGAAAATCGCGCTCTTGTGTGGAAGCTGTCACGACCGTGCACGTGGGTTTTGGTCAACCGATCGCGTTATAAATGCTCGGAAACACCCAATCACATTTAAGCAAGGGTGCTCAAAAGACATCTTCGATTTTAGAGATCCTTTCGAATTGTTTGTTGGTGACAGTCATTTTCAAAATGTTCGTTGTATTGTCCGAAAAAGTTCCGGCGAGGAATGGTTCACAATTGAACCCGCCGAGTCACCGGAGGCACCGCCGCGCGTGAGCGCTAAGGTTTATGCTGCGGACGGGTCAATAGAACTTGAGATTCTACAAAATGAGTGGCGTTGCCGGACGAGCGTGTGGGACCTAACAACTGAAGGGTCGGTAATCCAACTTTGGCGTGCGCCGGGCGAAATTGCGCTTCGACTCAAAGCGAGACCGCCCCAGGGGTTAGAAATTCAGAGACTCAAGATGCTCTTCAAGGGCACCGGTATTGAAGTAAAAAATGACGGAACCACGGTGCTTGTCGACAGTGGCATCGAGATTGAAATGAATACCACCGCTATGCCTCACGGCGACGCAGTATTTATTGTCCCTTGAACTGGGAGGGAAAACCTCAATGCCGCTCTATGAATATCATTGTTCGCAGTGCCACGAACCGTTCGAGGTGTTGCAATCAATAAGCTCGCGCGATGAACCAATGAATTGCAAGTGTGGGGCCTTCGCTACACGGGTCTTGGGCACATTCAATACTCTCGGGAAGCCATACGGTCATACGCAGGTCGCTAGAAATGTTCCCACGACTCCAGCGCCTGGTATGACCGCTATACATATAGCTGGTGGTGCTAACGTTCATCTGAGTGGTATGCGATTCAAGGGCCAGCAAACAGCGGTAAGCATTGACGCGGGAAGCGGAGCAAAGTTAAAAATGCGTGATATTAAAACCGAAAACGTCTCGACGCTTGTCGAGATAGCAAAAAAATGACGACCGGATTTGTGGACACAGGATTCGGGGCAGGTCGTGCAATCACACATTATCGTAATGCAAGACTCAACCGTTCGCAGTAACCGCAGTGTGTCTAGCGGGTTGAAGTCCCGTCCAAGGAGTTGTCCGTACGCCTTGGTAGCGTAAGGAAGCAGCGTTGAAGTAACTCAACAGGCATGGTGTGAGGCTTTGCTTGTTTGATTATGAGCTGTCCTCGCCGGCGTTCGAAATGGCAGAGCGAAATTATGCCGCGCGCGAGGTGGCGATGATTTTTGAAAACTCGCGATCGGTTAGACCCAAACTGACGAGGGAGCGAATCGAGAGATCGTAGTGATTAGGAAGCAATTAAGGGACGTTGTTGACTAGCTGGATAAAGTCCTGGATGCGTACGCGCCTCGGTTAGTTTCGATTTACATACCAAGCTGATTTGAGCCGATCAAAACCGACTTTTCCTTCGCTTCTACATTTTCAGAGCATGCTCGGAGGCTCTCCCTTTTTCACGCTCTCAACGTGGTCGATCCTTGTGTTCAGCAATTCATCGACCATCTTCTTGGGGGAAATGCGTTGCGGTTGTATAAGTTATGGAAGCGATGTCTCGGAGAAAGTGTGCTAGCGGTTGCGAATCGGAGTAACTCAAAATCAATCAACCAAAAGACTGATACCGGCCGCTGGGACCGGCGGAGCTCCCGTCCTTG
>CAVXEP010000020.1:0-225806 GCA_963760795.1 uncultured delta proteobacterium
CCGTCGAACAAGCGCTGAAGTGCGAGAAGGAGAAGAAACTACCGGTGATAGACCTGGTGCTGAGCGATTTAAATCCGCGCTAGAACCAAGGCCTCGTTGAAAAACAATCGCGCTTACGCCGCGTCGGCGCTGGCAACCCTGATGTCGATCTCTGCGTGGAGTTCCGACGTAATCGCGTTGCCGCGAAACGTCCCGCTCACGGGCGCCGACAGTAGAGGGTCCCCGGCCGCGGCGATGGCCACATGGCGATCGGTTACCGCCAGACCCTGACTTGGATCATAGCCACGCCAACCGACGCCGGGTAGATAGACTTCGCCCCAAGAATGCAGCGAGAGTCGATCTGTTGCGCCGCCCTCTTGGTAATAGCCGTTGACGAAACGAGCCGCGATGCCGACATAGCGGCAAGCGTCGATGAATAAAATCGCTAGATCGCGGCTAGATCCGACCCGGCTCAAATAGGTTTCTTCGGCGCTGCGCGGCCCGCCAACGCCTCGTTCGGTTTGTTGAAAGCTTTCGGAAATTTCCCGCGTGAGCATCGTCAGGAAGCGCAAGGTTTTCCATTCGGTCCGATTGGCGATGTGACGGGCGAATTGTTCGACCAAGTGGCTCTCGTTCCGGCGCACGGTATAAGGGGCGAGATAAGCCTGGAGCGGATCCCGGTAGCTGACGGGCAGATGGTCGGCCCGCTCGGCGAGAATATAGTTAAACGGATTGCGGTATTGGGTGATTATTTTGGCGCGGCTGGCGACAATCAGTTTTTCCGTCAAACCTTGAAACCAAACATTCTCGACGATGTTGCCGTCGATATCGATCCCGTCCGTCGATCCGGCCGGACACGGCTCGACCTTGGACTCGAAGTAGGTCACATTTTGCACGGCATCGCAGCGCGGACGGATCCGCAGATGATGCAACTCGAGAAAAACCGGGCGGCTATAGGTGTAAGTAGTTTTGTGACTGATTTCAAAGAACATGGTTATCCTTCCGCCCCGTCTTGCCGCGCGATTGCCTTGCCGATCACTGGCCGACTCGATCCGGCGCACTCGAACCCACCGGGCGAAGCGCGAAAAAAGTGTCGAAGATGCATTGATCCACCAGATTCAACTTGGTCTGAAACCCATCGAGGAATTCATGCAGGCCGCGCTCGACGATCTGCTGCGTGTCGGTATACGCCAACTCGGCGCGCAGCTGGCCCAAACGCTGCTCGGCGGTATTGCGATACATGCCGATCGGCGTGCCGGAGATCGCGTGGAGAGAATCGTTGGCGGTCGTCAGGCAGTAGTGAATCGAGCGCGGAAACTCGTGGTCCAAGACCAGAAAGTTGATAATTTGCTCCGGCGCGATGTGGCCGTGGCGCTTGCGGTACATTTCTAAAGCGCTCGCCGATCGCAACACCGCGGCCCATTGAATATCGTCCAACGGGGTGCCCACGTCGGCGACCGACGGCAGCAGCATGAAATACTTGACATCGAGCAGCCGGGAGGTCTTATCGGCCCGTTCGAGCAGTCGTCCCAGGCTATAGAAGTGCCACACTTCACCGTGCAACATGGTCGCGTCGGTGATGCCATGAAAAAGTTGGCTGGCCTTTTTTACTTCGCTAAAAAAGCTCGAAGACGACGTCCTCAGCCGTTCGTTTGCCGCCGCGGCGTTGACCATCAAATAAAAAGTGTTGACCTGTTCCCACATCTCGGGCGAGATCGACTCGCGAATTGTCCGGGCGTTCTCCCGAGCGGCGCGCAAGCAGGACACGATCGAGCTTGGGTTGTCCCCGTCAAAGGTAAGAAACTTGATGACGTTGTCCCGCGTCGCCACTGGATACCTCGACGAGAACGCCGCGTCGCCGCCGGAGATGCTCACCAGGGGATGCCACTGTTCCTGGGAGCCGCTCGGCAGATCGAGCATCAATTGCAGGTTGACATCGATAAAACGCGCGACGTTGTCGGCTCGCTCCATGTATCGGCTCAACCAGTATATCGAATTGGCGACTCGGCTTAGCATTAGTCTAATTCACGATTGCGCCGCTCTAGGCGCTGCTCAGGAGCGCGGCGTTTAAGCCTGTAATACCCACGTGTCCTTGCTCCCTCCTCCCTGCGATGAGTTGACCACCAAGGAGCCGGCTTTGAGTGCGACGCGAGTCAGTCCGCCGGGTAGCACGTAAATGTCGCTGCCGTAGAGCACATAGGGACGCAAATCGACATGGCGCCCAACGACGCGGCCATCGGCGATAACCGGCACCCGCGATAGACCCAACGTCGGCTGGGCGATATAGTTGCGCGGATTTTGTTGAATCCGTTGGGCAAACTCAGCACGTTCTGCTGGCGTCGCGTGAAGTCCTACGAGCATGCCGTAACCGCCCGATTCGTTGACCGCTTTGACGACTAATTTGTCCAGGTTGGCAAGCACGTAGGAAAGTTCCTCGGGCTCGGCGCAAATATGGGTCGGCACGTTTGGGATCAGGATTTTTTCGCCGAGATAGTATTCGATGATCTTCGGCACATAGGCGTAGATCGACTTGTCGTCGGCGATGCCCGTCCCCGGCGCGTTGGCCAACGCCACGCGCCCTTTCTTATAAATCTCCATGAGCCCCGCCACTCCCAGTAACGAATCCGACCGGAAAGTTTGCGGGTCGAGAAAATCATCGTCGATGCGCCGGTACAGCACGTCAACCGGTTCGAAACCTTTGGTGGTGCGCATCATGATCCGGTTGTTGACTGCCACCAGATCGCGCCCCTCGACCAATTCGACGCCCATTTGTTGCGCCAAAAAAGAATGTTCGTAGTAGGCCGAATTATAAATCCCCGGAGTAAGCACGGCGACTTTGGGCGAGTCAACCGCCGCGGGAAAAGCGACTGGAGGGTCGATAGCAGGCGGCTGGGATATTCATCCACCGGCCGCACCCGCGACGCCTCGAAGACCTGGGGAAAGGTCCGCTTCATGATCCGGCGGTTTTCCAGGACGTAAGACACGCCGGAGGGACAGCGCAAGTTATCTTCCAGGACGTACAACTGGCCGTCGCGGTCGCGCACCAGATCGGTGCCGGTGATATGGCACCAAACCTTCTGGGGCGGATCTAACCCGACGCATTCTTTCCTAAAGGAGCGCGCCGATTGGATCAGATATTCCGGCACGACTTTGTCTTTGACGATTTTTTGTTGATGATAAATATCGTCGATGAATAAATTGAGGGCGTAGACCCGCTGTTTCAAGCCTTTTTCGATCCAATCCCACTCGGCGGCTTCGACGATTCGCGGTATGACATCGAATGGGAATATTTTTTCGGTGGCCGCGCTGTCGCTATAAACGTTAAACGTAATGCCGTTCTGCAACAGCAGGCTTTCGGCGGCCGCTTGGCGGGCGAAAAGCTCACCGTCCGGCAGCGACTCGATCCGCTCCTTCAGCAATCGAGCGCCCGAGCGCGGAGCGCTGCTCGGAGACGAACATCTCGTCATAGAAATCAGCGGTTTCGTAAAGTTCAAATTTCATGGCCGGTCCTAGAGAAATTCCAAAGCCGCGGTTACCAGCATAACGTAACACGACCGCGGCACCCCTTGTCTACCGCAACGAATATGCCATGGCACGCGCGCGTGATTTGCGCTAGTGAACTGCCTGGGTGTGCAGCGGACGATCAATTTTTAGGCAATCCGCTGCCTGAGCTTTGATCAGCGACAGCCGTTGCCAATTCCCACAGCGATATTCAGGGACAAAAATCAGCCGGCACCGCTGGCCATCAACTTCGCCGCTTTTTTAAGCCACCGCTGCATAATATTTGGGCCTGGGATTCCCCGCTCGCTGCAATTGCCGTTCGGATCGCGGGAATATTGAATGAAATGGCGCAGCTAGGCGCTGGTATGCGTTCTGCACAAGGTCTTGTCGCCAGATCTTGCAGAAATGACGGGCTATTTATCTTGTAATTTGGTTAAAGCAGTAGCGGCAAAAAGAGCTGGACTTTTACCCGACTGGCTTAATCTGCGCGCTTCGAAACCTGTGCGCAACGCACCGGTGAAGGCAAATGTTACCAAAAGAAATCCTGCCAAACTATGTTGCTTATTTTTCCATGGAAGTGGTCCTTGACTCGTTGATGCCAACTATAGCGGCGGCATCGGCATTCTTGCCGACGACACGTTGCGTGCGGCGGCCGACCTCGGACTGCCCATGATCGGCGTCACTTTGCTGCACCGCAAAGGCTATTTGCGTCAAACCCTGGACGCAGGTGGCAATCAAACCGAGAGTCCGGCGGGCTGGAACTACGAAGAAGTTTTGGCACCGATGGTGCCGCGCGCCCTAGCTTGATCCCGGCAGGCCGATCTTCTAGATTAAGTCTCCATTCATTCGACCCAGTAAAAGAAATCATGTCCATCCACGTTGCGCTTCATCACGTCACCCACTACCACTACGACCGGCGGATCACTCTTGGACCGCAGGTTCTGCGCCTGCGTCCGGCGCCGCACTGCCGCACCCGCATCTTAAGTTATTCACTGAAGATCTTGCCCAAAGAGCATTTCATTAATTGGCAGCAGGACCCGCAGGCGAACTATTCAGCGCGTCTGGTGTTTAACCAGACAACGACCGAATTTCGTATCGAGGTCGATCTGGTCGCTGAGATGGCGGTGATCAATCCCTTCGATTTTTTTCTTGAGCCCTATGCCGAGAATTATCCGTTCGAGTACGAGTCTTGGCAACAAAATGAGCTCGGGCCATACGTCAAGCGCGAGCCGGTTACGCCGCTTTTCGAGCGTTATCTGGGGGCAATTCCGCGCGAGCCCAAGCGCTGTGTCGATTTTCTCGTCAGCTTGAACGCGCAATTGGCGCGCGACGTGCGATATTTAATTCGCCTTGAACCGGGCGTGCAAACGCCCGAAGAAACCCTCGTCAAAGGTTCGGGCTCTTGCCGGGATTCTGCTTGGCTGCTCGTACAACTGCTGCGCCATTTAGGACTGGCGGCGCGCTTTGTCTCGGGCTACTTGATTCAACTCACCGCCGATGTGAAGTCCCTCGACGGCCCTGCCGGTCCGGAAAAGGATTTCACCGATTTGCACGCCTGGGCCGAAGTTTATCTGCCGGGCGCGGGTTGGATCGGTCTCGACCCGACCTCTGGCTTGTTCGCCGGCGAAGGTCATTTGCCGCTCGCCTGCACGCCCGAGCCGGGATCGGCTTCTCCGGTGACCGGCGTGATCGACGAATGCAAAGTAGATTTTTCCCATGAAATGTCGGTCACCAGGATCTGGGAAGCGCCGCGCGTCACCAAGCCCTACACCGAGGAACAGTGGCAAGCCATCGACCGGCTCGGTCATGCCGTCGATGTCGACCTGAAGGAAAACGATGTCAGACTCACCATGGGCGGCGAACCGACTTTTGTCTCGATGGACGATCCAGAGGGCGAAGAGTGGAGCACCGCGGCGCTCGGCCCGAACAAACGACGGCTCGCAGCGGAGGTTTATCAGCGCCTGCGGGCTCGCTACGGCGCTCAAGGCCTGGTTCATTTCGGCCAGGGCAAATGGTATCCCGGCGAGCAACTGCCGCGCTGGTCGCTCAATTGCTATTGGCGCGCCGACGGCGAACCCATCTGGCGCAATGATTGGTTAATCGCCGACGAGACCCAAGCCGGGAATGCAACAGCTGAACTCGCAAGTAAGTTTCTCCAAGGCGTAGCCCATCGACTGGGGTTGGACGACCAAGATATTTTCCCGGCATACGAAGACCTGTTTTACTACCTCTGGCGCGAGCGCCGCTTGCCTGCCAACGTCGATCCATTCGATTCACGGCTCGAAGATCCGCTCGAACGCGAGCGACTCACGCGCATATTCAGTCAAGGCCTAAAACAGGTTGTCGGTTATGCCCTGCCGGTGGCGCGCGATCCGCGCACAGAACGTTGGCGCAGCGGACAGTGGTTTTTGCGCGGCGAGCACTGCTACCTCGTTCCCGGTGACTCGGCCATGGGCTATCGGCTACCGTTAGACTCGTTGCCGTGGACCAGCGCCAATGACTATCCCTATATTTTTCCACCGGATCCCACCCGGCCGCTGCCACCGCTTGCGACTCACGGGCAAATTCGCTTTCTAGTTGACGCAGGCAAGCCCGTGGATAGCACAGCATCGAGGCTCGACAGCGGCGGTGGGCAGCGGATTAATAGCGAGCGCGCTCCCGGCAAACACGAAAGCGCGCCATGGATCTCGCGCACCGCAATCTGCGCCGAAGCGAGAAACGGCGTGCTTTACATCTTCATGCCGCCGACCGCCGCCCTGGAAGATTATCTCGAACTCGTTGCCGCCGTGGAAGCGACCGCGGAAGCGCTAAATCAGCCGATTATGTTCGAAGGCTACGAGCCGCCGCGCGATCCGCGCCTGCCGCACTTTCGCATCACTCCCGACCCGGGCGTGATCGAGGTCAATATTCATCCTTCATCGAGTTGGGCCGAGTCAAGCGAACAGACGGCGTTTCTCTACGAAACGGCGCGCCAGTCGCGTCTATCGACGGAAAAATTCATGATCGACGGCCGCCACACCGGCACCGGAGGCGGCAATCATTTCGCCCTCGGCGGCGCCACGCCGGCGGATTCGCCCTGGCTTAGGCGGCCGGATCTGTTGCGCAGTTTTTTAAGCTACTGGCATAATCATCCGTCGTTATCTTATCTTTTCAGCGGGCTGTTCATCGGCCCGACCTCGCAAGCGCCGCGCATCGACGAAGCGCGCAACGATTCGCTGCGGGAACTCGAAGTGGCGTTCCGCGAATTAGAACGGCGCCTGGAGGCGAACCGTGACGATTGCCCGCCCTGGCTGATCGACCGGCTGCTGCGCCATCTGCTCATCGACGTCACCGGCAACACCCATCGCGCCGAGTTTTGCATCGACAAACTCTATTCGCCCGACAGCGCCACCGGGCGCTTGGGATTGCTGGAGATGCGCGCCTTTGAGATGCCGCCGCACGCGCGCATGAGCCTGACCCAACAGTTGTTGATTCGGGCGCTGATCGCGCGCTTCTGGAAGACCCCATACGCGCCGCCGCGTTTAGCCCGCTTGGGCATGGAACTGCACGACCGCTTTCTGCTGCCGCATTTCATTTGGCTCGATTTTGCCGACGTGATCACCGAGTTGAATCAAGCCGGTTATGGCTTCGATGCCGGCTGGTTTGCGCCGCACTTCGAATTCCGCTTTCCCAAGTACGGCGACTTTGCCGTTCGCGGTATCGAGCTGGAATTGCGCGCCGCCCTCGAGCCGTGGCATGTGCTGGGCGAAGAGGGCGCCCCTGGCGGCACGGCGCGCTACGTCGATTCGTCGCTGGAAAGAGTCCAGGTCAAAGTGACCGGACTGCCGCCCGATCGCTACGCGATCACCTGCAATCAAGTGCCGCTGCCGCTGCAATCGACAGGGACCGTCGGCGAATTCGTCGCCGGCGTGCGCTATCGCGCCTGGCAACCGCCCTCGGCCTTGCATCCGACCATCGGCGTGCACACGCCGCTCACCTTCGATATCGTCGACCGCTGGATGAAACGGAGCCTCGGCGGCTGTCAATACCATGTCATGCATCCCGGCGGACGCAGCTATGAGGTCTTTCCCGTCAACGCCTTCGAAGCCGAGAGCCGCCGTCTCGAACGGTTCTTCCGCGTCGGTCACACGCCGGGGATCATGGAAATCTGCGAATCGCGCGTCGACCCGGAGTTTCCCTTCACCCTCGATTTGCGTAAAATTTAATCTAGCGCCGGTATCGTCAACGAGTTATTCTGCGCTGGCAACTGGTTATTCTCGGAATTCGGTTAGAATCTGTGATTAAGCCGATATCGATCCAAACAGTCCCATTTCTGAGTCATGACCATTTTCAACAACAGCATTTATGAACTACCCACTCAACTCCGATCGTTACGATGAAGTTTTCGCCGCCCAAGGCCGGCCGCGCGCGCATTGGACGCGATTGGCCCAAGCGGCCACGCGGGCCGGCCGCACGGCATTGTCGCGCCGCGCCGGCACGATTCGCCGCGCCGTCGAGCAGGACGGCGTCACCTACAATGTCTATGGCGATCCCAAGGGAACCGACCGGCCGTGGGAAGTGGATCTCCTGCCCTTCGTGATCGCGGCCGAGGAATGGCAGTTTCTCGCCAAGGCGGTGGCCCAGCGCGCGCGTCTGCTCAATCTCGTGCTCGCCGACTTGTACGGCGCTAACCGGCTGCTCGCCGAAGGGCTGATCCCGCCGGCGATTATTCACGGTCACCACAACTACCTATGGCCCTGCCGCGGCATCGAGCCGGCGGGCGGCACTTTCCTGCACCTTTACGCATGCGATCTCGCGCGCTCGCCCGATGGCCGTTGGTGGGTGATCGGCGACCGAACCCAAGGCCCGTCGGGAGCGGGCTATGCGGTGCAAAACCGGCTCATCGTTACGCCCTTGTATGAAAACATCTTTCGCTCCCTCGGCGTGCAGCGGTTGGCGAATTTTTTTCGCACCCTGCAGCAACAACTCACCGCGCTAGCGCCCACCGATGGGGATGCGCCGCTGGTCGCGCTATTGACGCCGGGGCCCTACAACGAAACCTACTTTGAGCATGTTTTTCTGGCGCGCTATCTGGGCTTTCCGCTGGTCGAAGGATCGGATCTGACGGTGCGCGACAACCGAGTTTATCTGAAAACATTGCAAGGTCTGAAGCGCGTCCACGCGCTCTTGCGCCGTCTCGACGATGAGTACTGCGATCCGTCCAAGCTTGCGCACCGATTCGGCCCTCGGCGTCGCCGGCCTGATCTCGGCGGCGCGCGCGGGCAATGTGCTGATCGCCAATGCGCTCGGCTCCGGCGTGCTCGAATCGCCGGCGCTGCTCGGCTTTTTGCCGGCCATTTGCGAGAGCCTGCTCGGCGAGCCATTGGCGTTGCCGTCGGTGGCACCTGGTGGTGCGGCGAAGCGCCGGCGCTCGAACATGTGATCGACCATCTTCCCGAGCTGGTTATCAAACCGGCCTTCGCTTCGATGAAGCTCGAACCGACTTTCGGTCATGACCTCGATAGTGCCGGGCGCGCAGCCATGGCGGAACGGCTGCGGGCCACGCCCCATGCCTTCGTCGCCCAGGAATGGGTGCGGCTCTCTCAGGCGCCCACCTGGTCGAACGAAACCCAGCAGTTCGAACCGCGGGTCGTCGGCTTGCGGCTTTACGCGACCGTCAACGGCGACGGCTATGACGTCATGCCCGGCGGGCTCGCCCGCGTCGCTCCCGAATCGACCGTCGAAGTCGTTACCATGCAACGGGGCGGTTCGAGCAAAGACGTCTGGGTGCTCGGCGACGGCGCGACGCCGTGGCAATCGCTGCTGGTGCCGCGGCTGGGCGCCCGCAATATCGTCCGCGGCGGATTTTATTCGCCTTCGCGGGCGGTGGAAAATCTGTTTTGGATGGGGCGCTACGCTGAGCGCGTCGAGAACATCGGACGCTTGCTCCGGTCCGTCGGTCAACGGCTTGCCGAAAGCGATCCAGCGCATTGGGCGACGCTCAAAGTGCTAACTCGTCTTGTCGGATAAGGCGCGCTTGCGCGAGCCGGTCAGAGACCGAGCGTTCGCCGGCGCCGGATAAGAAAAAAGTGCCGCCTAGCTTGGGCCCGGAGTGGGTGATTGCGGCGATGGGAGACCCAAAGGTTCTAAACGGCATTCCCGCCAACACTTCGCGGCTGCTCTACTGTGCGAGCCAACTACGGGAGCGCATGTCGCTCGATCATTGGCGCACGGTGCAGCGGCTCGCCCATGAGCATGATCAGGCGCCGCAAAGCTTGGAAGCGGCGTTGGCGATTCTCGATCGCGTAATTCCCGTCTGCACGGCGCTGGCTGGCTACGCCTTTGACGATATGACCCGGGATGACGCGTGGCGCTTCCTCGTCATGGGACGCCAGTTGGAGCGCATGGCGTTTTTGAGCTCAGCGGCGATGCAGGTCCTCGGGCTGCCGGACGAAGATTGCGATGCGGTGCTGGGCGCGTTATTGGAAATCGGCAACGTCAGCATGACCTATCGAGCGCGTTACCAGCGCCAACCTGAGCTTCTGCCGGTCCTCGATCTCTTGGTGCTCGACGAACCGAATCCACACTCGGTGTGTTTTCAGTTGGCTGCGCTCGGCAACCATCTCCAACAAGTCGAGACCCGGCTGGGATTCCGGCCGGTCAACGATCCGGCCTCGCTGCTGCAGGCGCTCAGAGGATTCGATCTCGCCGAATTCGAAGGTCTGCGTATGCCCGAGGGCGAACCGCTCGCCGCGCTGCTGGCCGCTTGCGAGCGCTGCGTCTATGGACTTTCCGATGAGCTCACCCAAAGGTTTTTTATTCACGCCGGTGAACACCCGCAGACGAGCGTGGCAGCATGAGTCAAAACGGCGCGCGCCAGTTATCGAGTCGAACACTCACACCGCCTACCTTTACTCGGAACCGGTGATGCTGTCGCACCAGCAGCTCCATTTGACGCCGCGGCCCTTGGACTACCAATCGATCCAGGCCCATGAAGTCCTCATCAAACCTGCGCCGACGCAGCAGCGCAAATTGATCGACGCCTTCGGCAACCGGTGACCGAGATCGCCATCGAATCGGCACACAAGACCTTGGATATTATCGCCCGAACCACCGTAGCAGTGACGGAACGACGCGTGAACGATCTGGTGGAAACCCCTCGCCTGGGAAACCGTTCGCGACGCCTCGCCTACCGCGCCGCCTGGCATCCCGAGCCGGCGATCCTCGATGCCACACAGTTTCTCTTCGAATCCCCATACGCTCGGGTGAAACGTAGTCTCAGGGCCTATGCCGGCGATTGCTTTGAACCGGGCCGGCCGATTCTAGCGGCGGCGACGGCGCTGATGGCGAAAACTTTACAGCGAGTTCAAATTCGATGCGACGGCGACCAACGTCACGACGCCGGTAATGAAATTTTTCGAACAGAAGCGCGGTGTCTGCCAGGATTTTACCCACTTGATGATTTCGTGTTTGCGTTCGACCGGGCTGGCGGCGCGTTACGTGAGCGGCTATTTGCTGACGCGCCCGGCCCCAGGCAAGCCGCGTCGCGTCGGTACCGATGTTTCCCACGCATGGGTGTCGTTATTCGTCCCCGGCAACGGCTGGGTCGACCTCGACCCGACTAACAACCTCATGCCGTCGCTGGAGCATATCACCATCGGTTGGGGCCGCGACTTCTCCGATGTAACGCCGCTGCGCGGCGTCATCAGCGGCGGCGGCGAGCAAACATTGGAAGTCAAGGTGACCGTCGAGCCGCTTTAGGTCGCAACTCCTGGCCTCGTGGTCGGCGCTATCGGGTTCCCCCCGCTCTACGCGGTCAGCGTCAGCAGAACATCGGCATACCAAGCACAGTTGAGATTCAAGCGCTCGTCCTCGTCAATGTCGCGGTTGGCCACGTCCATGCGCGCCGAGTGGACGCCAAGCAGCGTCCAGGTGAGGTCGCCGCGACCGGAACGGTCAGTGGTAACGCGGGCGACCACCGGCGCGCCGCTGGTGCCGCGATGCATCCTGGCGTCGGTCAGAAAATAGCCTTGTCCCTGAAAACGAATGCCGAACGCCGAGGCGATCCCCGCGTGGCGCGCCACCGGCAGGTGATGCAGGTTGTCATGAAACCCCAACGGAAAGCCGACGATCAGCACTGCGGTGCCAACCTCGACCTGATCCAATTCAGCGACCAGATGAGCGGGTGTAAACGGCGAGAAAAGGACCGTCTCAGGCAAAGCCTGCCGGTGAATCTCCACAGCGACGACGTCAACAGTGCCGCCGGAATCGACGCCTTGGCGCCACAGCGCTTGGGTTCCTCCATAAAGCGGAATCGACCATTGGATCACATTAGCAATGTTTTGCCGATCGACGTGCAGCTCGATTGTCAGCCGGTCCGGCCGGTGATTGCTGGCCTCATCCAAGACGACGTGCCGGCTGGTCACTAAAAATAATCGGCCATCGCGCTCGAAGAAAAATCCGGTGGCGCCGGTGAGCGGCTGGTCGCCCGACATCGTCGAGACCCGAGTTACCGCCAATAGCAAAGATTCAATCAAGATCACGCTCCTCGAAGTTGCGTTTATCTGCCGCTGGACTTGTAAAGTTGCGTCAAGAAGCCGCCCTTCTCAATCTCCTGCAAAAAACTGAGATCGGTAATATCGGCGGGTTGCAGCGCTCTGGCCTTTGCATCGTTTTCGCGGTCCAGGACGGACTGGAGCGCTTCTTTCATCGGCATGGGCAGGGCTGGTAGCCTATCTCTGGTTTCGTTGTAGAGTGGACTGACGATTTCGATTGGCAATCCCGCCATAAATTTTTGCATGACGCGGATCGATGCTTCGCGATTGGTTTTGAAAAAATGAATGCCTTCGACGAACGCGCGCACGAAGCTCATCACTTCTTGGCGGTCACGGGCGATTTTACGCCGCGTCGTTGCCAGCGTTCCGGCGAGCGCCAGAACCTTCATATCTTCACCCGAAGCGATTTCTAACGCGCCCAGCCGCTTGGCCTGCAGGGCGTTAGTGCCGCCCGTCGCCCCCGCGTGGATCTTTCCCGCTGCGAGCGCCTGCACCGTGTTCGCCCCGCCGCCGGTCTGGAATATCGTCACGTCCAGATCGGGCCGCAGGCCGGCGCTTTTGAGCGCGATGCGCAGGAAGGTGTCCCCCTCGGAACCGTACTGGGTCACGCCAACGATCTTTCCACGAAGGTCGCCTAGTTTGCGGATTCCCGCCTGCGGGACGACGACGATCTGCTGCGTCGAGTAGTTCGTGATCGCCGCCAGGATCGCCGGATCTGCGCCGTTCAGCCGCGACCGAACCAGCGGTGTCACTCCCGCCATCGTATAATCGAAATTGCCGGCGATCAGCGACTGAACGTTACGCGGGCTGCCGCTCACGAGGACGACTTGAGCGTCAAGTCCGTGCTTATGGAAAATTCCGGTTTGTTGAGCGAGCGTTGGGATTATCATCTGCTCGCTGGCGGCGACGTAAGCAACGACGATCTTTTTTCGTTCTTGAGCGCCGGCGAATTCATCGAGCGCCATGCCGTGGGCGCCGACCAGCAAGCCCACGGTGGCGCAGATCAGTGGCCAGTAAGTTATGCGTTGCGCTCGCCGGCTATTGATGGACACGGGTGAAAAATCCTGTGTCATCCAACTTTTTGCACAGGCTCATGTCGGCGATGTCCTCCGGCTTGAGCTCCGCGGCTTTGGGGTTGATGCCATGTTGGGCCATCAGTTTTAACACCGAGGCGATACCCGCCAGACTCGGGCATGGTTTGCGCGGAATGGTTTCGGCGATGGCGCGATAGGCGCTCTCCAAGCGGTCAGGCCGGTCGAGCCGCAAATTGCGCGCGATGCTGTCGACGACGGCCTTTTTATTCGCCGGATTTTGCACGAACGCCGCGCCCTCGATCACCGCCTTGGCGAGATTTTCGACGATCAGCGGATTGCTGCGCATATATTTACGCGAGGTCACCAAACCCGATGCCTGGTACGGCACGTTCGCCTTGCCCAGGTCGAACAATATTGGAAAACCCTGCTGGAGCACGACCTGCTCGACCTCAGGATTGAAAAACGCCGCGTCGATAGCGCCGGCGAAAAGCGAGCTCATGCGCTCGGGAGTGCTGCCGGTATTCAACAGCGTGATGCGATCGCGCCGCGGCACCAAACCCAGTTGGTCCAGGCCAACGTAGGTGGCCATCGCCAGCGAGCCAGAGGGTGTGCCGATGCCAACTTTCTTGCCCTTCAAATCTTCGGCGCTCTTGATGCCCGGACGCACGTTCAAAAAGTAATTCAGTTTGTCTTCCATGCCGAGCAGCATCGTCATATCGCCGCCCGCGGTTACGGCGTTGGTCACATGGGAGGCACCGAGCAAGCCGAACTGAATATCGCCGGCGATCATCGACTGCATCGCCCGGCCGGCGATGATGAAAATCAACTGCGGATCGAGATTGTATTTGCGAAAGATCCCTTGCTCCTTGGCAAGCCACAGCGGCATCGCATTGCCGCCGATGGCGCCGTAAGCCAACAGAAACTTAACTGGACCTTCCGCCGCATGAACAGAGGTCAAAATCGTCCAGCAAAAACAACCGATCGCGAGCCATCGCAGCTTCATTCGACGTGCCTCCGAATCCGCAACGGATTGAACGACTTGAACTCTGTGAACGTCTCGAAGGAGTTCGGTTTAAGCCTTCTTCCGCCGACCCTGGCCAAACAAAATTTTCTTGCCTTCCTCGGTCATCCCCGCCGAGCCGACGTTGATCGTCTTGGCGAGCTCGTAGGCGCGCACCACGGCGGGACGTTTTTGAATCGTTTCAAACCAGCGCTTCAAGTTGGCAAAGTCATTTAAGTCCTGCCCCTGGCGCTCGTGCAGGACGATCCAAGGATAACAGGCGATGTCGGCGATGGAATAAGCGCCAGCGACGAACTCGCGGTCTTCAAGCCGCTCGTCGAGCACGCCGTAGAGCCGCTCGGTTTCTTTGGTATAGCGCTCGATGGCGTAAGCAATTTTCTCGGCGGAATAACCGCGAAAATGATGATTCTGCCCGAGCATCGGCCCGAGCCCACCCATTTGCCAGAAGAGCCATTGCATGACATCCGCGCGCCCGCGCACGTCGCGCGGTAGAAACTGGCCGCACTTATCGGCGAGATACTCGAGGATCGCCCCGGACTCGAAAATACTCAGCGGCCCGCCGCCGCCCGCCGGCTCATGATCGACCATCGCCGGAATCCGATTGTTCGGCGAAATTTTTAAGAACTCGGGAGCAAATTGCTCGCCCTTGCCGATGTTGATCGGTTTAATCGAATAAGGCAGCCCCGTCTCTTCCAAGAAAATGGTAATCTTGTGACCGTTGGGCGTCGTCCAGTAATACAGATCGATCATTGAAACCTCCAAGAAGCTGTGTGGTTTGGCGCTCCCCGCCTACTTGCCATAAACCCGGTCGATGAATCCATCTTTTTCCAGTTCCCGCACGACGCTGTCGTCGATCAAATTGTCCACCGTCACCTTGCTCCCGGGCGCCTGCTTCAAGGCTTCGTCGAGCTGGATTTTCATTCCTTCACGGCTCGTGTATGGGACACGCTCGAGGATTTTTGCCGTGGACTCGTAGGAACTGTCTAAATACGCTTTGTTCGCGCCGCGCAGATACTTGGCAACGACTTTTTGCGCGCCCTCTTTATTGGTCTTGAAATATTGCGATGCTTCGATCAGCGACATCATCACTCGGCGCACCACCGAACGATTTTTCGCCAGGTAGCTTTTCGTCGTGACCGCGCAAATGAACGGCAACGGATAAGGTTTTTTGAGATCCGACAGATTTGCCAGAATACGATGCGGCAAGCCGCCCGGAATCAGATGCACGTTACCGGGCGGTGATGGAAATCCCGCGATCACGCCGCGGCTGAATCCGGCAGCGCGTTCCGCTGCCCCGCCAACTTGCAGGATCTTCACGTCGTCCATGGGACGCAACCCCAAGCCCTTTAATAGCTCCCGCGCAGCCACGTCAGAGACGCTGCCGAAGCGGCTGATGCCGATCGACTTACCTTTCAAATCTTCCGCGGTTTTGACGCTGTCGAGCACTACCAGCTCGTAGGCCAATACATTGATCGTGCAACCGACGCTCACCGTGTCCGCGCCGCGCACGTTGGCATTGGCGACGCCGCTGCCGGCGGCATTGCCGACTTGAATGTCCTGGGCCATGATCGCTGAGATACCGACGGTGGTACTGCCAATATAAACCAACTCCACGTCGAGGCCATTCTTTTTGTACAGTCCGATCTCCTGCGGGATGGTCCAGATTTGATTGAGCGTATCGGTGGAACTGTAGGCGATCTTAATCTTGTCCTGGGATGGCGCCGTCAGTGGCCAGCCGCTAATGAGACAGAATAAAACGGAACTAAGAAAGCGGCGGTTGCTGCGACTTCTGTCGTTCATAAGTCCTCCTTAAATGACAGCCAAGTGGAAGGGTGCGGCTAAATTCTTCCGCTCGCCGCTCTTCACCGCTGCGCCCGCAGCGCCGCATACACTTTTTCTGCTGTCACCGGCGTGTCGAAGATCCGCACGCCGCAGGCGTCGGCGACGGCGTTGGCGATCGCCGCCGGCGGCGTCACGTTGGCATGTTCGCCGATCCCCTTCGCTTCGTAGGGCCCGGGGCCGTTTTTACCTTTGACCAGCACGGTTTTGAATTTCGGAATATCGAGAATATTGGGAATCTTGTACTCGCCCAAGTTGGTGGTCGTCACCTTGCCCTGATCGTGGGTGAGCTCCTCCATCAGGCCGCTGCCGATCGCCATGATGGCCTCGCCGTCGATCTGTCCCTGATGACCTAATGGATTGATGATCGTACCGACATCGTGGGCACTGACAAATTTAGTGAGCTTCACCCGGCCGGTGTCGCGATCGACTTCGACCTCGGCCACTTGAGCGATGAAGGAAGTCGACGAACCTTTGCGCGGCACTTCGGTTTCCACACTGACAGCTATCGGCGCGTCCGTCGAATTCACCACCTCGCTCAATGTCAACAACTTGCGCTTACTACCCTTGCTGGAAAACTGGCCCGACTTGTAAACCACCTGATCTTCCGCGCAGGCGAGCAACTGCGCCGCCTGGGCGTTGAGTTTTTTGCGCAATTCAGCCGACGCTTGAAACGCCGCCGCGCTGTTAATATTGGTCGAGCGGCTGCCGCCGAAACCGACATCGACACTGTACGAAACGTCCGCGGTGTTGCCGATGCGGCAGCGCACCTGTTCGTAGGGCACTTGCATCTCCGCTGCGACCGTCTGGCAGAGCACGGTCTGCAATCCGGTGCCCTGATCGCCGGCAACGGTGAACACGGTTAAGCTGCCGTCGAGCTCAGCCGTTAGGTTGACCCACACTTTGCCGGCGCCGGTGCCGCGCTCGTACATCGCCAAGCCGCGGCCGACGTTGGCGCGCTTGGGCGATTTCCATCCGGCGGCGTCGAGAGCGGCTTTCAAGGTCTCCTTCGCTTTTACACCGCTCCAAGATTTGCCCAGGGCATTCTCTTCGCCTTCGCCGACCAGATTCATCATGCGAAACTTGGCCGGGTCCATTTTCAATTCCTTGGCGATCAGGTCCATATGCGACTCAGAGGCGAACACCGCTTGAATCGCCCCCGGCGCGCGCCAGAAACCGCAAGGCACGGTATTGGTGTAGACCTGCAACGCTTCCATATAGCTGTTATCGATCTTGTACGGTGTCGCCGAGCCGGCGCCGCCGATGCTGGCCCGCCCCGGTTTCATACCGGCGTAGGCGCCGGTGCCATGGATCGCCTGCAGATAACGCGCGGTCATCCGGCCATCGCGCTTGACGCCGGTTTTGACTTTGACAACCGTGTAGTGATCGGGATTCATCGCCGTCAGTTCTTCGCTGTGAGTGAGCAGGATCTTGACCGGCCGCCTGGCCTGTTTGGCGAGAAAATAGCAGATCGGCAGTTCGCCGGCGCCGCTCTTGCCGCCGAAGTCGGCGCCGACGTGGACCGCTTGCAGGTGAATCTGTTTCGGCGCGATGCCCACCGCCTTGGCGAACTGGCCGCGCGAGCCGAACGGACCCTTAGTCGAGGCCCACGCATTGACGGTGCCGTCGTCATCGATCTTGACGAGAAAAGACTGCGGCTCGAGATAGCCTTGATGATGGATCGGCATGCGAAAGGTATGCTCCAAAACCAGGTCGGCTTCGGCGAAACCTTTTTCGATATCGCCTTTGCCGAAGGTCAACTTGTTGAGCACGTTGCCGCCCGCCGGCGCCATGATCTCCGCCGGCGCGCCGTCGTAAGCGGGCGCGTTGTCGTGCAGCACCGGCGCGCCCGGATTCATCGCTTCGAGCACGTCGAACACCGCCGGCAACTCTTCATAATCGACGTCGATTAAATTAATCGCCTCTTCGGCGGCATCGCGGCTCTCCGCCGCCACAGCCGCGACTTTGTCGCCGATGTAGCGCACTTTGTCCCAGCACAAAACGGGAATATCGCGAATGCTCTTGCCCTGATAATGCTCCGGCTCGTCTTTGCCGGTGACGATCGCCTTCACGCCCGGCACTTTCCACGCTTTTGAAGTATCGATGCTCTTGATCCGCGCATGCGGATATGGACTGCGCAAAATCTTTCCCCACAAAGCATCGGCGAAGTGCACATCCGCCCCATAAATCGCTGTCCCATTTACCTTTTCTGTCCCCTCAACCCGCCCGACTGAAGCGCCAATGATCGATGATGGTATTACCATGTTAGATTCTCCTAAGTGATGATAGAAGTTGTGCGGAATATAGCGTTAATCACTGCCAGCGGGCAACAGAAACATGCCGCGGCATGGCAAACAAGAAATTTTACCTGGACCTCTGCCGCGAAATTCACCGACTGAGATACCAATTTTTCAGGGATATGCGCCAACTCATTTGCAATTACACACCTGGCCGCGCCGCGATCATTTTGGCTATCGGTTCCAGTTTGCTATCTTGTGCCAAGGCGCCTAGAAAGATTGCGTAATATTTAACCGTGAACCCTGCACACTCGCCGCACTGCCGCGCCTGCAAAGAGCGCGTCCGCGATTTATTGAGCGCTAACTTCGGCGGCCGCCGGATTAATCAGCGGTTCCCTTGGTCGTCCTACCCGGAAGACTATAAAAACACACCGATCGGCAATCACCTGGAGCAAATCCGCCGCGCCCTGGGCGACCTGCGCGGCCATCGCGACTTCATCAAGAGCGCGCAGATGCCCCCTTGCGACTACTTCGTTACCGACCCGCCATTTATCGTTGAGTTTGACGAGGACCAACACTTTTCGGGCGCGCGTCTCGTCACCCTAGTCAATTATCCAGCGAACGCCGCGATCGGCTTTCCAATCTCGCGTTGGCGCGGGCTCTGCCGTGAGATCGATGCAAAAGATGACGAGCCGTTTGACCGGGACGAACGGCGCGCGTGGTACGACACGCTGCGGGATTTGCTTCCAAACTTGCACGGATTTGCCCCAACGGTTCGGCTTTACGCTAAAGAATTCCCATGGTGTACACTCGACCCCGCTTCGGCGCATGGAGTGGAAAACTTTCGGACACTGCTTCGGGATCGGCTTCCGGATAGAATCCGTTAACGTAGAGACATTGCCGCAATCAACCGGATTAGGCAATTCGTAGCGGAATTATTCAATGAAATCAGGAATAGCCCGTCGATGATATCCAAGCAGCCGCCCGCCAGCGAAGACTTTCTCTGTTTCATTCGTATTATGGGTTAACGGAGCATTCTATCGAACCCTTTGGCTCCCAGGACGGATGATTGTATGATCGAAACGTTTCACCACACTTCTAAGGTTGCTCCAACGACACTATGGCGACAGCTTGGCCCGATAAAGACGACAATGAACTGCTGGCGTTGGTTCAGGACGGCAGCCATCCGGCTTTTGCCGAGCTGGTTCAGCGCCATACCGAGCGATTTTATCGCCTGGCATTTCGTTATCTGCAAAATAAACAGGCAGCCGAAGATGTGGTCCAGGACGCGTTTCTAAAATTATGGGAAGATCCGAAAAAATGGCAGGCCGACAAGAACTCGAAGTTTACCACCTGGTTTTATCGCGTCGTGGTGAATCTTTGCCTCGATTGGCAGAAGCGAAAACGTCCGGTGGCGTTAAACGAAGAAATGCCGCTGATCGACGACCGGGAGAGCGCCGATCAAGCCATGTTGCGCCGCGAAGAACAGCGAATCTTGGAGCAGGCGATCGCCGCCCTGCCGGAGCGCCAGCGTACCGCCATCAATCTCTGGTTCGACGAGGGCTTGAGCAATCAGGATGCCGCCGACGCCATGGGCGTGAATTTGAAAGCTTTGCAGTCCCTGATCATGCGCGCCAAGACCACATTGAAAGAACGGATGAAAAATTATCTGTGAGGATTTTATGAGCGAATACCAGGACGAAAAATTAGAATCGATGCTGCGCTCACGGCGCGCGGAAACGGTGGCCCCGAATCTGGCCGGGCGGATCATTTTGCAGGCCCAGAGCTTGCCCCAGCTGCAAAACATTTCGCTTTGGCACTCGGTGCGCCAATTGTTCGCCGAATTTCATCTCCCGAAACCGGGCTATGTGCTCGCCAGCGCACTGATTTTGGGAATGGTGCTGGGCTTCAGCACGGCGCCGGAAAATAGCCAGTTGAGTGACGCTAGTAACGCGACCGTACAGAGTTATATCGCTGGCGACGAGGAGTTGTTATGAGCCAGAAGACTAAACTGGCGTTTATCGCGTCGATCGTTTTGAACGTACTCCTGGTCGGCGTACTACTCGGGCAGTCGCCGCGCCGTTTCGACCCGGGCTCCATGCGCGAGCAGCGCATGGAGCAGGCAATCAAAGACCTGCCGGCAGCGTCACAGACCCGCTTGCGCGAGAGATTTAAGCAACTGCGCGCCACCGCCGAGCCGCTGTTCCGTGAAATGCGCCAGATTCAGGATGAATCGGCGCGGCTTCTGGCCGTCGAGCCCTTCGACGAAGCCGCCTTCGATGGGCAGCAAGCCAAGATCAACAAAATGCGCGCCGATATGACAAAAAAACTATCCGAAGTGGTCAAGAACGCCGTCAAGGACCTGACCCCTGAGGAACGGCAACGTTTCGCCGAACTGCTGCGTCGCCCGCCGCCACCGGCCTAAACGACAATCCCCTGCAAAAACGCCCATTTCCAAAAGCGCCGGTAACCCCGGCGCCTTTTTTTTGCGTGCTCCGAAGACTTCCCTCGGCTAGGTCGTATTAACAGTTAACAACCTCCTAGAGGACGGGAAAAACCCTATGAAATGGCTAAACAAGACAGTTCGCAACAAAATTATCGCCGGAATCACCGTCGCCGGGCTCAGCGCCGGCGGCTGGTACTGGTACACCAGCGCGGCGCAAAGCTCTCAAGGTGAAGTGGTTCAGCCGATCACGGTCCGCCGCGGCAACCTTGAAGAAGTCGTCACCTCGCAGGGCAAGCTCGAAGCTAAGCAATACGTTGACGTCGGCACCCAGGTTTCCGGCCAGCTAAAGGCAATCCATGTCGATATCGGCGATACCGTAACTAAGGGACAATTACTCGCCGAGATCGACCCGCGCGTCTACCAGGCCCAGGTCGAAGCAGGGGAAGCCAAGCTAAATAGTTTGCGCGCCCAGCTCAACCAACAGAAGGCCGAGGCGGTTTTGGCCGAACAGAATCTGAAACGCAACCAAAATCTGATCGCCGCCAACGCGGTTAGCCAGCAGGCATTGCAGGAGACGGAATCCCAATTCGCAGTGGCCAAAGCTCAAGTGGACTCGATCGCCGCGCAGATGCAGGAAACGGAGTCTAATTTGAAAGCGAGCCGGGCCAATCTCAGTTATACAAAAATTTACGCGCCGATGGCCGGCACGGTAACGACATTGCCGACCAAAGAAGGGCAGACATTGAACGCCAATCAGACCGCGCCGACGGTTTTGCAGATTGCCAGTCTCGATGTCATGACCGTGCGCGCCCAGGTCGCGGAAGCCGATGTGAACCGGATCAAAGCCAACATGCCGGTTTATTTTACCACCCTCGGCAACAGCGAGCGGCGCTGGCCGGGCACCGTGCGGCAGGTGCTGCCGACACCACAGATCGTCAACGACGTGGTGCTCTACGATGTCTTGATCGACGTCAAGAACGAAGGCCGACAGCTTATGACCAGCATGACAACCCAAGTATTCTTTATCTTCGGCAAGGCGGAAAACGCCTTGATCGTACCCGCAGAGATTCTCACGCGCCGAGCAGCGCAGCAAGACAACGACAAAGGCAAGGCCTATCGGATCGCGGTGATCACCGACAAAGGCCCGGAGCAGCGCATCGTCCGCGTCGGCTTGCAAAGCCGCACCCAGGCGGAAGTCGTTGACGGACTCAAAGAAGGCGAACGGATCGCAGTGAATCGACCCGCCGGCGCAGCCAACCGGACGGCCAGTCAGGCAAATAATCCGCAACGCGGCGCCGGTAATCAGCCGCGCCTCAACCGAGGGCCACAGTTATGAGCGCGACTATCCTAGAACTGCATAACATCGAGAAACATTACACCAACGGCGATACCACCGTGCGCGCCCTCGACGGCGTGTCGCTGCGAATCCGCCGGGGTGAATTTGTCGCGATCATGGGCCAGTCCGGCTCAGGCAAATCGACACTGATGAATATTATCGGCTGTCTCGATCGCCCGAGCGCGGGCAGTTATCGGGTGCTCGGCCGGGAAGCGGCGAATCTTGACGCCGACGAGCTGGCGTCGCTGCGGCGCGAAACTTTCGGCTTCATTTTTCAACGCTATAATCTTCTCGCCACGGCGACGGCCCAGGAAAATGTCGCGATACCTTCGGTGTACGCCGGCCTGGCAAAACACAAACGCAAGACTCATGCGAACGAGCTGTTAAAGCGGCTGGGGCTGAGTGAGCGCACCGATCACCGGCCGTCCGAGCTGTCGGGCGGGCAGCAGCAACGGGTCGCGATAGCCCGCGCCCTGGTGAATGATCCGCCGGTGATCCTCGCCGACGAGCCCACCGGCGCGCTGGACAGCAAGAGCGGCGACGAAGTCCTGGCACTGCTCAAACAACTCCACGCCGAAGGGCGCACGATTATCCTCATCACCCACGCCGAGAACGTCGCACAGCACGCCAGCCGCATCGTGCGCATTCAGGACGGACGGATTATCGAGGACAACGGCATCGTCGACGCGGAACCGGAAGAGAAGTCAGATGCAAACAATCGCAGTTTCGGGAGCGCCGTCGGCTTGCTGGCGAGCATGCAGGAAGCGCTCGTCACTGCCTGGCGGTCGCTGCGCGTAAACATCTTTCGGACGGCGCTCACGCTGCTTGGCATCATCATCGGCGTCGCCGCTGTGGTCGCCATGCTCGCGGTGGGCGAAGGCAGCCGGCAAAAGGTGCTCGATCGCATCAGTTCCTTCGGCACAAATCTAATGCTGATTCGCCCCGGCGCCGCCGGCATCCGCAACTCCGGCGACATCGTTACGCTGGTGCCGGAAGACGCCGCCGCGATCAAAACCTTGCCCAACGTCGAAAGCGCGCTCGCCGAGCGCAACAGCCGTGCTACGGTGCGTTTCGGCAATATCGATTATCAAACTTCAGTGCAGGGCACGAGCGAGGATTTTCCCTCAGCGCGCGAATGGCCGGTGGCCGAAGGACAGTTTTTCAACGCCGACGATATGAAGAAGTATGCGGCCGTCGTCGTGCTCGGCCGCACGGTGGCCAAAACGCTCTTTCCCGACGGCAGCAGCCCGGTCGGCAAGTACATTCTGATGAAGAGCGTACCGTTTGTCGTGATCGGCGTGATGACCGAGAAAGGCGCATCACCCAACGGCAGCGACCAGGACGATGTCATCTTCATGCCGATCAACACCGGCTTGGTGCGGCTATTCGGCAAAAACTACTTGAGCAGCATTACCATCAAGGTCAAAGACGCCGCAGCCATCGAAGCCACCCAGCAGCAGGTCGAGGCGCTCCTCAAGGCGCGCCATAACGCGGAGGACTTCAGCGTCCGCAACATGGCTTCGTTTCTCCAAGCCGCGATGGAAACCCAGGATACCTTTACCCTGCTGCTCGGCACCGTGGCAGCGATCTCGCTGCTGGTGGGCGGCATCGGCGTCATGAATATCATGCTGGTCAGCGTGGTCGAACGCACCCGAGAAATCGGCATCCGCATGGCCACCGGCGCGCGCATGCGCGACATCATGTTGCAGTTCAACATCGAGGCCGCGGTGGTGTGCGCCGCCGGCGGACTTATGGGCATCGCCGTGGGCGTGATCGCCGGCCTGGTGCTGCGCTACAGCGGCATGACCGTGGTATTTTCGGTGACGCCGGCGGCGCTCGCCTTCGCCTGCGCATCCGCCACCGGCCTGGCGTTCGGTTATCTGCCGGCCCGTAAAGCCGCCCAGCTCGATCCAGTTGTTGCCTTAGCTTCGGAGTGAGGTGCTCTATGCGTAAATATCTGTTGAACGGTACAGTCGCCCTCTCGTTAGCGTTGTCGGCATGCAGTCTCGCGCCGAAATACGAGCGCCCGCAAATGGCTCTGCCCACCGGTTGGAGCAACGTCGCCGGCGTCGGCAACGCGCAGGTGAATCCGGCCACGACTTTCTGGCAGGAGCTCGGCAGCGCGGATCTCAACCATTTGATCGACAATGCGCTGGCGCAGAATCTTGATCTTGAGGCCGCGCTCCATCGGATCGAACAGGCGCGCGCCCAGGCCAAGAGCTCGGCCTCTCCACTCTATCCGACCGTCACTGCCAGCGGCTCAGCTTCGCGCACCTTCGAAGATTCGGGCAGCAGCAATGCGGCGCGCGGCGGCGGCAGCATCAGCTATGAAGTCGATCTGTGGGGAAAGAATCGGAACGCGGCCAAGTCCGCCGACTATCGGGTCAACGCGAGCGAGTTCGACCGCGAAGCGTTGCGCCTCGTCGTAATCTCGGACGCGACAAATTTTTATGCGCAAATTTTGAGCCTCAACGACCGTATTCGCATCGCCGAGTTCAACCTCAAGGACGCCGAAGAGGTTTTGCGTATCATCGAAGCGCGCTTCGGCCAGGGCAGCGTCTCGGGTCTGGAAGTTTCCCAGCAGCGCGTCGCCGTGAACAATCTCCGCACAGTAATGGCCTCGCTCTTCGAACAGCGCAGCACAACCGCCAATGCATTGGCGATTCTGCTCGGCCTGGCGCCGCAGAATTATGCCGCGCCGACTGCCGGGCTGGCGACGCTGTCGCTGCCGCCGGTTAACTTGACGCCGCCGGCGACGCTGTTGACCGCGCGCCCCGACATCGAGAGCGCCGAGGCCGGCTTGCTCGGAGTCAATGCCGATATCGGCGTAGCGCGCGCCGCCTTCTTCCCGTCGTTGACCCTAGGGTTGGACACCGCGATCGCCGCTGGTTTCGGCGGGCCGGCGGCGGCGGCAACCTCCATTGCCTCGAGTTTGCTCGCGCCGATTTTTACCGGCGGGCGGCTCACCGGCAATCTAGAAAATGTCACCGCGCGCCAGAAAGAGCTTGCGGTGCAGTATCGTCAGACCGTGCTGGTGGCGTTTCAAGAGGTCGAAGACGCCCTCGCGGCGCTTAAAAGCAATAACGACCGCGCCGTGCTATCGCGCGCCACCGTCGCCGAATCGCAAACTGCCTACGACATCGCCAAAGCGCGCTTCGACGCCGGCGCCGTCGATTATCTCAACCTGCTCGAAGCCCAGCGCAGCCTCTACCAGGCACAGGACAGCCAGATCACCATCAATCAGGGCCAGCTGCAGTCGTTCGTCCAGTTGCGCAAAGCGATGGGCGCTTGAAAATGATCCTGTCAATGCAATCGCTCGGCATGCCGGCATGCGGCTGCCGAGCGCTGCGCTATTTCTCTTGCAAGTCGCGGCTTGATGATTATCTTGTAAGTTACGATGGCGGACCTTGATTATTATAAAACTCTCGGCGTCGAGCACGGCGCCTCGAATGACGACGTGCGCAAGGCCTATCGCAAACTTGCGCGCAAGTATCATCCCGATCTCAATCCCGGCAACAAAGAAGCGGAAAGCAAATTTAAAACCCTTTCGGTTGCCTACGACGTCCTGAGCGACGAGAAAAAACGCAAGCTTTACGACGAATTCGGCGAGGCCGGATTGGCCGCCGGCTTCGATGCCGAGAAGGCGCGTACCTATGAGCAATGGCGCCAGCAGTCAGCCCGCGGCGGCGGCACGCAGGCGTTCGACACGGACGACTTGGGCGATCTTTTTGGCGGCCTTGGCGGCATGTTCCGGCGCGGCCCGCGGGCGCAGACCGGACCGCAGCGCGGCGGGGATATTGAGTCGAGCATGGAAATCGACTTCCTCGATGCCGTGCGCGGCTTTCAAACCGCCATCACACTCGATCGGCCGGTGTCCTGCGACACCTGTCACGGCTCGGGCACAAAAACTGGAACCGTGCCGACCAATTGTCCACAATGCGGCGGCAGCGGCAGCGTATCCATCGCCCAAGGGCCGCTGCAGTTTCGCCAGGCCTGCCCGCGCTGTTCGGGCAGCGGAAAGCTGCCCGGTGACCCATGCACCACCTGCGATGGCAGCGGTCGCGTCATGCGCGCGGAAACGATTCGGGTCAACATTCCACCCGGCGCCGATCCCGGCAAACGCATCCGTTTGCGGGGAAAAGGCGAAGCGGGATTTCGCAGTGGACCGGCGGGCGATCTCTTTATAACGCCGCGTATCCGGCCTCATCCGATACTCACTCGCTCCGGTCGAGATTTGTCCATGGACTTGCCGATCACCGTCGGCGAAGCGCTGCGCGGCGCCAGCGTCGAGGTGCCGACGCCCAGTGGAGCAATCATGGTAAAAATTCCTCTGGGTGCACAGAGCGGCCAACAGTTACGCATCAAAGGCAAAGGAGTTCCGGCCCACGGGCAAACTCCCGCTGGAGATTTATATCTGCGTCTGATGGTGCGCGTGCCAAATGAAGATGTTGCCCCAGAAGTGATCGACAAGATCGACCAAGCCTACGGCGAAAACGTGCGTCAAAACATTCGGCTGTAACTGAGGAATAAAAAAATGCCGCGAAAATATTTGCGCATTACCGAAGTGACAAAAGTCTGCGGGGTTAACGTAAAGTTCGTCAAACGTTTGGAACAGGAACAGGTCATCTCTCCGATCATCCGCGGTAGCGAAAAATTCTATACGCTCGATCAAGTCGACCGCGTCCGCGTCGCACACCTGCTCATCGAAGAGATGGGCGTGAACTTCGAAGGCGCGGAAGTCGCGCTAAACATGCGCGAGCAAATGATCGCCATGCAGCGCCAGTTCAATGAAATCCTTCGGCTGCTCGGCCGTGAACTGCGAAAATAGCCGCGCCGATCGAGCGACCTCGGGGTAATCAATCGCTGCCCGCCGCTTCTGCCTGGATCACCGCTTTGCGGTTGACTTAGGCGCACCCGGTTGATTACTGTTCGGAAGGACCGCGGCTTCATGCCGGCGCGTGCGCATGAACCGTAGAAACTACCGACGGAAGGTAACTAGGTGAAAAAAGTCCTAGCGATGATTTTAGGCGGTGGGGTCGGCACCCGGCTCTACCCTTTAACCAAACTGCGCGCCAAGCCAGCGGTCCCGCTTGGCGCCAAGTATCGCTTGATCGATATTCCCATTAGTAATTGTATCAACTCCGATCTCCAGCGAATTTACGTATTGACGCAATTTAATTCCGCGTCGCTCAACCGGCATATTTCCCGAACCTACGCCGCTTTAGGGGCGGGCTTCTCCCAGGGATTTGTCGAAGTGCTGGCGGCGCAGCAAACTCCCGAAAGTCCGAATTGGTTTGAAGGAACCGCCGACGCAGTGCGCAAGCATCTCCGGCTCTTCGCGGAATGGGATGTCGATCAGTATCTGATTTTGTCCGGCGATCACTTGTACCGGATGAATTATGCTGACTTCATTGAGCGCCATCGCGAGACCAAGGCCGACATCACCCTCTCGGTGGTGCCGGTGGATGAGAGCCGGGCTTCTGAATTCGGTTTAATGGCGATCGACGGCCATGGAC
Source organism: uncultured delta proteobacterium (assembly GCA_963760795.1). Classification (GTDB taxonomy): domain Bacteria; phylum Desulfobacterota; class Binatia; order UBA9968; family UBA9968; genus DP-20. The sequence continues at coordinate 27,444 of CAVXEP010000020.1, forward strand.
GGGTGCGCGCGTTCAGCGAAAAACCCAAAGGCGACGCTCTGAAAGCCATGGCCGTGGACACGACGGTGCTTGGCCTATCGAAAGAAAAAGCAAAAGAGCTGCCCTATATCGCCTCTATGGGCATCTACGTTTTCGACAAGCAGGTGCTGCTCGATCTGCTTGATAAAAACCCGGGTCACACCGATTTCGGCAAGGAAATCATTCCAGCGGCGGCTGCGAATAAAAGAGTTCAAGCTTACTTGTTTAAGGACTACTGGGAGGATATCGGCACCATCGAATCATTCTACCAGGCTAATTTGGCGCTCACCCAGCAGCCGGTTCCTTCCTTCAGCTTCTACGATGAGAAAGCGCCGATCTATACGCGCTCACGCTACTTGCCACCGACCAAGCTGCTCGATTCCCATGTCATCGAATCCATGGTCGGTGAAGGCTGCATCCTCAAGGAATGTACCGTGAAGCGCTCGGTCATCGGCATTCGCTCGCGCATCGAAACCGGCTGCGTGATCGACAACGCATTGCTGATGGGATCGGACTATTACGAGTCGCCGGCGGAACGGCAGCAAGTCCTTGACAGCGGTAAAGTTCCCCTGGGTGTCGGCGCCAACACCACCATCCAGCGGGCCATCGTCGACAAAAACGCCCGTATCGGCCGCAACGTGCAAATTGTCAATCAAGATAAGATTCAGGAATCGACTCGGGAGGAGCTGGGATTTGTCATCCGCAATGGCATCGTCGTCATCATCAAGAATGCGACGATTCCTGATGGAATGATGGTCTGACGAAAGGAGCGACCCGTTATTCGGTCACTCCGTCATTTCCCGGTTCCGGCTTCTTCTTGCGCATTCCACCTTCGATCATCTTGTATTCGAACAGCCGGCAATCCAGCGCGCCGTTAAATAGCGGCGTGCGTTTGGAAGTGGCGAGCCGGATGAGCTTGGGCAGTTGCATGTCGGCGCTGAGAAAGTAAGCGCGCCAGCCGGTGAACTGTTTTTTCAAGACATCGCCCAGCTTGGGATAAAGTTCCGCCAGCGCTTGCTGCTCGCCGAGACGCACGCCATAAGGCGGGTTGCTGACGATGATCCCGACCTTGGCCGGCGCGGTGATTTCCAGAACGCTAGCCCGCTTCAAACTGACGACCTGCTCCAGACCGGCACCCGCAAGATTCGCCTGCGCCGCTTGCAGTACCTTGCCGTCGAGATCGCTGCCATGGATCGGCAGCGCCACGCGTGCCTTGCGCCGCGCCGTGCGGCGCTGGATCAGCTCGCGCCATGCCACCGAGTTGAAGTTCAGAAATTTTTCAAAGGCGAATTGGCGTCCCAATCCCGGCGCGATATCGAGCGCCATGCACGCCGCTTCGACAAGAATCGTCCCGCTGCCGCACATCGGATCGAGCAAGGTAATGCCCGGAGTCCATCCGGCGAGGCGAAGAATTCCCGCGGCGAGGTTTTCTCTCAAGCGGCGCTTCGCCGGTGGCGATGCGCTGCCCGCGCTTGAACAGTGGCTCACCCGAGGTGTCGAGATAAAGTGTAAACTCGCGATCGGTCAAATGGCCTTGGATCGGAATATCCGGGTCGCGCGTGTCGACACTCGGACGCTGCTGTGAAACCTGGCGGATTTTGTCGCACACGGCGTCTTTGATCTTGAGCGTGACGAAGTTGAGGCTAGTGAGCGGGCTCTTGGTCGCCGAGACATCGACGCGGATGGTCCGCGCGGCATCGAACCAGTCGGTCCACGGCACCGCGTAAGCGGCACGATAGATATCGTTTTCACTACGATAACCGGCTGTCGCGACTTGCCAGAGCACGCGGCTAGCGATGCGGCTTTCGAGATTGACCCGGTAGCAAACCATGAGATCGCCGCCGAACTGCACGCCGCCGCCAACGGCGTGAACTTTGTCCGCGCCGAGTTGGCGCAATTCGTCGACCAGGATCATCTCCAGACCGCGCGGACAGGTGGCGAAAAAAAATTCCATTGATAATAACAAACAAGGATCGAGCACAATAAAAAAGGGCAACCGAGACGGTTGCCCTTTATGCAGTTATTTTACTTGCGAAACTCTACCAGCGATTACCCCGGCCACCGCCGTCGCCGCCACCGCGGCCGCCGCGACCACCGCCGCCACCGCCACGATTACCACCGCCGCCGCCACCACCGCCAAAGCCTTCACGCTTGGCCATCGGCTTGGCTTCATTGACAGTCAAGGTGCGCCCATCGAGCTGAGTGCCATTCAGGCTCTCGATCGCCTTCTGTGCTTCGCTCCCCGAGCTCATCTCGACAAAGCCGAAACCGCGCGATTGACCGGTGAATTTATCGGAAATCACATTGGCCGAGGTGACCTCGCCATGCGCCGAAAAGATTTCTTGCAACCGATCGCCGGTTACCGAATAGGGCAAGCCGCCCACGTACAATTTACTACCCATGTTCTCCTCCTATAGAGAATGTTAATGTCTTTTACCCTGAGAAATGAACTGCTAATGGGGGCCGAACATGGGAGCTCAACTGCGTAGCTCTGGTCGGAAGATCCTTTAGATATTGTTCGCAAGGACAGACTGACAGGGGCCTTCAACCTTTATTATGTCCTCTACCAGAAGGCCGTTTACTGAAGAAGATAAGTTAAAGTACGTCTTATCCAGCGCAATGTCAATGGTAATGCCTATACCGTCCAAGCGACGACCTTGGCGCCGACTGTTTGAACCCAAATAGGCTTGAAACCGCTGCGCCACTTAAACCATAATGCGCCCGAATCGGATGGATGACGTAAGAACTCTAAGGAGTAAGATGAAAAAGCTAGCATTATTGACGTTGCTATGTTTCGCCTTCGCGCGCGCGACGGTATTGGCGCAGGATCGCGTGCGCATCGGCGTGCCGTTGTTCCCAACGGTGTCCTATCCGGTGCTGATCGCCCACGAAAAAGGCTTCTTCGAAAAAAATGGTTTGAAAGCGGAGATTATCCGTATCAACAGCGAACCGACAACCTATCAAGCGTTGATCTCCGGCGATATCGATGCCACCTCCGGCGCGCCGACGGGACTCGTGCAGTCCAACCTGCAAGGCATACCGGTAACTTCCCTCGGCAGCTGGGACAATCTGGTTTCCTACACGGTCATGACCAAAGATAGGATCGACGACCTGTCGCAGTTGCGCGGCAAGAAAGTCGGCATCAACCGGCTCGGCGGCAAGTCGTCGTTGGTCTTGCGCGTCATGCTCGAAGACGCCGGCCTCAATACAGCGAAAGACGTCACTCTGTTGCAACTGGGCGGTTCGCAGGAACGTTTGGCGGCGCTCGTGCGCGGCGGCATCGACGCGGCGCCGGTGGACTTCGCCTTCGAACCGAAGATGAAACAGATGGGCTTTCACCTGGTGCCGAGCAAGAAGACCGCCTTCATGAACGGCCCGATCACGGTCACCGTGGCGAATTTGAAAGCCAACCGCGGCAAATGGCTGCGCTTCGTCAAAGCCAACATGGAAGCGACTTATTATATGACAGTCAATAAGTCCGGCGCGATGGATGTTCTGAAAAAAATCATTCAGACTGACGAACGTGAAACTCTCGAACACGCCTACGAGCAGATGCGCGCCCGCGCCACCGTCGATCTGATCGCCCCCGACGCCGCCATCGAAAACCTGGTGAAGATGATGACCTACGTCGACAAACGCGCCGCCGGCATCGACCGCAGCAAACTCACCGACTACTCCATCGTCCGCGAACTGATCCAGAGCAACGCCGTGCCGGTGAAAAGATAACCGGAATGGAGCATTGAGAGATGGAGTAGTGGGTTTCTGGACCCGACACTCCATCGCTCCAGTATTCCCGCAGCTTACGGTGGAAAAGCGAACTTCGCTATAATCTTACCAAGGCAACTAACTTCCATGAACGATATCACCTTCGTCGACACTACCCTGCGCGACGGCCAACAGAGCCTGTGGGCTTTGGGCATGAAGACAGACGCCATGCTCGGTGCCGCCGAGCAGATGGATCAAGCCGGCTTCGAGTCCTTGGAGTTCTTCAGCTCCAACATGATCAAGAAATACGTGCGCGAGCACAAAGAAAATCCCTGGGACTGGATTCGCCTGGGAACAAAAAAATTTCGCCGCACCAAGCTTCGGCTGCACGGCGGTATCCACGGCTCGGGGGCGTTCGAAAAACTCCCGAGCGCAATCATGAAGCTGCTAGTGGAGAGAATCGTCTCCTACGGCATTACACTAACGCGCACATCGACGTGTTGGAATGACTTTCGCGGCTTCAAAGAAGAGTTGCACGAGCTGCGCCAGTTGGGCATGGAAACCATCGTCAACTTGATATACTCGGTATCGCCGCGCCACAGCGACGAGTACTACGCGCAGAAGGCCAAAGAAGCCGGGGAGATCCGCCCCTATCGCGTTTGCTTCAAAGATGTCGGCGGCCTGCTAACGCTCGAGCGCGCCCGCACGTTAATACCGCTGATCATGAAGAATGCCGGTGAAACCCCGGTAGAATTTCATGCCCACTGCAACAACGGCTTGGCGCCGCTCTGTTACCTCGAAGCGGCCAAGCTCGGCATCAAGACAATCCACACTTCGATTCCGCCGCTGGCCAACGGCTCGTCACAACCGTCGATCTTCAACATGGCGAAGAATCTGCGCGCCTTGGGTTTTGCGCCGCAGATTAATGAAGAACCGTTGAAGCCGGTGACCGAACACTTCACCGCCATCGCCGAGCGCGACGGCCTCGCCATCGGCCAACCCCTCGCCTACGATCACTCGCAATACCTCCATCAAGTCCCCGGCGGCATGATTTCCAACTTGCGCCACCAGCTACGTTTGGTCGGCATGGAAGATAAACTGCCGGCGACCTTGGACGAAGTCGGCGCGCGTGCGCGCTGAGTTTGGCTTTCCGATCATGGTCACGCCGCTGTCGCAATTCGTCGGCACCCAGGCGGCGATCAACGTCATCGTCGGCGAGCGCTACAAGGAAGTCACCGATCAAGTGATCCAATACGCCCTCGGCGTCTGGGGCGCCGAAGCCACTGAGATCATGGATCCCAACGTGAAAGATCGCATACTGAATCGCGGCCGTGCCAAGGAATGGACCGCCTGGGAACCGCCGCAACCTTCGCTCAAAGAAATCCGCAACAAATTCGGCGGCCCATCGCTCCCGGATGAAGAACTCATACTACGCGTCTACGCCGGCAGCGATAATGTCAACGCGCTCTTGACCGCCGGCGCGCCACCGCCAAAACTCGACGGCAAACGGCCGCTCATGCAGCTGATCGAAGAACTAACCAAGAAAAAAGACAGCAGCCACATCCACATCCGCCGCGACGGTGTCTCGCTGACTTTGGGAAAGTCGCCCAAGGCCGAAACCTCGGCGTGAAATGCGGCGGTTGTTCTCACCACGAAGGCACGAAGGACACGAAGGTTCGAAAAATTTTTCGACTCTTCGTGATCCTTCGTGGTGAAAAATCTTTAGCATCCTATGGAGCAACCATGAACTACCACGGCCTGCGCGACTGGCTCGCCAAAGTCGACGCCTTCGGCGAACTGACGACGCTCGAAAACATCGACTGGAATCTAGAAATGGGCGCCATCGTCGACGTGCTCTACCGCGAGCATCCGCCCCATGCGCCGGCGCTGATCTTCGACAACATCAAAGACCATCGGCCCGGCTATCGCACACTGTTCGGCCATTTCGCCTCGCCGAAGCGCATCGCGCTGACCCTCGGCGTCACCGAGGAGTTCGATCACGTGTTGGAATTCACTCGCATCTATCATCAGCGCATGAAGCAGAGCGCGCCGCTGCGCATGGAACAAGTGACAACCGGCCCGGTTCATGAAAACGTCCAAGAGGGCAACCACGTCGATCTGTCGATCTTCCCTTCGCCGCTTATGCATGAAAAAGACGGCGGCCGCTACATCGGCACCGGCCATCTGGTGATCACCAAAGATCCCGATTCGGATTGGATCAACGTCGGCACCTACCGGATCATGTCGCAGGATAAAAACACGCTGAGCATTTACATCGGTCCGGGAAAACACGCCTTCATTCACAAACAGAAATATTTTGACAAAAACCAAGCGATGCCGGTCAACGTCGTTCTCGGCAGCGATCCTCTCGACTGGTTCGCCGCGGCCTGTCCGGTGCCCGCGGGCGTCAGCGAGTTCGACTACTCCGGCGGGTTGCGCGGCGCGCCGACCAAAGTGATTCGCAGCGACATCACTGGCCTACCCTATCCCGCCGATGCGGAAATTGTTTTAGAGGGCGAAATCCGCCCGGGTGAATTTAAAGACGAAGGTCCCTTTGGCGAGTGGCCCGGCTACTACGCCAGTCCTCGCAGCCCCGAGCCGTTCATTCGTGTCAAACGCGTCTTGTATCGAAATAATCCGATTATTTCCTGCGCCAACCCGGCGCGCCCGCCGCACACTCTCACGCTCCTGCGCGCCATCACCCGCTCGGCCCATGTCTGGGAAGAAATGGAAAAAGCCGGCATCCCGGACATAAAAGGCGTCTGGTCCCACGAGCCCGGCCCGCGCCAGTTCACCGTCGTCGCCATCAAGCAGCGTTATCCCGGCCATGTGAAACAAGCCGGTATGATCGCGTCCCAATGCTTCTCCGGCGGCTATCAAAATCGCTTCACCATCGTTGTCGACGACGACATCGATCCGACGCGCATTGACGATGTCGTCTGGGCGCTATCGACCCGCTGCGATCCCGCGGACGACATCGACATCCAGCGGCGCAGCTGGTCCAGCGCCCTCGACCCGATGATCCATCCCGACTCTAAAGTATTTCTCAATTCCCGCGCCGTCATCGACGCCTGCCGACCATATGAATGGATGAATAAATTTCCCGAAGTCGCCGAAACCAGTCGGGAGTTACGCAAAACCGTCCTCGGCAAGTTCGGCCGCGCGTTTTTCGGACTCAAATGACTACCTGCGCGCGGTGACAAACTCTCAGATAACGACCAAATCTTCGACTTTGCAATTGGGTAATTCTTACGTGTTTCGTAGTAGGAATTTTACCTACTTCCAGCTACTGAAAAACTAGAAATCGCCGTAATTTCGCCCACTTCCCGCTGGCCCAAGGTTTGCTGTTTTTAACCCACGAGAGGGAAAAACTATGAAATACGGTATTTTTATATTTATTCTCGTTTTTGTCTTCAGAGCCGTTTCAACGTCGGCTTTTGATTTGAAAAATAACCAGCGCGACGAGCGCGATTTGCGCATCGAGATCGAAACGATTCCGTCGCCAGTGCAGCATGACTTTGACAAGTACATCCAAGACCTCGCTGCCGCGGCGCAAAGGGAGGCGAGCCCGGAAGAACGGGCGCGAAAAGAAGAAGCAGCTAAGGATCACCAAATTAAAGTGCTAAACCCGATCGTGCTTTTCCGCTGGTAACCGGCTTTCCTTGAGTTAAGGTGTGCGCTACGGCGGACCCACACCGCGTAGGAAGATTTTACTAAACTCATTTTTCTAATCATCGAACGCTTTCCGTCGTGCAATATTATTTGCCGTATTGAATCTATCCTCCCCCGGCAGGGGTGGGTAAATGCCTTTACGATTGGCAAACTCCACGCCCTAGGCGAGAATTGTCGTCGTTTGATTGTCGAAATAGAAGACTTGGAACGCTTTATCTACGCTGGAGCGGCGGTTTTGCTGAGCACAACCCCCATGCGAGTCACCCAGCATTATTCCCCTGCACACGGTCATCGACGCCGGCCAGCTGTATGCATGGATGAGTAAATATCCGGAGATCGCCGAAATCAGGAAGCACTAAGAAAAAATACTGGCAAAGGCGGGACGGCCGTTGATTGGTCTTCAGTGAGAGCTGGGGAGGCCATTGTTGTCGTGCGGTTGTGGTGTGCGGAGGATAGCAGCCTCCGCGCCTGAGTGTAGATGACTGGAAAGTTCGTCTTTGCACTGTGCGTCGCGTGAGATATGATCCTCTGCGGCGACCTTGAACAATATTCGCGAGCTTGAGCGCTGAGCGATTTGCAAAGCTAACCATGGCGATCTATCAACTGGGCGATGACATACCAAATATTCCTAATTCAGCCTATGTCGCAGCTGAAGCGACTGTCATTGGCAAAGTTACTTTGGGCGAGAACGTGAGCGTCTGGCCCGGCGTCGTTATGCGTGGCGACAACGATTCGATTACGATCGGCAATGGCAGCAACGTCCAAGACAACGCCGTGCTGCACACTGATCCTGGATTTCCACTCTTGGTCGGCGAGAACGTCACCATTGGCCACCAGGCTGTACTGCACGGCTGCACTATCGGCGACGGCTCGCTCGTTGGCATCCAAGCCGTCGTGTTGAACGGCGCCGTTATCGGCAAAAACTGCCTGGTCGGCGCCGGCGCTTTAGTGCTGGAAGGAAAGAGCTACGGCGAGCGCAAACTCATCCTCGGCTCACCAGCCAAAGTCATCCGCGAACTCACTGATGAAGATATCGAAAAAATGCATCGCGCCGCACCGGGCTATGTGCGGCGCCAGGAAATGTACAAATTGAAGTTAAAGAAACTCGGCTGATCCAAGTTTAAGTCCGGCGCAATAAACCTGGATCCCCGCGTGCGCGGGAATACCGAATTCGCGCGTCACCTTCATCTATCGCCTGCCTGTAACGCAACGACACCTTAACACACACCGTCACTTCAAAAATATCTTGCCTAACTCCTTTTTCTTTTCCTCGAACGCTTTCGCCTCCAGCACTTCCATTTGCACGTACTGAATCTTGTCGGCGCCGGGGAGCGGCGGGTAGATGCCTTTGCGATTGGGGAATTCGCCGGCTTGGGCAAGGATTTTCATATTCTCGTCGTCGAGGTAGTAGTCGATGAACGCTTTGCCGGCGCTTGGGCGCGGCGCTTTGTTGCTGAGCACGGCGTAGTGAGCATCGCCGAGCATTTTTTCGAGACGCACGTAGTCTAGCGGCGCACCGCCCTTGGCCGCGGTGTAGGCGTATTTGATGAAAGTCAGGGCGATGGGAAACTCGCCGTTGGCCATGCGCTCGGCCGCCGGCAGCATCGACTCGACCAAGGTCGGCTTCGTCGCCGCCAGATCACGGATGAATTTGTCGGCGCGTTCTTTGGGCATGATCTTGTGCAAACTCGATAGCCATTGAATGGTCGTCACGTGTAGCGTCGGATCGGCCATCACCAGCATGCCTTTGTATTTTGCATTGACCAGATCGTCGAGCGACTTGGGCGCGTCCTCGGCTTTGATCGAGCCCTTGTGATAGACCACGCCGACGATGCCGTAGCGGCTTACCGGGCCGAGCCGCGCATCGATCTGCTCCTTGGGATATTTTTTCGCCGTCGGCGAGTCGTACTTGGCGATCATCCCTTCGTTGGCCATGATCACCAATGGATCCGAGTTGTTCATGACGATGTCGTAGAGCGGCGCGCCGGCGCGGTACTCGCTCATCGACCGGTTCATCACGCTCATCGCCGAAGCGCGCCAGTACTCGGCGTTGAGCCCGGTCTTCTTGCGAAAGCCAGCCAACACTTCATCCACCACCTGGCTCTCCAACGAGCCGTAAATCACCACCTTACCGCCTTCTTTTTTAGCCGCGTCGATGGTTTTCGCATCCTGGGCAAAAGTTGGTGACGCCCAGAAAAATACCGCGAGAGCTAAAATCACAATGACGAATTTCATTTCCCCTCCATTAAATCCTGCGACTCCAACTATCACGGCAGGAATTCTCCGGTCAACATTGAACATTGAACCTTTGAACTGTTTAACCCTCCTGCGTTGACATGAGCGAAGTCAACTTGTTATAGCCGATTGAAGTTCCAACGAAAGGTGCTCAAACAATGCAAATCATCGACGCCGACGGCCATGTCAACGACCGCCCCTGTATGGACGAAATATCTAAATTCATGCCGGCGGGCAATCGCACGCAGGTATTTCCTGCTTTCGATCATATTCACTTTCATTACTTGGAAGGCGGCGAAAAGCGTTCGCGCACCGGCGATGTCGGCCCCAAAGAATGGCTCGACTTCCTGGACGAAACTGAGATCGATTGGACCGTCGTCTATCCCACGGCAGGATTAGCCGTCGGCCGGATCATCGCCGAAGACTGGGCTATCGCCGCTTGCCGCGCTTATAACAATTGGCTTTATGAAAAATTCACCAAGGTTACGCCGCGCATCAAAGGCATGGCGCTAATCCCGATCCAAGATACTCAAGCCGCCTGTGAAGAATTGCGCCGCGCGGTAAAAGAACTCGGCATGGCCGGCGCCATGCTGCCATCCAACGGCGAAGGCATCAAAGGCCACTTCGGCTCAAAAATCTATTGGCCGATCTACGAGGAAGCCGAGAAACTCAACGCGCCGCTGGCGGTTCACGTCGGCGCGCTGCACCATTTAGGCATGGACAGCATCGGCGTTTACTATCCGGTGCATGCCCTCGGCCATCCGTTCGGGATCATGGCGCAAGCAGCCGCGATGCTCTCCTACGGCGTGTTCGATCGCTTCCCCAAACTGCGCGTCGGTTTCCTCGAAGGTGGCGCGACCTGGGTGCCGTTCTTCATGGACCGTCTCGACCGCTCCTACCCGCATCATCTGCAGGTCGACATTCATGGCGAATTCCTGCCGAGCTCGCACCCTGATGTGATGGCCAGCGAATATTTCCGCCGGCAAACCAAAGCCGGCAAAATTTTTGTCGGCTTCGACGGTGACGATCATGGCCTCGGCTACGCGGTCAAAGAAGCGGGCAACGAGTCGTTCGTCTTCGCCACCGACTTTCCGCACGAGAGCTTCGATGCCAAATCCTGCCGCATCGAGCTCCAGCATATTCTCAGCCGCGAAGATCTCAGTCAGGCCGATAAAGAAGCGATTCTGGGAAAAAATGCCATAACATTCTACGGCGTCGAGCGCTGAAGCGGAGACTCACCCGTGCTGCGAATATTATCCGCCTACGAGCCCCAGAGTCTACGCAATCATGCGCATTATCGTCGGCCTACTATTTGTCTGCCACGGTTTGCAGAAAACTGCCGGCGCCTTTGGCGGGGTCAACGGCGAGCCGGCACCATTGTTTAGTTTGCTCGGTATCGCCGGTTACCTCGAACTCGCACTTGGGTTGATGATTACCATGGGCATATTTACCGTTGCCGCCGCGTTTCTAGCCAGCGGCCATATGGCCGCGGCCTACTTCATCGGCCATTTTCCAATGGGCTACTGGCCAATCACGAATCAAGGTGAAGTAGCAGTCTTATACTGTTTCGTGTTTCTCTATATCGCCGCGCACGGCCCCGGCATCTGGAGCGTCGATATGTTCGGCAGCGCGACGCGGTGATTGTCAACCGAGATACATAACTCATAGGGTCTTTGATTTTAACCTTTGTACTGGACGGAGGCTTTGTGATTAAATCGCACCGTTAACGATTCTAGGAAAACTTCAGGAGTATTCATGGCAGAAACTTCTTCAGCTGTAGCGACACCTCGCGTCAAAGGCCCGCTCGTCTGGCTCGGCATGGATCAGCAAGAGCTCGATGACGCTTACGATCAGACAGTCTACGCCCCCAATCAACCCTTGCTCGCCAAGCGCCGCGCCGCCGCCAGCGAGTCGGTGTTGAAACGATTTCCGCCGGAGCGCGTCGTCTACGGCCCCAGCGAGCATGAAAAACTCGATATCTACAAAACTCATAAGCCCAACGCGCCGGTGAATGTCTACGTCCACGGCGGCGCCTGGCGCAACGGCCAGGCCAAAGACTTCGCCTTCCCCGCCGAGATGTTCGTCAACGCCGGCGCGAATTTCGTCGTCCTCGACTTCGTGCAAATTCAGGACACCGGCGGCAACCTGCTGCCGATGGCGCAGCAAGTCCGCAGCGCCGTCGCCTGGGTCTACAAAAACGCCGCGCGCTTCGGCGCCGATGCCAATCGCGTCTACATCACCGGCCATTCCTCCGGCGCGCACTTGAGCGGCTGCGCGTTGGTCACCGACTGGCAAAAAGATTTTGGCCTGCCGCCCGACATTCTCAAAGCTGGATTGTTAGTCAGCGGCATGTACGATTTGCACCCGGTGCGGCTTTCGAAGCGCAGTGAGTATGTGAAATTCACCGACGAGGTCGAGCAAGCGCTCAGCTCGCAACGCCATCTGGACAAGCTGCATGCGCCGATCACCGTCTGCTATGGCACCCAAGAAACGCCAGAGTTCCAGCGCCAAAACCGCGACTTCGCCGCCGCGGTGAAAGCTGCCGGTAAGCCGGTGGAACTCCTCGTCGGCGAAAGCTTGAACCACTTCGAGATGCAGGAAACCTTGGGCAATCCCTACGGCATCGGCGGCCGGGCGGCGTTAAAAATGATGAACTTGTCCGCTTAACCATTTCTTTCAGGTTTATGCTGAGGAAGCCTCACCACGAAGTTCACGAAAGGACACGAAGGGTTCGGATGATCAAAATTCTGAACTTCGTGCTCTTCGTGTCCTTCGTGGTGTAAAAGTCTTATTGACCGTGGCACTTGAGCCACACAAAGGCCGCAGAGTGTTTGACTAGGAGGAACCATGAGCCGTATTCCCCACGCTAAGCGCGATGAATTGTCGCCCGAACAGCAAAAGATTTGGGATCACATCCACGCCGTCCGCACTGGCGGCGGCGGGCCCTATTCGATGCTGCTGCATGTGCCCGGCCCTCGCCGCCAACGTCGCCGCCACCGAAGATTATTTTCGCTTGGATTCGGCGCTCAGCGATGCCGACCGCGAGATCGTCATCCTCGCCGCGGCGCGCGAGCTCGGCGCGCACTATCCCTGGGTGCGCCACGAAGCACGCGCCCGGCAAGTCGGCGTGCGCACGGAAGTGATCGAGACCTTGCGCGCCCAAGGCTCCCGCGCCGGCTTCACGCCGCGCGAGCAACTTCTGACCGACATCCCGCTGAGCTTGGTGCGCGAACACGGCTTGTCCGATGAACTATTCGCCCGCGCCGAACGCGAGTTGAATCGCCGACAACTCGTCGAAGTCATCGGCCTGGTCGGCCACTACAGCACCATCAGCTTCGTCGCCAACACCTTCCAAATACCCAAGCCCGAAGGCAGCCAGACATTTTAGAAAGGTTTCTATGAGCAAACTACCCAACGCGACACGCGAAGGACTTTCCGCAGAGCAGCTGAAAATCTGGGACCGAATCTTCGAGGGTCGCACCGGCGGCGGCGGTCCTTACTCCATGCTGATGCACTCGCCGGAGATGGCACAGCACTTCGCCGCCACCGAAGACTACTTTCGCAACCATTCGCTCCTGCCCGATGCCGACCGCGAGATCATCATCCTCACCGCTGCCCGCGAAGTAAGCGCCCACTACGCCTGGACGCGCCACGAAATCCGCGCTCACAAAGTCGGCATCATGCCGGAAACGATCGAAGCGCTGCGCGCCCATGCCGACGCCGACAAATTCACCGGCAAAGAAAGACTGCTGGTGGAATTTACCCGCACGCTGATGAACCAACATGAGCTACCCGAAGAATTGTTCGCACGGATGGAAAAGGAGTTCGGCAAGGCAAAGTTTATCGAAGCCGTCGGCCTGCTCGGCCACTACATCACCATCGGCACAGTGATAAGAATGTTCGACGTCAGACCGCCGGCGGGAAGTAAGACTTTCTAAGAACGCTGCAGAGACAACTCCGTCATACCGGCGAAGGCCGGTATCCAGACCCTTCCTCCAGCTGGATACCGTTCTTCAACGGTATGATCGACGCTGTCGGTCACCTGGATTCCGCGTGCGCGGGAATGACGAATTTTCGGCTTAATCCTCTCCCTTTACCGTCTTCATTTCGCTGGATATCTCTTACTCAATTCAACAAAGAACCCTTCTTTGTCCAACTCGTTTAACACACCGGCGTCGTAAAACTGCTCGGGCTTGGCGGTTTTTGCCTGGGGCATCTGCGGCGCCAGCATGTCGAGGATGAATTGAATTCCTTTCGGCGTGAACGTCGGCTTTCTGGGAATCGTCTTCACATAATTTTGGTAGGAAGTCTCCAGCACCTCGGCGTCATTGCTGCGCATATACTTGGCGAAGACTTTCTGCGACTCCGGCTTGCGCGCGTAGATGAAATGGATCGACTCCAAGTAACCCTTCATAACATTCTTGACGATATCGCGGCTGTTCTTCAAATACGCCCGCGAAGTCGCCAGGCCGTTGCCCTGCACTTCGACACCGAGATCGGCGATCTGCAGCAAATCGACAAAACCCATCTTGCGCGCGATCGGCGCGGTTGAAAGATTGAAAAATGACGCATCCACCGTCCCCGCGCTCATCGCCCCCAAGCGCTCGGCATCGGGACCGCCCGGCACCAGGATCAAGTCCTTGTTTATTTCCAAATTGAGATGTTTAGCGAGAATTTGCGCTGCGTAATGGGTAATCGAGCCGAAGCCGCTGATGGCCAGCTTCTTACCTTTGAGTTGTTCCAGACTGGCTATGCCGGGCCGGACGAAGACCAGCTGATAAAACTTGTTCTCCATGCTGGCGACCAAGACCAGATTATAACCGGTAAGATTGGCCTGAATTACCGTGCCGACATTAACCATCGGCGGCTCCCCCGCCGCCAACGCTTGCGTCGCCACCTGCCCACCGCGCAAAAACACTGGGTCGACCTCGACGCCGTATTTGCGAAATAGACCTTGCTCTTTGCCGACCCAGATATGGCTCTGGGTAAACGCCAGGGACGGATAGCCCATGGTGATGCGCTTCAGCTCTTGGGCTTCGACCCCACTGGCGATCAAGGCTAAAACTAGGAACAGCCCCGCTACTGCCAACTTAAACATCGCGCCTCCTCAGAGAATTATGCGAGCGACACCAGTTCAGGATCGCGCTTGAATAGAGCTTCGCAACCCGTCTCCGTCACGATCACCGGCCCGCCAAAGGCGAAGTGAATCCTGCCGTCGGCGGACAGCGCCATCGGTTTCCAGACAAAGGTATTGTTCTTCTCAATGGCTAAATCTCGGGCACGGTCACTTTTCGTTCGAAGCGTGAACCGCGGCCCATCGTCGCCATAGCCACAGCCATGCAATTGTAAAGTCGTTCGCATGCCGCTTTTTGAGCCGAAGCCGCTAACGAAATCTTCCAGCGCGCCGAAGCTCACGCCGGGTTTGATGAATTGCAACCCAGCTTCGTAAACCTCCCGTTGCAGCGCGATCACCGGTTTCCAGGCGTCAGGAATCTTGCCCAGCAACACCGGCTGGCATATCTGCGTCAACTGCGCACCCATGATCGCGTTGATCTCGCTGGTAATAGATGCGCCGGCTTCGAGCCTGCGGCCAATGGGCGGATTGGTAAAGCGCTGCGGTTTCGCCGTGTCGATCGCATCGATCGTCAGAGTCATCGGGAAGTATTCGCTGCGCAGCGCCAACATCTTGGCCAACACGTCGGAATAAAAAACCCCGGCGTCAACACCCGGACAGGCAAGCTTAATCAGTTCATCCAGAGCTGCCGCCGCCACCTCGGCGGAACGGCGGATGAATGGAATCTCTTCCGCGCTCTTCACATAGCGCACCAGACCGATCACATCCGTGGCGTCTTCGAAGTGCGCGCTCGGCACTTTGCTCATGGCGGTTTCGAGAGCGGTGTGATTGACCACGCCGTCCATAGAGCAGCAGTGCGTTACGCGGCCGCCTTTCAAGCCGGCCACGCCGATGCGCGCCCGCTCGAAACCCAGGTCGCACAGCGCTTCGCCCATGGGCTCCGCCCACTCGCGGCCGGTCTGCCAAGGGTCGGGCACCCATTCGTTGTTCGATCGGCGGTCGGCGACGACGATCGGCGCCCGTCCGTCGGTCGGCAAGACCATCGCCGAGCAACGCAATTGCGTCATGTAGCGCGCATCGATGCCGTCGCCGAGAGGCACGAGAATGCAGTCGAAGCCAGCTTGCGCAGCGTTGGCACGCACCGCATTCCAGCGCCGATCGCGCTCCACCAGCGAATAACCATTCCAAACAAAAACCGTCGCGCCGGATCCCGGCGGCGTAGTCCACGGCATAAAAGCTTCCCTTCGGTTCGCTGTTTCGAGTTCTGAGTAGAACCCGAAACTCGAAACCCAAAACGCATTTTAAGTAATCGAGACCATCCCCGGCGTGCGCTGAACCAGCGGCTCCCCACCCTTATCCGTCACCAGCACGCACCCGCCCCAGCTAGTGTCGAAGGTGCCGTCGGCGCTATGGGCGATCGGTTTTAGAATAAACACGTTGCCCGCCTCGAGCCCGACCTCGCGATTGCGCATGCCGCGGTTTTGCGGCGTGAACAACGGACCGTCGTCGCCGTAGCCGCGTCCATGCATGAGCAGCTGGCTTTTCATGCCGCGCTTCTCGCCAAAAGTATTAATCAGATCCATGAATTCGGCGAAGGGGCGGCCCGGCGTGAGATATTCCAGGCCGGCGTAATACATTTCCTTTTGCAGCTCGATGGCGGGCTTCCACGACTCGGGAATGGCACCCAAGAGAATCGGCTGCTGCTCCTGGGCGATCAGCCCGCCGAACACCGCATCGACTTCGTTGGCGATCTTGTACATCGGCTGGAGCGTGCGCCCTTCCATCGGATCTTCAAAGCGCGGCAAGCGCCCGCCGCCGTTGGCGCCGCTGTAGAACGCCATCGGATAGTATTCGCTGCCGAGCGAGATCATCCGGTGCATCACCTGGGTGTACAGATAACCCTCGTCGACACCCGGCCGCGCCAGCTCGATCATCTTATCGATGCCCGCCGCGGCGATCGCCGCGCCGCGCCGCAGGCAAGCGATCTGCTCCGCGCTTTTGACATAACGCGCATAACCGATCGCCTCCGTGCCGTTTTCAAAACTCGCGTTGGGCAAACGCTTGATTACTTCGGCGTAGGAGCTGTGATTGACCACGCCGTGGAACGCGCGCCCATGGGTGTAAAACCCCCGGTGGGTGCCGGAGACACCGATGCGCGCGCGCTCCATGCCGGCGTCGATCAGCGCCTGCGCCATCGTTTGGCCCCAGGAACCTTGCACCGGGAGAAACTCGGGAATCCACGCGTTACCGTCTTCCTGGTCGGAAATCACGATTGGCTTGCGGCCATCGGTGGGCAGAATTACCGCCGCGTTGTCGAGCGTAGTCAGAAACCGGCAGTCCGAGCGCGTGCCGCGATGCTGCTCCAGGGACAAATGCAGATTGCGCCCGTCCACACATAGCGGTACGAATACACAGTCAAACCCCGCCTTCGCCGCGTTATCGCGCACCCGCTGCCAACGCCAGTCGCGCTCCGCCAAAGAATAGCCGGTCCATTTGATATCTGCTGGGGCTTCCATTTACGTGACCGTCCCTTCAGTTCGCTCGCCGCGTGATCACCGAAACGGTTTGAACGATTTGAACTGTTTGAACCTTTTGAACAAATTTTTTCAATGACTCACCGGCGCTGCAACACTTCCGGATTAGCAACATGAATCGGCTTGCCGGCGAGATACGCCATGATTTGTTCCACCGCCAAGCCATAGTGAATCTCATAGGTCTCGGCGGTAACGAAGCCCAGATGCGGCGTGCAGATCGCGTTGTCGAGCTTGAGCAGTGGATGATCGGCAGCGAAGATCGGTTCGTCTTCGTAGACATCGACGGCGGCGAAACCCGGTCGCCCCATTTTTAGGGCATCGACCAATGCGCCATCTTCGATCAGCTTCGCCCGGCTGGTGTTGACCAGCAGCGCCGTCGGCTTCATGCGCGCCAAATCCGAACCGCGTGATAATCCCGCGAGTCTCGCGCACCATCGGCAAGTGCAGCGTCAAAATATCCGACTCGGCAAAAAATTCTTCGCGGCTGCGCCGCCACTTCGTAACCCGCGAGCCGCGCCCGCGCCAACGAAGCGCCGCGCCCCCAGCAAAGCACCCGCGCGCCAAAGGCCTTACCGATATTCGCGACGATGGAACCGATACCGCCGAGGGCGTAGACCCCTAACGTCTTGCCGAAGATATCGACACCCACGGTCGACTGCCAGCGTCCCTGGCGCAGCCCGTGAACTTCTTCGGGTACATGGCGCAGCGCCGCCAGTATCAGCGCCCAGGTTAGCTCCGCGGTGGAATGAGGCCGGCCCTTGCCGCCGGCGCACACCATCACGCCGCGCTCGGTGCATGATTTGAGATCGATATGGGCGGTCACGCGCCCCGTCTGGCTGATCAGCCGTAAGTTGGGTAACGCCTCAAGCAACGGACGGCGTATCCATGACCGCTGCTGCGTCAAGATAACGCACTCGGCATCGCTCAGTCGTCCAGCAAGCTGCGCCGGATCCTTCAGCGTATCGTTGTAAATCTCGACCTCATGTCCGGCAAGCTTAGAGAAGCAGGACATCTGCCGGAAGGCATCCTGGTAATCGTCGATAACGGTGATCTTCATTGGCTAGGAATTGGTTGACTGATTTTCACCGCAGAGACGCTGAGGGCACAGAGGAAATACAAAACGTCATGATTACGATACGACTAAGCGCAAATGGATTCCGAATTACGCACATTCAAGACCGAGACCACCACTCCGCCGCCCCAGGGCGTATGCCATACGCCCCTACATTCGGATTTCCTCTTGGAATTTACTTTGTGCCATTTGCGTTCTTTGCGACCATTCATCCGAATCCGATTTTTTGTGACCTTTGTGCTCTTTGTGGTCAAAACTTTTCGATCACTCATCCTCGCCGAGCATCGTGCCGCGGCAGCGCTTGGCGCCGCACAGGCAGGCATGGTCGCGCTTGGCTTTCTTGGTGTGCTTCTCGCCGATCTGCAGGTTGTAATCGTAGGCGAGCTCTTCGCCGGGACGAATATCGCGGCGCGCTTCGATAAACACCCGGTGATTTTCTTCCTCGATCTCGCAGTTGGGCGCGCAAGAGTGATTGATCCAGCGCGCCGAATTTCCCCCGCGGGTAGCGTCGATCACCAACTCATCGTCGACGGAAAACAACATCGTGTGCGACGAGTTTTCATGAAGCCGGCCGAAACGCCGGTCCGCCTCTTTGTCGGTTATCAGCTTGCCTTTGTACTCGATAATCCGCGTGCCCTTGGGAATCGGCCGCAGCGCGAATACCCCGCGTCCATGGATCGGCGAGTTGCGCACGACGATGCGCCGGTGAATCTTTTTGCCTTTGGTCTTTTTCATATTCTTAGATTATTGAGCGCGCGCGGAGCTTAATCCTTGTCCATAGATTTGACGAATTGCATCATGCGCTCGGCCGGCGCCGGGTCTTGATAAGAAGCGTAGAGCCGTTGGCGCATGCGGTCGACTTCACCGCTCTGCAAGCGCTCGTAGAGCTGGCTGCGCTTGCCGAACGGCGTCATGACCATATCCGCGGCCACCGCCATCAGAGCGCAGGTGCTCTTTGGTATCCGGCGCGCCGCCGCGGAAGTAGCGCTCGACAAACGGCCCGAGGTCGGCGCTTTTCAAGTCCGACGCGCCGCCGCTCAACATCAGCGTGCTGGTCAACAAACCTTCCATGGTCCGCTCGGCGCGGTCCGACGCTTCGATGCTGTGAACCCGATACGCCGAGCTCAACAGCGGCGCCCAGGTGCCGCCGCCGGCGCGGTAGCCTTTCGACTCGGCCACTTGAATGCACGAGCGCAGGATTTCGATGTCCTGCATCAAACTCGCCAGCAGGATCTGCGACGGCGGGCTGGTGTTGCGCTTGGCGTACTGCGTCAAGATCTGCGCCACGCCGAGAAATGCCTCGAGCTTGATCACCAGCCGCAGCATCGTCGAGTACTGCCCCCAGGTGTGAATGTACATAATTCCTGAAAGCAGCTGCGGATCTTTGTAAACGAACATGCGCTCCCACGGCACGACGACATCGTCGAAGATCAGCGCCGCATCGACTTCGTCGAAGCGCGTGGTCAGCGGCTGGCGCTCGGGATCGGCATGTTCGGCGTAAAGATCGCGGCAGAGAATTTTTAATCCCTTGGTGTTCATCGGGATGGCGAAGGCGATGGCGTAATCTTGCTCGTCCGGTTCCCGCGGCCGGTTCGGATAGACGATCACCTCGTCGGCGATCGGCGCCAAGGTCGCCAGCGTGCGCAAGCCGCGCACTACGGGACCTTCCTTGGTCTCGCCGACGACCCGCAGAATCAGATCGGGATCGGCCTGTTTGCCCACCGGCTTGGTGCGGTCGTAGTACTGGTCGGTCAAGGCGTGGGTGAGACAGAGGTCGTTGCGGCTGACATAGCGATGATAGGCGCGGGCGTTGTCGGCCCATTGCTTGTTGGTCTTTTCGATATGATGGGACCAGTCGAGCAGTCCAACCACCAGCTCGGCGACGAACTCCGGGTAGCGCCCCATCTGGCCGAAGGTCTGCTGCGCCCAGAATTCGATATTGCGCCGCTTGAGCAGAAGCTCGTCATGATTCTTCGGCGGCAGGTAGCTGTAGGAAATCCGCTCGCCTTCGTACTCGCAGGTCATGACATCGCGATGCTCCGGCGCATGCTGCTTGTCGTACATATCAGCCAAGGTCTTGATCGTGCCGGTGAAACCGGAATGCGCCGTCACGTCGGCAATGCGCTTACCCGCATGCCACACCTCGCGGCCGTCGCGCAGCGCCTCGATATAATCCGCCCCTCGTCTAATGGGCATGAGAAAAAACCTCCAGAGCCGATATTACTGCTGTTGAAAGCACCAAACTTTATAGCGTTAATCCGACACCGCAAGCAACCGCCTGACACTTGTTCATGGATTCTAAACCAGCTAACTGCGCTCAGGTTGACAGCCGGAGCGCCAGCAGGTTAAGACCGCGCTAGCACCAGGCTGATCCGACGAGTGGGGAGCATGCCATGATCATCAAGGTGCTGATTGCTCTGAACCTGTTGTTGTTCGCTTCGAGCAACGGATACACCGGACAAGCGTCGAGCGCGCCGCTTTCCATGCGCTTTCTCTACCCAAGCCTGAGCGGCACCTTCGCCGCGGCTTGGATCGCCAAGGAAACGGGATACTTTGCCGCGGAAAATCTCGACGTCGAACTGATTCGCGTCGGCGGCAGCACGCGCATCGTCGCGTCCATGGTCGGCGGCAGCGCGCCGATCATTCATGCCGGCGCCTCCGCCAGCATGGCCGCCACCGTGGCGGGCAGCGATTCGGTGATCATCGGCTGCATGAGCACCAAGTCGCCGTTTCATCTGATCGCCCGTCCGGAGATCAAGCAACCCAGCGATCTAAAAGGCAAGCGCGCCGGCATCAGCGCTTTCGGCGCGACTTCTGATTTTCTCGTGCGGCTGGCGCTGCGCAGGTTCGGCTTGGAACCGGGCAAGGACGTGGCGATCTTGCCCACCGGCGGCGAGTCGGAAGCCTTCGCCGCATTGCAGGCGGGCAGCGTGCAGGTCGCCGCCTTGGCCTATCCCGCCTACATCCACGCAATGAAGATGGACATGAAAGAGTTGGTCAATTTTTCCGAGCTCGGTTTCGAAGCGGTAAACGCCGCGCTGGTCAGCACCCGCTCCTATCTGGCCAACAATCGCGATCAATCCACCCGCTTCGTCCGCGCCCTCATCCGCGGCATGCACCGTTACGCCAGCGACAAAGAGTTCAGCAAAAAAGTCTTGAGCAAGTACTTTCGCACCACCGATAACGACGTGCTCGAAGCGAGCTGGAAAGATGTCGCGCCGCATCTGCTAAAAGTGCCGCGCCCATCGGCGAAAGCGATCCAGTTCATCATCGATGGCCAGTTCAAAGACAAAACCCCGCCGCCCAAAGCGGAAATGTTCGTCGACACCTCGATCGTCGATCAGCTCGAACGCAGCGGCTTTATCGATTCGGTGTACCGGTGATGATTTGCCGCGTTAACTGCGCAACAGAGAAGGTCGTCGGGCAGGTTTCTCGCGCCGAAAATTAGGAACGAATCGGCTAATTCATCGCAGAGACGCCGAGGATGCCAGGGGGGAGAGGAATATACTCTCTGCGAACTCTGCGCCTCTGCGGTGAGTCTTTTCTGTCTCTAGTAATTGGCTCTAATTCTTCTTCCCCGGCTCAGCTTGATAACCCTGTTCTTTCCACTGATTAACCGGGCAAAACGTCGTGCTCTGAAAACCCATCTCTTCGGCTAGCTTCGCAGCCTGCGAGCTTTGACGTCCACTGCCTCAGGTGAAGACAATGTAGGTGTCCTTGGCCAGTTTCTTTAGATGGCCGTCGAGTACTTCGAGTGGAATATTGATCGCCCCGGGAATGGTTTCTTTCTGGAACTGCTCCGGCGCGCGCACGTCGATAATCAAGATTTTGCCGGCATCGAGTTCTTTCTTGAGCTCGTCGGCCGGTTTTGGCTTGGCGCCCACCGCCCAGTTGGTCTTGGGATCCACCGGGTAGCGCGGTTGCGCTTGGGCCGCGAACGAAAATGTTGTCCACAGGATGACCGTAAGCAAACCAACGACAGCTACTTGTGGCTTCATATCCGCTCCTTTCAAAGTCGTGCGAAATTATTTTTTCAACCGCGATCCGACAATTCGAACGCCAGTGTTGCATAGCGCATGAAAACACCGCCGCGCGGTTCCGCCAGCGGACCGTTGGCGACCAGGCATGCGATCACATGCTTGGCGCCCGGCTGCGCTTTGGCGCTCACCTCAACGCGCTGCGACGCGTTGATGCCGACGATGGTTCCGGCCGGCCGCTCGATCTTGCCGTCGATCCAAATCTCGCCGTAGTTATCGACGTTGGTTTCGAAGAATACCCGGTAATCGCGCAACGCCACGCCGTTCACCTGCTCCGGCAGCTCGACGGCGATGCGATACCAAGCAAACGTGAAACCCTTGGAGATACTGCTGCGAATATTGGTGCAAACTGCCCAACCTGAATCATCGAAGTCCGCCAACCGCGGTGGCGCGGCCAATAGCTGCGCTGTAAGCCCTTCATTCGGCTGGCCCGGCACCAACCCGGGTCCAATGCGCCACTGCCCTTTGACCTTTCGACAATCCTCCGCACTATTCAAATCCAAAGCTATCCTCGGCATGCTTACCTCCTAAAAGTGAATGATTACCGTAATGCAAAATACTTTTTTCACCACGAAGTGTTCATGATCTTACGCTCGCCTACAGAATATGAAAATGGTTGGGATTCCCTCCATACGCGGTCTGCTTGACGCGTCGTTCCCGCGCACGCGGGAATCCAGGTTTGATCTGCGCCAAATTAGCCTGGATACCCGCTTTCGCGGGTATGACGGAACCAACGTTTCCTCTTCATTGTGGAGACCCTCACCTTACATGTATTTTCTAAGGAGGGGCACGAAGAACACGAAGGTTTCGGAGAATAATTATTCCGAACTTCGTGCTCTTCGTGTCCTTCGTGGTGAATACAATCTTGCTACTCTGCGCCATTACGACGGGCGTATACCATACGCCCCGACAAACCTGAACGGTGCGTACAGCGCACCCTACGAAGACTTACCTTTGCGCCTTGGCGCCTTTGCGCGAGATATTCCGATTGCCTTGATTCTCTTTATGCGCCCTTTGCGTTCTTTGCGGCCAATCTTTCAGCTGCTTGCGCCGTCGCGCGCGCGTTAACCTCGGAGAATCTCCGTCAACGATCTTACGTTATCGACTTTTTCCAAACCCTCGATTAGCGCCAACGCGCGCTCAGCCGCTTCGGCGCTCAAGGTTTCGCGCGCGCACTCGGTAAACTTGCCTCTCAGCTCCGCTTCCGTCATGGGAAATTCCGGACTGCCTTTGGAGTGCTGTGCCTCGCGAATATAGGTCTGGCCGCTTTTCGTGCGCAACGTCACCCGGCAGGGGCGGCCGCTCGGGTCGGTCTTTTTTAGATCATTGCCAAGATTCATCTGCACTCTTTCCGCCAGTTTCAACACATTCGCTTCGCGCACGGCGGCGTCGGTGAATGCATGTAACGACACTTTACCGTCGATCAGCGCCCGCGCCACCAGATAAGGCATGCAAAACTTTCCCTGGATGCTGGTTTGCGGCACTTTGAAAACGATGCGCTCGAAGGTGTGTTTGGCGACGTCGACGTCGATGCCCTCGACCATCTCCGCAGTCAAGCCGTGTTTGGCTCTGAATTCCAATATCGAATCGATCGCCTGATGCGTCAGCCCGCCGCAAGGATAAGGCTTGATGCGAATGCCGTCGCTGAGCAGCGCGTAGGACCGGCCCAACTCTTCTATGGGCTTCTCGTCGATCGGCGCACCGGAATGAAGCACTTTGTAGAAGCCAAAGCCCGATTCGATCGCTTTACCGTTGGCGGTGAAGCCGGATTGCGCCAGCTTGGCCGCGAGCACGCCGTTGCGCGCGCCGAGGCCGACATGCAACGGCTTGGTCATAGTGCCAAAGTTGGCCACCACACCGCCGGCCATCGATGCCGACATGCCGAGCGCCATTTCAATTTGGGCGGCGTTGAGCCCGAGCAGCTTGCCGCATGCCGCCGCGGCGCCGAAGGAACCCAGCGTGCTCGGCGCGTGCCAGCCGTCATGTTCGCTGTCGCGCAGCGAGTGCACGAGCTTTGCCGTGACCTCATAACCAACCGCATAGGCTTCGATGATTTGCCGGCCGCTGGCGCCGAGCGCTTCTCCCAGCGCAAAGGTGGCGGGAATGATCGGCGCCGTCGGCTGGCCCATCAGGGTAAAGCTGTGATCGAAATCCATCGCGTGCGCCGCCGTGCCGTTCGCCAGCGCCGCGTTGAGCGCGGAAGTTTTGAATCTTTGCCCGATGACCGTGGTTTCTTCCTTGGCCTGTTCCTGACGTGCTATCTCGGCGCAAATTTTCGCGTCCTCTTCCTTGCTGCCGGCGAGCGCCACACCGAGGCAATCGCGCACAGCGATCTTAGCGGTGGCAATCGCCGCCGCCGGTAGACTTTCATATTTCGCATTGGCGACGAACTGAGCGATCTTTGCGGTTACGTCCATATCATTCTCCTCACTTTACTGGGAATTTCAGATTGCAGATTGCATATCTCAGACCCAAGCCAACTGCGCTCAGTCGCGACAACCCGCTGGGCGACTATCCGTCATAAATCTTTTAACTGCCAAGAATCTTTCTCGCCTGCTCGACCACTTCGGGCGGCTGATTCAAAACTTCCTTGACCAACGCCTCCAAGTCTTCCCCCGCCGCATACTCCACATCCATGCGCGCGCGTTTCGCTTCGGCCAACAGCTCGGAGTCCTTCAAGACATTGCGAAAACTCTCGCGCAGCATTTTGACTCGATCCGGAGGCGTTCCTGGCGTGACCAGCACCGGCCGGCCGAACTCGCCGCCGGATAACAGCGCCTGGGCGACGCGCCGCTTGGTGCTGGCGACTTTGAACTCATCCAAGATCTCATAAATCGTCGGCGCCTCGGCCGCGCGCGGGTCGCGCTTGCGGCCGGATTGGAGCACATGGAAATCGAAACTTTTCTTATGCCAGGAATTGAAAGGTTCCCGGCCAAAGTGCGACGCCAGCGTGTGCGCCCGGCAAGCGATCTCGCCTTTTTCCACTGCCAAGTCGGCGTCGCTGCCACCTTGATAGCCTGACACCGAATTGATCTTCGCGCCCACGGTCAGCTCCAGGATCCGCGCGATGATGTAATCCGAGCTGGTGGTGCCGGAGCCGCCGCAACTGGGCGGCTGCTTAGCTCTGACGATATCGCCGACGGTTTTAAGTCCGGTATCGGCGCGCATGTAAAACATGATCGAATCCTGCGACGCCGAACCGAGCCAGTGAAATTTCCTGAGGTCGAACTGCGCTTCCTTACGGCCGATGAGCTGTTCGATGTAAATGCTGTTGTTCGGCAAGAGCACATGCAGGCCGTCCGGCTTGGCCACGCCGTAAACGTAATTAGTCGCGCTGATCGAGCCGGCGCCGGGCATGTTGTGGACGATTACGTTGGGATTACCGGGGATATACTTGCCCCAATAGCGGGCGATGAGCCGAGCCCAAGAATCGTAGAAATTTGCCGTCGCCGAACCGACCACGAATCTGAGCGTCTTGCCTTTGTAAAATGACTCGCTCTGCGCTTCGGCAATCGCCAGCGGGAACAAGATCGCCGCAGCCAGCAACAAACAAATGTGAATGAGAGACAGTTTCGCTTTGGTCATGGCGACATTCACTCCGGTGGTCGTTGGGCACTCGCCGCTCCGCCACCCCAGGGCG
This sequence comes from uncultured delta proteobacterium, assembly GCA_963760795.1. Lineage (GTDB taxonomy): Bacteria > Desulfobacterota > Binatia > UBA9968 > UBA9968 > DP-20. Next base: position 53,431 of record CAVXEP010000020.1, read on the forward strand.
TATGCCATACGCCTCTACAATCGGATTTCTTCCTTGGAATTTTTTTGCGCTTTTTGCTGCGGTTAATTATCCAATTCCAAACTTCGTGTCCTTCGTGATCTTCGTGGTGAGATCAAGACTTCTCGTCCTGCCACGACTTGATCATAGTCTCGAAAGCGCGAGCCTAGTCGATGTTCTAACGAGCTGTCAACTGACAATGCGTCGACGCGCAAGGCGTTTCATGCTACCGATGAGCGGACATCCGCCACCCATCATGGAAAAAGCCTTCGCCCAACAATCACGCGCCAGCGTCGCGCGCAACGCCGGCATCGTCAGCCTCGCCGTCATGGCGAGCCGCGTGCTCGGTCTGGTGCGCGATCAGGTCTTCGCCGCCCTGTTCGGCGCCGGCTTGCAATACGACGCCTTTCTCACCGCCTTTCGCGTGCCCAACTTACTGCGCGACCTGCTCGCCGAAGGGGCGCTGTCATCGGCGTTCGTCACTACCTTCACGCAGACGCTGCAACAAAAAGGCAAAGACGAAGCGATTCGGCTGTCCAACCGCGTCGCCACGCTGATCGTCGCGTGCATCACGGCGGTTTCTATCTTCGCGTGGATTTTTACTCCTGAGATTGTCCGACTGCTCGCGCCGGGATTCTACGCTGTGCCTGGGAAAGCCGAGCTCACCATTGAATTGACGCGGGTCATGATGCCGTTTCTCTTGCTGATCGCCCTGGCGGCGCAAGCCATGGGCATGCTCAACGCGTTCAATATTTACGGCATGCCGGCGCTGGCTTCGGCGTTTTTCAATCTTGGCTCGATCATCGGCGGCTTGCTATTGGGTTATCTCATCGGACCGGCCATCGGCTTGAGCCCCATCGCCGGCATGGCTTACGGCACAGTGATCGGCGGCTTTTTGCAGTTCGCCGTGCAATGGCCGAGCCTGCGCCGTTGCGGTGTCGGCTACCGGGCCGATTGGAATGTGAACGACTCGGGCGTGCGGCAGATTCTTCGGCTCATGGGACCGGCGATCATCGGCGCCGCCGCCGTGCAGATCAATGTTTTCGTCAACACCAGTTTCGCTTCGGCGATCGTCGATCCGGCCACCGGCGCGGTCGCCAACGGACCGGTGTCCTGGCTCAACTTCGCCTTTCGCTTCATGCAGTTTCCCATCGGCGTGTTCGGCGTCGCCATCGCCACCGCCACCCTGCCGACGCTATCGCGCAGCACGACGAATCCGAATTTCGAAGAATTTCGCCAAACCCTGACGCACGCGCTGGCGCTGGTGTTTCTCCTATGCATCCCGTCGGCTGTCGGCCTGGCGGTGCTGGCCCATCCGATCGTCGCCCTGGTCTTCGAGCATGGCAAGTTCACCGCCTTCGACACCGCCCAGACGGCCAACGCCTTGGCAGCCTACGCCGTCGGTCTGGCCGGCTACGGCGCCATTAAAGTTCTGTCACCGGCGTTCTACGCGCTCAACGACGCGCGCACACCGATGTTGATCAGCCTGGGATCGATCGCAGTGAATTACGTCATGAACTCACTGCTGGTCGGCCCCTTCGGCCACGTCGGTTTGGCATTTTCCACCTCGGCGGTGGCGTTGGTGAATTTTCTCCTGCTGGCGTTGTTAATGCGCCGCCGCTTGGGCCGCTTGGCCGGCCGCAAGCTCGCGGTCACCGCCGTGAAAATCGCGCTCGCCTCAGCGGCCCTCGCCGTCGTCGCATGGATCGTCAATGAAAGCGCCGGCGCCTTGCCGCTGCATGGTTTGGCACTGGAGTTCAGCCGCGTCATCGTAGCGATCGTCCTGGCCACCGCGACCTTTTACGGCGTCTGCCGACTGCTGCAAGTGGGCGAGTTGCAAGAAGCCATCGACGCCATCGGTGGCAAATTAATCCGCCGACTGCGGCGCAAGTAGGTTCGCACCCTTTAGTAACTTATGACTAACCGCGGCAATGCGGATCGAGCACGAGCACGTCGTTAAAGCCGGCCATTGACATCGTTGGCACCGCCATTTAACAATCCGCCCGAACCAAGGAGAGCTTATGCCTAAAGTCACATCCCTCGGACATCTGGGTTTTCATGTGCGCGATATGGAACGCTCGGTGGCGTTCTACCGCGACATTCTCGGTTTAACCGTCAGCGACCGCAGCCCGCGCGGCGCCGTGTTCATGACCAGCCAAGATCGCAGCGTCGAGCACCACGAGCTCTACTTGGCGCCGGGGCGCGACGACGACGGCAAGGTCAACGTCTTGCAGCAGATTTCCTTCCGCTGTCCGACGTTGAAGGATGTCAAGGATTTCTATCAGCTATTCGTCGACAAGCAGGTGCCGATCAACCGCTGCGTCAGTCATGGCAACACCGTCAGCATCTACGCCAGCGACCCCGACGGCAACTCGGTGGAAGTCTACTGGCCGAGCGGCGTCGACGTGCCGCAACCCTTCGGCAAACCGATGGACTTGACCAAAAGCGAGGTGGAAATCCGCGAACAGCTCAATCAGATCCTGACAGAGTGGCAAAACCAAACTTCATAAAACCCGCTCTCAAGAATAATTAACAATCGGCGAGCCCAGAAGTCATTGGAGACGTTATGCCGCGTATTCCCTACGTTGACCCGGATAAAGTTACCGACCCAGAGATCAAGGGCTATCTGGAGCGCGCTCGCCGTGAAGGCACGCCGCGCCCTGAAAGCCAGGCCGTGCGAGCCAACGTCCCCGAGGTCATCCGCGCGTTCTCGCAGGCGTGGGAACTCACGTTCCGCAACGGCGTCGTCGACCACGCGCTCAAAGAGCTTTGCCGGGTTTACGTTTCGAAATCGATTGACTGTCAATATTGAGGCGTGCAGCGCTCCGTCCAGGCTGGACGGCAAGGGCTCATTGAAGCGAAGTATGATGAGTTGCTCAACTTCGCCGACTCGGACAAATTCACCGAGCGAGAAAAAGTCGCGCTAACCTACACCAGCGCGATCGCTTGGAACTCAGACATCGCCGACGACGCGCTCTGGGCAAAATTGCACCGACTTTTTTCGACTCCCGAGTTGGTCGAGCTCGGTTTTTTCATCGGCCTCACCCTCGGCCAACAGCGCTGGATCAAAACCCTCGGCATCGACCATGGCGCCGTACTCGGCGATACCACCGCCGGTCTCGCGCCGACGAACTAAGCGGAGAAAAACATTCATCTCGCCACCGAATTGTCCATGAACTTGCGCTCGCCTACAGAGCATGGAAATGGTTCGCATCCCAGAACATGCTCCCCTCGTCGATTCGTCATTCCGGCGCTCGCGGGAATCCAGGTTTGGTCGGCGCCCGATTAGCCTGGATACCCGCTTTCGCGGGTATGACGGAACCCAGGCGGCTCTTCGTCGTGCATCCCACTCCTGGATGCCGGCCTGGGCACGAATGACGAATTCGGAATGAATACCTCGGAGGCTTCGGTATCTTCATACTCTATACGAGCGCAAGCTCATGCAACCTTCGTGGTGCAACACTCTTTCCCATTCGGTTGCGGCTGCGCCGCGCTGGGTACTTCGTGGTGAAAACCAATTTCACAAACGCTCACCGCCGACTGAGCGCGACCGTTCAGCGATTTGCGAAACATCGTCCAGCGCATAAATCGCTAGCGCTTCGCGCCGGTTGCGCACGGTAAGTTCGTGGCGCGGCAGGCTGGCCGTGTTCAACCCCGACTGCTTGGCGACTTCTGCCGAGATCACCAACTGACAGTGAAACTCCTTGGTCGCATCTTGCAGCCGGCTGGCGACGTTGACCGTATCACCGATAGCGGTGACGTGAATCGTTTCGCCGTAGCCCATGCGCCCTACCACCGCCGGGCCGCAGTGAATGCCGATGCCAATGCGCAGTGGCGCGCTGAGTTCTTCTGCGAGTGCTCCGCTGAGCTCGTCGACCCGCTTAATCATCACCTGGGCAGCGGCGAGCGCTTGGCGGCAGCCTTCTTCGGGTCCGCTTTCGACGCCGAACAGCGCCATCACACCGTCACCGACGAATTTGTCGATGATGCCGCCGCTCGAGACGATTGCCGCACCGACGGCGGTGAAATAGCTGTTCAAGAAAAACACTAAATCGTAAGGCAGTTTGGTTTCAGCGATGCCGGTAAACGAGCGAATATCCGCGAACATCACGGCGATCATGCGCTCCTGGCCGGCGAGATAGGCCGGTTGCCCATACCCCGCACTCGCCTGAGCATGGGGCGGCAGGAGCGGCGTCACCGTGAGATTATTCGTCGGCCGCAGCTGGCAGGCCAGTCGAACATCGGGCGCGGCGCCGACGCGCTGCAAGACTTTCAACTCGCCGGCAGCCGGCGGCGGCAAATTGGCAGCGCCATGAGTGACCCGCACCCGGCACGTCGAGCAGCGCCCGCGACCGCCGCAAACCGAAGCATGGGGGATCGCCGCTAGACGGCTCGCTTCGAGGACGGAGAAATTGCGCGGCGCCTGCACCTCCCGGCCATTGGGATACGTAATGCGGATGCGGCTGCGCCGCTCGATCAAGCTGCGCGCAACCGCGCGCTATGAGCGCCAAGACGATCGCCGCGCCGAACGTTATCAGCACGCCGTCATAGATCTGGTACAACACCGCTCGCTGGCTGCGCGGCGGCACTTTCGCAGCCACAAGGAAGCGCTCGAGCCATTCCGGCTGGCGCGCGATCAGGTTGGACACTTCCCGACCGGCACCGACGAAACCCAACAGCCCGCACACCGGGATAAGCAACGCCAGGGTGAGCAGGTAGGGCGCGATGCGCGGATACCATTTCTTCAATCGCAGCCAGTAGTGGCAGCCGATACAGCCATGGGTCCAGGCGATGACAATCAGGATCGCCTGCTTCAATCCATCCATCGGCGCAGCATGCCAGAGGGTCAAAACCATCAAAGTGTAGGAATCGTCGACGCCAAAAAATTCATGGGTGAGCCGGGTGCCGACGATATGGATCGTCAGCAATAGCGGGATGGTCAAACCGAATAACAGTTGCAGCACCTCGGCCACCGGCATGCGCCAATGGCGCCGCTGGTACAGCGCCCAAATCGCCAAGCCTAAGTGAGTCAATAACGCGCTGTAAAGAATCGCCGTGCCGACGGGATTGCGCCACAAAAGCAAAAACCAGCCACGCCCCCACTCCATCGCCGCCAACGAAATCAAGCCGAGCGCATGATTGAGCAAATGCGTCGACAAATAGGTGAGCAGAATTAGCCCCGTAACCAAACGTGTGCGCCGAACGTTCATGATTGCGCGCCAATCTACTACGACCGCGCCCCCGCCGTCTATGCAACAACGCTGCAAGCCGAACAAGGCCATGATCCGAATTCCCGAAGCCTCACCCCTTACTCCTGACGCCTAACTTCTCATAGCCTTCCTCCTGTTGACTCCCTCCGCCAACTCGGCCTATTTATGGACGGTCCAGTTTTTCACCGCGTGCCGGAACAGGCACTGGCTATTCGAAAGGAGCCAGACCATGAGAGATGGATTTAAGATCATCGACGCCGACCGCCATGTGCTCGAGCCGTCGGATCTGTTCGCCAAATATTTACCGGAAAAATTTCGCAGCCGGGTCGACATCCAGGGACCCAACCAGTCCTATCGTAGAGTAGACGGCGAGTTAATTTCCGACGCCGATCGGTTGCGCGACGCGACTAAACAAGAAGACTTCGGCTTTACCTTCGCCGCCTCGAAAAAATGGCGCGAGACCTTCGCCGATGCCCTGGCGGCGAAATTCGATACCGCGTCCAACGTCCGCGACATGGACAAAGAAGGCGTCGACATCGGCGTCCTCTTCCCCACCGTCGGACTCTACATCATGTGGCGCGACAATTTAGATCCCGAACTCTCTGCCGCCATCTGCCGCGCCTACAACACCTGGATGTCGGACTATTGCAGCGCCAGCAACAAGCGCCTCTACGGCGTCGCCTTGATACCGCTACAAGACCCGGTCCGCGCGGTGGAAGAGTTGCAGCACGCCAAAAAGCTCGGCCTGGTCGGCATCTTCTGGCGGCCTAACAAGCTCTGCGGCCGCACCATATCGAGCCCCGACTACGATCCGATCTATGCGACCGCCGCCGACCTCGGCATGACCGTCTGCGTGCACGAAGGCGCGCGCACCGTGCTGGCGCAAGCCGGCTCGGACCGCTACAGCGAGTTCGGCCGCCATGTCGCCTGCCATCCCTTGGAACAGATGCTCGCCTGCCTGAATCTCTGCGCCGACGGCGTGCTGGAAAAATTTCCCAAGCTCAAGGTCGCCCACCTGGAATCGGGCTGCGGCTGGGTGCCGTTCTGGTTGGAGCGCATGGACGAGCATTGGGAGCATGCCGGCCATGGCCAAGCCAAGACGACCAAAGAAAAACCGAGCTTCTATTTCAAGCGCCAATGCTGGACCAGCGCCGAAGCCGGCGAAGAGTTGGCGCCGGTTTTTGTCGAGCATGTCGGCGAGGATTACTTATTGGTCGCCACCGACTATCCGCACAGCGACTGCATCGGCAAGTTCCCCGATCGCACCGTCGGCGATCTCACCACCAACAATCATCTCTCACAAGAAGCGCGCCGGAAAATTTTATGGGACAATCCGAAGCGCTTTTACGGACTGGAGGTTTGACTCACATGGGTAAGTTTCACGTAGTTTATTTTGGCAGCAACGATGTCCCGGTCGATCTGCTCAAGCCAATCCTGGCCGAGATCGACGCCGACATGACCATCCGCCGCCCGACCACCGACGCGGAAGTGATCGAAATGGCCAAGGACGCCGACGGCATCATCATGCACGGCTCGGTGCCGCTATCGCGCGAAATCATTTCGCAGATAAAGCGCGTCAAAGTCGTCTGCCGCACCGGCGTCGGCGTCGACAGAATGGATCTCAAAGCCGCCGCCGATCACGGCCTGATCATCTGCAACGCCGCCGGCTGCAACTCCATCGAAGTCGCCGAGCAAGCGATCGGCTTGATGATCGCGATCTCGCGCAAACTCGTGCGCATGAACCAATACGTCCACGACGGCAAGTGGAAACGCCACACCGCTGAACTGCACGCCTACCGCGGCCGCGTGTATCGAATCCAAGGCTGCACCATGGGCATCGTCGGCCTGGGCCATGTCGGCAAACAAGTCGCCCCGCGCGCCCAGGGCATGCGCTTGAACGTGCAAACCTTCGATCCCTATCTCGATCCCAAAGTAGCCGAACAGATGAATGTGAAAATGGTCTCCTTCGATGAGTTGGTAAAGACTTCCGATTTCATCAGCGTCCACGCGCCGCTGACCAAACAGACCCGCCACATGTTCGGCATGCCGCAATTCAAGATGATGAAAAAGAGCGCCTATCTGATCAACTGCGCCCGCGGCGGCCTGGTCGACACCGACGCATTATATGACGCCCTGGTCGCCGGCGAACTCTCCGGCGCCGCCCTCGACGTCACCGACCCCGAACCGTTACCCGCCGATCACAAAATATTAACGCTGCCCAACGTCATCGTCACCTGCCACACCTCGGCCAACTCCGACGAGTCCTACGTCGACTGCCAAACCCACGCCGCCAGAGAAGTCGTCGGCGTATTGAGCGGCCGAGGCCCGACGACGCAGATCAAAGATCCATGGTTGTTGGCGGAGGCGCAGGATGAGGGGTTTGGCGGAGTGTAAAATTGTTGACCCTGCTTTCTCGCCGTAACGAAGGCCCGAGTCGTATTGACTTGGGCCTTTGTCTTAGCGGGCGGATTTGACCTTCGTATTCAAGGAATTTATTAGGACACTTGGATGTCACAACCCCGCATCATCATCGCCGGCGCCGGTCCGGTGGGAGTCGTCTCCGCGCTCGCGCTGGCGCAGCAGGGCTACGCCGTCACGCTGCTCGAAGCCGACGCGGTGATTGACGACAATCCGCGGGCGGCGACGACTCATCCGTCGACGTTGGAGATGATCGCGCGGGTTGGCTTGATCGATCAGTTCATCAAGGAAGGTCTCGTCGCGCGCTATTTTCAGTTTTGGGACAAGCCGACACGGACTCGCATCGTTCAGTTCGATCATGAGCTTTTGCGCGATGAGACGCCTTACCCGTTTGTCGTGCAGACCGAGCAGCATAAGCTGGCGCGCATGGGCATCGAGCGGCTTAAAACCTTTGCCGATGTCGAGGTGCGATTCTCCACTCGGGTAACCGGAGTAACGCAAGACGCCAACCAGGCAACTGTAACGGCGGAAGGACCGAACGGCATGGAAACCCATCGCGGCGATTGGGTCATCGGCGCGGACGGCGGGCGCAGTACGGTGCGAAAGTCGCTGGACATCGACTTCGAAGGCTTCACCTGGCCGGAGAATTTTCTCGTGCTGACGACGACGGAAGACTTTCAGCAGCTGCTCGGCGGCTGTTGCTATCGCAACTATCTCGCCGACCCTGATGAATGGACGAACTTATTCAAAGTCGCCGGCGACGACGGCAAGGGACGCTGGCGCGCGGTGTTTCCGACCAAAGTCGAAGAGAGCGACGAGCAGGCGCTGGGCGACGAGTCGACCTACTCGCGTTTGCAGCGGGTCTATCCATTGAACCGGCGCTACAACGTCGTCCATCGCAATCTCTACAAAGTTCATCAGCGTGTCGCCGCCACTTTCCGCAAAGGCCGCGTGGTCCTCGCCGGCGATTCGGCTCATGTGAACAACTCCGTCGGCGGCTTGGGTTTGAATAGCGGCATCCACGACGCCATGGAACTGGTCGACACGCTGCGTGAGATTATCGACAAGAAAGCGGATCACACCCTGCTCGACCGCTACACGCGCCGGCGGCGCACCAGCAATATCGAATCGGTCCAAGAGCAAACCATCACCAACAAGAAGCGCCTCGAAGAGCGCGACCCCGCGGCACGCCAAGCCCGCTTCGACGAGCTCCGCGCTATCGCCGAAGATCCGAAACTAGCACAAGGAATTTCTCCTGCGCACCTCGCTCATCGCCAGCGTACGCAAGGCGCAGAGCATCGATTGACTGTTGTCACTCCGCGGATACTGGCGCATCGATTCGAACAGCGCCCCTTCGTCACGGCACAATCCTGTTCCGTTTCCGCCGCAAATTGCCCACTTCACGGAAGGCTTTAGCCAATTAAACGAAAATCCTGGCAATCGAAGGAACATTTGCTCGGGGCATGGTAGTTGCTGCTCCAATTACTGGAACGAATGGGAGGGGCATACACTATGAAGAACTATTTGACAGCCGGAATCCTGTTGGCGCCATTAGCGACGGCGGCGGCCTTCGCCCAGAGCGGCGACGAGGATTTTTACCAGCAGTGGGTCAATATCAAAGACGGCGAAGTTTCCGTCGCCTTCAATCAGACGCCCGTGCAATTCGCTCTCGATGCGTTTCACGCCAAGACCGGATTTAACATCGTCGTGCCAGCGTCGACGGAGTCGAAGACCGTCAATCTGCGTTTGCATCGTCAACCCTTCGAACCGGCGATTCGTTCGCTCATCTCCACCATCGGTTATGACAATTTTGCCATGGTCTACGATCAGAAAGGCCGGCCCCATAGCGCAGTGGTTCTCGGCGCGCGGGCACCCGCTGTGATCGAGGCATCGAACACCGCTGCACCGATCGCGCCTCTGACCATCGAAGAGCGCGACCGGCTCAAAAAAGAAATCGACCGCTGGAATGAACTGAAACAGGAAGAGCGCGGCCGCATCGAAGATCGCTTGCGTAACGTGCCGCCGTCGGAAGACCGCGAGATTCTGGTCCGAGAGTATGGCCGCCAGCTCTTAAGCTTGAAGTAAGTCGTTCGAACGACGAAGGACGAAGCGCCGCAGCGATATGCGCGCTTCATCCTTCCGCCTTCATCCCGCAGCCTTTTTTACTTTCCCCACAATTCTTTAGTCGCGATGCGCGCCCCTTCAGCCATCGCCTCAAACTTCGCCCAACCCACCTGCGGATGACCGACCCGCGAGCCGATGCCGCAATCGGTGCCGGCGATGATGTTTTCCTTGCCGACGATCTTGGCGTAACGCACTAAGCGATCGGCGATCGCCCGCGGATGCTCGATGAAATCGCTGTAGTGGCCGACGACCCCGGGCATGAGCATCTTGCCATCCGGCAGCTTCACCTCTTCCCAGACGCGCCACTCATGATCGTGGCAGGGATTGGACGCCTCGATGGAGTAGGCGCTCGCTTTAACTTTGAGAATCAGATCCGCAATGTCCTTGAGCGGTACGTCGTATTTGTGCGGCCCATGATAACTGCCCCAGCACATGTGGAAACGAATGCGCTCCTCGGGTAACCCGGCGAGCGCGTGGTTCAGCGCGGCGATGCGCAGCTCCTGATATTTGCGATAGTCCGCCAGACTCATGTCCGGATGCATCTGCCAGGCATCGGCGAGATCGGGATCGTCGATCTGCAAGACGAAGCCGGCATCGACGATCGCTTGGTACTCTTCACGCATCGCGCCGGCGATGGCGAAGAGATACTCCTCGGTGGTCTTGTAATATTCGTTCTTCATCCAATGCTCCATCGTGCCGGGAGCGATGGCCGGGAGAAATCCCTCTGTGTACTGCTTGCCTTGGAGCGCCGCTTTGAGATTGGCGATGTCGGCGTTGACTTCATCCTGGCCGATATACTTGAGCGGCTCGACGCAGTAGAACACCCGGGCGTGATGGCCGACGGCGGTTCTGCCGCCGCGGTTGAAATATTCGGTGAACTCCTTCATGTCGCGGCCGAAGATCGATGTCGGTTTGAAATCCGCCCCGGCCTCGCGCTCGACGAATCCGCCGAGCCGCTCTTTGGTGTAGCGGGAGAAATTCGATTTGCCCAGCTCGCCGTCATTGACCACGTCGATGCCGCAGTCGATCTGCTTTTGCACCACTTCGGCCACCGACTCGCTGGTCCGCTTGGCCAGCGCCGCGCTGTCATAAGGTTTACCCTCATTGCGCGCCACCAACATCTCCATCAAATCCTTGGGCCGCGCCAAACTGCCGACATGGGAGACTAAAATTCTATCCGTGCTATGTTTCATAAACTCCCTCAATAATGCTTCTAAACAATTGGAACCTTTGGAACCACTGGAACGATTGGAACTATCATTGCTTTGCCGGCAGCGCCTTCTTGATCAACTCGCGAATGCTATCCAACTCCTCGATCCACTCAGTCGTGATCCACAGGTAGCGCCCGCCTTTGCTGCGCTTGGCGAGATCGAGAACTTTATCCTTGGGAATGTCTTCGCGCAGGGAGTCATACTGGCCGAAAGTCTTGGCGTTGTGCTCTAGCCAAGTGCTCTGTCCTTCTTTGGAAAGCAGCCAATTGATCGCCACCTTGGCGGCGTTGGGATGGGGCGCGCGGTTGAAGAAGCTCAGCGTGCCGTTGTAAGTCGCCAGCGACGCCCCTTCCTTCATATGGTTGGGAACGAATTGGTTGATCGGCAGTCCCTGCGCGATCGCTTTGTCGACATCGCGGGCGCCGAAGCCGAGGGCATGGCGCCCGGTGCTGAGCCAGTCCATCAGCTGGTCGTCCGAGCGCACGATGGTCATGTTGGTTTCGGCGTAGAGCCGGCGCAGAAACTCCGGACCGAGTTCGGGATGCTTGTAGAAAAAAATCTGCGGCGTATTGATCGGCCCGGCCACCAGCGGATCGATGGTGACGATCTTACCCTTCCACTTGGGATCGAGCAGATTCCAGTAGGAGCGAATCTCCGCGGCATTGACCAGCTTCGAATTAAAAGTGATATCGCCCGCCCGCGGCGTGCCTTCGAAGACGAAGATATAACGGTTCTCCGGATCGTTGTAATGATGCTTGCCCTCGAACCAATTGGCTTCGTTAAGAATCTCGGGCAGCACCAACAGCGGCTTGATCGGCTCGAGGATCTTGGCCTTGTGAAACACCGTCAGCGGCGTGACGTTGCCGGTGATGCACAGGTCGGCGATATACTTCTCGCCGCGCCGCTCGCTCATCACCCGCTGGCCCAGCTGAAAACCGCGGCCGACTACTGATGTAACCTTGATCTTGGGATACTTCTTCTGAAACCCGTCGCGAAACACCGACTCGAACGCCGAGGTCATGTAAATGCTCACCGCCCCCTCTTCCTCCGCGGCTTTCACGGTCTTTTCCCAATCCGCTTGCCAGGCCGCCGGCTTAACTTCAGCGGCATGGCCCAACGATTCGACCATGACTGAGAACAGCGTCAACAGAACCATTGCATAGGCATCACGAATCGATTTTGCGGTCATGGGCAGGCTTCCTTTCGCACGCCGGGTGATTAATCAATGGCCCGGTCAAAACGATACATGGAGGTAAATTTCTCAATTGATAATGTAAGCGGACCAGCTGATATTCCGCGGCGAAAATTTTATCGATGTCTCGGCGTCCTAATCGCCTACTCGCCCCGACTGTTTCTCCATCACGTACTTCACCAAGAACGGCCATACTTGAGTTGCGTCGGCCAACATCTCGGCGTAGATGCCGTTCTTGTCAGCTTTGCGCCACGATTCATTCTCAGAATAGGTGCAGCCCGACAGATGGCCGAAGTGGGGCTTGTCAGGGCAAATTCTCACGCCATAGCAGAATTTGCGATTGGGGAAAGTCGGGCCCAGCCGCTCGTTGATGATCTCGATCAAGGGCGCGACGTTTTGCACGTTGTTACGCGGCACGCCGCCGCCGATGGAAAGTATGCCAAACCGCTTCGGCCCGGTGACCACGCGAATCAACTCTTTGCTGTCCAGTTCCAGGTTCATCAGGATCGGTTTCTTGCCGCGCCGGCGCCGTTTGATGTTGTGAATATAGATATCGTTGCCCAGCTCCGAGTCGACGAACGCCGGCACGAACACCGGAACGCCATGCTGGTACGCCGACTTCAGCACGCCGCGATCCTTAGGGTAATTTTCCGCAAGATGCTTGCCGATTAGTTTATTAAACGCCGTCGGACTGAGCATCACTTTGCCGTCGATCTTGTCGATCACCTTGCCGATGACTTCTTCCACCGTGTCCAGATTGGATTCCGGCTCCAACGTGTCGGTCACGCGGTTGAGCTTACGCCGCGCCAGCTCGGTGTCGTCGTACTTGGGATTGTATTTGTAATGCTTGAGGCCTATGGAGGATACCAAGCCATGAGCCATCAGCGCGCCGGTGGACGAGATCGCATGGATCAAGCCCAGCTCGATCATGTCGCAGATGATCAGATCCATCTTGCCGACGGTCATGGCGCCGCTGACCGTGAGAAAACGCACGCAGTCCTTATCGCCGGTCATCGCTTCAAGAGCTTTTGCGCCGCGCGCCACCTGCGCCGCCAGGCCGCCATTGGCAGCCAGGCCGGAGATGAAGGAACTGATCGAGCTGCGCCTGCCGTTCAACCATTCATCGAGGGCGGCGTAAATCACCGGCATGATGAAACGCGGATCGGCGAACACGGCGTCGGGGAAAAACCCGTCACGCACCTGGCCGGGCCGCGCCATGTCGAAGGGGTTAATAAAGATGGCGCGCTTGGGCTTCTTATAAATCGGCTCGGCATCGCGCTCGGAGAACGCGCCGACGACGATGACATTGCCGCCGCGAGTCTGCATCTTGGCGTAGGCCGATGGCGTCACGATCCGCCGGCACCAGCGATTTTCAACAAACTTCTTGAGCAGCCGTCCCAGCGGTGTATTCTCCAGACCGTCGTAGATCAGCAGCGGCTTGTCTTGAGCCGACGCCATCGCGCAAATGGTCTTGGCCGCCTCGCCGAGCATGCGCGCGCCAAAGGCGCAGTAGCGCATGGCGTCAACGATATCACCGACCGATTCGCACCGTTGTAGATCGATGGATTTCAGTTCCTCGAATTGTCGGGTTTTGGCGGAATGTTTCATTGCAGCTTTCGTGTTCTTCAAATGCCCTTAGCAAAGAGGACGGGTTTAAAGCCCGTCCCCAACAAGAATTGAATCTATTTTGCGTTCTTTGCGGCTAACCTTCCGGGATTCTAGCGCAGCGCCGGCAACACCGACTGGGCGCAGCGCTCCATCGACTTGAGCACTTTGTCTTGGCTCAAGCCGCCGAAGTGAAAGGTCAAGCCGATATGGGTCGTGCCAACCACGTCGACGATGCGCTTGAGAATGCGCGCGCAAGTCTCCGGCCCGCCGAACACCCCGCGGCTTTCGCGCGCCATCGCATCGTAGCTCAAGTGTGGGAACCTGGTCTCCCAGGCCGGAGTTCCCGGCTCGGTGCCGGTCGCTGCCAAGGCGAACACGCGCCAGCGGTGCCAGTGCTCGATCACTTCTGCGCGCGCGCTTTCGTCGGTGTCGCCGACATAGACCGGATACATGGTAAAGACATCTTTGTCGTCGGTGCGATGACCAGCCGCGCGAAGCGCCGCTTTGTACCACTCAATGCGCGGTGCCTGGTCTTCGTTGGTGACGACCCACGGCAAGGTCATCAAATGGTGGCCGCGCTTGCCGATCATGGCGAAGCTCTCCGGATCACGATTGGCGGTGATATATATCGGTGGATGGGGCTGCTGAAACGGTTGCGGATAGACTTTGAGCTTGGGAAACTTGTAGTAATCTCCCTGCCACTCGAACTCCTCACCGCTCCAGGCCCGCATGACGATATCGAGCGCTTCGGGCAAGCGTTTCTGGGCGCTCGTATAGTCGTGACCGAATACCTCGTATTCGTCGGGGTGCATGCCTCGTCCCGCGCCGAAATTTAGCCGCCCGCTCGACAGCTGATCGACCATGGCAAACTCTTCGGCGATGCGCAGCGGGTTGTGCATCGGCAGCAGCGATACCGCTGCGCCCAAGCGCATCTTCTTGGTGCGCTGCGCCGCCGCCGCGAGCATCACCGACGGACTCGGCATCTGCCCGCCGAAGTGGCGAAAGTGATGCTCGGTCACCCACAACGAATCGAAACCCAGCGCTTCCGCGGCGTCCATCTGCTCGAGCCACTTGGAATAAATCTCCCGGCTACCGCCATCCAAATCGGGAACATAGGTGTTAAGAATGTAATAACCGAATTTCACATCGACCTCTCTTTGTAACGTGCCACCGAAAATATGGGGAATTCGCCTGTGGGTCAAGCAAAGTTCGCAGGTTATAAATTGCCAGCGTCCCGGCGCTGCCTGCGCAAAGCCACTTCTATTTGCAATCGCGCGGTAAATTGGGATTATAGAGCGGTAACGATGCTAAGGAGACCCGCATGAATCGAATCACCACCGCCGGCCGTCTGCTGTTGGCCCTTTTTTGGTTGGCGACATCGGCCGCGGCCCAGGCTCAAGACCTTGAGAAACTGCCCTTCGTGCCGACACCGCAGATCGTCGTCGACGAGATGCTGAAAATGGCCGGCGTCACCGACAAAGACTTCGTCGTCGACTTGGGCTCCGGCGATGGCCGTATGATCATCACCGCGGCGCGCAGCTTCAAAGCCAACGGTCTCGGCGTCGACATCGATGCCAAACTCGTCGATCTCGCCACCAGCCACGCGCGCAACGAAGCCGTCAGCGACCGCGCCAAGTTCATCGAGCAAGATATGTTCAAGGCCGACATCAGCAAAGCCACGGTGGTGACGCTCTATGTCCTGCCCGATTTCATGGAAAAGCTACGGCCCAAACTTCTGCGCGAGTTGAAACCCGGCGCGCGTATCGTCGCCCATGATTATTATATGAGCGAGTGGCCTCCCGATCGCTTCGCGGAAATGAACGTGCCGGAGAAAAAAGCCGCCAACGGAACGGAGAAGGCCTATCTCTACCTGTGGACCGTTCCGGCAACCGTCCAAGGCGACTGGCGCATCAATTGGGATTTCGGCGATGGCAAACCGCAGTTGATCGTCCTGGCATTCAATCAAAGATACCAAGTGATCAATGCTTCCGCCGCCAGCAAAGACGGCGAGATGAAGATCGCCAACGCCACGCTCAAAGGCGACGATATCGACTTTTTCCTCACCGTCGGCGCGAACAATTACCGCTTCACCGGCAAAGTTCAGGGCGATCGCATGAGCGGCATTGCCGTCACCGGCGCCGGTGGCAAACCGATCCCGTGGAGCGCCGCCAAGATGCCGCCGGAAAAGTGAGTTTGACATCTTGGCTTGGGTCTCGTAGGGAAAGGAAGTTGTCGACATCCTTCGGGCCTTGATGATGAATCGACTTAAGCAAAAACAAGTGAAATAAACCTAGATCGAAAGCGAGGGCAAATCTCATGAACGCACCCGTATCCGCATACACCCCTGAAGTGGTATTGGCCGGCGAGAAGATCATTTCCGCCGACTCCCACATCCAGGAACCGGAAGATCTATGGGTCAATCAACTGCCGGCGGCGATGAAAGATCGCTACCCCAAATTTCCCAAGCGCAATTCGCCCGGCGAAAAACCCGGCGGCTGGGACCCCAAAGCGCGCATTAGCGAGATGGAAACCGACGGCGTGTCGGCCGAAGTGCTCTATCCGACGCTGGGGCTGCGCTTGTTCGCCATGGAAGACGCCGAATGCCAGGAAGCCTGCTTCCAAATCGCCAACGATTGGATGATCGACTACTGCAAAGTGACGCCGGGCCGGCTTGATCGGCATCCCGATGATCTCGCTGTACAATATCAAGAACGCCATCAAGGAACTCGAGCGTTGCAAGAAAGCCGGCATGGTCGGCTGCTTGATCTGGCAGGTACCGCCGGACCATCTGCCGTTCTCCAGCGACTACTACGATCCGTTCTGGGAAGCCGCCGGCGAGATGAATATGCCGGTGAACTTGCATATCCTCACCGGTTTCAACTACAGCCGCTTCGAGCGCAAAGGACTCGACACCTACAAGACCGCCGTCAACGATAAGGTCAACGACGCGGCGAATACGTTATTCGATCTGATCTTCACCGGCGTGTTGTCGCGTTTCCCAAAACTCAAACTGGTCTACGTCGAAAATGAATGCGCCTGGCTGCCCTTCTACTCCCACGAGTGGGACAAATACTACACCCGCTTCAAAACCAAAGTGCCGCTGCCGTTCATGAAAAAACTCCCCGGCGAGTATATCGACGAACAAGTGTACGCGACCTTTTTTAGCGATCCGTGCGGCGGCCAGCTGATGAATCGTTTCGGCCAAGACACCTTCATGTGGTCCAACGATTACCCGCACGCCGCCTCGCCCTGGCCGCACTCGCGCAAGGTGATCGCCGAAGAGTTGGGCCACCTGCCCAAAGACGTGCTGCGCAAGGTCGTGCGCGAGAACGTCATCAAGCTCTACAACTTGAAGATCGACGGCATCAACAATTGAATTGTCCAAGCGAGTCATCCCGAACGAAGGTGAGGGATCTCGATTCCCGCGCCTATCCGAGCGCTGCCGAGGCTCGAAATGACAAAATAACACGGAGAATCGCCATGCAGAAAAGCGCCACCGCCGCGGTTTTTAAAAACTACGATCAACCGAAGACCCAGCTCTTCTCGCTCAAGACGCCGTACATGGAACAAGGCCGAGTCACCCAGCTGGTCGCGGAAACGCCGAACCTGTGGATTCACACCAAGGTCAATGCCGAAGGCGGCGAAAACGAAATCCATAAGCACTTGGGCGAAGACCACGCCTTCATCGTTCTCGAAGGACAGATGAGCGTCTTCGACGAACAGGGCGGCGAGATCGAAGTGAAGCAATATCAGGGCGTGATGATCCCCAAGGGTGCTTACTATCGGTACTTGAATACCGGCGACGGCAACCTGGTTGTGATCCGTGTCGGCGCCGGCGTAAAGGGACAACAGCAGGCGGGTCAGGAAACGCGCCTCGGCGCCGACGGCAAACCACTGGTCAGCGGCACACCGGAGAACCGCAACAAACCGCCCATCGAGATGATCGGCAAGTTTTTCGCCGAAGCCGCGGGTTAAGCGCGCTGCTGCGCGGCAAATACTTGTCGAAGCCAAAGGGCCGCTCACAGTGAGCGGCCCATTTTTTGGCGCGTAGTTTCCGTAGATCTTGACTCATAGGTCGCGAATAGATTTAGCAGTCGTTTCGTCGTCATGCCGGCGCAGGCCGGCAACCATCTTCGTTGCCACAGCCACACCTGGATACCGGCCTGGGCCGGTATGACCGATGATCGATTTGATGAATTTCAAAGCATGCACGCTCGTTCATCTTAACTCCAACCGCAACATTCTCCCCAACCGAGTTTGACAGCCCACCGCTGAGTTCAGTATTGCTCATAGCGCAAGTCATTCTAGGGCGCGTGAGCGCCAATCCTGTGAGGGTTGCTATGAAAAAAATAGTTCTAGCTCTTTCACTCGGTTTGTTCTGCACTTCACATGTGCACGCCCAAGGGCAATTCTTCGAAGGCAAGACCGCCAAGATCATCGCCGGCTTCGGCGCCGGCAGCGTCGACGATGCTTGGTCGCGCATGCTCGCCCGCTTCATGGGCAAACACATCGCCGGCACACCGAGCTTTCTCGTGCAAAACATGCCCGGCGCCGGCGCCATGATCGCGGCTAATTATGTTTATAGCGTCGCCAAACCTGACGGACTCACCTTGGCCGGCATTCGCGCCGGGCTTTACTTCGACCAGCTGGTGCGGCGCAAGCAAGTGCATTTCGACTGGCGCAAGTTCACCTGGCTCGGCAGTCCGTCGCAGCCCGATCAGATGATCTATATCCGCGCCAATTCGCCGTACAAAACCATTCACGACGTGCGCAGAGCCGCCGACCCGCCCAAGTGCGGCGCCTCCGGCACCGCATCCCCCGGCCACTATCTGACTACTCTCTTGGAACAAACCATCGGCGCGAAATTTATTTCGATCACCGGCTACAAAGACGGGCCCGAGGTCGACCTGGCGGTCGAGCGGGAAGAAATCCATTGCCGCGGCATTTCCTTGGAAACCGGCTTCGCCCGCGAGCCGCTCATCGGTTGGCTCAAAAGCGGTTATGTCCGCGTGCTCATGCAGACCGGCAGAAAGCGCGACCCCAGACTGCCCGATGCGCCGACCATCTACGAGCTCATGGATGAGTTCAAAACGCCGGAGTCGGGCCGGCGCTTGGCGACGATTGTCCTCGCCGTCGCGCAATTCGGCCGCCCCTACGTGTCGTCGCCGGGACTGCCGCCGGAGCGGGCGAAAATGTTACAGAGCGCCTTTGTCAAAGCGACCAGCGATCCGGAGTTCGTCGCCGAGGCGAAACGGCGCCAACTCGAACTCAATCCGATCTACGGCGACGAACTGAACACCCTTGCCCAGGAAGTCATCGCTCAGCCCGTCGACGTCGTCGAACGGATGAAACAGATCATGGGCAACTGAGCAAAAAGAGTCCGATGAGAAACTTGATAATCTTGATCGCATTCTTCTGCGTCGCCGCCTATGGCATCAGTTCGGCTCACGCGTTGACCGCTGAGGAGATCGCCCTGCTAAACAAACCGGACCGCCAAAAGATTCTCGAAGAAGGCGCCAAGAAAGAAGGTAAAGTGGTTTGGTACACGCCGCTGATCGTCAACCAGGCGGTGCGCCCACTCAAAGAAGTTTTCGAGAAAAAGTATCCATTCCTCAAAGTCGACTTCCATCGCGCCATCTCGCGCGGTTTGGTGCAGAAATGGCTCGCGGAAAACGCCGCGAAGCGCTACGAAGTCGACGTAGTCGGCGGCGGCGAAGTGACCATGCTCGGCAAGAAGGCCGGTCTGCTACTGCGCTTTTCCTCACCCTTCTCGCGCGAATACCCTACGGAATTGAAAGACCCCCAAGGTCTTTGGAGCGCGACCAATCTTTATTTCATGACGCTCGCCTATAACACACGGCGCATCAAGCTCAATGAAGCGCCGAAAACCTATGAAGACTTATTGAACCCCAAGTGGAAAGGTCGCATGGCCTGGCACATGGGCTCCAACAGCGGCACGCCGCTGTTTATCGGCAACATCATTTCGGCCCTGGGAGAAAAAGCAGGTACCGCATATTTGCAGAATTTGGCCAAGCAAGGTGTTATCTCGGCAACCGCAAGCGCCCGCGGCATCGTCGATCTGGTGGTCGCCGGCGAATACGACATCGCCATCAATATCTTTAACAACCATGCAGAGATCAGCAAAGATGCCGGCGCGCCGGTAGACTGGCAACCCCTGGAGCCGGTGCCGTCGCAGATGGGAACAACCAGCGTGGCGAAAACCGCGCCGCGGCCCCATGCGGCGATGCTATTCACCGACTTTCTCCTATCCGAAGAAGGTCAAAAGGTGTTTCAACGCGCCGATTATTTACCGGCCCATCCCAAGATTTTGGCACAATCTCCCGAGCTCAAACCAGGCGGCGGCAGATTCGCCAAGGCCAATTATTTTCATCCGGAAACAGTCATGGAACAGAGCGACAAATGGCTCGCGCTGCAAGAGAGAATTTTTACCAAGCAGCGAAGCACTTCGCCGTGAATAGCCGCGACCATCGCATTTTCAGCAGTCAGGTCATAGGGCGGCGAAGCCGCAACCGAAAAAAGAATGGCCGCAAAGAACGCAAAGGCGCAAAATAGAATCGGAAGTCGTAGTGGCGGGTTTGAAACCCGCCCTCTCGGCTTTGGCGCATCGAGAAATTTCCAAGCGCGCAAGCACGTGCCACTTTCTGAAACCTTCGTGTCGTTGGCGACCTTCGGCTAAGACCGACTTTTCTCTCGGTTGTCCCTTTGCCAACCATAACCGTTTTGTGATTAAAATCGAAAAAAGCGAATCTGCCAAGGAGTAATGCCATGCCGATCATCGATGCCGACACTCATATCGACGAGACCGAAGCCACTTGGGAATATCTCCGCGACTTCGAGCAGGACTTCAAACCGATCACCCAGTATCCCAGCCGCGTCGATCCCTCGAAGACACCGGCGCGCTATTGGCTGGTCGACGGTCATCGCCAGATGCGCTTCGTGCGCGATGACGGCAATACCCGCACCACGGTGGCGACCCGCGAGTTGCTCGACGTGCCGGCGCGGCTGCGCGACATGGATGCCATGGGCACGGAAGTCCAAGTGCTTTATCCGACGCTATTCTTGATGGAAGCCACCGAGCGCCCGGAAGTGTCCACCGCCCTGCGCCGCAGCTACAACCGCTGGCTCGCCGACCGCTGCGCCGAGTCCCATGGCCGCTTGCGCTGGGTCTGCTTGCCGCCGCTGATGAACATGGACGAGACCATCAAGGAACTACAATTCGCCAAGGATCACGGCGCCTGCGGCATTTTGAAAAAAGGCGATTTGGAAGCCGGCAAATGGCCCGCTGACCAATATTTCACCCCGCTATACGAGGAAGCCAATCGTTTGGACTTGCCGATCTGTGTGCACATCGGCTCGGGCACACCGGACTTCGTGCCGGCGCGGGAATTTTCCCTGGGTTCGTTCATGCGCTCGCAGTTGCCGACCGTTCATGCGTTTCACACCATCATCCGTCACCAACTGCCGGTGAAGTATCCCAAGCTGCGCTTCGGTATTATCGAAGCCGGCTGCTCGTGGATCCCGTTTATCGCCTGGGAACTCAAACGACGCATGGAAAAAGCCGCCGACGGCTCCGGCTCATTCAGCCAGTTCGCCCGCTACTACGCTGTCATCCGACTTGCTCAAAGCCAACCGCATGTACGTCACCTGCCAGGTCGACGAAGACTTGCCGTATGTCCTAAAAGTCGCCGGCGAAGACAGCCTGATGGTCGGCTCCGACTACACTCACCGCGATTCGTCGATGGAGTACGAATTTCCGCGCCTGCTCAAAGAACGCGCCGACGCCGGCGAGATTTCGAAGTCTGCGGTACAGAAGATTCTCTACGACAACGCCAAAACGTTCTACGGAATCTGAGAATTGTCAGCGGACAATGCCGAGCGCGTTATGAATCGCGCAAGCGCGGCGGCAACCCGAAGCAATCGCCGTCATTTGAGAAATTGGTTATAAAAGTAGTCAACCCAGTCGTTATTCTTATCGGATTGCAGATCCGGGTTTATGTAAATCGCCTTTTGAAATCTGCCACCGCCGGCTTTAAGATCGGCCTGCAAAGCGGGAACCCCCGGATGCGCGGGTAGATAGTTCACCGCTTGAAAAACTTTCTGTCCGGCCCTGGATAGCAAAAAATCGAGAAACAACATCGCCGCGTGGGGATGGGGCGCGTGCTTCGCTAAGCCGACCGTGCTTATCGTAGCCGGCACCGGCTCCAGCGCTTGCCACTCCGCGGGCGCGCCGGCAATTTTGCTGATATGAGCGTGATGGTTAAAAATCATCAGCCCGAGCGGATATTCCCCGGCAATGACCAAGTCCAAAATCTGTCTGTTAGCGGCTGCGTTATTGGCGATACTTTGCGCTTTTAACTTTTGCAGATAGGACTTGCCTGCGTTGTCTCCCATTGTCAGCAGCGCGTTGCCGATGAAAAGCGGCGCTCCCGAGGTGCGGTTTGTCGACCACATCATCTGATTTTTCCAGCGCGGATTGAGCAGATCCTCGTAGGTTCTTGGCACCTCGTTGGGTTTGACCATCCTGCTGTTGTATCCAAGAGTCATGAAATAGACATTGCTCACACCCCAAAATCCTTGCGGGTCCTTGAGCTCGGCGGGATACTCGGCCGAGTGCGGCGAGAGAAACTTTTGCAAATAGCCCGCCTGCCGCGCCACCGTCGTGGCGCCGCTGCCGCTGATGACATCGACGTCGTATCTCTTCGCTTGATACTCGGTGAGGATTTTCTGGCCTAGGCGGTCCGAATTTGCGCGAAAAAACTCAAGTTGGATAAACGGATACTCCTTTTCAAACGCCGCTTTCAGCGGACGGACGACCTGATCGACGATCAGTGCCGTGTAAAACATCAGCCTGGCTTCCTTCTTGGCCCCATCGACAAGAATCTTTTGGCGCCCGGCCGATTTAAGCAAAGCAATCTCTTCCATTGTCGCGGCGGTCGCGAACGGAGTCCACAAGAACGCTCCAAGCGCCATCGCCACCAGCAGGTAACCTGATTGAAGAATCGACCGTGGCTGTTGACCGGTCATCTCGCTACCTCCTCAGAACTTAGTCTCCCGTCCATGAGTGCGGCAATTTCACGAACGTCGTCACTGCTTCCGGGTCGCCGCGAGCTTTTGATAATTCCACGTTCCGTCGCGTTGCGGCGGGCGGCCTTTGAGGACATCTTTGAAATGCGGCTGTTCGTACAGCGGTGTGCGATTGGACATCTCGTCGACTAAGTTGCCAGGCAAGCTTTTATAATCCTTGCCCTCAGCGCAATAGGCCAGGTAATTCATCCGCGCCTGTTCTTCCAAGTACGCCATGCCCATCACCGCTTCGGACGGATTCTTTCCCGTCGTCACCGCGCCGTGGCCATAAAGCAGCATCGCTTGGCTCTCGCCCAACAGATTTGCCACCTCCATGCCTTCGGCGTCGCTCTGAATCGTCTTGACGTGGGGATAAATCGGCAACGGCCGCTGCACCAGCTGCGCGCCTTCCTGACACATCGGCTTTAGCCCGCCGGTCAGGATGCTCATGAGTATCGTGTAGCGCGGATGCACGTGCACGACCGCCTGCACGTTCGGATGCGTCTTGTAAATGCAGGCGTGGATTTTGACTTCCGAGCACTGCGTCAGCCCGGTACGCCCGCCGATCTTGAAACCCTCGGTGTCGCACATGACCATGTCATCGGCCTCCATCACCGCCAGCGCGTCGTACTCGTACTCGCGTCCTTTGACGAAAAAATGATTGGGCTCAGTGGGAATGCGCATACTCGCGTGGCCAAAGGCGGCGGCAAACCCGGTGGCTAAGCCAAGATTGGCGAGCACTCGGTTCGCCGCTGCCACCTCGCGTTTTACGTCTTCATTGTCTGAATTCATTTCTCTCTCCTTCTAGCGCGAGCGCGTTCTTTCACGCCCGCTGGTTATGCCGTTTTGTATTTGTGCTTCTTGATTCGAATTGCAAAACTCGTCCTGAACGAATGTGCAGGATCTTGATCTACCTGACTCCCAACTCCCGCCGCTTTGCGAATCGATGGATAACTGATTCCCCTCAAGGCCGCCTCGCGATCCATTTTCATTACGCTGATCGAGGTTTTGCTCCGTCCGCGGTAATTGGGCGATTAGAACGACACGCACGAACGGGCCGTCACTCGAAGCACCGACTCTTGTTGAAATTGTTCCTTGTACACGGCGACGAGCTCTCGAACATTCTTTTCGAAGCGTTCCTCGTTGGGATGAATAATTTGCACCACGTAGGTTGCCTCTCGAGCCATCGTGCCATTTTCCATATTCCACTGCCCCGACGCTCGAAACACGGTGAGCCCCTGCGGAAACCGAGGAGTGATGACATCTCCAAGGAATTGATTCCATTCCTCTCCCGTAACCACGCCATCTGGTTTGGCGGTACCGAAGTACAGCGAATTATGAATGGCAAATTGCTCCTCGCTCCGACAGTTTTCCTGGCGCAGTGACATGCATGCGGGCAACCAGGCCGCAATAGCAACGACAAGCGTGATTTGCGAAAACTGCATGGCTACAACGAGATATCCCATCAATCAATATTCTTCGCAACGCGCAATTCAACTTAGCCTGAACCATCTGCGTACCCTCAGCGAAATTACTCTTGCCCGAATTGACCCACCCCCGCGATGCCCTGGCGATGGAAAATCTCCGGTCTCAGTTTCCCGCCCAACCGGCAGCGAGTTTCCCCTAGCCAGGTTTCACGGCGACGAGGTTGACCAGCGTTTCTTCCCGCTGCGCCGGGACGCCGAAGCCAAACCACTCGAAGGCGCCGAGATCAGACCGACTCCACCACAGATAGGGTAGCGACACATTCTGGGAACCAAAAGTAAAACCTTGATCCCGAATCATCGCCTGGTACTCCGCCGCGCTACGCTGCACATGCATCGGATGGCGAAACAACAGGCGAATGATCCATGAGTGGATATAGGCGCGAGTCGATTCGGCGAACAACAATAACCCGCCGGGTTTGAGCACGCGAAACATTTGCGCCAATGCCATTCGCTGTCGCGATAGATGGTGAAAGGTCTGATGGCAAAACACCAAGTCCACGCTGGCATCGGCGACATCGAGCGCCGCGATATCGCAATGACGCAGTTCTATCGGAATTTTTTCTTTCAACGCTTCAGCCTGGGCATGTTGCAGACATTTCACTTCAGCGTCGACACCGATCAAGCGCTGTGGCGAGAAATGCTCGATCAACAGCCGGAAGGACTTGCCTTGCCCGCATCCCGCGTCGAGCACGATCGGATAGGATGGCTGGCGTTGCGGCATCAGTCGTTCCAAATCGTCAAGCGCAACTCTCAGCACATGGGTGGTCCAAGTCTGGGTGCCGAGAAACCAAAAGCCAATCCTGGTCTCCGGTACGAAGGCTATGTCAGCAGCGCTATGAGTTGTCTTCATACCTATGAACTGAACATTCATCGAGTCGTTCAACCCCCCGGGCCTCAGCGCAAAAATTCCTTCTCAAAATAATCCGCCCATTCATTGCTCTTGTCGTAGAGCAACTCCGGGCTGAGATAATTGGCTTTCTTGAAGCGCACGCCGGGTTTCAGATCGGCCTGCAGGGCGGGGATTTCGGGATGGGCCGGCAAATAATTGGCGGCTTGAAATACCCGCTGGCCTTTGCGCGAAAGCACGAAGTCGAGAAACAGCATCGAGGCATGCGGATGGGGCGCGGTTTTGGCAATGCCGATGGAATTGTTGGTCGCGGTCACCGGTTCCAGGGGATGCCACTCCACCGGGGCACCGGCGGCTTTGCTGATAAACGCATGGTGGTTAAAAATTTGAATCGACAGCGGATATTCGCCGGCGATGACCAGGTCGAGTATCTGCCGCGCGCTGGCGGTGCTCTTGGCGATGTTTTGCTGTCGCAATTTTTGCAGATAAGCCTTGCCGGCTTCCTGACCCATGCTGGTGAAAATGTTGCCGACGAATTGCGGCGCGCCCGAGCCCCGGCTGGTGGACCACATCATTTGGCCTTTCCAGCGGGGATTGAGCAGGTCTTCATAGCTCTTCGGCAACTCGGCCGCTTTCACCAGGCGCGTGTTGTAACCCAAGGTCATGAAGTAAACGTTAGTGCTGCCCCAGAAACCGTTGGCATCTTTCAACTCGCGCGGGTACTCGGCGATGGGCGGCGAATAGAAACGCTGCATTATCCCGGCGCGCTGCAACATGGTCGCGGCGGCGCTGCCGCTGACGATATCGACCTCGTAGCGTTTAGCCTGGTGCTCGGCCAACACCCGCTGGGCTAGGCGGTCGGCGTTGGCGCGAAAAAACTCGATTTGGAGAAACGGATATTCCTTCTCGAAGGCATCCTTCACCGGGCGCACCACCTGATCGACGATCAGTCCGGTGTAGAATGTAACCTTGCCCTCTTTTTTCGCGCCTTCGACGAGAATCTTTTCGCGATTGGGCGATTTCATTAAAGCGATTTCTTCCACCGTCGCCGCGTGCGCCACAGTGGCGGGAACCGCCGCCACGGCGGCGGCCAAAGCCAAGAGTAAGCGCATGAACAGATTGCCAAACATAACCGTTCCTCCTCTGACCGCAGTTTAGGCGATCATCTTGCCAAATAAGTTGCCAACGACTTCATGGCGCAAGCTAGACCTGCTGTCGCCTCGCTGTCAAGTATGGCCCCGGCAGCGCGAAAAACGGTCGCACTGAATTTTTCTTGCCAGTCGGCCGATTCATGGTAAGGTCCGGCCAAATTAGCTGAGCGAAACCACCGCGGCAATTTTCTCGGGAGAAATATCATGCCGGAACAAGCCATCAAAGATAAAACCGCCATCGCCGGTATCGGCTGGACGGCGTTTACACGCAAGTCGGGGGTGCACACATTGACGCTCGCCGCAGAGGCGAGTCTCAACGCCATCGCCGATGCCGGACTTGAGGTGCAGGATATCGACGGCGTCGTTTCGTATTTTCACAAGCGGCCGGAGTCTAAAGAGGTGTCCGAGCTGACGCAGATGTTGGGCATCAAGAATTGCAACTTTCAGCTCTACAGCGACGGCGGCGGCGGTTGGAACTGCGCCGCGGTATTATCCGCGGCCATGCTGGTGCACTCGGGCGTCTGTAAGAACGTTCTGGTGTTCAAAGCGCAGAATCGCTACAGCGAAGGCCGCGCCGCGCGCAGCCGAGCGCGCCCATGACGTGAGCGGTCCCGATCAGTTTACGATGCCCTTCGGCCAGCACCATGCCGCGGCCCATTTCGGCCCCCACGCCACCGCGCACATGGCGCGCTACGGCACCACGTCGCTCGACTTCGCCCATCTCGCCGTCACCGAGCGCAGCCACGCCATGCTCAACAAGAAAGCCATGATGCGCAAGCCGATGACCATCGAAGAACATCAGGCGTCGCGTTGGATCATTTATCCATTTCGCCTGTTCGACTGCTGCCAGGAAACCGACGGCGCCGTGGCGCTGGTGGTGACTTCCGCCGAGCGAGCGCGCGACCTGAAACACGCGCCGGTCTACATCATGGCCGGCGTCGGCGGCACCAGCCAGCCCGCCGGTTGGTGGGAGACCAATGGCGTGAATACGGCGCCGCGACTTTACGAAGGCGCCGGCATCACGCCGCGGGATGTCAGCTTCGCCGAGATTTACGATCCGTTCACGTTCATGTGCATGACCCATCTCGAGGATTTAGGAATGGTACCCAAAGGCGAGATTGGCCCATGGGTTCGCGCCGGAAATAATCGCCTCGATGGCTCGCTGCCAGTGAATACCCACGGCGGCCTGTTGTCGGAAGGACATATCGCCGGCCTCAACCATTTCATCGAAGCGGTGCAGCAGCTACGCCCCGAAGGCGTCGTCGACGATCTCTGCGATGGGCCGCACAGCTACGACCGCGCCACCTGCCGCCAGGTGCGCGATCCGCAGATCGCGCTGCTCTGCGGCGAATGCGTCGACAGCGCCATGCTGCTGAGAAAGGCTTGAGTATGAACGCCTACGCCAAACCGCTGCCCCGCACCGATGTCGACACGCAACCATTTTGGGATGCTTGCAAGCTTCACGAACTGCGCGCCCAACGCTGCAACGATTGCCAGCACTTCCGCTGGCCGCCCCAAGCATTTTGTCCCGAGTGTTATTCGTGGAAGTTTGAATGGACCCGCCTGGCGGACACCGGCAAGGTTGCAACCTTCGTCGTGGTTCATTACGCCGCGATCACGGCCTTTCAACCCGACCTACCCTACGTCGTCGCCCATATCGCCATCGACGGCACCGACGGACGCGTGCAGCTCCTCAGCAACGTCATCGACTGCCCGTGGCAAGAAGTGAAAGTCGGTATGGCGGTAAAGGCAGTGTTCGAAGATGTGACGCCGGAAGTGACGTTGGCGAAGTTCAAACCGGCTTAACCAGGACGGCTCCCGCTCGATTCTTCCGCGTGACATGAATCACCAATTTTTCCATGGAGGTGATCACCTATGCCTGGCGCATTAGAAGACATTCGCGTGATCGATTTCACCCACGCGCTCAATGGCCCTTTTTGCACGATGCTGCTCGGCCACCTCGGCGCCGAGATCATCAAGATCGAGCCGCCGAGCGGCGACAGTTTTCGCCGTATCTGGATGCCACCCGACGCCAAAGTCGACGGCTACGAGTTTCTCTGGATCAACGTCAACAAAAAAAGTGTCGCCCTCGATCTCAAAAGCGAACGGGGCCGTGAGCTGGCGCGGCAGCTCATCGCTTGCTCCGACGTGTTGGTCGAAAATTACTACAAGGGCACCATGGAACGCTTTGGTCTCGACTATGAATCCGTCAAGAAGATCAACCCGCGCCTGATCTATGCCTGCTCGCGCGGCTATGGCGATTGGGGCCCCTATTCGAACTACGGCAACACCGCCGCCAGCAACAACAGCATCGCCGGCTGGACGCACACGGCGTGGCAGGAAAGCGGCGTGGAGGGAGCGCGCGCGCTGGGTATCGGGGATGAAGCTGCCGGCGTCAGCATGGCCCTGGGAATCTTAGCGGCGCTGCACGCGCGCCAACACACCGGCGAAGGCCAAAAGCTCGTGGTCTCCATGCAGGAAGCGGTGCTGGGTTTCATGGTCAGCTCGATGCACGAATTTTTTACCGGGAACAAGGTCGGCGGTCAGCCGATGAAAGTTGCCGACGGCTATTTCACAATGCGCATGGCGGATTTAAGCGATGCCAACTGGGCCAAGCTCGCCCGCTTGATTGGCCAGGATAATCTTACTACCGACGCGCGTTTTGCAACGGCCGCGGCGCGCCGCCAGAATCATGCCGCGCTGGAGGCAATCATTCGAGCCTGGGCGCGACAAAAAACTCGCCAAGAGATTTGGCAAGGACTCCGCGACCTCGGTTACTTTGGCGCACCGGTCCTGTCACTTGGCGAGGTAATGGAAGATCTCCATATCAGAACCCGCAAAGCCTTTATCCAACGCGACCACCCCAGCGCGGGAGCCACCACCCTGCTGGCGCCCTGGATTCACCTCTCGAAAACGCCGGCGACCATTCATGACGATGCGCCGGCGATCGGCCAGCACACCGACGAGGTACTTGGCAAGCTTCTCGGCGTGAGCCCGACGGAGCTAAGCGATCTGCGCCAGCAAGGTGTCGTAAAGTGACTAGGGGCCACACGCGAGATTGCCGCGAAGGAAGGGTAGCAAAGCAGATCGTGTGAAACTAACTCCATCCTAAGATTCTAACCGAAATGGCGGGTGAACCATGAAATACCGGCATTACGCGGGCAGTGCTTATCTCCGGGGTTTTACCTTGCTGCTGATTTGCCAGCTGAATTTTCCCACCACCGCCGCTTTTTCTCAGAGCGCGACGGGCTGGAAAGCCAAGTGGGACAAGGTGCTTGGCAGCGCCAAGAAAGAAGCAACGGTGGTCGTCTGGGGGCCGCGCGGCGATATCATCCGCAACGCGCTGGTTCAAGGCTTCAAGAAAGCAATCGGCGAGATTGATGTCGAGTACTTGGCCGCCAGCGGCAGCGAGTTCGCCGCCAAAGCAAGGGCGGAGCGGGCCGCTGGGCTCTATAGCGTCGATGTCGTGCTCGCCGGCAGTACGACGGCGATCTGGTATTTCAAACCCATGGGGGCCCTCGAACCCATCGAACCGATTTTGCTATTGCCTGAGGTAACCGAGGGAAAAAACTGGCGCGAGGGCAGGTTGGAATTCTCAGACGAGCCCAGGCGTACGAATCTGGTTTTTGTCACCCACGCGCAGTTTCCAGTGATCTACGATCCCGCCCAGGTCAAAGCCGATGAGGTCGATGAGCTCAGTGACCTGCTCGAGCCAAAGTGGAAAGGCAAATTTATTTTGAGCGATCCGCTTCCCGCCGGTCCGGGAAATTCATTTTTCCGGCTCATCTGGGAGAACCTCGGGCCGGACAAGGCAACCGATTATTACAGAAAACTTCGCGGCCAAATCGGCGCCGTGGACCGCGACGCGCGGCGCCTCATCGAGTGGGTGGCGCAAGGGCGGTTTGCCGTTGGACTGGGTGCCAATAGCTCGATTGTCGAACAGTTGCAAAAGCGTGGGCTGGTGGTCAGCGTGATGCCCTATTTCAAAGACATTGGCACCCATGTCGGTGCCGGCAGCGGCACGATCATGCTCATGAACAAGGCGCCGCACCCCAACGCCGCCGCGATTTTCATCAACTGGCTGCTCAGCAAAGACGGCCAGACATCATGGACCAAAGCCGACAACGATCTCAGCCGCCGGATCGACGTGCCGTCCGACAACGTACCGCCATATCGTTTGATCAAACCAGGTGTGCCGTACTGGCGCGGCTACCTGGAAAAGAACGTGCCCCGTTCAGAAGAAGAGGAGAAACTGCTTAAGGAGCTTTTCAGCAAGTAACGCGGCTGCCCGTGCAAGAAGTCAAAGTCGTCTGGCGGTGCAGGCAGTATTCGAAGACGTGACGTCCTGGATGACGCTGGCGAAGTTCCACGACGAATTCGCGAGCAATGGCGAAGATCCTCATCCCATTTTGGTCCGCGGGGCCGCTTTTCGATTGTCACATACGTGTAGGGGCGCCGACCGGCGTGTCGGCCCTCCGAAATGGCGGTCACCCTTCGACTCGGCTCAGGGCCGGCGCCGGTCCGCCCTACCATTAAATGCTGCTTTCTTCATCGGATCACCCGGTCCGCCCGCGCCAGCACATTCGGCGGTATCGTCAGACCGATTTGCTGCGCCGCTTTCAGATTGACGATGAACTCGAACTTCATCGGCTGCTCGACTGGCAAGTCGGCGGGCGTCCGACCTTTGAGAATTTTGTCGACATAGGTAGCGGCGCGCCGCATCAAGTCGGGAAAGCTGGCACCGTAGCTCATGAGCCCGCCAGCTTCGACGAAATCGGACCTAGAGTAGGTCGCCGGTAGGCGGTTCTTCACCGCCAGTTCGATAAACTGCGTGCGATGCAGCGAGGCCAAGGGAGTCTGCAACACGAGGATTGCGTCGGCATGACCCTTGGTGGCGGCGAGGAATGCAGTCTCAACATCCTTAGGATCGAGCACATCCAGGTATTGAAGCTTCACCTTCAACGCCTTTGCGGCGAGTTCCACCTCTTGCAACGATTGTGCGTTACCCGGCTGGCGCGACGTCCCGAAAACAGCGATGCGGGAGAGCCGACGAACGATTTCCTTCATCAGCTCCAGTTGTTTGCCGCTTATCTCGGGCGCCAGTGTGGATAATCCAGTGATGTTTCCACCAGGTCGCGCGAGACTGGCGACGAACCCATTGCCGATGGGATCATTATCGAACCCCATGACAATCGGAATCGTGCTGGTCGCTTCCTTAGCACCTTTAGTATCCGCTGGCCCGGCCGTAACAATCACATCCACATTCAAACGCACCAATTCAGCTGCGAGGCCGGGGATGCGATCGAGCTTGCCCTCGGCCCAGCGGTAGTCAATGAAAATAGTTTTCCCCTCGACATAACCAAGTTCACGCAAACCCTGCTTGAACGCGTCGATGCGTGCCGCGGTCGCCGCCGGCGAAGTAGCACCCAGGTATCCGATGCGTGGGATTTTCGTTGGCTGTTGCGCGTCAGCCACGAATCCAAGTCCCAGCAATGTCACTGTGATGACGATCGACCTAACGATGTTATTCATAACTCTCCTGTAAAGTTGTGCGGTACTCCTGTAATCGAAAAGCGGTCCGCGCGGTTTCTGTTCTTATTACCCTTTTACTTATGAACCCGGTCCGCGCGCACCAGCACGTTCGGTGGAATCGTCAGGCCGATCTGCTTCGCCGCTTTCAGATTGACGATGAACTCGAACTTCATGGGCTGCTCCACCGGGAGGTCAGCCGGCGATCTGCCTTTCAGGATCTTGTCCACATAAGTAGCGGCGCGCCGAAACAAGTCCGGGAAGCTGGTGCCATAGGACATGAGTCCACCGGCGTCGACGTATTCTCTGAAGCTGTACATCGCCGGGTACCTGTGCTTAGCCGCAAACTCCACGATCAGTCCCCGGTTTAAGAAGACCAATGGGTCCGGCAGCTCGAAAAGTGCCTGGGGCCGTTCCGTTCCCCACGCCGGACAGGACCTTTTCAATCTCTTTCTGGTTTCGCGCCTCCATGGAGAGCAATGCCACTTTCAGCGCCTGGGCCGCCACTTGCGTGTCTTTGAAAGCGGTCGGCTGACCCGGCTGGTTTGGGTTCCATATGACACCGACGCGCAAGAGGCGTGGAAGAACTTCTTTGAGTAGCTCCAGCCGTTTGCCGCTCAAGTCAGGGGAAAGGTGGGTCAGCCCTGTGATGTTTCCACCCGGACGTGCCAGGCTGGCGACAAATCCTACTCCGACTGGATCGGTGACTCCCGCCATGACAATGGGGATGGTAGTGGTTTGTTCCTTGGCGACCCGGATCGCCGGTGTCGCCGAAGAAATTATCACATCAACCTTGGCCTGGACGAACTCAGCCACGAAACCTGGCAAGCGTTCTAACTTTCCTTCGGCCCATCGGTACTCGATCACGATGTTTTGGCCATCAACATACCCAAGCTCGCGCAGCCCCTGCACGAATGCCTCGGCGTGATGCCCGGCAGTCTTCAACGATCCGGCCCCTACGTAACCTATTCGCGGGATCTTAGTTGGCTGTTGCGCCTCGGCGGATAAGCTAAACGTGAGGATCATGGTGCATAGAGCAACGCGATAGATTTTTCTAGTCATGTCTGTTCTCACTTTCGATGGTTAACGCCGCAGGTTAGTCCTGCCGTTGGCTCCCTGTCAAGTTTTTCCTCCGCTGAGCATGACGCATTCGCGGTGGTGAAAACTGTTGCCTACCCATCGATTCGTGCTATGTTCCAGCCAAATTATTTCCCAGACGTGATGACGGCGGTGATCATTTCATCCTGCCATCCTTGCTCAAACGAGGAGGCCCTATGCCCGGTGCACTAGATGACATTCGCGTGATCGATTTTACCCATGCTTTGAACGGCCCGTTCTGCACCATGCTGCTCGGCCATCTGGGCGCGGAGATCATCAAGATCGAACCGCCGGCGGCGACGGCTTTCGCCGGTCGTGGATGCCGCCCGACGCAAAGGTCGACGCTTACGAATTTCTCTGGATCAACGTCAACAAGAAGAGCGTCGTGCTCAATCTCAAAAGCGCTCAAGGCGCCGAGCTGGCGCGCCAGTTGATCGCCAAAGCCGATATCGTCGTCGAAAACTACCACACCGGGCAGATGGAGAAATTCGGCCTGGGCTACGAAGATTTGAAAAAGATCAACCCGCGCCTCATCTACTCTTGCACGCGCGGCTTCGGCGAGTCGGGTCCGTACAAAGACTACGGCAGCACGGCGCATACCAACAACAGCATGACCGGCTGGACCCACACCGGCTGGGGCTACAACAAAGCGCCGGGCACCAAGGCGATCGGCATCGGCGACGAAGCCGCCGGCGTCAGCATGGTTTGCGGCATTCTCGCGGCGCTGCATGCGCGGGAGAAATCCGGCGAAGGGCAAAGAATCGTCGTGTCGATGCAGGAAGCGCTGTTGGGTTTCATGATCAGCGAGTTTCACGAGCATTTCGTCGGCATCGAAGTCGGCAACTATCCGGTGCCGGCGGCGGACGGTTATTTCACGCTGCGCATACCGGATATCAGCGACAGCGGCTGGGCAAAGCTCGCGAAATTAATGGAACGCGAAGATCTGCTCGCCGACCCGCGCTTCGCCGACGCGCCGGCGCGCAAGCAGAACCGCGGGCAATTGAACGACCTGATCAAAGCCTGGGCGAAAACCAAAACCCGCCAGGAACTTTGGCAAGGACTGCGCCACATCGACTACTTCGGCGCGCCGGTGCTGTCGATGGGCGAAGTCATCGAAGACGAGCATATCAAAGAACGCAAAGCCTTCATCGACAGGAATCACCCAGTCGCCGGCCCAACCAAACTCTTGGCGCCGTGGATTCACATGTCGAAGACGCCAGCCAGCATCCGCGACGACGCCCCGCTGCTCGGCCAGCACACCGATGATGTTTTGGCAAAAGTCTTGGGCTTGAGCGCCACGCAGTTAAGCGCCCTGCGCGCGGAGAACGTGATTAAATAACCGCGACGAAGTAAACAAAGCATTTCGCGTCCGGGGGATTAACCCTGCGCGCGACCAAAGGGGTTGCTCGCCCCCTTTGGATTCCCGATTTAATGGCGCCCGCAGCAAGCTGCGGGGAATGTTTAGATGCAACTCTTCATCCGTCTAGCGAAAGCGGAGGTGAACGATGTCTCGTTTAACTCGTAGGGGTTTTCCTGGTCGGGCGTTAATGCTCGGGTGCTCCTTCGCCTCTCTGTCCCTGTCCCTGTTTCACCCCGCAAGCGTAGCGGCCCAGACCAAGCCGCTCAAACATATCTACGTCGGCATCTCCTCGGTCAGCATGGGCAACATCATCATCTTCGTGACCAAGGAAGCCAAACTCTATGAAAAGTACGGACTCTATGCCGATCCGGTCGCCATGCGCGGCTCGGGCGAATCGTCCAAGGCGATGATCGGCGGCAGCATCCAATTTTCCCCCATCGCCACGCCGACAGTGATCAACGCCGGCCTGTCGGGCGCCGATCTGGTGATCCTCGGCCATACCATGCCGGGCGTCGTTCATGCCATGGTCGTCAAGCCGGAAATCAAAAGAGTCGAAGATCTTAAAGGCAAGAAGATCGGCGTCACCACTTTCGGTTCGCTCACCGATTTTCTCGTCCAATTCCATCTGCGCAAGAAAGGGCTTAACCCCCAGCGCGACGTCGCGCTGATCCAGATCGGCGGCGATCCCGAGCGCATCGGCGCGCTCAAGCAAGGCTCCATCGACGCCGCGTCGCTGTCATTTCCCGGTTACGGCATCGCCACCAAGATGGGTTTCCCAATTCTCTGGGATTCGGCGAAAGAGATCGATTATCCGTGGATCGAGATCACCACAAGGCGCTCGATCATTCAGAAAGACCGCGAGATGGTGATGAATTACATGAAGGCGCATCTGGAAGCGACCGCGCTATTCAAACGTGACCGCGAGTTCGGCAAGAAAGTGATCAAGAAAGCTCTGCGTCTGGACAATGAAGAACTGGTCAACGAATCCTACGATATTTTTTCCAAGGCGTTCCTGCCTACGCCCTATCCCAACACGGCAGGGATGAAAACCAGCTTCGAATACGTCGCCGCCACCCGCCCCGAAGTCCTGGACCACAAACCGGAAGAGTATGTCGACCGCAGCTTCGTCGAAGAGCTCGACAAAAGCGGCTTCATCAAAAAGCTCTATGAGAAGTGAACTGAGCGGACCGACGACGTGTTGGGAAAAGTCCTGGGCTTGAGCGCCGCGCAGTTAAGCGAACTGCGCGGCGGGAACGTCATCAAGTAGCACATTGTAATTCTAGTCAGCCGAGAGAAATACCATTCTCAGAATCCGGTCTTCGCCCAGGGAGCTTCGTTTACCGCAAGAACTCTTTTTGAAAATAATCGGTCCACTCGTTGGCCTTTTCATGCATCACTTCCGGGGTGATGTAGCTGGCGCGCTTGAATCGTCCGCCGCCGGGCTTGAGATCGGCTTGGCGTGCCGGGACCTCCGGATGGGACGGCAGGTAGTTGGCCGCTTGCATGATCCGTTGGCCTTTGCGCGACAGGATGAAGTCGAGAAACAACATCGCCGCATGGGGATGGGGCGAATTTTTCGCCAGGCCGATGGTGCTGATGGTCGCGGTCACCGGCTCCAACGGCAACCACTCCACCGGCGCGCCGGCGGCTTTGCTGATGTAAGCATGGTGATTAAAAATCTGCAGCGCCATTGGATACTCGCCGGCGATCACCAGGTCGAGCACCTGGCGCGCGCTGGCGGTGCTCTTGGCGATATTTTGCATCTTCAACTTTTGTAAGTAGGCTTTGCCGGCTTCTTGTCCCATGGTGAGGAGAATGTGGCCGATGAACTGCGGCCCGCCCGAGCCGCGGCTAGTCGACCACATGATCTGCCCTTTCCAGCGCGGGTGGAGCAAGTCATCGTAGCTCTTCGGCACATCGGCCGCGCGGACGTTGCGCGTATTGTAGGCCGCGGTCATGAAATAAACGTTGCTGCTCGCCCAAAAGCCTTTGGGATCTTTGAGTTCGTTGGGGTACTCGGCCAGCTGCGGCGAATAGAAACGCTGCATGAAACCCGCCTGCTGGATCATCGTCGTCGAACCGCTACCGCTGATCAGATCGACATCGAAGCGCTTGGCCTGATATTCGAGCAGCATCTTTTGCGCGACCCGTTCCGAGTTGCCGCGAAAAAAATCCAGCTGAATAAACGGATAGTCTTTCTCGAATGCCTCCTTGAGCGGCCGCACCACCTGGTCGACAATCAGTCCGGTGTAAAAAGTAACCTTGCCCTCTTTCTTGGCGCCTTCGACGAGAATCTTCTCGCGGCCCGGCGACTTGAGCAGCGCGATGTCTTCCACCGTGGCTGCTAACGGATTTGCCCCCGGTAGCATCGCGACGCCGAGGCAAACGGCCAGGAACAACTTTAACGACCGATATCCTCTGAGATTCATCATGATCATTTTCCCCTTGCCCCTGTAATCGTTACCCATGTAAGTCGTGCCTGAACACGCAATCCTCCGTTACCCCTCTTTGGCAAAGAGGGGCAGGGGAGATTTTTGGGCTCGCGCGAGCCCATCGTCCCACAGGACAATCTGGCTGCTAACAAGACAACCGCCCTACCGCACAACCAAATCCCCCTCGATCTCCCT
The DNA here is from genome assembly GCA_963760795.1 of uncultured delta proteobacterium. Classification (GTDB taxonomy): domain Bacteria; phylum Desulfobacterota; class Binatia; order UBA9968; family UBA9968; genus DP-20. The sequence continues at coordinate 90,374 of CAVXEP010000020.1, forward strand.
TTTCCAAAGGGAGAAGAGATCACAAAGAACCTTCTGCCCCCTCCCTCCGTGTCCAGCGAGTGACATGTAATGCAAGAGAAGTTGCCGTCGATGCGCTGTAGAAATTTACCACGAACTAATCTTGGCGCCGTCGCATTTCAAGTTAACCGCCGATTTGACAGCTCCGACACGCTGCCATAATTTGCCTGGTGAATCATTAAGAGAGAAGGAAACAGGTATGCGCGTGATCGATTGCGACGCCCATGTCGAAGAGTGTGTCGAGACTTGGCAATTTCTCGACCCGGAATTTTATTTGTTAAGACCGATACCGGTGACGTTTCCCGAAGACACCTGCTTCGGCTGGCATAACGCCGCCTGGGTGATCGACTACAAGCTGCGCTTCTTTGCCGCGAATCCGACCACCATGAAGCGCGCCGGGGAAAAAGACGTGTCGATCCCGGTGCAGGAAATGCGCGATGTCAAGACTCGCCTGCGCCACATGGACGAGTTGGGCATCGACACTCAAGTGGTTTTTCCGTCGATTTGGCTTGGCTGCTTGGCCGAGAACGTCGAACTCGAAGCCGCGCTGGCGCGCAGCTACAATCAATTCATGGCGACTCAGTGCGCCCAGTCCGGCGGGAGAATTTGCTACGTCGCCATTGTGCCGTGGCGCCGTCCTGACATGGCGGTAACGGAAATTCGCCGGGTCAAAACTCTCGGCTGCGCCGCCGGCATCTATGCCCGCGGCATCGAATGGGACCGGCCGCTCACCCATCCCGACCACTGGCCGATCTACGAAGAGGCGGCGAATCAAGATTTACCGGTCACGGTCCATGTCGGCAACGGTTCGAGTCCGATGATCCGCGAAATGTTCCAGGGCGTGCCGCGGCCGACCTACGAAGACGGCAAGCCCCATGTCCATCCCTTGGGTAAAGGCATCGTCAGCGGCCCTTACGTGCTCTACGCCTTTCAACAAATTCTCGGCTCTAGGCTGCTCGAAGATTTTCCCAAGCTGCGCGTCGCTTTCTTGGAAGCCGGCTCGGAGTGGACAGTGCAACTGATCAAAGGCCTGCGCGGCCAGAACGGCGCGAAGATAGATCAATGGCTCGCCGAACGGGTCTTCGTATCCTGCGCCATGGACGACGACCTGCCGTACATCATCGGCAAGAACGGCGACGATTTTCTCGTCACCGCAACCGACTTTCCCCATGGCGATGCGTTCCGCCAAGATCATCTGGCCAACGGATTAAAGGCGCGCGGCGATCTGAGCGCCAGGACGATGGAGAAAATCCTCTCGGCAAATCCGCAGCGGTTGTTTCATTTTTAACTGTAGCAGCGACCGGCGGGTCGCCCGCGGGCCAAGCCGCACGCTTAAGGTTTCACGACCACAGCTGGATTGGGCAACTCAGTTGGTTTTCCAATTCCTGGCCAACCGGAAAATTTCGGCGGAACGAAAGATCTCCAACAACGCATCGTCGACTAAGCCACGCTTAGCCTCGTCGTGCAGGATATCGAGGGCCCGCTCCCACGGCACGGCCGGTTTGTAGGGCCGGTCGCCAGCCGACAGCGCGTCGTAAATATCGGCGATGGTCATCATCTTCGACTGCATCGGGATATCCTGCGCCGCCAGACTGTGCGGATAACCCGTGCCATCGAGTTTCTCATGATGCGCCGCGGCGATCTCGGCGACGTTCTTGATCTCCTTGGTCCAGGGGATTTGCCGTAGGAAATTCTGCGTGTGATCGACATGGGATTGAATTTGCAAGCGTTCCGCCTCGTCGAGACTGCCCTGCGGGATCGCCAACAGCCGCGCCTCCTGCGGCAACAATAGCGCCAAGGGTCGCCCATCGGCGTCGGCGACTTGCCGCGCTGCCCCCAGGGCCAAGCGCGCAAAGTTACCTTCATGTAACAGCGTCGGCTCGTTGCAGCGAACGATAAACCCTAGCAGCTCGTCGAGTTCCAGCAGCTCGGCTGCCAATTCGCCCTGGAACCCCACCTGCTGGCGCAGAAACTCGTCCCGCCCTTTGTCGAGTAGGTAAGCAAGCCGGCGTTCGCTCTGCGCGTGTTCTAAAGCTTTGCGCGCGTAGGCAAAGCGTTGTTGGATCAGTTCGAGCTGGCCGGGATAAAGCTTTTTGGCTTTGACCAGCACCTGTTCGCGCACACCGACCTTGCCGAAGTCATGCAGCAGCGAGGCGTAGCGTATCTCCTTCATCTCATCGCGGCTGAAGCGAACTTTGCGAAATGGCGCGGTGTCGGCGCGGTCTACGGCTTGCGCCAGGCCGAGGGTCAGATCGGCGACGCGAAAGGAATGGCCGGACGTGGTCGGGTCGCGCGATTCGATGGCCGTGACCGACGCACGCACGAAACCCTCGAAGAGAGTCTCGATGCTTTCATAGAGCCGGATGTTCTCCACCGCCACCGCGGCCTGGCTCGCCAGGGAACGCAACATCGGCCGGCATTGCTCGGGGAAGGGCACCACCACCGCATCCACGCTCCGTTGGTCAACGCGCAGCGTCGCGTCGCGTTTGCAATTGATCAATTGCACCACGCCGATGATTTCCCCTTGGGGATTTTTCATCGGCACGGCGAGCATCGATTTGCAGCGATAGCCGTATTCCTCGTCATAGCTGGTATTGAAAGTGAACGGCAAGTCGCAAGGAATTTGATAAACATTGTCCAATACCAACTCCGTGCCGGTAAGCGCGACGTATCCAGCGATACTGGTATGATCGATCGGCAAATAGGTCTCGGCCATAGGCTCTTGGATGCTGTCGTTTTGCGTCTGGGTAAAACGCAACCGGTGCCCGCCATCGCCGTCGTCCTCGACCAAGTACAGTGACCCGGCGTCGCTCTGACTAATCTCCCGGCTTTTCTGCAGGATCAAATTGAGCAGCGATTCGCGGTCATGCTGAGACGACAGCGCGATGCCGATCTCATTGAGCCGGTCGATCTCGCTCTGAGTGCGCTGAACTTGTTTTTCAATCTCGCTCTGCCGGCGCCACAGCAATAGATTATCAAAGGCAGTGCGAATCTGGCTGCCCAAGACCGGCGCCGGCGCGGCGATCTGCACGACCGCGAAAATCGGCAGGCCGCTCGCGTGTGGCAATACCTCGTCACCCGGGCCGGCAACGTATAACAGTCGCGCGCGATGGTCACGGATCGCCGCGCGCCAACTTTCATTGAGCAACTCCAGCCGGTCGACCAATGCCACCGCAAGACCGCCCTCCCCAGCGGGACAATTTTCCGCCAGCGGCAGAATCCGCCAGTGAGGATCAAGTCCGCTGAGCGACGGTGCCCAGTCGTCATACTGATAATAAACTTGCCGGCCGAGGCCAGCTTGAAGGAAATCTCCGCCGCTTTGGGTTTGCGCGGTATCACTCGCGCGAGCAGATGGATCGTTAAATTTCATGGCAATTACGCTACCGTTCGGCCAATGACCGGATAATAACTATGTAGCGGCAGCCTACTCAACCAGCTAGGGTCAGGCCCAAACAGGAACGATCTTGACGCTCGGATTTCTCCGCCAAGGTATCGATAAAGGGACGCAGACATTGCGACCGGCGAAATACTCTCTTTCTAAGTCAGCCACTGATCCAGGCAAAAGACGAGAATGACAGCCGCGCCATCGCCACTGACGATTTTGGTCCTCCCACTGGGCTTCCCCCGCCAACCCGATCTGACTCACAGCTGAAAATTTTGACAACCGGGGTTCGCCACGACGCATGCAGATTCGCCTGTCGAGTGGCATGAGGCGTGCTCTTTCTCAAACACCAAAACATATTGGCTTCACCAACTCCCGGCGGACTCCCGTCCTGGATCTATGAACAGTGGAAAGGATCGCAACTATGAACCTATTTATGTCAATGACGCGACGATTGGCAATCCTCGGTAGCATCGCAGTCATCGTCGGCCAATTTGACCCTAGCGCGTTTGGCCAATCTCATCCGCACCTGTTTCGCCAACGGCCAGTGCCGATCTTGCCGGAGCGTAACGCCAGCGTGGCGTCCATCGGCGACGTTGATCACAACCTTCTGGCCAGTAACCCCGAGCGCTTGACCATCGTCGTGCCCGGCAAAGCCGATCTGCTGATCGACCGTCATCATCACGACCAGCGCAGCGCGGACAACATGGTATGGCGCGGTCAGGCCGACGACGACCCAAGCAGCAAGGTGACTTTGACCCTCCATAACGGCATTCTCCTCGGCCATATACAGAGCGGCAACGAAATCTTTGCGCTGCGTCCGGGACGCAATGGCCGCACGATCATCGAAAAAATCGACACCGACAGTTTTAACCCCGAATGGGGCCATGACCATCGTACCCATGGCCATGATAAAGTCCCGCCAAAGCGCGCTGGCACTGCCGACCTGAGCGGCACCAGCAGCGCAACCGCGCCTGCCACTGCAGCAGCAACAACGACCACAGAAATTGTCTTGATGTCGGTCTACACGCCCCAGGCTCGCGCCGCCGCTGGAGGAGTAGCGCAAATCCAAGCGCAAATTCAAGCCGCGGTGGATCAAGCCAACACCGCCTTTATCAACAGTAACATGATCGCCCGTTACCGCTTGGCGCACACCGCCGAAGTGGCTTACACCGATTCAGGCGATATTGACACCGACTTGAACTGGGTCACCGGCAACGCCGCCGTCGCGTCATTGCGCAATACCCACTCGGCCGACATGGTGTCGCTGATCACCGAAAACGGCGGCGGTTATTGCGGCATCGGCTGGGTGCAAAGAAATCCTGGCGCAGGTTTCGCCTCCTATGCCTTTCAAGTCACGGCACGTGGCTGTCTTGCCAATAGCACTTTAGCCCATGAACACGGCCACAACCTGGGTATGGAACATGACCCGGCTACCGCGGGAATTTCCCCGGCGGGCGCTTCCTATGACTGGTCTTTCGGTCACAACGTCCCCGGCTCATTCCGCACGATTATGTCCTACAGCCTGCGCCGCGCCTTGTCCGCGCGTGTTGCATTACTCCAATCCCGATGTTCTCTACAACGGTCTGCCGACCGGCATCGCCAACGAGCGTGACAACGCTTGGACTGGAGATTTGACCGCACCGATCGTCGCCGCCTTTCGCAGCGGCGGCGACGCCGCCGTCAACAACCCACCGGCGTTTACCAGTGATCCGATCAGCAAGCCAAACGCCACCCAGGCGCTAGCCTATTCAAGCAGCGTCGCCAGCAACGCCAGCGATGCTGACGGCGACACTTTGACATTCTCCAAGAGTGGCGGACCAGCCTGGCTCATTGTCGCCCAAAACGGCGCTTTGACCGGCACCCCGAGTGGCAGCAATCTGGGAGTTAACACTTTCACAGTGAGCGTTACCGACGGCAAAGGCGTCCCTGACACCGCGACACTGCAAATCACCGTAGTGAGCGGGTTGAGCGCGCCGAGCGGTCTCGTCGGTTCGTCGACACTCGCGCGGCGCATTAATCTTGTCTGGAATGATAACTCCAGTAACGAGAAAGGGTTCAAAATCGAGCGCTCCACTGACGGCGTGAACTTTACTAGAATCGCCACCCGTCCCGCTAACGCAACGGCTTTTACCGATGGTAACCGCCGCTCAGGATCGACCTACTACTACCGAGTCCAGGCATATAACGCGAGCGGCCATTCCGCCTATTCAAATACTGTCAGCGTGGTTGCCAAGTAGTCCGCCCAAGATTCACTTCATCACCCCTCGGTCGAACCGGCTCGAGCCATCGAGCCGGTTTTTTTTCGCCTTCGTCTTGCTGTTCTCTGTTCGATTCAATTTCGGGGCCGTAGACATTCTGCGCGCCTTGGCATAAGTGATCTGAGACAATCTGTGAAGGGGCGCGCCCATGGACATCGACAAACTCAAACAAGACATCGTCACCGCCAGCCACATTCTCCACCAGCAAGGGATCGCCGCCGCCTTTGGCCATGTCAGCGCGCGCATTCCTGGCACGAATACGTTCATCTTCCCGCCGCGTATGAGTCCCGCACTGGTGCGAATGGATAATCTCTTGACGCTCGATGTCGACGGCAACCAACTTTCCGGCGAAGGCCGGCCGAACACCGAATTCTGGATTCACGCGCGAATTTACCAAGCCCGCCCCGATGTCCAATCGGTTTGCCATGTGCATCCGCCGAGCTGTGTGGTGTTAGGCTCTCTCGGTGAAACCGTGCGGCCGCTGCACGCGTCCGGCGCGGTGTTTAGAAACGACGTGCAAGTCTTCGATCCTATCACGTTAATTCGCACCCGCGAGTTGGGCGATGCCGTGGCCAAGACTCTCGGCAACCATGGCGCCATGTTACTGCGCGGCCACGGCGTCAATGTCGCCGACAAAGATGTCCGGCGCGTCTGCATCATGACCCTGTGGATGGAAGAAGCGGCCAATTATCAGCTGCGCGCCATGGCCGCCGGCAAGCCGCGCTACTTCACGCCGGAGGAGCTGGCGGTCATTTATCCGCAAGTCTCCGGTGAAGAAGTCTCCAACCGGGCGTGGGAGTATTTCAGCAGCCGGGTCGAATCTTGATGCCAAAGGCTTGAGACCGTCCGCCTGATCGCGATATTGTCGGTCCAGCAATAGCGAGGGGAAACCAATGGCACTAAAACACAGCGACCTGCGCCAAGCGGTCATCGAGAGCGCGAATTTTCTCGTGCGCATCGGCGCGATCTCGATGAGCCACCATGGCAACTTTAGCGTGCGCGTGCCCGGCACCGACACGATCTTGCTCACTGCATCGAGCTCCTTCGATAATTTGCAGCCGGAGAATCTCGCGTTGCTCGATCTCGATGGCAAACTCGTCGAAGGCGAGATCAATCCGACCAACGCCGAGATCGTCCACATGCATGCCATCGTCTACAAACAACGGCCGGAGACCGGCGCCGTCGTCCACACCCACTCGACCTACGCCACCAGCTTCGCCCTCGCGAGCCGCGCCCTGGGTTGCTCCTATGAAGCGCTGGTGCGCAATGACATGGCCGACGGCGTGCCGTTGGCGAAATATGGCCCGCGCGGCTCCGGCGAATCCATCGCCAACATCGTCACTGCCTTGAACGGGACGAAAAACACCAAAGCCGTGCTGTTGGAAAACCACGGCGTGCTCGCCTTCGGCGCCAATCCCGCCGCCGCGGCGCGGGCCAATTTGATTGTCGAAGAAGCGGCGCAAATGGCGATCTACGCCGAGGTTTTGGGCGGCGCCAAGATCATCCCGCCGGAATTACTGAAAGCCACCGTCGGCCGTAGAGATGAATTTGCCCACGCGGGAATGCAGCGGGCATGACGCAGCGGCGACCGGCCGGTCGCCCTAACCCGTATCAGCAGACCATCACAAGCAGGAAACAGGAAAGGAAGAAAGAAAATGGCTATGACCGCAAATGAAAAACGCAAGGCGTTGAAGGCGATGATGCAGCAGCCCACCTGTCATCTGGCGCCGAGTTGTAACGATGGCATTCAAGCCCGCTTGGTTGAGTGGCTGGGCTTTCCGCTGGTGCATATTTCCGGCAGCGGACAACACCGCTCGCTCGGATTTGCCGACGCCGGATCTGCTTACCCTCACCGAGATGATCAACAAAGCGCGGGAAATCGTCGACGCCGTCAACATTCCCATCGTCAGCGACGCCGAGACCGGCTACGGCAATGCCGTCAACGTCTATCGCGCGGTAAAGGAATTCGACCGTACCGGCGTCGCCGCCATCCACATCGAAGACCAGATGACGCCCAAGCGCGCCGGCCATGAAGGCTTCGACGTCGGTTTGATTTCGCGCGAGGAATTCGTCGCCAAAATCAAAGCCGCCGTGGACGCACGCAGCGACCAGGACCTCGTCATCATCGCCCGCTCGGAAGCCAAGGACTCGCTGCAAGAGCGCCTCGAACGCACCCAGGCCTGCATCGAAGCCGGCGCCGACGCCTCCTGGGTCAGCGCGCGCACCGAGGAAGAAATCCAAGCCTATGCCAAGCTCGGCAAGCCGCTGGTCGGCGTGCCGCCGCGCGGCGTGATGACCATCCAGCGCTACGGCGAGTTGGGCGGCCGCGTCGGCTGCATCCCAACGGTGCTGCAAGTCGCCATGCTGCACGGCATGCGCCAGTGCTTGGAAGAACTGAAAAAGAACGGCACAGAAGCGGCCTATTTCAAAAACACTCCCGGCATCGAAGACACGCGCAAATGGTACGCCAACATGGGTAATGCCGAGCTCAAGGAAATGGAAAAGAAGTACGGCTATTGAGAGTATGCATCACTGACCGCCAATTAACTGCAGTATAACTAGACGTTGAGGGTTGTCTATGTTTAGATCGAAATGCTTTGCCAGAATCATCCTAGCGATGGTGCTGATTCACCGGCACCGCACAGTCGGCGCAGGCACAACTGACGAAAATCAACGTCGGCTACAGCGCCATCAGCGGCGATGCGCTGCCGGCGTGGCTGGCCAAGGACGCCGGTATCTTTGAAAAAAATGGCCTCGACGTTCAAGCGGTTTTCTTCGCCGGCGGCACGACGGCGATCATGGCGTTGGTTTCCGCAGACACGCCGATCGCGCAGCTAGCCGGGCCCGCGGTAGTGAATTCCGTCATGGCGGGTTCCGATGCGACAATCGTCGCCGGCGGCGTCATCTCGCTCAATTACTATTTACAAAGCCGAGCCGAAATCAAAACTCCCGAGCAGCTCAAAGGCGGGTCGGTGGCGGTCAGCCGCTTCGGCTCGTCTTCTGATTTCATCGCCCGCTACGCGCTGACAAAAATTGGACTCACGCCCGGCAAGGATGTCACCATCGTGCAGATCGGCAGCACCACGGCGCGCGTCGACGCCGTCATCGCTGGGCGCGTCCAGGCCACCGTGGTTAATCCACCGGCGAGTATCATCGCAACAAAGCGCGGTATGAACACGCTGGCCGACCTGCCCAAGCTCGGACTCGTCTATCAGCACACCGCGGCAGTCACGACTAAAAAATACATTCGCGAGAATCGCGACATCGTTCGGCGCTATGTAAAATCTCAAATTGAAGCCGTCCATCGTATTTACACCGACAAAGAAAGCGCCGTTCGCGCGTTGGGGCGATTCATCGGCCGCACGGTCGAGCGCGATGTCTTGGAAAAAACCTGGGAAAATTTAATCAGTGAAGCGGTGATGCCGAGAAAACAGTACCCGTCCATCGAAGGGCTGAAAACCATCCTCGCTTCAGAGCCGAAAGCCAAGTCGCACAACCCCGAGGACTATTTCGACGCGAGCTTCGTTAAAGAATTGGATCTGAGCGGTTATACCGATAGCCTCTACAAGAAACGGTGAGAAGATATCAATGGTGCGCCGCCGTTTGACCGGCGCCGCGGTAGCGCCAGCGTAACAGCCGCCGCTCAACGGCTTCCGCCCCGGTGAACAGCAGCAGCACAAAGGCCATGATGAGAAAGATCAGTCCCATGGTCAGGGCTGCGTTGTAGGTGCTCTGAGCGAACTGCAGCAGATAACCAAGCCCGCGCGTCGCCGCGACGAACTCGCCGACCACCGCACCGGTAAAAGCAAAACCAACCGCGACTTTGAGGCTCCCCAACACCCAGGCGGTGACCGACGGAATATAAACTTCGCGCAGCAGCACCAAGCGTCCGCCGCCGAGGGTGCGCACCCGGTCGACCAGCAACTGATTGACGTCGCGGATGCCGCTGTAAACGGCGAAGAAGATGAGCACCGCCACCAGCACCACGGCCAAGGCGATTTTCGAAGGCAGTTCGATGCCGAGCCAGATCACGAATAGCGGCGCGAGGATCACGCGCGGGATCGCGTTCAGCAGCATCATGATCGGTTCGAGAATATCGGCGAGCAGCGGAACCAGCGCGGCGCCAAAGCCGAGCACGATGCCCAACGCCAAGCCGATCGCCAGGCCGGCGAGCGCGGCGGTAAAGGTCGCCTGCAAGTGACCGAGAATCGTGCCCTCGGCAAACAAGGAAAAAACAACTCGTAAAATTTCACTCGGAGCCGGAGCATAAAATGGATTTATGATCCCCAGCCGCGCCAACACCTCCCAAAGAGCCGCGAGGACCAGTAGCGAAACAAACCGCCGCACCCATAACTTTTCTCCATAGGCTCTCATCTCGTGGCCTCAACTTGCGGCGAACCCACCACGTCCGACAGGTCCTTCCAAAGCTGCTCAAGAAGCGGGGCGAAGCTAGGATGTCTGCGGCTGGCGATAATATCCCGTGGACGGGGAATCGACACTTCATACGAGGTTTGGACTCGCGCCCTCGGACCCTGCGACAGCAGGTAGACCGTGTCAGAGACGGTCAACGCTTCTTCAAGATCATGGGTTACCAAGAGCACGCTCAAGTGCTCGCGCTCCACCCAGTTTAAAAGTTCCTGCGTGATGCGCGTTCGAACGATCGCATCGAGCGCCGCGAATGGCTCGTCCATGAGCAGCAATTTTGGCTTCAGGGCGAGAATCTGCGCGATGGCGACCCGCTTTCTTTGACCGCCCGAGAGTTCGTGAGGGAAACGCCCGCCTAAACCTTCGAGTCCAAGTCGCGTAAGCCATGCGTCGGCCTCGACCTGCGCTTTACTTTTGGCAAGTTTTCGAATGCGCAAACCAAGCGCGACGTTTTCCCGGGCGGTACGCCAAGGCAGAAGCGCATCGTCCTGAAACAAAAAACCCAGCGACTCGCCGCTGCCATTCAAATCGATATGGCCGGCGCTTGGTGTGAGCAGGCCGTTTACCGCGCGCAGAATGCTGGTCTTGCCGGAGCCCGACGGCCCGATCAAACTGACGAATTGCCCCGCGGCGACTTCGAGGCTAACTCCTTCGATAACCGGTTCTTGCCCATAACCCAAGGCGAGGTCTGAGACGCGAAGCACTTAATTCCCGACTATCGATAGATCGAGCAAGGGTTTGAGATCGACGGATGCAGCCAGCAGACCTGCGGCCTTATGGGCGTCCCCAACACGAGTTACAGCGGCGAGATCGATTTTGACGTTGTCGGGATAAAGAGATCGCCGGTAGCGCTCCAGAATCCCGCTAAGCCGATCCCGATTGGCACCGGTGATGAGCTCTTTAGGCAGCGCAGCGACAGCTTCCTTAACGGGGATGTTGCGCGTGTCCTGCAATCCCTTCGCGAGCGCTCGGGCCAGCCGACCCATTTCGTCCCGCCGTTTCTCACGTTCCTCGAGGCGCACAGATACACCCATAAATTCGTACGCTCCGCCGAGATAGCGGTTCGCTTCCTCGATGTTCATTACATTAGCGATCACTCCACCACCCGCGCCGGTGATTAGAGTCAACGCCGGCTCTTGCACCATACCGGCATCGACTTGTCCAAGCCGGAGCGCATCATAAAGGTTAGGGCCGAGAGTAGCGAAGCGCACCCGGTCGGGATCAGCACCCGCCCGCTTCATAAGGTGAATGACCAAGATGTGGTCGGCGTTGCCTAGACCCGAGATCCCCACCGTCCGGTTCTCAATATCCTTCAGGCTCCGTATATCTTTCGCCGTTTTCGGGCCGCTTGCGAGGGCAAAGAGCGGCACTCTTCCTGTCGAGGCGAAGCGGGCTATTTTGGCGCCGTGGGCAAAGGCCTGAAGCGCCACATCAAAAGAAGTCCCCGCGTAGTCCACCGCGCGCCCGACCAGTGCCTGCATGGCCACGTTGCCGCCGCGGGTGTATACCAGCCTGACATCGAGCCCTTCCTCGGCAAAATGTCCTCGCGCCCTGGCTACCTCGTAGGGTACGACGCAGAGGAGCTGCCCGCAGAATGCGAGCAATACTTGCCGGCCTTGAGCGTGGGCATTTTTCTTGGAGACGAACATGATGCCGCTCGCCAAACCTGCCAGGCGCTTTAATGCCGTGCGTCTGCCAATTTGTTTTTTGCCACTGGTGATTTCGGGTTCTTCGGAAAAATCAGGCGTCAACTTTTCACAGCAATCCATCTTGGTCTCCCTTCACGGAGAGAATTTCGTAGCGTACCGGCAAGACAATAAACGACGCCACTTCGCGGGTGGAGTTTTAACCCCACCCTTGAGCAAAGGGGGATGCTCGCCCCTTTTGGCAACCCACCACAATAATGTTCCCACCTCAAGAGGCGGGATTACCTTCGAATGTGCGAGGGAGTTAAAATACATCAACCACGGCAAAAGCCAAATGGCAATCTCGACCCGGCCAGCTTTTTCACGCTGGAACAGCCAACCTACCCAACTCGCCGAGGCTTGGCTCATGTTCAGGCGCTATTGTGCTCATCGCGGCAACCGATTATAGAGGTCGGCAGGGATTTAAGAGGGTCAATTAAACAACTGCGATCCCCATGCGCCCATGCAAATCCGATTTCTTTTTTGCCTTCTTTGCGGTTAAATTTATTCAAAGGAGTGGCTATGAGCGGTTATAAAACATTTAGCGAATGATTTGATCAGCGCATTGGAACTATCCCAGCCGCCGATTGCCATATCATTTTGCGACGCCCCACCGCCAAATGTTCCGGCTTTCAATGGCATGGTTCCGGCTGGTTGCTCTTTCTGGCAGCAGGCGGCGACGCGGATGTTTTTTACCTCGACGAAAGACCATGAGCTTTGCGCCATCGGCGTCCACACGCACCATATGTCGCAGCCTTCACCGTCGCATCAGTCCGAGCTCGGTGACGCGCTTGCGGCCATGAGTGGGTTGGATTACGTGCGCGCCGAGGAGGTCGCGGCGATCCCGGTGGTGCAGCGCGAAGTGAAGCATGTCGTCTATGGTCCACTAGCGGAATGGCGCAGCGACCCCGAAGTCGTGCTCCTATTCGCGCACGCCCAGCAGGGATTAATCGTCAGCGAAGCGGCCAGCCGCGTCGACAAGGGTATGCCGGCGGCGATGGGACGGCCCGCTTGCGCCGTCGTGCCGCAGGTGATCAATCAAGGCCGCGCGGCCATGAGTCTCGGCTGCTGCGGCGCGCGCGCCTACCTTGACATTTTACCCGACAGCGTCGCCATGTGGGCGTTTCCCGGCAACAAGCTTGAGCAATACTGCGCCGAAATCGTCACTCTCGCCCGCGCCAACCAGACTCTCGCGGTGTTTCACGCGCGGCGCAAGCAAGATGTCGAAGCCGGCAAACATCCGACGGTGCGCCAATCCCTCGATCGGCTGTCATCTTAGGGAAACATTCAGTCCGTTCGGACAATCTCGCGCAAAGACGCAACGCACAGAAAACAAAAGAGGCAAGCCGATGAAGTTCGCCCACTTCTCCCATGTCTGGAACAAGCCCGGTATGAACGCGGCGGAGCGCTACGGGCAACTGTGGCGCGAATTAGCAGCGGCGGATGAGCTCGGTTTTGACTATGGCTTTTGCGTCGAGCATCACTTCAATCCGCGCGAAAGCTGGATGCCGTCGCCGTCGATTTACTGCGCCGCGGCTGCCGCCCATACCCGACGGCTGCGCGTCGGCACCATGGGCAATGTCGCGCCCCTTTACGATCCGTTGCGTATCGCCGAAGACGCCGCGGTGCTGGACAACGTCGCCAATGGCCGGTTTGAACTGGGACTCGTCTCCGGCATTGTGCCCGACTTCTTCGGCCCCTACGGCGCTGATTTTAATAATCGCCGCGCGCTCACTCACGAAGCGCTGCTCTGCATCAAACAAGCGCTAGCGAGCCAGGGGCCGTTCAGCTTCAACGGGGAATTTCACCAGTACCAGAACGTCACGCTCGGAGTTAAGCCACTCCAACAGCCCCATCCGCCGATTTGGATTCATTCGCGGGACGCCGACACTCTGGCGCTCCTTGCCCGCGAAGGCGTCCATACCGGATATCTTTTCTTGGTGCCGCGCGACGAGGTTGCGCCGCGCTATCGCGAATATTTACGCCTGTGGAAAGACAGCGGGCCACACCGGCGAAGCCCAACATCGGCTACTGGATTTTAGTGTATGTCGATGAGACCGACGCCAAAGCCGTGGCGAAAGCCAAACCCTATTTCGAGCACTGTTTCACCAATGTCTTTGGCACCCGCGCGGACGGTGGCATCGGCTACCAGCGGCTGGCCGAGAATCACGAGAAACGCGGCAATCCCCGCGGCGCCGAGATCGCGCGCCACTCGATCGACGTCGAATATTTGCGAGAAAAGAATCTAGCCTTTGTCGGCTCGCCGAAAACTGTCATCGAACAGATCAAGCAAGCGGCCGGCGAGGGTGTATTCAACACCGTCATGGCCGAGTTCAACATCGGCGCCATCGCAGAAGAAGATTTAATGCGCTCGATCAAACTCTTCGGCAGCGAAGTCCTGCCGGCTTTGCGCGACTTCGAACCCTATTGAGCCAAGAGTCAATTGCGCTCAAGGCTCCTATTGGATCACGGGTAGGTCCGGTAGATCTCCGACTCCGGTGGAATTTCCATCAGCTCGATGCTGTTACCGTCGGGATCGGAGACAAACGCGATGCGCTGCTTGGCACGGCCGATGAATTTGCGATCGGGCTTCACGCCCATCTTCGCCAGATGCTCCAGTGCCTGCTCGAGATTATCGAGCACCAGGCAGAAATGAATGTAGCCGATCGGATCGGGCGGCGACGCCAACATGTTTTTGCCGCCGGGAAAAAGCTCGACGCACTGTCCTTTGGAAAACTCCAAGAACATCAGCTCCGGCCGCTCGCCGCTCGCCTCGACGCGATAGATCACCTTGGCGCCGAAGGCATCGCCGTACCAGCGAATACTCTTCTCGACATCCGCAACTTTAAAGGCCACATGGCCAAAACGAACTCCATCAATCGGCATGATATTAGTTCCTTTCCGTGTCAGTTAATGAATAGTTAGAGATCTACTGAACTGCTTTGCTTCGTGCTTTACCATAGCGCGCCGGTCGTTCACCGACGAGAAAACCAATCCGCCGCTTCTTGGGCTCCGGTTGTACCATTAGTTTTCGGAGCGCGTCGAAAACAACCTTGAACTGGTTGTCATATTGGCGTTCCATGGCGGCGAGCTTGCGCGCCAGCTTGGCGTGTGACGCTAACAGTTGGCGCAAGCGCGCAAAGGTCCGCATAATCTCGATATTGACCTTTAGTGCGCGCTTGCTTTTTAGCACGCTCGACAGCATCGCGACGTCCTGTTCCGTGAACGCATAAGGTACAGCCCGGCGTACTCCGCCCCAACTTGAAATCACAATTTGTGATTTCAAGTTGGTAAACTCCGCCTTACTGAGTTGAAACATGAAATCCCCCGGGGAGCGATCGAGATTGCGCTTCACGGCCTGCACCAATGCGCGTGGCTCGACCTCATAGAGTTCGGCGAGATGTGTGCTCAACATGACCTTCTTGTTGCCGATAGCCACAATGCGTTGTTCGATTCGCTCCAGGGGAACAGCTTTGATCTGTCCGGCCATAAGTTCGGGGATATTATGCAAATAAGCCGCTAGACAGCAAGTCCAAAAGTTGACAATACAGCGCTGCCCCTTGTACTAATGGCTTGGCGCGATTCTGCTATTCCAGTGAGGAGGACATTCGATGCCAACGGAAGCCTCGATTCGCTTCGATCATTTTGCTTACCCGGTCGACGATCTCGTGAAAGCCGAGGATTTTTACACCGGCGTGCTCGAAGTGCCGATCTATGAGAGACGCGGTCTGCGCGTCATTGACGTGCGCGCCGGCACTTTGCCGCGGACGTTTTTGAATGTGGCGGGCAGCCGTGTCGGTATTTTTCTTGGCCGCGAGTCACTGCCGGAAGACAAAGAATTGCATGGCGCGCCGGTTGTTGGCATTGAAGTCACCAGCGACGGTTTCAAGCGGATTCACCGGCGATTGGAAGAGAAACAGACGGTAAAATTCGACGGCCCGCGACTGCGTGAGAGACTAGGCCCTAGAGCGAAATCGATTCTGCTCCAAGACCCCTTCGGCAATCATCTCGAACTGATCGAGAAAGATCGTCCCGCCGCGCATAACGGCTCGGCCTATTTGGGCTTGAGCCAGTTGGAATTGGAAGTCACCGACTTGGATCGCTCCGAAGCTTTTTATCGCAACGTCTTCGGTTTGAAAGTACTGGGCCGGGAACAGGATGCCCTGGGCCGCGAGACCTCCTGCTTGCAATTGCAGAGCGGCCAATGGCTCGTGCTGCACAAAGTGAAAACGCTCAACGAACGCAGCAGCGCTAACTATCGCTTCGAAGGGCAGCACTACGCTTTTTTTACACCGACGGCGGACACCCTGAAGCAATTTCGCCAAGCGGTGGCGCGGGAAGGCGGTAAAGTCGACGCCTTGGAACAGACTCAAGTGCGCAGTGCGACGGCGCACGGACTCTACTTTACCGACTACGACGGCAACCCGCTGCAGCTGCAAGTCGAAGGATCGGAATAGGCTTGTTCGGCAATTTATTTTTTGGAGATCACCAGCCATGATGCTAATCTCGGCATTGCTCGCGACCGTTCTGGCGCTGGCGCCGCTGCTTTGCGGTATCGACTCAGCAGGGGCGGCCGCCGCGCCTGGCGCCAATGAAAAACTCGCCGCGCTGAAGAAAGGCCGCCCAAGCCGAAGGCATGCTCAATTTGGTCTGGGGCGAGAATACCTTTCGCGGCCTGCAAGGCGTGCGCGATTTGGTGTCGGGAATGAACAAACAGTTCGGCACCAGTATCATCGCCAACTGGACGCCGGGACCAAGCCAGCCGCAAATGGCGGCGAAGATCGCCCAGGAGTTCGCCGCCGGCGTGCCGGCGACCTCCGACGTTTATATCGGCGGCTCGGAAACCTATATCGCCACGCTGTCGACGCCGCTCATGGTGCTCGATCAGTTCGATTGGGCATCGACTTTCCCGCAGATCGATCCGGCCGCCGTGTCGCTCAAAGGCGCCGCCCTGGAAATCAGCGGCCGTTTTCCCGGCATCGTTTACAACACCAAACTGATCAGCAAGAACGATGTGCCGAAAAGCTTGAGCGATCTGCTTCAGCCTAAGTACAAAGGCAGAGTTTCGACCCAGCCCTACTTGTCCTATTTCGATATCTTGGCCGGTCCCAAACAATGGGGACCGGAACGAACCGCCGATTACGTCAAAAAACTTTCCGGCCAGGTTTCCGGCCTGATGCGCTGCGGCGAGTACGAGCGCGTCGTCAGCGGCGAATTTCCCATCCACGTGCTCGCCTGCGGCGAGGGCGGCGTCGCGCCGTTCATCGAGAAAGGCGCGCCGCTGGCCTATGTGATCCCGAGCGATGCGGCGATGGTCACACACCGCTACTGCGCCGTGCCCAAGAACGGCAAGGCGAAGGCCGCCGCCAAACTGTTCTGCGCCTTCTTGATGACCAAGTCCGGGCAGGAGTTTCAGTGGACTGTCGACCGGCAGGATAGCGAGAAGTTCCCCGGCACCAGGTACAACCGCCAAATGAAACAGCTCCAAGCCGCCGGCGTCAAACCCCTCGACGTCTCGGTCGACTATGTAATGAGCTTCCCGGTTCTGAAATACGCCAAGGAGCAGGAAAACATCATCAAAGCCGTGGCGAACTGACGGATCAGCGGTCGCAGTCGCGAAACTAATCTTGGTCAGTAATTGCGACCGTGAATCGCCTGCCCAATCCCGCCATTGTTTTTGCCGCCGCCATCGGTCTGATTATCGGACTGATGCTCGCGGTGGTTTTCTACCTGAGTTTCTACGAAGGTTTGCCGGGCATTCCCGGTGGATTTCTCACCACCGCGCACTACACCGATCTGCTTAAAGACCAACTGGTTTTTCGTGTCACGATCAACACTGTGATCTACACCGCCACCGCGATGTTTTTTTCCCTGCTCTTCGGCGTGCTGATCGCCTGGCTGGTCGAACGCACCGACATCGGCGGCCGCAATCTCATCTACACCGGCATGACCGTGAGCTTGCTGATCCCGACTTTTTTTCCCGCCATGGGCTGGTTGTTTCTGCTCCATCCGCGCATCGGCTTTTTAAATGTCGTCATGCGCCAATTCTTCGGCGCAGATTTTAGGCTAAGCATCGCCACGCCCATCGGCATGGGCTGGGTCGAAGGCATCACCCTGGCGCCGGTGGTGTTCATCATGGTGGCGGCGAATCTGCGCATGGCCGATACGACGCTGGAAGAAGCCGCCAAAGTCGCCGGCGCCAGCGCCTGGCAGCTGTTCAAGACCGTGATCCTGCCGCTGTCAACACCAGCCACCATGGCCGCGGCGTTTTACGTTGCCGCCATCGCCGTCGCTTCCTTCGACGTGCCCGCGATCATCGGCCTGTCGAACCGCGTCTACACTCTCGGCACTTTTATCTATGAAGATCTGGTGCCGCACCAGGGCTTTCCGCTCTATGGCAGACCCGCGGCGGTGAGCACGCTGCTGATCGCCATCGGCGTTTTGTTATCGGTCTGGTATCTGCGCGCGATCCGCCAAGCCAACCGATTTCAACTGGTATCGGGGAAAAGCTACCGGCCGCTGCGCTATCAATTGACTGGTTGGCGCTACGCCGCCAACCTATTCGTGCTGGGATATTTTCTCGTGGAGCTACTTATTCCGCTCGCTCTGCTCATCTGGGTAGCTTTTCAACCCTATGTCCAGCCGCCGTCGTTGGAAGCCTTGGCGCAGTTGGAACTCGGCAACTTCGTCCGCGCGCCCTGGGACTTATTTTTTCGCGCGCTTAAGAACAGCGCCCTCCTCGCCCTCGCCGTGCCGATCTTGTCGATCGTCGTTTGCTTCATCTATTCCTGGGTGGTGCTGCGCTCGAAAACCCGGCTGCGCTACTTTCTCGACGCCCTGGCGTTTCTCCCCCACGCGGTGCCTTCCATCGTTTTCGCCGTCAGCGGCCTGTTGCTTTCGCTCTTTGTCTTTCGCAATTTCTTGCCGCTCTACGGCACGTTGACGCTGCTGGTCGCGGTCCATGTCATCCACCGCCTGAGTTTCGGCACCCGGGTGACCAACGCGGCGATCATCGCCGTCAGCGAAGAGCTGGAAGAAGCCGCCGCAGCCTGCGGCGCCGGCCGGCGCGATGTCATCTCGCGGATTCTTTTGCCGCTGATCGCGCCGACGCTGATCAATGCGTTTTTCTGGATTGCGCTTTTAACGCTGCGAGAACTTACGCTGGCGACCATACTGTTCAGCCCGAACAACATCACCCTGTCGGTGGTCATCTGGAGCTTGTGGAGCTCCGGCCAGCATGGACCGTCGGCCGCCATGAGCCTAGTTATGATTCTACTGATGCTACCGGTAATGATCCTCTACTGGCGCGTCGGCAATCGCGTCGGCGGCTCACTGAGCGGAACCAAAGATTGAACCGACCTAGGCTAGAAATTCTGATAGAGCCTTTCCACCGCCGGCTTGTTCTTGATCAGTTTCAGATCGAACAGTTGATTGACCAACGCTGTCCAGCGCTCGGCGCTCATTCTACCCAGCTCTTTATTTGGCGTATTGGCGGCGAGGATAAAGGGCTTCTGGACTTCGGCGGATTCTTTCATGGTCTCGCTGTCCATCGCCGGATTTAACTTGACCATCCACGCATTGGCAGTTTCGGGCGCGCGCAGGTATTCGCTCCAGCCATCGCGAATCGCGCTGATCAAGTCGCGCACCTGCTTGGGGTTCTTATCGATATATTGGCGCCGCGCAATCACCACGGTGCCGTAAGGATTGAAACCGGCATCGGCGATGAGAAAGCTCGCCGCCGGCTTGTTCTTTTTCCTAGCGAGCAAAGGCTCCGCCGTAACAAAGCACTGCTGCGAGTAGTCGGCATCGGTAAGAAATTGCCCGATGCCGCCGGCGTAGGGAACAAGTTTAACTTTGGCGTTAGGAAATTTGCTTTGAAGAAAAAGCGTGTAGGGCGCGCCGCTCTGAATCGCCAGCTTGCCCGGCGCGGCGAAGACATCGCCAAGCGCTTTGAATCCGCGTTCGGGGTGAACCATGATTCCTTGCGGATTGATTTGATAGACGGCAAATAGCGCGACCACGTCGGTGCCGCGCGCTTGCGAGAGCACCACTTCATCCGCCGCCGCGATGCCAAACGGTGCTTTTGAATTAGCGACCATCTGCACCACCGGCGTGCCGGCGCCGCCTTCGGTAATCTCGACATTGAGACCGCCGCGCTTTTCGAAACTGCCGGCGAGCTTGGCGGCGTAAAAACCGCCAAACTCTGGCTCCGCCTTCCAATTAAGCGCGAGCGTTAGCGCCGGATGCTTCGCGCCCTCGGCCGCCTGAGCCGCAATGGGCAATAAAATCACGGATAGTAATAGGAGGAGAAAATTCATGATGACTGCCTTTCTGAGCTATGCCACGATCCCAGGGATAGTCCCGAGACAAAATTAACCGCACCGACTAAAACGATACCCAGCAGAGAAGAGATTAGCACCGCCGCGAACACTCGATCAATTCGTTGTTGGGTGCGCGCAGCATCGACGACGCTGCCGAGTCCGCCGCCGCCGATGAATTCCCCGACGATGGCGCCGACCACCGCCAGGCCCGATGCAATCCTCAAGCCGGAGAAAATTTGCGGCAGGGCGAAGGGGATTTTCAACATCCAGAGCAGTTGCCGCTTCGATGCCGTATACAATTTGAAGAGATCGAGCAACGCCGGCTCGGTCGATTTCAAGCCTAACAGAGTGCTGGCGATGATCGGAAACACCGAGACAATCGCCGCCGAGGCGATCACGGTGGGCTGGCCGAAGCCGAACCAGATCACCAAGAGCGGCGCAATGGAAATAATCGGTACGGTTTGAAAAAATACCGCGTAGGGATAAAACGCCCGGCGTGCCAAGTCGGAGGATGACAACGCGATGGCGAACATTGTCCCTGTGACAAAGCTCAGCAGTAGCCCGGCCAATGCGGAACTCAGCGTCGCCCAAGCCGCCAGCGCCAGTTCGGACCGATCGTCGAGCAGCGATTGCAACACTTCGCTGGGCGCCGGTATTAAATACGACGGAACCCAGGCCATGCGGACGACAATCTCCGCAGCGCCGAGGGAAAGAACCAGCGGCAGCAAAGGCGGCAACCATGAAGCAAAGCGCGCTCTCATTGTCATGATGGCTCTACGCCCACCGGCACCGCGGTACCGACACGCCGGACTTCAGTGATGTATTCCAGCGATGTGCGCAGCTCGATGTTGCGGTTCTCAGGGAGCGCGATGCTTTGATCGCGGAGCAGCCGCGCCGGGCGCTGGGACAGAACGATGATCCGGTCGGCGAGAAAAACCGCCTCGGTAACCGAATGAGTGACAAATAATACGGTCATTTTGAGCGCGCGCCAAATCTCGCGCAGCTGCATTTGCAGCGCGTGACGCGTCGGCTCATCGAGCGCGGCAAATGGCTCATCGAGCAGCAGTAAGTTCGGCCGGGTCGTCAAGGCGCGCGCCACCGAAGTGCGCATCTTCATGCCGCCGGAAAGTTCGTGTGGATAGCGCGCGGCAAACTCGGTCAAGCGTACCCGGCCCAGCTCTTCGGTCGCACGGCCGTCGGCATCCGCCCTGGACCAACCAGCCAATTCCAGCGGCAATGTAGTGTTGCGCAACACGGTGCGCCATGGCATCAGCGTGGCTTCTTGAAAAACAAAACCGCGCGACAACACGCCACTGGTTACTTCAATCACAAGGCTGCCGCTATTCGGTTGATCGAGCCCAGCGGTGAGGCGAAGCAGAGAAGATTTCCCTGAGCCGGAAGGCCCGAGCAAAGCGACGAATTCACCGGGCTCGACTTGAAAGGAAATTTGGTCGAGCACCAAACCGGTGCCGGCGAACGAGCGCGAAACCGCCTCGCAACGGATTGCCGCGCCGAACCGCTCTTGACCTAGTTGCAAATCGGCGATCATCGACGATGTCGGTCAAATCCGCAACGAATAAAAATCAACACAGTTGTCGCGCAGGATAAGTTTTTTGACCTTATCCGAAAGGTCTTCCCGCGCCTGGAAGTGGGGAATATCGGCGAGAAACTGTTCGAGGGTCGGCCGCTCGTGCGGAAAGTCCGATGGATACATGATCTTTTTCTCAAGGCCCAAACCGATAACGTAGGAAAGAATGCGTTCTTCCAATTCGCAAGAAAAGTAGATTGAGCCGTCCTTGACGTACTCGCTCGGGGCTTTGGTCAGTAGCGGTGCCTGGTGCGGCAACTTCTCATATTTTTCGTCGAGCCGTTCCATCAAATAAGGCACCCAGCCAACGCCGGCTTCGAGGAAAGCGATCTTAAGATCGGGAAAACGCACCGGCCCGCCGTCGAGAAGAAAACTGGTAAAATGAATCTGCTGCGCCACAGCGTGTTCCAGGACCAAGATTTTCACGAACGAGTCTAAAATATCGAGGCCGAGCCCCGCGCTCGACCCGCCATGAACAGCTAACGGCACGTTCAATCGCACGGCGGTGCGATAGAGCGGATCGTACATCGGATGGCCGAGGCCTTTCGACAAACCGACGGCGGGAATCACCCCGCCGACCATTTGCAAATCCTTGACGCAGCGTTCAAGTTCGTCGGCTGCCGCTGCGACATCTTGTATCGGCAGCAAAGCCACGCCCCAGAGCCGCTCTGGCTCCTGGGCGAGATATTCGCCGTAAAGATAGTCGTTGTAACAGCGCGCCATCACCGTCGCCCATTGGACGTCTTTGATATGCGCCATGGCGAGACCCATGGTCGGATAGAGTACCGAACCCGCCACGCCGGAGGCATTGAGAAACATCCGCCATCTTTCTAAACAAGGCGTTGGGTCCGGCGCCTTGCGCGTGCTGCGCGGCCAGCCGTCGAGGGATGGAAACAGCGCGGTCAGCGCGCGCCGCCCCTCGAAGGGCGGCGGCAAATAGCGGCGCAGCTCGTCGTCGGTCTCCATCACATGGCCGTCGGCATCGATCGGTGCATAACTCGCGTTCATCCAAACTCCCTTTCACTTACCCCACAGCGATTTGTAGAACCCTTCGCTGATAAGCTCCTGCACTAAGCTGTTGTCGTAGAATCGCTCGGCGGTGACATCCTTCGCCTGGGGAATCTTCGCCGCCTCTTGATCGAGCACCACCTGCACGCCCTCGCGCTTTACCAGGGGAATCTTCTCGGTAAAGTCATAGGCGTATTTCATGCTGCCTTCGAGCATGCCGGCGTCATCGATCTTGGCATATTTGGTCAGGAGCTTTTTCGCCTCGTCCTTTTGTTGAAACATGAAGTGGGTGGCGCGGCCGAAGGCGCGCAGAAAAGCTTTGGCTTCGCCGCGTTGCTCGCGCAGATAGCGGCGCGTCGTCGTCAGTCCGGCGATGACAAAGTAAATTCGTTCGTCAGCGAGGTTGGCGATGATCCGGTTTCCCCGTTGTTCGGCGATATGGAAACTCGGCGCCGACAACGGCGCCGCGCTGATCGAGCCATTGTTTAATGCCGCGGCCAATTCCGGCATGCCGCCGATCTGGACGATATTAACGTCACGGCTGGGATTCAATTTATTTCTTTGCAGATATTCGCGCACGGCGAAATCCGAGGACGAGCCCAATCGCGTAACGCCAATTTTCTTGCCGCGCAACTCCTGAACGTTGGCGATCTCCGGCCGGGTCATGATGTAAAACCCGGCCACATTCATCACCGCGCCCATGAGGACCAGATCGCCGCCCTGAAGCGTGCTGGTCACCACACTGCCGCTGTTGACCGACGAGATCGCCACCTGGCGGGCAAACATCGCCTGCGCCATGGTCGTCGAGCTGGCGATGTAGACGAGCTGAGCGTCGAGCCCTTCTTTCTTGTAAAACCCCGCTTCTTTGCCGATCCAGAACGGCAAGAACACCGAACTCACCGCCGAGTAGCCGACCACCAGCGGCTCGGCAGACGCATTTGCCATCGGCATGTGCCAACAAAACATCAAACAGAATAAATATCGTAATGCAGGCTTCATAATCGTCGGGCCTTTCCCCCTTGGGCGCAAGCTAATCGGAATTCCCCGATTTGGCAATTACCTTTCTGCGCCCACTCCCCACTTTTCATTGACACCAATCCAATTGGGCGATATGTCAAGCAACGTTCGTATTCGAGCGTAGCGTGCCGGCGGGGAGAATTCGCAGGAGGAGATATCTCATGGGTGTAAAGAAGCTTTTCCAATTAACTCGGTTTAGTTGCGTAATCGTTTTGGCATTGAGCTCGGCGGCACAGGTGGTCGCGCAGACGCCAATCCTCGGCGGCGCCAAGGAACGCCAGCCAAGCTACGGCGAGCTGGAGAACTTCACGATCCTGTCTTACACCGATCTCGACGGCTGGGACCAGGCCGCCGAATTTCGCGTCAGCAAAGACGGCAAACACGCTTATGTTTCCAATTATCAAGGTTTCAGCATCGTCGACGTCAGCGATCCGACAAAACCGAAGGTCATCTCCAAGGTCAAAAACAAGCGCCGGCGTGCAGAGCCAGTACATCGACGTTCTCGGTAATACTTTGGTCATCAATCAAGACGGCTTGCGCGATCCAAAGTTCCCTACTTGGGACGGCGGCATCCGACTTTACGACATCACCGATCCGGCCAAGCCGCGCGAAGTGGGATTTTTCAAAACCGACGTCGCGCCGCGCCGCGGCGTCCATGGTTTCTGGCTGCATGAAGACCCCAAACAGGGAAAATTCGCTTTCATCGCGACTACCATGGAAGGCTACTACGACCAGATCCTCTTGATCGTCGATATTAACGACCCGGCCAGTCCCAAGGAAGTGGCGCGCTGGTGGTTTCCCGGCCAATGGACCGCGGGCGGCGAAAAGCCCGGCGACAACTGGGTCGAGCCCGACCGCGGCCTGCGCGAAGGGCTGCCGAAAATCTGGGTCGCGCTGCACGACGTAACAACCTACAAGGATCGCGCCTACCTAGCGTACCGCGATGAGGGAGTGATCATTCTTGACATCAGCGATGTGCGCAAACCGACTAAGATCAGCCAGATCAAGTGGTCGCCGCCCGAGGAAGGCAATACCCACAGTATCGGCATCGTCATTCCGTCCCACGGCGGCAGACCCGATGTGATTATCGCCGGCGATGAAATCACTCAACCACAGCAATGCCCGTTCGGATACATGCATGTTCTCGACGTCCGCAACGAGAAAAATCCGGTGCAGATTTCCACCTTCCGGCTGCCTCTCAACCGCTTTTGTCCGCCCGACCGGCCCGGCCGGCGCTTCGGCATCCACGATATCGAGCGGATGATCAAGGGCAATATTGTTTTTAGCGCCTGGGAAAATTCCGGCTTTTGGGCAGTCGACATTTCCGACCCGCATCAACCGAAAGCCGTCGGCCACTTCGTGCCGCCCGTGTTTCGCCGGGTGAATTCCGACGCAGGCCATGCCGATGATGTGTTTGTCCACGATAATGGCTTGGTTTTCTTCAGCTCCTCCGATCCCGGCGGCGGCTTTTGGATCACGCGCTACACACCAGGCGTGAAAGGCACGGTCTCCTGGACCGAGGACAACAAAAATGTGATCGTCAAGTATGACAAGCGGCCGGAGAATTGACCTCAAGATCTTCTTCCTACTCGGATTGATCGGTGCTTTCCTACCGTGGCCGGCCTTTGCCGGCCACGGAGTCGAGGACACCGTCGACAATCTTACTGCTGACCGGGTGAAGCAGCTGCTCGATGCCGGTGAAAAGCTGACATTCATCGACATGCGCCCGGCCAAGGAGTATCAGCAGACTCGCTTGCCGGGCGCCAAGTCACTGCCCATCGCCGAAGTCGCTAATCGATTCAGCGAGATTCCCAAAACCGGCCGGGTGGTTCTTTACTGCGACTGCAAGCCTTACGACGTCGCCGACCGCGCCGTCTTCTTGGAGTATCGCGGATTTCGTAACATATTCATCATGCCTGAAGGCTACGCCGGCTGGGTTAAACGGGGCTATCCACTAGAGAAGACACCGCGCTAATGATCAGGCCGGGGCTCGCCGTACTGCTGATATCGCTGTTGTTGCCATCATCGCTATGGGCTCACGCCTATCTGGTCAAGTCGGCGCCTGCCCAGCGTGCCACGCTCTATCGCGCGCCAGCGAAAATCCAACTATGGTTCAACGAGCGCTTGGAACCGCGCTACTCGTCGTTCACCGTCAGCTCAGCCGACGGCAATTCGATTGAGACCATCAAAAGCGCCGTCGACGACCATGACGCCAAGCAAATCTTCGCCGTGCTGAACCCGCTGCCGCCCGGCCGTTACCTGGTCAAATTCAGGGTCCTATCGGTCGACGGCCACGTCGTCGAAGATCAGTTTCCCTTCACCATAAAGCGATGAGCGAACTCGCCGCGCTGGTTCGTTTCGTTCATTTGACAGCGGCGATCGTTCTCGCCGGCGGTTTCGGCTTTTGGCTGTTTGTCGCGCGGCCAACGTTTGCCAGCGCCAAGGATGCGTCGGCGGCGCTGGAACATTTTATCCAGCGTTCGCAGCTACGGAATTTTCGTTGGTGCGTTGCCGTCCTCAGCGTAACCATGCTGCTTGGCCTATGGCTGCAAGCCGCCAATGTGAGCGGCTCATCGCGCCCTACTCTCGGCGCGCTATTCCCCCTCGTGACGGAAACCCAATTCGGCAGAGTATGGTTAACGCGCATGGCGCTGCTGATCGTCATCGCCGTCCTGGTCAAACGAAAACCAACGGCAAATGAACCGCCAAACCTACTAGCGCTCGGTTTCACACTCAGTGGCTGTCTATTGGCTGGGTTGGCCCTCGCTGGTCATGCCGCAGCCGCCGATGGTGCTGAGTTTGCGTTGCAGGTGTCCGCCGACGCTGTGCATCTGCTCGCCGGCGGCGTCTGGCTAGGCGGTCTCGTGCCATTGGCTTTGCTGCTGCGCCAATGTAATCGAAACGATGATGCGGCGAACCTTGCGGCGGCCAGAGAGGCTACCCGGCGCTTTTCGAGCCTGGCCTTGGCGAGCGTAATCGTTCTCATCTGCACCGGCCTCTACAACACGTGGAATTTAGTCGGCGGTTTCGCGCCGCTGTTTGGCACAGCCTACGGTAAGCTCTTGCTGGTCAAGCTCGGACTGCTTCTGCCGCTGCTCGCCATCGGCGCGGTAAACTTATTGCGGCTCAAACCGACAATCGTCGCGTCGAGCGACCGCGCAGGAGCAACCACCGGCGCGCTACGAAGCCTGAGCCGCAACGTCATCATCGAAGTTTTGCTCGGCCTTGCCATTTTGCTGATCGTCGGCCACATGGGCGTCACGCCGCCGGCGCGCCATGTTCCACCCGATTGGCCCTTGTCATTTCGCTGGGATTGGACGGTTCTTGAAAAAGCGCCGAGGGCGTTTGCCGAAGTTCAACGCGGCGCGATCTGGTTCACGATTGGTGCCATTGCGCTCATCGGCGGGATTTTCCAGAGACGAAAACGGCTTATTGCAACAATGATTGGCATTGGCGCGATGGCTTACGCGATCAATCTCGTGCACCAGGCGGTGCTGATCGATGCTTACCCTGACACCTACAAACGGCCGGCCGTAGCCTACCAAGCGATTTCCGTAGCCAACGGCGCAGCGCTCTATCAAGATAGCGGTTGCGCCGCTTGCCACGGCGACGGCGGTCACGGCGACGGCCCGGTGGCAGCCGAACTCAACCCTCCGCCACCCGATCTTACCGGCCGCCACGCCAACGCCCACACCGCCGGCGATCTGTACTGGTGGTTGAGCTACGGCGTCAAACCGGCTTCGGCGATGCCGGGGTTCAGCCAAAGCTTGAGCGATGAAGAGCGCTGGGATTTGATCAATTATTTGCGCGCGCTTGCCAGCGGCGAGCGCGCCCGCAATCTTGGCTCCGATAATCGACGACAACGCCTGGTTGGTCGCGCCGGATTTCAATTACGGCACATCCACGGGAGAATCGCGAACGCTCAAAGACCATCGCGGCGACAAGATCGTCCTGCTCGTCCTGCTCAATTTAGCAGCCACTGAAAAACGCTTGCAACAACTCGCCATCAGCTTGCCTCAACTCAGGGCCGCTGGCGTCGAAGTGATCGTCGTCCCAAACCTGATCGATTACCTTTACGTCGCCAATAAACTCCCCGGCCTGATTGTCAACGAAGGAATCAGAGAAATCACCGAAACCTATAAACTGTTCGCTCGCTCGTTTAGTGATGAAAACCTGATCACAACCACACCTCATGTCGAATTTCTAATCGACAAACAAGGCTACATCCGCGCCCGCTGGTTGCCCGCCGAGAGCGAAGCTTGGAGCAAAATCGCAGGTCTTCTGTCGCAAGTAGAATTACTCAGGAATGAAAAGCCGCGCGCTGCCGCGCCGGACGATCATGTGCACTAATCACCCAAGCCGTGAGAAAACTACGTTCCTTTGATAATGTTTGATCAGATTACCGGCAATTCGAACATATGCGCGCGGAGGTCTACAAGAACACGCTGATATTTTTCGCGTCCAGCACCGCTTGATCGAGGATGATCGTGCGCCGGGCGATTTTGAAGGTCGCCGCCGCGCGCCGCAGGATATCCTGGCGCGTGCCGACGAAGATATCTTTGTCGCTTTCCTGGCGCGTGCGGTAGACAAGGAAATTCGAATGGGCTTCGATTTGCTCGCCGTCGTCTTTCTTAATACGGATGTTGGTAATCAGGTGGCGCGTGCGCGACGGCGGCACTTCCGCCCAGGCGATTTTGGAATAGGCGCGCTCGACGCGGATCTTCAAACTCTGCCAATCGTCGTTGAAATAATAGGCGTCGCCGGGCTGGGAAAGCTCGTCGCTGACACTTTCAGGCCGCTCCAGCGTGTTGTGCCGTAGCGGCATCCAGTAACGAATGTCTTCGGTCAGCAGCTCGAACCACTCGCGCAGCTTGCGCTCGTCGAGCAGCTCGGCTTCGAGGTAATAAAAATCCTCGACTTGGTGGCGCAGCTGGCTATCCATTGGACTCGCTCGCAACCTCGCGCCAATTTTTCGCTTGCAACAGCTTGGCCCAATGCATGTACAGGCTCAGCTGATTGTTGTCGCTGAAGCGGCTTTTCACGCGTCCCGGCAGATCGATTTCCACCGGCGGCTCGTTGCCGCGCATCTGATAGTTGGCCGGAAAACGCTGGCCGATCAGGCTGCGCGCCGCGCCGGTGACTTGAATCCAGTTGTCCATGTCATCCTGCTCAAAGACTCCCGACGGACTGAAACGGTACTGCGCCACGAAGCGCATGACATCCTTGATCTTCGGCGAAGCCGCTTTGTCGACGATCGCCCAGCTCCAGATCTCCATCTTGTCCGGCCCGCGCGGCTGCCAGACGCGTATCGTCCGCGTCAGCCAGTGCACCGAGAGATTGGGGAAAACCGTTCCCGCCGACGGGGAAATCTGCCGCGCCCGCTTGGTTCCTAAACGGCTTTCAATTTCAACTTCGTGCTCTTTCATGTAGTCGGCGAGCTGATCATCCGGCTGAGCAAACCACGGCCCGCTGTCCGGCGGCGTCAGCCAGGAGACTAGAATATGGCCGTTGTCGCAGGCGATCTGACAGCCTTTGTTCCATTGGCGGGTTTTGCTGGTGGTCGTGTCGATGCCCAACTCGCGAGCCGAGCCATGAGTCGAGGCGATGTGGTAACCGTCGCCACCGAAATTTTCCGCGGCGGTCTTCCAGTTGGCGTCGACTACCCAGCGCTGCGGACCGCTTACCTCCGTGCCGCCCTCGCGGCGGTCGAGGAGAATGTCCAAATACCAGGCCATGTCACCGAGATAATCGCATAGCGACGGCGCTTCGGGATCGAAGGTCGCGAAGATCAGTCCCTTGTAACTGTCGACCTGCGCCACCGAAACCAAGCCCCACTGCGAGCGATCGAGATTGCCGAAAGTGTCGACCATCGGCACCAGCGCGAGTTTGCCATCGGTGGTGTATGACCAGCCATGATACGAGCATTGAAATAATTTGGTATTGCCGCGGTCGGCGCGGCACACCCGATTGCCGCGATGGCGGCACATGTTTAAATGCGCGCGCAGTTGGCCGTTTAAGTCGCGCGCTAAAATCACCGGGTCTTCGCCCATGTAGCGGGTGACGAAATCGCCGGGGTTGGGTATCTCACACTCGTGGCCGAGGTAAAGCCAGCAGCGCGCAAAGATCCGCTCGCGTTCCAAATCGTAGATCTCCCGGTCGGCGAAGATCCGCCGATCGATGAGACCGCCTTCCGGGTCGACGAGTGATTTGATGTCCATGCCAACACCTCGCTTAGGTCGAGAGCGCCTGTTCGGTCATAATAACTCTGGCGCCATTGTGTCAAGCTAACGCCGATTAGCCAAGCGACTGCGATAAAAATCACTTTGCCGTGCGAACAGCGCTGGTGCTATAAGCGGACAATAAGATTGGCCGCAATGAACGCATAGAACACAAAATAGATATCGGGAGAAATCCGATGTAGGGGCGCGCTTGCACTGCAACAACACTCATTCGCGCCAGCACTAAAGATCGGCAAATAAAGGAGCACTGCCATGGCTACCAAAGAAACCAACCTAAGTCGCCGGCGTTTTCTGCAACACAGTACCACGCTCAGCCTCGGGGCTCTGATCGGGCCAGCCCTTGGAGGGAATGCGCTCGCGGCGTCCAGAGAGCGGGTCGTCATCTATCAAGGCGTCAGCCTCGACTCGCTCCATCCCTACGGCTACAGCGGCGGCGGCATCAACGGCATCTGGCTCCATCTGATCGAGCCGCTGATCGTCATGGACTACACCCGGCAAAAATATGTCGGCGTGCTCGCCGACTCGTGGGAGTTCCAAGGACGACGCTGGATATTCCAGCTCAGAAAAAACATCCGCTTTCACAACGGCGCGCCGTTCACATCGAAAGACGTGGCCTATTCGATCGAGCGCATGAAAACCGACAAGCGCAGCCTTCAGGGCGGCGACATCTTGGAGCTAGAAGTTGAAACGCCCGACGATTTCACCGTGGTTTTCAACACCAAGCAGCCACTCTCGCTGCTGCTCGACCGCCTGGACACGCGCTACATCATCAGCAAAGCCGCTGCGGAAAAATACGGCGACCAAGCCGACAACTACGCCATCGGCACCGGCCCCTATAAATTTGTCAGCTGGCAGCGCGGCGGCAACCTGGTCTTGACGCGCAACGACGACTATTGGGGCGCCAAGGCGGAGATCAAGGAAGTCATCTTGAGAGGCGTAAAAGAAGAGGCAGCGCGGGTCGCCGGCCTGCTGTCAGGCCAGGCCGACGTGGTCAGCAACCTGCCCATCGAAGAAATCGATCGAGTAGCGAAACATCCGCGCGTCCGGGTCGAGAAGATTCCCGGCTTTCGCATGTATTTCGTCGCCATGAACTTCGCCCATAAACCTTTCGACAACAAGTTGGTGCGCCAAGCGATCAACCACGCCATCGATCCGGCGCCGATGATGAAACATGTCTTTTCCGGCAACGGCCAGGTGCTCAACGGCCCGCTGGCGGCGAACATGACCGGCTTCGACCCGGCGATGAAACGCTATGCCCACGATCCCAAGAAAGCCCGCGAGCTGCTCGCCCAGGCCGGCTATCCAAACGGCTTCGAAATCAAGCTGCATTTCTCGCCCGACCGTCATCTCAAGGGCCGAGAAGTCTGTGAAGTGATCGGCGATCAGTTGGCAAAAGTCGGCATCAAAATCGAATTGGTCGGCCAGGAGTACGCCGTCTACTGGGGCAGGGATGGCGTCAACGGCGGCAAGCTGCCCTTCTACTACGCCGGCCGCACCGCCTCCGACGCCGACACTTTCTACGATCAATACTTTCACACCGGCATCACCAAGCGCATCGGCTACAGCAACCCGGAGGCCGACAAACTCATCGAAGAGCAACAGCGCACCGCCGATCAGAAAAAACGCGTGACGATCTTGCAGCAAGCTGGCCGCCTGATCATGGAAGACGCGCCCTTCGTGCCCCTCTACACCCTATCGGAAATTTACGGCGTGGCGAAAAATGTCATCTGGAAAGGCACACCCGACAACCGTATCCTCGCTGCGGAGATGAAGATCAGAGGGTGAGGGTGAATCGGGGATAGTGGAGTGATGGAGTTCTGGAGTACTGGAGGGAGGAACCGTCTGACCCATCACTCCAACACTCCATTACTCCAACCTAAGCATTTGTCCCAACGCGAGGCCGAACGGCGCGGCGTGAACGCCGTACTGGCTAAAGTCATTGGCGAATGCGCACAGCGCCCAGTGCGCCGCGTCGCGATACTTGGCGTCCTTCGTCGCTTGAGCCAAATGAGAGAAAGAACGAAGCCGCGGTGCCGTTCTGTTCGATCAAAGTTAACCGAAGTCGGAGCGAAGCCGAATCCGGCGTGCAAATATCGTAGAAACCGCCGGCCGGGTTTTTCAGTTCTGATAAAATGAACGCCGCCAACCGTCGCGCCCGATCCACGTATGTCACCATCTCCCGTCACTTGGTAGGCGCGCAACAACGCGCTGCCCATCTGCGCTTGATCCTGCAGCAGCCCTGGCACATGCGCCGCGCCGTCGAAGTAGTGAAACATCCCGCCGCCATCGCTGCGGCAGTTCTGCCAGAGAAACTCCAGCGCGGCGAGCCCTCGCTCGCGGTAAGCCGGTTGGTCTAATAACACCGCAGCATCGAGATACGCCGCGCTGGCAACCCCGTTCGCGTCGGTGTAAATGCAGCGATCGATGATCGTGAAGAATTCCTCGCCATCGACGGCCGGCGGTTCATAACGCAACCAATCTTCGCAGCCGTGGAAAGTTCCGCTCGCCGGATCGAAAAGCCTGGCATCCAAGTACTCAATAATCTCCTCAGCCATGCGCCGGTATTCCGCCCGCTGAGTGATACGAAATACAGACAAGCAATTGGCCAACAGCCCGGCCTCTTCCAACAGCAATTTTTCCCGGTGCGGATGGCTCCAGTCCGGGTTGGAAGAAGTGCGAAAGTAGGCGCCGCCTTGCTGATCGTAAAGCTCACCTGCGCGCATGCGCTCAAGAGTCAAACAAACCTGATCGAGATATTGCGTGTCGTCGGTCGCTTGATACCGCGCCAGCAAAAAATCATTAACTTGGGGATGGATAAATTTCTGCCCACGATCGTAACCGCCGTAGGAACGGTCCGCCAGCGCCATTACGCTCGCGGTGATCTCCGAAAGATTCGTTGCCAACTCCGCCTCATCCAACTGTCGCGCCGGCTCAGGCGTCGACTCTTCCGGTAGCTTGAGCCGCGGCACGAAGCTCCTCTTTGCGCTGCTGGTAGCTCATGTACACATCGATGAGCAATTCTTTGAACTGATCCGTCGGCAAATAATTTACGGCCGCGAGCAACTGCCCAGCGGGCGTCATGAAGGCGATGGTCGGCCAGCCGTTCAAGTTGTAACGCGCATCGACGTCGGGCCGCTGGGCATACTCGACCCGCAGCGGAATGAAGTAAGCATTCAAGAGTGCGATGTTTTCAGTCTCAGAAAACGCTTGCTCATCCATACGCTGGCAGAACCGGCACCAGAACGCCGACAAGTAAAGCATAACAGGTTTGTCCTCGGCGTGGGCCGCGCGGAAGGCCGCGTCGCCCCATTCATGCCAGGGGATGATATGAGCTTGGTTGGGAAGCGGTGAGAAACGGATCACGGTTTTGAATGACCTCTGTTAATCTGCCTAGCTTTTAGCACTTTTCACCTTCGCGAAGAAAGGCCATAAACTAGTTCGTGGTTCAGTTTCGAATGTAACCGTAGGGGCGACCCCCTGTGGTCGCCCGTCCGAGAGGGTAGGCACAGGGGCCTACCCCTACAATGACAATTCACTGAAATCACAGTGAATCACGACCACAAGTTGACAAGCGCAAGCGCGGGGACATAGATTGCCTAGAATCGAAGTTTGATCTGTCAGTTGTAATCGGGAGATCGTCGCATGCAGTTGACCCTTGCAGTCCATCCAATCACCGACATTCAATTCGGCACGCGCTTGTCGCTCGACGGCAGCGCGCTTACGGTCGATGGCGAGGAATTGCGCCGCTTGGTGTTGGAAGATGCGGCCATCGATAGCGTCGCTTTCGACATCGTCCGTCCCGGCGAGAGCTGCCGCGCCGGGCCGATCTTCGATGTCGTCGAGCCGCGCGCTAAAGCCGACGGCGGCAGCGACTTTCCCGGCATCATTGGCGCGCCGACTACCGCGGGGATGGGAACGACTCATGTACTCGCCGGCGCGGCGGTCTCGATCCTCGCCGAAATGTCCCCCGACCCGTCGCGCAGCGCCACCGGACGGGTGTTGGAGATGAGCGGCAGCGCCACCGCCGGCAGCGCATATTCAAAACTTTGTCATCTCTTGGTGGTACCGCAGACAAAATCAGGATTGCCGCGCTCGGCGGTGTTAAAAGCCTACCGCGTCGCCAGCGTCAAAGTCGCCGTGCGTCTAGCCCGCGCCGCGCTTGCGCAGGCACCGGCGTCCACACAGACGTTTGAGCCCATCGGCGCCGAAGACAAGAGCCGCGAAGGGTTGTCCCGGGTCGTTTATATCGGGCAGATTTTTTCGCGCCAGCGCAAACCGGCGGTGGACGAGCCGATTATTTATGGAACCAATACCGACGGCATGCTGCCGGTAATTTTACATCCCGACGAATGGCTCGATGGCGCGCTGGTGCCGTCGCTCAACTCCTGGTTTGGCGGCACGGAGACTTATTTTTATCAAAATCACCCGGTGGTTCTCGATCTCTACCGGCGCCACCACGCGCGCGAGATAAACTTTGTCGGCACCGTGGCCACCGTCGCCGGCAACGACAATGTCGACCGGGTAAGGCAGTGCCACGCCGCGGCGAATTTAGCCAAGTGGAACCTGCGCGCCGACGGCGCCGTGATGACCAAGTACGGCGGCGGCTTGCCCCACGCCGACCTGTCGGAGACCGCGCGCTTGTTGGAACATATGGGCATCAAAACCGCCGTCATGGTTTCCGACGTGGCGCGCGACCGGCGCGTCGAATCGGCGCTCTTGTTCAACGTCCCTGAAGTCAACGCCATCGTCTACAACGGCGGCAACGGCACCGAATATGAAATTCCCAAAGCCGCCCGCGTCATCGCCGCCAAACCGGAACTGGCCGCGCTGCTTGCCGGACCCATGACGATAGATGCCAACAACATCATCGGCGTCACCAACCAGCAGGGCGCGTCGCGAATGAAATCGTTAGTCTATTGAAGAAAACGCGAGGCATGAGTAGAAATCCGAACTCGCGCTTCATGCCTGTATGAAGGAGCTAAGTATGCGCATCGTTTACTACGTCAATCAATTTTTCGGCGGCATCGGCGCGGAAGAACATGCCGGCGCGCCACTGGAATTTCGCGACGGCGCATTGGGGCCAGCGAAGTTGTTCGAACAGCTCATGGGCGAAGATACGACGGTAACCATGACAATCGTCTGCGGTGACAATCATGCCGTCGAACATCAAGACCAGGTAACCGCGGCGGTGTTGGAGAAGGTTCGCGCCACCGGCGCGGATCTCTTCGCCGCCGGTCCCTGCTTCGATGCCGGCCGTTACGGCATGGCCGCCGGCGCAATCTGCAGCGCCATACAGAGCGAGTTGGGGATTCCCGCGATCACCGCGATGCACGTGGAGAATCCCGGTGTCGATCTTTTCCGCGAGCAGCTTCACATCGTCGACTCGGGGAACAGTATCGCCAAGATGCGCGATATCATCGCCACCATGGCAAAGCTCGGCAAAAAACTCGTCGCCAAGCAACCCATCGGGCTGCCGGCCGAGGAAGGCTATATCAGCCGCGGCCTGCTGCGCGATCAACTCGGCGACAAGACCGCGGCCACGCGCATGATCGATATGCTCATAGCCAAAATGAACGGCGAAAAGTTCGATTCCGAAATGCTGCCGAACGCGTTCGCGCCCGTGCCGATGCCGGCGCGGATTAAAGACATGTCGAAAGCCAAGCTGATGGTTATCACCGACGGCGGGCTGGTGCCCAAGGGGAATCCCGACAAGATCGAAGGCACTGCGGCGACTCGTTGGGGCGCCTATAACATCGAAGGCAGCGATGATTTACGCAGTGAGGACTACGAAGTCTCGCACGGCGGCTACGATACGCGATTCGTCCAGGACGATCCCGACCGTTTGGTACCCCTCGACGCCCTGCGCGAGCTGGAAAAGAGCGGCGTCATCGGCAAACTGCACGAGGAGTTTCTCTCCACCTGCGGCCGTTCCAATCCGCTCTCGAACACCCGCCGACTGGGACGGGAAATGGTGGAAAAAATCAAGCGCGACGGCGTCGACGCGGTGATCCTCACGTCAACTTGAGGCACCAGCACTCGCAGCGGCGCTGCGATCACCACCGAACTCGAAAAGGCCGGCATCCCGGTCGTGCAAATCACCTCCGCGCTGCCGATCGCCAAAATGGTCGGCTCCAACCGCGTCGTTTTAGGCACTGGAATTGTCCATGTGACTGGCGACGCCAAGTTACCGCTGAAGGATGAAAAAGAGCTGCGCCGCAAGCTCGTCCAACAAGCCCTCGACGCGTTGCAGTCGAATGAGAAACAGTAGCAGGCGGCTGTAAAACTCACATCTTCGGCGCGTTCCCAATGACAAGAAGACTTTTATCACGAAGGCACGAAGGACACGAAGTTTCGCAAATTAAATCTCTTACCTTCGTGATCTTCGTCCTTACGTGGTGAGTCTTAGGATCATCCCTTGGCTGCGATTTCGTCCAAAACCGGTAGCAGATAGCTTCGGAACACTTCGTAGTTCTCCGTCATCGGGAAGTGGCCTAGCCCTTTCATCTCGACAAACTTCGATCCTTTGATGTGCTCTGCGAGCGCGCGGGTTTCGATCGGCGAATTGCCCCAATCATACTCACCGGTCAGTAAGTAGACGGGAATCTTCGAAGTGTCGATTTGTGCCGCCTTTTCCTCCGTCAGCCCGTGATCGATGAAGTTGTAGTACAGATCGCCCTTGGAAACCGACGGCGAGCTTTGGCCGTAGATCCAGGCAACCTCGCGGCGGTAGGTTTCTGGATTGCCCGGTGCGGTCTTGCCGTACATGGTCGCCATGCGCATCTCGTTGCCGATACGCGGGTGATCGTGGAAATCGAGCGAACGAGCCATGCTGTATTTGCTCGCGCCCGATTCAAGCCCGACCACGGCACGGAACTTATCCGGATGCTCTAGCGCCAGATTTATCGCCAACCGGCCACCGATCGAGCAACCGACATAAACGGGTTGTGTCAAGTGCAACGCGCCGCTGATCGCGATTTGGCACTCGACAAAAAAACTTCGCGTCAATTTATATTCCTGCTTCCACCACTCGACACTTTCCGGCGGCGACGACTTGCCGTGGTAGGGGATATCGGGAACGATGACACGAAAGCGCCGGGTAATTTCCTCGTCATTCAAGAGATGGCGCCACTGCCGGCCATCGGACGCCGCGGTGTGCTGGCAGAGCAGCGGAATGCCTTGGCCGTTTTCTTCAAAATAAATCCGGTATTCAATCCCCAAGATGTCCACGTGGAGGTATCTGCCGACAATCGCCTCGCATCCCCCTCGATCGAATTTCGCCGCCGGGCCGGACTGAATCGTCGATCCGGTTTGGCACTCCCGAAAAATATCGAGCATGCGATTCACGGCCCAAAAGTGTGCGAACATCGCTTCGATGTCGCCGCCGACGTCGAAATGCCGGCGCGCCATCAGGCCCGACAGGTCGGAAAAATAGGCTGGCGGCTGTCGCTGTAAAAACTTCTCCCACGCCGCCGCCGAACCCTTGATGAAAAAACTCCAGGGATTCATGAACGTGGGATTGAGCTGAATTTGGGTGACGATACCGTCACGCAGCTTGACGATACACTCGGCGTCGTCAACCGCCAAAAGAATGTCTTTGGAAAAAAAACGGCTGGCGCGGCAAAACTCTCGGTCGTTGTTTAGGGTGTGACACACCCGGCCGATTTGGTCTTGTTGAAGAAAGCAAGGAAACATAGATAGCTCCTCCATTATGGTTAAGACCGGCTCACTTTATGCCCAAACTTGGCGATCAGCCAGTCCACCGTCGGCATGCCGCTGCTGGAGTAGCTGAGAGTGATCTTCTGTAGCGGCGTTTGCGCCTCGGCAGCGTATCCGGTGAGCGACAAACAAATTAAGGTCGAAACCAGGACCACGATAATTTTAAGCTTCACTAATTTTCTCCTGGAGGAATATTGCCGGTATATTAACCCTAATCTTAGACAATCGGCCAGCAGCCGAGGAAACGTTACACTGCGGAGTTAACTTTCGTATTGCCAGCGCCCTCTCTTGAGCCCGCGCCGATCTCGTTATATGACTGGCCAGACTGAATTTCACGGCATGCAGAGCCGGGTTAGAAATCAGTTCAACCAACATACCAACGGAGGAATGACAAGCATGGCTGCTGAGGCTCAGTACGCAGCGCTCCCGGTTAGCATTACGGTCAACGGCGTCAAGCATGATGCCTTGGTCGAACCGCGCACGCTGCTGGTTTATTTTTTACGCGAGCAACTTAATTTAACCGGCACCCATGTCGGCTGCGACACCAGCCAGTGCGGCGCCTGCACGGTGCATCTGAACGGCCGGGCGGTGAAATCCTGCACGGTGCTGGCGGTGCAAGCCAACGGCGCCGAGGTCAAGACCATCGAAGGCTTGGCTGATGGCGACAACTTTCATCCGGTGCAGGAAGGTTTCCGCGAGAAGCACGGCTTGCAATGCGGCTACTGCACACCGGGAATGATCATGACCGCCGTGCACCTGCTCGAAACCAATCCCAATCCAAGCGACGACGAGATCAAACACGCCTTAGAAGGCAACCTGTGCCGCTGCACCGGCTACGTCAACATCGTCGAGTCGATCAAATGGGCGGCAGAGAAAATGGGAGGCAAAAATGTTTCCCGCTAATTTTGGTTATGTCGCCGCCCGTTCGGTGGAAGACGCTTTGCAGCTGATGGCCAAGCATGGCGAGGATGGCAAACTCCTGGCCGGCGGTCACAGCTTGATTCCGGCGATGAAGCTGCGGCTGCAATCGCCGCAGACTTTGATCGACTTGGGCACCGTGCCGGGCCTGCGTGGCGTGAGCGTTGACGGCAGTCATCTGGTCATCGGCGCACTGACAGTGCACGCCGACGTCGCCTCATCCGACCTCGTGCGCAAGCATGTTCCCGCCCTGGCCGACGCCGCTGCGGTGATTGGCGATGTCCAGGTGCGCAACCGCGGCACCATCGGCGGCAGCGTTGCCCATGCCGACCCCGCGGCAGACTTACCGGTTGTCCTGACCGCGCTCAACGCCAGTTTCGTCGCCCAGTCGCCAACCGGCAAGCGCACCATTAGCGTCGACGATTTTTTCACCGATTTTTACACCACCGCGTTAAACGCCAATGAAATTCTTACCGAAATCCGCGTGCCGATTCCGGCCGCTGGAACCGGCACGGCATACGCCAAGTTGCCGCACCCGGCCTCCGGTTACGTGGTCGTCAGCGCGGCGGCGTTGATCGTCGCGACAGGCCTCCGGCACCTGCACCGCTTCGCGGATCGCCATCGGCGGCTTGAGCAGCGGTCCGATCCGGGCCATCGCAACCGAACTGGAACTGCAAGGTAAGCCGTTGACGACACAGATGATCGCCGGCGCCGCAGCCAAAGCCGCCGAAGAGACCGACCCGATGGAAGATTCTTACGCCAGCGCGGAGTACAAGCGCCATGTCGCGACGGTATACGCGCGCAAGGCGATTGAGGCAGCGGTGGCACGCGCGGCAAAATAGCGATTCAAGATCTTGATACGCCTCTCTGACCCCAAACCCGGGAGAGAAGGTCAAGAGGGAGACAGACCACCATGACCACCGAACATCAAACCAGCGGACTGATCGGCGCCTCGCCCAAGCGAGTCGAAGATCCGCCGCTGATTACCGGCAAGGGCTGCTACACCGACGATATTCAATTGCCGGGCATGCTCTATCTCGCGTTTCAGCGCAGCCCTTACCCGCATGCGAAAATTATTTCTATCGACAGCAGCAAAGCCAAATCCATGGCCGGCGTCGAACTGGTCATTACCGGCGACGATCTCAGCGACAAGCTCAATCTCGCGCCATCGCAGGTGCTGCCGAACATGATCATTCCCGCGCATCCAGTGCTCGCCCGCGGCGCCGTGCATTGCGTCGGCGTGCCGGTCGCCGCCGTGGCCGCCAAGACGCGAGCGCAAGCGAAGATGCGGCCCATGCCATCGACGTCGAATATGACGAGCTGCCCGGCGTGTCCAACGCCGAGGACGCGCTCAAAGCCCGGCGCGCCGCTCGCCCATCAGGAGCTCGACAGCAACGTCTGCTACACGATGACGAAAAACGGCGGCGACGTCGATAAAGCCTTCGCCGCGGCGGATCATGTCTTCACCATGCATATCGCCAGCCCGCGCCAGGTGGCCTTGGCGATGGAACCGCGCGGCATCGCCGTCAAGCCCGATCCCTTCGGTAAGAATTTAACTATCTGGCTGTCGACTCAAGGACCCCATCGCGCCCGCGCCGAGATCTCCGGCGTGTTGGGTTTTCCCGAGCATAGAATTCATTTGATCGCCCCCGATGTCGGCGGCGGCTTCGGCAGCAAAGGGCCGGTCTACCGCGAAGACATCGTCGCCTGCTACGTCGCGCTCAAGCTGCGCAAGCCGGTCAAATGGATCGCCACCCGCAGCGAGGATTTTCTGACGACCATCCAAGGGCGCGATCAGGCGATGACCTCCGAGATGGCGCTCAGCAAAGACGGCAAGATCCTCGGCTTGAAAGTCAAAGTGGTCGCCAACCTGGGCGCGTATCTGCACTCCAGCACCGCCGGACCGCCCCAGCGCATGATGGGCATGGCCTGCGGCAGCTATCAGATCAAAGACTGCCGCGTCGAGATTGTCAGCGTTTTCACCAACACCTGCCCCACCGGCCCCTATCGCGGCGCCGGCCGGCCCGAGTCGGTGTTGAACATCGAGCGGCTACTCGACAAAGCCGCCGACGTGCTCGGCATGGATCGCTTGGCAATCCGCCGCAAGAATTTTATTCAACCCGATCAGTTCCCCTACACCACCGGCACCGGCGTCGAGTACGATTCCGGCGATTACGAAAAGCCGTTGCGCGAAGCGTTGAAGCTGTCTAACTACGACGAGCTGTTGCGCCAGCGCGATGCTCGGCGCAACAAACGGCGAACTGGTCGGCGTCGGCTTTTCCACCTTCGTCGAACCGAGCGGCGGCGCGGGTTTCGAGAGCGGCAGCGGTGCGCGTCGAGCGCACCGGCGAGATTACCGTGCTCACCGGGTCGAGCTCCCACGGCCAAGGCCATGAAACCTCCTGGGCGCAGATCGCCGCGGGCTTAATGCAGACCAGCATGGATCACGTCACCGTGCTGCACGGCGACACCCATGTGAGCCAGCAAGGCACCGGCACCTTCGGCAGCCGCAGCGCCGTGGTCGGCGGCGGCGCGCTGGCCACCGCAGCCGAGCGCGTCATCACCAAAGGCAAACGCATCGCCGCGCACTTGGTCGAAGCGTCACCGGAAGACATCGTCCAAGCCGACGGCGGCTTCGCCGTCAAAGGCGTGCCTGATAAAAAAGTCAGCTGGCGCCAAGTCGCCGCCGCCGCTTACAGCGGCAGAGTGCCGCAGGGTATGGAGATCGGCCTGCAAGAAACCGCTTTCTTCGATCCCAAGCGCGAAGCCTGGGGCTTCGGCACCCATATCTCGCTGGTTAGCGTTGACCGTGACACCGGCAAGTTTAATTTGGAAAAACTGGTCATGGTCGACGACTGCGGCGTGGTCATCAACCCGATGATCGTCGAAGGACAGATTCACGGCGGCGTCGCCCAAGGTTTGGGCGAAGCCCTGCGCGAACAGATGCTCTACAGTGAAGACGGGCAAGCGCAAACCGACACATTGATGAATTATGCCATCATGCGCGCCGGCGACATGCCGCCCATGATTCTCGGCGAAACCATCACGCCCAACCCGTTCAATCCGCTGGGCGTCAAAGGCGTCGGCGAATGCGGCACCAACGGCGCCCCGCCGTCAGTGGCCAACGCCCTCATGGACGCGCTCAAGCCGCTCGGCATCGATCATGTGGACATGCCCTACACCGCGCCCAAACTGTGGGAATTGATTCGCAAGGCGGAGGCGAAGAATTAGTCAGAAGGCATTAGACGAGAGTGGAAGGGGTGACGCTTGGCGCGGCCCTTTTCTTTTTCTGAGTGGTTTTCTATACAGGCGCTGTAAGGAGAAGAAATATGCTTACGCAAATTCTCCGCTCCCTAGTGGCGCTTACACTCATTCTGCCGTTTTCTAGTACAAGTCACGCCCAGGTCACGCCAGACAAAATTGTCGTCAGCTATCCAAGCAAGTCGATCACTAACTTTCCGATCTTAGAAACCGCGCAGCGCCGCGGCTTTTTTCACAAAGAAAATCTCGCCGTCAGCATGGTCTACATGCGCGGCGGCATCGACATCAAAGCGCTCATCACCGGCGATGCCGACTTCGGCACCGGCAGCACCACCGCGGTCACGGCATTCGTCGCCGGCGCGCCGCTGCGGGTGGTGATGAGCATGAACGCTTTCGTCGATCAGGCGCTCTACGCTCAGACGAAATATCGAAACCTGGCACAGCTCAAAGGCCAGTCCATCGGCTCGCTCAACCCTGGCGGTCTAGTCGACACGCTGCTGCGCAGAATTATCGTCAAGGAAGGCTTCTCGCCGGAGCGTGATTTTATTCTATTAAACATGGGCGGCACGCCCGAACGGTATGCCGCGCTCAAGTCGGGAACCTTAGCGGCGTCGATGCTGAGCGCGCCGCATAGCCTGCGCGCCGAGAAGGACGGTTTTATCAAGATCGCCGCCACCCGTGACTATGTCGATGTTCCCGGCACGGCGTTCGTCACCCATGCCGATAAGATCAAGAAGCAACCGAACGTCATCAAGCGCTTCATGCGCGCCGGACTGCGCGCCATGAATTATATCCGCGAAAACCGCACCGACACAGTGCAAATGATCATGCGCGAGTTCGGCATGGACCAGGAAATAGCGGGGCTGGCGTACAAAGTGTTGCTCGAATTGCTCAGCCCCGATGGCAAGAATCGCATCGAAGGTTATCAACTGCTCGTCGACTTTGCCCGCGCCGGACAAAAGCTCGACCGCCCAATCAGTGCAGCGCAGTTTATCGACGAAACGATATTGGATGAGATTATCAAGGAAGGTTTGATCACACGATAGTAATGTAGTCACCGCCTGGAGTTGGCATTATGGATTTCACCAAGATCAAGAAACAATACCGGAATCAGTGGGTGCTGATTGAGTTCTCAAAACTCGACAAACATCTAAAGCCGAAAACCGGTCGAGTAATCGCCCACGCTCCGAACAAAG
Organism: uncultured delta proteobacterium; assembly: GCA_963760795.1. GTDB lineage: Bacteria > Desulfobacterota > Binatia > UBA9968 > UBA9968 > DP-20. The sequence continues at coordinate 133,409 of CAVXEP010000020.1, forward strand.
AGGACATCTACAAAGCGCTTCTACAAACTAAGGGGAAGAACATTTCAGTTGAGTATTGTGGAAAGGTTAACGACGATATAGCGGTGATGTTTTCAGGAAGGCAGAGAGAGGATATCATTGAGTTCCAAACCTTCCCAAGCCATCGGTGCGGTCTGGGCAACGATTTGAACAAAGCGCTCAGCGGGCAAAAGTCGACCTTGCCTTCTTAGCAATGAAAGTTGTAAAGATGCGCAGGTCCAAACGGAATTAAGGAGGGGTTATGGGAACATTCAAAATCGAAGGGGTCACCCACTGGTCGATACCAGTCAACAATCTTAAAGAATCGGAAGAGTTTTACGGCGGCGTGCTCGGCCTCCAGCTCTTGGGGCGGCTGAGCAACGGCGTGATGACCTGCTTCAACATCGGCGATCACAACATCCTGTTATGCGAGCGGCAAAAGCCGCAGGACAAGACCATCGTCGAAGAGCGCGTGCATCATTCGTTCAATGTCAGCCCGGAAGGATTCGTCGCGGCTTGCAAGACGTTTCATGAAAATAAAGTCCCCATCGTTGAGCTCGAATACCGCGCCAAAGGCCATTTTACCGGGCGCGAGCTTTATATTCACGATCCGAGCGGCAACCGCCTCGAACTTCGCGATTCAACTTGGCAGAAAGGCATGCCGGAGCCGAGTTTCGAAGAAATCGTCCGGTCGTAGCGCCCGGTACTCTCCGGGTCATCGACTCGAGATCGATCACTCTACTCCGTCATTCCGGCGCAGGCCGGAATCCAGGTTTTCTTTGGCTTTGTAGCGCGAGCAAAGATGGATGCCGGCCTATGCCGGCATGACAGATCTTCTCTTCACCTGACCGCGAGGAATTTCAATGATTCCGAAAGGGGCCTGACGAGAAAGTTCAGAAATGTTAGCGCGGCTTTATCTCGCGCCGTAATCCCTTGCGGCCGCATCGGCTGAAACATAGCCGCGCATCACATCGCGCTCGACCGACTCGCGCGGCCGATCATTCGGCGATCCATACCCGCCGCCACCGCCGGTCTCGACGGTGATCTTGTCGCCGGCTTTGAGCGGATAGGCTTTTTCTTTGTAAATGATTTCCTTCTCGCCGGATTTCTTTTCGACGACGATGCGCCCCGACCGGCCTTCCTTGCCGCCGTAGACGCCCCAGGGCGGATATTTGACGCGGTCGAACATCGCTTGCAGATCGGCGTCGCCGAGCAATTGATACTTTTTGCGGAAGCCCAAACCGCCGCGGAATTTGCCCGCGCCGGCGGAATCTTGGCGCAGACCGAACTCGGCGACGCGATAGGGATACATGGACTCCTGCAGCTCGACGGGAATGATCCGCGTATCGCCGTGCGCCATCGTGCGAAACGGCCCCGCGCCGTCGTGGGTTGCGCAGCCGCCCCAGCCGCCATGACCGCTGTCATGGCAATCGAAGAGCGTGCCGTTGTCGCGCCGGCCGCGGAAGCGCACGCCGGAGAAAGTGCCAAAGTGCGCACCGGTGACCCGCGCCGGCAGCGCCGGCTCCAGAGCTTTGATAAAAGCGTCGATGACCGTCGGAAACGGCTGGGAGTAGTTGCCCATCGGCGCGGTCGCGTTGGCGCTCAGCAATTTTCCCTCTGGAAGAATCAACTTCAGCGGCCGGAACGTGCCCTCGTTGGCCGCTTCCTCGTCGGCGATTAAATATTTAAAGGCCACCCGCGCGCAGGTGCGCCCGCCGCCGTAGTATCCCGAGTTGATGCAGCCTTTGACCTGGTCGGCAACCTCGCTCAGATCCACCGTCATTTCGTCGCCGGCGACGATGACTTTGACATATGATCGGCAAGCGGTTCGTCGGACTCGCCGTCGTTGTCGAAAAACGTCCCATGGCTGTACGTGCCGTCCGGCAGAGCGCGAATCTTGGCGCGCGCCGCCGCTTCGCTCTGGTCGAGAATCGTTTGCACGGCGTTGAGAAAGGTCTCGACGCCATACTTGTCCGCCAGCGCTTGAACGAGATCGCGCCCGAGAACGCAGCCGGCGTGTTGCGCGGCGATGTCGCCCATCAGTTCCACCGGAAAGCGCGTGTTGTTCTCGATGATGCGATAAACTTCTTGAATCGGCTCGCCCTTGGACCAGAGTTTGATCGAGCGCAGCTGCAATCCTTCCATGAAAATGTCAGTCGAGCGCGGCGTGATGCCGCCGATGTCGATCCAGTGCATGTTGATGGCGAAAAAGCCGACGAGAGATTGTTTCGCCGTCCCGGCAAAGATCGGCGTGTACATCACCGTATTGTTCAGATGCTGTCCTTGCACGGCGGCATGATTGCACAGCACAAAGTCGCCACGGTGCAGACGATCTTTGCCGTACACCGAGAGACCGTCGCGCACCGCCATGCCGACCGAGTCGGCGACAAACACCGGAATACCGCCGGTGCTTTGCGCGATCAACTCGCCGTCGGGGCCGGCGAGACCCACGGCAAAATCTTTGTACTCGTAAATATACGGGCTAAACGCCGTGCGTGTGATGTTGGCGTCGATCTGATCGGTGATCGACACCAGACCGTGGCGGATCACTTCGAGGGTGATCGGGTCGACGGCTGGTCGATTTTTGGGTTTTGATGATTCGGATTTCATGTTGTTAGCATTTAGCATGGTCGCCTCTCATAGGGGCAGACCGGAGCCTGTCCTGAGTCAATCGAAGGATGTCCGCGCTCTGAAGGGCAATCACATAGGATTGCCCCGCCAATTCTAATTTCCGCTGCAATGGATGCGAATCTCTCGCAACTCGCCGATCTCAAACCGATCCCCCGGCCAAATCACCGTCGTCGAGCCATACTCTTCGATCACCGCCGGGCCGCTGGCGCTGAAACCCGGCGCCAAGGCGTCGCGATGATAAATCGGCGCGTCGAGCCAGCCGCCGGCATTGCCGATGTAGATCTTCCGAATCTGTTGGGCCGGCGCTTGCGCCGCGGCGCGCGGCAAGCGCGCGATGTTGGGTTGTTGCAAGCGCGCGAAGGCCGAGAGATGCAATGCTTGAAACTCCGCCGGCGCCTTGGCGTCGGCGTGGCCGTAGCGCCGTTTGTAGTCCCGTTCAAAGGCGGCGCGGATTGCCTCCACGTCTTTCAATCCCGACACCGGGACTTTGATGTTATGGCGCTGGCCGCGGTAACGCATCTCTGCGTGGCGCTCGAAAAACACTTCGCTGGTGCCGAACTCGACGGCGAGCGCCGCCGCCGCTTCGGTTTCCATCGAAGCGAACAGCTCGGTCATCGACGGCATGGTTTTCTCGCTGAGGATGCCGACAAAGGTTTTCGACGTATCGATGCGCGCATCGGCCAACAGCATGCCGATGGCGGAAAAGTTACCCGGCTCGGGTGGAATGACCACAGTGGGAATCGACAACTCGTGGGCGAGGGCGGAAGAATGCAGCGGCCCGCCGCCGCCGTAGCTGAACAGAATAAAATCGCGCGGATCGAGGCCATGCTCCACCGACACTTTGCGAATCGCGCCGGCCATGATCACCGTCGCGATGGAAATTATCCCGTCGGCCATCTGCACCATGCCGCTTTCACCCGCGTAGCCGAGCGGTGTGGCGATGCGCTCGGTTATCGCGCTTTGCGCCGCGTTCACGTCGAGCGCCATCTCGCCACCGAGGAAGTTCATCGCATTGAGACGGCCGAGCACGAGATTGGCATCGGTGATCGTCGGCTCTAAACCGCCGCGGCCGTAGCATACCGGTCCCGGTGTCGAGCCGGCGCTATGGGGTCCGACGTGCAAACGCTTTTGCGTATCGAGCCAGGCGATGGAACCGCCGCCCGAGCCCACTTCGACGATGTCGATGACCGCCGATTTAATTGGAAAGCCTTTGACATAGCCGTTGGCGTAGTAGAGGGAATTCACCGAAAAGCGGCCGTTCTCGACCAGCGCGCATTTCGCCGTAGTGCCGCCCATGTCGAAGGCGACGACGTTTTTAAAGCCGAGTTGGTCCGCGTAGGCGCCGGCGCCGATGCAGCCGCCGATGGGGCCGGATTCGACTAGGCCGATGGGCTGGCGGCAAGTGCGATCGGTGGAGAGCAAGCCGCCGTTGGAGCCCATCATGAAAAGCGAACCGCCAAAGCCTTGTTGTTTGAAGTCGTTGTCCAAGCGGCGAATATAGGTGCTCACCTGTGGCCCGATGTAGGCGTTGGCGGCGACCGTCGAACAGCGCTCGTACTCGTACCACTCGCGGGTCAGATCGGTGCTGAATGTTATGTAAGTGTCCGGTAGCAGCTCTTTCAATTTTTCAGCCGCCGCTTCCTCGTGGGCCGGGTTGACATACGAGTTCATGAAAAAAACCGCCACCGACTCGACGCCGAGTTTACGGATCGCGACGGCGAGTTTTTCCAAACCCGCAACATCGAGCGGCGTTACCACTTCGCCTTTGCTGCCCATTCGTTCGGGTATTTCAAAACGCAGCTCGCGTGGAATCAGCGGCTCATCGCGCTGATAGTGCAGATCGAACGGGTCGGGCCGGTTACCACGGGCGATTTCGAGAATATCGCGGAAGCCCTGGGTGGTAACCAATGCGGTCTTCGAACCTTTGCGCTGGATCAAGGAATTGATCACCAGCGTCGTGCCATGGTTGACGATTGAAGCTTGCGCCGGTTTGAGTTGCGCTTTGTTAAAACAATCGAGAATCCCCTCGACCAGATTGTCATAGGTCGTCGGACTCTTGGAATAGATCACCTTCTGGGTTTCGTGATCGAACGCGACCAGATCGGTAAACGTGCCGCCAATATCGACGGCGATGGCGTAACTCATTTCTAAGATAACTCCCGTTCAAAAGTTCAAAGGTTCAAACGTTCAATGGTTCAAGAGTTCGCGCTTCGGATTTTTCCGACGTTGAACCCATTCGGCAGGCTCAGGGCAGGCTTTTGAACCCTTGAACCTTGAACGTCATTCGCGCTTCGCGCTTGCCAGCGCTATCGATAACAACACCGTAATCGTCGCGCGCGCTTTCAATCGAAACAAAGCCGCGAATGACATCCTTAGCGACGAGTTCGGTTGGCCGCTTGCGCGGATCGCCGTAACCGCCGCCGCCGCCGGTGGACATGCGCACGCGGTCGCCGGCGGCGACCGGGCAGTTTTCGGTTTTATAAAGCAGCTCCGGTTCTTGCTGGCCATTTTTTAGCACCAGCACTTGCCCGGTTTTCCCGGCCTTGGCGTTTTGCACGCCCCAGGGCGGACAGCCGATGCGGTCGAAGTTGGCCCATAGTTCACAGGGCGCGAGCAAAACATATTGCTTGTCGAAGCCCAGACCGCCGCGCCACTGGCCGGCGCCGCCGGAATCCTGGCGCAGGCGAAATTCTTCGACGCGAAACGGATACATCGACTCTTGCAGCTCGATGGGAATCAGCCGGGTGTCGCCATGGGCCATGGTGCGAAACGGCCCGGCACCGTCGTGGGTCGCGCAAGCGCCCCAGCCGCCATGGCCGCTGTCGTTGGCTTTGAAATACGCTCCGGTGTCGACCCGCCTGCCGCCGAAGCTGAGCGAAGAGAAGGTGCCGAAATGCGCGCCGGTAACGCGCTGCGGTAAAGCCGGTTCCAAGGCTTTGATGAAACAATCGATCACCGTGGGGAATGGAATGCTGTAGAGTCCCATGGCCGCGGTGGCTTCGGCGCTGATCAGCGTACCTTCGGGGAGGATCATCTTTAACGGCCGAAAGGTGCCTTCGTTGGCCGGCTCATCGGTGGCGATGAGATACTTGAATCCGACCCGCGCGCAGGTGCGCCCGCCGCCGAAGAATCCCGAGTTGACACAGCCGCGCACCTGCGGCGACATCTCGGAATAATCGATGGTCATCTCGTCGCCGGCGACGATGACTTTGACGCGAATGGGAATTTTCTCGTCGCGCACGCCGTCGTTGTCGAGAAACGCTTCATGTTGGTAGACGCCGTCGGGAATGGCGCGGATCTTTTCCCGCGTCGCCGCCTCGCATTGATCGAGAATCGCGTCGAGGGTGCCGAGAAAAACCGCCGGGCTATACTTATTCGCCATCTCCTGGGTCAAATCCCGGCCCAAGAAGCAGCCGCCCAGCTGCGCTTCGATGTCGCCCAAGCAGTTCTAACGGGAAACGGGTGTTGTTCTCGATGATCCGGTAGACTTCTTCAATCGGCTCGCCCTTGGACCAGAGTTTAATCGAGCGCAGCTGCAACCCTTCCATGAAAATATCGGTGGACGAATAGGACACCGAGCCGATGGCCGAGCCGCCGATATCGATCCAATGGCAGTTGACTGCGAAGAATCCGATCAGCTCGTCGCCCTTGCGGGCCGGCCAAGCACCGGCGTGTACATGACCGTGTTGTTTAAATGCTGCCCCTGGATCGCCGCGTGGTTGCAGACGATGACATCGCCCTTGTGCAAATTCTCCCGGCCGTAGACTTCCAGACCGTCTTTCACCGCCGCGCCCACCGAGTCGGCGACAAACACCGGCATGCCGCCGGTGGATTGGGCTAACAACTCGCCGGTGGCGCTGACGAAGCCGACGGCGTAATCCTTGTACTCGTAGATATACGGGCTAAACGCCGTGCGCGTCATGTTGGCGTCGATCTGATCGCAGATCGAGATGATCCCATGGCGGATCACTTCCAGAGTAATCGGATCGATTTTAGTTTTGACAGCGGCGTTGGGCATGGACACTCGATTTCGTAGCCGGGCAATCCTAAGCCCGGCAATTTTGCGATCCTTTCAAGTAACCAAAAAGTTGTCAAGCAAGCGATCCGTTCGCCAATGGATTTATCACAGACGGTAAGAAGATCGCATCCTGGTCGCAGGGGTGTATTGCATACGCCCTCCCGCTATCTCTTGGTTGACAGGTGGCGAGCCTGGCAGGTATAGACCACCAAGGATTACTCAGGAGTGAATATGAAACGATTACTAACAGTTCTAACTGGTCTTGCGCTCTACTCTGGTTTGGCCTCAAGCGTCATGGCCGCGCAATGGTCGCCGCCGCTGTCCGCCGTGATCAAAGACGCCAACAAAGAAGGCAAGCTCAAACTGCTCTGGGGCGAGGGTACTCTTGGCGGCACCAAGGGCGCGGCCAAGTTCGAGCAGATGATGAATAAGATGTTCGGCACCGACATCCGCATCAGCTTCACCCCCGGCGCCGCCATGCCCCAGGTGGGCAGCCAGATCGCCGCCGAACATGCCGCCGGCCAATCCTCCGCCTCGGACGTTTACATCGGCGCCGACAGTTATCTAACGCCGCTGGTCAAGCGCAAAATCTTTCACGAAGTCGAGTGGCCCAAATATCTGCCCGGCCGGATCACCAACGAGATGGTCGAAGGCGACCGCACCAGCCTGCGCGTCTACACCGGTATTCCGGGCATTCCCTACAACACCAAGCGCACGGCCAAAAACGATGTGCCGAAAACCCTCAAAGATATGCTCAAGCCGCACTGGAAAGGCAAAATCGCTTCGACGCCTTACGTGACCAGCTTGAACATACTCGCGGCGAAAGAGATGTGGGGCAAAGAAGCGGCGCTCGAATATGTCCGGCAACTGTCGAAACAAGTCACCGGACTGATTCGCTGCAACGAGATCGACCGGGTCGCCTCCGGCGAATTTCTCGCCTTCGTCATGGATTGTTCCGGCTCGCAGACCTTTGAAGCGCAAGCCCACGGCGCGCCGGTGGAGCATGTCATCGCGGCCGACGGCGCCATGCTGCGCCATCGCATGCTGGCGATCCCGAAGAATGCCGAGCATCCCAACGCCGCCAAACTGTTCACGACCTTCATGCTGACCAGGGAAGCGCAGCAATTCCTGTGGGACAGCGATTACTGCGGATATGTATCTGTTCCCAGAATCGCGCATCGGCCAACGGGTCCGCCAGGCGCAAAAACAAGGCGTCAAGTTTTTCGTGCCGACGTTGGAATGGGTCGCCGCCAACCCAGAGATCGATGCGATTTCCGAAGAGATGGTCAAGATCATGACGCAGAAATAACAACGCATTGTAGGGGCGATTCATGAATCGCCCCTAGGCATGCTGGGCTCGGATAAACTCCGCGAGAGACCTCGTCTTCCGCTCGCGATGACAGTCTAGGAGATATTATGAAAAGTGTACTCCGATCCGTCCTCTTCGTCCTGTCGGTCCTCGGCGCTGCCTCGAGCTACGCCGCCCAGTCGCAGTGGTCGCCAGCGATGACCACTGTCATCCAGGAAGCCAACAAAGAAGGCAAGCTCAAACTCAGCTGGGGCGAGGGCACCCTGGGCGGCACCAAGCGCATGGCGCTCTACGAACAGTTGATGAACAAGATGTTCGGCAGCAATCGTCAAAATCGGCTTCACGCCAGGACCGTCGATGCCGGCCATGGGCAGCCAGATCGCCACGGAATTGGCCGCCGGACAGACCGCCGTGTCCGATGTTTACATCGGCGCGGAAAGTTATCTCGTGCCGCTGGTCAACCGGAAAATCTTTCAGCCGGTCGAGTGGCAAAAGCTCTTGCCCGGCCGCATCACCAACGCCAATGGTTGAAGGCGATGGCCAGAGTTTGCGCGTGTTCTCCGGCTTGCCGGGCACGCCCTATAACAAAACTCGCGTGCCGAAAAATGAAGTGCCGAAAACCCTCAAAGATTTCTTGAAACCGTTTTGGAAAGGCAAGATCGCCTCGACGCCTTACGTCACCGGCTTGAATCTGCTCGCGGCCAAAGAGCTGTGGGGCCGCGATGCCGCGCTCGATTACGTCAAGCAGTTCTCCAAGCAGATCACCGGCTTGATCCGCTGCAACGAAATGGAGCGGGTCGTCACCGGCGAGTTTCTCGCACTGGTGATGGACTGCAACGGCGCCCGCACCTTCGAACTCCAAGCCCAAGGCGCGCCGCTGGAACATATGATCCCTAGCGATGGCGCCATGGTGCGCCATTTCTATTTGAGCATTCCCAAGAACTCCGAGCACCCCAACGCCGCCAAGCTGTTCACCACTTTCATGCTCACCAAGGAAGCGCAGAAACTTTTGTGGGAAAGCGACTTCTCCGATCTCTATATGTTCCCCGAGTCACAGTTGGGCCAAAAGGTCAGAGCGCTTGAGAAGCAGGGCGTCAAATTCTTCGTGCCGACCTTGGAATGGGTCGCCAACAACCCGGAGATCGAAAAAATCTCCGAAGAAATGGTCAAGATCGTCAGCCAGAAATGACCGCGTGGAGCACGCGGTCATCGTAGGGGCGATTCACGAATCGCCCTCCCCATCCCAGAAACCAACCCTGTTCATGCGCGCAACACAACATATCTCAAACCCCTCAGGCCAAGCCGACCCCTGGGCCATCCTGATGGTCGCCATCGCGACCTTCTTCAGCCTGCTGATCCTCGCGCCATTGGCGGTGGTTTTCTATCTAAGTTTCTTCGAGGGCTCGCTGCTCGATACCGTCAATCGCTTCTCCTTGAAAAACTACACGACCGTTTTCGGCGAAGCGTTTACTTACAAGGTTCTGTGGAACACCGCCGGCTTTTCGTTCGTCGCCCTGGTGGTTTCTTTTTTTTTCGGCATACCGACGGCGTGGCTGGTCGAACGCAGCGATTTCCCCGGCAAGACCGTCTTGCTGACCTTCATGACCATCGGCCTGCTCATCCCCGGCTTCGCGGTCGCCATGGGCTGGCTGTTTCTGCTCCATCCGCGCATCGGCATCGTCAATCAATTGTTACAGGATACTTTCGGTTTAATTGACGCGCCGCTCAGCATCACGACCATCACCGGCATGGGTTGGGTGCAGGGATTAAATTTAACGCCGGTGGCGTTCATCATGACCGCCGGCGCGTTTCGCGCCATGGACCCCAAGCTCGAAGAAGCCGCCGAAGCCAGCGGCGCCAGCACCGCGCGGATGATCCTCACCGTCACCATCCCGCTCATCTGGCCCGGTATCCTGGCGGCGGCGATTTATATTTTTACCGTCGGCCTGTCCGCCTTCGACGTGCCGGCGATCATCGGCTGGTCCAACCGGATTTTTACCTTCAGCACTTATATGTATTTGATGGTGAGCCCCCAGGAAGGGCTGCCGAAATACGGCGCCAGCGCGACGTTTAGCATCATCGGCATCATCCTGGCTGCGTTTTTGGGCTGGTGGTACTCGCGCGTGCAGCGGCAAAGCCACCAATACGAAGTCATCACCGGCAAAGCCTATCAGCCGAAGATCGTTAAACTCGGCAACCGCGCCGTGCTCGCCTGGTTGTTCATCGGGCTGTATCTGGTTTTGAGCAAGCTCATCCCGCTGTCGATGCTGCTTTGGGCATCACTGCTGCGATATTTTGAGATGCCGTCGGTGGAAGCCTTCGCCCGCACCTCGCTGCAAAACTATGTCGGCCTGCCCTGGGAACTCGTCCTGCGCGGCGCCGGCAACACATCTATCTTGATGATCCTGACGCCGACGATCACGGTGATCGTCAGCCTGATCTTCGCCTGGGTGGTGCTGCGCTCGCAGATCCGCTGCCGTTTTGTCTTCGACTTCTTCGCCTTCCTGCCCCACGCCGTGCCCAATATTATTTTCGCCATCGGCGCGGTCCTGCTCGCGCTCTTCGTCCTGCGCGGCTTCATCCCGCTCTACGGCACGATCTGGCTGTTGCTCTTGCTCTACATCATCGTCCGGCTGAGTTACGGCACGCGCATGATGAACAGCTCGCTGATCCAAATTCATCCCGAGCTCGAAGAAGCCGCCTACGTCGCCGGCGGCAGCACCTGGAACGTCGTGCGGCGAATTTTGGTTCCGATCCTCACGCCGCCGATCCTTTACGGCTGGCTCTGGATCGCCTTACTGACCTACCGCGAACTGACTCTCGCCGTCCTGCTCTCGCGCGCCGAAAACATGACGCTGCCGGTGGTCATCTGGAGCATCTGGCTGAGCGGCGGTTTCGGCCAGGCCGCGGCATTGACGACGGTGATGCTGTGCATTCTCGTGCCGATCATCGCCCTCTACTGGTTTGTCGCCCACCGATCCGGCATCGGCCCGCGCGCCATGTGATTTGCTTTTCGCCGCCGCTCGCCGTATGAAAACCATCATGCCAATGCCAATACCATTCATGAAGCTAGCCATCATTCTTTGCGTGACATTACTTCTAGCCGATCACGGCGCCAGCCAAGAGCGGCGCAGCAAATTGCGCATCACCAACGCCGGCTTCACGATCACGGCGCTGCCGTTGTTGGCGGCCCAAGAGTGGAAAATCTTCAACGCCAACAACTTGGACATGGAAGTCATCCTGATGCAGTCGGCGCTGGTGCCGCCGGCGCTCACCCAGGGCGACATCGACTATCAAGCCGGCGTCGGACCCGCCTCGGTCAATGCCACCATGAGCGGTTTCGCCACCCGCGCCATCTGGTTTTCCTCCGACCGCATCTCCTATTGGCTGATGGCCAAACCGCAGTTCAAAACCATTGAAAGTCTGAAAGGCAAGAAAGTCGCCGTCACCGGTCTCGGCGGCACCGTGCATGTCGCCTTCAACATGGCAGTGGAAAAAGTCGGCGCCAATCCTAGAGACTTTGTCTTAGTCTCCATCGGCGGCCAACAGATTCAACAACTGATTTCTCTGGAAGCCGGCTATGTCGATGCCGCGGTGCTGTCGCCGCCGGTAACTTTGGGCGCGCAGAAAAAAGGCTTCAACAAAGTTTTGGACGTCGGCGCCATGGTCGAGATGCCCGGCGGCGGTCTCACCACCTTGGCCAAGACCATTCAAGACCGGCCGGTGGACACCAAACGGGTGATTCGCTCGCTGCAAATGGCCAAGGAAGAGATTCGCAAGTCAAAGCCAAAAAGCTTGGACTTGATCGTCAAGCTATTGCGCATGGACCGGGAAGCCGCCAGCGAAACCTACGATCACTTCCTCACCACGCTCAGTCCGACCGGCGTTCCCACACGCGTCGGCATGGATATCTTGGTCAAGTCGGTACAGTCCCAAGGCCGCCACGTCGACCGCAAAGTGGCGTTCACCGACATCGCCGACGACCGCCTCGCCACCGAAGTCGCCAAAGAGATGGGCTACAAAATTCCGTGAGCGGCCGCCAGCGCACCGATGTGGAATCTTAACCCTCGCCCTCAGGGAGAGGGAGAGGGTGAGGGCAAAAGCAATCGAGGCAGACTCCGTGCACAAAAAAATCACTAGACTAGCTCTATGCGCTCTGCTCTTGGCTCTTCCCTTTCCAGCTCGGGCGCAGCAGCCGAAGAAAGTCCCGCGGATAGGGTATCTATCGCCGAGCGATCCAGCTAGTGAGTCCACCCGTTCCGAGGCAATTCGGCTGGCTCTGCGCGAGCGTGGCTACATAGAAGGACAGAACATCGCCATCGAGTACCGATATGCGGAGGGGAAGCGCGATCGGTTCCCTGAGCTTGCGGCCGAGCTGGTGCGTCTCAAGGTTGATATCATCGTGGTAGCAGGAGGGGTCACGCCGGTCCGGGCGGCCAAGAATGCGACCAAGACGATTCCCATCGTTATGATGGGCCATGGGGCCGATCCTGTCGAGGCAGGCCTGGTTGAAAGCCTTGCCCGTCCCGGCGGCAACGTCACCGGCCTTACAAACCTTTCCAGAGAACTAGGCGGGAAGCGGCTGGAGCTGCTCAAAGAAGCCGTTCCCAAACTTGCCCGTGTCGCGGTTCTCTACGATCCGGCCGTTCCGTCCAGTGTACTCGAGGTGAAAGAGGTTCTCCCAGTCGCGGCGCGCGCGCTGCGGTTGACTCTTCAGCCTTGGGAGGTACGAGCATGCGGACGGTTTCGAGAAGGTATTCGCTGCGCTGAGCAAGCAGCGCCCGGATGGACTCTACGTGCCCGGCGGGCCCGCTAATGCGTGCTAACCAAAAACGGATCGCGGGCTTTGCGTTAAAGAGCCGGTTACCGTCGATGTACGAGCAGCAGAGAAGCTGTAGATGCCGGTGGGCTCATGTACTACGGGGCGGACGCAAGCGGAGAGCTACCGGCGCGTCGCATATTACGTGGACAGAATCCTGAAGGGCGCCAAGCCCGCCGATCTGCCGGTGGAGCAGCCGACGAAGTTCGAGTTTGTGATCAATCTCAAGACGGCGAAACAGATCGGCGTGACGATTCCGCCGGAGGTGCTGGCGCGCGCGAACAAGTTGATTCGATAACGCGTAAGGGGTGAAGGGTAAGGCGTCAGGCGTTGGGGGAAATGTAAATTAGAGCTATGAGCGCTCTTGATGCAAAACGGTCACGTGTCTTTTGAAACGATACTGGCGGAAGTGGCCGTCAAAAGCGAAAGCATGATCGAGCCGGTGATGATCGATCGACGCGAAGCTGGTGCAATCGACAAAGCTAAACTCTTTGTCGTCGTAGCGTGTGAAAATCGCTTTTGCCATGTGCTCGATGGCCTCGGTCACACGGAGGACTTTGATGCCCGTCTGATCGAACCGTTTCATGAATTCGACCGCGGCATTGTGGCCGACTTTGAAGCGGATCAGCGTATAGGTTTCAGCGAGTACGAAATTCGATGTTAGGAGCTGAGCGTGGGCTCCGAGCAGTTGAGTGTGGACCGATTTGGCGACGGAATGATAATCGTCGTCTTCGTCAGCGAGAGCAAGAAACGCTCCGGTATCGAAAAAGACTTTCAAGGATTAGACTTTTGCCGATAGAGATAGCGGTCATGATTTATCGCGAGGTCATGAGTACCGCTTTTAAACAGCCCGACAATGTCGCTGTGCAAGATGCGAGTCGACATCGGTTTGACTAGGGATGCGCCGACGCTTGGGCGTCGACTTAGCGAACTCGCTTTAACGATGTCTCGATCACGGTCAGCTTAACTCGTTGTTTGTTTTTGAGACGGACTTTTTCGAGCGGCTTGGAAAACTCCGTTCTCATACATCGCGTTAATGGCTCTTGCCATGAGTGACCTCGTTGGACGCTAGAGAATTGCATGAATCAAAGTCTATAGGCCGTTCCCGGATCTGTCAAATACAGCGAAGCAGATCGGCGTGACGATTCCGCCGGAGGTGCTGGCGCGCGCGAACAAGTTGATCAGATAACAGAGATCAGAAGTCAGATCAGATAGAGGACCGTCATGAATCGATTATCCACCGCGAAAATTAGTCTGGCAAATTTTCTTCGCACTGTTCCTAATTATTCTCAACGCTCTCCCGGCGGCGAGCCAGGACAAGCGCACCAAGGTACGAATCTCCAACGCCGGTCTGACCATCACCGCGCTGCCGCTATTGGCAGCGCGCGATTGGGGCACATTCAACGCCAATGGTCTCGATGTTGAAATCATCGTCATGAGCCCACCCATCGGCGCCGCGGCGATGGCTCAGGGTGATATCGATTACGTCGCCGGCGTCGGGCCGGCATCGGTGGCCGCGACCCTCACCGGTTTGCCGTCGCGAGCGATTTGGTTTTCTTCGGATCGGATCTCCTACTGGATCCAGGCCGCGCCGCAGTACAAGACGCTGCAAGATCTCAAAGGCAAAAAGATCGCCCTCTCCGGCGGTGTCGGCGGCACCAACCATGTAGCGCTGACGATTGCGATGGAGAGATCCGGCTTCAACCCAAAAGACTATACAATGGTCGCCATCCCCGGCCAGCAACTGCAGATTCTCTACTCCCTCGAATCCGGCTTCGTCGACGCCGCGCTGATGTCGCCGCCGCATATTTTCGCCGCGGCGAAAAAAGGCTTTAACAAGCTCATGGATGTCGGCGCCATGGTCGAGATGCCGGGCGGCGGATTGACGGCGATGGTGAAAACCATACAAGAGCGTCCCGCCGAAACACGACGCGTCATCCGCGCGCTGCAAGTCGCCAAAGATGAAGTGCGCAAGTCCAAACCCAAGACCGTCGAATTGATCATGCGGCTGTTGAAGATGGACAGTCAGGGCGCGGCCGACACCTACGATGCGTTCCAGACGACACTTAACCCGAGCGGTATCCCCAATCGCCCCGGCATCGACAACCTGGTGCGCTCGCTCCAAGCCCAGGGCCGCTTCACCGACCGCAAAGTAAACTTCGCCGAAGTCGCCGACGACCGCTTGGCGACCGAAGTGGCTAAAGAATTGGGTTACAAACTGCCGTAATGGTGAAATTCTGTTTCTGATATGAAGCAAAGAATCTCACCACGAAGTTCACGAAGGACACGAAGGTTCCAGATAGTTTTTTCTCCGAACTTCGTGCCCTTCGTGGTGTAAAAAACTGTCTGCAAATAAGAGAGTGCCATGGAAACAATTCAAACTGATATTCTTATCGTCGGCGCCGGCTTGGCAGGCTTCACCGCCGCGGTGCGCGCAGCGGAGCAAGGCGCCAAGGTTTTGCTCGTCGACAAAAGCCACGGCGAGCTGGGCGACGGCAACGTCTTGATGGCGTCGGGCAGTCTGCGCGCCGGCGGCAAGAGTCCAAAAACCGGCGCTCAAGAGCTCTACGACTTCGTCATGGCCGAAGGCGTCGGTTATCCCGACCTGGTAAACTCCTGGTCGCAGACCTGCGGCCGGGCCATCGACTGGTTACAGACCGTCGGTGTCGCCATCGAAGAAACCGCGCCGGGAAGAATCTGGCTCAACCAGAAGAGCGAAATCTCCTTTGGACCTGTCTACAAAAAAGATGTCGGCCCGCGCGCCATCGCGAGTCTCAAGCAGCGATTTCTCAGTCTCGGCGGCAGTTATCTCAACGGCATCGAAGGCGTCAGCCTGATCGTTGAAAATAACCGAGTCGTCGGCCTGATCGGCAAACGCGACGGCGAGTCCGTCGAACTCCGCGCCCGCGCGACAATTCTTTCCACCGGCGGCTTCGCCGCCAACAAAGAACTCGTCAAGCAATACATCGGCGCCCACGCCGACCGCTGCAAATTGCGCGGCTCCAAGCAGGACACCGGCGATGGTCTGCGCATGGCGCTGGAAGTCGGCGCCAAGGCGGTCAACCTGAAATATTTCTACGGCCACCTGATCGCGCGCAAAGCGCTCACCGACGACCGCTTCTGGCCCTATCCGCGTTTGGACTCTTTCGTCGATGAAGGAGTTTTAGTCGATGGCAACGGCAACCGCTTTGTCGACGAAGGCCGCGGCGATGTCGCCGTCGCCAACGAGCTTTCCCGCACCGACGATCCCACCGGCGCGACTTTGATCTTCGACGGCGAATCATGGGCAGCGTCGAAGAGTTCGCCGTCTTCGACATCATTGGCAATCCCCGCGCCCAATCCCTGGATCCTCGACAATGGCGGCGAGTTATTTTGCGACGACACGGTTGCAGGCTTAGCGAAAAAACTCGGCGTCGATGCCGCCAACTTGAGTCAAACCATCGAGGCGTACAATCGCGCCGTCAGCGCGACCGACGCTCAAATACATTGCCGGTGGCGCGCACGGGCAAACCGAAAGTGCTGCGCGCGCCCTTCTACGGCCTGCGGGTGGTCTCCGGCATCACTTTCACCATGGGCGGGATTGCCATCGACGGCAAAGGCCAAGCGCTCAATCAAAGCGACCAACCGATCGCCGGCCTCTTCGCCGCCGGCGACGCCATCGGCGGACTCATGGGCGGTTACCGCGGCGGCTACACCGGCGGTCTGATGCAAGCGATCGTGACTGGAATATTGGCCGGCGAAAACGCCGGTAGTCGTTAGTGAATGTGTCACAATTCGAGGAAACCCCATTGCAGTCATGCTGAGCATGAAGCGAAGCATCTCGTCTTAATCAGCCACTTACAGTGACGAGATTCCTCGGCTTCACCTCGGAATGACCAATTAAGACGCAGTCTCCTAGGGAAAAAATAGAGACATGATGCTCCAAGCGCTCGGCAGAATCTTCCTTGTGCTGCTTCTTTGCGCCAAGCTCGGATTGGCGTCGAACCGATCCATGCCCAGGATTCCAGAACCAAAATCCGAATTTCCAACTCGGCATTGAGCGTCACTTCGCTCGCTCTGCTCGCCGCGCGGGATTGGAAACTATTTCAGGAACGCGGCCTCGATGTGGAAATCATTCTCATGTCGCCGGCGCTGACCGTGCCGGCGATGATCTCCGGCGACATCGATTACTTCGCCGGTGTCGGTCCCGGCGTGGTCAGCGCCAGTCTCGGCGGCTTGCCGTTTCGCGCCGTCTGGGTCTCCTCCGACCGAGTTTCCTACTCGCTGGTGGCCCATGCGAAATTCAAGACGCTGCAAGAGTTAAGAGGCAAAAAGATCGGCGTCACCGGCAGCCTCGGCGCGACCAATCACGTCTCGCTGGTTATCGCACTTGGAGAAACTCGGCATCTCACCGAAGGAATTTAACATCTTAGCGCTGCCGCCGCAGGAGATGCTGCGCTCCCTCGAAAGTGGCTTTCTCGACGCCGCGTCGCTCAATCCGCCGACGTTGTTCATGGCACAGAAGAAAGGCTTTGCAAATATTCTCGACATCGGCGCGCTGGTCGAGATGCCCGGCGGAGGACTCACCGTCCTGGCCAAAGACATCAAAGCCAAACCCGATGAAGTAAAGCGGGTGATTCGCGCCATGCAGGGGGCGAAAGAGATCATGCGCAAGTCGAAAGAGAAAAGCGTCGAGCTAATGACGCGGATTTTAAAAATGGATCAGGAAACCGCGGTGAGTACCTATGAAGTTTTTTTGAAAACCCTCAGCCCCGACGGCATCCCGTCCCGCGCCGGCATGGAGAATCTCGTCAAGTCGATCCAAGCTCAAGGCCGCTTCGTCGATAAGAAACCGGCGTTTAGTGATCTAGCCGACGATCGTCTGGCGCGGGAAGTGGCTAAAGAATTAGGTTACAAGGTTCAATAGGCGAGCGACAAACGTTTCGTTCCGGGTTCACTGAAAAGGCACAAAAAGTTAGGCCGCCGGATTGGAATTCCGGCGGCCTAATCGTGTTGTTAGTTAGCGGCGATCGTGGTCGTCATGCTCTCAGTCGCGACGATCCCAGCCACGATTGGAATTCCAGGAGTATCGGTTATCACGCTCGATCTCATCCAAAATCGCCTGAATCTCCGCGCGATCCTGAGCTATGCGATATCGGCTAGCGTTCTGGCGCAGGTCATAGGCGAGCCTCGCCCTGGCTGCTTCCAATCGGGCGTAGTCGGCGCGCAACTCGCTGCGGTCCGATCGGCCGAAATAAGGGCGCTCCCGGCCATAACTGTGCCAAGGACTATCAGATACCGCACACCCGGATGAGGCCATCAACGCTCCTGCCATTAGGCCACCCATTACCAGGGTTTTTATACGGCTCATCGTCAATCTCCTTTTGTTAGTGGTTTCCACCATCCGCCTCCAATCCTCTTACCTACTTAGACGCGTAAGGTGCAAAAAGTTTACACGCTGGCCATCAATCGGCCCATAAACGGCACTTGCAGCTCCAAGATGGCGATAACATGCCAATAAAAAAGGGATGCAGCTTTCTGCATCCCTTGGCGTCCGTTTTTGACCGGCGATGAATGCCGGCGGAGTAGCGATAACTTGTGTGTTCAGCCGCGTCCCATGGACCGGCACGATTCACATGTCGTTGTCATCACTCGCCCTCTTCCCGATACAACGCCAGCGCTTCGGTCGATGGCCGGTCGCTGATCGAAAACAGGATAGCGTCGTCGCTCATGGGATTCTCGTGGGAGTGCCACATCCACGACGGCACGACGAAGATATCGCCCTGCTTCCAGGAGAATTCATTGGCCGACACTTTGGCCGTCCCTTGGCCGCGGAAGGCATAGTAAACCGTCGTACTGGTGTGGCGATGCGACTTGGTTTTTTCCTTGGGCCGCAGCAGTTGGATCGAACAGGAGCAGGTCGGCAGAGTGTGCCCGCCGTCCACCGGATTGGTATATTCCAAGAGAATGCCGTCGTAGGGATCGCCGGCGCTCTCTTTGAGCGCTTGCAAAGCAGCGTTGGTCTCGTCCCAGGGATACCGGTAGGGCGGCGCTTGAAATTCATTCTTCACCCAGCTCGGCCGGGTATGGGAAAATACCTTCGACGACAGATTGTCGGGCTTTTCCAGCGGCTGCTGCTCTTTTTTGAAATTCTCTTGGATCATCGCGCCAAAGTGGGTCACTAGCCGCACATCCAAACCATCGAGCCACATCACCGGCTCGGTGGAATTGTTGAAGTGATCATGCCAAGTCCAGTTGGGTGTGGTGATGAAATCGCCTTCGAACATCGGGAAGCGCTCGCCCTCGACGACGGTGTAAGCGTCGGAAGTGCCTTTAACGACAAAGCGGATCGCCGCCGCGGTGTGGCGGTGCGCCGCAGCGATCTCGCCGGGCTTCACCAGCTGCACCGAGATATGCACGGTGTTGGTCATGCCGGCGGACAGTCCCGGATTGCGCATCTGAACTGTCCGCCGCCCGGCCTCGCCGGTGGTGATCAGCTCGCCGGACCAGTTGAGCGCTTGCATGATCTCTTCGCCGTTCCACAAACAGGGCTTAACCGTCTGCGACCATTCCGAGTGTTCCCAATGGCCCTTTAAATTCCGCTCTTTCATCCACTGACTGAGTTCTTGCAGATCCATAGCTTCCTCCCGTGCCGACCAGCGTTACCCTTGAGCTTGTTCAATACAAACGGCGCGCTGCGCTGTCAAGTCAAGCGCATCAGGCAATAGCGCAGTTGAGCCACAAGAAAGAGCAGGAAGGTTCACCACAAAGTACATGGTTCGACGACGCTCACCACAGACTACGATCATAGAGATCAAGATTGGGATTCGGAATGTTGGCCGCAAAGAACGCAAATAGGATTCGGATAAGAATATAGATTGACAGGCTAAGACGACTGTGGAAACTGATGCCAGTTATGAAAGGCTATTGGTTCAGGGGAGGCTTTCTCTGGCTTCGATCAGTCGGCCTACTCGGCCTTTTGATATTTTCCGGTTGCTTGATCGACCGGATCGGCGGTGCGTTCACGCAAAAGCCCGAGGATCTCGAACAAAAAGCTGCGGACGCAACTAAAAAACTCATCGACCATGCCTTCGATGACATCGACCCGGCCCGGCTCGTCGACTTCCACACCCATGTGATCGCCATCGGCACCAGCGTCAAAGACGCGTTTATCAATTCGAAGATGCGCAGCGGAATAAATCTGCAACGGTTCAAGTTTCTCATCTACGCCAGCGCCGCCGATGTCAAGAACTTCGACAACGCGGATCAAGAATACCTGACTCGCCTGGTCCGCCTCGCGCGCTCGACCAAACGCCAAGGCAAATACCGCATCCTGGCGTTCGACAAACACTACACGACCCGACGGCACAGTAGATTTGACCAAGACCACCATGTATGTGCCCAACGATTACGTCGTCGAGCTGGCGCGCCAGTACGCCGATGTGTTTCTACCGGTGATTTCGCTGCACCCGTATCGACCGGACGCGATCGACGAATTGGACAGATGGGGCAAGGCGGGCGTGAAGTACATAAAATGGCTGCCCAACGCCATGGGCATGGACCCGGCGAATAAAGCCATCGAGCCGTTTTACCGCAAGATGAAAGAACACAACATGATCCTCTTGTCCCACGGCGGCGACGAGCAAGCGGTCGAAGCCGAGGAGGATCAAAAACTCGGCAATCCGCTGAGACTGCGCAAACCATTGGACATGGGCATCCGGGTCATCATCGCTCACGCCGCCAGCCTCGGCAGCTGCGCCGATCTCGACAGCGGCGGAGACAAGAAAGCCAACTGCTTCGATCTATTTCCTGCGTTTGATGGATGAAGCGAAATATCGCGGCTTGCTCTTCGGCGAGATCTCGGCGATGCTGCAATTCAATCGCATGCCCGGGCCATTCTCGACGCTGCTCAAACGCCAAGACCTGCACCCACGCCTGGTCAACGGCAGCGATTACCCGTTGCCGGCGATCAATGCGTTGATTCGCACAAGGTCGCTGGCCAGCGACGGATTTATCACCGGCGAAGAGCGCACCGCGCTCAATGAGATCTATGATTACAACCCGCTGCTGTTCGATTTCGTCTTGAAGCGCACCATGCGCCATCCGGAAACCAAGCAAAAGCTCGCGCCATCGGTGTTCATGGAAAATCCCGGGCTGGAGAACTGACGAAGCGTTGGAGTAATAGAGTACTGGAGTGATGGACTGGTCCGAAAAACCCATTACTCCGACACTCCATTCTTCGTCATCCTTTCACACACACCACTTGTCTGAGCGTGTGGACGATCTCGACCAGATCCTTCTGCGCATTCATGACATCGTCGATGGGCTTGTAGGCCATCGGCGTCTCGTCGATGACGTCGGAGTCTTTGCGGCACTCGATGCCGACGGTGGCTTTGATATGATCGTCGAGACTGAAGCGCCGCTTGGCTTCGTTGCGCGACATCAGTCGACCCGCGCCATGGCTGCAAGAGTGATAACTCTCGTCGTTGCCGAGGCCGCGGACGATGTACGAGCGCGCGCCCATGCTGCCGGGGATGATGCCCATATCGCCCTTGCCGGCGCGCACCGCGCCTTTGCGGGTGACAAACACCAGCTGGCCGTAATGTTCTTCGCGCGCAACGTAGTTGTGATGGCAATTGACCGCGGTTTCCGTCAGCGCAAACGGTGGCAACTCGCGGCAATTTTCCACCGCCTCGATTAACTGCTCCATCATCAGCTTGCGGTTGTACAGCGCAAAGTTCTGCGCCCAGCTCACCGCGTCGATGTAGTCCGCGAAATGCTCGCTACCCTCCTCGAAGTAGGCCAAATCCCGGTCCGGCAGATTCTTGATATGCTGGCGCATATCCTTGCGCGCCAGATCGATGAAGAAGGTCCCGATGCGGTTGCCGACGCCGCGCGAGCCGCTATGCAGCATGAACCACACCCGGTCGCTCTCGTCCAAGCACACTTCGATGAAGTGATTGCCGGTGCCCAAAGTTCCCAAATGATTGACATCGTTGCCGCGGTTCAAGTTGGGATACTTTGCTGTAATCGTTTTGTAGCCGGGCTCAAGCTGGCGCCACACGCCGATCTGCCGCTTGGGTATCTCACCCCACGCGCCGCGATCGCCCTTGCGGCCGTTCTCGGTACGCCCGTGCGGCACTGCCTTTTCGATCACACTGCGAATCGCGCGCAAATTATCCGGCAACTGGTTCGCGTTCAAAGTTGTCTGCACCGCCATCATGCCGCAGCCGATGTCGACACCGACGGCGGCAGGAATGATCGCGCCCTTGGTCGGAATCACGCTCCCCACCGTCGCGCCGATTCCCCAATGCACATCCGGCATCGCCGCCACCCACTTGTAGATGAACGGCATCGACGCAACATTGCGCAACTGCTTTTCCGCCGAGGCCTCGACGGCGACACCTTTGGTCCAGGCTTTGATCGGCACGCCGTTTTCGGGTTGGATTGTGTTGTAGTTATTCTCGCTCACGATTCGTTCCCCTGTAATGGCGGTAGCGTATCAGCGCGATGTCATGTCTCGTTACCCGTCATATCACCTAGTATCTCAGAAAATTATTTCTCAGCAATCGAGGTTCACCATGGTACAGGCGAAGAAAGCGACTGTCCAAACTGGCGAATTCTTTTCGATCTTAAAGCCGTCAGGGTGCGGCAAGTCACCATTGCTCAGAATCATCAGCGGGCTGCGTTTGCGGCTCGGCCCCGCTCGACCAATACCTTGACTTATCCCTGACTAATCTTTCTCCCGATCCGCCTCTCACACGCCTCTCGTTTCTCCTTGACGCCCCCCAACTTTCCGCCTATTTTAAGCCACCTTATCTCGGAGGCCAGTTTTGCGGCTACGAAGCAACACACCAATTTAAAACTCATTCATGACGATCTTAACCCTGCGCAACGTCAACAAAGTCTTTGGCGACCCCGACAACGGGGCGGCGTTGGTGCCGGCGGTGGACAATGTTTCTCTCGACGTCCAGTCCGGAGAGTTTTTTTCGATCATCGGACCTTCGGGTTGCGGCAAGTCGACACTACTCCGAATCATCGGCGGCTTGATTCCGGCAACTTCCGGCGAATTGACCGTGGGAACAGAGAGAGTCACCGGCCCGCATCCTTGGCTTGGCATGGTGTTCCAAGAGGAGTCGACCTTCCCCTGGCGCACGACGTTAGGCAACGTTGAGTTCGGCTTGGAAATGCGCGGCGTGGCGCCGGATGAGCGGCGGCGCAAGGCCAAGGAAATGATCGGTCTGGTCGGCTTGTCGGGATTTGACGAGCGTTATCCGTCGGAACTCTCCGGCGGCATGAAGCAGCGGGTCGCCATCGCCCGCGCGCTGGTGCTCGAGCCCAAGATCCTGCTGATGGACGAACCCTTCGGTGCCCTCGACGAGCAGACGCGCATCATTCTCGGCGAAGAGCTCATGCGCATTCGCGATCAGTTGAAGCAAACGATTATTCTGGTAACCCACAATATCAACGAGTCGGTGCAGCTTTCCGACCGGGTCATGATCATGACCGCCCGGCCGGGCCGGGTAAAAGAAATCGTCGCCATCGACTTGCCGCAGCCGCGCGACTCGTCGATCATCGCTTCGGACCGCTTCGGCAAATTGGTCGCGCAGGTCTGGAACGCGCTCCGAGAAGAATCGATCAAGAGTTTCAAACAGCAAAACATTTAAGGAGAATCCGCCATGAACAAATATTTATCGCAGTTCGGCAAATGGCTCGTGATCGCGGGCGCGGCCTTCTTCGCTGTCACCGCCGCGTCCTCCGCCTGGGCGGCCGCCGCGCGCACGAAAATCATCGTCGTCGTGCCCCATCGGATTCTGTTCACCGTCGCCCTGCCGGTCTACATCGCCCAGGAAAAAGGCTTTTACCGCGACGCCAATCTCGACGTCGACGCCGTGTTTACCCGCGGTGGCGGCGAGAACGTGCAAGCGGTGGTCTCGGGCGACGCGCAGATCGGTCTCGGCACCGGCACCTTGGCGGTGATCAGCGCGTTCGTAAAAAAGGCGCCGGTCAAAATCGCCGCCGCTGAGATCACCGGCATGGACGCCTTCTGGTACGTGCCGGCAAACACTCCGATGCGCAAGCTCGAAGATCTCGCGGGTAAAAAAGTCGCTTACAGCCGTCCCGGCGCTTCGAGCCACATGGCGGTCTTGGGAATCGCGGAACAGATCAAGGCAAAGGGATTGAAACCCGCCGAGCCGGTTTCGCTCGGAGGTATCCCAGAAGTCTATACGGCTCTGCGCACCGGTCAGACCGACGCCGCCTGGTCGGTAGCGCCGTTCCAGTTGGACCGCGTCGAGAAAGGCGAGCTTCGCGTCGTCGTCAAAGGCGATGAGATCGTATCGATGCGCGATCAGTCGGCTCGGGTGCATTTTACCAACAACGATTTTGCCGCGAAGAACCCCGACGTCGTGCGCGGTTTTTTCCGCGCCCAGCAGCGCGCCCTCGACTACATGTTCGCGAATAAAGAGGAAACCGCCAAGATATGGATTCGCCGCGCTGAACTTAAATTTCCCGAATCCGCCGTGCTCGCCACCTGGGACTACTACAACCGGGCAGCGATGAATTTGAAACCGATCCGCGGCCTGCAAACGATCATCGACGACGGCATCAGAAACAAATTTCTTAAACGCGCCGCTGACGCCGGCGGAGCTCAACGCCCTAGTCGACCTGAGCTTCCTGCCGTAGGAACGGGAAGAAGCAGAATCAAGAGGATTGGCCGCAAAAAACGCAAAAGCCGCATAGAGATTCCTTTGCGAACTTTGCGTCCTTTGCGGCCGACACAGTCCGAATCATGTCTGAAAGCACGAGACTCACCGCCTGGCGGCTGGGCATTATCTTCGGCGCGCTCTTGCTCGTCGAAACCGCGGTGCGCGGCGGCTGGATCAGCACGTTTTTTCTCGCCGCGCCGACGCGCGCGGTCATCGTGCTCTGGCAACAACTGTTGCATGGCAATGCGCTCTCGCTAACCGGCATCACGCTTTTCGAGATCGCCGCCTGTCTGGTCATTTCCACCATCTTCGGCGTCCTTGCCGGCTTCATTCTCTGGCGCTACAAGCTCATCGGGACCAGTTACGAAATGCCGCTCGCCGCGCTCTTCTCCTCGCCGATCATTCTTGCTTACCCGATCTTTCTCGTTACCTTCGGCCGCACCAGCGCCGCGGTGATCGCGCTGTCGTCGATCTTCGGCTTGATTCCGATCATCATGAACACCAAAGGGGCTTTTCAGAACGTCAATCCGATCTTGCTGCAGGTCGGCGCCAGCATGAATCTGTCGCGCCAGCAGATGTTCCGCCATATCTTGATCCCCGCCGTCGCGCCGACGATCTTCAGCGGCTTTCGTTTGGCGCTCACCTATATTTTGAAATCGGTTCTCGGCCTGGAATATGTCGCTCAGGTCGGCGGCGTCGGCATGTGGCTGTCCGACGCGTCGTACAAGTTCGAAATCGAAGAAGTCTACGCCGGCCTGTTCGGCACCATCTCGCTGTCGATTTTGTTTCTGTATTTAATCAACCGTTGCGAACTTTGGTTCAGGAAGTAACCATGGCCCACGCACAACCCAACCCCTCGGCCCTCGCGGCGACAATGCACACGCCATTTGGCGTTCAGGCGCTCACGCTGCTCGGCCTGATCGCCATCTGGGAGTTCATCGGTCGCAGCGGCTTATTGTTCCCCGAGCTCTTTCCGTCGATCGTGGAAATCCTCCAATCCCTCTGGATCTACGTCACCACGCCGGTCATGCTGCCGCATCTAAAGGCCAGCCTCTATGAAGTCGGCGGAGCGATCGCCGTCGCCGCCCTCAGCGGCATTCCGCTGGGCATCCTCTGGGGCAGCAAGCGCAGCTGGTTGGAGATCGTCGAGCCGCTGATTCTCTACGCCGCCGTGGTGCCCAAGATCGTGATCTTCCCGGTGTTCATTTTGTTTCTCGGCATCGACGTTCAATCCAAACTCGCGGTCGGCGCCATCGCCGCGTTCTTTCCGATTTCGCTGCTGACCATCGCCGGCATGCGCGAAGTAAAAAAGGTTTACGTCGACGTCGCCCGCACCATCGGCGCCAGTCCGATGCAGATCGCGAAAAATGTCTATCTCCCGGCCATCGCCGGCCAAGTCTTCACCGGTATTAGAATCGGTCTCGGCGCCGCCGTCACCGGCGCGCTGCTCGCGGAAACGAAAATCGCCAAAGCCGGCTTGGGCTTCATGATCGTCGAGTACTACGGCCAGTTCCGCATCGCCGATATGTACTCGCTGCTCCTGTTCATCTTTATCCTCGCCTCGCTGGCCAACTGGGCGATGAAGTCGCTGTTCGGCGTGCTATCCCCGGTGTCACGCAAGAGCGGCGATGCCGGGATGTATTTTTAACTGCGCGCTTTGAAGTAAATTGGAAAAGAGGTTTTCACCACGGAGATCACGAAGGACACGAAGGTTTTGGATGATTCAAATTCCGAACTTCGTTATCTTCGTGTCCTTCGTGGTGTAAGGAATTCCCACATTTGAAGAGGTTTACGTTGTCAAAACATGGCCGTGCAATTCTACTGCGTTTGCTGATATTAATTCTCGGCGCGCCGGCGCTGCTTTGCGCCCAGGAGCGCTACATCGCCAGCTACGCCGGCTTTGCCGGCTTTCAAGCGCCGCTCTGGGCGGCGCAGGATTTTGGCTTGCTCGCCAAGTACAACATCAACTTGGATCTGGTCATGATCCCCGGCTCGGCGCGCGGCGCTCAGGCGCTGATCGGCGGTAGCACTCATTTTGGCCAGATCGACGGCACCGCGCTGATCAGCGCCATCAATCAGGGCGCCGATCTGGTCTTCATCGGCGCGTCGTTGAATAAATTTCCATTCAGCTTGGTTACGCAGAAGAGTATTCGCCGGCCGGCAGATTTGATCGGTAAGAAAGTCGGCATGGTGAGCTTCGGCGGCGCCCATGAAGTGTCGTTGGTGTTAGCGCTAAGAGAATGGAATATCCCGCGCCAGTCGGTCACGCTGCTGGCCAGCGGCCCAGCGGCTAATCGTTTGATCGCGCTGTCGAGCGGCGCTCTGGACGCGACGCTGCTGGCGCCGCCGGAGACCGGTGAAGCGGTACGGCTGGGCCTGCCGACGCTGGCCAACATGACCGATCTTGAAAGGCGCTGCGTTTCCGATGAACGTCATCGCCGCGCGCCGTTCCTTCGTCGAGAAAAACCGCGATATGGTCAAGCGCTTCATGCAGGCCTACAGCGAGGCGACCTACCAGTTCATCGCCAACAAGGAGAAGTCGACAGCGATGTATACAAGTAGGATGAAGCAGAAAAACCCCGCCGTGGTCGACGAGACCTATCAGTATTTCGCCAAGTCCTTCTCATCTCCGCCCCGCGTCTCCCATGAAGGCATGCGCCTCGCTCTCGACATGCTCGCCCAGCGCAATCCGGAAACCAAACTCGACATGAATATCGCCAAATATGTCGACGAGCGCATCTTGGACGAGCTCGAGCGCGATGGTTTTTTTAAACGCATCGCCACCAAGGGCTAACCTAGTTTGTAATAACGAGGAATGCAGTTCTTACCACGAAGCGCGAACAAAGTTCGGAACATAATTCCCGAACCCTTCGGGTCCTTCGTGCCTTCGTGGTGAACGGGCATTTCGCGGGCATTTGAGCTCGGCCGCAAAGGCTGCTGCAACCTCATCGCGTTCAGCGTAGAATGCCGAGCATGAGACGAATACTGATCTGGATTCGCCGCACGGTTGGCACGACCAAGATAGCGCGTCTACTGCACCGCCATTTGCCGTCGAGCAAGCGCTGCAAGGAATGCCTAGTGCCCTTCTTGGGCATCTTCGCCGTGCCTTATCAGCTGCTGCAGATTCGCCCGTCGCGCAAGAATCCCCATCTCTGTACCCTCTGATACGAGCTTGCTCCTCCGGGCGGGGAGACGAAAAACATCTCGGTCATGTTCGTCGACA
This sequence comes from uncultured delta proteobacterium, assembly GCA_963760795.1. GTDB lineage: Bacteria > Desulfobacterota > Binatia > UBA9968 > UBA9968 > DP-20. The sequence goes on from CAVXEP010000020.1 coordinate 161,093, forward strand.
TCCGTGGCTACACCTCGCTGGTGGAACAGATGGAGCCCGTAGCAGTGGCGGCGCGGCTCAATCACTTCTACGAAATCGCCACCCAGGCGATCTTTCGCCATGACGGCACCCTCGACAAGCTGGTCGGCGACGAAGTCATGGCGTTCTTCGGCGCGCCTCTGAATTGGCGGGATCATCCACAGCGCGCCGTGACCGCCGCATTGGAAATCCTGCGCGGCGTTGCCGCATTGCCGGAGAAAGACCGTCTAGAGATCGGCATCGGCATTAGCACCGGCCCGGCCTTTGTCGGCAATGTCGGCGGCAAAGACTTCACCGACTATACGGTCCTCGGCGATACCGTCAACGTAGCCGCGCGGCTCCAAGGCGCCGCCGCGCCAAGTGAAATATTGCTCACCCAAGATTCCTTCGATCCGGTCGCCCGGCAGTTTCCCAAGGCGACGCGCCGCGAGCTTGAACTCAAAGGCAAGACCGAACCGGTGGTCGCCTGGGAGATCGCCCGCGAGTAGTCTATGATTGACAGCTACTCATCCTGTCCATTAGTGTTAGGCCATTGAGTTCGAGTCGGAGGTAAACATGGATAGCGCAAGAAAAGAATTTGGTCATCGATGCCGATGCCCACGTCGTCGAATGCTTACGCACTTGGGATTTCATGGACAAGTCGGAGCAGCAGTATCGCCCGGTGCCGCTGGAGACGCGCGAGGAGGCCGGTGTGCGCCAGCAGTTCTGGGTCATCGACGGTAAAGTCCGCGGTTTTCGTTTCCCTGCGTTCTCGGACGACGAACTGGACAAACGCCAACAGCAGGTCGGCCGCAAATTCGCCGATCAACAAGCATCCCGTGAACTCGGCAACGTCGATTTGCGCTTGGAATATATGGACGCCACCGGTGTCGATGTCCAGGTGTTGCACAATACCATTTTCATCGAATCCTGCGCCGATCGTCCGGCCGCCGACGTCGCGCTGTGCAAGAGTTGGAACCGCTGGCTCGCCGACATCTGGAAACAAAGCAACGGCCGGCTGCGCTGGTCTTGCATGCCGCCGCTCCTCAGCATGCCAGATGCTTTAGATCAAATCCGCTGGGCCAAAGAGAACGGCGCCGTCGCCGTCTGCTTACGCCCGGTGGAAGGCAATCGCTTGCTCGCCGATCCTTATTTCTACCCGGTCTACGAAGAGGCGCAGAAGCTCGACATGGCGATCGCTATTCACATCGCCAACGGCAGCCCGTGGCTGAACGACCTGTACAATCATCCGACCCGCATCGCGGCAACGCTGCACCGCTTCCGCGTGCCGACGGTGGCGTCGTTCAACGATATCCTGCTGAGCGAGATCCACGAGCAGTTTCCCAAGCTGCGCTTCGGCTTCATCGAAGCCAGCGCCCAGTGGGTGCCCTGGGTGATGCATGAAGCCAAGAACCGTTTCAAAACCATGGGCCGCAAGTTGCCCGACAACTTGCTCAAAGAGTACGGCATGTTTGTCACCTGCGAAAACTCCGATGACCTTCCCTACATCGTGCGCGAAGCCGGCGAGGATAATCTGGTCATCGGTACCGACTACGGCCACACCGATATCTCCAGCGATGTCGATGCGATCAGAATCTTTCGCCAGCGCAGCGACCTGACGCCGGCGGTCAAGGAGAAAATCTTGAGCGACAACTCGCGCGCGCTCTACGCGCTATGAGATCGGCATGATTCGCCGGGACAGGAACAATGAGCGTTGCCGCCGTTCTGTGGATAATTTTCGCGGTCGGCGTCGCTCCGAGCGATCTCGGCGCGCAGAGCACTGCGAAAAAAGTCCGCCTCGGCATCCAGTCCAACAACATCGGCTTTCTGCCGTTTCATCTCGCCTATCATAAAGGCTACTACCGCGAGCAGGGCATCGACTTGGAGACCATTTTCATGGCGACCCAGGCGGTCAACGCCGCCTTCGTGCGCGGCGATATCGACTACAGCGCCGCCATCAATGGAATGATTCAGACCATCGTGCGCGGCAACCCGGCCAAGATTCTCGCTTGTGCCGTCGATCGCCCGTTGATTTCCCTGATCGCACGCAAAGAAATCCGCACGGCACAAGAGTTGAAGGGCAAAAAGATCGGCGGCAGCACCCCGGGCGGCACCGCGACGTTGATGGCCGACGCCGCGCTCAAGCATTTGGGCTTTCAGGCGGGCCGCGATGTGACCATCGTACCGCTGCGAGAAAACCGCCTGGCAGCGCTGGAATCTGGCGCCGTCGACGCCGCGCTTCTCGGCGTGCCGGAAAATATTCTCGCAGTCGACCGCGGTTATAATGAACTGCTGTTCGTCGGCGATATCGTCAATTTTCCCCAGAACGCCATCGGCGCCTCAGTCAAGCGGATTCAAGAAAGCCCTGACGAAGTCTACGGCATGGTGCGGGCGGCGTTGCGCGCATTGAATTTCGTTTTAGAGCCGCGCAACCGCGACGAAGTCATCACCATCGTCATGAAACAATGGAAGCTCACCGACCGGCGTATCGCCACGGAGATGCTCCGCCAGTTTAATCGCGGCATGGCCCGCGACCTGATGGCCAAGCCCGAAGGCATGCAGCTAATGATCGACTTGGTGCGCGAAGACTCGAAAGTCACCCAACCGTTCACGATCCCGCAAATCGTTGACTACAGCTTCCTCGAAAAAGCCCGCCGCGATCTCGGTGCGAGCCGTTGATCCAGTTTGACTGGAATACCGGATTTCACCACGAAGGTCACGTAGCGCACGAAGTTCGGAATATTATTCATCCGAAAGCTTCGTGTCGTTGCAAGTTTACCCGGCTTGGGTAAATCACCCGGTACAATCCTCCACCCTTGCACAACCAAGAGGGCGGGCTTCAAACCCGCCTCTACATTTCGGAATTCCAGCTCTGAATTATTTGCGTTCTTTGCGGCCAATTCTCCGAGTCCGAATCTTCTACACTATGCTCTATGTGCCCTCTGCGGTGAAATTGCTGCGCCGCTTTGTTTCAGCTTTGCCGCCTCTGGCTGATTGTGTTACAGCGTTAACGATTAGCAGGAGAACAACGTGCGCTTTTATATCAACATTCTCACGACCTACTACCCGGACATCGATCCGCCCTACGATGTCTACTACCAGCAAATTTTGCAGCAGATCGAGCTCGCCGAGGAACTGGGCTGGGAATGTTTCATGTTCAATGAACATCACTTCCTCGGCTACGGCGGACTAGTGGCGAATCCCGCCGTGCTGTTGGCCACCGCGGCGGCGCGTACCAAGAAAATCCGCCTCGGCCCTTGCATCGCCATCCTGCCGCTGCGCCATCCGCTCCACACCGCCGAAGACTACGCCATGGTCGACGCCATTTCCGGCGGTCGCTTGGAGTTTGGCATCGGCTCAGGCAACACCGAGATGGATTACCGCGTCTTCGGCGTCACTAGGGAAAACGATCGCGAGCGCGCCGCCGAAGCCCTCGAAGTGATTTTGAAAGTTTGGTCCAACGAGCGCGCCAGCCATCAGGGCAAGTTCTGGCAATTCGAAGAATTGACGCTTTACCCGCGGCCAGTGCAACAGCCCCACCCACCGATCTGGGTCGCCGGCACTTCAGCGCAAGGCTTGGGTTGGGCGGGGCTGCAGGGCTATCACATTATGACCGTCGGCCATCCTCATCCGCCGGAACGAGTTGGCCCCGGCGTCGCGGCTTGGAAGCAAGGCTTGATTGAAGCCGGCATCGATCCCAAAGATCGCCATTGCCAATTTCACGTCCGCACTCATGTCAACGAGAACGCCGCGCGCGCCAAAGAGATCGGCATGGCAGCGGTGACACGCTACGACGAGATTTCACGCATCGGCCGCCGTTCGTTAACCGCCGCGCCGGGAGAATACGACTGGGACATGATGTTGGCCACCGGGAGAAATAACTACGGCGATCCCGGACAGGTGATCCGGGGCATTCACAACGCCGGCAAGAACTATTACTTCGACACGCTCACCACCACATTCAATTACGGCGGTATTCCCCATCAGGAAATCTTGAAATCCATGCGCCTGTTCGCCAAAGAAGTAATGCCGGCATTCAAATAGATCCCATGAGCGAACCGGCGCCGTCCGCTGGCAGAAATTATAGATGGAATAATTGGCGCCTACTTGGTGCCAGCGCCGAGGGGTAGGATCTCTAATATAACTTTGGTCATTCCCTGGTGCATGAAGCCGAGGATCCTGGCAGCACGATGCGTGAGGTCGATCACCCGACCAGGCTGCATCGGACCGCGATCGTTGACCCGCACGATTACGCTCTTGTAATTGCGCAAATTGGTCACCCGCACGAGGGTGCCGAAGGGCAGCGTTTTATGCGCCGCGGTCAGCCCCTTGTGGTCGAAAGATTCGCCGCTGGCGGTACGGCGCCCCTGAAACGTCGCGTGGTAGAAGGCCGCCAGGCCGGTTTGGTCGGATGGCGCCGGCTCGGAAGTTTTTTCAAGCTCTTCCAGCGGCGCTGGAGCGTTGTCGTTTTCTGCTTCTTGGCAGAAGGCAATTTCAATTCTTGCCAGGGCCAAGCCGAGAACTAGCGCACGAACAAGCCCCAATGAAGCAGTCATTGCGGCTATTTTAGAATATCTTTCAAGCGCGTGACTAGGGGAGCGTCCAAACGAAGCAGCTCTGTCACGTTTCGCTCCAATTCTTCTCCTGAACCGGGATTGATTTCCAATCTGGCTTTTTTTGCCTCGGCGAGCAGCTCCGGATCGCGAATCGCCTCCATAAAACTCTTGCGTAATATCTCCACAATATTTTTCGGCGTCTCGGGCGGCAGCAAGTACGGCCGCACCGCTGCGCCGTGGCTCTGCGCCACGGCAGCGATCAATTTTTTTGCTTCGTCGTTCTTGGCAAGGCTCATCGCCAGCGGCAACTTGGGCAGATCGGCATGGGCCTTTGTCGTCAATTGCGCGAGCAGAACCGCTTCGCCGCTCTCCAACTCTTGGGTCCAGGTCGATTTCAAGGACTGCCACGAGTTGCTCAGACCGGCGACCTCGCCGCTGTTGAAAGCCAAACGAATCGGCGCGGTACCTTTATAACCGCTGACGATTTGAATGGGCACGCCGAGTGTCGCTTCGATGACTTTGGGGATATCGTAGGTCCCGTCTCCCGGTGCGATGGCGCCGAACTTGATCGACGTCTTTGAGCTCATCCACTGCTCCATGCTGTTGACGCCACTCGCCTTGGCCACCGTAAGGACGAAATTATCCTGGGCTGGCACACCGATATATTCGAAGCGCCGGGCATCGAACTCGATACCGGGCCGGCCGAGGAGTTGCTGCAAAAACTGCCCGCCGACGAAATGACCGATGGTCAAGCCGTCGGCTTTAGCGACGCGATACATATAGTTGGCCGACAGCAGACCGCCGGCGCCAGGCATGTTGTCGACGATGACATTCGGTGTCCCCGGGATATGTTTGCTAAAGTGGCGCGCCAAAAGCCTCGTGTACGTGTCGTAGCCGCCGCCGGGCGCAGTGCCCACGATAATGCGGATGGTCTTGCCCTCGTAGTATGGCGTGGCGGTGTAAGCTGCCGGCACCGGCAGCAACAATGAAGCGATGGCGATGAAAAGAATCTGGATTCGAACTAGTGAAATCATTCAGGACACTCCCGTGAAGCAAAGATTCGACTCATTCGTCTAATAACAAAAGCTAACCTGGGCAACAAGAGCGATTGGTGCTTGACGCCCTCTAACATCTGCCTATGCTGCGCGGCAATCGTGAAATACGATTCGATTCAACTCGAAGAAATCAAGCGGCGAAAAAACAATGAATATTCAGCGTGACTGGGCGCGCACTAGAGCGATACTACTTCAATGTCTCTTTCAACTTCGCGACTAACGCCGGCTCAATTTTGAACAACTCGCGCACCTGTTTTTGAATCTCTTCACCGTCGATAGGGTCGAGATCGAGCTTGGCCTTTTGCGCGTCGGCAACGAACTCAGGATCTTTCATCGTCTCCATGAAGGCTTTGCGCAACAGCAGGACGCGATCCTTGGCGGTGCCTGGCGGCAGGACGTAGAAGCGATTGAGCACGCCGTTGACGCGCGCTGTGGTGAGGATCATCTTGCGTGCTTCTTCGCTCTTGGTCAGATCGGCGGCCCAGGGGACGTTGGGAATATCCGGGTGGGGCTTCAAATTGGCTTGAACGAGATAAGTCACTTCACCCTTGTCCAACTCGGCGCGCCAGGTCGATCGAAACGATTCCAGAGAATTGCTGATGCCATGCACTTCGCCGGCATTGAATGCCAGCCGCACCGGCCCGGTGCCTTTGTAGCCCGACACCATTTGCAGCGGCAATCCCAAGGTCGCCTTCAATACTTTTGGAATATCGTCGGTGCCACCGCCGGGCGCCACGCCGCCAATCTTCAGTACCGTGCCCGACGCCTTCCACTGTTCAACGCTCGTAATACCGGTGGACTTAGCGATGCCGATAATGAAATTATCCTGCGCCGGCACGCCCAAGTACTCGAACTTGGGGCCATCGAACGCTACGCCCGGCAAGCCTAGAATTTGTTGAAAGACCAGACCGCCGACGAAATTGCCAATGGTGAGTCCATCCGGCTTGGCGACTTTGTAGACATGATTCGCCGCCAGCAAACTCGCCGCCCCCGGCATATTGTCGACCACCATCGCCGGCGTTCCAGGAATATGTCTCCCCATATGGCGCGCGATCACTCGCGAGTAGGTATCGAAGCCGCCGCCCGGCGCCAGACCGACGATCAGTCGAATGGTTTTGCCTTTGAAGAACCCATCCTGCGCAAAAAGAACCGCTGGCGAATTGATTGCCACCGTGAACACGAGCACCGCCAATACACGGGCCATGAGCGAAACCATATGTTCCTCCCGCGATAACTGACTATCGAGCACAATCGATCTCCCGCCAGACACGATGTGATAGCGCCTAAAGTAACTTTTTATGAGCCGGATCATCGGACCATTCACCCTTGACCATCACCGGCCAAGCCCGGCGATAAAACCGCTTTTATCCAGCTCCTGCAGAATGCTGTCGTCGTAGAACCGTTTGGGATCTTGACCTTTTGCCTTGGGATTGACCAGAGCCAGTTCATCGATCACCGTGCGAAACGATTCCGCGCTCGGCGTCGGCATGCGCTTCAAATACTTAGTCACGGAAACCTCGTAGGTCTCTTCCATCATCTCGCGGTCCTTGGTGCGGAAATACTTCATCAGCATTTCGATGGTGAACGCTTTGTCCCGCTTGATTCGGGCGGTCGCCTCAAGAATCGATTTCACATAACTGGTCACAACATCGCGGCGCTGATTCATGAAACTCTTGCGCACGGTGATGCCGGTCGACGCGTAGGGAACCCCAAGCGAAGCGATGTCGAGCAGCTCGCGAAACCCCTCCCGGCGCGCCTGAATCAAATTGGGATAAGACAAAATCGCCCCTTGAATGCGCCCGCCGCGCAGCGCCGCGACGCCCGAGGAAACCGCGCCCACTTGCACCAGCATTACGTCCTTCATTGCTTCCAAACCGTAATGATGCAGCGCCATACGCGCCGCGGTATCGATGGAAGTGCCGAACCGGCTGATGCCCACCGCCTTGCCTTTCAACTCCTCCGCGCGCTGAATGCTCGGAATCGTCATCAGACTCGTCACCAAACGCTCCGTGGTGATCGCCAGCGATACGACATCCGAGCCGCCGATGGCCGCGCTCGCCGTCGTGCTGCCGGCAATGGCAAGGAACTCGATCTCGCCGGCGATCATCGCCGCCATTCCCTCCGTGCCGCTGGGAAACGCCACGAGATCGATGTCGAGGCCATATTTCTTGTAGTACCCAGCATCCTTCGCCGCCCAATACGGCGCCATGTTCCCGGAGAGCGAAGCATAGCCGGCACGCAACCGGCGGCCATCTTGCGCCGAGCCCGGCGACGAAGAACAGACCACACCAACCGACATTACGGTCACGAAAAACAGAACTCGAAAAGACAAATACTTCATCATCACTCCTCGACTATTCTTGAAAGCCTTGCACGGGTCACGCCGGAGCGCGAGCTTAAGTAAATGATACAATTGAAGAAAGATTTCCCGCTACGCTTGAAAATGACACGTTGTGAGTTCGCGGTCATCGCCAACGAAGATAAGCATCTCGACTCGACGCCGCCTGCAACTCAGGCGTTCGCTCATCGACCACTTGCAACACCGAGCTCCTGCTGCGCCCGCCGCAAATAGCTCAAGTCCAGATATTTTTCCGGCGCCGGATAGGGTTTGCTCTTAAACAGTCTGTCGCCCATCAAGTCGATCAAACGCTGGAACCCTTCGCGATTGACCGATCCGTCTTTGCTGATAATCCCTTGGGTCAGATATTCGTCGACGGTCACGCGCGTCGACTTGAGCGGAATGCCGGTGCGTTTGGCGACCAATTCGGCGGCTTGCTCGCGGTTGCCGTGGGCCCACTGCATGGCCCGCACCATCGATTTCAAATAGCGTACCGTCAGCGGACTATTCGCCTCAGCCCACTTGCTGTCGACGATCAAGCTGTGAAACTGCAAGTTAGGAATATAGTCCGACAGTTTTGCGATCTCCCTAAAGCCCAACTCGCGCGAGCGCGGCAGGTCGCCGCCGAGCAACATCGTCGCCGAAGTGCTGCAAGTCTTGAGACTGGCGAGCCGCTGGCCGGTGGGACCGTTTTGAATGATCGTGTAGTCGCGGTTGACCTCCAGCCCTTCAGCTTTCAACATCTCACGCAAAAAAATCGTGCTGCCGGAAACCAAGCTGACCACGCCGATGTTGGTGCCCTTCAGCTCTTTAATGCTTTTGTACTTGGGACAGGTGACGAGAGTGTAAGCGGCCACCGGCACCGTACCGCCGATGATCTTCAAAGACGCGCCGCGCTCCACCGCGTTGATCGCCGCCGAGGGATCGACGATGGCGACGTTCACCTGCCCGGCGATGAGCGCCTGGATCAACGTATCGGTGGAACCGATCAATACGACATCGCCTTGAATGCCTTCCTGGCTAAAAAATCCCCTGTCGGTGGCGGCATAGTTCGGCAATTGCTCGACCGTGCGCGAGACATTGCCAATGATTACTCGGTCCGCGGCATTGGCCGACATAGTGAAGAAAAACACGATCAACCACGCTGCCACGGCTATGAAGGTCATCGCAGCCTCCGCATCATGGATTCTGGTAGTAGTTCGCATAGTAGTAATCCGCAATCTCCGCTCCGGTCGCTTTCCACACGCCGTCATGGGAACAGATGTACTCCAGCGCCTTGTCGAGATATTTGATACGAAATGCCAAGCCGATGACGAACGGATGGAGAGGAATCGTCATCACCCGCGCCTGGCTCGCACCTTCGAGGTAAAGCGTATCGAACTGATCGCAGACCATTTGTAACCAGTCTTTCGGCGTGTGGCCGCCCTGAAAAATCACCCGGATGTCGTTTAGACCTTGCTGGTAAGGAATCGCGATCATGCGGCCCGACTGCACCCGCATGGCGCAGGGCTGATCGTCAAAACCCCAATCGCAGACGTAATCGAATCCTTCAGCGGCCAAATGATCGAGCGTATGCGGGCTCTCGTCGCCGCCACCGGGACCGAGCCAACCGCGCGGCGCTTTGCCGGTGGCCGACGCAATCGTATCGCGGATCTGGCGGATCACGCCGCGCTCTTCGTCGGCGGGATATTGATTCATGCGCGTATTGTTGGTGACTCCGTGACCGAGCCATTCCCAATTTCGTCGATTGCCTTCCTCGATAATCGCCGGATGGTGCGCGCAGACATCGGCGTTGAGTAACACGCTGGCGCGCAGCGAATGTTTATCCAACACCTCCATCATGCGAAACACGCCGATGCGCGAGCCATAGTCGCGCAGCGCATAGCCGGTCACATCTGGCAATGCGGAACTCGTGGCGCCGGGAATCACCTTGTCGATATGGAAGAACTCGATATTAGGCGCCACCATGAGCGCGATCCGCGCGCCGTTGGGCCATTTGAACGGCTTGCGCCTGACAATCGCCGAGTAATCGTAACGCTCAGTTTGCATACTTTTCTCCCGATTTTCGATCCGAACCCTTCACTCCTGGCCTTTGCTCTTTACCCAATGCGAATCCGGAATATGCGTCTCGATGCACTGTCATATACCAGCGCGCGATCTCCGCGCGGCTGGGAAACCAAACCCTGTCACGCGCCTGGGCGTACTCGACGAACTCGCGCAGCGCGCCGATGCGATGGGCATGGCCCATCACATGGGGATGCAGGCCAACATTCATGATGCGCCCAGTCGCCGCGCCTTCCGAGTAAAGTTGATCGAAGCAAATTTTCAAGGTCTCCAGTCCCGCCGACGCCGACATGCCGCCGCGGGCGAACAGATTAAAGTCGTTGATGTCGTTGGAATAAGGCACGCAGACGATGGGCCCATTGCTAGTCTGAATCAAATAGGGCTGGTCGTCGTTCAAATAGTCGCAATAAGCGAGCAAACCGAACTCTTTCAAAAATGCCGGCGTGTGCAGCGTGCCGCGGATCGCCGACGACAGCCACGCCTGGGCCGGGCGGCCGACGACCTTTTCGTAAGTATCGAGCGTGCGCCGAATCACCGCGCGTTCTTCATCCGGGGATTGTCGGCGTAGTAAGTCAGCAAATCGTTCTGCGCCCAGTTGTGCGGCACCAGTTCCCAACCCCGCTCGTTGCAGGCGTCGACGATGCGACGGCGCTCGGTCATGGTCAGGCCGTTGATCGTGCACGACGGCTTGACTGCCGTTTTGTCGAACATCTCGATCATGCGCCAGACGCCGATCCGCTGGCCATACTCGCGCCAAGTCCAGTTCGCCGTATCGAGCACATCCCCCGGCAGCGCATGGGGAATCGTCATCGGCCCGCCGGTAAACAACGGCTCCTTCTGTCCCGGACGCGACGGCTCCCAGTATTCTAAATTAATCGTGATAATCAGCGCCAGCTGCGCGCCATCGGGAAAGCGTAGCGGCCCGCGGTCGGGAAGCGGCACGAAAGGGTAGTAGGAAGGCGGGGTTGAATTGCTTACGTCGTATGGCATGGGCTTATTTGCGCGCCTTGTCGATGAACCCGCTCTTCTTTAGCTCGTCGAGAATACTCGGTTCCATCACTCTTAAGGATTCCACTGTCTGGCCTTTCGCTTTCGGGTTGGTTTTTGCCAACTGGGCGATCACCAGCTCGACGCCTTTGCGCTCCGGCATGCTCAAAAGTCCCTCGGCATGGGTCCCTAAAAAATAGTCGTAACCGATGCCGTACACTTCGTCGTCGGCGCGAATGTATTTTTTTATCACCTGGATCGTCAGCGCGCGATCGCGCTTGGCGATAAACAGCGCCTCCACCAACGCCTTGACGAAGTTGGTCGCCCTTTCCTTGTTGGCTTCGAGATAACTACGTTTGATCATCAAGCAGCTTTGCGGGTAAGCCATGCCTGCTTCGGCCATGTCCAAGAGCAATGCCATTCGATGTTTCTTGATCGCCATGGTCGCGAACGGCTCGGTGAACAGCGAGGCTTCGGTGGAACCGTTGGTCAGTGCCGTAAGCCGGTTGGAACTGCTGCCGAGCTGAATCACAGTCACCTGTTTGGGGTCAACGCCGAACTTTTCCAAACTCGCCTGCACCGCGAAATCGGTGGCCGAACCGAATTGGCTGATGGAAACCTTCTTGCCGCGCAAATCTTGCACGCTCTTGATCTCCGGCCGGCCGACTACTTTGAAAGCGAATAGGTTGAATCCGCCGGTGATCATCGCGATATCCGCGCCCTGTAAGTTGGCGGTGACCGCCAGCGCGCCGGTGGAAAAGAGAAACTGGCTGTCGTTTGACAGCAGCGTCTGCACACCCAGAGTGCCGCTATTCATCACCAGGTATTCGACGTCCATGCCGTACCTTCTGAATAGCCCTTCCTGGTGGGCGACCCAAATGAGCGAATGAAGCGGCGTTATGCCGCCGCCGCTGACACGGATCTTCTCGGCGCCATGCAAATTGCCGGCGGCTAATAGAATTGCCAACAGGACTATGTGACCTAGACAACCCAGTTGCCTCATCATGCCACCTTGCCGAGCGAAGCGATGGCTCGTCCAGAACGATTTGAACGGCTTGAACGTTTCGAACCGTTTGAGCGGACGCGCAGCGTCACGACGCGACGATCTCCTCATACGTCGGCGTCGGCATGCCTTGCTTCCAACTGGCGTCGCGCAGTTCAATGCGATTGCCGCTCGGATCGAGAACGAAGAGCTGCCGGCCGGTGAAAAAACCACCGGGCCGGTAATCCACCGGCTCGTGAATTTTGATTGCCAGCCGGTGAAAAAGCTTGCAAGCCTTGTCGAACATCTGGGGGCTGACGTCGAAGGCGTGGTGCAGCCGGCCATCCTGTTCGATCGGTGCGGTTGATCGGATCGTTGCGCTGGCACAGAAGAATGTTGTGATTGCCGAGCTTGAAGCAGGACATCGGCGTGTTCGCCAGCCGGCCGACATGCTCCAGGCCAAGAATCTCGCCGTAGAACTTCTCCGCCGCCTCCAAGTCGTTCACCGGAATCGACCAGTGTACGACGGCATCGAGTTTAAGTTTGTCCATAGGTCAACTCCTTTCGACTCTCCATTATCCCATCCGGTCCAACCTGTCCACTGGACAGACAGAGAAACGACGATTGACTTCCGCAGATCATTCAACTTACATTTGCGACGCTCGAAGCGGAGGACATATGGCAAATAGAACCATCACCATCGGTATGCGCGACTACGATCACTGCCGCGCCCTGGCCAACGGCCGCGTCAAAGTCGAGGGCGCCGATCTCAAGTTCGTCAATATCTCGCCGCCGTCGCAAATTTTCTTACGCATGCTGCACGACGAGGAGTTCGACGCGTCGGAAATGTCGCTGTCGAATTTCATGATCGCCATGGGCAAGGACGACCGCCGCTTCGTCGCTATTCCAATCTTTCCATCGCGGGTGTTTCGCCATTCCTATATCTGGATCAATACCAAGGCCGGCATCGCCAAGCCGGCCGATCTCAAAGGCAAAAAGGTTGGAATCGCCGATTACTCGATGACCGCGCTCTTGTTCGTGCGCGGCCTGTTGCAACATGAATACGGCGTCATGCCCGAAGATATCCACTGGTTTCGCCGCCGTGCCGAGCATGTCGCCGTCGAGATTCCGGCAGGTATACGCATCGACAACATCGGCAAAGATCAGACCCTCGACGGCCTGCTCGAGGCCGGCGAGCTCGATGCCGTCGCCGTGACCTCGCCGCCGCGCGCGTTTCTCCAGGGTTCGCCTTTGGTTGCGCGGCTGTTTCCCGACTGCCGCGCCGTCGAAGCGGACTATTACCGGCGGACGAAGATATATCCGATCATGCACATGACGGTGATGCGCCGGGCGATTTACGAACAAGACCCGACATTGGCAGTCCGCCTGTCGCAAGGCTTTCAAGCCGCCAAGGAGCTCGCCTTCGAGGATTATGACGAAGGCCTGGCGTCGCTACCGTGGGTCAATTTGGATATGGAATTCGCCCACCAGGTACTCGGCGCCGATGTCGCCCCCTACGGCGTCAAGCACAACGCGGCGACATTAGAAGCGGCGACGCTCTACTCGCACGAACAGGGGCTAACCAAGCGCAAATTCGCCGTCGACGAATTGTTCGCCAAAGAAACTTTGGATCTGTTTTCCTGAGATGAATACCGCGCCGGTTATTTGATCTTCTTGCGCAGCTCCGCTAGAAAGCCGCTCGACTCCAGTTGACGAACGAAGCTTGCGTCGATGACTTGATCGAGATCGACCTGGACAATCTTCGGGTTGATACGCGCAACGATGCGTTGAACAGCTTTGAAGGCCGCGACATTTGGCGCTAGGTCGAGGGTAGTCATCTTGCGCAACACTTTGTAAGAGCCTTCGATCACCTCGGGGCGACTCAGACGCAGATTTCGCTGCACGACTTTGGAGACGTCCGATTTATTATTGTCGTCGAGGATGTAAGCAACGGACTCGGCCAACCCTTTGATGACGCGCGAGTAAAATTCGTTGCGGCTGGCGACGGATTCTTTCAGCCCGCAAATTTCCGGCCCCTGGTAAGGAGCTGAAATATCGGCGGCGTCGATCAATGATTTGAATCCCTGCGGGTATAATGTCTCGCTCAAACCGTAGGTGATGACGCCGAAGTCGATGTTATTGGTGATCATCGCCTGGGCCAGAGTCGCTTCGTCGCCGATGACGCGCACTTTGATGCCGTACTTATCCGGATCGACGCCGAGGTGATCCAAGATAATCATCGTTTGCAGCCACAAACCGCCGCCGATACTTTGCACGCCGACGGTTTTGCCACGCAAGTCTTCCGCGCCCTTTAACTCTTTGCGAACCATGAGATTGCGCGGGATCTTATTCACCGGGCCACCGATACAGGTGAGCTTGATGCCACCGGATACGGTGCTCAAAATCGTCGACTGCGCCGGCCAAACTGCTTCGACTTCTTTCGCGACCAAAGTCGCGATGCTCAGCGCGCCATTACGCACCTGAACCATCTGCGCTTCGATACCATATTTCTTAAACATGCCGCGCTCGATGCCAACCCACATCGACGTTGCGGTTTCATTGAATCCGCCGTAGGAAACCCGGAACCGCTCCTGTGCCTCAGCAAATGGGCTTACACCGAGCATGCAGACCATCAACGCCAATCGGTAATACCGTCCCAGCTCATTCAGCATTCTCATTGAGGCTTCCCCCTGGCGAGACTAATACGCTAGTTCTATGCGGCGTCGATTTGCCTGGCTCAGCCGGTTCGCTAATTCGCGCTGCGCAGACTTTCCATCAGGCGTCCAAAACCCGCTCGACAGTCGTTGATCCGCAGCGCCTTGAGCGCACCCCAAACCATCGCAGCCGGTGCGGCGACGACGGTCTTACCGGTGTCTGCTTCCAATGCCGCGATAATATCCACCGAAGGCCAGCGCGGACAGGCGATATAAATCGCGTCAGCTTCGGGATGTTGTTTGGAGAGATCGCGCGCCATCGTAAATGGCGCATCGGGCGACTGACTGGCGAAGTCGATATTTTTCGTCAAACCCAATCCTCGGGTCGCCGCCACTGTGAAGCCGCTCGCTTCGAGAAAGTTTTTGATCTCCTGATTGCGCGCGTCGATGAACGGACTGACGACAAGCACCGAGCGAGCGCCCAGCGTACGCAATCCGTCGACCACCGCGCCGTTCGCCGTGACCACCGGCAACTGAGTCTCGCGGCGTAGTAGTTCGGTCAATTCGGCGTCGCCAGCCACGCCCTTAGACAACGCCACGGGCGCGCCGCCGCAGATAAGCACATCGACTTTTTCCGCGGCCAAGCGCTTGCCGGCATCGACCATGCGTCCGAACGCCTCAGCAGCCTGTTCCGCGCCGAGAGTTTGAATCGGCTCGCTGATCGTCAGACCTACATGCAGCACTCCCGCGGGCAACAACTTGCGCATTTCTTCGCCCGACGTGTCGAGTATCGCCGGGGCAATATGACCGATTCGTGCTCGCCAACCGTAACGCATGAAATTCACCTTTTTCTGGCTCGGCTGAGTTATCGCTCATGCACAAGCAGCGAAGTGCGAACCTAACAAACGCCCGCTTTCTATGTCAATCGATAGCCACGACTATGGTCGGATCCTTTGCGTCAAATCGGTCGCCGACTCGTATTACGCCGCAGCAAAAAAAAAGGCCCGTGTCATCACGACACGGGCCTTTTTTCGAATTGATTATTAGGAACGGATGTTACTTGGCCGCACTGCTGACAAACCGCGCGCGCCGATTTTGCACCCAGCAGGCTTCAGTCTGTTCTTTGCACATGAGGGATTTCTTCGCCGTAGCTGATCGTCGACATGCGGTTGGCGGCGACACCCAAAGTGGCTAAGTAATCCATCGATGCTTGGGCGCGCTTTGCGCCAAGCGCCATGTTGTAATCAGCCGCGCCCCGTTCATCGCAATGGCCTTCGATCTGAATCCGCACCGTAGCATTGGCCTTGAGCCAATCAGCGTTGCTTTTCAACGTCGCCCGGGCAGCATCGGAAAGCGCAGCGCTATCGAAGTTGAAACCGACGTCTTTCAACGGTCCACTCGTCGCCGCTTCGCCCTTTTGCAAAGCTTCTAAGCTCGTCTTTTCTTCCGCTTTCGGCGGCACAGGCGGTGGCTTGGGCGCTGCCGGTTTTGCCGCTATAGCCGGGGGATTTTCCCCCGTCCATTTCGGTGGCGGTGGATTTGCGGGATTACCGCATGAAACCAAAAAAGTAACCGCCAGTAATTTCAATCCAATGTGCAGAATCCGCTGTTGATCCCCCATCAAAACCACCTTTCCAGCCCCGGCCCTTGACTGATTTAATTGACTAATTGTGATGTATTGCAGCGAACCTGTCAACCATTTCAATACACAAAACAAAATTATATAAAATACCAAATTTAACCGTAAAGTTACCGAAAGCTCCGATTATTCAGCGTTTCAGTCGCCTATTAAACAGACGGTATCAATCTTAAACCATAAAGCTTTGGCAGCGACACGATCAATCGGCGCCAATTCTGTCCCGCGTCATTGCTCGCGTAGACCGAACCATCGGTATAGCCGACGCACAAAGTGTTGGGGTCCTGCGGATGGCTGGCAAAGCCGCAGGTCATGTGTTCCGTGCCAGCGGGCAGGCCAGTTTTGAGATAGCTCCAGGTGTTGCCCGCGTCATCGCTGCGCAAGATCTGGGTCTTGGCACCGCCGGTCTCGGCGGTCGCGTTGCGGCTAAACTTGACCGTATTGTACGGGCCGGCGCGTACCGTCCGGTAACCGGCCCAGGTCGCGGGACCGTTTTCCGCCGCGCCAAGAAAAATCCTGTCTGGGACTGCTGGATGGTTGGTCATGGGAATCGCGTAGGCGCGCCCCAAACCATACTCACACTTGGTCCAGTTTTTCCCGCCATCGTCGGTACGATAAGTGCCGATACCGGTGCTGGCGAATAACGTCTCCAAGCGCGTCGGATGGCGCGTCACCCAGTGGACATCGCGATAGACACGACCCTCTTCATGTCTGCCCATCTCGTAAGGCACGATGCCTGCTGCATCGTTGACCTTGGGAAATGCCGTCGGACTCGCCGGTCCGCTGATATCTTCCCAAGTCACGCCGCGGTCGCGGCTGCGTGCCACGCCGCCCTCTTCGATACCGACAATGATCTCGTCCGGCACTCGCCCATCGAGCGCAATCGAGCGCGCGTGGGCGACATGGGCGCCGGGAGGGAAAGTCCATTTGTTGTAGTCGGGCAAATTGCGAAACGTCGCCAGTTCGCGAAACGACCGGCCGCCGTTGTCGCTGACATAAACCGCCGCCGGCAGCGTGCCGACGTAGATTTCATTGGGCCGCGTCGGATGCACGGCCATGGTCCAAATATCCCGGTAGTCGATACCGCCGGAGGGCAGCCACTGCCAGCTCTCACCGTTATTTTCGCTGACATGGATCTCGGTCAGCGTCGCGGCATAAAGTTTTTTCGGATTAAAGGGATCGCGCGCCACCTCGCGCACGGTCTCGCCGTCCATGGCGCTGTTGAGAATCTCAAGATTTTCGCTCCGGCCGTCCCACCGGCAACGCAGCAGTCTTTCCGCGCCCAACAAGAACAGTTGCAGGTTCGTTTCTGCCATAACTTACCTCCGCCGAGTTTATGATTGGTGTGTACTGATCAGCAATACGCTAAGCAAAACCTCCCGCGCCGTCAAGCCATAATCCACCAATGGTAGAAATACGCTGGATATTCATCCCGCTTTTGCATTACATTGGCCGTCATCATGCGACCGGTAAAGCCGCCCAACCCCAATCCCCACGCGCCGCGCTATAAGTTGCCTGCCGGCGCCTGCGACTGCCATCTGCATGTTTATGGCCCCTTCGAGCGTTACCCGCTGGTCGCCGAGCGCGGCTACGATCCCGATCCACACTCGACTCTGGATGATTATTTGCAAACTCATCACGCTCTCGGCTTGGAACGCGCCGTCATCGTCACTGGCAGCGGCAATGGCACCAACAATCGCATCACCCTGGACGCGCTCAAGCGCATGAACGGCGCCTTCAAAGGTCTCGCGCTACTCGACCCGGCTATTGCCGACGCACAACTACGCGAACTGAAAGATGGCGGATTCAGCGGCTTTCGGATTAAAGCCAACGGCCGCGGCGGGCTTTCCTTCGACGACACCAAGCGGATGATCGCGCGCACTCAGGGGTTCAACTGGCACGTCGAGTTCATGTCGCAATCCCTGGCGGAGGTGATCGCCGCCGTGCCGTTTTTAGATTCCCTCAAAGTCCCATACATGTTCGACCATGTCGCCCACGCCGAGCCGCACATGACCGGCGAGAATAGTGAATTCGCCGAAATTGCTGCGAATTCTTAAAAACGAAGAGCACGCCTGGATCAATCTCTACAGCTTCTACCAGCTGTCAAAATCCGGCCCAGCCGATTACCAGGACATGGTCGGTGTCGTGCAAACGATCGTCGCCAACCGGTCCGACAACATCGTGTGGGGCAGCAATTGGCCCCATGGCGGCGTGGCTGTGCCGATGCCCGACGACGGCGACCTGCTCGATTTCCTCTTCACTGCCGTGCCCGACGAAAAAATCCGCGATGCCATTCTCGCCGCCAACCCGGCAAAGCTCTACGGTTGGGCCTGCATAGTCCCATAAACGATTGGAACAATTGGAACTGCTGGAACTGAGTATAGCAAATCCGACCGTGAACTTTTGAAACCTTGAACCTTGAACAACTCCGCAGGAGGTAAATATGTACGGCTGGCGCGCTCGCATCGGTCACGTCGCCCCATCGCGCGGCGACACCCTGGTTTACGAATTCTACAAAATGTTTCCCGAAGGCTTCATGATGCTCAACACCACCGGCACCGTGCGCCAGTTGGTCGACAGCGACTTCGAGGCGCAACTGAGCCGCATCGAAGAAGCGACCCAGGACTTGGTCGACAACAACTGCGATTCGATAATCTTTAGCGGCTCGCCGCTGTTCACCCGCTTGCCTTTTGGTGCCGACCGGGAGCTCGGCAAAAAACTTTCCGACAAATTCGGCGTTCCCGTGGCCGCCGGTTTGACCGCCGAAGTCGAAGCACTCAAAGCGATGAAATGCGCAAAGCTCGTCGTCGGCACACCCTACGAAGACGAGATCAATCAGCGGCTCAAGCGCCATCTCGAACAGTGCGGCTTCGAAGTCTTACAGATCGCCGGCTACGGCGTGCGCAAAAACGCCCAGCTCACCGACCTGCCGGTACACGCCTCGTACAAGATCGCCAAGCGGCTCTATGCCAAAGCGCGCGACGCCGATGGGGTTTTCATCCCCTGCCCGCGCTGGCCGACCATTACCGACGTCCAGCTCCTCGAAGACGAAATCGGCAAGCCGGTCATCACCAGCAGCTTGGCCTGTAGCTGGTATGCCATGACATTGATCGACATTAGGGAAAAAGTGAAAGGTTTTGGCAGCTTGATGGAAAGTTTGGCACCTTAGTGGTCGAGCTCAATTTTTCATCGGCTGTAGCCATTTTTCGTTTCTTACGTCTAACTGACAGACAAAACCTTGAAGGAGAAAAGCATATGTCGTGGATCAAAGCAGCATTTCTAACCGGTTTGCTTAGCAGCCTACTGATAAACGCTACGCCGCAAGCCATGGCGGCCGATGGGGACCACCGGGGTGGCCGCGGTTGCCAGCGCGGCGATCGCATAAATATTCAGGATCTCGATATGTCGCCGGACCCGATTGTCGAAGGCCAGCGGGTTCGCGCCTGGAAGGTACGCATCAATTTCGAGCGCGGGCGCGAATGCGAAACCGATGTTGTGGTCCGCGAGGGTAACAACGTCGTCGGTCAATTCCGGAATTTCAAAATGCGCCCTGGCGTGAATGAGCTCGAGATTCCCGCCGTTGAGGGCTTCCGCCATACCGGCCGCGAACACTGTTTCAATGTTCAGGTAGACCTCGACGGGTCGCGCCAGCAGGTCGACGCCGCGCGCCGTTTCTGCGCCCGCCAGCGTCCCATGTGGAGCATGCGCGAAGCCGGCGATCGTGGCCGCTAACCCATCGATAATGCATGCCAGGAAATAAAAGACTTGCGACAGAGAACCGCGCGAGCGGTTCTCTGTCGCGGTCTTTTCATCGTTTGCGCATTACCACCAGCGCTGTACCGGCGAGAATCAATCCACACCCCACAATCATCAAGGTTGTGACCATTTCGCCGAGAAATAGCCCCGCCCAGATCATCGTGAAGGCCGGCATCAAAAATGTGACAGTCAGAGATCTGGTCGGACCGATATCGGCGATCAAGCGGAAATACAACAAAAACGCCACGCCGCTACTCAATAATGCAAACAAGATCATATTCACTGCGATAAAGACCGTCACTGGCCCCGGTAGCGGCGCCAACGGCGTCAATGGCAGCAACAATAGACTCGCCATCAATTGACTGCCGCAGGCGATTGCGCGTGGATTCGCCGCGGCGGCGAACTTCTTGGTATAAACGCTGACGAATCCGTAACTCATGCGCCGCTAACAGACAAGCGACCATCGCCCAAGTCGTTGAACCGCCTGCCGCGGCGGGCGCGACACCGGTGACGAGAGCGACACCGGCGATGCCGAAAACAAAGCCGACACACTTCGGCAGCGTGATCTTCTCGCCGAGCCATAGCCCTGCGAACAGCGCGCCAAAGAATGGCGAGGTCGCGTTAAGAATCGCCGAGTAGGAGGCCGGAATATGCAGCGCGGCAAAGGCGAAGAGGGCAAACGGCAGCGCGGCATTGAACGCGCCAATGACTAGATACTGCTTCCAGAACCGTCGCCAGCCGACATCGAGACCGACGGTACGGCAATAAATCGCCAGCGCGCCCCAAGCGATCAGCACGCGCAGATCGGCAGTGACGATCGGTCCGAATACCGGCGCCACCACCCGGAGAAAGACAAACGATCCACCCCAGATCGCCGCGAGCAGCACCAGCCGAAAGATATCGCTCGCGCGCATGAGGTTGCGAAAAAATTAGCAAGAGCGAATCGAACTGTTCAAGCCAGCGAAAACGATGCTAGCGTCTTAACCGACGGGAATTTCGCCTTGAACGAACTTTTTTAACCCCAAACTCGTCGCGCCGTTTCGAGCATGACATCGAGCTTACGAAACTGCTCGTCCTCGCTCAGCAGGTTGCCGCGAATGCTCGAGGCAAAACCGCACTGCGGGCTCAGCGCCAGCTGGTCCAACGGCAGAAAGCGCGCCGCGTCATCGATCCGATGACACAATTCGTCCACCGTCTCGACCCGGCCAAGTTTGGTCGTAATCAAACCCAGCACCGCGATTTTTCCCTTGGGAACAAACCGCAGCGGCTCGAAGCCGCCGGCGCGCGCCGTGTCGTATTCCAACAGCAAACGTTGATGATTGAGACCGTTGAATAGTTTCTCGGCGATGGCGTCGTACTTTCCTTCGCGATGCCACATGCTTTGCCGGTTGCCTCGGCAAATATGGATGCCAAAAGTCACTCCAGGAAAATTCGCAATCACTTCATTGTCGGCGCCAATGGAGCGCTCCATAATCGCCATCGGCTCCTCGCCTCGGGCGCGCATCGCGGCAATGGAATCTGCGTCGACATAGGCGGTGTAGCCGGGGCCGTCTATCCCGACGTAACGGCAGCCGGCTTGGGTTAACTCACCAAGCATCTCGCGCTCCACCGAAACCACATCGCGCAAAAATTCATCGGTCGATGGATACACCGCTTTCGACGCCTCGCTATCGTAGCACTGCTGAATTCGATCCGGGCCGATCAACGTCACTTTCACCGGCCGGTCGGTTAATTTCTGGGCAAAGCGAAAATCGTCGGCCAAGGTATTGCGAATCAACTTTAACGGCGCGGTGACCCGCTTGCGATTGAGCAGGATCGGATCTTGGCCTTTATGCGTGCCTTCCTTGCCTTCATCTTTGCGCGCCAAGATGTCGTGATAGGTGCGCGCTCCCGCTTGCCATTCCTCGACACCGGCGACCACGGCAAATGACTCCATGAAGCTGGTGCGGCGAAACTCGCCGTCGACGACGATCGGTAGATCATGCGCCGCTTGTTTGGCGACGACATCTTCAATCGCCGCGTCCTGTGCGCTGGCTAAATCAGCCTCGCTCGCTTTACCCTGGCCGTAGTCCGAAAAGGCCTGTTTAAGTTTTTCCGGTCGCAGTAAGCTGCCGACCAAGTCTACTCGCAGTGAATTCAGATCCACTCGTTTCCCTTTCTGCGTATATCGTTAACCAAGAGGGCGGGTTTAAAACCCGTCCCAATATCCCGACCTCTTGGAATTTATCTTGCGCCCTTTGCGCCTTTGCGGTTGATACTTTGAATCTGCAAACCGTCGATCACCCCAATTCCTTGATCGCCTGCTGCAAATAACTCTGGTCGATATATTTGAACGGTTGCGGCGCCGCGTCTTTGGTCTGTTCGGCATAAATCTGCATGGTGATTTTCAAGCCTTCGAGGTCAATCTCCGCGTTGGGATGCCAGATGCGATTGGCGATGTAATATTCCCATCCGCGGCGCGCCAGGTCAGGCTTGAGCGGCATCTCCTTGGCAAGAAAATCGATGGCCGCCTCTTTGTTGGCGTAGAGCCAGCGATGCGTGCGCACCGTCGCTTTCAGATAACGCACCAAGAGCCCACGGTTTTTCTCCGCCCAGATTCGTTTTCCGGCGATCACGGAAAGTTGATAGTTAGGAAAGTAATCCTTGAAATAGCCGAGGATATTAAAGCCTTGCTGCTCCGCAGTGTAATCGAGCGGCACGACCAGATAGGTTGCGCCGATCTGCCCTGAAGTCAGCGCTGCCAGATTAAAGCTGCCGCCGCCCACCGAAAGCAACTTGTAATCCGCCGGATACTCCAAGCCATGCTGCTTGAGTATGCGCTTTAAAACATTGGTCGCCCCCGACGTCAGTACTTGCACGCCGATGGTCGCGCCGCGCAGCTCTTTGAGCGATTTGTATTGTTTCGACGCGACAATCGCTTGAGTCAGGCCGTTGACCACGCCGCTCACTGCGACCAAATCGGCGCTGCCGGCGGCTGTGCCGATGGTGAAATCGGTCGAACCCAACGCCAGATACAACGACTCACTGGCCAACGCTTGTATGGTAATCGTCGTACCGCGCAACAAGACCGGCTGGACATCCAAGCCGACCTCATCGAAGAAACCTTTCTTCACTCCGAGCCAAAACATGTTGGTGCCCACCGTCTTGGTGCCGACACCGACGGGGAACTTAATCTTCTCCTGGCCGATCGCCACCGACGCGCCAATGATGAAAACCACCAACGCGATCGATACGCATAGGACGCGCCAATTCATTCGGGCCATCGAAGTTACCTCTCCATACAGCCGATTCATTCGCACCATCTATTCGAAAAGCACACCATAAGTTAGAAACGAGAGACGGGTCAAGGCGAAATTCGACGCAATGCTCGAGTTTAACGGGCAAACTTGACAGCGAGGTCACGATCATGATTTATCGAAAACAGGTCGTAGGGTGGTAAGGAACAGCGATGAAAACCGGCGCAAAATCACCATTATTCATTGCGGTTTTGTTCTGCGCGTTGGCTATAACGTCCCGTGCCAACGCCCAGACTGCCAAACTGCGCGTCGCCTACACCGCTTTCGCTGGAACATTTACGGTATTGTGGGTTGGCAAGGACGCCGGCTTGTATCATAAATATGGCGCCGATATGGAACTGCTCTACATCGGCTCGAGCACCAAGTCGGTGCAGGCGCTGCTCGGCGGCGATATCGATATTATGTACTCAGCCGCCGGCGCGGTGGTCGACGCCAATCTTGCCGGCGCCGATCTCGTCATGGTCGGCTGCCAGTACGACAAAGGCCAAACATCTTTCTTCACCACCGCTCCGCTCGCCAGCATCGGCGATCTGAAAGGCAAGGCCGTCGGCGTCACGCGTTTCGGCGCCTTCTCCGACTTCGTCGCTCGCCAGGTACTCAAGAAATATCGCTTGCAGCCGATCAAGGATGTCGCCCTGCTGCAACTCGGCGGCACCCAGGAAATTATCGCCGGCATGCAGAACAACTTAGTCCAGGGCGGCTCGATCTCGCTGCCGCTGACGTTGAATGCGCGCAAGCTGGGATTTCGTGAACTGCTCACCACCGAAACGATCGGCCTGCCCTTCGACTACGGCTGCTTCATCGTCAAGAACTCGCAGCTCAAAACCAAGCGGGAAGAGTTGAAGAAAGTTCTGCGCGCCACCATCGCCGCCTACGATCTGGCCATCGCCGATCCGGCGTTTGCCAAGCGCACCATCGGCAAGTACACGCGCACCACCGATGGCGCGACCTTGGACGAGACCTACAAAGAGAACGTCAAGGACTACGCGCTGAGAATTCCCTACGTTTCGCTTGCCGGTCTCACTTCGATCTTGGACTTTCGCGCCGAAAGCGCCGCCGAAGTGAAAAAACTCGCCCTGGAAAAAATGTACGACAACTCACTGCTGCAAGAAATTCAAAAAGAAACGACCAAATAAGGATGACACCATGAAACTCGGACTCTTCGACCACATGCAGAAACATGACCACCCGGCGCGCACCTACGTCGACCTGTATCGCAACCATCTCGACGTTTTAGAATTCGCCGACCAGGCCGGCATGGATTTTTACTTTGTCGCCGAGCACCACTTCGACATGGGTTTTTCCGAATGCCCAAGTCCCGGCAGTTTCCTCGGCGCGGCGTCGCAACGGACCAAGAATATTCGCATGGGCCCGCTCGTCTACGTCCTGCCCTTGTGGCATCCGGTGCGGGTCGCCGAAGAGGCCGCGCTGCTCGACAATCTCATGAACGGCCGCTTGGAGTGCGGCATCGGCGCCGGCATCGGCCCGTTTTCCTTCGAAGCTTACAACGTGGACTGGGATTCGAAACGCGAGATGACGCTGGAAGCCTTGCAAATCATCAAAGGCATCTGGACCCACGAGACCTTCAGCTTCGAAGGCAAATATTTCAAATGCAAAGATGTCGACTCCAGCATCCCGCTAGTGCAGAAACCCCATCCGCCGCTGTGGATGCCGACGCGTAGCAAAGAGTCCATCGAAGAAGCCGCATCCACCGGCGTGAGCACCGTGCAGTGGGTGCCCTCCGGCATGAAAGCGACGCGCACGGCCTTCGACGCATACCGCGAAGTCTATCAGCGCGCCAAGCCGTCAGGACGCAAGCCGCATATGGGGCTGATGCGCGAGATCTATGTCGCCGAGAGCGACAAACAAGCGCGCGCCGACGGCGAGTATCATTGGAAAAACTTCTGGGAGCGGCGCGGCGGCGCGCGCACCTACGGCGCCCACGGCACCACCGGGTTGACGACGATCCTCGACGGCAGCCGGCGCCAGCAGTTGATGGACATGGATCACTCCATCGCCGAAGGCTCGTTTATCTGCGGCTCGCCGGACACCGTGGTGCAGCAAATCAAGTCGATTGCCAACCAAGCCGGCGGCGACACCTTTCTCGGTGAATTTACTTTCGGGGAGCTAACTCAGAAGCAAGCGCTCAATTCGCTCCGGCTATTTACCGAGCAGGTTATGCCGGAGTTGAGAAAGTTTGAAGTCGATGCGCTGAATTTTCCAAGAGCGGACGCGTAGGGGCGACCGACAGATCGCCCGCCCTTCGCCTCCTCCCTTGGCGTCCTTTGCGCGCTTTGCGCGAGAAATTTCGATTCCGTCACTCGCCAAACAACTCTTTAACCAGAAACGCATAGGTCAGCGCCGACATGTAAGCGAGCTGGCGGTTGTCCGCCGCGCCGCCGTGACCGCCTTCGATGTTTTCATAGTACAGCACGTCATGGCCCTGCGCCTTCATCTTGGCGAACATTTTACGCGCGTGTCCCGGATGGACCCGGTCATCGCGCGTCGACGTGGTGAACAGCACCCGCGGATATTTCTTCTCGACAACGACATTATGATAGGGCGAATATTTTGCGATATACGCCCAGTCTTCTACTTTGTCCGGATCGCCATACTCATCGACCCAACTGGCGCCGGCCAATAATTTGCTATAGCGGCGCATGTCGAGCAGCGGCACCTGGCAAACAACCGCTTTGAATAAATCCGGCCGCTGCGTCAGCGCCACACCCACCAGCAAACCGCCATTGGAACCGCCCTGGATGCCGAGATGCTGCGGCGAGGTCACTTTGCGCGCGATCAAGTCCTCGGCCACGGCGATGAAGTCATCGTAGGCGCGCTGGCGGTTTTCCTTGCGCGCCGCGTAGTGCCAGTTGGGGCCGAACTCGCCGCCGCCGCGAATGTTCGCCAGCACGTAGACGCCGCCGCGCTCCAGCCAGGCCGCGCCGAGAGTGCCGCTATAAAACGGCAACTGCGACACGTTGAAGCCGCCATAGCCGTAGAGCAGCGCCGGAGCTTCTGCCGTTCGTCTCCAGCTCCTTTACGGCTCACCTGAAAGTAGGGAATCTTAGTGCCATCTTTCGATACCGCCTCATGCTGGCTGATCGCCAAGCCATCGGCGCTGAAAAATGCCGGCAAGCTTTTTAGCTTTTCCTCGGTCGGCGCGCCGACTCTGCCGAGAACCAGACTCGACGGCGTCAAGAAGTCGGTTAGGCTCATGAAGTAATCGTCCGAGGCATCATCATCGGAATGGGCATCGACGCCGCGCACGCGCACCGAACCGAAAGCTGGAGTCGCCAATTGCTGGCGCTGCCATTGCCCGTCAGCGCGCTTGAGGGCGTAAACTTTGCTGCGCACATTGTCCAGCTCGTTGAGAATCAAGAAATTCTTCGTCTGACTCGTGCTCGCCAACGCTTTGCGCTCGCTCGGTTCAAAAAGGACCGCGAACTCGCGCTCGCCGCGCAGATAGGCTGCAAAATCGCCGGCAAGCAGTGCTCCGGCTGGATAAGATTTTCCCGCCAACGCTCCAGTCCGAGCGCAGCCGCAAAAGTATCTGATCGGTGAAGGTCTCGACCCGTGCGTCGGCCGGTTTGTCGATTCGAACCCACTCGTCGCCGCGGCGAATCCATAACTCATTGGTGAAAAATGTCATGCCGCGCGAAATAAGTTCATATATCCGGCCGTGGTCATGCACCACCGATGCCGCCACGCTGACGTCTTCAACTTGGCCCTCGAAAACTGTCTTGGCCGCACCCAGCGCCGTGCCACGCTGCCATTCTTTAACGATGCGCGGATAACCGGAACTGGTCAGAGAGCCGGAACCGAAGTCGGTGCCGACGTAAAGCGCATCACGATTGCGCCAAGCCACCCGGCTCTTCGCCTCCGGCAGTGTAAATCCGTCAACGACGAAATCTTTCTTGACCAGATCGAACTCGCGCATGACCGCGGCATCGGCGCCGCCGCGCGAAAGAAATAGCAGCGCGCGATCATGGCTTGGCTGCAAGATATCGGCGCCCTTCCAGACCCAGTTCTCTTTCTCTGACGCCGCGAGCCGATCGAGATCGAGGACGATCTCCCAGGCGGGTTCGGCCTTGCGATACTCCGCCAAGCGTGGTCCGCCGCCAAACCCCGCGCACCTGCCGCTCATCGCGCCAAAAGTTGTAAAAATACGCGCCATGCTTGGTGACGTTGGCAATGCGCTCGTTGGATTCGTAGATCGCCAATAAACGCCTGCGCAGGCCGTCGAAATCCGCGGCGCCTTCCAGTTCGCCCGTGCTCGCCGCGTTGTGCGCGCGCACCCAGGTTAAGGCGCGTTCGCCGCCGACATCTTCGAGCCACAGATAAGGATCTTCGTCCGCTTGGCCAGCGGTTGGCAAGATAACTTGGGATGAACTCATGGTTGTTTTCGCGAAGGCATAGAGAATCGCGACGCTAACGAGTAAAACTCCGACATAACGCACCACGCTCCGCATAATTGATAACAATACCCAGTCAATAGGCAGGCAAGCTGTAACCTACGCTAGCGCCGGAAAGCGTCTCCCGCGTAAATCGCACGCGGTCGTTGCTATCTCATCGATCAACACCACGGCGCGTCGATCAGCCGTCGGACAGTTTCTTCGGCCGAATCACCGCGCGCCGGTGCTTGCCCGCGCCGATTTTTACGCCGGCATCGTTGATCGCGGACACAGCATAGCGAATCTTGTTGCCGTCGATCTCCAAGATTTCCGCCGTGACGGTTACGCTTTGGCCGATCTTGGTCGGCGCCAGGTGGTGCACGTCGACATGCATGCCGACGCTGTTTTCGCCTTC
This sequence comes from uncultured delta proteobacterium, assembly GCA_963760795.1. Classification (GTDB taxonomy): domain Bacteria; phylum Desulfobacterota; class Binatia; order UBA9968; family UBA9968; genus DP-20. Next base: position 189,220 of record CAVXEP010000020.1, read on the forward strand.
GTCCAAATAGGGCGCGGTCAGCCGCACGCAAGTTCCTTCCATCAGGCCGATCATCGCCGGCGTCGAGAAAACATCGGCGGTCAATTGCGTAGCGCGCATGCGCTCGGTGGTTTCGTAGGTTTGTGTATGTGTCAGTCCGGGTTTGAGACCATCTTTCATAACCGTCTCACAAGTCCTTCAGTGCCTGCTGTAAATAGCGACCATCGATAAACTTCACGGCGTCCTGTGGTACTTGTTTAGTCTCTTCGGCAAGGATTTCCAATGCCAGCTTCATGCCGTCGAGGTTGAGCTCGAGATTCGGATGCCAAATCCGGTTCGCCGTATAATATTCCCAACCCTTGCGCGCCAGCTCCGGTGACATTTGTATTTCCTTGGCGAAGAAATCGCTCGCCGCCTCTTTGTTGGCATAGAGCCAACGGTTGGCGCGCAAGGCAGCGCGCAGGAAGCGCACCAGCAGCGCGCGGTTTTTCTCCGCCCAGCCGCGCTTCACCGCCATCACCGTCAACTGATAGTTGGGATAGTAGTCTTTATAGTAGCCGAGCACGTTCATGCCCTGCTCTTCGGCGGTGAAAACCAATGGCACGACGAGAAATGCCGCCGCGACCTGACCGGAACTGAGCGCCGCGAGATTGAAGTTGCCACCGCCCACCGCCAAGAGTTTGTAATCGGCGGGATAATCCAGGCCGTGCTTCTTGAAGATGCGCTTGAGCACCGTGGTCGCGCCCGAGGCCAGCGACTGCACGCCAATGGTCGTGCCGCGCAGTTCTTTGAAGCTTTTATATTTCTTGCCGGCGACAATGGCTTGGGTCAAACCGTTGATGACACCGGCGACGCTCACGAGATCGGCACCGCCCACTGCCGCGCTGACCATTGCGTCGGCGGAACCCAGGGTCATGAAAAGCGACTCGCCGACCAGCGCCTGCACCGCCACCGGCGTACCGCGCAACAGCACCGGCTGAACATCGAGGCCGGCTTCTTCAAAAAAGCCTTTCTTAGTGGCGAGCCAGATCAGACCGGTGCCGAGGGTTTTGGTGCCGACGCCGACGGGGAACTTGATCCGCTCCTGAGCGCTGACAAATCCCGCCGTGAGCAATATTAAAATCGCACTGCCGATCAGGGCGAGAGACCAACAGACCCGCGTTACGTGCTTCGGCTTCACCCTTGGGCCACCCGCTTAGCCATGAGCTAGTCTCTTTTTGGAGTTAACACGATTACTTGCTTGTCGTGGTCCACCGACATTTGAAAGCGGCCGAGAAAATCGAAGCCCAAGAGACCTTCGATCCGGGGATCGGGCGAAAAGTCATGAATGCTTATCGGCAGATTTTTCAGTTCAGCGGCGCCGACCTTCACCGATTCGACGACACCGATGTCGACCTTCACCGCACCGCCGATACCTAAACGCGATTGAGTATCGATCGCCATCAAGCCGAGAGCGCGGGCGGCTCGCTTCGATAGCACCGTCTGGCCGGCGCCGGTATCGACGATTAGATTAGCCGTCGTCGAGTTACTGCCGTTGGTGAAACTGACCGGCACCAGCATGGCATTACCGTGGAGCTTGATTGGTATCGTCACGGCGCCGCCCTCGGTGGTTTTCGCCGTGGCTGCCGGCTCACCGGAGCTCGTGGCAATCGCCGGTCCGACTGCGAAGGTTGGTTTCGGCAGAGCGCGGAAATGATCGTCGATCCTTTTCGCCGCGGCGTTATCGCTCGCCTTGATCCAACCGACATTGCCCGCCCGGCTCTTGACCATGAACCACTTCTCGCCGCCCGCGCCGGTCATCTCGGCGATGGGCGCCAGCGTCCCGCCATCTCGAATCGACTCGACGACTTCGGAGCGATCATCAGCCGTGGTAAACAGGCGCGCTTCGCTGGTTGCTCCCGCCGCGCGCCCGTCGCGTGGTTCAACGATCGTGCTGAAGCATGACGAGAGCCAATAATAGAATTCGCATATGGCCTGCATGGTGCGGCCTTAAGAATGATGGGCATTTTCGTGAAACTCCGTTTCATGGGCGTAGGATTCCAACTCTCTGCCAAAGCGATCGACTGAAGCGATTATACACCGCTTGGGAGAAAGTTGGGCGATCCATCTCTGCTTACGCCCCGGCCAGCTCCGGCGCCCCAGGCAATTCGGGCCGCGCCACGCCGCGCCGGTCGACAGTCAACGCCAAACAGGCGGCCACCAGCCCCAAGCAACCACCGACCAAAAAGGCGATTTGATAATCGCCAAAATGCACACGCACCCAGCCGCCGCCGATAGCCGCAGCCGCGCCGCCCAATTGGTGAAAGACGAAGACCGTGCCGAAGATTTGCCCGACCCGTTCGGAACCGAATTTGCGCGCAATGATCGTCGTGGTCGCCGGACCGGAGGCGTACCAGTCGAGCCCGTACAATATGGCGAACATGAACAGCCCGATGGCGTTGGATACGAACGGCAACATCAACAGCGCCGTGCCGCGCAGGCAGTAGACCACCGACAGCACTTTGCGCGGATCGATGCGGTCGACCAGATAGCCGGAAAACGTCGTGCCGATAAAACTCGCGCCGCCCATGATGCCCACCGCCGTCGCCGCGGTCATCTGCGGGATGCCGCGCTCTATGGCGTGGGGGATCAAGTGGGTGCCGATCAGACCGTTGGCGGTGACGCCACAGATAAAAAAGCAGCCGGCGAGAATCCAAAAAGTCGATGTCTGCATCACCTCGGAGATCGCCGCAAACGACATCGGGCGGATTTCGCCGCGTGCGAAACTCTTGCCGGACTTGGCATTAGCGCCCGGGCCGGAACGGTACGGCTCAAGGCCGACTTCACTGGGCCGGTCGCGCATCCAAAACCAAATTGCCGGTATCAACAAGCAGGCGGTGGCGGTAATCATCATCAGCGCATTACGCCAGCCCGCGACGACGATGACCGACATCAACAGCGGCAGAAAAACTATTTGTCCCGCGGCATTGGCGTTGGTCATGATGCCCACCGCCAGACCGCGCCGGTCGACAAACCAGCGGCTGGCGATGCTCGCGCCAAGCGCCGGCGTGATGCCGGTGGCGATGCCGAGAACGACGCCCCAGAGCAAAATCAACTGCCAGAGCTGCTCGACATACGTCACCGCGACCAGTCCCACGGCGATGGTCGACAGACTGCCGAGTATGACGCGGCGGGCGCCGATGCGATCGATCAGCCAGCCGCCCACCGGTGCGAACAATCCGAGCAAGAGTAAATTGAGACTCGCCGCCGAAGCGATCTCCGTGCGGCTCCAACCGAACTCCGCCTCCAATGGATGGATCAGCACCGATGGCGCCGAACGAATACCGGCGGCGGTCAGGTTAGCGAGGAAACTTAGCGCAACGACGAACCAGCCATAGTAAAACGGCAGCAGGTTCAGTATGGGCGGCGAGCGGTCCTTGGCTGGGTTCAAGTCCATCGCCAATCTCTAGCACAAAAGCCGGAGCGGTAGAATGGAGTAGTCCCAAACCGACGCGGGAAAAATCGCGAATTGTGCGCCAAACAACTTGTCAAAACCGGCTCGTGAGTTAATAATTGCCTGAAAGCGACGTTTAGACAGTGGCCCAACCGAAGCGACGTTGTTTTGCCTCGCGTAGAATCGTTGTAGCGCTATAACAGCGCCGGCCTATTGCTGGCGACTAAGACAAATCCAACGAACGTGAACCAACGGCTCCCGCACCCCGCGTTTTCCCGTCCAGGACAGGGTGCTCACGCGGCGGAACATCTTTAAATGGCAATCCCTTGGCAGCCACAAGGCACTTGTCACCCATTCGAAGGGGTGATCATCGAGACCAGCGTGCCTGCCGTGCTCCGGCGTCTATGGACTGCACACCCGAGCGCCAGCAACTTTTCGTCGGCGAAGCGGCTGATCTGCGCGCAACGCTGTTATTGCATTGGAACGAGCTGGGAAACTTGTTTCTCGGCCGCCAACCGACGCACTTTGCTTTTGAAGTTTGCGATGCCGACACGCGCGCGCAACGCGTTCGCAATTGATCGCCGAGCACCGGCCGACCATCCAGGCGCTGCAACTGTTGGCCCACGCCGCTCTGCCCAGCGCAATCCCGACACGCTCTGCGGCACCGCAGGATAAGGCCGGCGCGTTGCCGGCAGCAGCGCAGTGGCCGCGAGCCGCTAAAACCGGCGAAGCCGCCGCCGAGCCGCCGGCGAAATATTTCTCGCGCTCACAATTGCTGGCTCTAGCGGCACTTTTTATATTCACCACCGGAACATCGGCGTATTTGGGCGTTGTCACCGGACAAAAGATCGCGGCGCAACGGGTAGCGGCATGGACACTGGCCGCTAGCGCGCCGGCCGGAACCACCTCACATGGCCGTCGAGGCAGCGCCGACTGCCGCCGGCGGCGACACGGTTTTGGCTCCCAGAACTGCCACCAATTCAGTGTCGAAGCGCGTCGATACGTCACGCGCAGCGCCAGCTGGCACAAGACCGCAGCCGATTCAGGCTAGCGCGCCTTCGCCGGACGGCGACGCCGGCACAACGGTAGCCAAACCGGCGCTGGCGCGCCGCCCCGCTAAAGCCACGCTCACCCAAGACAAATCGCCGGTCATGTCCGCGGCGACCCAAGCACCTTCGACCCCTGGCTGGTCGGTGCAAATCGCTTCGACCCTGGACGAAAAAGCCGCGCTGAAATTACAAGAAAAACTTAAAACCCAAGGCTACGACGCTTTTATCGTTGTCGCCGAGGTCAACTCCGCGCCCTGGTATCGAGTCCGCGTCGGTCGATTCGGCGCCAAGCAAGAGGCCGAATCGACCCGCCAAGTGTTGCAGTCAAAAGAGAACATTCGCAGCGCTTTCGTCATCGGCAATTGAGTTGCGCCAGCGTTTCGGCATCGGCGCTGAAACCGAGCTGCGCCGGGCTGGAGCTTAATAAACTTTCTGCTTGACACTGCGACCGCGATAACGTCACGCCAACGCCGGCATCACCCGGTCGGCGAACAGGCGCATGCTTTTGAGCGCCATTTCCTGAGGCATACCGCCAAAATGAAAAGTCCCGGAGAATACCGTGATGCCAGCCTCTTCTTGCCAGCGCCGAATCGTGTCGCCGCAGCGCTCGGGATCGCCGACGATGATAAAGCCGCGCGCCATGTCCGAACCGATATCGCGCTCGGTGAGTTTGCGGTTGGGATCGACCGCGGTGTGAATATCGCTGTAGTTCTTCATGAATGGCGCGGCTTCGCGCATGCCTCGCTCAAAACTATCGGAGACATAAATATGAAACTTGCCGAGCACATCGCGGCCGACGAAGTCATGGCCGGCGCGCGATAATTCGCCCCGGTACAGGCGCACCAGATCGCGCAAAGCATCGGTGGTCGGATGCACGAACGGCACGGTCATCAAATCGTAGCCGTTGGCGCCGGCACCGCGGAAGGTCTCCTCGGTGCGCGTCGCGCCGACCCAGATGCGCGGGTGCGGCCGCTGCAAGGGCTTGGGTAAAATATCGACGCCGTCATAATTGTAAAATTCGCCGTGAAAATTCACCGGCCCGTCGGACCATGCCTGGCGGATAATTTCCGTGCATTCAGTGAAACGTTGGGTCGCTTCGTCGCGATTCATGCCGAATTTGCGGTACTCCACCGGCTCGCTGCCCTTGCCGATACCGAAATCCAACCGCCCGCCGGAGATCACATCCGCCATGGCGTAGGCTTCCGCCAGTTGTAGTGGATTGTGCAGCGGCAACACCGCCACCGCCACGCCCAGACGTATCTTCGCCGTCTTACCGGCGACCGCCGCCAAAAAAGTCGGCGGGTGCGGCAGCGTGCCGCCATACCCGCCGAAATGATGTTCGGTCACCCAAGCTTGATCGAAGCCAAGCTTTTCCACCTCGATAATCTGCTCGTACATCTGCTGGTAAAAGTCCGGCAGCGCCCCCTCTACATCCGGCATGTAAGTCGGGAGGATGTGAATGCCAAATTTCATAGTGTTCCTTTTTCGCCGTAGGGAACAAGGATTTTCACCACGAAGGACACGAAGATCCGAAGTTCGGAATATTGATTATCCGACCCTGGCGCTGTGATCTCGGGTAATTGTTCCGCTTCGAACTTTGCAACCTCTGCGCGGCTCCAGGTCCTTCGCGTTTCGCTCAGGACAGCTTTGCGGTTAATTTCCGATTGATCTCTGTGCCCTCAGTCCACCCTCCGTATCGTTGGCCGGCTTGCGCAATTTCTCGATGTGCCAAAGGCGGTTTCAAACCCGCCCCTACTCCCGATTCTTTTTGCGCCTTGCTTTGCGGCCATTCTTCTTTTCGGTTGCGGCTTCGCCGCGCTGTGTCCTCTGTGGTGAACTAGTTTCTTCGCTTATTGCACCAATATTTTTTTCATCTTCGCCAGCACCGCCGGCGGCGTGTTCATGATCGACCGCACCACCTGGGTAACTTGTTCGCCGCTGCTGGGGGAGAACTCGATGCGGCTCTTCTTTGCGTCGGCAAGAAACTCGGCGTCGGTGAAGGTCGCGGTAAACGCTCGGCGCAGCGCCGCCACTCGCTCCCCTGGCACATTGGGATGAACCACATAGGGATTGGTAATCTGCGACGGCGCATGCATGGCGCGCAGCAACTGTTTCGCTTCATCGTTTTTCGCCAGCGCTTCGGCGGCGGGTACTTGCTTTAAGCGGGGATGGTCCGGCACGCGGTCGCCCATGATCAGAATCGGCTTCAACACGCCGGCGTCGAACAGTTGTAGGTGGCGGCCGGTGGTGAGCATCGCCAGCCAACTGGCGCAGTAGCCGTCGACTTCCTTCGCTTCGGCGGCGTTGACGATGTTCGCCACCCCTTCGAAGCCGCGCACCAGTTTCATTTGTAGATTGTAAGCCGCATTGATGATCGCCGGCGTGTCGTAGATCGTGCTGCCCGGCGCCATGGTGCCGACGGTGAACGGCTTGCCGTCAACGATATCCTGGAATGACGCCACCGCGGAATCGCTGCGCGCGACGCATGCGATCGCCGTATTGATGGCGCTGCCGATCCACTGGTACTTGGCCGCGTCGAATTGAATTGACGGCGCGCCCATCGCCTGGCGCAATGGAAAAGTTTCCCCGAAAGAACCGATCACCGTGCCGTCTCTGGGTTCCGTATTGTAAATCGTGTTGGCGGCGATCAAGCCGCCGGCGCCGGCACGCGATTGCACCAGCATCGCCGGATGGCCAGGGATGAAGCGCCCCATGTGTTTGGCCAAGAGACGCGAGTAGATGTCATACGTGCCCCCGGGCCCCGATCCGATAACGATGCGAATCTGTTTGCCACGATAGAAATCGGCCGCGGCTTTTTCATCGTGCTGCGCCGATACCTCTGGTACGCTCCAAAGAATTGTCAACGCTGCGATGAACCGACCCAAGCAACGCCTGCGCTGCGCCATGTGCAAGATCCTTTCGAAGCTCCGCGCGATTTCTTAGAAGAGAATGGTCTTCAGCTTGGCGAGCAGAGCGGGGTCGAGCTTGAAGACGCCGTCGACGGTCTTTTTCATTTCATCGACGGTCACCGGGGCGAGTCCGATCTTGGCTTTGTCCGCCTCGGCGATGAACTCGGGATCCTTCACGGTCTCCTGCAATGCCCTCTGCAGGATCAGCGCGCGATCGGCCGGTGTGCCCGGCGGCAGGGCTAGAGTCTTGGTGATCTTGCTCGGAAAGTGAATGCCGTACTCGATCAATTGTTTGGCCTCCGCCGTCTTGGCCAGATCGATCGCCAGCGGCACTTTGGGCAAATCGGCAAACGCCTTCGGCACGGATTGCAGCACCACGGACACCACGCCTGATTCGAGTGATTTCTGCCAAGTGCCGCGCATGGAGTCCCAGCCCCAAGTCGTGCCGTCAAGCTCGCCGCTCTCAACCGCCAGGCGCATGTCGGCGGTGCCTTTGTAGCCCGAGATGATTTGCATGGGCAGATTGAGCGCCACCTTGATGACTTTCAGCACATTGTCGGTGCCGAAAGCGCCCGGCCCGGTGGTGCCCATTTTTAACGGCGTCTTAGCGGCAAACCAGCGTTCCATATTATTCACGCCGCTCGCCTTGGTCACGGCGATGGCGCTTTCATCCCGTGCCACCGCGCCGACGAAGACAAATTTCTGCATATCGAGCTCGATGCCCGGCTGGCCCATGACTTGACTGTAAACGAAGCCGCCGCTGAAATGGCCCATGGTCAGCCCGTCGGGTTTGGCGACTTTGAAAATATGATTGGCGGCAAGCAAGCTACCGGCGCCAGCCATGTTTTCGACCAGAATGGTCGGATGGCCGGGAATATATTTCGGCATCTGCCGCGACAGCATGCGCGCCAAGGCATCGTAACCGCCGCCGGGCGAATAGCCGACGATGATGCGGATGGTCTTGCCTTGGAAAAAATCACTTTGCGCCTGCGCTTGAGTTACGGCGAATAGCCAGACAATGACGACGATCGCGGTCAGCGCGTTGCGAATCATAGTGCTCTCCTCCTCAACCAAAAATTATTTCCGCCGGATCAACAGGGCCAAAGCTAGTTGAACTACCCGCCACCCGTCAAGCGATAACAAAATCGCCCCACCTTCGTTGACAAAGGTAGGGCGATTTATCGAGCCTGCTCAACGCCAATGCGCCGATTCAATACTTTTGCTCGCGCCCCTCGGGTAGATAATCCTGCCACAGATGGCGCGGCTTGAAGCCAAGCATGCGCCGCGCTTTGGACGAATCGACGCAGCTCCAGTGCGTGCCGGCGGCTTTTTTGAAGCGCGTGCCCTTGGGCAGATATTTTTTCACCAGCTCGCGCGTCGGTTGGATCATGCAGTTCTTCGCCGCCGAAGCGATGAACACTTCGTGGCCTTTGAACTTCGCTTGCAGCGCCAGCCGGCAGGTCATTGCCGCGTCGCGGGCATCGATGTAAGTCCAGAAGCCGCTGGCGCGGGTCGCCGGGTTGCGCCAGCGGTCGCGAAAACTCTCGTAGGACAGGTCGAAGTTGACGCCGGGAAAACGCAGGCTGCTCACGGTCATGTCGCGCTGCACCGAGACGATAGAATCGGCGATCTGCTCGCCCAACACTTTGGACAAGCCATAGGAGTCTTGCGGCGTCGAGGGATGCGCTTCATCGGCCGGTAAATATTCCGGCGCCCAAAGTTTGCTGGCGTAGATAAACCCGAATGCCGCCGTGCTCGACGCCAGCACGACGCGTTTCACGCCCATATCCGCCGCGCCGCGCAAGACGTTATAGGTCGCCGACACGTTATTGCTCAGAGTCTCGGCGTCCGGCGCCAGGTTGGGCGCTTGGTAAGCGCCCAAATGAATGATGCCGTAGGCGCCGCGCAGCGCCTCGAACAAATCGCCGGCATGGCGCAGGTCCACCTGCCAGCTCATGCACAGCTTCTCCCGCGGCGCGACGCGATCGAGACTGAGCACGCTGTAGCCATGGGCCAACAAATCGCGAATGACGAACTGCGCCAACTTGCCACTGCCGCCGGTAACGACAACTTTTTTCATGGATTTCTTTCACCACGAAGGACACGAAGGTTTCGGATAATTATTCTTCCGAACTTCGTGCTCTTCGTGTCCTTCGTGATGAATACTCCTCTACACGAAGCCCGGAATATCAAAATCTAGTTCGCCTGATTGATTTTCCTGATCTCTTCGACCAGCTGCGCGTTGGGCACCAAACCTTCGCCACGCTCCTGAACTTTCTTGTAACGAACGACGCCTTGTTTATCGACAATAAAATAGGAGCGCTGGGCCAGCTTCGACTGCGGGTTGAGCACGCCGTAGGCTTCGATCGTCTGCAGATTGGGAAAATCGCTCACCAGGGGAAAGTTGAGCTTGAGAAAGTCGGCAAACGCTTGCTGCGAAAAAATTGCGTTGGCGCTGATGCCGATGATTTCGGCGTTGACCTGCTCAAACTGCCCATAATCATCCCGACTGGATGACAGTTCTTGAATTCACGTCGGCGTGAAGTCCAGAACGTAGAACTCGATCAAGACGCTTTTTTTGCCCTGAAAACTGCTGAGCTTGAGTTTGCCGCCTTTAGTGCTGGGCAATTCGAAATCCGGCGCTTTCTGACCGACCTCCACGGCGGAAGCCGAGCCCGCCATGAAACATGATCAAGGCGGCAATCACAGCGGCCGCAACCCGGATTGTTCTCATGTCAACCTCCACGATTGGCGCCCGCCGCTATTTTTTCGGAATCAGAATGTCTTTCAACTTCGCCACCAGCGCCGGGTTCAGATCATACAAACCGGCAAAGGTCTTGGCCGTGGTCGGCCCGTCGATCGGCTCCACTTCCAACTGTGACTTATTCGCTTCCGCGACCAACTCACGATCGCGAAAGGTTTTGACGAAAGCCTGTTGCAGCGCTTGCAGCCGATCCGCCGGCGTCCCCGGTGCGACGGAAAATGGAAACTGGTAGACATGGACGTTATCGGCGACGCGCAACAGCGTTTTGGCCTCCTCGGTCTTGGCGTAGTTGATCGCCAGCGGAACTTTTTTCAATTCGGGGTGCGATTTGAATGTTGCCTGCAAAACCACGTGAATCTTGCCCGCTTCCATCTGGCTGCGCCAGGTCACCTTGGTCGCTTGCCACGACGCGCATAGACCGTCGACCTCGCCGCTCTCGACGGCGATGCGCGCCTCCGCGCCGCCTTTGTAGCCTTCGACCATTTCAAGCGGCAAATTGAGCGCCGCTTTCAAAAGTTTCGGCACGTCGGACAGGCTCGTGCCTGGACCGATGGATGAAATTTTCATCGGCCGTTTGGCGTTGATCCAGTCGTCCATGGTGCGGATGCCGCTCTGACTATTGAAATGACAAGCGGTGTCGTAGGGGCCGGGTATGCCGACCCAGCCGACTTTGCGCCCGTCGATCTTGATCGCGTCGTTGCCCATGACATGCTGGAGGATCAGCGGCGACGCCCAGGCGGCGATCGTGAGGCCATCGGGCTTGGCGCGGTTGTAGAGATGATTCGCCGCGATGATGCCGCCCGCGCCCGGCATATTCTCGACGATGCGCGTCGGATTGCCCGGCAGATACTTGCCGATATGGCGCGCCAGCAACCGCGTGTACTGATCGTAAGTCCCACCCGGCGAGTAGCCGACGATAAACGTCAGCGTCTTGTCTTTATAAATATCCTGCGCCTGCGCCGTGCCCGAAATAGTTATAGCGATCGTTGCCGCCATACTAAGAAAAAACCATCGAGTCTTGCCGATCATGTTGCCCCCCGTGAATTTACTCTCTCACCCGAAACCTACTACAACTCCCACCAGCCTGCCATCGCCGTTGCCAATTCTGCAATTTGGAATCTGAAATCTGCAATGCGCCGCGCTCACGCCATCCAACGCTCCATGCTGGTGAAGCCACACACGCAGTAGCACCGATAGGTCAGCCATACTTCCTCCGTTTCCCGCGCCAACTACTGATTACCGGTCAAACCATCGATGTTGCCGAACAGTTCTTTCAATCGCTGTTGCACCGGCGCCGGCAACGGCGGCCGCGAAAGCGACTCGACATTGGCCTTGAGATGTTGCGGATTGCCCGTACCGGTCAAAACGACATCGACTCCCGGCTCGTAACGGCAAAACCGGTAGGCCGCATCCTGAATCGACACCGCCGCGCCATCTTGGGTAACGAAATCCAACGGCTCTGCGAGATTCAACGCGCCGGCAGGAATCGCGCCATTGCCGACAAGCTCGGCGCAAAGTTTTTTCAAGCGCTCAGGCTGGCTTAACGCTCGGCGCAATGCATAGCTAACGAGCAACGCCGACACCGTTGGCCGCGGTCAACGGAAAAATATTTCGGCGCGCGCAGGGATTGAGCAGATTGAATCCCACCATGATGACATCCCAGACATTGTCGCGCACAGCGCGCTCGGCCATCCGATGCGACGAGTCGACGACAAACCGTTCGGTAATCCCCACGGCGCGGATTTTCCCCTCGTCGCGCAGCCGCAGCAGCGTCGGCAAGTGACGCTCGGTGGCATTGGCATAATCCTTCGGCTCAGCGCCGTGGACATGGTAGACATCGACGTAATCGGTGCCGAGATTTTTCAAGCTCTGTTCGAGCGAGCGACGAATCTCGGTGTCAGGCATCGGATGATCTTCCGGCACGATGTTCTTCTTGGTGGAAATCACCAGCCGGTCGCGCGCCACGCCGGCAATCGCCTTACCGACCACAACTTCGGTGCCATACCACTCCGCCGTGTCAAAAAAGTTGATGCCAAGATCGATGGCGCCGCGCACATGCGCCACCACATCGCTTTCGCTTCGCGTCTTGTCCTTCAACCCCAACCGGCTCGGCCCGCCGCAGCCAAGTCCGGCAACGCTGACTTTCAATCCGGTGCGACCGAGAATTGTGTAATCCATGCAACAGCTTTTCAGCTACGTTTCACGGCGAGCTGTGCTGCCGGGAACCGAACCGCATTGTTCGACGTTGGTGCCATTCGGCTCGACAAAGGCGATGCACTCGCCTGCGCTCGTACAGGCATCTGAACACGAAAGGCTAACGCCGTCAATCCCGCGACAGCCGTCGCCACTGATCCAGCGATCGTTGACGGCCGCATGCCTGCGCTTATAGTGCTGCGACGCAGAGCAGTCAATCGGATCGCGATTGACGGTAGCCACATTACTTTGTTAATGCTTGGGTCATCAGAGTTACATTAATAATAGGAGGATGAACCATGAGTATCACGCTTGAATCGTTCGCGTCGGATGTGCAGCGCATTCTCAAAGCCGACCCGAGCCGAGCCGGCCGGGAGAAAGTCCGCGACCTGGTACAGGAGGCTCTCAAAGACGAGAAGTTCATCTCGACCTACATCAACGACAACACCCCCGACCGCCAAGTGATCTACGAAGATGCCGAACTGGGCTTCTGCGTCTGCGCCCATGTCAATCGCGAAGCGCGCGAGGCCAATCCGCACGATCACGGCAGCTCCTGGGCGATCTACGGCCAGGCCTGGGGTGAGACTCAGATGAGCGACTGGGAAGTCCTCGAAGCCGCCGCCGAAGGCCAACCGGGAAAAGTTAAACGCGGCCAGGTCTACACGCTCAAACCGGGCATGGCGCATATTTACAACGAAGGCGACGTCCACTCGCCCAAGCGCGTTGCGGCCACCGGCCTCTTGCGCATCGAGGGCAAGAACACGACCAAGTTGAAACGCTTCCCGTACAAGGCGGTTTAGCCTTGCTGACGGCCTTGGACAAGCCGGCTCTCAGTCTGCTTTGTCCAAGGCCATAGTTTTGCCAACCATCCCCAGCGTTTAGCGGCGGCCGGCCACACTCCGGTAACCGGCGGTACAAGTGCCTACCCGCTCGGTTCGGACGATTTTTTCAGCTACATTAACAGACATGAGCGAGCGACAGGGCAAGTCATCGGCGCACCCTCAAACAGACCTCAATGAAGAGCAAATGCTCCGTCTGCTCGATGCATCGGTGCAACAAGCCAGAGAAGCGATTCTGATCACCACCGCCGAACTCGACGAGCCGGGCCCGGCAGTTATTTTCGTCAACCCGGCGTTCACAGAGATGACCGGCTATAGCCGGAGCGAAATACTCGGCAAGACGCCGCGCATTTTGCAGGGAGCGAAAACCGATCGGTCCATGCTCAAACGGCTGCGTGAAACTCTCAGCCAAGGCGGCGACTTCTCAGCCGAAACGGTTAACTACGGCAAGGATGGTCGGGAATACTTTGTCGCCTGGGATATCTCACCGGTGCGCGACGAGCGCGGCCAGATCGTTCAGTATCTTTCGATTCAACGAGATGTCACCGAGCGCAAGGAAGTGGAAGCCAAGCTCGCCGAGCTGCTTGCGGAGGTCCAAAAAAGCCGCAGTGATCTCAGCTCTATCTTAAACGAGCTTCGTCTCGGCACGACCATGACCGATGAGAAGGGCCGCTTGGTTTTTCTCAACGGCATGGCGCGTCAACTACTCGGCAGCCGCAGCGCCGGCGCCTATGGTCAGGCCTGGGATGAGGTATTCCTGCTGGATGATGAAGATCGTAACGCACTGCGCGAACTGCAACGAAAGCCGCAGCAGGAGCGCGGCAAACTGGCGGTCCATCTCGACCTCGACGATGGCCGCCGCGCTTGGCTGGAAGTGGAAGTTAAAGACGATCCACGCGACGCGCGCGGCAAGATTGTCTTGCTCTATGACGTCACCGAGATACATGATCTGCGCTTGTTACTCAACGACCGCGCCGGTTTTCACGACTTGCTCGGCAAGGGCACTGCCATGCAGCGAGTCTATCAACAGATCCGCGATGTCGCGCGGGTCGATTCCAGCGTCGTCATCGAAGGCGAAACCGGCACCGGCAAGGAGCTGGTCGCGCGCGCCATCCACTCATCGAGCCACCGCAAAGACCAGCCATTCATCGCCGTCAACTGCGCTGGCCTCACCGACTCTTTGCTCGGCAGCCAACTCTTTGGCCATAAACGCGGCGCTTTCACCGGCGCCGTAGAGGATCATCAGGGCTTATTCGAAGCGGCCAATGGCGGCACTCTGTTCTTGGACGAGATCGGCGATATTCCGATGACCGTGCAGAACCAACTGCTCCGGGTGCTCCAGGAGCGCGAGATCGTGCGGCTCGGCGAATCCAAGCCGCGCAAAATCGATGTGCGCATGCTCGCCGCGACCCACCGCACGCTTAGCGACGAAGTGGCCAACGGCAACTTCCGCTCCGATTTGCTTTACCGTATCCGCGTTGCACGTATCCTGCTGCCGCCGCTGCGCCAGCGGCGTGAAGATATTCCGTTGCTGGCCGCGTCGTTTTTCGCGCAGTTCGCGACGACGAGCGGTAAGCCGGTCAAGGAACTGAGCTCGGACGCGCTCCGCCTGCTTTCGGAATATGATTGGCCTGGCAACGTTCGGGAACTGAAAAGCGCCATTGAATACGCAGTCATCGGTTGCAAGAGTAGCGTCGTTCAAGAAGACGATCTGCCACCGGAGGTTCACCCCAGTCTGGATAGCCTCTACGAAATCTCCAGCGACTCGGGCGTGGATGAAAAAGCCCATCTGCAGCAAGCTCTCGATCGCGCCGGCGGTAATCGCGCCAAGGCGGCGCGGCTGTTAGGCATAAGCCGGGCGACATTCTACCGCCGACTCGCAGATCTAAAAATTCCCCCTGGCAAAAAATAGTTCGCTGTCTCAACTGATACATGGTGAGACACTCGTGAGACAATAAGCTGTTTCATGAGTGTCTCACAAGCCCGCGATGATTTCGTTTCAATCGAGTTTATCTTCTATAATTCATATAGAAAGCACGCCGACATAAGACTGGCATCGCCCTTGCTCTAGTACCGCGCCAGGAAGATTAAGAAACAATAAATAACAAGGAGGAAAGAAAAATGAAAATCTTCAAAGGAGCAGTAGCGGCAATGGTGATCAGCTTGGGATTGGGTTTGGCCGCGCCGGTGAAAGCAGAAATGGCAGCGGAGAAAGATATCGTCGACACTGCGGTGTCGGCCGGCTCGTTCACGACGTTAGTTGCCGCGGTAAAGGCGGCTGGATTGGTGGATACGCTCAAAGGCAAGGGACCGTTTACGGTGTTCGCCCCGACAGACGAAGCGTTTGCAAAGCTCCCTGTCGGTACGGTGGAAAATCTGCTCAAGCCGGAAAATCGTAGTAAGCTGCAAGCGATTCTTACCTATCATGTTGTGGCCGGCCAAGTGACCGCAAGCGATGTGGTCAATCTTAAGAGCGCAAAGACGGCCAACGGTAGTTCGCTGAAGATCAATGTCGCGGACGGTAAAGTCATGGTGGACAACGCACAAGTTGTTCGCACCGATATCATGGCCAGCAACGGTGTGATCCACGTGATCGACACGGTCGTGATCCCGTAGGTGATAACTAGCGCAACATGCGGCTGGAGCCCTTGCTTCAGCCGCATTTTTTTGACTTTCTCCCCCTTCGTCAAGACCCTCTTACGATCCTAACCTAATGCACCCCCTAACGGACGGCCTCGCTGGCCGCTGGCAGAAAGAACTGGCGCCAAGAGGCATGCGGTGAATTCACGCTTTGCATCCTGCGCCGAGCTTGATATGTAGTCGAGCGGTTTTCACCGCGTGTCGAGGCCAATGACGCAAGGAGGCGGGCATATGAAAATCCGCGAAATAGTTGTCAAAACTTTTGGCGTAACACGGCTTGGCATCACGCTCTCGATCATCGGCGCGGTTCTAATCATCATGCCAGGCGACGGCCGAGGCGCCCCAGCGCCAAGCCGGGTTGTGATCGCTTATCCGAGCCCGAGTCCTCGCGTCGCGCCGTTGTGGGTCGCCCAGGACTTGGACTTCTTCGGCAAATATGGAGTGCGCCCGCAGGTGGTGCTGGTGCGTAACAATCAGATGCTCAGCGCCGGTCTCATCTCCGGCGATCTCGAAGTTGGCTACACCGGCGGTACGACGGTGCTCGGCGCGGCGGCGGCTGGCGCTGAACTAAAGATGATTGCCAACTTCGTCAGCCGCGGCAAAGGCCACCTGCTGGTCCGCTCGGATATCAAGAAACCGGCCGACTTGGCCGGCAAACGCATCGGCGTTCAAAGTATCGGTGGGACCCTTTGGATGTACGTCATGCTCACACTCGAACAACTCGGTCTCGATTTGGCGCGCGACAAGATACGGCTGCTCATCATCGGCGATCAAACCGTGACCGTCCGCGCCCTGGAGTCGCAGGTGATCGATGCCACCGTGCTCACCACGCGCACCTATATTCCCGGCCTGCTGCAAAAGGGCTTCAACATCTTGACCGAAGTCAATCCCGCGATGGCCGCCACCGGTATGGTTACACGCAAGAATTATCTCGAGAAAAATCCCGCGCTACTGGAAAATGTCCTGAAGGCGCTGATCGAAGGCGAGTATTTTTCCCTTGCCCCCAGTGGCAAAGCCCAAACCATCAAATCGATCATGAACCATCTCAGGCTTACCGATTCGGCCTCCGCCGAAGAAGGACATGGCGATCTTGCCAAGGAGTTCGAAGCCAAACCGTACCCGTCGCTCGAAGGGCTGAAGAACATGCAGCGGCTTTTGGCGATGCAAAACCCCAAACTCGCCGACGTCAATCCGGCGAGCCTGATGGACAGTTCGTTCATCCGCAAATTGGACGACAACGGCTTTTTCGCCCAGATGCAGGCGCGCTACCGCGAGTAAGCAGCGCAGTTACTATTGGTAATTTTGAATTCTGGAATCTGAAATTCACAGCGAAGCGATGACTTACGCGCGCGCCGCTTGGGCGCCCACAGGCAGAGCCGGCGCTTGATCCTGATCCCGGCGAATCATCATCGCCATCCCAGCAGCGAGCAAACCCATGACGGCGCCACTCATAAAAGCGTAGTAGTATTCGCCAAACTCGCTGTAGATCCAGCCGGCGCCGAGAGCGGCGATGGCACTGCCGATTTGGTGCGATGCGAAGACCAAGCCGAAGAGCACGCCGACGCGGTCCTGGCCAAAATGTTTGGCGATCAGCGCCACCGTCGCCGGTCCGGTGGCGAACCAGTCGAAGCCATACAAAACCGCGAAGACGAATAAGCTGGGCGAGTCGGTCACATAGGGCAAGACGAACAGCGACAATCCACGGAACAAATAGGCCGCCGACAATACTTTGCGCTCATCCATCCGGTCGCATAGCCAACCGGCAAACATCGTCCCGACAAAACTCGCCACTCCCATGATGCCCACCGCCGTCGCCGCCGTCACCTCCGCGATGCCGCGCTCGATGGCGTGGGGAATCATATGCGTGCCGACCAAACCGTTGGAGGTCATGCCGCAGATGAAGAAACTGCCGCTCAAGAGCCAGAACGTCGGCGTCTTGATCGCATCTTCGAAGGCGGCAAAGGAAAATGGCCGCGGCGCCGCGCGCGCCTGATTGCGTTGTTCCGCGGTTGTCGTACCGTCGCTGTAAGGTTCGAGGCCAAGCTCCGCAGGATAGTCGCGCAGCCACAACCAGATCACCGGCAGCAGCAATAACGCCGTGCCGACGATCAACATCATCGCCGTGCGCCAACCATGGGAGACGATTAGCGCCATGAGAATCGGCAAGAAAATGACCTGCCCGGTGGCATTGGCATTGGTCAGGATACCGAGCGCCAAGCCGCGCCGGGCGATAAACCAGCGGCTCGCCACGCTCGCCGCCAGCGCCGGTGTCACACCGGTGGCGATGCCAAGGACAATTCCCCAGAGAAAAATAAAGTGCCAGAGCTCGCTGACAAACACGGTACCGGTGACGCCGACGGCGATAGTCGCGAGAGAGCCGATCACGACGCGTCGAGCACCGTAACGATCGAGCAGCCAACCGCCCACCGGCGCCATCAAACCATAGGTGAGTAAATTCAAACTCGCCGCCGCAGAGATCGCCGTTCGTCCCCAACCGAACTCCCGCTCCAAAGGATGAATCAACACCGAAGGCGCCGAGCGCACCGCCGACGCGGCAAGATAAGCGAGAAAGCTCAGCCCGATGATGAACCAGCCATAGTAGAATGGCAGCGCGAACGGCGGCTGCGGCGCCGGCTGGTTATCGTTCTCATCCATTGTTTTCGTCTATCACAAGCGACCGCAGCGCATAAGTGTTGAAAAACACTGCTGAGGAAGCAGAGAAGGCCGGATCTCACCACGAAACTCACGAAGGACACGAAGGTTTCGGAAAATTACGATTCCAAACTTCGTGCTCTTCGTGTCCTTCGTGGTGAGATGTCTTTGATACCGAAGATCCAATCTCGTCTACGGCGCCGCCGGCGGCGCAACGGCCACACCGCGAATGCCCGCGCGCTCAAGCGCCTGGGCGACAAAGCCGGACGCTTTCACATCCTCGATAAACTGACGCAAACATTTCAAACCCGCAGCGCGTCCAAGCGGCATGCCCATCGCCTGTTCGATCGCCATGAAGCGCTCGTCGAACACGCGCGAACCTGGAAGTTTGGCGGCGTTGGCCATCAGCGCCTGGCGCACGCCGGCGACAACATCGACTTTGCCCTCAATGATCAGATTGAACGCGGTATTTGGGCTCTCCGCCTTGATCATTTGCGCCTGCTTCAAGTTTCGGCTCAAGAACAAATGGTAAGCACTGCCCGTCGACACCCCGACACGCACGCCGGCTTGATCGACATCGGCGATGGATTGAATCGGCGATCCCGGCGGCGTTAAATAGGTGCCCTCGATCAGCAGATAAGGCGCAGTAAACGCGATTTCATCCGCCCGTCCCGGCTCCACCGCGAGAAAAGCCGTGTCCCAAGCGCCCGCCTTCACCGCCGCAGCCATCTTGCCAGCGGATTCAAAGGCCACGAGCTCCACCGCTAGCTCGCATCGGCGGCCCAATTCCCGGGCTAAATCCACCGCCACGCCGCGCAACTCGCCGCTCGCCGCATCCCGGCTCGCCAGCACCGCATTGCCATAGTTGATGCCGATACGAAGTTTGCCCGACGGCGCGAGTTCATCTTTAACGGTTTGTGCGATCATTCATTCATTCCTTACGAAGGTTAATTACCATACGTGACGCTACGCGCTACCGACCAATGCGTCAAGGAACCAATGCGGAAACAACGCCATCCTCGATCCGCCATTGTCAATTATCCATTGTCAATTCTCAATTTTCGAAGCGATGTTCATGAGCACTTGCGCTCCACACCGATCGGTAATACCAAGTGACAGGAGAAATTTTCCATGGGCTACTTACCGAAAGCCGGCGTCGGATTTGAACTGATAGAATTTCGCAGCAACGGCAGAGACGTGCAGGGCGGCATCTTCAGCCCCGATGCGAAATTATTCAAGCCGTCATCAACCGCAGTGGTATTAGTGCACGGCGTTGAATCCTATTGGTACGCCGCGCCGACGATGTTTCTCGGCGCCTATCTCGCCGAAGCGGGCTACACCGTGCTGGGCTACAACGGCGTCCATTCGGGAGATTCCTTTCGCACTTCGGAATTTGACACAGCGGTGAGCGAAGCCGGCGATGCGGTTTCGTTCATGACCAGCCGCGGCTGCGACAGGATCTTTCTCGCCGGCCATAGCCTCGGCACGCCGATCGTCGAATACTATCAAGGCGATCAGCCGCACCCGGCGGTCAAGGCCCTGGGCGTCTACGGCCCGCATATCGACATCCCGACCGTGACTCGCGATTCTTTGCTCGGCCCCGACCTATACGAAAACTTCGTCAGCGAATGCCGCGAGTTGGTCGCCGCCGGCAAAGGCGACGAGATCAAGCTGCTGCCCTTTCGCGAAGGCAAGTTCATCATCACTTCGGCGAAAACCTTTCTCAGCTACCGGGACGTCAAAACTAGCAAGGCCAATGTCGAGAAAATGATTGGCAATATCAAGGTGCCGTTTCTGATCGTTTATGACGACGGCGACAACATCCAAGGCAAAGGCATAGTCACCCGGCGCGCAACCATCGCCGGCAGAATCAAAGAGAATGCGGTTAAATCACCGCAAGCCGAGATCGTCGTCATTCCCAGCAGCCCCGGCAACTCGCCATTCCAAGCCCACTTGTTCGTCAACAATGAGAGAATGGTCACGAACCAGACCGTCGATTGGTTAAAATCGATTGGCCTGCCGCCGGCACAGCGCTGTTAAGTGACAATTTTTTGCTGGCCTGGGTTTTTCCTGGCTGATTGCCCGACTTTTCTTTCTCCGCGCTGCATTCTTGGCGCAACGTTGCTATACTCACTCGATTCACTCTACGCATAAGGTTTCATCCATGACGCAAAATGTTTCCGAAGCTAGCCAAAGCAAAATCATCCAACTGATCGCCGGCGAACTCAGCGTCGGCGCCCACCAGGTCGCCGCCGCCGTCGCATTGTTGAATGAAGGGGCGACCGTGCCGTTCATCGCCCGTTATCGCAAGGAAGTCACCGGCAATCTCGACGACACCCAGCTGCGCAATCTCGAGGAGCGGCTGCTCTATCTGCGCGAGTTGGAAGATCGGCGCGGGACGATCTTGGCGTCCATCGAAGAGCAGGGCAAGCTCACCGATGAACTGCGCGCCGCCGTCGAAGGCGCCGCCACCAAGCAAGCGCTGGAAGATATTTATCTGCCCTTCAAACCCAAGCGCCGCACCAAGGCGCAGATCGCCCGCGAAGCCGGCCTTGAACCTCTAGCCGACGCGCTACTCGGCGATCCGACCCTCGATCCGCAAGAAGAAGCGGCAAAATTCGTCAACGAAAAGCCGGCCGCCGAGAACGGCGTGCCCGATGTCAAAGCCGCCCTCGATGGCGCCCGCGATATTTTATCCGAGCGTTTCGCCGAGACCGCCGACCTGCTTGGCGAAGCTGCGCACGCGCCTGTGGGACGAGGGCGTCGTCACCTCAAAAGTGATGAAAGATAAGGAAATGGCCGAAGCGGAAAAGTTTCGCGACTACTATGCCTACAACGAAACCATTCGCACCATTCCTTCCCATCGCGCGTTGGCCTTGTTCCGCGGCCAAACCTTGGGCGTGCTATCCATTAATCTAGGTCTTGACGAGAAACTGGAGGCGGTTGTGCCACATCCCTGCGTCGCCATGATCGCCGGCCATTTTGGCATCGCAGATCGCGGCCGGCGCGCCGACAAGTGGCTCGCCGATGTTTGCAACTGGACCTGGCGGGTCAAAGCCCATCTGCATATCAGCACCGAACTATTGATGCAGCTGCGCGAGGCCGCCGAAGCTGAAGCGATAAAAATCTTCGGCCGCAACCTGCACGACCTGCTGCTCGCCGCGCCGGCGGGCCCAAAGGCAGTGCTCGGCCTCGACCCCGGCATCCGTACTGGCTGTAAAATCGCCGTGGTCGACGCCACCGGCAAACTGCTGGAGACCGCGACGATCTATCCGCACCAACCGCGCAACGATTGGGACGGTTCACTGGCGACCTTGGCGCGTCTGACCGTGCAGCATAAGGCGGAATTGATTGCCATCGGCAACGGCACCGCCAGCCGCGAGACCGACAAGCTCGCCGCCGAAGCGATAAAACTCATCGCCGCGAAAATACCGGAACGTAAAGTGAATAAGATTGTCGTCAGCGAAGCCGGCGCCTCGGTCTACTCGGCATCGGCATTCGCCGCCGCTGAATTTCCCGAACTCGACGTGAGTCTGCGCGGCGCCGTGTCCATCGCCCGGCGCCTGCAAGATCCGTTGGCCGAGCTGGTCAAGATCGAACCCAAAGCCATCGGCGTTGGGCAATACCAACATGACGTCAATCAACGCGCCCTGGCGCGCAACCTCGACGCCACCGTCGAGGACTGCGTCAATGCCGTCGGTGTCGACCTCAACACGGCATCCGTGGCGCTGCTCACCCGCGTGTCGGGACTCAACAGCCTGCTGGCAAAAAATATCGTCGAGTTCCGCAACGCCAACGGCGCCTTTCGCAATCGCAAATCACTGACCAAAGTTCCTCGCTTGGGCGACAAGACCTTCGAGCAAGCCGCCGGTTTTCTGCGCGTCAACGACGGCGACAACCCGCTCGACCGCTCGGCTGTCCATCCGGAAGCCTATCCGGTGGTCGAACGGATCCTGGCGCAGTGTGGCAAGGGTATCGGCGAAGTGATGGGCCAAGCGGCGGTGTTGAAAGAACTAAAACCCGAACAATTCACCGACGACAAGTTCGGCGTGCCGACGGTCAAAGATATTTTGGCGGAATTGGAAAAGCCCGGCCGCGATCCGCGCCCGGAATTCAGAACCGCGACCTTTCAAGAAGGCGTCGAAGCGATTTCAGACTTGCAGCCCGGCATGATCCTCGAAGGCGTCGTCACCAACGTCGCCGCCTTCGGCGCCTTCGTCGACATCGGCGTGCATCAGGACGGCCTGGTGCATGTCTCTGCCTTGGCGAATAAGTTCGTCAAAGATCCCCACGAAGTCGTCAAACCCGGCCAGATCGTCAAAGTCAAAGTGATGGACGTCGACGTCAAGCGTCAACGCATCGCCCTCACCATGCGTCTTGACGACGCGCCGGGCAATGCGCAGCGTTCAAGCGAAACACGCGCGCAAACGACTCCCGATGGCGCGCGCAGCCAGCGAGACAAGCCGCCGCCGCAATCGATTCGACCGCAAAACCGCCCGCCGCAGCCGACCGGGCTGTTCGCCATCGCGCTGGAAAAAGCCAAGCTGAAGAAATAACCGGCGAGATCGCGCCGGTGACAATCGGTCAGCTCAAAATCTCCAACCCGAATCAGTTCACGAGCCTTTCTGTTATTTGACCTAGGCGCCGCGCCACGAGAAACGCCGGCCAGCCGATTTCTTGAGATCCCACACCTAGACGATCACACAGCTGGGGCAATATATTTTCAACGATTCTACCCGACGCAAACCGGCTTGCAGTATAGCCGCAGCGGACCCGCCGCCTATATTTCTACAATGGCGGCGTCGCTACTAAGACCCAGCGCATTACTCGTGGATTTACCTGAAGACACCTCAGACAAATATCAAAGGATTTTTTTGAGAGAGCATTCAAACACATCCTGCGAATGAGAGAGCAACCGCGAACCAACAAGAATTTTCAGAATGATCGATATCGATTATTAAAACTTAGTTTCATTATAGAATTGCTTGTCATTGCTTTTTTTTTGTCAAAACAACTTGAGAAAATCTTTAAACGCTTGACACTCGATACGATCTTAAATAAATATGCGGACTCATTTTCAAATTAAAACGGTACACCGATGCAAATATTCGCGTGGGTTAGGATTACGCAACGTGACTCGACTAATACATTATTCCCCAGCCCTAGGCCTTGTCTGTTCATTTTGTCGGCATGCGAAATGTCGCGCTTGCGTCGAACTGTCCTCCAGCGTTCTCGCCTGCTGCAATTGCCGAGCGAAAGCAATCAGCCGGCTCTCGTACCTTCAAGAACCTTATCACCCGGACGAATCGACGCACGATGAAAAAAGTCAGAAGCGTAAATGACTATCCAAATGGGGCACACTGACGAAAGAATGAGCAGATTTGATCGTAGAAGACTGCGCTTCAATCCTGGTATACGAAGTCCAAGAAGTTTTTTAAGTAGTCGGGACTTCCTTGGCGTTTTCGTTGGCCGTTTTGAATTCTAAGTAACTGATTTTCGCGTCGAGATCGAGATTGATGATGTCCCCAACCCATCGGCTGCGTACTGACGGAAAACTCCCTCTGCGTCTCGCGGTAACAAAGTCTAACTCGGCAACGTCTTCGATGAAGATTTCTGCGACGACACGAGCGATAGTTCACTTCCATCGACGAGTTTTCGATTACGGAGAGTTAGTTTGATTGCTAAAACCAATCTACAGCGATCGCCAACAACAGCATGAAAATGACAGCCGCGATGATCCATGGATCTTTCACGGTGTCTAAGACCACGCGCCGGACCAACGCACGATGCTTTCGCCAAAATGCGACATAGGGGGTTAACCATTGAGTCACAGGGGCGACGGGCCGTTTTGCGGTCGCACTGGTTGCTTTGCGGGGCGCGGCGGCGGTATTTCGACGCGGCTCGTTCTTGGGCGGCGACGGTCGGGGTTCGGGATTTGCCAAGTGCTCCAGAAGCTGATCGTAGGCTTCATTGATTTCCTGAAGCTTTTCCTGCGCGGTCTTGTGCAGACTCGGATTATGCAAAAGCCGATCGGGATGCCACTCTTTGACCAGTTCCCGGTAAACCTTCTTCAGCTCTTCGGCTGTGATGCTGGAGTCGACTCCGAGGATTTTGTAATACTCGCTGATAGATTTCATGGATGCGCGCTTCAGGCTGAATGACTTTGGCTGATTTTAACGTTTTGTTGGCAATCCGAGTTACCGTGGGCGGAGAGTATCGAACCAGCGGCGTATGGCGATCGCTGGCAGCTTGAGAGGTCGGTTAGGGAAAACGACAAGACGACCGGCGACGACTCAATCTAAAACCTGCCCTCTTGTTCCAATTTTTTCACAAACCGTTCGTCGATCAAGTCCTCAGCTTTCAGCGCACGGATCTTGTCGTTGGTCGCGCCAAGAAAGCGGATCGTCGAACGGATGCCGTCGACGTTGGGAAAGATGCGGCGTTGGTACATATTGCCGAGGCGCTCATAACCGCCGACGGCGTCTTCCACTTGCGCGAGGCGCAGGCCTTTGGCCATGCTTTTAAGCACCAGCGATTTGTTTTTCGGGTCGAGAACGAAGCCGATGGAGTCGGTAAGCGCGCGCAGCAGGCGCTCCGTGGAGTCTTGCGAGCTGTTCAAATATCTGCGCTGGGCCAGCAGCGCGGTGTTTTGATACGGGATGTTGAGCTTGGCGAGATCGGCCAAGACGCGAAAGCCCTGGCGTTCGAGCACGCTGGCAAAAGTGTAGTTGAAATAAGCGCCGTCGATCACTTTGTTGGGCATTGCCTGCGCGAGCAAAGACTCGTCGCCGACCACGCGTAAAGTTATTTTGTCGCGCTGTGGCTCAAGCCCCCAGTGCTCAAACGCCAGCATGGAGCGCATCCAGATGCCGCCGCCGAGGCTGGTGACGCCGATGTTTTTGCCCTTCAAGTCAGCCGGCGTCTTGATCGCCGGAATGACCACGAAGGTGCCTTCGAGCTTGTGAATCAAGCTGGTGATGAACACCGCGTCCAGCCCGTTGGCGATGGCGCCAAGGGTCGAGCCGGTCGCCGCGCCCAAGTAGAACTGCGCCTCGCCATTCGCCAACGCCGACAGAGCGACAGCGCCGTTGCGCACGTGCACCGCTCGCACATCCAAGCCATGCTTGTTGAAAATGCCGTAGTCTTTGGCGACAAAGAGCACCGCTTCGCGCTCACTGAGACTGCCGATGGTAATCAGCAATGGATTCGGAGTTGTGGCGGCAGGCGAGCGCGCGGCGAATGCAAATAGCAGGAAAACATTTGCGAAAACTGCGAGCGCTACTTTGCGACGGCAACCTGCCATTATCACCTCAATTGTCGGTCTCTTTACAATCCCTGCGCCGCGGCGTGCCTGCCGGCCAGGCGCGAAAAAACCACATTGCGCGTCTGCCCCGTGCACGACGGGTAGTTATGAAAAAACAAACCGATGATATCGCCCGATGCGAACAAGCCGCGGATCGGCTGACCGCTGGTGTTAAGCGCCTGGGCATCACCGTTGATCTCGAGGCCGCCGAAGGTGAAAGTGATACCGCCAGTCACCGGGAACGCCTGGAAGGGCGGCTCATCTATGCGCTGCGCCCAATTGGATTTGCGCGGCTGAATCCCTTCGGTGCAGCGACCATCGGTTTTCGAGGCATCGAACGGAATATCATGGCGCACCGCTTGATTGAATTTGTCCACGGTATGACTCAACACGGTTGACTCAATGCCGATCTTACCTGCCAGCTCGGCAATCGTCTGCGCTTCAATGGGATTGGCGAATTGGTAGTAGCTCGGGTCCTGCAATGCCGCGCCTTTGCGATCGAAAATTTGATAAGCCACACCGCCAGGCTCGCTCAACACCGCCCAGCCGGTCTTGGCGTAAGTGTAAGAGACATGCGCCTCACCTTCGTCAAAGAAGCGTTGACCTAGGGAGTTGACGGTAATGCCAAAGGTATAACCGTAACGGTTGGCTTTGTTGCTCAGCTCGACATCGCCAAAGGTCGCGTCGATGGGCGTCGCATGGGCGCCCTGCCAGTGGCCGGACGCTTTACAGCCAAGCGCCAACGCCATTTGCAAAACCTCACCGGTATCGTGCCGGCTGCCGCGCACCTTCATCAAATCGGCGTTGGCGCCGAGATAGCGCGCGCGCATTTCCGGATTGGCCTGGAAACCGCCGGCGCAGAGAATCGTCGCGCCGGCGCGGATCTCATATTCTTCTCTGGGATCGGATACACGCACGCCTTCGACATGCCGGTCATTGCCAAGCAGCTCGCGCACCCGCGACTCGTAGCGAATCGCCACCCCCATGCGTGTGGCGATATCGCGCCACTGATTGAGCTGGCTTATGCCGCCGCCAATGCCGCCCGTGGGATGGATGACGATCCCAGGCTCAAAATAAAGTTTGCCGTCGATCTCCACATGGCCGGCAGGTTCCCACTGCATGCCGAGTTGATCCATCCAGTGCACGGCGACGTTGGATTCGTTCACCAAGACTTCAGCGAGTTTTTTGTTGATCCGGCCGCGCGTCACACGCATGAGATCGGCGGTGAAATCCGCCGGCGTATAGCCGGGCAAATGCAATCGGTCGAACTCGCCAGCGGTCATATTGGGCACAAAGCCGCGAATTTCCGCTGCACCGGAATAGGCGAAGCGAAATCCGGTGTGCGAGAAACGCGCGTTGCCACCGAACTCCGGCTCGGGCGCTTTTTCCAACATGACGACTTGACGGGCACCGCTTTGCTTGGCTGCCACCGCCGATTCAAAGGCGGCGCTCCCGCCGCCGACAACTACGACTGAAACCTGTTCTTCTTTCATCGATTGCCTGCTCCCGCATCCCGCACAAATCAAGTTTTTTCATTGTATGCGTTGCATACTTTGCGGCCAATCCTCCCGTCCCAAATCTTCGATTGGGTGACGATTGCTGAGAATTCTGGCGCCTTGCGCAAGTTTCGGATAAGGCGTCGCAAAGGTCGCAATGAATCGCGTCCCTACACTGCGGATCTTGTTTTGCGTCTTTTGCGTTCTTTGCAAAGATTCTGTCGAGTGATCTACCAGGCTCTTTGCGGTGAGCCTCCGTCTGATCACTCTTTAACGTTTTTTATTAACGCTCTGGACAAATCCGGAAGCCTCAAGTCGATGAATAAAGCTGTCGTCGATCAAAGTTTCGGCTTTGACATCAGGAAGTTTTGGATTGATCGTCAGAAGCAAGCCATGCAGTCGCTTCATGCCTTCCACCGTCGGTAGGGGCAGCCGCTCGTAGGCATTGAACACGGCCTGATAGGCTTCGTCGGCCTCGCTCGTATTGGACAGCCGTAAGTTCGTGGCCATGATGCGCGTTACGTTTTCCTTGTTAACGGGATCGAGCATGTAGCCGATCGCCTCCACGAGTCCTTTCGAGTACCCTTCGATAACCTGTGGCTTGGCTGCCGCAATACGGCGGGTCGTGACCAGCATGGTTTGGGGCATGGTCACGCCTGAACCTTTGAAATTATAGATAATCGGATAACCTTTGTTCGCGTAAGTGTCCCCCACCGAACCGTTCAGCGAGGTGGCGTCGATACTACCGCTTTCCAACGCGAGACGGCGGTTAATCTCGGTGCCGGGAATGGTCAGAAAAGTAATCTTCGCTTGATTCGGATCGATCGCCATATGCTGCAACGCTAACAGTGTGACCAGGTGCGAGGTCGCGCCGGGGCCGCTGATAGCGATCTTCTTGCCACGCAGATCTTCCTTCTTTTTAATGTCGGGGCGCACGTTAACCCGGTAGTCCAGCTTCTGAACGAAGTTCGCAACGCCGATCACATCGGCGCCGCTCGCACCCGCGTTAACCAGATGGCCCGGCCCAATCACCGCCACATCGATTTCGTTGGCCAGCAACGCCGCCACCGCCAGCGGCGAGCGCGGCATGAGAATATACTGGGTCTCAAGGCCATATTTTTTGAACAAGCCCAATTGTCTGGCGACCCAGACGGAGGCCATGCTCTCGCTGGTGATGCTGGAGGCGAAGTTAGAACGAACTTGGCCAGACAGCTCGGCTGGCACAAACGCGAGCGCTAGGAGCAGAGAAAACAAGCCACGGCGCATTACTCAGTCCTCCGGTAACTTCAATCCATGAAGGTGGCTCAAACAGTTCAAACCGTCTTGGGAAGTTCCAATGGTTTGAACGGAACGCAGCGGTGCAACGGTTTGAACTAGCTTCTTACTTCTTCCTGTCGCCGACCAGTTCGTAATCGAGAAAACCATGCTCGGAGATATCGAAAAAGTTGCCGTCGATATCGGAGCAACGGGTTTCCGCGTAGGGACGGTCGTTCGGGCGCTGTTTGGGCAATTTATTGGGGTTGATCTTTTTCAATCGCTCGACGATCTTCTCGCCGCTTTCGACCTCGAAGCCAAAATGATAAAGCCCGTTGGGCGAGTTCTGCTCCTTATTGGGCAGAATAGCGAGATTGAAATAACCGTCGGTCAAATAAATCACGCCGCCTTCGTCTCGCTCCTTGTGCAGTATCTGCATCTCAAAAACATCCATGTAAAACGCCGCTAACTTCCCGGTATCTTCTGTTCGAATCGCCAAATGGCGTATCTTAGGCATGAAAACCTCCTTAGAATCGATTAGCTCCAGCAGTATGCGGCAGGCAGGGCGAAGTCAAGCGAAGGCGTTTTGCTCGTTAGCGAAACGTTCCCCAGCCAAAACGATAGCGGGCAAAATCATCGGTCAATGAAATCGATCTTTTTGCCGTTATTTTCCGGATTGCTGAATCACTTCATGCATCTCAAACACATTCGGGCCGGCAAAAATTTCCGCCGGTGGGCGCTTGTTATGAGCTTCTTTAAACTCCGCGCTGTCGGTCCAGGCGCGAAACGAAGCTTCGTCTTGCCAGTGAGTCAGGACGATGTAGTAATCGCTTTTTAACGGCCGAAGAATTTCCAAGCGGATAAATCCCGCCATGTTCTCCACCAGCCGGGCGCGGCCCTCGAAGCGCTTTTCAAAATCCGCTTCATGACCCTTGGCTACTTGAAGGCGATTGGATACGACAATCACGCTACACTTCCTTTCGTTGAAAGCATCGGCAAGGGGGCTATCCATTTGCCCAACTCTGTTCCGACACGACCACTTGGTTGCCTTTGGGATCTCTGAGTTTAATCTGTCCGGCGGAACCTTCGGCAAACTCGACACCAGTAGTGCCCAGTGAAGATCACTAAGGACACGAAGGTTCGGAATAGTAAAGCTTCGGACTTCGTGCTCTTCGTAATACGATTCTTGATAATTTGCGCGGCTTGGGCAAATTGTCCGAGCGCCAAAGCCAAGCGGGCGGGTTTTAAACCCGCCCTTTGCTACGAATCCCGATTATTTTTTGCGCCCCTTGCGTTCTTTGCGACCATTCTTCAATTCGGTTGCGGCTTTGCCGCGCGAGGTTCTTCGTAGTGAAACCTCCCGGTTGATCGAAAATCGGCAAACATGTCACACCGCCGCATCTAACCGATAAAACCGCGCCACGTTATCGTGCAACATTTTCTTTTTCACACCATCGGACAAATCGGTGCGCTTGCGGATGCCTTTCACGGTATGCGGCCAGTCGCCGTCCCAATGGGGATAGTCGGAGGAATAAAGGATCGTGTCTTCCAAGCCCCAGCGCATGGCGTCGGGAATCGTCTTCTCTTCGCATTCGACGCCGAAATAGATCCGTCCGCTTTTGACATATTCGCTCGGCAGCTTGGTCAAGTAGGGCGCTTCGTCGGCGCCGCGCTTTTCCACCTCTTCGTCGAGCCGGTCGATCATATACGGCACCCAGCCGATACCCGACTCGAGATAAGCGATGCTGAGCTTGGCAAAGCGCTCGAACACGCCGCCGACGATGGTCGCGATCAGCGCCATCATCTGCTCGGCCGGATGATCGATGGTATGGGCCGAAAGAAACTTGCGAAAGCGCTGGCCGCCGAGGGAATCGGCGGAAGTGCCGGTATGAAAACCGAGACCGACACCGAGACTCTCGGCGGCGGCATAAATCGGATCGTAAAAACTATCGCCGAAGTCCGGCATCTGCGGCAGGTAGGTCGGCAACACGCCGGCCACCGCGCCGCGCTCTGTCACCGCGCGTCGTAATTCTTCAGCGGCGGCGGTGGGATCCTGGGGCGCCAACAACGCGACGAACTTCAGCCGCGCCGCGTCGGTCTTGCAAAAATGATAGAGCCAGTCGTTATAGGCCTGGGTTACCGCCGTGGCGTAATCTTTTTCGTGCAGCGCCGAGACATGTAACCCCGCGGTCGGGTACATCACCATGACGTCGATGCCGTCTTCGTCCATGGCCGCCAGCTGATCTTTGGGGCCTTCGGGCTTCTGCCCGAGCTTGCCGCGCAGGTCGCGATCCCACTCGTCGTTGGGGAAAAGGTTGCGGCGCTGCCAGCGCGGCGGCAAAAACTCGCGCATGCCGGCGTTCGATTCGCGCACATGACCGTCGGCATCGATGACTTTATAGTTTGCCATATTGACTCCTTGTTATTCCGTAAAAGACTCCAGTGGACCGCGGACGATGCGGCTTGGTGCAGCCATAACACCTAACACCGCGTAAAAGAGCCTGTCAATGCGCCACTTCGTTGAAACTAGAGAGAATAACGAAATGGAGCTTTACATGCCCTGGAAACAAACGGCGACGCTTATGGCTTAAAGGACAACTGTGCAGGTCATTGTCCATTGCCGTAACCTTCGAGGGTTCCGCCTGCGGCCTATTGCCTTCCCCCAAGTTGACACCTTGGCAAAATTTCTAATACTGTCAGATAAAATCTTGTCGCTGCGCGACCGCCCGCAGGACAAATCGCCATAAGGAGTCCACCGTCATGCTCAGTCACGAAGACAACGACTTTTTCTGCCGGGTCGGTCCCGGCACTCCCGCCGGGCAATTATTGCGGCGCTATTGGCATGTGGTTGGCGCCGCCGCCGAGTTGAACGACGCCAAACCGAAAAAGCGCGTCCGCCTGCTCGGTGAGAACTTGCTATTATACAAGGACCGCTCCGGCGGTTATGGCCTGGTGGCGGAGAATTGTTCCCACCGCGGCGTGTCGCTTTACTACGGCTTTGTCGAGAAGGACGGCATCCGCTGCCCCTATCATGGTTGGAAGTACGATGCCTGCGGCCGCTGCATCGACCAGCCTTTCGAAAGCCCTGAAGCCGGCTTCAAAGCCAAGATTCAACATCCCGCCTACCCGGTGGAAAACCTCGCCGGCCTGCTGTTCGCCTACATGGGCCCGCCGGACAGGAAGCCGCTGTTGCCCAAATGGGATCTATTAGTACGCAACGATGGCAAGAAGCAAATCGACATCTGCGAAACCCTGCGCTGTAATTGGCTGCAAGCGATGGAGAACTCCGTCGACCCGACCCACACCTATTATCTCCATTCGCACACCCTCAAGCTCAAGGGCGATCCCGATCATGTGCCGTATCATTATCGCATGCTCAACAAATTCGATTTTGAATTCGTCAACTATCCGACCTGGGCGGGCATCCAGAAACAGCGCATATTCGAAGGCGACGATGCTCCCGTCGAAACACCCCATCCGTTGATTTTCCCCAACATATTATTCGTTCCCGTGCGCATCGGCTACGCCATGCATTTCCGCACGCCGATCGACGACACCAACACGCAGGTCTAT
Source organism: uncultured delta proteobacterium (assembly GCA_963760795.1). Classification (GTDB taxonomy): domain Bacteria; phylum Desulfobacterota; class Binatia; order UBA9968; family UBA9968; genus DP-20. The sequence goes on from CAVXEP010000020.1 coordinate 221,304, forward strand.
CAATTCCGTTTCAGTCCAAGCAAAGATGGCAGCGCGGTCGTGCAACCGGAAAACACGCCGATAGAATATGTCGGAACTACTGACGAAGCCGGAGAATTTCACATGGAAAATTTCACCAGCCAAGACCATATGGCCTGGGAGACCCAAGGCCCCCTCGCGGACCGTTCTAAAGAACATCTCGGCGAAGGCGACCGCGGCGTCGTCATGTTTCGCAAGTTATTGCGGGAACAGATTCAGTCGGTGCAAAACGGCGCCGACCCCATCGGCGTCAACTTCGATCCGGCCAAGGATGAGGTCATCAAGTTGATTCATGAGGACGGCTACGACGCCTTCTCGTTCGCGGCGGCGCGAGCGAGCTAAGAGCTAGCATGAGTGAAGGCAAGCCAGCTGCAATGGTGCATGATCCGCTGACGCCGATTCCGATCCCCGAGCAGGCTCCGGCGAGGCAAGGGATCGCCGAACTTCCCGGCACCCGTCTCGGCTATTGGGATACCGGCGGCAATGGCACGCCGGTAATTTTTTTACATCCAGCATCGGGCAGCGCGTTGATCTGGTTGTACCAGCAGCCGGTCTTCGCCCAGGCTGGCTATCGCGTCATCGGCTACTCACGGCGCAACTACTATAACTCCGAACTCGCACCGGCAGATAATCCCGGCATCGCTTCTGCCGACTTGCACAACCTGAGCGAATTTCTCGGCGTGAAAAAATTCCATGCGGTGAGTTCCGCCGCCGGTGGCAGTGTCGCTGCCGACTATGCTTTTTCGCACCCCGAACGGCTTCTGAGCTTAACCGTGTCGAGCAACAATCTCGCTGCCCGCGACGGTTACATCGCCGACACCGCGGCGCGGATCAAGTTGAAAGAGCTAGAAGCGCTACCGCGATGGTGTTGGGAACTCGGGCCATCCTACCGTGCGGCCAATCCCGAGGGTGCGGAGAAGTGGCGGAAGATCAACGAACAATCCGAAACCGGCAAAGGCGCGCGCCAATCCCTCGCCAACATCGTCACGCCGGCGAAGCTGGAAACTTTGAAAGTGCCAACGCTGCTCATCACCGGCAGCGCCGATCCGTCGACACCGCCATCGATCACGCGCATGATCGCGCGCCATATCCCTGACAATGAAGTGGTTATTTTTTCCGAAGCCGGCCATTCGCCCTATTGGGAGCAACCCGAAGTTTTCAATCGCACGGTGCTCGATTTTATCGGCCGTCATTCAGCGTAAACCCAAACTCCTAAATTGCACCGCCGCAAAGCTCCAGCGAGGTGCAACCCTGGAGATGTGAAAACGCCCAAGAGTGCAATGACAAAGTCTTATTCGCATTGCCAAGTCGATGCATTGTTTTCGCATTGATTTCGCGCAGCACAACGATCGACACCCACTTAGAGGCAGTCACCATCGTCCTCAAGACGGTAGGGTTACGCCTCGCTGGCAGACTCAATTGCGACTGTGGACGCCAGGTTTAAGCAATGCCAAACAGCGCTCGGGCGTTGTCGCGGGTTATTTTTTGCACCGTAGCGGCGGGCAAAGACTCTATCTGCGCGGCGATCGCCGCTTGCGAGTTGGGCCAGGTGCTGGCGGGATGGGGATAATCGGAACCGAACATCACTTTGTCGGCGTCGAGCACGTTGCCGACCATTTTCACGCCCAACGGATCGTCGACGAAGCTGATCCAGATTTGCCGGTGAAAATATTCGCTCGGTAAAAGCTTGGGCAAAGCGATCGGTTTTTCGCCGGTTAGCCTGCGGCCGTCGCGGGTGCGCTGATACCAGATATCGAGGCCTTGAATCATGCTCGGCACCCAGGCGAGCCCGGCTTCGGCCATGACGATTTTCAATCTCGGGTGGCGATCGAGCACGCCGTCAAAAATTAGTCCCGTCATCGGTTCGAGCAACTGCATGCCGGGCGGCTCTTGGGCGAATTGCGCAGCCACGGAGACGACCAAATTCGCCGCAGCGCGCTTGGATTCATCGAGCCGGCTCTTTTTTACTAAAACGGCGAGATGAAAGCCGATGGGTATGTCGACCTCTTCGGCCAGCGCCCAGAACGGCTCCCAGGCGTCATCGTACACCGGCGGACTGGCGCGGGACGCAAGGATGTTGACATGACGCAGCCCGCCGCGCTTGGCCAAACGCGCCAGCTCGTCGCGCGCCGCCACCGGATCTTCCATCGATAACTGCGGCACGCCGAACAATCGCTCCGGCCGCGCCGCGCAAAACTCGCTCAACCAATCGTTGTACGCTTGGTAGCATAACCGGCGCAGCTCCGGGTCGCCGATCGCCATCGGGTCGGTGGGGCCGTACATGATCGAAGCCTCGGCGCCGTCGCGGTCCATGTCGCTCAAGCGCAGCGCTGCCGTGGTCGGCCGCAACTCACCCGGACGCATGACACCGCCGCGCTCGATCGCCCACATGGCGCCGCTCCCCTGCGCCGCGGTGTAGTAGCCATGGGGACTGAAGGTTTGACCTTCCCAACTCCAATACGCGCCGTGGTCATTCTCGATCACCCGCGGGCCGCGCTCGCGCAGCCGCGCCGGCAATCTTTCGCTCCATAGATCCTGCGGCAGCCAACGCAGATCGATGTGGTCGTCGGCGGAAATGAATCGGTGCATCATGTTACTTGCCATAGACGCTGGCGATGAAACCGCTCGCTTCGATTTCTTTGACAATCGATAAGTCGACGAAGTCGCGCGGGTCGGCGTCCTTCGCCTTGGGCAAATCTTTCGCCAGCGCATCTAAAGTATCTTTGATCGCCCGCGTCGACGGATACGGCACCTTGAGGAAATAGGGTTTGATATAGCGATAACTCTGCAGCAAAACTTCGCGGTCGGAAATCCTCGTGTGCTTGGTCAATACCCGCAGGGAGAACTCTTCGTCCGTGCTGAGGATTTTCGCGCCTTCGATCATTGCCATGACGAACTGTTTCGCTTCCAGCCGGTTAGCGACGAGCCAGCTCTTCTTGACGCCTAGCCCGGAGGAAACATAGTCAACGCCCAAGCTGGTCATGTCGAACAACATTTTGAATCCCGCCTTCTGCGCGACGAAGGACGACGGGGGTGAAAGCGTGCCGGCGTGGACCAATTTGGCGCGCAGCGCCGCCACGGTCTCCGGCACGCCGCCGACGCCGCGAATCATGACATCTTTGTCGGGCACCAACCCAGCTTCGCGCAGCGCCACCCGGGTGGCGAAATCGGTGCTGCCACCGAGGCCGGAAACGCCGATGATTTTGCCCCTTAGGTCATGTAGCGAATTGATTTCCGGCGCGCTGTGCATGGTGAATAAAAACTTGTCACTGAAGTTGGCGATCAACACCGCATCGAATCCGGCCAGCACCGCCGAGGGCACGGTTCGACTCGAAACTCCCTGGGCGAAATTGACCGAGCCGCCGATCAACGCTTGGATGCTCCGCGCTCCGGTAACGATGTAGCGAACGTCCATGCCGTACTTCTTGAACGCGCCGCTTTCGATGGCGGCAAACAGCGGCGACTGCAACAACGACACCGCCGGCAGCGAAACGTCGACGACCTTCAGTGCCGTTTCCGCCGCGTACACGGTAGGCAGCCGCGCCAGTAAAATTATCGTCAGTATCGTTCCAAACACCCATTGCATTATCCGTCGCATCTTGGCTCCTCGGGCTAAACCAGCTATGCGCGGTTTACTCCAAGCGCGGTGCAATGTCCAGAAATTTGCCAACGGGCCGGCGTCTCACCAACTCTCCAACGACTCGACCCAGATCAACTCGCAGGCGCCCGCACCGCTGTCGCTGCGTGACAGCGAGCTTTTCCAGCGAAAACCGTCCTTACTCGTCGCTTCCACCAGGTATCCTTTGATATGTACGAGATTTCCCGCGCGGGTCGATTTCAGCCGGCGCTCGATGTCGTCGTCTGCCGGAATCATGTGCATGTTGGCACTATGGCTTTCGATGACATTGCGGGGAAGCGGAAATTTCTGCGCCCACCAGCTATAGAAGCGTCCGCCTTGGGAGAAGCTAATCTGCTTCAAAATATCGCTGTTGGACATCGGCCCCCAACCCAAAGCGAGGTCCACCGGCGATAGCGCCGCGCCGCGGTCAAAGCGATAACTTTCAACAGCGAGTACCCGCGCTCTGATATCGAAGCTGGCGAGGAGCGCGATCTGGAAGCCATTCTTCTCGCGCAACCGCGACGTGTAAACCTGGCGCTGGAATGGTTCTTCCGACACCAGTACGCCTCCCGGACGGGCAATCTCTCGACCACTCCAGAAATACACGCCGAAAAGCAGCGCGCCGATGAACCAGAACTCTTTCATTGTAATCGATCTGCGCTGACAGTTTACCCAACCCTGGCAGGCCAGAGAAGCCAAAAGATTGAGCCGCTAGTTTAGTGCCGGTGAACGGTTTAACAGCAATCTTCATGAGCTTTTCCCTACTACCATTGATTGAGATCCAAGCGAACCTAACACAGTTTCGACTAAAAGTTTTGCGCTATGCCGATGTCGTCAACCGTCGATGCGGACACACCAATGTAACC